>NZ_JAPFRE010000027.1:17702-570196 GCF_026183735.1 Alteromonas sp. ASW11-130 | reverse complement strand
TTGTCGACGATGCTCGTAA
This sequence comes from Alteromonas sp. ASW11-130, assembly GCF_026183735.1. Taxonomy (GTDB): domain Bacteria; phylum Pseudomonadota; class Gammaproteobacteria; order Enterobacterales; family Alteromonadaceae; genus Alteromonas. Next base: position 570,177 of record NZ_JAPFRE010000027.1, on the reverse strand, counting down.
CTTTTACCCGTATTATCGTCCTTACCGCATAAAAAGGCCCTCCGTACACATCGTGAGATGCAGTGGTAGTAAGGGGTATCAGACAGATTGATAAGATTTTTACGAGGTCTAGGCACAGTTTTACCAACACTAAGAAAAGGGGGGGTAATTATGCTGAAGGTAGGGCAAAATCCTACTGTTCTGAAGGATGGTTAGTGCCTGTCCACCTATAAATCTCAATGGCGCTTACGGCGGTATCTACAGACGCAGATGTAAGATTACGAATTGTCGAAGAGACAGAAGGGTGTGAGCTAGGATACATGTGGATTTATTCAACTGCACAACAATAAATTCGTTTAATTTAAAAAATTAACGCTCAATACGATTTTACACATCTACTATTTTCGTCGCTCAGGTGAACGTTATTCCCTTCACACGTCCCCATATCATACGTACTCATATTCAGATGTATTAATCCAATATCCTTTATTTGTTAACTCGGTAAAAAGGGATAAAAATGCATTTTTATCCTGACTTTCATTAAGCTCTTCAATGGTAACAGTTAGACCACTCATACACTTTTTGACTAAAGCTTGCGATGTTGTCATTTCAAAATATTCGCCCTCGATAAAAATGCCCAGTAGTCCATCTCGTTCGGTAAAAATGGGTCTACACGCGGGTACACGTTCAAAACATTCTCCTTGATTTAGTTTGTATTCAAATTCATCTTCCGTGAGTAGCTGTTCAGGAGGTTCTACTAACAGATCTTGCTCGCTCAACATTCTAAGAAGAGATTGTTCCCATAACGGATGATTAAGGGTTTCTATTAATTGATCTCTCAGTGAAGCAATAGATGAATGGTGCACCAGACCTGGAAACTCTTGTGTATTTAACTCAGGATCGCTGTAGCGTTTACTGATCCCTAATGAATTGCTAAACAACAAATCAAAACTGCGGGTTAGTGATTCTGTATCGGGCGCTCTGAAACCTACCGAGTATGTAACACAGTCACTGGTTGCAATTCCTTCGTGTGGCCAGTTAGGGGGGATATATAAAACATCACCCGTTTCCAATTCAACGTCGATTACAGCCCCGAAAGGCTCTATTTGGGAAAGCAGGGGATGAGGATGAACGGGCTTATGCTCGCCAGGGGGACCTACACGCCATCGGCGCGTTCCTTTTCCCTGTACTAAAAATACGTCATACTGATCGATATGAGGACCAACGCCTGCGCCTTCCACTGCGAAACTTATCATTAGGTCATCCATACGCCAATACGGGATAAAACTAAATGCATCCATTAGCTCTGAAGCGTCAGGATGCACTTTGTCTACTCCCTGAACTAACAACGTCCAATAGTCTCGACAAATATCTGTGAAACTATCAAACGGCCCTTGGATAACCTCCCAGCTTTTTTCATTATGAATAATAGCTCTGCTATCTAGCTCGCTATCTTGGGCCAGATATGCCAATTCATGCTCATCGATAAAATCAGAAAAGTCAGGAAAAAATTGCTTAAGAACGACTGGCTTTTTTTGCCAGTATTGTGTCAGGAACATTGAGGGATCAAACGACATAAGAAATCGGTATACGCGAGCTAAGGTTAGCGACAGTATGCGTTTTGAGTATTGCTGATGCAACCTTAACTATTGGGAGCTATGATATGGTGGGATTGGTTTTCACGTTCAACACGTAAAATTTGGTAAACACCAGCAGTTTCCGCATTTCTGGCGATAACGTCACATACAGCTATGTAGCCAGGCGCCGCTACCTGTTCAAGACTTGCTGCGCGATTAACGGTTTTTCCCCACACATCAAAACAAAGACGCTGGCTACCTATCACACCTCCTGTAACCGAACCCATCGCTATTCCGACGCGTAAGTTGCAGGTCGTGTGTAGCTGCGTGAAAAGTTGGTTTACTGTATTAATCAAATGTCGGGCGAAGGTTATTATATTGTCGATACGCTCTAGTTTAGATGAACAGTCAGAGGCGCTAAAAGGTAAGCCCGCTACCGCCATATATTCATCGCCGTTAGTTTTTATTTTCTCAATTTGAAACTCCCGCGCTAGCTGATCGAATTGCTGATAGAGAGTATCAAGAATAGTGACAATCTCGTCATCGTCGTAATGTTGTGATAACTGGGTATATCCTTGCAAATCAGCAAATAACACACAGACATTTTCGAAGCGTTCTTGGTAACCACTAGGCCAATGGGCTCGAGATAAGTGTTGGGGTTGGGGTAAAAAAGTGCGAAGTAGCTCGTTCGTTTGTGATTGTAATGCTTTAATTTGTTGCCACCTTTGCTTGGTATAGTGCTGCATCATAAACAATATGAGACAGCTAGCGCCTACCAACGTGATGCTATTGGCCAACCTGATAGTTGAAGACCAATGTTCCAGGGACATCGAAAAATACACTTCTAAACCCAAAAAGACACTTATCATCAAAGCATTACTAAACCACTTTTGGAAACGTTCGTTGTACAAATAGAAACTGTTACTCACTAGCACTCCGAAAAGTAAAAAGTGCTGAATATAAAGATTTTCTTGCCAAATAAACGTTGCGCTAACGATGAATGACAGATATGTCGCACTAAGAAGTAAGCGTGCCATTTGCCATTTGTTCGCATTAGAGAGCATTTGAGCACATAGCAGAAGTGAAAAATGAATAGCTAAATTGAAAAAAGCTGAATAGGTGACCTGGGCATTATAGTAAACAGCCAGAGGGAACTGGCAAACCAGACATAATAAAGCGACAATAATCGTCCGCTGAACGACTTTCGCTTGATATTGATTAGCGCTTTTTAATGGTGAACTGGAAATTAATTGAACCACAGTCTTGTTTCTGGAATGTTATTTAGCACCAGAAACAAGACTAAGTAAAATAACAGACTATTGTAACTGATCTACTAGCCTGATCGCGTCACCAATATAGGTAGCTGGACTCAAACGTTTTAGTTCGCTTTTGGCGCTTTCCGGCATATCCAGATTGTCGATAAAGTGTGCAATAACTTCAGCGTTTACCTTCTTTCCGCGGGTGAGTTCTTTTAATTTCTCATAGGGCTTTTCGATACCATAGCGGCGCATAACGGTTTGGATAGGCTCTGCCAGAAGTTCCCAGTTTGCATCTAATTCTGCACTCAAGCTCGCTTCGTTCACCTCAAGTTTGCTGATACCTTTTAAGGTAGCTTCATAGGCGATTACAGAATATCCCGCACCCACGCCCAGGTTGCGCAAAACCGTTGAATCGGTAAGATCCCGTTGCCATCGTGAAATAGGAAGCTTGGCACTCAAATGATTAAATACTGCGTTAGCTAATCCAAGGTTACCTTCAGAATTTTCAAAGTCTATTGGGTTAACTTTATGGGGCATAGTTGAAGAGCCAATTTCCCCAGCCACTGTTTTTTGTTTGAAGTGACCTAAGGCAATATAGCCCCAAACGTCACGATCAAAATCAATTAGAATTGTATTAAAGCGTGCAACAGCATCAAATAGCTCTGCTATGTAGTCATGTGGTTCGATTTGAGTAGTAAATGCGTTCCACTCCAGGCCCAAACGGGTGACAAACTTTTCTGAAAGAGTGTGCCAGTCAACATCTGGATAAGCGGAAAGGTGAGCGTTATAGTTTCCTACTGCACCGTTGATTTTACCCAATAGTTCTACCTGAGCAATTTGCTTCCGCTGACGGATTAAGCGCAGCGCCACATTCGCCATTTCTTTCCCCATAGTAGTGGGAGAGGCAGGCTGACCATGGGTGCGCGCCATCATTGGAATGTCGCGATATTCGTGTGCTAGTTTACTCAATGCAGCAATCAGTTTATCACAGTAAGGCAAAATAACTGACTCGCGGGCCTCACGGAGCATAAGTCCGTGTGATAGGTTATTGATATCTTCCGAGGTGCAGGCGAAGTGGATAAACTCATTAATTTTATTTAATTCTTCACTATCTGCGACTTTTTCTTTCAAAAAATACTCGACCGCTTTGACGTCGTGATTGGTAGTACGTTCTATTTCTTTTATCCGCTGGGCATCCACAACCGAAAAATCAGCCACAATGTTATCTAGTAGTTGGTTGGCTGTTTTTGTGAAAGCAGGGACTTCGTTTATCTGGGGAGTGTCAGAAAGCATTTGTAGCCAGCGAACTTCTACTTCGACGCGGTATTTTAACAAACCGTACTCGCTAAATATGCTTCTTAATGCTTCACTTTTGCCAGCATAGCGACCGTCTACTGGAGAAATTGCGGTTAACTGAGTCAGTTCCACCTGTTACACCTCGATTAATTAATTAACTTAAGTGCTTCATAAGCACTACGTAAAATTTGTTTGCGTTTAAAGAGTATCTGGCGACGCTTGCCGCCCATTTGACGCCACATTACCGCAGCTCGCACACCTGCCAATAGTAAGGCACGTACACGCTGTTGATTGGTTACTTTACTAAGGTGCTCTGGGTTACCTGCTACCTGAATTCTAGGCGCTAGCGGGCTGACAATATCACTGTAAATACTCGCCAACGATGCGGCAATTTGCGTATTTTCAAAATCGACGTGAGCTAGCTGCCGTTGAACATGAGATATTCTATTTGCTAGCTCATCTAAAGCATCTGGTTTTCCCGCCAGCTTTCGCTCGAGCCCTAAAATACTGGCTACATAGCGGGTAATTTCAGTATCTTTTGTGTTTGATTTATCTGAAAGCTGAGAAACTAACATTTGATATCCCAGCTTGAGGTTATCAAGGCTACCAAACACCTGTTGCGGGTTTTCTGGCTCGGTTACTAAGATACTGGAAAGACTAGCTTCAAATGCGCGCTCGTCTATTTTGCCTTGACGGGCAAGTTGCTTTACTAAAGCTGCTGCCTGGCAAACGCCCGCCAGCGCTAAATGTTGTTCGATTTCTGGTGTCATAACTAACGAATATAACTCTCTATAATTCCACCACCGAGACATACTTCGTCCTGATAAAAAACGGCTGATTGGCCAGGAGTTACCGCTTTTTGTGGTGAATCAAACATTACTGTTACTTCACCTGAGGAAGTAGGCGTGATTGTGCAGGGAATATCGGTTTGACGGTAACGCGTTTTCACAACTGCTTTAACAGGCGTTACCAGTTCTTTTCGATCTACCCAGTGTAGCTGCTTTGCTACTAAACCGTTAGAATATAGGCGAGGGTGATCTGCACCCTGGCCGACAATCAGAACATTTCGCTTAACATCTTTATCCACCACGTACCAGGGTTCATCACCGTGCTCTTTTAAACCGCCAATATGCAACCCTTTTCGTTGGCCTAGCGTGTGGTACATCAAGCCTTCATGTTCACCTATTAACTTCCCTTCAGCCGTTTCGATTTGACCGGGTTGGGCGGGCAGATAGCGAGAAAGGAAGTCTTTAAATTTACGCTCACCAATAAAACAAATCCCAGTCGAGTCTTTTTTATCGTGGGTAATAAGTCCTTGCTCTTCAGCAATTTTTCTTACTAACGGCTTTTCTAACTCGCCTACAGGAAACAGTGTTTTGGCCACATGTTGTTCACCTAACGTGTACAAAAAATAGCTTTGATCTTTGTTAGTATCTAAACCACGCAATAGTTGCCAATGCTCACCCTGGTGTCGGCGACGAACATAGTGTCCCGTAGCAATATAATCTGCGCCTAAATCTTCAGCAGCAAATTCAAGAAACGCTTTGAATTTAATTTCCTTGTTACACATGATGTCGGGATTGGGCGTGCGACCGGCTTTGTACTCTTCCAAAAAGTACTCAAATACATTGTCCCAATATTCGGCTGCGAAGTTGATTGTATGTAGCGGGATATCAAGTTTGTCTGCAACGGATTGTGCATCTTTCAAATCTTCAGCTGCGGCACAGTACTCGTCATTGTCATCCTCTTCCCAGTTTTTCATAAATAGGCCTTCCACCTGATACCCTTGTTCTTTAAGTAGGTATGCGGAAACGGAAGAATCTACGCCGCCAGACATCCCGACGATGACTTTCTTGGAAGCTGGATCAGCAATGGATTTTGAAGAAGTTGACACGGTGAGTACCTTGTATCCTCTGGAGCAAATTAAAGGTCGCGGATCTTAACAGAATAATTGGCAATTGACACGTTCAGGTCGGGCTTTCTTGATGAAGTGAAAAGCAAGTAATATTTACGTTAAGTCAAGGTTACATAATGACCATTTGGAATACCATCGATCGTCCAGTTTCCTAAACGATAACGGATAAGGCGCAGAGTAGGGTAGCCCACATGCGCGGTCATCCTTCTCACTTGCCGGTTTTTGCCTTCGCTGATAGTGATACGTAACCAGGAAGTGGGAATATGTTTTCTGAATCTTACCGGCGGATCCCGCTCCCATACTGTGGGCTCCGACATAAGTTCAACTTTAGCTGGTTGAGTTAATCCGTCTTTTAACTCTACACCTTCTTTAAGCGCATTAATGGCGTTTTGATCGGGTTCGCCTTCTACTTGAACCCAGTATGTTTTGCTGGTTTTAGCTTTGGGGTGAGCAAGTTTATGTTGTAATTTACCGTCGTTGGTTAAAACAAGTAAGCCTTCGGAGTCGCGATCGAGCCGACCTGCTGCGTAAACATCGGGAATTTGGATGAAATCACTGAGGGTTTGGCGATTATCTGCGTCAGTAAATTGAGAAAGAACATTAAACGGTTTGTTAAATAGAACTATTGTGGAGCGTAGTGTTTTTGACTGTTTTTTCATCGAGCGTCAGGTAATCCTTACATTTTTAGAAAAAAAACGAAAATTTGGAGCATGTGTAAAGTCTATAAGCAATTGGTATGACTTGTAACTCAGGTAATCGACCCTATACTAATGGGCGCGGTTTTGAATATGACCTGATTAATGATAGGTATTTCACCTAGTTTGCTAAGCATTTAATAAAGTAAAAAGTAATAGGAAGTGTAAACCATAAATCCTATTACAATGCATGATAGCAAGAAATTACTGTATCAGGTTATGTTAGCAAAAAAATCAAAACGGAACTAAAACGGTAGAAAAATACCGACAACATTGAGGTATATAATGACTAAAGCCAAGTCGACAATCATCTATACCAAAACAGATGAAGCGCCAATGCTGGCCACCTATTCCCTGTTGCCCATCATTAAAAAATTTGCGGGCGAAGCAGACGTTGAAGTTGAACTGAGAGATATTTCACTCGCTGGGCGTATTCTAGCCAATTTTCCTGAATACCTTTCAGACGAGCAACGTATTGTTGATGCGTTAAGTGAATTGGGTGAAATGACGCAAGACGAAAATGCAAACATCATCAAACTTCCGAATATTAGTGCTTCCATTCCTCAGCTAAGAGCCGCAATAAAAGAATTAAATGCGAAAGGTTTTAATGTACCTCCTTTCCCAGAAGACCCTAAAACGGATGAAGAAAAAGACATCCGAGAACGCTACGGAAAGATTTTAGGCAGTGCGGTTAATCCCGTATTACGAGAAGGTAATTCTGATCGCCGCGCACCGACAGCGGTAAAAAATTATGCTCGCAAACATCCACACTCAATGGGCGAGTGGAGTCAGGCTTCACGTTCTCACGTAGCGCATATGCGCGGTGGCGACTTCTTCTCCAGCGAAAAGTCTACGACGATAGAAAAAGCGGGCCACGTCAGCATCGAGTTTACTGACACCAAGGGCAATAAGAAAACCCTTAAACCAAAAGTTGAACTGCAAAAAGATGAAGTCATCGATGGCATGTTCATGAGCAAAAAGGCGCTATGCAGATTTTTCGAAGAACAAATTGAAGACGCCAAGAACACCGATGTATTATTTTCACTTCACGTAAAAGCCACCATGATGAAGGTGTCTCACCCCATCGTATTTGGTCATTGTGTGAAAGTATTCTACAAAGAATTGTTCGATAAATATGGTGAATTGTTCGAAGAGTTGGGCGTCAACCCTAATAATGGTTTAGGCAGTGTTTACGACAAGATTTCTAGCTTGCCTGAATCTCAGCGTTCTGAGATCCAGAAAGATATTAACAAGTGCTATGCAGACCGCCCACCTATTGCAATGGTCAATTCAGACAAAGGCATTTCTAACCTTCACGTACCAAGCGACGTCATTGTTGATGCATCAATGCCTGCGATGATCCGGAATTCAGGGAAAATGTGGGGACCGGACGGGAAGGCTCACGATACTAAAGCTGTTATTCCTGAAAGTACCTATGCAACTATTTACCAGGAAGTTATTAATTTCTGTAAAACGCATGGAGCCTTCGATCCCACCACTATGGGCACAGTGCCGAATGTTGGTTTAATGGCCCAAAAAGCAGAAGAATACGGCTCTCACGACAAAACGTTTGAAATGGAAGCTGATGGTAAAGTACAGATTATCGACCAGGACGGTAATGTACTGATTGAGCACGATGTTGAAGAAGGTGATATCTGGCGGATGTGTCAGGTTAAAGACGCGCCGATTCAGGACTGGGTAAAGTTAGCCGTAACCCGAGCACGTCAGTCTGGCATGCCAGCAGTCTTCTGGTTGGATGATGAACGTGCTCACGATGCGCAACTCATTAAAAAGGTCCACAAGTATCTAAAAGACCATGACTTGTCAGGGTTAGATATCCAGATTATGTCTCCGGTTCGTGCTATCCGCTATAGTATGGAGCGTGCCATTCGTGGGTTGGATACCATTTCGGTGACAGGTAATGTTTTACGCGACTACCTGACTGATTTGTTCCCAATTTTAGAGCTAGGAACCAGTGCTAAAATGCTATCTATTGTGCCATTGATGGCGGGCGGCGGTCTATATGAAACGGGTGCAGGTGGCTCAGCACCTAAACATGTTCAACAGTTTGTTGAAGAAGGACACCTCCGATGGGATTCACTGGGGGAATTCTTGGCGCTTGCCGTTTCTCTTGAAGACCTCGCGATTAAACAAGGAAATGATAAAGCTAAGTTGATTTCCAAGGCGCTGGATAAGGCCACAGAGCAGCTATTGAATAATGGTAAATCTCCGCTACGTAAAGCAGGTCAGCTAGACAATCGAGGAAGTCATGTGTATCTGGCAATGTATTGGGCTCAAGAGCTTGCAAACCAGACTGAAGACAGTGACTTAGCTGCAACTTTTAAATCGGTACATGAGCAGCTTTCTCAGAAGGTCGATACTATCATCGCTGAGATCGACAGTACCCAAGGACAGCCACAAGATATAGGCGGGTATTATTATCCAGATGAGGATAAAGTTTATACCGCGATGTCGCCAAGTAAAACACTTCATGAAATTCTGGATTAATTCACTTAACCAGCAACAATAGACATTAAAAAGCCCGGTTATGAACCGGGCTTTTTTATTGAATGGAATATTAACTTATTAATTCTGGCACAACACTATCTTCCAGAAGAGTGAATCACGCTCACTTCTGCTTGCATCTATATTGCCGACCTTTTAAAAAGGTCGGTCTACAGCCATAAAAAAGGTCTTTTATATTCAAAAGGAATCAATAAAAGACCTTTTTTGTTTAAAATTAATTCAGGTTTAACTTTTAACGCTCCGGCTCATCTTTCAAACCGATATTCTCAGCGTGCAAGCCTTTCGGTCCCTGTTGTACTTCAAAGGTCACTTCCTGACCCGCTTTGAGGGAACGATAACCTTCCATTTGAATGGTTGAGTAATGCGCGAAGATGTCTTCTCCACCGTCTTCAGGAACGATAAATCCGAAACCTTTTGCATTGTTAAACCACTTTACTTTACCAACCGCCATACTTCGACTTCCTCTTAATCCTTGAACTCACACAAATATGTCCCCACAATAAAACTATAGGAACACTGCGATAAAGCTGTCACAATCTTTATCACAGACAAACTGTAGATATTTTAACCATCGGATGTCAAGGCTAAATTGAATAATTAATATTAAAATAATTCTAAGTAATCCGCTGGGTACAAACTATGATTAAATTATGAGTAAAGACAACACCATTAGTATTGAGAAAGAGAAATTGCGTGAAACGGTGCGCAAGAAAGTTGAACCGCCGCCGATGTATAAAGTGTTGTTGAACAATGATGACTACACTCCAATGGATTTTGTAGTCGAAGTGCTCATGCAATTTTTTAATATGGATACTGAAAAGGCCAATCAGCTAATGCTGACCGTACATTATCAAGGAAAAGCTATTTGCGGTGTATACACTGCCGAAGTAGCCGAAACGAAAGTGATGCAAGTCAATCAGTATGCACGTAAGCATCAACATCCGCTTATGTGTTCCATGGAGCAGGCGTAGTTAACCAATAGAGGGCGCGTATTATGCTGAATAAAGATTTAGAACAAACCTTAAATGAAGCGTTTGTTTTTGCCAGAGAACATCGCCATGAATTCATGACAGTTGAGCATCTGCTGCTTGCGCTATTGGATAACAGTGCTGCTCAGGAAGCGTTAAAAGCGTGTGGAGCGAACATTGACTCTATCAAAGGCGAATTAATTGAATTTGTAAAAGATACCACACCATTAATTTTAGAAGACCAGAGTAATGAGAGGGAGACCCAACCAACCTTGGGCTTTCAGCGTGTATTACAACGAGCAGTCTTCCATGTTCAGTCGTCTGGTAAAGACGAAGTGACGGGGGCCAATGTATTGGTCGCCATTTTCAGTGAGCAAGAATCCCAAGCGGTTTATATTCTTAAAAAGTCGGATGTAACGCGCCTAGATGTGGTGAACTTCATTAGTCATGGGGTAAGCAAAGCGGATGAAGAAGGAACTTCTTCTACTGAATCTTCGGAAGAAGCCACCGAGGCCGAAGAGGGCGGTTCTGCACTTGCTAAATATGCAACTGACCTGAACAAGTTAGCGAAAGAAGGCAAGATTGACCCTTTGATTGGGCGGGATTCCGAGTTAGAACGCACTATTCAGATCCTTTGTCGCCGACGTAAAAATAACCCGCTACTGGTGGGCGAAGCTGGAGTGGGAAAAACTGCAATTGCCGAAGGCTTAGCCTATCGTATCGAGCATGAAACGGTGCCGGCAGTTATCGAGAATAGCACGATCTATTCGCTCGATTTAGGTGGACTGCTTGCAGGGACTAAATATCGTGGTGACTTCGAAAAAAGGCTAAAAGCTATTCTACGCGAATTGAGTAAAAATGAAGACGCTATCCTGTTTATTGATGAAATACATACCATTATTGGCGCGGGAGCAGCCTCTGGTGGGGTGATGGATGCCTCTAATTTACTCAAGCCTAAACTAAGTAGTGGCGAGTTACGCTGTGTGGGTTCCACCACCTTTCAGGAATATCAGGGAATATTTGAAAAGGATAGGGCGTTGGCACGACGCTTTCAGAAGATTGATGTTTCTGAGCCGAGTGTAAGTGATACTACAAAGATTCTTCAAGGTCTTAAATCACGGTATGAAGAACATCATAGTGTTCGTTTCACGCAAAAAGCGTTACAAGCCGCTGCCGAACTTTCTGCTAAATATATTAATGAACGTCACTTACCAGATAAAGCTATTGATGTGATTGATGAGGCGGGAGCGAGTCAACGCTTGCTGCCCCAATCTAAGCGTAAGAAAACCATTAGTGTGGGAGATATCGAGCAAATCATAGCGAAAATGGCACGCATTCCAGAGAAGTCGGTATCGGCTTCTGATAAAGACGTGCTCCAAAATTTAGGTCGTAACCTTAAGATGGTGGTATTTGGTCAGGATAAAGCTATAGAAACGCTTACCGACGCTATTCATCTGTCACGTTCAGGTTTAGGTACTGAAACAAAACCAATTGGTAGTTTTCTGTTTGCAGGGCCAACGGGGGTGGGTAAAACAGAAGTGACCCAGCAGTTGGCAAAAATTATGGGCGTAGAGCTGGTGCGTTTTGATATGTCAGAATACATGGAACGCCATGCTGTGAGCCGTTTAATTGGTGCGCCTCCGGGTTACGTCGGCTTTGATCAGGGAGGGTTATTAACCGACGCGGTCATTAAGCATCCCTATTCAGTGGTGTTACTGGACGAAATAGAAAAGGCACACAGTGATATTTACAACATCTTACTGCAGGTGATGGATCACGGTACCTTAACCGATAACAACGGTCGAAAAGTTGATTTCCGTAATGTAGTGATGGTGATGACTACGAACGCGGGTGTGCAGGAAACAGTAAGAAAATCTATTGGTTTCCGTCAACAGGATCATAGCCATGATGCATTGTCGGAAATTAATAAAGTGTTTTCCCCCGAATTTAGAAATCGGCTTGATGGCATCATATGGTTTAATCACCTCGATGTAGAGGTTATCCTTCAAGTAGTGGATAAATTTATTATTGAATTGCAGGCGCAGTTGGACGTGAAAGGGGTATCTTTGGAAGTATCGCAGGGCGCACGTTCTTACCTTGCAGAAAAAGGTTATGACAAAGCAATGGGAGCAAGACCCATGGCGCGTCTGATAAAAGAAGAAATTAAGAAAGAACTAGCTAATGAACTGTTATTTGGCGAACTGAATAAAGGTGGTAATGTTAATGTTGAATATGACGGTGACAAATTAAACTTCACCTATAATATGCAAAGTACCGAAAAGCAGGAAGCTGAAGAGAGCTAGAAAACGCTCCATACCACTACATTGCAATTAAACCTGCTATCTAGTTGATAGCAGGTTTTTTAATACCTAAAAAAAGACCCTCAATATTGAGGGTCTTTACTTTAAAACGTCGACTCAGCTCCTAAGGAGCGCTTATTAGAATCTGTAACGCACACCTAGCTGAACTTTCCATACAGATGCTACAGATGCTACTGTTGGTTGTGGCTCAGAGAAGTTATCGTATACGTACTGACCATTGTCATTAATTGATACGTCAACAACAGGCGCATTGAATGGTTGTACATAACCCGCAGCGCGGCCCCAGTCATCATTCAACAGATTACCCAGGTTTTCGATATCAAAGATAACTTCGATAGCCTGTTCATCAGTAATCATGAATTCCTGCATAAAACGTACATCAATACGGTTAATCCAGTCGCTCTCGCAAGCGTGACGGCGAGAAATCGTACCCGCATTGTCAGCTAAACAGTCATTGCCATTGATATAACCAAAGAAAGCCTCTTGATCGAAACCTGGCGCGTAGGTAACGATTGAATCATTTGGTCCTGTGGGAATGTACAGTGACTGTGAGTTGTACGCAGTCCAGTCAGCAAATGAAGAGTTCACAAACCCGCCAAACTCAGCAGTAGTTGAACGCATGGTATGGCTGTAATGTCTACCCGAACGGCCAGTGTAAAGGACGTTGATAGTGGTCAAGTTGTCACCGAACAGTGCTTCACTCCAGCTGAAGTTTGCTGACAAGGCGTGGCGAACTTCATATTCTGAGTTATAAAGAGTCTCAGATTGGAAGTCATAGTTTGCCGGCATCGAGTAACCTTCAAATGCAATGAAGGCATTACCCGGATTAACTTCGTCTATATCCTGATAGGTATAACCAAGGTCTAACCCAAATACACCGTAGTCTGTGTACCAGTTCTTGTTCGCGCTGAAGCTCCAAACCTGGCCACCGCCTTTACCTGTATTTTCCAAAGAAAGGTCAAAGGGTGAGACCTCGTTATAAATTGGGCGGCCGTCAGGCGCCGTGCCAACTTGATCAAGGTTAAGCTCACGATAGATAGCTGCGTTGTTGACTTCGCTTAAAATGAAGTCAGCACTTAACGTCCAGTCTTCACCTAAATAAGGAATATCTTGTCTGCGTTCGACACCTAGGTTTAATTTCCACACGCTCGGTATTTCAAAATCAGGCGACACGGAGTTGGTATCACCGTTATTCATGCCTTTTGCCGCAGCAAGCTGATCCAGAATTACTTGAGGTGTCGTTCTCCCATCAAAATCACACACCGCAACGCCGAAACCACTAAGGCCTGTTTGTTCACTCGCGCATACTCTAAATGCTTTGCGAACACCGTCGTTTCCGTAAGAATTTGAAAGCCAAACATTGGGACCGCCGCCGCCAAATAGACCTAAACCACCCCGAAATACTGTCTCTTCATCAAAGTTATAGGTAAAGCCTACGCGAGGTTCAAATAAGTCTAAGCCATCATAGTTGTGTTGATTGGTGTAGCCATGACGAGCTTCAAAAAATTTGTTATACGCGGGCAGATCATCGTTAGCGTACGTTGTGTAACGGAAGCCGTAAGTAAGTGTTAAATCAAAATTGATGTTCCACTCGTCTTGTAAATAGAAGGTGTCTAATGAATATTCAAATTCATCTACAGCACTACGCGGGTTTCCGTCTAACGCATTTTGGAAAACGTGCACAGTTCTATCATTGGCAAAATCGTCAACGCTGGCGAAATTGGAGAATCCTAATGAACCGAACACAAACAAGTTGTAAACTTCTAATTCTTCATGTTCCCAACCAAACGTTAGCTTGTGCTCGTCATTGAGGTAATAATCACCTTTCAGTTTCATTGCAAAACGGTTGTTATCTAACTCATTGGCGTGACGGAACTGATCTGGACCTATATATAATTGCCCACCATTGTCGGTATTTATCAGCATTTGACCAAAGTTAGCGCCTAGCAATGGATCCTGACTGGTTTCAACCTTTTTATTTGAAAGCTTAATTTCAGTAGAGAAATCATCATTCCAGTCCGAGAAAACCTGTAAGCTAACTGCTTCTAACGTTTCAGCTTGGTTGTAACGGTTTGATTCAGCACTGGCAACGTTAGAGTTAGGAAAAGTCTCTACCCAATAATCACGAACCGTATTACCTTCGTTATCTTGATAGGTTAATGATGCACGATGATCATCATTGATATACCAATCTAATTTAACCAGCAGTTTTTCGTCTTCTTCTTCTTTGGGTACGTTGTAGCCACCAATGTCATAGTTCCACACATCTTGCGCAATTTGCGCAATCTGGTTGAAATCGGCTTGTGTTACACCGATACGCTCATTAGGCTCTACAGTTCCGTTTTCGTTGTCGAAGGGAAAAGAGTAGGGGGAAGTCGACTCAAATTTTTCATATGATGCGAAAAAGAAAAGTTTGTCTTCCAGAATAGGTCCACCAACTGAGAAGCCATAAGTGTCTTCTTTGAACTCGCCAATATTTAAATCTTGACCTTCGCTTTCATCGCCGATCATGCTGTCGTCAGAACGGAAGTAGAAAGCAGAACCATGAAATTCATTCGTCCCCGATTTAGTGACAACGTTTACGTTACCACCTTGGAAATCACCATAGGTTACATCGAATGGGGCAATATTAACCGACAACTGTTCAATGGCATCAAGGGAAATCGGGGTACGACGGCCTGGGTAACCATTCTTATTTAGACCGAAGTCATCGTTTTGTTTTACACCATCTACGGTCAGACTGTTACCACGTACGCTTCCTCCCGCAATTGACATTGCCGGGCCGCCGTCTGCGGTGGGGTCAACGATAATTTTAGAGTCACGCTTTAATAACGACTTGATATCGCGACTGATAGAAGGGGTTTTGTTGATGTCACCTTCAGTAAACTCAGAACTTGGCCCTTTTTTTAAAGCACCTGACATCGCCACTTGCCCAGTCACTGAGATAGTTTCATATTCAGGCTGACTTTCTGCAGCGGTTAACGATACGCTTGCAGTTCGACCTAACTGTAAAAATAAGTCATCGATGGTTTGCGCTTCGTACTGTGAACCATCTTGTAATCTAACAATGTAAGGTCCACCTACTGTTAGTCCTGATGTTTGGAAAATACCGCTATCCGTAGTAGTTAAAACCTTCCTGGTTCCTGTAGGGGTATGGATAACTTCGACAATAGCACCAGAAATTGGGTTGCCAGAGGTATCGAGTACCTGACCACGAATTTCTGAGGAGGTTTCCTGCGCCGAAGCCTGGCCAGTTGCAACTAGTGCACTTGTAACCAAAAGGGCTACTCGGGTTAATTTTAGCATGTGTTTTCTCCGCAATATGCGATATTGACTTAAATATTATTATTGTTATTGATTGATCTTAAATAGCCGCCGCGTCTAAATGTGGGCAACATATTTTTAACGTTTCGCTGAATTAATAATTAATATAATCAGCTATTACTGCGGACGCGAATGATACCAGCACCTTTACCAATTTTCTTCACATAATTGTAATAATACTGAAAAAAGAACAATGGTAGAGCAGCACTAAAAGCGTTAAAAACTAAGCGCTACACACCATTTCGTGGCCCAAATTAGCGCTGTAACTATCAAGCACCGGAAAACCGCTAAAAGTATTACAAAATAGAAAGGGTTGGTTAAAGTTTGGTCATTGGTTGAGGTTGAACGTGAAATGATCAATAGATTAATTCAATTGCTATAAGGGGTATAACCTGGCGGCTACAGGTATTAATTTTACTAAGCAGAGCGTTAATTATGTGTAATTGGCGATTTTTTTAAATTATCCCCTATACTTGTGGAAAGTGGGTTTTATACAAATTTAATCGGAGATCGCTACTCGTTAAATTTCCACTCTCAAACACCTATATCAATCCGCGAAGATGTGGGCTCACGCACTCATGTATAGGGTATTAGATGAAAGCAATTGATAGGGAGGTTGAATGTTAAATTTACTCATTGTTGAACCCGACGATACCCAATCCGAAATTTACGAATTAGCACTGTCAGACTCTTTTAATATAAGTAAGGTGAAGGATTTTCCATCCGCCACACACGCTCTTAAGACTGACCATCAGCATTTGGTCATTTGTGAATGGCAGATCGAACAGCAAACAGCTGATTCATTAGGGGCGCTCGTTGACGAAGGTGATCAATTTTCTGAGCCTATTATTATTGTAGTAACAGAAGAAAAAAGTGAAGTCGCCATGACGAAGGCGTTCCAGGGAGGGATCTCTTATTACTTCACCAAGCCGTATAAAGTCATACAGTTCACCGAAAATATCTTGGCTCTAAAAAAGAATATCGAAGCCATTCATGGCGTCAAAAAAGCGGTTTCAGAGTCGCAAGAGGTTACACAAACTGCGTTAAGTCAGGCTTCTATTTATGGAATTGGAATGGACTTGGCAGCGTCCATCAGTAGTGCAGGAGATAGCAGAAGTATTGCCAAAAGAATTCTATTAACGCTAGCAGGGAGTGGGATTCACTGTGCGTTATCGTTACGCAGCGAAAACCACACTGAGTATTTCGACACGGATTTAACGCCATGCGACGAGACCACAGAGAAGGTGTTTAATGTTTTGCATGACAAAGGGCGAATTTACCGTTTCGGTAGAAGAATCATGCTTAATGATGGGGATGTCTCACTGTTGGTTAAACATATCACGGACAATGACACCGTTATTTACGACTGTATTCTTGATATGGGCGCAAAGCTAATCACTTCGATAAACACCCAACATGTCAAACTATTGCAACAAAAGGCTCTGTATGACACATATTCCGATATGCAGGTCGTACTGGGAAAATTAAATGAAAATGTCATTAATTTAAGTAAAGAAATGCGCACTATAGTAGATACCGTGAGTGCGAAAATTCACTTAAGTTTTCATGAGTTGGAACTGACTGAAGTTCAGGAAAACTTTTTTGTGGACCTAATTGAAAAAGAATTAGAGTCCCGAGCGAATAACGAAGGGATGGCGGATTTGGATACGCTTTTAAGCGCCGTAACGATAAGATTAAAAACGAAGATCGATGAATTTGCCATTCCCGCTGAACAAGAAGAGGGCAATCATCACCAATCCATCGAATTTTTCTAGCATAGGCAAGCGATACTAATGGGTGAGCGAGGCCCACCCTAACTCCGACGTTATTGG
Source organism: Alteromonas sp. ASW11-130 (assembly GCF_026183735.1). Lineage (GTDB taxonomy): Bacteria > Pseudomonadota > Gammaproteobacteria > Enterobacterales > Alteromonadaceae > Alteromonas. The sequence goes on along the minus strand of NZ_JAPFRE010000027.1, from coordinate 552,485 downwards.
ATTACATCAACGAGGGCTTTAGCCAGTGCCTCAACATTATTGTGATTAATGCCGGCAATATTTACCCGACTGGATTCGACAAAATAAACACTGTGTTTTGTACGAATATCCCTCACTTGTTCAGGGGTAATACACAGGTACGAGAACATGCCTTTTTGGCGGTTGATAAAACTGAAGTCGCGATCCGCACCATTAACTGCCAGTTGATCGACTAACATTGAACGAAGCGACTTCATGCGGTTACGCATTTCGTCAACTTCTGAGACCCATTCATGTCTAAGCTGTTCGTCGTTTAAAATTAAATCAACCAGAGCTCCCCCATAACTGGGCGGCATAGAGTAAATGCCCCTGGCGACCGATTGGATTTGCCCTTGTACAACCTGACTGTTAGCGGAATCTTTTGTCACGATAGCAGCTAAACCAACACGCTCACGATAAAGCCCGAAGTTTTTACTACATGAAGCTGCGATAAGCACTTCAGGTAGGTTATCAGTAAGAAGACGAATACCGTAAGCGTCTTCATCTAAACCATCACCAAAGCCTAAGTAGGCTACATCCAGAAACGGAACGAATTCACGCTCTTTAGCAACTTGCAGGATATGATCCCACTGCGAATTAGTTAAATCTGCGCCGGTAGGGTTGTGGCAGCAACCGTGCAAAAGAACCACATCTCCTTTGTTACACTGACGCAACGTCTGCATCATTGCATCAAAATTAATGCTTGCAGTATTTTTATCAAAATAAGGGTAGGTCTCAATTGACAAACCAGCTGAACCTATCAGAGGGATATGGTTCGCCCAGGTTGGGTCACTTACCCATACTTTGGCATCTTTATTCGCGCGTACTATCAACTCTGCCAAAATACGCAAAGCCCCACATCCACCGGGTGCCTGAACAGCGGCTACTCGATTATCCAGTAATGCCTTACTGTGATCAGACAGCAGTAACCTTAGCATGCCATCTATATAACCTTGATTACCTTGCGGCGAAATGTACGTTTTTGATTTTTCTGTCGCCAATAGCTTTTGTTGTGCTTTTGCCACCGCTCTTAAAATGGGGGTATGGCCTTGTTCATTCTTATAAACACCCACACCCAAATCAATTTTTTGCGGGTGGCTATCTTCATTGTATGCGACAGAAAGTCCTAATATAGGGTCGGGCGCTAGGGGAGTTAACACTTCAAACACAAGAGTTCCTTAGGCTATAAAAATCATTATTAATGAGTCGCATTATGCCATTGCTCTGTAAAAGATCGAGTAATCTATCAAATTAAATAAATATCGGGTCGCATAACAAATTGACGTTTAACTGGGTATACAACTCTTTTTAGTATGACATTTACGATGGGAGATCGTCGGGGTCTTACGTGGCCTGTCATGGAAACTGATGAGATAAAAAGGTGTCTTAAATAGTTGGAGGGTTATAATGACGAGACATGTATACGCGTTTGCGCCTCCCTAAATTAAAATAACCGAGTATAGGGGCATACATCCAAGATTCGGCACCAAGATAGTTTGCTAAATGGCAGGTAATGGTTTTTATTTTTGAAACGTAGAAGATAATAGTTGTGTAAAGGTAAATAGAGATGCGTTATGGCTTCTTGTTTCTACAGCCAGCTATAATATTGATTTGCAACGATTGTCGAGATGTCCATAGTAAGACAAAGGTATTTAAGTAAAGCGTATTAGGCAAAGAGATTTACGATTTGTGTGCCATCGAATTACTGTGACGCGTCGTTTTCTTTGTCGCGAGGAAGGCAGTTACCCGGCATTCGAACGGCCTTCGCCTGCTTTAGGTCCTTTAACTCTTCACAGATTGGTTTGGTAAAAGTGGTAAGACCTCCTCTTTTAAGAACTCGTGGCTCTGCGCAGCAATGATACAAAAGCGTAGCGTAACCAAACTAGTCGTAGATTATGTGTGTAAAAGGCAATTGCTTGCATTTGTTCATTTCATTGATATCTTTAAATATAGTTCCAATAAACATATAACGTGAAAGCGTGAGGGTGCGGTAAGTAAACATGCGAAATTAGCAAAAAAAAATTTTGTTAACCCGAATGTACCGTATGTTTGTTATATCCGAGACTGTGCCTTTAACCGAACAAAAGGGTAGAGGAACATAGCAGTATGCAAAAGCTGGTAAGTAATTAGCGTGTCATTAGGGCAACATTCTTAATTGAAGGAGTTAAGAGAAGTTTGGAACTGTCATTAAAAAAGGCTTTTCAGCTTTTTCTCATTGTAGCGATCAGTGTGCTGATTATGAATTTCACTGTTTTCATAGTTAGTCAGAACATGACCAATACAAGCGAGCGCTGGGTTAGACATACTCACGAAGTCATTATTCTTGGCAAATCTCTATTATCAAACGTTAAAGATGCCGAAACAGGCCAACGCGGATTTCTTGTTACGGAAGACCAAGCCTACCTCGAACCTTATCACGACGGTACAACCCAAGCAGACCGAAACCTGAATGCCCTAATAAATAAAACGTCTGACAACCCAAGTCAAACAACACGTCTTAATGAACTGTCAGGTTTAATAACAGAAAAATTTGAAGAACTTAGACTTACTATACAGCTTACTAAGGAAGGCAATAAAGAAGCAGCAATAGAGGTGGTAAACAGTGATGTTGGTAAGAACTTAATGACTGAAATAAAAGGGCTTTTGGAACAATTCGAACAAGAAGAGTTGATGTTGCTCAGCCAGCGCCTAGCTAACTTTGAAAAAGCTAAAACGATTAGTCTGAACGCTGTTTTTGCTGCTCAGGCATTGCTTCTGATATTAGTGGTTATCGCAAGCATTTTTGTAAAGAAACGTGTTATCGATCCTATCTTGTCTCTTACTCTGCAAGCGAGAGCGAATAAAGCTCACGAAATGAAGGAATTTCACGTTAATAAAGCGATTCTGGAAGTAACACAACTCGCGAAAACTTTGACCTGGATGGGAGGTGAGGTGCGAAAAGCATTTAAGAGTCTATCAATTGCTCGTACTAAAGCAGAGGAAAGTGAAAAAGCGAAAAGTGATTTTTTGGCTAATATGAGTCATGAAATCAGAACACCGATGAATGGTATTTATGGCGGACTCCAGCTGCTAAAGCGTGAAAATTTATCGGCTAAAGGTGAAAGTATATTAAGTAAAAGTACCCAATCGTGTAAAAATTTGCTAGCAATCATTAATGATATATTGGACTTTTCCAAAATTGCATCGGGCAAGCTAGACATAGAATATATAGACTTTCATATACCATCTATTCTTGAGGTCATTCAATCAGATTTATATCCCATGGCCAATGAGAAGAGGATAGAATTTGAAATAATCAACCGACTCCATTCCACATATTGGAAAGGCGATCCTGTTAGAGTTAATCAGATTTTGCTAAACGTATGTTCGAATGCTGTCAAGTTCACGCATGCCGGAGCTGTCACATTGACCTTAGAATCGTTCGAACCAGAAAATGGAGTGTTAATCACAGTTCGCGATACAGGGTGTGGAATGACCCCTTCCCAATTGGAAAAAATATTTACGCGGTTCGGGCAGGCAGATTCCTCAACCACACGCCATTTTGGGGGAACGGGCCTGGGCTTACCTATCACTAAACGATTAATTGAACTCATGAACGGTACGATATCGGTAGAAAGTAAAGTTGGTGAAGGCTCAGAGTTTAGGATCTTTTTACCTCTAGCCCCAGGCGTTGAGAAAGGAATTGCACGTAATATTGAACTTCCGGAAATGACGTCAGTAAAAGGTCGAATATTGCTGGCTGAAGATAACGAAATAAATCAGATGATATTTTCGTCTATGCTTGAGCCATATAACGTTGAGCTTAAAGTTGTAGCCAATGGAAGATTAGCTTTGGATAGTGTTTTAACGGAAAAGCCTGATTTGGTTTTTCTTGATATTCAAATGCCGGTGATGGATGGTAAGGACGCGTGCGTGGAAATTAAACGTCATTATGCTGATCTTCCAATTGTCGCTATAACTGCCAATGTGATGAGATCTGACCGCGAATTGTATAGAGAATTGGGTTTTGATGAGTGTTTACCGAAACCATATGACCTTGCCGATTTAAATAATGTTATTCGTAAGTACGTCAGTAAATGAAAATTCATTAGTAACGTATAACGCAATACTTACGTTTTTTTAGAACATAAGCGCTACGTATTACTTTTTACTTTGCGGATCTAACGTTTTCGGGAAGTATGGGAAAGCTAACGATACGCTTCCTCTGAAGCTTTTTCGCCATACTATTTGGCATTAGGGTGGGTGGAACTCCAGCTGGACCAGTGAAAATGCTTTTCAGAGTGCAAACATTCATAGTGTGGAAAACTCGTTAAAAATGTCAGACCCTGTGTTAATCACTCCTAAGATTAAGCCCGTCACTTATGAGTCAGGTGGCAGCACAGTTTTCTCATCGCTTTGTCAGTGGTTGTTAAAGCAAATGGGGTGGCGGGCCCAAGGGGAAATGATTAGCGTGCCGAAAGTCGTATTATCGATGGCTCCCCATACATCAAACTGGGACTTTGTACTTGGCGTACTAATCATCATGTCGATGAGGTTGAAAGTGTGCTTCTTTGGCAAGCATACGTTGTTTAGGCCGCCCTTGGTCTGGTTTATGAAGCGCATAGGGGGTATACCTGTAGATAGAAGCAGGGCGCATGGTGTGGTAGCCCAAGCCGCAGAAAGTATCCGAAAAAAACAAACAATAGTGTTGGTGGTGGCTCCAGAAGGAACGAGAAAGGCGGTGTACCCATGGCGCAAAGGTTTTTTGCATATTGCGAATGCGGCACACGTTCCTGTCCAGTGTGTAGGGTTGGATTACAAGCGCAAAAGACTCATTTTTGGACCCGTACTAAAGATCGAAGATAATATAGACGAACAAATGCAAACAATTTATGCATTTTATGCTACGGTGACAGCAAGATATCCATCCCAGTGCAAAGTGACGGAGTATAAATAGGTGAGCAGGCAAGGCATGACTACACAGTTAGTTCATCTTGATCGGAAAAACAATAATATTGAACAAGGAGCAGTTCATTCTCCTACGACCAATTCGGTGTTGTACGAATACGAGGATGCACAAGGAATTATTGATGTGTTTCAGGGTAAGCAGGCCGGCCACGTTTACTCGCGTTCATCGTCACCATCTGTTAGTGCTTTACAGGAAATGATCAATGAGTTAGAGGGCGGTGAGGGTGCATTATGTTTTGCAACGGGCATGGGCGCCATTTCTAGTACATTCTTAGCATTGTTCAGACAAGGCGAGCATATAATTGTAAGCCGTTATCTTTTTGGGAATACGCGAAGCTTCATGGGTACGCTTGAATCCTTCGGTATTCAAATTAGCTATGTTGACGTAACCAAGCTGACAGAAGTGATTGATGCGTACCAACCTAATACTCGTGCGGTCTTCTGCGAAACTATCGCAAACCCGGTCACTCAGGTAGCCGATATCCAGTCTATTGGACGCTACTGCAAAGAACGCGGCATACTATTCATTGTGGATAACACGATGACCCCTTTTGTGATTTTTAACGCAAAAGCGATGAATGCTTCTTTGGTTGTAACTTCTCTAACCAAGTACCTGTCTGGGCATGGTAATGTGTTAGGTGGCGCAGTAATTGATACGGGGAATTATGACTGGCAGACGTTTCCTAACATTCAACCCCAGTATCAAAATGGCGATGCTTCACAATGGGGTTTAACCCAGATAAAGAAAAAGGGTTTACGCGATTTGGGCGCAACCCTTGCCCCCCAAAGCGCACATGCGATTTCCATAGGAATGGAAACGTTGGCATTGCGCACCCAAAAAGCCTGTGACAACGCACTTAAACTAGCCACTTTTTTAGCCTCTCACGAGAAAATAGAGCGCGTATTTTACCCGGGATTGTCGAATCACCCGCAACACTATATCGCTAGAGAACATTTTCACGACGGATATGGCGCAATATTGAGCTTTACTCTAGCTAAAGCGTTAGATGTGGTGGCTTTGCTGAATGCACTGGAACTCGTAATATGTGCTACGCACCTAGGCGATAACCGCACGTTAGCACTGCCAGTGGCCGCCACCATATATGCTGAAAATACAGCAAAAGAACGCGCACAAATGGGTATTGACGATCAGATGATCAGGCTATCGGTTGGTATTGAAGATATTGATGACTTAGTCAGCGATTTCTCCCGGGCATTAAATAAATTTAACCAGCCCGGTTAGAAAAATGGGTAATAGTTAACTTGCTGAAAAGTAAAGAGTCTACGCGTCTGGCCTGGAACACCCTATAGTTGGTAGGGCAGCTAAGTATTGAACTTAGTATTTACTGTGTTGACTAAATCTATGCAGTTAGCAAAAAGTATTATTTTGTAGTTATATTTTACTATGATGAATAATCTTTTTCGCTAAAGTGTGTTCCAAGTTGAGTGTGCTTGATTGCCCCGCAAGCGTTGCGGGGCTTTTTTATAGTTATAGCATCAATTTGCCTCGATGCAGTGAGAGTTCACAGCAAGCGGAATGTATCAAATCGAAGGCGCATTCCCCATATCCGCCCAGTAAAAAACGTAGAAACGCTACATCGCTAACGCGCGTTCTATGTCGTTCACTAATTCAGGGTCTGTTGGTCTGACTCTACTACCATAATGTTTAAGAATATTGCCCTTTTTATCTACAAGGTATTTATTGAAGTTCCAAGATGGCTCTTCACCGGTTTCTCTTTCTAACATTTTATACATAGGGTCTGCATTATCACCTTTCACAGATGTAGGCTCAAACATAGGGAATTCCACACCATAGGTAAGCTCACATAGTTCAGCCGTTTTCTTTTCATCTTTGGCTTCTTGATTAAAGTCATGAGAGGGGAAGCCCAGCACGGTAAAATCTTTATCTCTATATTTTTCATACATCGCTTCTAAGCCTTTAAACTGCTTAGTGAATCCACAATAGCTCGCGGTATTTACGATCAATAACGTTTTACCCTTATATTCTTCACATAAGTTAACTGTCTCCTGAGAATTCAACTTCCGCTTCATAAACTTCAATACGGAAGGGCACGAGTCTGCTAGCGCAGTAGATGACAGCAACGCCAATACAATCGCAAGTGTTCTTTTTTTCATATCAGTGCTCTTTTTTTGACTAGTTAGATTGATTTTGCGCGGATTTCACTCTGTCTGCAAGACAAATGGCACACTATTGTAGATCAAACTTGACCATCTGCTTTGAAGGCTGAGTATAATGGGGCGGGATACTCAATAGATTAATCAATAGAAAAATATATGAAAAAAATTACCTTTTATTTTGCTGTGGGCGCACTCTCCACAGCGATAACAGCCTGCACGGCCACTGAGCAGTCGGTGCAGTCAGAACCTGAGGCAAAGTCACGAGAGGTGACAAGAGTCATTCAACCTGAAGTGGAAATGTCGGGTGACGTAACTAACACAATCACGTTGAAACAGATCATGTCCGATCCGGATTGGCTGGGACGCCAACCGCAAAACCCAGGTTTCTCGATTGATGGCCAAGCATTGGTGTATACGCGTAAACGGCAAGGTTCACCCATAGACGATGTTTTTGCAGCAGACTTGGACACGCCCGAGAAAGCTGAGAAAGTATCATATGACAAACGCCATCTATTTAAATATGACGAAAAAACAGTAAGTCAGGATGGCAGTATGACTGCTATTCGAGCAGGCGACAGTATTTTTGTCTATGCGAACGATCAACTTCGACAGATAACCCGCGGTGGCAGTAAGTTGCGTGGCATTAGCTTCATGACTGATGGTCGGTTAATGGCACAAACTTCTAATCGTGTTGTGGCGATTGACCTAAATACAGGTGCACGTGAGGAGCTGATTAGCTGGAAGTTTGCCGATGAACCCGAACCAGTTAAAGCGGCCGAGGACTATATCGCGGAACAACAAATAGAATTAATAGAGTACATAAAAAATAAACGGGACGATCGGCAGGTTATTTATAACGAGAATAAAAAATTAGCTTCAGCAAATACTGCGTTCGCCCCGGAGCCAATTTACTTTGACAAAAAACATCGTTTAGTTGCAAGCCAGGTTTCTCCGGCAGGGAATTACGCGATAATCGTTACCACAGAAGATAAACCCTGGCGTAGCGACACCGATATTATGCCCCATTACATTCAAGAGGATGGCCGCATTGCATCAATTGATGCGCGGCAACGGGTAGCTGATGCTGAGCCAGAGAACCATGAAGTGTGGTTGATCGATCTTACTAACAATAAAAAGCACAAACTTTCTTATACTGTTCTACCCGGTTACAACGAAGACGTATTAGCAGAGGTCAAGGCTGAAAATGCAAAAGCAAAAGGCGAACGTTATCAGGTAAATCGCCTACCAAGGGACATCACCTTGTTGCAAAGTTGGTACTGGACTGAACCTTCAGTGCGCTGGCATCAAAATGGTCAACAAGTTGCGTTGATGTTAGAGGCGTGGGATAACAAGGATCGCTGGATTGCCACTGTTGATTTTAAGAACAAAAAGTTAGTGAATCAGCATCGTTTGCACGATGAGGCATGGGTAAATTATCGCTATAATCAATTTGGTTGGTTGCACCAGAGTGAAACCTTGGTCTATCAGTCGGAACATACTGGTTACGCACACCTTTATATTCAAAAACCAGGTCAGGCGCCTGTGGCGCTAACATCTGGACAGTTTGTGGTAGACAACCCATTAGTCACCCGCGATGATCAATGGGTTTATTACGAAGCAAATAAGAAGCATCCTGGAATTTACGAAATTTATCGCGTAAACCTGAAAACTATGCAACAAGAGGCGCTGACTGATTTAAATGGCGTAACCGAATACACGCTGAGTCCTGACGAGCAGCATCTTCTATTAATGCATAGTAAAGTAACGCGTCCGCCAGAACTTTATTTAAGTAGTGTTAACGGAAGTGAATCGCCGCAACAGATCACCCATACTACCAGCGATAAATATTTATCTTTACCCTGGACTACGCCACAGGTTGTTGCTATCGAATCGAGTCATACTTCGCAACCTATTTATGCGCGTGTTTACCTACCAGAAAACTACCAGCAAGGCGAGGCTCGCAAAGCAGTGGTGTTTAACCACGGCGCTGGCTACTTACAGAACGCCCACTTAGGGTGGTCAGGTTATTTCCGCGAATTTATGTTTCATAGCATGTTAGCCCAGCAAGGTTATGTGGTATTGGATATGGATTATCGCGCTTCTGCAGGATACGGACGTGACTGGCGCACCGCTATTTACCGACAAATGGGTACCCCTGAAGTACAAGATCTGCAAGATGGTGTTGATTGGTTAGTAAAGAACGCCAATGTCGACCGGCAACGTATTGGTACTTATGGTGGTTCCTATGGAGGCTTTTTAACGTTTATGGCGTTATTTAATGAACCTGATCTGTTCCAGGCCGGGGCTGCATTAAGACCCGTAAGTGACTGGGCCCACTACAATACAGGGTATACGGCGAATATTCTAAATACACCTAATATTGACCCCATTGCTTACGAGCGCAGCTCACCCATTTACTTCGCCGAAGGCCTGACTAAGCCCTTACTTATTAATGCACCTATGGTAGATGACAATGTATTCTTTGTAGATGTAGTAAGGTTAGTGCAACGTCTTATTGAGCTGGAAAAGGAAAATTTCGAAACGGCAATTTATCCTGTAGAACCGCATGGCTTTGTTCAGCCAAGTTCCTGGTTAGATGAATACCGCAGAATCTATAAGTTGTTTGAAACGAACCTTTAAGGAAAACGCCGCCATCTTATGTGATGGCGGTGAACTTTTTCATATTTATTTTTGCGTTAATAATGTCCAACGGGCACCGAAAGTACTTATTAAGCGCATTATAATAAATAAAATTGCTCCGCTAACCGCGCCATACAAATGCGCATCAATTGCCACCGCAGCATCAATCCATTGCTCGAGCTCAGCGTTCGCCCCGGTCGTTTGTTCATAGATAATTTTTAAGGCTACCCCTGCCAGCAACACCCACCCTGAAAGAACGTTCTTTTCTATGTCTTTAAATGCCCCCCAAACGAAGACGCCATGCAATGCTCCTGACAAACCAGCATACCAAATTAAATTTTCAGAAAAAAAGTAAATGCCAACACTGCACCCCACACAGGTCCATAAAAATACGCGTAAAAATGTGGGTAGATAATAATGTTCTCCGTGCAGCGCCCACAATAAAGCGAGTCCCGCAACATTTAGTAATAAATGTACACCATTGGTGTGGACAAGGTTACCACTAAGCATTCGCCACGTTTCTGTGCCTTGAATGGCATAGCGGTCATAAGCCAAAAGTTGCCCTGAAGCAGGCTCTAACAGAAACAGGACTACCGCAGTTAATGCTATAAATAATGGTCCTACGAAATTGGCTGGGCGAGCAGGTTTTTTAAACATATATATCTAATAAGAAATTTTTGCTAACTGGCTAAGCGCGCTATCATAACGTAAATTATAGTATCGAAGTCACATTAAACTAAACCTCGCTCTGAATTTAGCGCAGAATTTGACAATAAATTATTCAACAAGAAAAAAATTCAAACCATTATCAAAGCAAAAAGGAACATTATGAGTATCCAGATAAATACTGAAAAAGGGGTGATGCGCCTTACCTTGAATCGGGAAGATAAAAAAAATTCTTTAACTCGGGACATGTACAGACAGCTTGCCGATGCAATTATTCAAGCCGGAGATGACGAGAGCGTCAAAGTGATCAGAATTGATGGCGCAGGTAGTTGTTTTACGGCAGGAAATGATATTCATGACTTCGCCAGTCAAAATCATAGTGATAATGTGACTGACACAGTAGCTTTTATGCAAGCGCTAGTGGAATGCGAAAAAGTGGTTGTTGCGCAGGTTCATGGGTTAGCGGTCGGCATCGGTACAACATTATTACTCCATTGCGATCTTGTCTATTGTGCTCCAGATACCCGCTTTATATTGCCTTTCATCAATCTCGGCCTCGTGCCTGAATATGCCTCAAGCTATTTACTCCCTAGAATGGCTGGTCGGCGAAAAGCCAGTGAATGGTTGATGCTGGGTGAGCCTATCGAAGCACAAGAGGCGATGAATTTTGGCATAGTCAGTCGGATAGTTGATTCCGATAGGTTGGAAGGAACCGTGTCGGCGATTTGTCAGGCATTAGTAGGAAAGCCTGCTTTTGCTCTTACGCAAACGAAACAGTTAATGTCTAACGATACCGACGCCGTTCTGCAACAGATGAACGCAGAGTTAGATGTATTTCTTGAAGCGATGACAACGGACGCTGCAAAAGAAGCATTCTCCGCGTTTTTAGAGAAACGCCCGGTGGACAGAAATAAGTTTAAGTAAAGGGAAATGTGGTCGTTTTACGAATGTACCCGCTCAAGCGCGATTCATGTAGCTTTGTAGCCCCGGTAAGGGGCAAATAGCGAAGGCAGGGAAACCGTTAAAGTGAATCTTCTGTATTGACAACAACGTAAAGCTTTGGGCAAGCGTATCGGCTCGGTTAAAAACGGTATATATAGATTAGGTCCTTCTTTATTTAAATAAATGACTATTCGCTTTAAAATTAAATGAAAAAAGCAAACATCCTCTAATATTAAAAGGTAGCAAAATTGACAATTAAGCTTTCGCTCATACATTATATTTGCACGCTAATTTTTTTGGTTCAGTTTGGCGCAGTAGCCCAGGACTCGGTAAATCGGGCTGAACCGGAAGCGGCCACCGGTTATACCGACAAGCGGGCCTATGTTGCAAAGGAGTATATGGTAGTAGCAGCCAATCCCTATGCCTCTTGGGCGGGTCGCAACATAATAGAGAAGGGGGGCTCAGCTATTGACGCAGCCGTAGCTGTTCAAGCTATGCTGACGTTGGTAGAGCCGCAATCTTCCGGTATTGGAGGGGGCGCCTTCATTCTTTACTGGGACAATAAAAATCAAACGCTTCATACCTATGATGGCAGAGAAATGGCGCCGGCGAATGTGAATCCCTATTGGTTTATGGAAGGCACTAAGCCCATGAAGTGGATTGATGCTGTAGTGGGGGGGAAGTCTGTTGGTGTACCTGGTGTGTTGAAAGCGCTTGAGATGGCTCAGGGTGATTTTGGGAAATTAAAGTGGGAAGATCTTTTTGATGATGCCATTAATACCGCCGATAAAGGATTCAGAGTTTCAAAACGCTTAGCTGATCTTATTGCCCTGAATTACCACCCGGGATTAAAGAAATTTCCCGTCAGTGCTACCTATTTCTACCCATCAGGAAAACCGTTAACGGAAGGATATATTCGAAAAAACAGGGCATTAGCCCGTACATTAACAAGAGTGGCACAACAGGGCTCCGACTATATGTACGAAGGAGGGCTGGCCGAAAAAATAGTTAAAGAAGTCAACTCTTCAAAAGTGAATCCCGGCAATATGACGGTTAAGGATTTGGCGGCATATCGAGCGATCAAACGTGAACCGGTTTGTGGGTTATATAAAAAGCACTCTATCTGCGGCATGGCTCCGCCTAGTTCTGGTGGCATTAACGTTTATCAGATATTGAAAATGCTTGAAAGACATGATTTTTCAAATACTGAATTGATGAGCCCCGATTTTATTCATCTTTTTACTCAGGCCACTTCGTTAGCTTACGCTGATCGGAAACAATTCATTGCGGATTCCGATTTTACTAATTTACCTTTTGCAGCCTTAATAAATACAGCGTATCTCCATCGTAGAGGCCAAGGGATCGCATTGAACAAACAGTGGCAGCAGGTGCGCGCCGGTAGGCCGTACGCTGACGCTAAAGTTGGGGTGGGGATGACAGTTGAGCAACCTAATACCAGCCATATTAGCATCGTGGATAAAGAAGGTAATGCCGTTTCGATGACGACCAGCATAGAGTTTATGTTTGGGTCCGGCTTAATGGTAGAAGGATTTTTGTTAAATAATCAGTTAACCGATTTTTCATTTCAACCCGCTGAAGATCGCTACCCTGTTGCCAATAAAGTGGAACCGTATAAGCGTCCTCGCAGTGCCATGAGCCCTACTATGGTGTTTGACGAAAAGGGAAAACTGGAAGTGTTACTCGGCTCACCGGGAGGCAGCCGAATAATCAGCTATGTAGCACAAACACTCATTGGGGTGTTGGACTATGGATTAAATATTCAGCAAGCCATAAACCTTCCTAAAGTCACTAACCGAAATGATTATACAGCGCTCGAGAAGGGGACAGGACTTGAAAATTTGGAAGATGAACTTGTTGAACGTGGCCATACGATAAGGGTGATGGACTTAAACAGTGGCCTGCATGGCATAGAATTTCGCAATGGTAAACTCATTGGCGGCGCAGACCCCCGTAGGGAAGGGGTCGCAGTGGGGCGTTAAGCGCCCCCAGGTGTTTTTACATAAAGTGGTCGGGGTGTATTCGGGCAACTAACCATTGCCCATTTTCCCTTACCAAATCAACTCTTCGTAAATCTTCTTGTTTATTGGCATTTAGCGTACCACTGAAAAACAAAGTAATAGTGGCCTTTTCTGAAAACTCAGAACGCCCAACTCTACTTCGCTCTTCGGGGGTGATTTCAACGGTATCGAATTTCAAGTTCAATAAATGTCGCTGTACATTTCGGTTAGTATGATACCTTGACAATATACGCGCCATCTTCGGGGTGCTTAATGACACCGCCGCGTCTATATTATCGTCCTGATAAATGCTAGTCATAAATCGAACGGCCGCATATTCAGGAGTGCTTTCGTCAAGCATACCGTACTTACCCAACCCTTTTTCTTTTTCACCGCCGCAGGAGGTCAGAATAAAAAGCGTGGCGAATACATAAAATGTCCATTTCTTTTGCATAAAATTAACTGTTTGTTCCTAACTTCGATGTACTATTTTAAGAAAAAATTAAAGGATATGCACGGCTAAATGACGGCATGCTGAATGAATACGTTTAATAATTGTTTATATAGCGCGAAAGCAGGTACCTTCGACTCAGTAACCTTTAGAGTCTTGCTAATTGGACAATGGATAAAGGTTAGCGTTTAACAGTCAGCAGACATGCAGTAAATTGAGCAGCTAAACACTGCTCGGATCGTGGTTTTCAGTACTCAGCGAAAACCACAGATTGAACCTGTCCCTAGTGATGAGCTAACTGGTTCATTTGGCTACTAGATCGTTTTTCTTGTCTCGAAGCATGCCTAGTATGTTCGCTATTTTGATTAGCTTGGTAATGAGGTTTAGGCTTCTTGGGCTTTTTAGGTTTTTTAGGGGCAGCTAATCTGGTTTCCGGAACGGGTTGTTGAGGTTCAAAGCCTGCTAGCTGTTCCCTCGGCAGAAGCGTTTGAATTAACGTCTCAATATCTTTGAGTTGTTGTAATTCGTCCACACTAACTAATGACCAAGCCTGGCCACTGGAACCAGCCCGACCAGTTCGACCTATGCGGTGGACATAATCGGCAGCCGTATTGGGAAGGTCCAAATTTACGACGATAGGTAATTCACTAATATCGATACCGCGTGCAGCGATATCTGTCGCCACCAATACGTCTATTTCACCATTCTTAAAGTTTGCTAATGCCTTCGTTCGTGCACCCTGGCTTTTATTGCCATGTATTGCATCACTCGGGATGTCTGCTTTACTTAATTTGGTGGCAATACGGTTCGCACCATGTTTGGTCCGACTGAAAACTAACACCTGTTTCCAATTGTTCTGTTTTATTAGGCTAACCAAAGCGGCGATTTTGCGCGACTTATCGAGCGTAACAAGTCGCTGTTCAATTTTATCCACGGTAGTATTAGCCGGAGCTGTGGAAACTTTGACAGCCTGACGGGTAATTGACTTAGCCAGGTGTGTAATTTCGTCTGAAAACGTTGCTGAAAAAAGTAACGTTTGACGGTTAGCTGGCAGCAACTTAAGAATGCGCTTAATGTCATGGACGAAACCCATATCCAACATTCTATCCGCTTCGTCCAATATTAGGGTATCTAATTGGTCAAATTTAACAGCGTTTTGTTGGAAGAGGTCTAGCAATCTACCCGGTGTTGCAATTAATACATCAAGCCCAGGACGCAACCGTTTCATTTGCGGGTTTATACCAACCCCACCGAATACGACAGATGAGGTAATAGGTAACCCGCTACTCATCGCCTCAACGTTCTCAGCAACTTGTGCGGCAAGCTCACGGGTGGGGGTTAAAATAAGCGCTCTGACGCGATTAGCACTCACCTTTTTGTTGTTTGTTGTTAGTCGCTGAAGTAATGGTAGCGAAAAAGCTGACGTTTTTCCCGTACCCGTTTGAGCCGCTGCTAATAGGTCCTTACCTTCGATTATAAGTGGGATAGCTTTTTCCTGAATGGGCGAGGGGGTCTGGTATCCCTGCTTTTCAATAGCCGCTAATAAGGGCGCATTAAGACCCAGTAATTTAAATGACATAATTCGTTCCAAAAGTATTAGTTATGCTACATGACGTAGCCGCGCTGAAGGGCTTCCAGATTGTGTTGGGCTTAGAACGGTTAATATCGAGCTGTAAATCACTAGTGGGACTAACAACGATCTTGCGGAAAAAGCTTTGTTCAAAATAAACGAGAACCTACAACATGAACTGTCTATAGTACCAAAGATTGCGTGCAGGAGCCACGTAATCTTTATTACAGCTAAAATTAAGGTCTTTTGTGGGGGGGTAAAGGCACAGGAGGGTCACGCCCTCCTGATAAATCGGTTATTATTGCACTTCTTCTTGGTCAGAAAAGGTACCGGCGAACAATGGACTACTCAAGTAGCGCTCTGTACCACTCGCCAGCAGTACCACAATAACTTTATCTTTATTTTCCGGACGTTCCGCGTAACGTTTCGCTGCAACCACAGCTGCACCAGACGAAATACCAGCGAGTATACCTTCTTCCTTCATAAGTCGGTGAGCCATTTCCATACACTCTTCATTCGTTACCTGTTCAACCTCATCAACCATATCTAAATCAAGGTTTCCAGGAATAAAGCCTGCGCCAATCCCTTGGATTTTATGTGGTCCTGGAGTGAGTTCTTCACCCTTTTTAGCCTGTGTAATTACAGGTGAATCCGTTGGCTCTACCGCGACAGACGTTATCGCCTTACCTTGAGTATTCTTAATGTAACGACTCACACCGGTAATTGTACCCCCTGTACCTACACCCGCGATAAAAGCATCAATTTTTCCTTCGGTGTCTTCCCAAATTTCCGGACCAGTCGTTTTTTCATGAATGGCTGGGTTAGCAGGGTTGTCAAATTGTTGAAGTAATACGTACTTTTCAGGATCGCTTTCAACAATTTCTTGTGCTGCCGCCACAGCGCCTTTCATTCCTTTTGGGGCTTCAGTCAATACAAGTTTGGCCCCCAGCGCTTTAAGTAGCTTTCGGCGCTCTAAACTCATGCTACTGGGCATAGTCAAGGTAAGTTTATAGCCACGGGATGCAGCCACGAAAGCTAGTGCGATACCCGTGTTGCCGCTTGTCGGCTCGACGATTTCTTTGCCTGCCGTAAGTACCCCACGTTTTTCAGCATCCCATATCATGTTAGCGCCGATCCGGCATTTCACGCTGAAACTCGGGTTACGTGATTCCATTTTTGCGTAAACATTACCTGAAGTTACGCGATTAATCTTCACCAGCGGGGTGCGGCCGATAGAAAGTGAATTGTCGTCAAAAATTTGCATAATTTGTCCTTAGCTTAATTCGGGATAATGTTGTTTTATTCGCATAAGCCATAGTGGCAATGTTTACATGTTATTGGTTTATCCCACTTTACCCTTATATCATTGGTTGCATTTGATAAAATGCAAACTGTTTTTTAGCTATATGTTATCGCTATTTCTCATGATAGCGAACTATCTACAACTATTAAGGACTCTACATGACTTTTTCCGGTACCGACAATTACATTGCCAGTAAAGAACTTCGTCTGGCTGTAAATGCTGCTATCACCTTACAACGACCTTTGCTGATAAAAGGTGAACCGGGGACGGGTAAAACCATGTTGGCTGAAGAATTAGCTAGTAGCCTGCAAACAGAGCTTATCCAATGGCATATTAAATCCACAACTAAAGCGCAGCAAGGGTTGTACGAATATGATGCGGTATCACGCCTGCGCGATTCTCAATTGGGCGAGGAACGTGTCCACGATATTAAAAACTACATTGTAAAAGGTAAGTTGTGGCAAGCATTTGAATCAAGTCAGCGTCCAGTATTACTTATTGATGAAATAGATAAAGCGGATATTGAATTCCCTAATGACTTGCTATTAGAACTGGATAAGATGGAGTTTTATGTTTATGAAACACAGCAGAGAATTCAAGCGAAACAACGTCCTGTGGTGATTATCACCTCTAATAATGAAAAAGAACTACCCGATGCTTTTTTACGTCGTTGTTTCTTTCACTATATTCAATTCCCAACACCTGATGAAATGCGAGAAATAGTCGGTGTGCACTTTCCTGATATTAAGAAACGCTTACTAGACGAAGCGCTTAATGCGTTTTTTAACTTAAGAGAGGTGCCCGGATTAAAGAAGAAGCCGTCAACATCAGAGTTAATTGACTGGTTAAAACTTTTGCTCGCCGAAGATATTCCGCCTGAGGCATTACACAGTAAAGACAAAAAGGCGAGTATCCCGCCATTATATGGCGCATTGCTTAAAAATGAGCAGGATATACATTTGTTTGAAAAGTTGGCGTTTATGGCGCGTCGCTAATGCTGATCGATTTTTTTTATACCTTACGGAAATACCGCGTTAAAACCAGCCTGAGAGAATTGCTCGATCTACTCTCTGCGCTCGATAAGCAAGTGGTGTTTGCAGATATTGAAGCATTCTATTTTCTTTCCCGTACCATCATGGTGAAAGATGAAACTCAATACGATCGTTTTGACAGGGCGTTTGCCGATTATTTTGAGGGTGTACAAAGCGTTGATATTTTTGATAACGAGATTCCGGAAGACTGGTTGAGGAAAGTTTTCGAAAAACAGTTAACGGAAGAAGAAAAACAGCAAATAAAAGCACTGGGTGGGCTGGATAAGCTAATGGACACACTCAAACAGCGTTTGGAAGAACAGAAGGAACGTCACCAAGGGGGGAACAAATGGATAGGCACAGGTGGTACTTCACCTTTTGGTGCTTACGGCTACAACCCAGAAGGTGTTCGTATAGGGCAGGATGGCAATCGGAATTTTTCTGCAGCCAAAGTCTGGGATAAGCGGGAGTATAAAAATCTTTCCAGCGATGTAGAGTTGGGCACGCGCAATATTAAAATGGCGCTACGCAAGTTAAGAAAATTTGCGCGTACAGGTGCCAGTGAAGAATTAGATGTGTCTACCACTATCGGAGAAACAGCCCGCAAAGGAGGTATGCTGGATATTCACATGACCCCCGAAAGGCACAATGCCGTTAAAGTGTTGTTGTTTTTTGATATTGGGGGGTCGATGGATTCTCATGTGCAAGCCACACAAGAGTTGTTTTCTGCGGTTCACTCTGAGTTTAAATATTTGGAGTACTTTTATTTCCATAATTGTATCTATGAGGATGTGTGGAAGGACAACCAAAGACGCGATGAAGAACGAATTCCTATCTGGGATATTATTCACCGCTATGGTAGTGACTACAAAGTCATCTTTGTCGGTGATGCCACTATGGGGCCATACGAAATTACGTATCCGGGGGGTAGCGTCGAACATTGGAATGAAGAAGCGGGCGCAGCGTGGCTGCAACGCCTGACTCAGCATTTTGAAAAAGTTATTTGGCTAAACCCTCAACCCCACAACTACTGGCCCTATTACCACTCGATTAGTATTATTGAAGAATTGGTAAATGGAAAAATGTATCCTTTGACGCTCGATGGTTTAACCGAAGGTATTGGTGCATTAATCAAGTCCCGATGAACGCCTATGCCGAATAGATATTAATTCTTCAGACTAAAAAAACCTCTATTAATAGGATGAAAAGTTTAATATGCAACCAATTGGTTGCATGTTGGTCGTTTTATGCTTTACTAAGATCATGGCCAGCCTCTAAAAGTGAGAGGATGTTATGAAAGACGTTATTCAACGTGAAATTGTTATCAATGCTTCCCAAGAGCGTATTTACAAAGCGATCGCTGATCCTGCACAAGTTATTCACTGGTTTCCTGAAACGGTGGAAGGAAGCTTTCGGGCGGGTGAACAAGCGATACTTGGGTTTGGAGAAGACGGTAAAAACCAAATATATGTAGTAGACACAAGAGCGCACTACTATTTCGCGTTTCGGTGGGTGCCGGGATGCTATTTTGTAGGCGATGTATTGGCTGTGCCGAATACGTTGGTTGAATTTGGCATTGAAAAACTAGCTGCTAATAGATGTAAAGTCACACTAACTGAGTCAGGATTTTCCGGTCTCGCTGAATACACGGCCGATGATGTATATAAGCAAAATGATAGTGGCTGGGACTTCATGCTAGACAGGTTGCAAAAGTACTTTTTACTTTTTACGGCTTAATTTTTAATTTTCAATTTTTTAATTTTTTAATTATTAGTGACTAAATGACAGAAGCCGATGTATTTAAAGCGTTGGGCGATCCCACTCGACTTAAAATAGTGAAACGACTTTGCCAGGCGCAACCTTGTACTATAGGTGAACTTTGTAAAGGGCTGGGTATTTCCAGGCAGGGCGCGAGAAAACAACTCCAAATTTTGGTTAATGCGAATGTTGCGTCGCTAACTACGGTAGGTCGAGAAACGAAAGTAGAGCTAAAATTGAATGCACTTAAGTTAGTAGGACATTTCATTGCTGAATTAGAACATCAGTGGGAGGTTCGACTAAACGCCCTTAAAAAATACACGGAAGAATAGTGGTGTAGTTCCTGCTCGAACAAAATTTGTCGCAGGCTCGTGCCGATTACCTTATCAGCCGCTGTTCAGTACTTCCTTGCGAAATGGGTAAACCCCAACTTATCTCTATCAAACAGCGTTATTTATTAACACTAGCTAATATTGAAGAAGGGAGTAAGACATTTGAACAGCACGTGCAGTAAAACGTTTATTACAGCGTTATTGATGCAATGTCAGAATATCCTGAGGGTCCTGTAGGTTATACTGTTTTTTTAGGTTATCGATTAAATCAGCGTGTTTAATTAGAAACGTATCAAATTCAGCGATTATGTGATGATGTTTTATCGTTGATAAACGAAACCCTACTGTATCAAAGGGTAGAGTAACGGCTAACTTCAATTCATTTTCGCGGTTTAACCTGCGGAGATGATGTTTAGCTACGTGATATTCGACGTCAGCGCCGGTTACTCGCTTACGTAATACTAACTCTAACGCAGCAGTGGTGTCATTTACATTAACACGCTGAACATTATCATTTTCGAATAACGCCAGCCATTTTATTGGGCTAAACCCTCGTACAACACTAAGCGACTGAAAATTTTCCAGTTTTGGGTTAACCCATTCGCGGCTTACCATAGTCCCACCCATAGCGATCGCAAAGGGGAGGCTGTATTTAAACGATTTTACACTTTCCTCCTCGTGCCAATTAGGATTATCTGGATAAGCGAAATCCAGTTTCCCATGACGCATAGCATTGCGTAATCTGGCCACAGGAAGAGGGATATATTTAAATTCATAGCCACTTTGATTAGAAAAGGCTTCCATTACAGCCCAACCAAAACCTTTGTCGGTCTCATGCATAAATCGAAAGTGGGGATAATAATCGATAGCTTCTACCCCTATGGTAAAAACTTTTTTAGCTGATTCCGTAGCGCCAATCGGTACACCGACGAGCAGGCAAACTGCTAATATAAGATTAATTCGCGTTATAGCCACCATTTTACTCTACTACTTCGAGGCGAATGGGTAAGTGTATGAGGGGAACAAAGAAAAATAAAGTTCGGGGTAGCATAAATACGTCGGCGTATTGCTATTGATTAATAATTAATTGAAAATGAAAGCAGACTAATAAAAAAAATACATACTAACTATGTCTGAATTAGTTTCAACTCATCGCGAAATTAAAAATGTAGCAGAGCAGAAAATATCGGCTGAAAACCGACAAATAGTTACACCTTATGCATTTCAAGTGTCTTCAGAACTGTTGGGTAAGCAGCTGGCTACGCCTGTAAAGAGATTGATGGCATTGTTAGTAGATTTGTCAGTGGTATCTATCGTTAGCTTCGCAAGCGCATTTGTACTGGCATTTTTTGCAGCTATCACTTTTTTTCGAGCCGGCAGTCATTTGTCTAATCGACCAAAGCGTAGTCTGGCGCGAAAATGCTTAAGACTAGGCGCGTCCTTGCTCCTGTTTGTTACGATTTTTGGGCTAGTGGGCTTTATAGAAGAAGATATTATCGAATCCAGCCCGATCGACCCCTCTACGTCTTTTAGTGAGAAGGTCATAAGTGGAGTGGGCTTTGTTGCATTTGATCAGTGTGAAGCGGATATTGAATGCGTTAATGCATTGGCAAATGAGTTATCTTCCCAGATGGCAGAAACTAATATTGACAGAGATAGTGTAAAAAAATTAATTGAGAGTCAGCTGGGAGGAAAGGGGTTAACACCTGCACAAGAAAAAGCAGTAATCGCAACCTACCTCAACGCATTTGATAGAAAAAGGGCAGAGCTGGAAACTGAAGCTGCAGACCTCGAAACGCCAGCGGTGGGGACACCAGAGACAAACGAAGAATCGCATTCCTATAGCGTCATTGGATGGATAAAAGGTATCTCAGCTGATTTAGGATTAGGGTTTGGTTGGGCCGCATTGTATTTTAGTGTTTTTACAGCCTGGTGGGGGGGCATTACGCCGGGTAAGAAGTTATTTGGCTTACGTGTGGTTAAATTAGACAACAGTCAATTAACTTTATGGGAAAGCTTTGGTCGGTACGGCGGATACGGTGCAGGTTTTGCGACAGGTTTGCTCGGTTTTTTGCAAATTTATTGGGATCCTAATCGTCAGGCGATTCAAGATAAAATTTCAGAAACGTTGGTTATTGATACTCGTAAGGAAGCACGAATCGGTAGCGTCCCCATAACGCACTGACGAGCGGGTGGTGTTCGCTGGTTGGTTCATGAAATATATCCTCGAAAAAGTGGGTAAATTCAGCCGGCGTTAATTCAGATGGAATAACCACAACGTAGACTGGCAAGTGTGTTACGTTAGTTGAAAAGTGAAAACCTATATAATGGCCACCCTCCATTCAATCTGGCAAGCTCCATAGTGTTATCAAACATGTCAGATTTTTGTATGGTTTATACTCTTTTATAATTGCGTTATGAATGTTCATCCACATATCAGATGGATGAAAGATACTTCTAAAGCATATTCAATACAACGGGCCGTGTTGCTATCTACGTTTGCAGTGAGTCTTCTATGGGTCATTCAGTCTGCAGGTGTGCTGTTCAACTTACCATTACAATGGCTGGGCGTCAGGCCCTTCGACGTAGCCGGAGTATGGAAGATACTGACTGCGCCACTTGTGCATGGTTCTTACGAGCATTTATTTAACAATACCTCGCCACTAATTATTTTAGGTAGCGCGTTACTCTACGGCTATCCCCGTACCCGCTGGTGGGCATTAGGTTTCGCCTGGCTGGTGTCTGGATCTGGGATCTTTTTATTTGGAAGAGATTCTGTTCATCTAGGCGCCAGCGGTGTTAGTCATGGATTGTTTTTCTATTTGTTTGTCGTTTCAATATTGCGTAGGGACGCCCGTTCAGTAGGTTTGATGATGATTGCATTCTTTATGTATGGAGGAATGGTAATGACTATTTTTCCGAGAGAGCCGGGTATTTCTTATGAAGCTCATTTTTTCGGCGCAGTAGGTGGGACAATTGCCGCATTGATTTTTTGGCGCAACGATCCTAAACCCAAGGTCAAAAAATATGCCTGGGAAGAGCAAGAAGGTGACGATCCTGTTATAGGCGACTTATGGAAACAGGACCCCTCGACCAGACAGGATGAAGATTATACAAATCCCCATTGACGTGCTAAGGCTAAAGACCGAAGAATCTAATTAACCAGGGCATAGTACAGGTAGGCCATGGTGCATAGATTCTTCCATGCTATTTTAGCCCAGAAGTAGAAAGTCATTATCGCTACCAAGATGTGGTTTCTTTTGGTTACGTACTACCCAAATACTGCGCAATTTTCACGCCTAAAATGTTATAATATCGGCTGTTAGCAAGGTGAGAAACTTACCGCATGCAACGCATTCATCATTGAAGATGGGTACTAAATGCGCGTTCACCTGATGCATATTGCTTTTGAATATAACGTACTCGTGCGCCTAACATCACGGCGGCAGTGCTTAAACCACAGATAAAACCAATCCAGAAACCGGCGGCAGATAAAGGTTGCGCGGTAATCCAGTTTGTTCTGGCTAAAATGATCCCTACTGGCAATCCGATAACCCAATAGGCAAAAAATGTAATATAAAACATAGCCGTAGTATCTTTATACCCCCGCAGCGCGTTTGCAGAAATGACCTGAATTGCATCTGAAAACTGGAACAACGCTGCATAAATAAGAAGCGAACTAGCGATTGTAAATACCTGCTGATCGGTCGTATACAACCCTATAATGAAGGACTTAGCCAAAATCGTAAATGAAGCGGTCGCAAACGCAATTGACAAGCCTACAGTCAGCGCACTTTTTACTACGGTTCTGGCCTGCTTCACGCGCTGCTGTCCCATGCGGTAGCTGATCCGTATGGCTACCGCCATGCCCATACTTAGAGGAAACATAAACATGAGTGAAGAGAAGTTGAGCGCGACTTGATGCGCAGCAATTGTTATCGCGCCAAATGGGGTAAGCAATAAGGCCACCACTGCAAACAAGGTCACTTCGAATAGGAGTGTCATGGCAATAGGTAAACCCAGTTTAAAAATACGCTTTAATATATGCAATTCTGGCTTATAAAACGCCGAAAACAACGCATATTTTTTTATTTTAGGCGACACCAATGTATACACAAAGGTGGCAATAAGCATGGCATAAAAAACTAGTGCAGTGGCAACGCCACAGCCCGCCCCCCCCATTTCAGGAAAGGGACCAATCCCATAAATGAGAAGATAGTTTGCCAAAATGTTTACCATCAACCCAATTACGGTAATTAACATGGTGGGTTTGGTACTCCCCAAGCCCTCACAGTAATTTCGTAACCATTGATAGAGCGCAAACGCTGGCATAGCAAGTATTACGTAGCGAGTGTATTCAACGGTTATATCGAATAACGCAGCTTCCATTGGGAAGAAACCTACTAGTGTATCCGCAAAAGGATAGAGCAGAAGCATGGGGAAACTGACTAATACTAAACTATAGGCTGATTGCTGGGCAATCTGAGGAATATCGGCTAACGCTCTTTTGCCTTGTAGACGAGAAATAAACGGAGGAAGCGCAAAGGCGAGCCCTTGCAAAAAACACAATAAGGGTATGGTTACACTAAAGCCTAGCGCTACAGCGGCCATGTCGACTGCACCATAGCGTCCCGCCATCACCGTATCGCTCACACCCATCAACATTTGCGTGATTTGCGCAATCAGAAGAGGCCAGGCAAGATGAATAAGGCGTTTGGTCTCTAAGGCAAAACGTCTCGAAACTAGCAGCATGTTGTACAACTCACTTTTACATTAAAAGGGTTCAATATCGACTTCGCTACCAGCCGAAATTTTTCTTAATTCGGCTGGAACGACAATATAACAGTTTGCTTTGGCCAGCGCTTGGATAGCAGCTGAACTTTGTTTTGGCTGGGGGATAACCCTTAACCTCGCATCTTTTGTCACAATTAGGTTTCCCCGCATAAATTCCTGTCGCCCAGTTAAACAAGAGATACCAGTTAGCGATTTGGACTTCAACATAGGAACACAAATGTTATTTTCTGTTAACGCATGCTGAAGTAGTCGGATAGCAGGTATAACTAACTTATGCGCAGTAACGAACGCGCAAACAGGATTACCGGGAAGGCCACAGAACAGCATTGACCCGCCTGGTCTAATGCGAAGGCTTTCCTGGTTCGATTGCTACTTTCCACATATCTATGTGACCAATTTGCTTTATTACTTCTTTTACTAAGTCTGCATCCCCCACCGATACACCGCCACTGCTGACAAGTAAATCAACCTCATACTGAGCACGGTCAAATAGCGTATTAAAGGCATCCAATTGGTCAGGCACAATGCCGTAGTCTATTACATCAATGTAAAGTGGGGTAAGCAGGCTGGCGATGCCATTTCGGATACAGTCATATGATTTTCTTGGGAAAGGCTGCTTCCGGCTTCGCTAATTTCGTTCGCTTTGGCGCCACTAAACGTAGCCGCGAATTGGCTAGTGATACGTTTACCACTTCAATACTGTGTATGTACGTATTGTCGTGGATTGGTATGCTATTCACTATCCTGATTACTGATCCATACGGTTTGGTACGGCTGTAATGTCATAAATGCATTGACATCACTTATCACTTCTCTGGAAATCAGTTCCAACCAATTATCTGTGCCAACAAGATTGATATCAGTTAGTAAAATCGATTGTTCTTCGTCACTGATATTACTAATACAAAAGACGCTTTGTTTTCGGTCCAAACTTTGGCGCCAAAAACCGAAAATCTGGTCACCCATCTGCAATGTATATTGCGTCGCATTGGGGTGGAATGCATCCTGTGTTTTACGGATGCGAATTAGTTGAGACATGCGGGTCAATACTTTGTGGTGTTGAGAGTAGGGCGAATCCAGCAACGCTTCTAATTCAGGCAAAGACCAACGTTTCCGGTTAATGGATCGATTCTGCCCAGTATTGGCGACTTTTTCATAATCGTTAGAAGTTCCTAACATGCTGTGAATATAAATGCCTGGGATACCTTCCATCGCCAACATTATGGCATGTGCGCAAATAAAGCGTTCTATCTGCCATTTGTCAGGCCCCTTAACCGTACCTTGCAACGCATCGAATAATGTTATATTTATCTCGTAAGGTTTTTGTTGACCATGAGCTGAAGCACGCCAGGATACTTTACCCCCGAAATTTTGCATGGTATGTACCAATTCGGATATTTCTTCTTCATCGAGTAAACCCTCTGCAGGTCGCAGACCAATCCCATCATGAGAAGCAATAAAGTTGAAATAGGTGGTTCCGTTTTGAGCTGGCGGCATGCTCATTATCCAACTTTTTAAATAGCGACAGTTTCCCGTAACCAATGTATTTACCAACAAGGGCGGTAAGGAAAAATTGTAAATAGCATGGGCTTCGTTGGCATTCCCGAAATAGGTCAGGTTTTCGCGGTTTGGGATATTCGTCTCGGTAATGAGCATAATGGTTGGATCGATATGTTCGATCAACGTTCGAATTAGTCTGATCACCTCATGGGTTTGGATCAGGTTTATACAAGTTGTACCTACAATCTTCCATAGAAAAGCTACTGCATCCAGCCGAAAAATCTTCGAACCTTTATCAATATACAAGCGGATGATTTCAATAAATGCCGTGAGTACCTGCGGATTGCGAAAATCAAAATCAACCTGGTCGTGACTAAATGTACACCAAACATAACGCGTGCCATGAGCGGTCTGCGTTTCTCTTAATAAAGGAGATACCCTTGGACGAGTGACCATCGACAAGTCATCATCAGGAGAGGCAGTAAAGAAAAAATCGTGGCCCGTACCTTCTCCCTTAATAAAGTTCTCAAACCACGCACTTCTCGCAGAACAGTGATTGATTACAAGGTCGGCCATTAACCCGTAGTCTTTTGCAATGCGTGATACTTCTTCCCAGCTACCCAAGGACTCGTTTACACTTGAATAGTCGATTACCGAAAAGCCATCATCTGAACTGTATGGGAAGAATGGCAGAATATGCACATTATTAATTGTAGTGTTGCAGTATTTATTCAGGAAGTTATACAAGGTTGTCAGAGGCGTTTCACCTTCTTGGATAACACTATCACCATAGGTAATCATGATAATGTCTTCCTCGTCCCAATAGTTCACGTAAGGGCCGGGCATAACAATATCTTCTTCGTTCTTAATACCTATCGTTTCGATTAACTGCGTAGCTAATTTACCGATAGGCATGTCTAATGGTACATCTGCATAAATCGCATCCAGATGGTGCATGACTTTTTCATGAAGAATGGTCCAGTTGGTGGTCATAATTTACCCTAAATGTTCAGAGGTATCTGCTTCAACCGCTTCCAATAATCGGTCTAAAATGTCTGGAACGGCGCTGGTAACCCGGTTCCAGCTGGGAATAAACGGTGTTTCCATGGGATTTTCAAGAAAGCTTTGTCCTGCCTTCATGATATTGCTGGCGAACATTTCTACTGCTTTTTCTTCGTTATGAACATCGTGTGTTAGGCCATTCATAATGGCATCATTGTGATAGGTTTCGATAAAATCTAAAGCAATTCTAAAATAGGTCGCTTTAACAGAACGGAACATTTCATTACTGAACGAAAAGCCTTGGGTGGCTAATTTACGGAAAATAGCCTTAGTAATGTCGATAGACATCTTTGATAAGCCACCCTGATCATTATTAAGAGATAAATCCTGATGCTTGTGGTCATATATATCGGCAATATCAGCTTGGCACAAACGATTATGAGCGTAATTTCTGTGCATTTCTGATAAGACACCTATTTCAAGGCCCCAGTCGCTAGGTATGCGAATATCGCTTAAAACATCTCTTCTGAAAGAAAATTCTCCAGCTAGGGGGTAGCGAAAGCTGTCCATGTATTCTAAATATTCATTGTCGCCAATAATGCGTTTAAGGGCCCTTAATAACGGGGTAACCAACAACCGTGAAACCCGACCATTAATTTTACCGTTGGCTACACGGGCATAATATCCCTTGCAGAACTCGTAATTAAACATGGGATTAGCAACAGGATAGATAAGACGGGCCAACAAATCCCGATCGTAAGTAACAATATCGCAATCGTGTAAAGCAACAGATTCTGCGCGGTTAGAAGCCAAAATATAGCCCATGCAGTACCAAACATTTCGGCCCTTGCCAAGTTCTTTAGGCGCTAATCCTAAATCGGCTAACTCTTTGTCCAGTGCCTGTAAGCGAGGACCGTCATTCCAAAGTATTCGGTGGTGCTGCGGCAAAGAAGAAAAAAACGTTAATGCATGTTGATATTGTTTTTCAGTAGCCCTATCCAGGCCTATCACAATTTCGGACAAATAAGGTACGTTCGTTAACTCTTCAACAATTCGAGGTAGTGCTTCGCCCTCAAGTTCAGAAAAGAGAGAAGGTAGGATAAGTGCCATCGGACGTTTTTGAGAAAACCGTAATAAGTCCGCTTCCATCTCCTCAGTAGGGCGGTTTGCCAAGTTGTGAAGGGTAGTTACAATACCATTTTGGTGAAAATCGGCCATTAGCGCTCCAGCTATATTTCTAATACAAGTTGATTTACCATTTCCCGCCAGCCTTCAGGACCAGTGAGAGTGCTTGTGTATACGTTGTCTTCTTTATCTAGCTCAGGTGGTTGGTGGTGATTGGATGCTATTCGTACAGCAATATCAGAAGCCTCGAGCATAGCGATGTCATTTTTACCGTCTCCGAGCGCAATGGCTTGGGTAGCTTCCCCAACTTGACGCTGATATTCCTCCATAAACCAGGTAAGCGCGGCGCCTTTATTGCAGTCGCCAGAAATATGGATAAAGCGCCCCCCTTCTAACGGATGGGCACCTCTTTGAGTCATTTCATCAAGAAATGATCGTTTGCGTTCCGCCGACCCCGTCCACAACACAGGCTCGCCGAATTGTCGTTGTGCTGCTTTAGCGGCTGAAAGCTCATCTAAACCCGTCGCTTGTTGAATTTCACTGATATCCATGTTGCTGAAGTGGTTAAACTCGCCGGCAAATTCTAACTTAGCTATATCAAGCTGTTTTAACCAATAGCCTTTAGAAGAAATAAAGGTTTTACACCAAAATCCGTCTTGCCATGTGGTACCCGCGGGTTTTTGTTTGAAAAAACCATGAGGTATATAAATAGCGGCACCATTTTCAATTATAAAAGGGCCATTCAGCCCAATGGTTATTCTTAAATCTATAAGTTCTGCAAAGGTTTTGCTGGTGGTGGGGATAACCGGAACACCTAGCTCAGCGAGCTTGGCCAGCGTGGGCTTCGCTGGTACAAAACTGTATGTTTCGTGGTCGAGTAGAGTGCCATCCATATCTGTAAATATAACCGTTTTCAAATGCGTACCTTTTTACTTTTTACTTTTTACTTTTTAATTTTATAGTTTGCGCTGTTTATTGTCGGTGTTAACGTGGACAATATTTCTATTTTCATCCAGTTTAAATACCACATCACATAATGGCGGTAATGCTTGAAAACTGTGTTCAGTTAGACGCTGATAATGTTGGATAAAACGTGCAATTTGTTCATCTGTCATTATGGCAGTACTATTTGCTGAGGTTTTAGCTGCGAGTTTATGTTCTTGTTCGCATCGCCATCTAAAAACATGCTCAAACGATAACCCTTTCAGCATAATGGAGTAATTCATTTGCGCAAAAAGCGGTTGATAGCGTTCAGCTAATTGTTGATTAACAAATCTACGCCAAATACCTTCACTGTCTTCCGCTTCCTCTAGCGTATTGATCGGTGAAACTAAATCTTGTTCCAATTGCGGCGGCACCCCCCAACACCATCCCTCTACTATAACGATGTCCGGCGGCGTATTGATCACCGGCCAAGTCTCTTGAGGGAAAGGGTTATCATCTGCTTTATTGAATCGGGGGAGGGCAACTTCACCGTCAGCTTTTAATTGCGTGAACACATTGTTCATCAGGGTAACGTCATGAGTGCCTGGTACACCACGCGTTCTTAGTAAAGGGTGGATAGTTTCTGCAAGATCTACACGTTCGATTTGGCTTAGATAAAAGTCGTCCAGAGACATACAAGCGACATTGAGTTGATGCGTCGTACACAAATATTCGGAAAGAAACTCAGTTAATGTTGACTTGCCTGACCCCTGACACCCATTAATACCCACAAAAAATGGGCGCCCTGCACCCTTTAGCTGCAACATAATGGATTCGGCTAGTGGCACGAACCATTTTTGTGCAACCTCCCTATATGTTTCAGGAAGCTGGTGACGAGCAAGAAAACCGCTTAAATCCATAATGCAACCTTTTGGTGATTCTGATGCACAAAATCAATACGTTAAGATTACAACAAATGTGCCAATTGCGAAAATTGAAAGAAGAAAAAGTCTGGGAGCGATTACGTACGAATCACTGTTACTTTTACATATGTTAATAAAATCCTTTCTATTAATACAAAAAAATTTTTTTTCATTATCGGCTTAACACTCTCGAGGTCCCTTTTAATGACAATGTAAGCGAGTTCGACAACACGACTCAGAACAGTTATTAGACAATGGCTTGTGTATGAGCATCCGCCAGTGTTAAACATGACTTAATTGTTCTGCATCCTAAATCATGTAGCAAAAGGTAGCCTCCGGTTAGCAAATTATCCCTTAACGTTTGGAAAATTATGAGTATTTAGACGTAAAAATCTACTCTCAAAATATCTACTCTCGAAATTTCTTTAGGGACCATCACCAAAACGCAATAAAGAAGGATGTATCATCAAATCAAGTTCCAAAATCAAATCAAGTTCCAAATCTGGTCTTGCTGATTATCGATTTTTTTACAGAAATCGATATTTTATTGTAGAAAGTTATTGTCAGCACCGACAGCCAAACGCGTATCCGTACGAGGTAAGTATTGTCCTCCTGTAACAACTACGCCATATTTTCTTTGTATATCTGCACATTTGATTTTTGGATACCGTTGAAATATAAAGCTACGGTAGGCGAGATGATAATAGGAGTGCATAAGCATGCTAGGCATTGGTGAAGTGAGTACATATCATAAAAAGACGCTTGCTTATTCCAATGCGATGATGCGTAGCATCATACTTGTTTAAACGGCCTCATTAATGTGTCGCTCATTTGATGGCCTGCCTAACGACTGTTTAGACGGTTTGTTTAGTTACGCAACTGGCGCAGTAGTTACAATTTTATTTTCTGAGCCATACCCAAACCCGGTTCATTCCTGGACGGCCGTTTTGTTTTCTATTGATATTCTTTTCAGGCTTCGTAAAGTGTTTAACCTTCTTACCATAGCGGTAAGCATCGGGTGAAAACAAGTTTAGGCGATCTTGAAAGTGTGTAGCCCGCTACGCACTTTCAAGGTAAGGATTTACTCCCATTCGATTCAAAGTACACTATCACGTTCGTGGGTATAAGTAACATGTACGTAATTTGAATAGAATATTAGCAGTTAATGGGGGAGCGCAGCTTTCGCTGCGGTTTTGGGGTGTATTGCGAGCCTATAGCTTCATCGTTTAATCAACTTCGAGTTGCTATTAACACCGCGCGTTTAGGTGCGGGGGCCCCTTCAATCGTCTTAGATACATCGTTAGGGTCAAGAAAATCCTTTAACGAGTTATTGGTCATCCACTCCGTACTACGTTGTTCTTCTAACGAGGTAGTGTTTACGTCAACCGCCTTGATATCTTCAAAACCTAATCGGGTTAACCAGACTTTAAGCGCTTCAACACTTGGGAGAAACCAAACATTACGCATTTGCGCATAGCGTTCACCCGCCATCATCACAGTGTTCTGATCACCTTCTACTACTAAGGTTTCGAGTATCAATTCGCCGCCTTTACGCAACTGGTGTTTTAGTTGGTTTAAAAACGCCAGGGGATCCTTGCGATGATATAGCACGCCCATTGAAAATACAGTATCAAACGCATTAAGCGGCTGCATTTGTTCTATCCCTATTGGTAGAAAATGAATCTGCCGCTGCGGGATAAAATGCTTAATAGCATGAAATTGGATAAGAAACAGCTGAGTTGGGTCTATGCCGTAAACGCCTTTCGCACCTGCTCCGAGCATTCTCCACATATGATAACCGCTACCGCAACCGACATCTAATACGTAACGATTTGCAAGGGGGGAAATATGCGGCAAGACACGCTCCCATTTCCAATCTGATCGCCATTCTGTATCAACATGTATGTCATGCACGAAGAAAGGTCCTTTCCGCCACGGCATAAATTGCTTCAACAACCCAGTAATCTGTTTTTGAGCGTATTCTGTAATGTCTTCTACTTTGCCTATAGTTACACTATCGACCAAATCGACATGGCTTGGATGAGTCTCAGGTAACTTTTTAAGTAGCTTACACCATTTATTGAACTCGCCATGTAATTCATTGCGCTGCCAATACTCGAGTTGTGCTGGAAGTGTTTGTAGCCAATGGGCTAAAGGCGAGTTAAGTAAATCCTGGTAGCACTCTGAGAACCAGATATCATGTAAACGACTCATTAGTAGTCTATACCTTTTTTCTTTAAGACTTAATGGCGACAAGTGAGGTGAAGTTATAACACTTAAACCACATTACTACATCTGCAAAGCCTACCTTATGTAGCCTTTGCTCATGGTCACTAAATGTATCAATAAGCATTACGTTTTCCAGTGCCGCTCGCTTTTGGCTTATCTCTAGTTCACTATAGCCATTGTTGCGTTTAAATTGGTGATGCAAATCGATAAGCAGTTCGTTACCAGCTTCAGACGGGTGACTAATCTTTTCGGAGAGAACTAATACCCCCCCAGGGTTTAGCCCATCAAAAATCTTTGTCAGCATGGCTATCCTGTCATTGGGGGGAATAAATTGCATAGTAAAATTCATTACTACCATTGACGCGTTTTCTATGTGTATGTTTTGAATATCATCACATACCACCTTAATTGGATTTGGTAGCGAAAAGCCAGCGACAATACGCTTGCATCGATCGGTCATGGCTTCGGAATTATCCACAGCAATGATCTCACAGGGATGATGAGATGTGGCCCGCGCAATTGATAGACTGGCGGCCCCCAACGATGCTCCAAGGTCATAAACTCTTGAATGAGTAGTGACGTGACGGCTGGCAATTTCACCAATTGTATGAATGATTGACTCGTAGCCAGGTACAGAACGTTGAATCATATCAGGGAAAACGTCTGCAACGGCTTCGTCAAACGCAAAATCATTAACTGACTGCATGGGTGTCGCGAATATTTTGTCCGGTTTGTTTGCCATTATGGTCACCGCTAATTTGAGGGGGGGCTTATTTTACCTGCTTACAACCGTTTGCCAAATTTTTCATAAATTAGTATAAAAACCTCGAAACAATTTCGACTTAAGCCTTCATCTTGCACCACATAAGTATTACCCTAAGTCAATTAGAATATAGCTGACAGAATTTTGAATGACTCAACTATTAATTGCAGATGATCATCCGCTATTCAGGGAAGCGATGATGTCGGCTCTGCAACCGCACTTTCCTGATTCAATCATGTACCAGGCTGATAATTTGGAGAGCATGCTCTCGACTTTGCAAGAGCATCCCAATATTGAGCTAATTTTACTCGATCTAATCATGCCTGGATGTGCCTACTTCAACGGGCTGATCACGCTACGCGAAAAGTATCCTAAAATTCCTATCGCAGTTATTTCTGCAACGGAAGGAGCAGAAGTGGTGGCGTTAGTAATGGATTTAGGCGCCAGTGCTTTTATTCCAAAATCAGGTTCCATTGCTCAGGTAGCAGAAGCGATCATGGCTCTAAAAAATGGCGAAAAGTGGTTGCCAGAAGCAATGGAGGATGAAATTAAGCATGTAGATACCAGTTTAGTTGATATTCTCTATCGTTTTAGAAGTCTTACAGGTAAACAAATAGAAGTGCTTCAACATTTGCATACCGGATTAATGAATCGCCAGATCGCGGAAAAGATGAATGTAACTGAAGCCACGGTTAAAGCACACATAAGTGCGGTATTACGTACACTCGATATCAAAACACGCACACAAGCAGTACTGATAATGTCAAAATTGCAATTGATTTAACATGATAGATTACACTCTACCTGTCATTGACTTACATCGCCATTTAGATGGCAATATCAGGCCCGCCACTATCTGGGAGCTTGCACAACAGCATAATATTCCATTGCCGGTAGACAATTTAGCGCAATTAGCTGATAGCGTGCAGATACGTGATCGTACAAGTGATTTATTGGCTTTCTTAAAGAAACTTGACTATGGCGTATCGGTACTTGCCGATTTGGACGCATGTTATCGTATTGCATATGAAAATGTGCAGGATGCTAAGAATGAATCGCTCGACTATGTTGAGCTGCGCTTTTCTCCCTATTACATGGCTCACGCACATAAGCTTCCGGTTGACGCTGTTGTGGAAGCAGTCATCAACGGGGTAAAAGACGGTCAAAAAGAGTTCGGTGTGAAGGCAAATTTGATTGGTATTTTAAGCCGGACCTTTGGGGTAGATTGTTGTGAGCTAGAACTTCAGGCATTATTAGCGCACAAGGATCATATCGTCGCTTTAGATTTAGCGGGCGATGAAGCAGGTTATCCGGCGCCATTATTCAGTCAGCATTTCAACCAAGCACAAAGGGCAGGGTGGGCAATTACTGTTCACGCAGGTGAGGCCGCAGGAAGTGATAGTATATGGAACGCCATTCGCTTATTAGGCGCTAGCAGAATAGGCCATGGCGTAGCAGCCCAAAATGATGACGAGTTATTAGACTATCTTGCCGAAAATCAAATTGGTATAGAGAGTTGTCCTACTTCCAATTATCAAACGACCACTTTGGTTGATACAGCAAATCACCCCATGAAGTCATTTTTTCACCGCGGCATTAAGGTAACCTTGAATACTGATGACCCGGGCGTCTCGGCGATTGATTTAGAGCACGAGTATAGAGTTGCCTATGACGTTATTGGATTTACTAAAGAAGAGCTGGCCACAATTCAATTAAACGCAGTGGAGCAAGCCTTTTTAAGTGATGATGATAAAGCAAAACTAAAAAGTAAGGGTGTTAAGAAGTAAGTCAGAATCTTAAACTAGTTTAAAGGCATTTACGTGGTTTCGTGTGATCAAAAGAAAACTGTCACTCTAATTTGGGGGGAAGTGTCGTAATTAGCATATCAGCCAGTTGTTAAACTGCCAGTCTACTCTGCGTCATATCCTGTCGCAACGTGCCATCGCAAAATAACTACGAAGTGTCATCATTGCAGTCCAAGGCCATGATCGCCATAACAGGCTGGCTTATTAAAACAGTATTTTCGCTCTCTCAACTCAAACTTTCAATTATAGGAAAATAGCTCAAAACTGGATTGTTTTATGCAATAATTCAACTGTTTATATGAATACTATTTATTCATTTCATAACGCTTTACATTGAAGCAACAGATGCATTTACCCAATGTAAGGATCAGCATTAAAATAAGCTGATTTAAGGGTTTACCGCCGTTTACACGTTACCGAAGCAGGTTTACTACGGGCAGTTTAAACGGATGGAAGGTTCAATATTGAGGAAGTGAAGGTAAAGAAGTGGTATCGTTCGTGGTGAAACTGAATGTTCTCACTTCTCACTTCTCACTTCTCACTTCTCACTTCTCACAATTGAATCCATCTTAACCCCACCAATACACACCGACATCTTTTAATTGCGGTTTAACAAACCCCAGAAAAGGTACAGAAAAGGTAAAGGAAGCCGCAATGGCATCCGCTTTTTTTCGCCTCATTGTAATCGTTCTGCTTTATCTTTTTGCAATTACGGCATGTTATCCAATTCTATGTAGTTAATTATGCGATTGTGAAGGTTTGGCAAAACCTTTCGATTCGCTATACCAGTTACGCGAAGGTTTTTAACGTATTTAGCAAAAAGGTAATGTTTCTGCCTGCGAAAAATCTACCGAGACTTATTTCACCGTTGAGCGTAGCATTGCAAATATACGAGAAAATAGTAAACAATAATTTAAGACGCTGCACAAAGCATAGTTAACGTAATTCTTAGCTTTGTTGGTGTTACGATTTCTTCTTAAAACAGCATTAACGTTATAAAGGGATGTAAATGAATAAATATTTAGTGGTTATTATTTCTGGTCTGTTACTGGGCTGTGGGAACGAAAATGAAGAAAGGGTAGAGCAGAATTTACGTGAGATTATTTTAGAAAAACAAACGGCATGGGAAGCTACGGGAATAAACTCTTATACGTTTACTTATAGCGAGACGCCGAATGACTGTCCCACTGCCCAACCATTTCCGCCAGTAGAAATTCAAGTAGTTGAAGGTAAAATCACCTCGCTATATATACCAAGTCAAGGTAGCTATCTAGAGCCAAGCGAACGCGTCTTTCCTACGATCGATCGGGTTTTTATAAATATGAAACAGCAAGTTGATACGCTACAAGGCACCCCGGAATTTGATAATACTTTGCATTTTCCAGTAAAATACTCAGTGGAAAAATCTGCTGCGCCCTGTGATGGGCATATAATATCTATTAGCTCTTTTATTTAAACAAAAAAAGGGCTTCATAATGAAGCCCCCTCTCTTCTTACGTTGCACACTAAGCAGCTTTAGTTTTCTTACTGGTTTTAGCCTTTGGCTTGGTAGCCTGATTTGCGATCAATTCCTCATGTTCAAAATCGTCAACATTGATTACATGCAAACGACCTGCTTCAGTCTTACGCAATTGCTCGGCTTCGGCTTGGGTGATCCAACCTTTATCCAACGCTTCGTCAGCAAGTTTATCTAATTGGGTAAATGATAATTTTTGGCCTTTCTCTTTGCTAATTCGGTCAAAAATAGGTTCGCTGGCTAGAATGTCTTCCAACGTTTGTTCCAACTCCCCAAATGGATTGCCTTTTTCCCGTGTAAGGTATTGGCCATCACCCAAACGACTTCTCGCTGAACAAGGTTGTTGCAATAATAAAGCAATTTTATGCTCGATGTAGTCTGAAGGCTTGCTACAACGACGTCCAAACGGAAGCACAATAGCCCGTAAGCAAAACGCCACTGCTTTATTAGGGAAATTTGCTAGAAAATCATCTATTGCCGTTTCAATGTCATACAACGTATTCATCATTGCCCAATGCATAAGTGGTGCGTCTTCATGTAATCGGCCATCTTCATCGTAGCGTTTCAGCGTGGTGCTTGCCAGAAATAACCCACTTAATATATCGCCTAAGCGAGCCGATAAACGCTCACGACGTTTAAGATCACCACCAAGTACAGCCATGGATACGTCTGAAAGTAAGGCTAGATTGGCGCTGTAACCTTGCAACAATCTATAATATTGCGCAGTGCTATCTTTAAATGGACTGCTATGCAAATATCCCCCGGTATATGAGAACCATTTGCTACGCACCAAATTGGAGAGGGTAAAACCGATGTGACCAAATACTGCCTTATCGAACTCTTCCAGTCGCTCTTCGCGATCTTCTAGATTAGCTGCGTGGATCTCTTGCAAAACATAGGGATGACAACGCATCGCGCCTTGTCCAAAAATCATCATGTTACGTGTGAGGATATTCGCACCTTCTACCGTAATAGAAATTGGCGCACCTTGATATCCACGTCCCAGATAATTATTGGGGCCTAACATAATGCCTTTACCACCGTGCACATCCATTGCGTCGTTAATTACCTGGCGCATCTTTTCGGTTAGGTGGTATTTACTAATAGCAGAAATTACCGATGGCTTTTCACCTAATCCAATGCCAACAGTTGAAAAGCGAGTGACACCGTCCATCAGGTAGGCGTTACCCCCAATGCGAGCGAGCATTTCTTCGACGCCTTCCATTTGACCGACAGGAATACGGAATTGGCGGCGGATGCGAGCATAGGCACCCGTTGCAAGCGCTACCTGTTTTGCACCGCCGGCAGCAGTAGAGGGCAGGGTGATACAACGACCCACAGATAAACACTCCACCAGCATACGCCAGCCGCGGCCAGCCATCTTTGGGCCACCGATAATATAATCGAGAGGCACAAAAATATCTTCTCCTTTGATGGGGCCATTCTGGAAAGGCGTATTAAGTGGAAAATGACGCCGACCAATTTCTAAGCCATCGGTATCTCTTGGGATAAGCGCGCAGGTTATGCCTAAATCTTTTTCATTTCCCAATAAGCCATCGGGATCCTGCAATTTAAATGCTAAGCCAATCAACGTGGCGATAGGAGCGAGCGTAATGTATCGCTTGTTAAAGGTTAAGCGCATGCCCGTAATTTCTTCGCCTTCCCACTGACCTTTACAGATTACGCCTACGTCAGGTATAGCACCTGCGTCAGAACCAGCTTCCGGGCCCGTAAGGGCAAAGCATGGAATTTCTTCACCGCTAGCCAAGCGTGGTAAATAATAGTCTTGCTGTTGCTGGGTTCCATAATGTTGCAGTAATTCCCCAGGACCTAATGAATTAGGTACACCCACGGTACTGGATAGAACTGCACTGGTGCCAGCAAGTTTTTGTAATACGCGAGACTGAGCGAAAGCAGAAAATTCCAAGCCACCGTATTTTTTCTTAATGATCATGGCAAAAAACTTGTGCTCTTTTAGGTAAGCCCAAATCTCAGGTGATAAATCTGCATCTTTATGATTGATTTGCCACTCATCAACCATTGAACAAACGTGATCTACAGGCCCATCTAAAAATGCTTGTTCTTCAGCCGTCAGGCGTCCTTTTGGAATGCTATGTAGTTTATCCCAATTTGGGTTGCCGCTGAAGATCTCACCGTCCCACCAGACCGTACCAGCGTCTATCGCTTCTTGTTCGGTAACAGACATCTCCGGCATAACCTTGCGGTAGAATGCTAGAAGTTTGCTAGAGATATACTGCTTTCGCAACGACGGAACAACGAGTGGTACTGCTATCGCTAGAAAAACCAGCCACCCCAGCCAGTCAATTTCTGAGAACAGCGTCCCGATGACCATTATTCCCGCTACTACGGCAGCGCTGGTGGTAAGGCTAGCGCGCTTATAACTGGCAATACTTAGCGCAATCAAAATAATTAAAAGCCACATAAATTCAGCCATTAGTATGTCTCCTTGATAAACGGCTATGCAATTCAAGACGGTTTATTGAATTGCTTATTCTCAGACACGGCTTATCAGCGTGAATTGAGGTCTGACCAGAATAGTTTAAAATTATAATCAATGTGGTAAAAGATCAAGGCGAATCGACGTAAACTAACTAAGAAATAGAAGGGAAGCGCGTTTATATTGATCTAGGCAATAGGGCTTTCTTGGCAGGTTAGTTTATAGGCGTATAGCTTACTAATTTGATATCACCCTGTTCATCATTATCTTTGAATTGTTGCAATCTGACAAGATTATAATCCAGTGCAGGGGCAAACCACGCGTAGGTTTCACGGCTGCTAGACTGTCTGATAATTTGAACTTTAATAGTATCAAGCTTGCCATAAGGTAACACTAGCGTTTCTTTATCTACTACATCAATTTGATAGTTCCGTATTTCTGCGCGGTAATTAATGAAATCATACGATAAAGACTCTTTACCCGCGGCCAACTGGCGGGGTAAATCAATACGGTAAAGTTGGTTATCTAACTCTTTGTGCCAGTCTTGGGAGGTTGACTCATTAACTAAAATCTGACGTTCGGGTTTTTCCACAAACTTCAGTTTAAGCTTTTTGTCGGCGCCGGTGCCGGTACGACTAAAATAGTACTGATGGGGAACCAGATGATTATTTCTCACCGTAAAAATTGAATGTTCGTAGCGTTTATCTGACAAGAAAAATTTTGACACGTCAGAGGAATAGGTGAGCGAGTATTGGTTCTTAGATAACTTTTCTAATTTTAACTCTGCTTTTCCAATATCATCTCCCCATTTGTATGCAATATATTCCGCCTTGAACGGAACCAACTGCGGTAATGTTGCGAAGACAAAACCAGCCAAAAACATTGAAACAATTACAGTCGAACAAACGATTGCATGTTGAAATGATTTGAGCGGGTTCATTTTACTCACTTGCATAGCCTGATAATGGAAGACGTTGTCCATCCATTATGGCGTTATTTTCGTGCATTACCAACCTGCCACTACAAAACCATTGTAACACTAACGGGTAAATTTGCCTTTCTTGTTCCTGTACCCGCGCCGCAAGTTCCACTTCCGAATCGTCTTCAAAAACAGGTACTCTGCTTTGTATTACAACTGGACCGCCATCTAGCTCAGGGGTAACAAAATGTACACTGACTCCATGTTCAGTATCGCCATTTTCGATAGCTTGTTTATGGGTATGCAATCCTTTGTATTTGGGTAATAACGAAGGATGGATATTAAACATCTTGCCTGCGTAATGATTGACTAAATCTGCAGTCAAGATTCTCATAAAGCCTGCAAGCACCACGCAATCAGGGTGGTAACGGTCGATTAATTCTTTCAAAGCGTAATCATAGTTTTCTCTATCATCGAACGCATTGTGATCGAGAGTGTGGGCTGGAATACCAGCCATTTCTGCTCTTGTTAAACCATATGCGTCAGTACGATTTGAGATCACGCAGGCGATTTTCGCTTCAAGTTTCCCAGTAGCGATGGCATCAATAATAGCTTGTAAGTTAGAGCCGTTACCAGAGATTAAAACGCAAATCGAAGGTACTACTGGAGTCATCTAATTAATCTCAACAGAAAGGTCTGAATCTTTTGCTTCAATATGTCCAATCAACCAAGCTGACTCTCCTTGCTCTTGTAGAAGTGCAATTGTAGGTTCTACATCCGCTTCATTTACTACCAGTATCATGCCCACACCACAATTAAACGTGCGGTACATTTCATGGCGTTCAACATTGCCCTGACGTTGTAACCAATTGAATATAGCTGGCCATTGCCAGCTACTTTCGTCGATAACTGCTTTACAGTCATCCGGCAGTACTCTGGGGATATTTTCCCAAAATCCACCTCCAGTTATATGACTGATAGCGGTTACGTTTATCTTTTCAAGTAGTGTCAACACTGACTTTACATAAATTTTTGTGGGGGCAAGTAAATGCTCTTTAAGAGGTTTTCCATCGAACTCAGCTTCAATATCCGCGTCAGACACCTCTATAATTTTACGAATCAACGAGAAACCGTTTGAATGAGGACCCGAAGATGCTAATGCAATAATTTTCTGACCTGGATTGACCTGACTGCCATCAATAACATTGTCGGCTTCAACTACTCCAGTGCAAAAGCCTGCAATGTCATAATCTCCGTCCTGATACATCCCAGGCATTTCGGCTGTTTCACCACCGATCAAAGCGCAACCGGCTTGCTCACACCCATTACCAATACCGGCTACCACCTCTGCAGCCACATTCACGTCGAGCTTTCCCGTGGCGTAGTAGTCAAGGAAATACAAAGGTTCTGCGCCTAAAACAATTAAATCATTTACACACATGGCGACAAGATCAATACCCACACCGTCGTGAATGCCAGCGTCCATAGCCAACCGTAATTTGGTGCCTACGCCATCGGTACCGGAAACCAATAATGGACGTTTATATTTTGCTGGTATTTCGCACAACGCACCAAAACCACCCAGGCCGCCTTTTACTTCAGGGCGATGCGTACGTTTGGTAACTTCTTTTATACGCTCTACAAGTTGATTACCAGCATCTATATCTACGCCAGCATCTTTATAGCTAAGTGGTGTGGTTTTATCGCTCACTGTTTTGCCCTGATTCGGTAGTGGTAGGAAAAACGCGAATTCTATCAGGTAGTGAAAGTAAGTCCAATCTTGTTACTTGTTTTTTCGTTCCTAAGATTAACGATAAAATACACTTTATAAGGTGAAAAACTTTTTCAAATAGCACACAATAACGCCTCATTTTTTGAATTCAGTTTTAAATGAAGGTTGTCAATCGACTGATGTCATTTTTTATTCGATACCTGTCCGTTATCGCGATCGCTTGGTTAGCGTCAAATTTTCTTATATTTGCGGCGTATGCAAGCGTTTCAGTTGAGTCACATGTGGCAAGGGTGCCGGTCTCTGATCAGTCTCGGCAGACTCAACAGAAAGCGCAGAGACAAGCGCTAGAGCAGGTTTTGGTAAAGATGAGTGGACAAACGGATATAGTCACATTGCCAGCTGTTAAAGGATGGTTGTCAAACCCCCAGCAATTCCTGCGTTCCTATCAGTACGAGTCTAAACAGAATCAATTGTTATTTGTGGCTGAATTCGACAACCGGGTTTTAATGCAACGTTTGCATAGTGAAGGATTACCCGTATGGGGAAATCGACGACCTGAATCGCTGCTGTGGTTAGCAATAGAAAATGAACGCGGACAACGCTATATTGTAGATGAAGCACAGCTTTCATCCACCACGCGTAAGCTTCGCCAACGTGCTGCAGAGCGCGGGGTGCCGCTAAGTCTGCCGTTAATGGATTTAGTCGATAATGATGCAATTTCGGTTTATGATGTTTGGGGCAGGTTTGCTAAATCTTTAACCCAAGCGTCTGAGCGATATGACGTTGATTACGTGATTGGTGCGCGTATCTATCCAGTAGTAGAAGATAAAAGAGACGCTGAAAAAACAGTGGCCAAAGGTAACTATGCAACGGATTGGATTTTTATCGGACGTACGCAATCTGAGTTTGGTACCCTTTACGGCGATTCAATTGATGAGCTGGCAATTTCTATCATAAACGCTTTTGCAGAACATCTTGGGCAAAATTTTGCCGTAACTTCAGGCGCGGAAAATGGAAAGATAAATATTGTGAAAATTTCCGTGGCTAACATAAATTCGTTACAAAAGTATGTACGCTCCCAACGTTACCTGGAAAGTATAAGTGTCATACGGAAAGCGGCCTTATCACAACAACATGGCTCAGTGGCAACGTTTGATATTGAGCTTGTGGGTACGGTAAGCGATCTTATCAAAAGCCTATCTTTGCAATCCCGTTTGTTGCCAGTAAATGATGCATTCGGCCAACCTTTGGAAGGATTGAATTTTTACTGGGATGAATAGCAATAAACCCGCGCAGGCAGTACAACTACCGCTTCCTGTAAGCTTACCAGTTGATGAAACCTTTTCCAGTTTTGTGGTGGGGAAAAACAGTCAATTGGTTGACTTGCTTTCGAAGCTGTCTAATTCCCCCTTTGAAGATCGGAGAACATATTTAAACGCTAATTCAGGGCAAAATATGCCGTTGGTTAATATTGTCGGCGGAAAGGGGAGGGGAAAAAGTCATTTACTTTTTTCAATGTGTCATGAACTCGCTCAACAACAATCCTCTCATATCTATCTCAATTTGAATGACTTTAATTCTTTGCATCCGCAATTATTAGACGGACTCGAACAGGTGGGCGTTATCTGTCTTGATAATTTACAGGCAATCTCGGGAGTTCGCGAATGGGAAGTAAGTATCTTTGACTTGATTAATCGAGTGAATGAGTCCCAATTTACAACACTGGTTTGCACGTCTGAACTAGGCCCATCACATCCTGATTTTAAGTTGCCCGATCTTCGCTCTCGGTTAGGGTGGGGTATAACGTTTCAAGTCCACGCATTAACTGAAGAGGAAAGAAAGAAGGTAATCAGGCTTAGGGCCCAACAAAGAGGTTTAAAGTTGTCAGAGGCGGCGTTGGATTATTTACTTAATCGAAGTGACAGAGATTTACCTTCGTTACTACGAGTGTTAGATATTTTAGATGAAAGGTCACTACAGGAGAAGAAACGCCTAACATTGAATTTAGTCAGGCAGGTAATCGAAAGTGAAGGCTAATTAATAATTAAAAATTAATAGCCTTCTATTAATTACCGACTTACTTTTACAGGAAACGGTAACGTTGGCTGTATGTCTGGGCGGGGAGTCGCAATTACTTTTTGCGTACGGAATGTTGCTAACGAATTGACAGATTCCTTTTCATCATCAAGCGTGACTGTTTCATACCAATCCGTGCCCGCAGGCAATACTTGGGGTTCAGGAAGGGCAGCCTGTATAGACGTAACGTTTAATTCTGGCAGCACACGATTAACGACATACTTTGCTCGTTGCTGAACACTATGATGATTGATACGATTTCGCTGGCCCCATGTGAGAATATACGTCTCGTTCTCAAACGTTTCATCAGTGAACACACCCACATCAGAAGAAGCTTCAATGCGATATAGCATCATGAACTGTTCGAAAAGCGTAGCGTAATCTTCCCGGGTAGTGTAATAAGAATAAAAAGACGAGGCGCTATCTTGCTGAAAAAAGTTGGCTATATCTTCAGCTGTATAGGCTTTTTGTTGAGGCGTCGCAGTTTCGCCACCGTATTTAACCGCAGCTAAATCATGTAGTTCAGTTGAAGTTAATGGCAAACTCGTGGCTAAATCGTCTGATTTTGGTGAATTATTTTCGAACCAATCATACGGGGTTGTCGATAACGGAATGTGTGACCAGGTTGCATAATTAAAAAAATCGTTAGCATGCCCCAGCTCATGAT
Organism: Alteromonas sp. ASW11-130; assembly: GCF_026183735.1. Classification (GTDB taxonomy): domain Bacteria; phylum Pseudomonadota; class Gammaproteobacteria; order Enterobacterales; family Alteromonadaceae; genus Alteromonas. Next base: position 508,237 of record NZ_JAPFRE010000027.1, on the reverse strand, counting down.
ATAACAACCAGTCGACAGCTTGCTGAACACCGAGCATTGTGCGGGTGTTGCGTTGTTCTGGCGCTAAACCATTTTGCGGGTAATAGTACTCACCGTCTTTCACATAACGCCACGTAGTGCGATAATTTAATGCGTTGCCAAACTGGCTGCGGTAGTCGGGCTCCGTGTTCAACGTATCCCTTTCTGCTGGCGTCCTCCAAAAATTACGCGCGTCCAGATATATAGCCCCGGTTGCCACCCAATAAAACGAGGGGCGAATATCATAGGATATGACAATTGCCGTAACCGCCCGTAGCAAGTTAAGCATGTCATCCCCTGCTGGAGCATTTTCAAGGTATTCTTTAAACGCATCCCCCATCCATGGGTGTGAAACATACGTGCGATCAAGGATGTCATCGATTGTAGGTGATTCAGTTTGCTGACCAATTAGTGATAACGTTTCAAAGCTACAGGGGTAGACGATTTCATTGTTATAAACACAATTACTTAATGCTTCTGCGTACGGGCTGTCTTTTTGGTAAGGTTCCATGTGGCTTGAGACAAACATTTCACTGCGGGTAAAAAATGCATCTTCGTCAATTTCCATATTTTTGACTAAAACCTGTGCTTCATCTGAAGCTTCTGACCCATCATCGTATTGTAATGTGGCCCGATAGGTAAGAATGGCATCAACGTCTACTCTAGGAGCGTCAAAGTAAATGTTTTGCTGGGGCTCGTTATTATCATCAAATACTACGTCCACCGCTGTGGGTCCAGAAGTTTGTTGCCAAACGACAGACTCAATTGCTTTATCTGTAGTATTGTCGACACGCAGAGAGACACGGCCTCCTTCTGCAGCTTCATGCCCAATTCTAATAATTGCTTCGGGGGGGCTGCCTTCCACTACCGTCAACAAGTAATCGGTGCTTAAGTTTTCTCCTGATGCCGTTGTCGCGGTAACGTTAAACATATAGTCACGCGCGGATGGCGTGTCAAAGCTAACTACCTGAGTATGCGCTGATAAGAGAGTGATGTTATCGTCATTTACTTCCCATCGGACCGATTCGATAGGGTCATTATTGTTGACCGTGACGACAAGGTCTACCGAATCACCGACCACCACTTCGGTGGGACCTGAGATCACTAAAGTAGGTGTATTTTTCGTCGTCTCATTGCTGCTAGAGCCCCCACAGCTAATGAGTAACATTACACTGAAAAACAAAATCCAACGCATTATTTTACTCCATTGAAACGATCGCGTTCTTCCTGCATCTCTACTTTTAGCTTTTTCAATCCTAAGTTTAATTCTCTTCCTCTTTTTCTCGCAAAAAAACTACAGCCGATAAACATCAACGTTGCCAACAGAATTTCAATGATACCGTATAGGCGTAATGCCGGTTCGGCGTAACTTATGGTAAAACCATGAATAAGGTATAACATAACGATAAAGTTTGCCCAGGCGTGGGTGTAGGGGTTGGCTTGAGCTATTCCTTTTAGGGGAAGTAGGAGCGGCAATATATAGATGAGGAAAATAAAAAAGCCAGAATAAGGGGTTTCTTCAACCAGTATACTATGCCAACTAATCACGAGAATTAGTAAGCCGCTATAGGAAAACAATGCTAAATAACGATAAAAAGACGTAGATAAATTCATACAGCATTCACTAAATAGTTAATAAAGTTTTTTGGCTAACTCGGCCAGTCGCTTTCCTTGCGCGATACACAGCGCTCGCTCATGTTCAGATAACTCATTACTATTGTTAAAAGCTACATGAGAAACACCATATGGCGAACCACCTGATCGTGTTTCGTGAAGGGCAGGTTCCGAATAAGGTACCCCGCAATATATCATGCCATGATGCAAAAGCGGTAGCATCATGCTTAACAAGGTCGTTTCCTGACCGCCGTGCATACTGCTGGTAGAAGTAAAGACACAACAGGGCTTATCTATTAGCGCGCCTTTTAGCCAACTTTGACTAGTACTGTCCAAAAACTGTTTCAAGGGGGCGGCCATATTGCCGAATCTTGTAGGACTACCCAAAGCGAGCGCGCTGCACTGTTCAAGATCTTCTATGGTGACTTCAGGGGGCCTACCACTAATCTCGGTTGTCTCTGTCTTCTGGGATAGCGAAGGTACAGTTCTTACCAACACAGGTACGTCAGCACTTTCAATTCCTTTGGCAATGGTGTCAGCTAGTCTCTTGGTACTGCCATAGCGGCTGTAATATAGTACTAAGATAGGGTTCACTACAATATTTCCAATACTGATTCTGGAGGACGGCCAATACGTGCCTGGTCACCGTTGATTACAATAGGACGCTCCAATAACTTTGGATGAGCTACCATTGCATCGAACAGTTCCTCGTCAGTTGAAGTCGTTTTGTCTAATCCCGCTTCTTTGAATTCAGCTTCTTTAGGGCGCATCATGTGAACCACCTCTTCAATATTGAGCTGGGTGTAAAGCTTTTTTAGCTCATCTTTAGATAGAGGGGTCTTTAAGTATTCAATTATTTCGGCACTCACTTCTTTTTGTTCCAGCAGCGCCAGAGTTTGACGACTTTTGGAGCAGCGCGGGTTATGTATAATCTTAATGGTAGACATAATGTTCTTTTTTATGGTGATATGAATGGCGACACTATTGCGATTTTGAAAACATTTATCAAGAGGAAATCTGTAACGATGGGTCACATATTCAGCAAGACTTTTCAACAGAAGCGTATTTTTCTTATACTTGCAATGGTTATTGGCACTGTAAGTTTTGTTCTGGGGATTCGCATCGCTAACAGTGTCAGTGTCGATTTTAAGACGGTGCAGGGTGCGAAATATCGCTGGCAACAGTTGGAAGGCAATTGGGTGGTATTGAATTATTTTGCTAAATGGTGTGCACCTTGTTTACGCGAATTACCTGAATTAAACCGATTTGCTGAATCGGCTGGCAAGGATGTAAAGCTTTTCGGGGTGAATTATGACCTTATGCCTCACAGTGAAATAGAGGATATGATCGATGAGTTCGAAATTCAGTTTGAGGTTATCCCTAACGATGCCAACAACAAACTACCTACCCAGACACCAAGCTACTTACCGGCGACATTTATCGTATCGCCCAAGGGAAAGGTAGTAGCCACCTTATTAGGAGAACAAACCGAAGCTGGATTAAAACAAAAAATAAAGACGCTTAAATCACAAACGTATTAAACGTTCCTCTTCTTCCCTTAGCTGTTTAATTCTGGCTCGTATCTTTTGTTTTTCTAAATGATTATTATCGGCAAAGTTATAAGCATGCTGTAGTTCATCTACGGCGTGCGAATAGGCCCCGTAGAGCGCGAGGGTCTCAGCCTTAGCTTGGTGCATATCTTTTAACTGGCGAGATTTTTTATACGCTTCTGTCAGTAATTGATAAGGCAGCTGGTATTGATTATTTACCAGTAAAAAATCTTTTAATATTGCAATCGCACTTTGGTATTGGCCTGATTCAATCATTACATTCGCCTGATTCAGCGCCAGCACTTGATTTCTAGGCTTACGCGCAAGATGAGGGGCTAATCGTTCGATGGCTTCATCGTATTGCTTTTTTTCTATTGAGATATCAGTGGCGACATCAAGATAAAAAAGGTTTTCTGAATGCTGCTTTAATAACGTTGCCATTATTTCTTCAGCTTTGTTGTATTCTTCATTGCGAAGGTAGGAAATTGCCAGCCCATACTGGGCCGCCTGAGGAATTCTGAAAGAGTTTTTCTCCACCGCGGCCTTAAAATATTCTAGCGCATAGTCTTTATCGAATACATACCTAGCCATAACCCGCGCTCTTGCTAAGTGAAACGACAGGCTTTCTGAAACGCGTACTTGCGGATAGTCATTCGCACGGGCGCGCGCATCCGCAATACGCGTCTCTGTTAATGGATGCGAAAGTAGCCTGGCCGGAGGTCTTGAGACTAGGCGATATTCTTCGGCGAGTGTAGAAAAAAACGAGGAAGCACCGTCGGGGTCGAAATTTGCTCGTGAAAGCATGGCGATACCAATGCGGTCGGCCTCTTGTTCGTTCGAACGGGTATAATCAATTTGCATTTGTGCCGACGCAGCTGCTCCAGATTGCATTACTGCTATACCGGCTTGAGGATCGGCCATTGCAACTAATATCCCCCCTAACATAGAGGCTATCGCAATAGGGGTAGAGCGCTGCTGGGATTGTATACGTCGCGCCAAGTGACGTTGCGTAACGTGGGCTACTTCGTGGGCAAGTACTGAGGCTAATTCACTTTCGGTTTCGGCTTTAAAAATGAGCCCGGTGTGAATGCCGATATGACCGCCGAAAAAAGCAAACGCATTCAATGCGTTGTTGTTGACCCAAAAAAACTTAAAGGGGAATTTTACGTTTTCCGCTTGGGCAACTAAGCGGTTTCCTAAATCTTGTAAATACTCGTCAAGTATTGGATCTGAAATAATAGGAGATTGGGCGCGCATTTGCCGCATTACCGCATCGCCAATGATTATTTCTTTGTTGAGCGGTAATGCATCCGAAGCAACCACGCCTATCTCTGGAAGCGTGTTTTTATTACTGTGTGTGGCATCTTGGGCAACAACGTTAAAAGTTAACCCAATGGTTAAATATCCTATATATTGTAAGGTTCGCGCTAATAATCTCATTAATCCTGCCAAATTTGAGTACTGCAATTGCGTACGTATAGCGTTAGAGTCGCTAATAATCAGTAGGTTTCACAATTCGTCTTACAGACTGTACAACGTATCGCACTGGAGCCAGTGTAGCTTTACTTTTTATCTTTTTACTTTTTACTTTTTACTTTTTACTTTTTACTTTTTACGGCACATATCAATGCCGAGGGCATAACACATTGTATTAATTGGGCATCCCAAACTAATTTTCAGTATCACATTATACTCAATGTTAGTTATGGAAATAGATTTTTCTCGTTGCAACTAACATAATTGTGTTGCTTGCCCTTGTTCCTTTTCCTATCATGCCAATCCTTACAGCAAAGTCGATTTAGCGGGAATATTTATGCTAAGTGTTTTTGGTCGCTGGTATCGTCGAAAATTTTCCGATCCCGACGCTGCTATGTTACTCATTTTAATACTTCTGTCCACAGCGGTAATTGTATTCTGGGGCGGGTTGATTATGCCTGTTCTGGTTGCTGCAGTGATTGCTTATCTACTCGATTGGCCTGTAAATCATCTCATGCGAATTGGCGTGGGACGGGGCTTAGCCTGTGGCATTGTACTTTTGTTGTTTATCGGTATTTCGGTGCTGATACTTATCGGTTTGATGCCAATAATTTCTAAACAAAGTGTCAATCTGATACAGGAAACCCCGTTAATCTGGCAACGTGCTCAAGATTGGCTTATAACCCTTCCACAAAAATACCCAGACTATGTGCAGGTTTACCAGATTCATAACATGATGGAGGGGCTAAACGAAAAACTGGTTGTTGTGGGAGAGCAATTAATCTCCGCCTCATTCAGTTCGATCGCTAATGTGGCGGCGCTATTGGTTTATTTGATTTTAGTGCCACTGATGGTGTTTTTTATGTTAAAAGACAAAGCCTACTTTCTCGATAGAATATCAAGCCTGCTTCCCCGTGAACGTAGATTAATTACGCAAGTAGGCCACGAAATGAATTTACAAATAGCAAATTATATTCGCGGAAAAGTCATAGAAATTATTATTGTCGGTTCTATTTCTTGCGTAACATTTGTACTTATGGATTTACGCTACGCTATGTTGCTGGGTGTACTAGTGGGGTTGTCGGTACTTATTCCCTATATTGGCGCTGCCGTGGTAACCATTCCCGTTGCCGTAGTAGCTATGTTTCAATGGGGAATAAGCCCAGAGTTTTGGTATTTAATGGTAGCCTACGGAATCATTCAGGCGTTAGATGGAAACCTGCTTGTTCCTATTCTATTTTCAGAAGCTGTGAGCTTGCACCCGCTTTATATTATAATCGCTGTACTGTTTTTCGGGGGATTATGGGGGTTCTGGGGCGTATTTTTTGCAATCCCTCTGGCCACGCTGGTGAAAGCGGTTATTACTGCCTGGTCGAGTAACCCGGATTCTGCTAAACACCAAATGGTTTAACGATTATTGCCCATCTCGTCGATTGATTTCAGATGGGCAATGATTAAATACTTAATTCAAATAATCTAACACGACTTGATGGTGCTCTTTAGTTTTAAACTTATTGAAAACCTTTTCGATTGTTCCATTTTCATCAATTAAAAAGCTTATACGATGAATTCCGTCGTATTCTTTGCCCATGAACTTTTTCAATCCCCACACACCAAACTCCTCTGCGACCGCATGATCTTCATCTGATAGCAAGGTGAAATTAAGGCTTTCTTTTTCCACAAATTTAGGTAATCGCTTTACAGGGTCTGGACTGATCCCTATCACAACTACGTTTTTCTCATCCAGTTCAGCTTTAATGTCGCGAAGATTTTGAGCTTGTACTGTACACCCTGGTGTCATGGCTTTCGGGTAAAAATAAACCAGGACTTTATTTTGCTTTAGCTTTTCAAGCGACACCATGTCGCCGTTTTGATCGGGTAACGTAAACGAAGGGGCTTTATCACCAGCTTGTAGTGTGATCATTTTCTTCCTTTTTCTGCTTGTCTGTAACCTTTCCGGTTACGTTTAATTTTTCAAATAAAGCTTTAAGCGCTGTTTCAATCTCGTGAAAGTCCACTGAGTTGGGCGCATTTACCACAAATTTACAGCGCATAGTTTCTTGTTGCGTCGAAGGATCGCGGAAGGTTCTTTGCCTAAAAGCGCTGATTGAAGTATTACGCTCCGCAAAAAAGCCAGTGACAGCCTGGACTAAACCTGCAGTATCTGCGCCGCTAAACTCAACATTAAAAAGGTATTCCAGATTTTGCTTTTCATGGTGACTGGTGCGCTTCATAAGCGAAAGCAAATCCAGCCGTTGACAAACCGCAGGCAATGTACATTCTGCTCTAGTAATTGCTGTATGAGAGCCTTCCAGAATCATAGTCAGGGAAAATTCCTTTCCATAGATAGCTTGTCTACTATCTAAAATATTACATTGTACTTCTGAGACAGTTGCCGCTATCTGACTTAATATACCGCCTTTGTCAGTACCGAGAATTGTCACTATCAATTGCTGCTTCATGAAAACATTTCCAGTCTGGGGAATAGCAAATGGTAGCACAGAGTATTTTCCTCTGACCACTTGCAAACTGAATTGTAAAAAAAAAGATTGTTTTTTAGCGTTATAGCCTACTGAGCGCTTGTTTTTACTATCTCAGGTAATTACCATGTTGCCTGACTAAAAATGAGGTTTCTATGTTTAAAGGCAGCTACGTCGCGCTTATAACACCAATGGATGATCAAGGCAGGGTAGATTATCCTGTGCTTGAAAAGTTAGTTAACTTTCATATCAAAAATGGCACTCACGGAATTGTTGCAGCTGGTACAACGGGTGAGTCAGCTACCTTACCTTTTAATGAACATATAGAAGTAGTGAAACAAACAATAGCGTTTGCGAATGGCGCTTTGCCTGTTATCGCAGGGAGCGGTGCCAACTCTACGGCCGAAGCAATATACTTGAGTGAACAGATGGCCAGTCTAGGAGTAGATGGTTTTTTAAGCGTAGTGCCTTATTACAATAAGCCTCAACAAGCAGGCATGATAGCGCATTTTACCGCGATCGCAGACGCGACAGATATACCTGTTCTGTTATACAATGTGCCAGGTAGAACGGTAGCTGATATGTTACCCGAGACAGTAGCTGAGTTGGCACAACATAAAAATATTGTCGGTTTGAAAGATGCAACGGGTGATATCAGTCGATTAAAAGAAACACAGCCATTAGTCCCTGAAAATTTTATTATGCTAAGTGGAGATGATGCCACTAGTTGCGAATTTCTAAGTAACGGTGGTCATGGCGTAATTTCAGTGACGGCAAATATTTTGCCTGCCATCATTGCCGCCATCTGTAATGCCGCACTTGAAGGTGACTTTGCTAAATGTAAAGAGCTTGATGAACAAATTATGTCATTCCACCAGGCGTTGTTTATTGAGTCTAATCCAGTAATACCAAAGTGGGCACTTTATAAGATGGGAAAAATCAATTCTGCACAATTGCGTCTACCCTTGGTGTTACCGGAACTAAGCAGTCAAAAACAAATCGAAGCCTTACTCAATAAACATGCACTTGTTGCAAGTAATAAAGGATAGTAAATGAAAACAATACTGGCTTTAGTAAGTGGCACAGTTGTCGCACTTACGGGTTGTGCAAGCCAGCTGGAGCGGACCACCGCTTCTGGCAGTTATGATTATTTAGAAGCACAGGAACGAGCGTCATTAAAGATTCCTAACGATGTCGATCAACCTGAGTTTTCAAAAGAGTATGAGCTACCTTCATTAGGTGAAAACGCTGACAAGAGTATGCTCGGAAAAGAACTCTCAGTTCAGTCTCCATCGCTGGTTTTGCCATTAGTAACGGGGTCTCACGTTCAAGAGGGAGAAAGAGCTGCAACAGTTTGGTTTGATCAGGTTGATGATAGCCAGCCATTAGATCGTGCTATTTGGAATTCGTTACTAAGCTTTTTAGAAGAGCAGGGGATTGGTGTAGATTCTTTCGACCCGGATGCAGGGAAACTGGTAACAGATTGGATGATGATTACCAAAACGGTCGATAGCAAATGGTACAAGTGGACATCTACCGAAAGTAAAATAGGTAAACGCTTTGAATTTTCTCTTGAGAAAAAGTCCCACGGACGAACTGCGGCCCTCCACGTTGAATTGAAAGATTACATGGCAACTACCAAAGGTGATGTTGTGGCATCAATTAGTGATGCTCAACAGCGCCGTGAAGAGGTAGATATCTTGAATCAAGTTATAAATCACTATGAATATCAGATCCAACTTGAAGACAGTCGTAAACTTACGAAAATTCGCCAAGGTTTACAGATGTCAATGGGCTTTGATGCTAATGGCCACCCAGCTTTTGTAGTGGATGAAAAGTACGATATTACTTGGCCAAGACTGCTGTTAGTACTAAGAAAATTAGGCTTTGATGTAAAAGATCTTGATAAATCAACAGGCTTGCTTTTTGTAACCTATATTGGAAGTGAATCTAATTGGTTTACAAGTTGGTTTAGCAGCGATGAAGAATTATTAGAAGAAGACGATTATCGCTTACAAGTTAAAAAAGTAGGCGATAAAACTTCTATTACTTTTATGGATAATGAAAGTAAGCCATTTGAAGCAAATATGATTGCTGACATTTTCGAACCTTTTAAGCAGGTCATGTCAGAAGATAATTTAGACATTTAATTTGAGACGTATAATGGAAAAGCGCGACGAACTTTATCGTGGTAAGGCCAAAACGGTTTACTTGACCGATGCAGAGGACAAATTGATCCTCCACTTTAGAAATGATACTTCAGCTTTTGATGGGCAAAAAATTGAACAGTTGGAGCGAAAGGGTGAGGTGAACAATAAATTCAACCACTTTATTATGTCTAAACTTGAAAGTGCCGGCATAAAAACGCAGGTTGAAGAACGACTTTCAGATACAGAATCATTGGTTAAAAAACTGGATATGATCCCAGTTGAGTGTGTTGTAAGAAATGTCGCAGCGGGTTCCTTAGTCAAGCGACTAGGTGTTGAAGAGGCCAAGGAGCTAACCCCCCCAGTTTTTGAATTTTTCCTTAAAAACGATGCCTTGCATGATCCAATGGTAAATGATTACCACATCATTTCATTTGGATGGGCGACTGAAGAGCAAATTTCAAAGATGAAGGAATTAACATTTAAAGTTAATTCTGTTTTGAAAACATTGTTCGCAGAAGCGGGAATGACGTTAGTAGACTATAAACTTGAGTTCGGGATAGATAAACAGGGTGATATCGTACTAGGTGACGAATTTACACCCGATGGCTGTCGTTTATGGGATACCGAAACGAAGAAAAAAATGGACAAGGATCGATTTAGACAAGGGTTAGGTAATGTAGTAGAAACCTACATAGAAGTAGCCAAACGACTCGGAGTCGAACTATAATTTTTCATTTAAAACACCTGCAACTTGCGGGTGTTTTTATTTTAATTGTTTAATAATTTCAATTTATTAACTTATTGTGCTGAAGGGAAAAGCACTATGTTCAACACTATATTTAAAGATAAAGTTCCTTATTTATTTCTTTTATTGGTGTCGGTCTGGTGGGCATTCTATTATCAACACTCTTCTGTTTTAAACGACTTCGGCGATGCAAATTTCGAATGGTTTTTTTTGATTGACGGACTTCTGGTAGCACCAATCCTTAGTTTTATCTTTGTTGAAGATCCTAAAAAAGCAGTAAAGCAGTCTGTATTTTTAATGCTCGCGGCTATCCTAATTGGCAGTATCATCATTCCTGCTGAGCAAAAACATATTTGGGTCCTTTTAGAGTATGGAAGGTATCCCGTAATTGCACTTTTTATCCTATTTGAAGTGCTTACGGTTGCAACCACAATTTGGGCAATACACAAAGCGCTTTCTGTTCAAGGTGATCCTGATAGAGCTATCGACAAAGCTGTTAAAAAACTCGGTCTGCCTGGCCCTTTTATAAGCCTGATTAGCGTTGAGATAAGAATGTGGCTGTATACCTTTGCTGGGAAAAGAATAGCGATACAGCATTTTTGCGGTTTACATCACTTTACTTACCACCAAAAAGACGGTGCGCAAAGCAATGCATTTGGTTTTATTTTTATCATGATTTTTGAGTTACCACTCATGCATGTGTTTTTGCATTTTGTGTGGTCGCCTTTTGCTGCTAATGTGGTGACATTTCTGAGTATTTTAAGTCTAATTTGGTTTTATGCAGAATTCAGAGCAATGTCGCGGCGGCCTATTTCAGTAACCGAAAGTTGTTTGATTATACGGTACGGCCTTTTACCAGAATATAATATTAAGCTAAGTAATATTGAACAAATTCGTATCAATACCGCTAAAGTAGCGCGATCAAAAAACCGTAAACGATATAATTTCGCAGGCGCTCCTAATATTTGCATCACGCTCAAACCTTCGACTAATCAGGTAAATGAAATTTACTTAGGCGTTGATAATCCAGATTCATTTGTTAAATTAATTTGTGAAAATACCAGTCTATAATGAATTAGCGAGCTTATTTTGTAGGCTAAAGCTAGTTTGCTAGTGACGGTTTTTATATGATGTATGCCGATGTATGTTGCACATTTTAACTGGATGTGGATAGACTACTAGGCCCGTTAGCTTGTATAGAGAGACTGAATGTCATCATTTCTTAACCATGTATTAAATACGCCGAAATCTGGGGCGAAGGTGTTTATCGTGGATGACGATGCCATAACACTAGAAATGTTGATGCATAACCTCAGCAATGATTATCTAGTGTTTGGGTGTAGTGAGCCCAAGGACGCTATAAGACAAATAAAAGAAGCGCAGCCAGATCTGATAATGTTAGATATGGAAATGCCCGACCTTAACGGGATTGAATTGTGTAGGCAAATAAAGGCAACAAAACAGTTGGAAAGCCTGCCTGTGGTTTTTTTAACTGGACATGATGATCAGGAAACGCAACTTAAGTGTTGGGAAGCAGGGTGTGTGGACTTCGTGCCTAAGCCCATTATTTTTCCTACGCTTAAGTACAGATTGCAAACCCACATTAAACTCAAGCTTATTACTGATAGGTTGAGTACTTTAGCTATGTTGGATGGATTGACTAATGTTTTTAATCGTCGTTATCTGGAAAATTACCTTAATGAACAAGACCGGCATGCGACAAGAGATTATCAAGTTTTTACATTGATGATGTTAGACATAGATTATTTCAAACACTATAACGATACCTATGGCCATCAGCAGGGGGATGAGTGCTTACGACAGGTTGCTCAAACATTATCGAAAATAGCAACGCGAAGCACTGATTTCGTGGCGCGTTATGGAGGTGAAGAATTTATTCTCATCTTACCTGCCACAGATGAAAAAGGCGCAAAGTTAATTTCACTAAACATTCATCAGTCACTTGCCAAACGTAATATAGAAAATAAATGCACTGAAACTGGGAAGCTAACATTAAGCGTTGGGTGTGTGACGGCAAAAGCACCCTACGAGATTACGCCAATGATAGAAAAGGCAGACAAGTTACTATATGAAGCTAAACAAGCGGGAAGAAATCAAACCCGGTTTGGAACGCTTTAAAGTGGTACTTTTATTGTAAGATTGCTTGTAGCGATACAGCAACAAGGTAGTATTTCATCATCATCAATATAAGCTAATGGATCAGTGGTGTAATCCACTTTACCGTCAAGCAATTGCGTACGACAGGCACCACAAAACCCCTCGCGACAATGAAAGTGAATGTCTATGTCAGCTTCTTCAAGCGATTCTAATAAGGTTTTGTCAGAAGATGATTGAGCACATCCCACATCGATAACATCAATATGGAATGCTTCATCTTTTAAATGGGTCATGACGAACGGAGTCTGAGCTACAATTCCATATCAGCGAAGTCATCACCACTTACAGAGGAATCAATTTGTCCTACCAGATAAGAACTGATTTCTGATTCCTGGGGAGCCACCTGAACATGGTCTGAGTTAAGATAATTGTTCATCCATGGCAGCGGATTACTTTTAACAGAAAAGGGCGCTTCTAGACCAATTGCACTCATGCGCTGTACTGCAATGTAGTCTACGTATTGACATAAAATGTCTTTGTTTAGACCAATCATAGTACCGTGCTTAAATAAGTAGTCAGCCCATTCCTTTTCCTGCTCTACCGCAGTAAGGAAAATAGCGGTGGCTTCTTGTTTACATTCTTGGGCAATTTCAGCCATTTCTGGGTCGTCTTTACCCTTAGCCCAAATATTGAGTATATGTTGGGTTGAAGTTAAGTGCAGATTTTCGTCGCGAGCAATCAGTCGGATAATTTTTGAATTACCTTCCATTAACTTGCGTTCAGCAAAAGCAAACGTACACGCGAACGATACGTAGAATCTAATTGCCTCAAGCGCATTTACCGAATTCATGCAAAGGTAAAGCTTTTTCTTTAACTCGCGCATGGTGATTTCGTGTGTCTGGCCATCGACTGTGTGAATACCTTCGCCCTGTGTTTGCCAAAGCTGTGTAGCAAATATCAAGTCATCGTAGTATCGCGAAATATCTGTCGCGCGTCGCTTGATTTCTTCGTTTACGACAATGTCTTCAAATACACTACTAGGATCGGAAAATAGGTTTCGAAGAATATGCGTATATGAACGAGAGTGGATGGTTTCGAAAAATGACCAGGTTTCTATCCAGGTTTCTAACTCAGGCAAAGACACAATAGGTAACATCGCAATATTAGGACTGCGCCCTTGCACTGAATCCAATAACGTCTGATACTTCAAGTTAGATATGAAAATATGTTTTTCAGCATCAGTGAGCTTTTGAAAATCAACTCTGTCTCTGGACACGTCAACTTCTTCTGGTCGCCAGAAAAAGCTTATTTGTTTTTCTATTAACTTTTCAAAAATGTCATGCTTTTGCTGATCATAGCGGGCGACATTCACAGGGTTACCGAAAAACATCGGTTCAGCGAGGGGATTAACACTTTTTTGGTTAAACGTTGTGTATTTCATAAATGCTCAGTTGAAAACTTTGATTAACGTAAAAACAGACAATAACGATGGAAAGGGCGTGCTAAATTTTGCACGCACCGCCTGCACAATCATCATCTTCTACCATTACCGCTACTTGGGGCTTGCGCTCAGCTGATTTAGCTTCCTGAGTGCTCTGGTCAGCCGCACCATCACGAGTATTATGATAGTAAAGTGTTTTCACACCTAATTTATAGGTAGTGAGTAAGTCTTTCAGCAATACTTTCATTGGGACTTTTCCACCCTCGTATTTGCTCGGATCATAGTTAGTGTTGGCAGATATCGTTTGGTCGATGAACTTTTGCATGACACCAACGAGTTGCAAGTACCCTTCGTTGGAAGGAATGTCCCATAAAAGTTCATACTTATCTTTGAGCTCTTCGTACTCAGGGACGACTTGCTTGAGAATACCATCTTTACTGGCTTTAACGCTGATATGACCCCGTGGTGGTTCAATACCATTAGTGGCATTTGAAATCTGTGATGAAGTTTCAGACGGCATTAACGCCGAAAGGGTTGAATTACGTAAACCATGCGTTTTAATTTCTTCACGCAATGCATCCCAATCATAGTGCAAAGGCTCGTTACACACTTGATCCAGCTCTTTTTTGTAGCTATCAATTGGTAATATGCCCTGGGAATAAGTCGTCTCATTAAACTTAGGGCACGCACCTTTTTCTTTGGCTAGATTATTTGATGCTTTGAGTAGGTAATATTGCATTGCTTCAAACGTGCGATGAATAAGACCATTTGCACTGAAATCAGAATATTTTACGCCATTTTTTGCTAAGTAATAAGCAAAGTTAATTACACCTATACCTAACGTTCTACGGTTCATAGTAGCGTTATATGCAGCCGGCACCGGATAATCCTGATAGTCCAGTAAGTTATCCAACGCACGTACCGCCAAATCAGCTAACTCTTCAAATTCATCCAGTGATTCGATCGCGCCTAAATTAAATGCAGATAGTGTACAAAGCGCGATTTCCCCGTTTTCATCATTCACATGTTCAAGAGGCTTGGTCGGTAGCGCTATCTCCAGGCACAAGTTACTTTGGCGCACGGGTGCAAGCAGAGGGTTAAATGGACTGTGAGTATTACAGTGATCAACGTTTTGCAGATAAATACGACCCGTACTGGCACGTTCTTGCATAAACAGACTGAACAGCTCCATCGCTTTAATGCGTTTTTTCCTGATACTGTCATCGTTTTCGTATTGCACATACAGCTGTTCAAATTTTGGCTGGTCTGCAAAAAATGCATCGTACAGTCCTGGTACATCAGAAGGGCTAAATAAAGTGATGTAATCATCCTTCATCATGCGCTGATACATTAACTTGTTGAATTGCACGCCATAATCAAGATGACGAACACGGTTCTCTTCTACACCTCGGTTATTTTTAAGCACCAGAAGCGATTCAACTTCCATATGCCAAAGTGGATAGAAAAGAGTTGCTGCGCCCCCACGTACACCACCTTGAGAGCAGCTCTTAACTGCAGTTTGGAAATATTTATAGAATGGAATACAGCCAGTATGGAAAGCTTCGCCACCACGAATTGGACTACCTAATGCACGGATTCTGCCGGCATTTACGCCAATCCCTGCTCGTTGGCTCACGTACTTAACAATCGCACTAGCAGTGGCGTTTATTGAATCTAAACTGTCACCCGTTTCTATTAATACACATGAACTAAACTGACGGGTAGGGGTACGCACACCGGCCATAATTGGGGTGGGCAATGAAATTTTAAATGTCGACGTTGCATCATAAAAACGACGAATATAACTGAGACGCTCACTCTTTGGATAATTGGCAAACAAACATGCAGCAACTAATACATATAAGAACTGGGCACTTTCATAAATTTCGCCTGATACTCGGTTTTGAACCAAATACTTGCCTTCTAGCTGCTTAACGGCTGCATAGCTAAAAGTCATATCTCGCCAATGGTCGACGAAACTTCCCATTTCCGCAATTTCGGCTTCAGTGTAATCTTCTAATATGTGTGAGTCGTACTTGCCGCTCGCGATCATTTTTTTCACGTGATCAACTAGTGCTGGCGGTTCAAACTGACCGTAGGCCTTTTTGCGCAAGTGGAAAATAGCAAGCCTTGCTGCTAAATATTGGTAGTCGGGTGCCTCAGTAGAAATTAGATCTGCTGCCGATTTTATGAGTGTTTCATGAATCTCACTGGTGGTGATGCCATCATAAAACTGGATATGAGCACGAATTTCTACCTGGGAAACGGAAACATTATTTAGTCCGTCTGCTGCCCAGGTTATAACTTTATGAATTTTATCCAGATCGATGGGGTCTTTCTCACCATTGCGTTTGGTGACATACAAATTATTATTCATTGTGCTGGCCGTATTTTAGTTAGCGCGTGTAACGTTAATCTTCGCAAAATAAAGTGGGTGAACACTGTTATCGTTTTTTGGAAGACATATTATTATTCATTCAAATCTGTTGTTGATAAACACTGCTGAATACTTTTCATTGTTTACTTTTATTGAGATAAGCTTTCAAGAGTGCGTTGTCCATTGCTATCCGTTGCAGCATCGAGCGAGTTTGGACTGTTATTTTTTTAATCGTTTGAACGCTCTGAACAAGGCACAAGATAGTGAGGTTTTGCGCGTAATGCAACCCAATATCTGGTGGTTTTAACAGCAGTTAACCCTAACTAGAATTTTGGTTAGTGGTGACTCACCTAAAAGCATTAATCAAGCCTTCACTTAATCAAATGCAAGTATTTTTTGAGGTCAGAAAAATAATTAAATTAATTTTTTGGTTGAAGGGAAGTTTTTAGATGAACACGATATATAGTGCGAAAGAGGCCTGCTTCGCACTATATATAGTTGTTTGCTATGCTTGCGTGTACAGAAGATAATTCACATCAATGTTACGATCAGATAGATAGAACGTCTGAGTTAGCGGGTTCATATGCAATCCAGTAACATCTCGGCTAGTTAAACCGGCGTTATCCGTCATTGTCATCAATTCTGACGGTTTTATAAAACGACTGTATTGGTGGGTTCCTTTAGGAACCAGGTTAAGCACATATTCAGCGCCAAGAATGCCCATTAAATAAGATTTCATATTTCTGTTTAATGTCGAAAAAAACACGTGGCCGCCAGGTTTAACCAGTTTAGAACAGGCCTGTACCACTGAAAAAGGGTCTGGTACATGTTCCAACATTTCCATACAGGTAACCACGTCGAAGCCGTTTTCATGGTGAGCAGCAAAATCTTCTGCGGTACTGCACGCATAGTTTACCTTTATCTGGCTTTCCAACCCATGAAGCTTGGCCACTTCGAGGGAAGCTTCCGCCATATCTATACCCGTAACGTCAGCCCCACATGCAGCCATTGACTCCGAGAGTATTCCGCCTCCACAACCTATATCTACAATTTTTTTCCCATGAAGGCCTTTGGCGTGCGTTTCGATAAATTCTAATCGAAGAGGGTTGATTGCGTGAAGGGGTTTGAACTCTCCTTCTGGGTCCCACCAGCGAGAAGCAAGTTCGGCAAACTTATTTATTTCCTGGCTGTCGACATTCGCCATACTTTTTATGCTACCTGAATTAAAATGGAGGAATAAACCTTACCTTAATTTCATTAAAAAAGGAGGGGGTTTGCTATTTATTTATTATGATCGATGAATAAGTAATCAACTACCGCAACTATAGGCCTGATTTCTGATAAATTATCGAATGTAATAGATTAACTGCTACATAATTTGATTCGTCAGTGGTACACTCAGCGATTGTTTTACCACCCAATTATAATAGTGAGCGCTCCTACCGTCCTCGTTTTTTAACAGACTATTTATACAGCGCCGCATGTGTTTAGAAAAAAGGGATAACGCAGTTTATGAGTGATGACGCGAAAGAAATCCTTCCCATTAATATAGAGGAAGAGTTAAAGAACTCTTACCTCGATTACGCTATGAGCGTAATCGTCGGGCGTGCTTTGCCTGATGTTAGAGATGGTTTGAAGCCTGTTCACCGCCGTGTTTTATTTGCGATGAATGAGCTAAAAAACGATTTCAATAAGCCATATAAAAAATCAGCGCGTGTTGTAGGGGATGTTATCGGTAAATATCACCCTCACGGCGACTCTGCTGTATATGACACCATCGTCCGAATGGCGCAACCATTTTCTTTGCGTTATATGCTTGTTGACGGTCAGGGAAACTTCGGCTCAGTTGATGGTGATTCGGCTGCAGCTATGCGTTATACAGAAGTTCGTATGGCGAAGATCGCCCACGAATTGTTAGCAGATTTAGATAAAGATACCGTAGATTTTGTACCCAACTATGATGGTACAGAGCAAATTCCCGAAGTCTTACCTACGCGTGTTCCTAATTTATTGGTGAATGGATCGTCCGGTATCGCCGTGGGTATGGCAACCAATATTCCTCCACATAACTTAACGGAAGTCGTTAATGGGTGTGTCGCCTTGATTGACGACCCTGATTTAAGTATTGACGGTTTAATGGAACACATCCCCGGTCCAGATTTCCCGACAGCAGCTACCATTAGCGGCCGCAAGGGGATAGACGATGCCTATCGTACTGGACGCGGTAAGATCTATTTACGAGCAAAAGCTGAAATAGAAACCGACTCCAATGGAAAAGAAACTATTGTAGTTAACGAAATTCCGTATCAGGTGAATAAAGCCCGCTTAATAGAAAAAATTGCGGAACTGGTTAAAGAAAAACGGATTGAAGGAATTTCGGCACTGCGTGATGAGTCTGACAAAGACGGCATGCGCATTGTTATAGAAGTTAAGCGCTCTGAATCTGCAGAAGTGCTGTTAAATCATTTATATGCGAATACACAGCTGCAAACTGTATTCGGCATAAATATGGTTGCGCTGGATAACGGCCAGCCGAAAGTATTTAATCTTAAAGAAACATTAGAATCATTTATTCTTCATCGTCGTGAAGTTGTTACTCGACGGACGGTGTTTGAGCTTCGTAAGGCTCGCGATAGAGCACATATTCTTGAAGGTCTGGCAATTGCGCTGGCGAACATCGACCCAATCATCGAGTTAATCAAAGCATCCCCCAGTCCTGCAGAAGCGAAACAATCATTAGTTGCCCAAGGCTGGCAATTAGGTGACGTGGCCGATATGCTTGAGCGTGCTGGTAACGATGCCGCCCGTCCCGATTGGTTACTACCTGAATTTGGTATCCGTGATGGTAAATACCATCTTACTGAGCAACAGGCTCAGGCAATTCTTGATTTACGCTTGCACAAGCTTACAGGGCTAGAGCACGATAAGATTCTAGAAGAGTACAAGGTGCTGCTTGAGCAGATAGCGGAATTACTGCACATTTTGCGTTCACCTGAGCGTTTGATGGAAGTTATTCGTGAAGAGTTAGAAGCGATTCGCGACGAATACGGTGATGAGCGTCGGACTGAGATTACTGCCGCTACGCACGATATTGATATTGAAGATTTAATCGAACAAGAAGACGTTGTCGTAACGCTTTCTCGTGAAGGATATGTTAAGTATCAGAAATTATCTGACTATGAAGCACAGCGTCGTGGAGGTAAGGGTAAGTCTGCAACTAAGATGAAAGATGAAGATTTCATCGAACGTTTGTTAGTCGCCAATACCCATGATCACATTTTGTGTTTCTCCACTCGAGGCAGGCTATATTGGCTTAAAGTGTATCAACTGCCATTCGCTTCTCGGAACGCCCGTGGCCGTCCAATTGTCAACATTCTGCCCTTGGAAAATGACGAACGCATTACTGCTATTTTGCCGATTAAAGAGTTCGAAGAAGGCAAATATGTCCTTATGGCGACGGCTAACGGTACAGTTAAGAAAACTGATTTGAGCTCTTATTCACGTCCACGCTCTAACGGTATTATTGCGGTAAACCTCAATGATGGTGACGAACTGATAGGCGTTGCTATTACTACCGGTAGTGATGACATAATGTTGTTCTCTGATGCAGGAAAGGTTGTACGCTTTAATGAAAAAGCTCGAGACGCGGAAACGGGTGACGTTAAAATAGATCCTGAAACAGGTGAAGAAATATTAGCATTACGTCCAATGGGCAGAACTGCTACGGGTGTTCGTGGTATCCGTATGCAAGACGGTCAGAAAGTGGTCTCGTTGATAGTCCCTCAAGGAGACGGCGACATATTAACTGCTACAGAAAATGGATACGGCAAACGTACTCCTTTAGCTGACTACCCGGCGAAAAGTCGTGCTACTCAGGGGGTTGTTTCTATAAAAGTATCTGAACGCAACGGCAAAGTAATTGGCGCTGTGCAGGTCGACGAAACAAACGAAATGATGCTGATAAGCGACCAAGGCACGCTGGTGCGAACTCGCGTAAGTGAAGTATCAGTTGTGGGTAGAAATACCCAGGGTGTACGTTTGATTCGTACTACTGAGAACGAACACGTTGTGGGTCTTCAACGCATCGAAGAGATGGATGAAGAACTTCTAGAAAGCATCGAGGGTAATGAAAATCTTACCGATGAGAATGCTGATGAGGCTTCAACAGAAGCCAGTGATAAGCCAGCGACAGAAGAGTAATGTAACGTGTCAGTATGCTGACACCTTGCAACCATGTCTTTAACAAGCGGCTTTTAGCCGCTTGTTTTGTTTTTAAGGTTAATATTTCAAATGACGCAAGTATTCAATTTTAGTGCGGGACCGGCGATGCTGCCCCCATCTGTTTTACGACAAGCGCGAGAAGAGTTACTTAACTGGCAAGAAAGTGGTAGCTCAGTGATGGAGGTTAGTCACCGCGGCGACGCGTTTAGGGCCGTGGCTACTCAAGCTGAAACTGATTTACGTAAGTTGATGCAAGTTCCCGAAAACTATCATGTGCTTTTTACTCATGGCGGTGGCCGTGCGCATTTTGCCGCAGTCCCTCTAAATTTGTCCAATCCTACCGATACATCGCTACATCTTGTATCCGGTTCTTGGTCAAAAGGCGCCGTCGCTGAAGCCAGTAAGTTTAATCATCCTAAAGTTGTGGGTGAATTAACTCAGAAAGATGGGCTGGATTTCATGGTAAAGCCAGTGGAAGAACAGATCGATCAACGTGCGGCTTATTTGCATTTTTGTCCGAATGAAACCGTAGATGGGGTGGCATACGATTGGTTACCAGAGTCGGGAAAGGTCCCGCTCGTCGCGGACATGTCTTCATGCATATTATCCAAACCTATTGATGTCAGTAAGTATGGCGTTATCTACGCTGGTGCTCAAAAAAATATCGGGCCCTCCGGATTAAGCGTTGTGATCATACGGGATGATTTGGTTGGTCGTGCGCAGAGAAATACGCCATCAATATTTGATTATAATGAACTTGCGACAACAGGCTCAATGTATAATACACCGCCGACATTTTCATGGTATCTAGCAGGATTGGTATTTAAATGGCTGCTTAAACAAGGTGGCGTGGATGCTATGGCTGAGCATAATCAAGCAAAAGCAAAGTGTCTTTACGATGCTATAGATAACTCAAGCTTTTACCAAAGCAGGGTGCACCCTGCTTGTCGATCAATAATGAACGTACCCTTTCAATTAGCGGACCCTTCACTAGACGATTTATTCTTAACACAAGCGGCTGCTGATGGCTTAGTGGCCCTGAAAGGTCATCGTTTCGTAGGTGGTATGCGAGCAAGCATCTATAATGCTATGCCCTTAGAGGGAGTGCAGAGGTTGGTTGAGTTTATGCAGGATTTTGAGCGGAGGGTAGGGTAATGCCCGCATCAGCGCTTACGATTGAACCGGTCAAAAAAGTTGAAGGAACAATAAATGTACCAGGCTCGAAGAGCCTATCAAACCGAGCTTTATTATTAGCCGCATTAGCCAAAGGTACCACCACGCTGAATAACTTACTGGACAGTGAGGACATTTCCCATATGTTAACTGCGCTTAAGCAGTTAGGGGTTCGCTACCAGCTTAGCGCTGATAAAACCGAATGTGTTGTTGAAGGAATCGCTGGGGCGTTTCGCAAAACACCACAAGCTCCTTTATTCTTAGGGAACGCTGGCACGGCAATGCGACCATTGTGCGCCACGTTAGCTGCTAGCAACGCCATAGTAGAATTGACCGGTGAGCCTAGAATGGAAGAGCGTCCCATTGGCGATCTAGTTAATGCGCTACAACAAGCCGGGGCTGACATTCAATACCTAAAATCAACAGGATTCCCTCCCTTGAAAATAAACGGTAAACGTTTAAAGGGGGCTGATTTATCGGTTGACGGGAGCGTATCCAGCCAATTCTTAACAGCATTACTTATGGCGGCTCCTCTCTTCGAAGGAAATGTCACCATAAATATTACGGGACAGCTCGTATCTAAACCCTACATTGATATTACATTAGATACTATGCAACGTTTTGGTGTGCACGTAGAAAATAAGAATTATCAAAGGTTTATTATTAAAGCTGGCCAGCGATATATTTCACCTGGACGGTTTATGGTAGAGGGTGACGCATCTTCAGCTTCATATTTTCTTGCAGCGGCAGCCATAAAAGGGGGCACGGTAACGGTAACAGGAATTGGGAGCGCTAGCATTCAGGGTGATGTTCATTTTGCTGAAGTGCTGGAAAAAATGGGCGCCAAAGTAAGTTGGCAAAAGGAGTCTGTTACTGTTACTCGCGGTGAACTTAATGGAATTGATATGGATATGAATCACATTCCAGATGCGGCCATGACGATAGCAACTACTGCATTGTTTGCTAACTCACCTACTGTTATTAGAAATATATATAATTGGCGGGTTAAAGAAACGGATCGGTTGCACGCGATGGCAACTGAATTAAAAAAAATAGGAGCACAAGTAGAAGAGGGACGAGACTATATTAAGGTATGGCCTCTTGCTGATTTTGCTCATGTTCCTATCGACACTTATAACGACCATCGAATCGCCATGTGTTTTTCTCTGTTATCGTTAAGTGAGCAGTCAGTTACTATTAACGACCCAGGGTGCACGAAAAAAACATTTCCGGATTATTTCACGCGCTTAGCGACAATTTGTAAACATTAAATCTTTACATTGCGGCAACCATTTATAAACAAGCATGGTATAAAGCGCGATCTAAGCGTATAATTGCGCGCGTTTTTTTAACTATTATAATCTGGAGCAGGCATGCATCCAACACCTATAGTCACGGTTGATGGGCCTAGCGGCGCAGGCAAAGGGACTTTAAGCAGTTTGTTGGCCAAGCAACTAGACTGGCATTTTCTAGACAGCGGAGCGATATATCGTGTGCTGGCTATGGCAACACTTCACCATGACTTACCATGTAATGACGAAGATTCAATTGTGCCATTAGCAACAGGTTTAGATGTTAGTTTTGAAGCCAATGGTGAATCCAGTCGTATTATTTTGGAAGGCGAGGATGTTACCGATGATATTCGTACTGAGAGAGTTGGCGGTGTAGCCTCACAAATAGCCGCTTTACCGCGTGTTCGTGAAGCACTATTACGCAGACAACGGGCTTTTCAGCAAGCACCAGGCCTTGTCGCAGATGGCCGCGATATGGGAACGGTGGTATTTCCTGATGCGGCGGTCAAATTATTCCTCACAGCTAGCGCCGAAGCCAGAGCCGAAAGGCGATATGGTCAGTTGAAAGCAAAGGGGATGGATGTTAATATTGCGCGCCTTTTAACCGATATCAAGGCTCGTGATGAGCGTGACTCTAATCGTTCAGTAGCACCTTTGACACCGGCTGAAGACGCAGTAGTGATAGATTCAACGCACTTGAATATCAATCAAGTGTTTGAAAAGGCAATGGAAATTATTACTTCTCGATTGTAAATAGAAGCCATTAATTGTCATTGATAAAAGTTGCGACAACTGGATGTTGCGACATGTGTTAATAACCCCATGTGCTCTGGATTGACATATGGATATCAACTTTAAATTAAATTTAAACCTTATGACTGAAAATTTTGCACAACTTTTTGAAGAAAGCCTATTAGAACTTGAAACCCGTCCAGGTTCCATTGTTAAAGGTACGGTAGTTTCAATCGATAAAGATATTGTTCTTGTCGATGCTGGCTTGAAATCAGAAAGTGCGATCCCTGCGGATCAATTTAAAAATGCCGAAGGCGAGCTGGAAATTGAAATTGGCGATCAAGTAGATGTAGCGCTTGATGCAGTTGAAGATGGCTTCGGTGAAACGATTCTTTCTCGTGAAAAAGCCAAGCGCCATGAAGCGTGGGTTGAGCTTGAAAAAGCATACGAAGAAAAAGAAACAATTAAAGGTGTTATTAATGGCAAGGTTAAAGGCGGTTTCACTGTTGAAGTTAACAGTGTTCGTGCGTTCTTGCCAGGCTCATTAGTTGACGTACGTCCTGTTCGTGACACTACTCACCTTGAAGGTAAAGAGCTTGAGTTTAAAGTAATCAAGCTTGATGCTAAGCGTAATAACGTTGTTGTATCTCGTCGCGCGGTTATCGAAGCTGAAAGCAGTGCAGAACGCGAATCATTGTTAGCGAACCTTGAAGAAGGTCATGAAATCAAAGGTATCGTTAAGAACCTTACTGATTACGGCGCGTTCGTTGACTTAGGTGGTGTGGACGGTCTATTACACATTACTGATATGGCGTGGAAGCGCGTTAAACACCCAAGTGAGATTGTAAACGTGGGTGATGAAATTAACGTAAAAGTGTTGAAGTTTGACAAAGACAAGCAACGTGTTTCACTTGGCATGAAGCAGATGGGCAACGATCCTTGGCAAGAAATTGCTCAGCGTTATCCAGAAGGCACTAAGATCACAGGTCAGGTAACTAACTTAACTGACTACGGTTGTTTTGTTGAAATCGAAGATGGTGTTGAAGGTCTAGTTCACGTATCTGAAATGGACTGGACGAACAAGAATATCCACCCATCTAAAGTGGTTAATCTTGGTGACACTGTTGAAGTTATGGTACTTGAAATCGATGAAGAACGTCGTCGTATTTCTCTAGGTCTTAAGCAGTGTATAGCTAACCCATGGGAAGAATTCGCCAAGTCACACGAAAAAGGTGACAAAGTGTCTGGTAAGATCAAGTCAATCACTGACTTCGGTATCTTCATCGGGCTTGATGGCGGTATTGATGGTTTGGTTCATTTATCTGATATCAGCTGGAATAAAACAGGCGAAGATGCCGTTCGCGATTATAAGAAAGGCGACGAGATTTCCGCTGTTGTTTTACAAGTCGACCCAGAGCGTGAGCGTATTTCTTTAGGCGTTAAGCAAATTGAAGAAGATCCGTTCAATAAGTATCTGACAGACAACAAGAAAGGTGCTATTGTTACTGGTACAGTTACCGCAGTTGACGCGAAAGGCGTTACTGTGAACCTGGCTGAAGAAGTAGACGGCTACATCCGCGTAGGTGATTTATCTCGTGACCGTGTAGAAGACGCTTCTGAAGAAGTTAATGTTGGTGACAGCATTGAAGCCAAGTTCATGGGTGTTGACCGTAAAAACCGTACTGTAAATCTTTCTGTTAAAGCGAAAGATCAAGCAGATGAGAAAGAAGCAATTGATAAAGTAAACCAGCAAGACGATGGTGGTTTTGCTAATGCAATGGCTGAAGCTTTCAAAGCTGCGAAAGGCGAGTAATAACGGTTTAGTGTGCTCAATATGGGCGCACTTACCATCGGTAGCTGTTTGGATTAACTTTTGACATAGGGATTACTATGACTAAGTCTGAATTAATTGAGCGGCTAGCCGATTCGGCACGCCATGTTCCTGCCAAAGAGTTGGAGTCGGCTATTAAAGAGTTGCTTGAGCAGATGGCGCAAACCCTGCAAAAAGGCGAACGAATAGAGATTCGTGGTTTTGGAAGTTTTTCTTTGCACTATCGTGCACCCAGGGTAGGTCGAAATCCAAAAACGGGTGAGACTGTAAAATTGGACGGAAAATACGTTCCACATTTTAAACCTGGTAAAGAATTAAGAGAGCGTGTTGATTTATCAGCGAATTAAGCCGTAGTTTCTACGGCTTTTTTATTGCCTTTCAATAGATTTTTAGGCACTATTCTTATTAGTTGTTTAAAGGTTGAACGAAAAGTAACATTTCATTAATGATTTGTTCATACCTGCCGATAACCATTAGTAATCCTTAGCTGTAGCGAAAGTGTGTATCTCCGCTTATGTCGATGTACACTTACGTTTAAGTAAAGCCTTAAATAACTTATAATAATATTGCCTTGAGGCTGGTGTGGTTCTATGTCTGCCGGTGATGAAAAGCAAGTAATAAAACAATTTCAGCATTTGATTAGAGCGCTCATACCTTATGAGCAAGACAACAGGTTGCTCGAAGGATTAAATAAATTCTCTCAGCGTTTACCTGCAAATGTTAGAAAAACTATTAAAGAAGAAGTGATTAGGCTTACTTCTCTCACAGACGCGCCCGCAGATAATTCAGCTTTTGCCCAATTCCCCGTTATTAAGTTCAAACATTTTGGCATTGATATGTGTTTGGATAAAATAGGCGCACAGATCCTTAAAAAAGAAACGGGTTTATACCAAAATCGTTACACGGTTGGTGTTTTTGAGTCCATAACGAGTTCAGAATTCTATCAGTCGCAAATAAAAAAAGAGCAATACAAAAAGATTGTAGATGCTTTTGCTGTGGAGTCTCAGTCCCAAAATGACATCGATTTTGGAGACGATATTGCTATAACGCCTAACTTCCAGGTCTCTTCACCAGAGTTTCAAAATGGTCGAAACTGCAACATTGCGTCGTTAGGCTACAATACTATGGCGGTTGAACTTCGTAGACCGCCTAAAATGAGTCAAGGTGACGAACTAACATTTACCTTTCCAGAAATTCAAGGGTTTACAACAAAAGAAACGCAAATTAAGGTTAAGCTAGACTCGATCAAGTTTAATCAACATACCGCTAATTACGAACTGCAATTTGACTTCGCCGAAGACGTCGACAAGCGTCTACTTGCGCAGTTAAAGAAGTATATCGATACCGCTGCTTTCCACCAACCGCTCAAAAGAGAGCTGGAAATAGAGCGCGCAATGCAAGATTTAGAAAGAGACCGTATTTTAGAAAATAGCCCATGGTTGCCTTTTTTCGTAAAGGCCAACAAAAAACAAGCTATTCCCATTATTGCCCTGTTCACAAAATCAAATGTAGAACGTAACAATGCGCATAAATTCCTTGATAAGCTGTCTGGAAAAAGCTCTTTTAACCGCCTTTATGCGGAACTTCAGCGATATGGGGAAGCTTTTTTATTTAATGGGACAGTCAATACTAAAAAAGGTCCAATAGATATTTGTGCAACACATCGTGATTTAGTGGCAAGTGAACAAATGAGTCCTCTGATATATTTGATGATGAAATCAGGCACGTTAACCTGTACGCATTGTCGTATCGATAGTATTGACGAGGAAGATAAGAATAAAGCGTTTGAAATACATGACCTTGCAAAGGCTGACTTTCCAGAATTAGCGGTGATGACTTCAGTGATCTTTTGTAGGGATATTACCCACTCCCTAAAGGAATTAACCATTGGAGAAAAGTGCCAATTTCCGGCAATTCCTAAGTCGCTCATTGCTGATAAAAACAAATGGTCTATATCATATGTTATGGAAGAGGACCTTGACCGTCGAAGCGAGCATCGATACGTTATTGAAAGAGACGCGTCTATAAAAACGGGATTATTGACTTCATTTCAGTGCAAAGTGAAAGATATATCAGCAAGCGGGATGCAAATAGCGCTAAACGAAAAAGTTGAAGCGGCTCATTTTACCGATTCAATTAAAATTTCAGTACCCGACTTTAAAATGCGCAATGAGAAATACATGATTGTGCATTACGACGAACGGCGTGGCATTATGCGACTTAAACTCCCTGAAGTGAATAAGAAAGGGTCGGTGGACGCATTATTAGAACAAAATTTAGCGTTTTTCCGACAACGGGATATTGCTCGGACGCAGCAAAATACCCATCGTTTTATCTGGGAACTTGCTATGCGTCATCATCCTTCGGTGAGTGTACTATGCGTATCGAACCGACACATATTAGATCGATTAAAAACGGTATATCAAAGTGAAAAGTCAGATGATTTATACCCGTTTTCACGCGTACAAAATGTAGTTCCTCTCCATGGCTTCTTTGCTGATAGAGAAACCATGCGGCCTAAATCAGCGTTACTCGAACAATTCATGATAGGCAAGAAGCAGAACGCGTTGGTGGTGCATTGCGTTCGAAAAGATGACAATAAGTTGGTCTATATCGCAGAGAAAAATTTCTTATATGGTACTATGCGTCAAAATATTGCGAATCATCTTGAGCAAGACAAAGTTGAGTTATGCGTAACGCACATAGAAACAATGCGCTGCCATTCAGCTACGACGCCGCTGACCCGGAAGCGCTTAGCACAGTTATCAAAAATAGATAAAACAGTGTATGACAAGCTTTCCAATATGCAGTCGGCCTACACCCATGTCGTTTATTTAACGAATGAATCAACGCTTCATAATGAGTTACTTAAGGCGAAGTTACGTCCGTTACGTCCACCTAAAGCGGACAAAAATGACTCCGAAGGTACAGCGAAAGAGCTAGCTAAAAAGGCCAGCTAGTCCACTTTACTAAAACAAATATGAGTATTTCTAGCAAAAAGCCATTTTTTGCATGTTAGTTTACTATTCAATTTGCTATGCTTGAGTCAATGCGACGCGACTAAGACTATTGTATTGAAAGGAATAATTTCTCTTATATTGATTCTCGTTTTATTGACCTTAGCTTTTGCCATAGGATCACAAAACGAAGCGGTTATTGCGGTGAATTATTTGATTGCCCAATCGGAAATGCGCGTATCTACTTTGATTGCGGTTTCAGTGGCGGTAGGTGTAGTCATAGGTCTACTGCTCATGTTAGTGAGCTGGTTAGCCTTGCGTGTGCAATTAGTAGCAGCGCGAGCAAAAATACGTAAGTTAACTAAAGAAGCCTGATATGCTTGAACTGCTGTTTCTTCTGCTGCCTGTTGCTGCCGGTTACGGTTGGGTTATGGGCAGAAACAGTGTTAGACAGGCCCAGCGTAAGCAGTCCAGTATTTTGTCTCGTCACTATTACAAAGGACTAAATTTTCTTCTTTCCGATCAACCTGACAAAGCGGTTGATACCCTCATCAAAATGATAAACTTAAATAGTGACACGGTAGAAACGCATATCGCGATGGGAAATTTCTTTCGCCATCGAGGTGAGATTGACCGCGCAATTCTTGTTCATCAGAATCTAGTTAGCCGAGACGAACTACAACCAGGTCAACGTGAAAATGCGTTAAAGGAATTGGGTAAAGATTATACTCAGGCGGGTTTTCTCGAAAGAGCTGAAAATGCTTTTTTACAGTTATTGAATAGTGAAAAACATTATTTAATCGCCCAACAGCAGTTATTCAGCATTTACCAGACAACTAAAGAATGGGCGCGTGCCATAGAATTAGCTGAACGAATGGTTCAATGCCATGGAGACAATGATGACGTTAGTGAGCGTCTTGCTCATTTTTATTGCGAACAGGCACAAATTGAAATTAACGAAGATAATCAGGGGGAAGCCCTGTCACTGTTACAGAAAGCTGTTAATGCTGACGAACGGGCTGTTAGGCCATGGCTAATGTTAGGTGAGTTAGCCTTGCAGCAAAAACGGTATAGCGAAGCGCAAACTTATTTACTACAGGTTGCAGAGCGAGACATAAATTGGTTTAGTGAGGCTGTACCTAAACTTAAAATTATTGCAGTTGAAACTGGCGATTGGGATACATTTGAAGAACAGCTACAAGTACATTGGCAGCAATGTGCAACATCCTATCTAGCGATGGTAGAGGTGCTGGTTACGAAAGGTGAAGCAGGTAAAGCAGCCGACTATCTGTTAAACCAATTAAGAGATAGACCCACCATGAAAGGGTTCAAAACGTTAATGGGGTTGTATATTGACAATATTGACGAAACGACATCAACCGACAGTTTAAAAATGCTAAAAGAGTTGGTAGCTGATCAAATTAGTCAGCGGCCAAAATATCGTTGTCAGAGTTGTGGCTTTTCGGGGCGTAAACTTTACTGGTTATGCCCTTCTTGTAAAAAGTGGAATACTGTTAAACCCATTAAAGGTCTGGATGGAGAATAATCATTGAATCAAGATCCTAAAGTAATTGTTGCACTTGATTTTGACAATAAAGCCGCTGCACTGCAGCTAATTGAGCAGTTAGAACCAACTGAATGCAAACTCAAAGTAGGCAAAGAGATGTTCACGTTGTTCGGGCCAGAATTTGTCAAAGCGCTTGTTGCAAAAGGCTTCGACGTTTTTCTCGATTTGAAATTTCATGATATTCCAAATACGGTGGCTAAAGCGTGTAAAGCAGCAGCTGAGCTTGGGGTATGGATGGTAAACGTACACGCGTCAGGTGGGCTCGAAATGATGCAGAAAGCTAAGCAAGCTATAGCTCAGAGTGCAAATCCTGCGAC
Source organism: Alteromonas sp. ASW11-130 (assembly GCF_026183735.1). Taxonomy (GTDB): domain Bacteria; phylum Pseudomonadota; class Gammaproteobacteria; order Enterobacterales; family Alteromonadaceae; genus Alteromonas. The sequence continues at coordinate 478,178 of NZ_JAPFRE010000027.1, read as the reverse complement.
AAAACTTATCGCTGTGACGGTTCTTACCAGCATGGATACCGAACAGCTTGATCAGGTAGTACCTGGAGTAAGTCCAGCTGACCAGGTCAACAAACTTGCTGCATTGACACATAAAGCAGGTTTGGACGGTGTAGTGTGCTCTGCTCAGGAAGCCAAAGTGTTACGGAATAATTTTCCAAAAGATTTTTTACTTGTTACCCCTGGTATTAGACCTGTAGGCAGTATGAAAGGTGATCAAAAGCGTGTGATGACACCTGAGTTGGCTGTAGCTGGAGGTGTAAATTATCTGGTTATGGGGCGTCCAATTACCCAGTCTGAAAATCCTCTCGCGACGCTGAAACACATTAATAAAAGTATCTCTTAAAAAAAAGCGCCAATTGGCGCTTTTTTTACTTAAAAATGCGTTATTTCAATGCTTCTCTTGCATCAACATACGTAAGATTCAGCTGGTCACCTAACGCGTCAACTACCGCTTTGTAGGTTACTTTTCCTTCATGTACATTTAAGCCATTTAACAGGTGCTCATTAGCAAGCATTGCCTGTTTGGGACCTTTGTTCGCAAGCGCTAAACCAAAGGGCAGGGTAGCGTTATTTAGTGCCATCGTAGATGTTCTCGCTACACCACCAGGCATATTGGCCACGCAGTAATGAACAACGTCATCAACTATGTAAACTGGATCTTGGTGGGTCGTTGCTTTTGATGTGGCAAAGCAACCGCCTTGATCGATCGCTACATCGACTAACACGCTCCCCGGTTTCATGGCAGCAATGTGATCTCGGCTTAACAGTTTTGGCGCAGCTGCACCAGGGATCAGTACTGCGCCTACTACCAAGTCAGCTCTAGAAGAGTAGTGCTCTAATGCATCTACAGTGGAAAATACTGTTTTGACTTGACCATTAAAAATATCATCGAGTTGCCGTAATCGCGGTAATGAGCGATCGAGTATGGTGACGTCAGCACCTAAGCCTAATGCCATTTTAGCCGCATTAATACCTACAACACCGCCCCCAATGATAACCACTTTTCCTGCCGCGACACCCGGCACGCCACCAAGTAAAGTACCACTGCCACCATGAACTTTCTCTAAAAAGTGGGCACCGGCTTGAACAGACATTCGTCCTGCCACTTCGCTCATTGGAGCCAGTAATGGCAAACCACCGCGATCGTCCGTTACTGTTTCATATGCAATACAGGTTGCTCCGGAAGCCACTAGCAATTCTGTTTGTACCGGATCTGGAGCAAGGTGAAGGTAAGTATAGAGCGTCTGGCCCTTACTTAGCTGCTGGCATTCATTTGGTTGAGGTTCTTTCACCTTAACGATCATCTCAGCTTCAGCAAATACTTTTTCAGCCGTTTCGAAGATTTGTGCGCCAGCCTCAACGTACATAGCGTCGGTAAAACCAATAGCATCACCAGCAGTGGTCTGTACTGCCACCTTATGTCCGTTTGTCACGAACTCCTTAACGGCCGCAGGTGTAAGACCCACACGATACTCATGGTTTTTAATTTCTTTTGGTACACCGATTAACATAACCGCTTCCTTTAAACGTCGTGAACAATTTTGAAGCGCAGTATACTGAAATAAAAAAAGCGTTGTATGCTGAATATTTTCTATAAGCAATATAAAATAGCCTAAAAGTCAAATTTGGAAGCATAACGTAATGTTGGTCAAGACGCCGAAACACCTCGATAGAATCGATAGAAACATCCTTATAGTTCTGCAAAGAGACGGTCGAATTTCCAACGTCGAATTAGCAAAGGAAGTAGGACTAAGCCCCAGTCCTTGTCTGGAAAGAGTTAAAAGACTGGAGACCCAAGGTTATATCAAAGGATATCACGCTAGTGTTGATCCGATAAAATTAGGCGCTGCAATGTTGGTGTTTGTGGAAATTACGCTAGCCAAAACATCGGTAGATATCTTCGCCGAATTTTCTGCGGCGGTTCAAAAACACGATGACATACAGGAGTGTCATTTGGTGTCGGGAAATTTTGATTTCCTACTTAAAGCAAGGGTAGCAGACATGTCTAGCTATCGGCGTCTATTGGGAGATACCTTACTTCGACTGCCAGGCGTAAGTGCTTCGCGAACCTATGTGGTGATGGAGGAGGTCAAAAGCACGTCAGCGTTGAGAATCCAATTAAAGTAAATAATTATCACCATTATCTAAAAGGTAAAAAAGTAGGTAAGGCCAAGGGGATGTGGTAGGCTTTGAGCATAACTTGTTTTCACATTATTAAAATAACGACATTCTCTGATTCAGCTTTGGTTAAGAGTAAAATAGTAATAGTAAATGTAAACTAGACTCTTTCCCTGATAGGACAATCAACGTTATTGGACAGATAAATTTTTGGGTATGGCGCGACTTTCAGGTATCCAGCGGTTGCTGGAAGCAGGTATGATAATAGCCTGCGTATTTGCATTTTACTTATTGTTAGCATTGGCTTCCTTTCATCCGGGGGATCCCGGCTGGAGTCAAGCAGGCTTGCAACTTGATGTGCACAATTGGATGGGGGCTTCGGGGGCGTGGATAGCCGATTTACTGTTATTCAGTTTTGGTTGGCTAGCGTACTTGCTTCCATTTTGTAGTGCTTTTTTAGGTTGGTTTTTATTTCAGCATGTAAAAACCTTAGAAGAGTTTGATTATCTTACAATTGGTCTAAGAATTATTGGTATTGGGCTTATTTCGCTAGGAGCTTGCGGTCTGGCAAGCCTGAAAGTCAGTGAGCTTTATAATTTTTCAGCGGGCGGTTTTGTAGGTGATGTCATTAGTTCCGCTCTCATACCTTATTTCAATATAGCTGGCACCATATTATTATTTCTGTGCTTCTTATTCACTGGTTTCACCTTATTAACTGGGATAAGTTGGATAGTCGTTATTGATGGCCTAGGGTCGGCCGTCATGTGGTCTGGACGTAAAGCCTTGGCCATGCCCCAACAGCTAATGGGTTTAGAATTTCCTGCCCTTGCATTACCTAATCGCTCAACTTCACGAAATAGTGGGGCCAGTTCTGAATTAGATATAACCAGTATTCGGGCAGAGCCGCCCCCATATAGTGAACAAAGTAAGCCTTCGTCACACAGAGAAGAGCCGAAGTTTGATATTCCTGATGAGGTTTTCGATGACAATGAAGAAGATGCACCTCCTTTTGTCGTAGATGAACAACCTGCTCCCAAGGCGGAAACTACGAAATTTAGTAATCCATTTAAAAATAAAGCGAAAACTGCTCAGACAGATGAAAAGATTCGCGAAGATAGGGCAGGGCAGCTTGAGACTGAACCTACAACTGAACAAAGTAATACTCCTGACGGGCCAATGCCGTCATTCGATCTTTTGGAGCGCCCAGATAAACACGAAAACCCCATCTCGCAAGAAGAATTAGATATTGTCTCACGCTTAGTAGAAGAGAAACTGGCTGACTTTAATATTGAAGCGAAAGTGGTAGGAGTATTTCCAGGACCGGTTATAACTCGGTTTGAACTTGATTTAGCCCCTGGTGTAAAAGTAAGCAAAATTACTAGCTTATCGAAGGATTTAGCGCGAGCAATGTCCGCCATAGCGGTGCGTGTTGTAGAAGTGATCCCAGGCAAGTCGGTTATCGGCTTAGAGCTTCCAAACAAAAAACGCGAAATGGTGCGTTTGAGTGAAGTTATCAGTTGTGACACCTTTCAATCTAACAATTCACCTCTGACGATGGTGCTGGGAGCCGATATTAGTGGTAAACCAGTAGTAGTAGATTTGGCAAAAATGCCGCACTTACTCGTGGCAGGAACGACTGGCGCAGGTAAATCCGTGGGTGTGAATGTTATGATCTTGAGCTTGTTGTATAAGTCGACACCTGAAGATGTACGGATGATCATGATCGACCCTAAAATGCTTGAATTATCAGTCTATGAAGGTATACCGCATCTACTAGCGGAGGTGGTGACTGATATGAAAGAAGCATCCAATGCTTTACGCTGGTGTGTAGGTGAAATGGAACGCCGTTACCGGCTTATGTCTGCCTTGGGTGTGCGGAATTTAAAGGGCTATAATGCGAAAGTTAAGCAAGCTATTGCTGATGGCCAACCGATTAAAGACCCATTATGGCGTTCAGAAGATAGTATGGAAGCAGAAGCGCCTGATTTAGAAAAACTCCCCGCTATAGTCGTCGTCGTTGACGAATTTGCTGATATGATGATGATTGTGGGCAAAAAAGTTGAAGAACTCATTGCCCGTATTGCACAGAAAGCGAGAGCCGCTGGCATCCATTTGGTTTTAGCGACCCAGCGTCCTTCAGTAGATGTTATCACCGGTTTGATAAAAGCAAATATCCCAACGCGCATTGCATTTCAGGTGTCGAGTAAAATTGATTCGCGCACTATATTAGACCAACAAGGTGCAGAAGCATTGCTCGGTATGGGTGATATGTTGTATTTACCACCCGGTAGCCCCGTTCCAACCAGAGTACATGGTGCTTTCGTGGATGACCATGAAGTACATGCCGTGGTAGCAGATTGGAAAAAACGAGGCGAACCAGAATATATAGATGAAATTCTAAATGGCGAAGCGACAGCAGAAGTATTACTTCCCGGTGAGCAGCCAGAAGGAGCGGATCAGGAAGTTGATGCGTTTTATGATGAAGCCGTAGCGTTTGTTACCGAGTCTCGGCGCGCGAGCGTTTCCAGTGTTCAGCGTAAATTCCGTATAGGCTATAATCGCGCTGCTCGTTTAGTTGAGCAAATGGAGACGAGTGGAGTAGTCAGCGCACCCGGCCATAATGGTAACCGTGAAGTATTGGCACCTCCTGCACCACGCGATTGATTATAATTGAATTGGGATATACACGCGCATGTTAAATAGGAACGTTATGGGTAAAGTGCTTAGATTTATGAGTCTTAGTCTATTGACGCTAAGTTTAAATGTGTTGGCAAACTCAGATGAGATGTTGCTTAAACAGAAATTAGCAGACATGGAACAATATCGTGCCTCATTCAAGCAGGTAGTAAAAGACAGTAGTGATGAGGTGGTACATCAATCTACAGGCCGCTTAGTAATGGCCAGACCTAATAAACTTCGTTGGCAGACAGATAGCCCTGATGAAGTATTATTAATAGCTGACGGTGAGAAAGTTTGGAATATCGACCGCTTCGTCGAACAAGTAACCATAATGAGCCAACGTCTAATTATTGCTGACAACCCTTTTGTGTTGTTAACGAATACCAGCGAAGAAGCATGGTCTCAATTTGAAATCACAAAGCTAGCTGACACAGAAAAATTCGTGGTAACGCCCAAAGCCGACAAAGGTCAAATCAAACGTTTAATTCTGAAATTCAAGGGCAATCAACTTATTGGTTTGACCATGAGAGATGCTCAAGAACAAACCAGCGAACTGCGTTTTACGAATATCGAAACTCAGTTCTCGGTGGTGGATGATATGTTCAATCCTACTTTTCCAGAAACATTCACGGTCGACGATCAGCGGTGAGCGGTCAGTTTTCTCAGCCTCATACTCCTCTGGCAGCAAGACTCCGCCCGCAGAAAATTGAAGAGTATGTAGGCCAAAATCATATTCTCGGAGAAGGTAAGCCATTAAGAAAAATGTTGCTGGCTGGTCAGTGTCATTCAATGGTCTTGTGGGGGCCGCCAGGGACTGGGAAAACGACGCTAGCACAACTTATCTCCCAGTATTGCGAAGCGAGTGTAATCCAACTTTCTGCGGTTACTTCTGGCGTTAAGGAAGTGCGCGCGGCCATGGAAAAAGCTACACAGGATGCACGCTATCAGCAACGCACTATTTTGTTTATTGATGAAATACATCGCTTCAATAAGAGTCAGCAGGATGCTTTTTTGCCGTTTGTAGAAGATGGGACTGTTACTTTAATAGGTGCAACTACCGAAAATCCCTCCTTTGAGCTTAACAAAGCATTACTTTCACGGGTAAGAGTTTACATACTGCAATCGTTAACGGATGAAGCCTTATCCGATTTATTGGATAGGGCATTAACAGATGTGGAAAAAGGGCTGGGAGGGTTATCTTTAACCTTAGAGGATAACGCCAGAGAGGCTCTCTTAATAGCCTGCGCTGGAGATGCCCGGCGTATGTTGTTTTATTTAGAATTGGCTGCTGATTTTGCTGAAAATAGCGCGATTAACCTTAAAGAAGTGGAAGCCGCAATAGGTCAAAAAGTTGCTTCGTATGACAAGCAAGGGGATGCATTTTACGATCTTATTTCTGCATTTCATAAGTCAGTTCGAGGTTCTGATCCTGATGCTGCACTATACTGGTACGCACGCATCTTGAATGGCGGGGGAGATCCGCTGTATGTCGCTCGAAGGCTTTTAGCCATTGCATCAGAAGATATTGGTAACGCGGATCCCCGTGCTATACAACTGAGCTTGAATGCCTGGGATACATTTCAACGAGTCGGACCAGCTGAGGGAGAACGAGCGATCGCCCAAGCTACGGTATATTGCGCGTTAGCGGCGAAAAGTAATGCGGTTTATAAAGCATTCAACGAAGCCAAAGCTGTCGTGTCAAAAACGCCAGATTATCCTGTTCCTAATCACTTACGTAACGCACCGACCAATTTAATGAAAGAGCAGGGCTTTGGTAAAGGTTACCGGTATGCTCATAATGAACAAAATGCTTTTGCTGCGGGTGAGTGTTATTTACCTTCAGAGTTAGCCTCGTTACGGTTTTATCATCCTAATGAACGGGGCTTAGAAAAGTCTTTAAAAGCGAAGCGCGATTACCTTGATGAACTGAATAGAAACAGCAGCGATAAAAGGTATTAACGTGAATTCCACACTCGCAATGTATATTTATATTGCCTTAGGTGGTGCGTTGGGGGCTTGTCTGCGTTTTTTTATTACCAATACTGTTGATTCGTGGGTTGGAAAACATTTTCCATTTGGTACACTCACGGTTAATGTTGTGGGCTCTTTTTTGCTAATTATAGTGTACAGTTTAATTGAGCAAAGTAGTTGGGCAGAATTTCCCTATCGCGCGTTAGTTGGGGTAGGGCTGCTTGGTGCATTTACCACTTTTTCGACCTTTTCCCTGGAAACGCTAACTCTACTTGAAAATGGTTTATGGGAAAAAGCAGTACTGAACATACTGCTGAATGTATTCGTCTGCCTGTTAGCTGGCTGGATGGCAATCAAATTAGTTAAAGGATAAAAGAAGATTCATGTTAGATCCTAAGTGTTTACGAGAAGATATTGAACACACTGCAAAGCGACTTGCAAGCCGCGGTTTTACGTTGGACGTGGAGCAATTAAAAGCGCTGGAAGAAAAGCGTAAAGGCTTACAGATTAAAACACAAGACTTGCAAAACGAACGCAATGTACGCAGTAAGTCGATAGGTAAAGCCAAAGCACAAGGGCAGGATATCGCACCACTGCTTGCTGAAGTAAGTAAATTAGGTGATGAATTAGACGTCGCGAAAAAAGAGTTGTCAGAAGTCTTAGAACAAGTGCAGGAAATTGCTCTGGGGATACCTAACTTGCCTGATGAGTCAGTTCCTGTTGGTAAAGACGAAGAAGACAATCAAGAAGTATATCGATGGGGTGAACCAGCCGCGTTTGACTTTGAAGTAAAAGACCACGTCGATATTGCCCACGAATTGGATAATGGCGCCGATTTTGAGACCGGCGTAAAACTTTCGGGTAGCCGATTTGTTCTAATGCGTGGCCAGATAGCTCGGTTACATCGTGCACTATCGCAGTTTATGTTAGACGTTCATACCCAAGAGCATGGTTACGAAGAAAATTACGTTCCGTATTTAGTTAATACGGACAGTATGCTTGGAACCGGCCAATTACCAAAGTTTGCTGCAGACTCATTTCATACCGAACCGGCAACTGAAGAGGGACAGCGTCTGTCATTAATTCCTACAGCGGAAGTCCCTTTAACCAATGTTGCTCGCGATGAAATTATTGAAGCCAAACACCTTCCGGTAAAAATGACTGCGCACACTCCCTGTTTTAGAAGTGAAGCAGGTTCATACGGCCGTGATACCCGTGGTTTGATAAGAATGCATCAGTTTGACAAAGTAGAGCTGGTGCAACTGGTTGAGCCAAGTACAAGCTTTGATGTGTTGGAAGAACTCACCAACCATGCCGAAGTGATTTTACAAAAACTTAACTTACCCTATCGTAAAATGTTGCTTTGCACAGGGGATATGGGCTTTGGCTCATGCAAAACCTATGATTTGGAAGTATGGTTACCCGCGCAAGATACTTACCGGGAAATTTCGTCTTGCTCAAACATGTTGGATTTCCAGTCGCGTCGAATGCAGGGTCGGTATCGCAACCCCGTTACTAAAAAACCTGACTTGCTCCACACTCTGAATGGCTCTGGGTTAGCTGTGGGTAGAACATTAGTTGCCGTTCTCGAGAACTATCAGCAAGCTGACGGCTCGGTTAAAGTGCCAGAGGTGTTACTTCCTTACATGGGTGGGATTACTGAGCTTCGTACTTCAACTAAATAGCATTAAAGACATTTAGCGGGTTTAGGCAAGCCCGCTAATTTTGTCGCCTGTTTAGCCGGACCTTTCGGAAATAATCGTTGTAAATAGCGGCTGTTTCCTTTTTTAGGTCCAAATTTCTTTGCCATGGCTTTAACCAACACTCTGATAGCCGGGCTGGTTTCATATTCTATGTAAAATTCCCTTACAAAGCGCACAACTTCCCAGTGAGCTTCAGATAGTGAAATATTCTCTTGTTCTGCTAAAGCAGGAACCATCTCTTCTTGCCAATCTCTGTAATTCAGCAAGTATCCTGCTTTATCCACCTCTATCTGCTGATTCTGCCACGTGAAAAAATGAGATTCTTGCATTATAAATTTAACCAATGTTGCTGTATCGTACTTAAGGTAACCCACTTATCATAGTCTATGAGTTCAGCTTTGGACGTATCAATGCCTCGTGAGACACAGTCCTGTTTGATGGCGTATACATTAGCGTTACCGCTTAGTACTTTTTCGCGTAAACAATAGACCCCATCTTCGGCGAAGATGACACAATCGTTAGACGTCAACTTTTCAAGTATCGATTTCTGCCATGCTACTAATTGTGCGTGTCTAATAGTATAAAGCATCAGAATGTCACCACATGGTCCGCTCGTGCATATAAAGCGTGCTTTTTCTTATCTGATACAGGAGAGACTAAGCTAATCAAGTTCGACGGTAAAATATTGAAAGAATGTATACTTGTTTCACAAACAAAGCATGCCTCGATGTCATAAAACGGTAGCGCGTTTAATCGCTTTGCATGATTACTGAGGCTATCAGGTTGCTGGTTGTGAAGTAATTGATACACACCGTTACCTTCAAACAACAATTGAACGTCGTGGCCATAATTAGTTGCTGAAATTGCAAAATCCAACCCTTCATGAGCATCGGAAGAGCCGTAGGGCGGTTTCGTCATTCGAATAAGAATAGTCGACATTAGAACTGTACCAAACGATCAGTAGAGTGTAATTGAGCAAAGAAATCTGACAATCCCGTTTGCTCGAAGGGCGATCGTAGCGTAAAGCCTGGAAGGGCGTTTTCTTCCTGCTCCTGCTTACTAATTATTCCGCGTCTGGCTGCAGCAGTGACACAGACCTGCAAAGAAACATCACTATTTGAAGCAATGTCGCACCAACCTTTATACAAATTACGTTGTCCCGAAACAGATATGCCAAGACAGTTTGCATTCAATACCCCTTGTTGATAAAAAAATATATTAACTAAATGGGTACCGGGATTGTCCAACAGACTTTGTGCAAATTGTTGCGCGTTATAGATACGCTCACCTTCATATGGAGCGCTGGTAATTAGCATTGAATAAGAATGCATATAAATAAAAAACACCCCTAAAAGGGGTGTTTCTCCGAATTAAAGCTACTAACGCTATCAGTCATCACCGCCGAATGCGCCAAGTAAATGCAGCATAGAAACAAATAAATTATAAATGTTTAAATAAAGCGATACAGTCGCTCTGATGTAGTTAGTTTCGCCGCCGTGAATAATACGGCTCGTATCAAACAATATTAAGCCAGACATGATAAATACGATTGCTGCACTTAGTGCCAGGCTCACCGCTGGTATAGCAAAGAAGATATTGGCAATCCCCGCTATAATCGCGACTACCAAACCGACCATCAAGAAGCCACCCAGGAATGAGAAATCCTTTTTAGTCGTCAATACATAGCCGGATAGGGCAAAGAAGACTAATGCGGTGGCACCTAGTGCTTCCATAATTAGGCCGGGACCCGCTACACCCAAATAAAAATTAAGAGTATATCCAAGGGACGCTCCCATTAATCCTGTGAAAAGGAACACCCAATAGATACCTGATGCAGTATCCGCTTTTTTATGAACGACAAAAAGGGTGATAAATGCACCGATGGTCATAACCAAAGACATCATAGGAGTAATGCCAACAGCCATTGCGATACCTGCACACACAGCACTGAATGCCAGCGTCATGGCAAGTAACATATAGGTGTTACGCAAAACCTTATTAGTTTGCAGTACAGATGTCTGAGATGCACTTGCATACATCGAACGTTGATCCATTATATTCTCCAACTGGACACATGAAAACGACCACAATGGTCTATTTATTTTATTACTTCATTTGTATGGCTTTTGGTTACTTTTTTCAAGTCTTTTCGACAAGTAGCAACAGCTAAAACGAAAATATTTATGTAACAAGCTGTAAAAATAATCGTTGTGGTTAAATCTCGCGCAGTTGAACATTTTTTTTAAATTAACCCTTTACAGGCTGAAAAATATCATTAAGATACGCCTCACTTCACGGAGAGTTGGCAGAGTCCGGTTGAATGCACCTGACTTGAAATCAGGCGAAGGGTCAAACCTTCCGGGGGTTCGAATCCCTCACTCTCCGCCACATTCTAAAAAACCGCACAATAGTGCGGTTTTTTTTTGCTTTCTATAGCCATCATCTGTGGTGCAGCTATTTCCCTTAAAAAGTCTATCTTAGTAGTACTTTGTACTTTGTACTTTGTACTTTTCACTTTGTACTTTTCAATATATAGCCCTGCGAGGTTATTCAAGCTCTCTTGGCACGAACATACTCCTCGCTTTTAATACGTTGATATTGTGAACGTCTAACGGCGCAACATTAAAGCAAATTAAAGGCGTTCTAAAAGTAGAATGACATTGTCCATATAGGTAAACACTAATGCTATGGATATTGCGATTCCGCTGCTCTAAATTCGCTTATTCGTTGTTGGCTTTTTTCCTTTTTTAAAATCGAATGCGTTTTTCATTGCAATACTGTTAGGACGTAAAACTATTCGATGCCCGTGATGGTTTTAGATAGCTGTAACAAATCGCCTTTAAATGTTACGGCTTATGTACCATCCATTTTTTTATTTAGAGCCTGTGCTACCGTTCACAATAAGAATTTCAGGAGGCGATGATGAACATACTCGGCAATAATTCAATTATTGAGAAGATCGGGACGAGTCTTGGTTGGCTTATAATATTGAGCTTTTTCTTATTTGGGGTGGTTCGTGTTGGGGTGGGTGGCGCATTATTTCTGCAAGCAGAATCATTTCTTGCATTACAGCCTCTGCAAGAAGTGGTACACGAAACCCAGGCATTTATCGATAAGCGAAAAAGTGATCAGCTAGTCGGCTTTACTACGCCGGTTTATTTTCTATATATATTTGCTATGGGCCTGATATTGTTATTAGGAGTACTTGGAGTGATCAAACGACAAAGCTATGGATTTTATTGTCTCTTCACCTATTTAATTATGCACGCCTTGTTGTTTATAAATTTTCAAGAAATTAACCCAAAACTGACAGGTCTCGCAGCTGCAACCGCAGCATGGGTAGTATTATATTATGTAAGAAAACCTACAAGGCGTTGATACTCATCAGGCAACGCTGTACATCATTTCTTTACCCATTTGCCATCGGCGTTTTTATGGTACACTTCTTTTACCGCTGACCAGGCGACTTTGAAGGCTACTTCTTCACGGCTGTCATCTCCACGACGGTCGTCTTTATCTTTATATTCATCCCAGGCACTATTAAACGCTTCCTTAAAAACATCCTGTGCGTGTGAAGGCAAGTTATCCTTAACTGAATCGGGTAAATCTTGTTTATTTTTGTAGGGCATTGGCTTTTATCCTCCTCGAATTCTTTAGTACTTTGTTTATGTTCTCTTTGTTCAAAAATCAATTTTTTATAAATTAAGACAAAAGTCTAAGGGTAAAGTCTTCACAGTATTCGCTATCGTGATATGATGCCAAGCGAAGTTAAAACACTATCGATATAGTGAGCATTAAATGTGATCAAAATACTCCTTGCAGACGATCATGATCTGGTTCGTAACGGAATTCGCAGAATTCTTGAAGATGTTAGTGACTTCTCGGTAATAGGCGAGGCCAAAAACGGTGAAGAAGCAGTTCAGTTATGTCGTCGAAATGCCCCCGATGTGGTACTGATGGATGTAAATATGCCAGGCATGGGAGGCTTAGAAGCAACTAGGAAAGTAGTGCGTATGTCTGAGAATACACGCGTTATTTGCTTGTCAATGCACAAAGAAAACCCGATACCTTCACAGGTTATGCAGCAGGGGGCATACGGATTCATTACAAAAGATGCAGAGCCAGATGAAATGATTCGTGCCATCTATAAAGTATCAGCTGGCCAGAAATACTTACCTTTTGATATAGCGCAAAGCATAGCTTTTAGTAGACTTGCGCCAGCAAATAACAATCCGTTTGACGGACTATCCACTCGTGAACTGAATATAGCTATGCGAATAACCCGTGGGCAAAAAGTACCGGAGATTGCGATAGAACTAAGCATTAATTCAAAAACCGTCAATACCTACCGCTACCGTATGTTTGAAAAGCTTGGCATTTCTACAGATGTTGAGCTGACCCATCTTGCCTTGCGACATAAACTTATCGATCCAAATTTGTTGTAAAAAAGCATGTCAGAATTCGACGCTAACGAATTTTTAAAACACCTTTCGAACCAACCTGGCGTGTATAGAATGTACAATCAGGAAGGTGATGTTATCTACGTGGGGAAAGCGAAAAACCTGAAAAACAGGGTTTCCAGTTATTTCAGGATGAAGGTGGATAACGCCAAAACGCGCGCGCTTGTCAGCCAAATTGCTAACATGGATGTAACCGTTGTTAATAGTGAGACGGAAGCGTTTTTGCTCGAAAATAACTTTATCAAAAAGTACAAACCTCGTTACAACGTGCTACTGCGAGACGATAAGTCCTATCCTTTTATTTTTCTTTCAGCTCATGAACATCCCAGGCTGGCTTTCCATCGCGGACCACAAAAGAAAAAAGGCGAATATTTCGGACCGTATCCCAGTGCATGGTCGGTACGAGAAAGCCTGCGTTCCATCCAGCGTATTTTCCCCGTGCGCCAATGTGAAGACAGTTATTACCGCGCGCGGAGTAGACCCTGCTTGCAGTATCAGATGAAACGATGCTCAGCACCCTGTGTCGAAGGTTACGTGAGTGACGAAGAATATCAGGAGCAGGTGTCAATGGCTCGTTTATTCTTACAGGGCAAAAACCAACAGGTCATAGCGACCATGGTTGAAAAAATGGAACACGCCAGTGAATCATTAAACTTTGAAGCAGCCGCTCGTTACCGCGACCAGATCAATGTGCTTAGGAAAGTGCAGGAGCGCCAATGGGTATCCGGCACGCTGGACGAAATGGACGTCTTCGGATTCGCTGTTAAGGGCGGGTTGGCATGTATCCAGGTATTGTTTATTCGTGATAATCAGTTACTTGGTAGCAAAGCTTATTTTCCTAAAGTGCCAGTAAATACTGCGCACAACGAAATTTTTGAGTCATTCTTCTTACAGTTTTATCTTGCTGGAAATAAAATTATTCCAAAGCAAATTGTACTCAATTCAGTACTTTCTGATGAGCCTGCAATAATCGACTTACTTTCACATGAAGCTAAACACAGGGTGAAAATTTTTAGAGGCGCCAGAGAAGAGAAGCGTCGCTACCTTCAGTTAGCGCAAAAAAATGCAGAGTCTGCCCTGGAAGCACAGTTTGGTAAACAACAGTCGATATTAGCCCGCTATATTGATTTAGAGTCTGCCTTAGAGCGCGATCTCCCCATTCAGAGGATGGAATGTTTCGATATTAGTCATACAGCAGGACAACAAACTGTAGCCTCATGCGTGGTGTTCAACCGTGAAGGCCCTCTGAAGAGCGATTACAGACGCTTTAATATAGAGGGAATTACACCGGGAGACGATTATGCAGCCATGGCGCAGGCCCTTAAGCGTCGTTATAAAAATGTAAAAGATGTCAGTAATATCCCAGATATCTTATTTATTGATGGGGGGAAGGGGCAGCTAGCTCAGGCTGAAAATTTTTTTGATGACTGGCCTGAAGAATCTAGACCGCTATTGATAGGGGTTGCAAAGGGCACTACGCGGAAACCAGGTTTGGAAACTTTAATACTGGCTGGTTCACATGAAACCCTAGCGTTGGATTCCCATTCTCCAGGCCTCCATCTAATACAGCATATTCGTGATGAATCACATCGGTTTGCTATAAGTGGACATCGTAACCGCCGGCAAAAAGTTAAAACTACATCCAGTTTGGAAGGAATTCCGGGTATTGGTGCCAAAAGACGCCAAAGCTTACTGAAATTTATGGGGGGCCTTCAGGGCCTCAAAAAAGCGAGTAGAGAGGAAATTGCAAAAGTGCCAGGCATAAGTAACGAGCTCGCTGAAACAATTTATGATCATTTGCATCTATAAATAACTATAGATGAAATTAAAATTACGTTAATCTGAAAAGAGAACAAAAATAAGGACAGCCATTGAAGCTGACGAAGATCTGACTATGTGGACAGTACCCAATCTCATCACATTATTTCGCGTTATTCTTATACCTGTATTTGTAGTAGTGTATTTCTTAGACTGGCATTGGGCTAAACAAGCTGGTGCGTTTATTTTTTGGTTAGCAGCTATAACCGATTGGTTTGATGGCTATCTGGCGAGAAAGCTCCAACAAAGTACGCCATTTGGCGCTTTTTTAGACCCGGTTGCGGATAAACTTATTGTTGCGGCTGCCCTACTAATGATCACTCACACTTATCAATCTGTTTGGATCACCATACCCGCCATTATTTTGATGGTGCGTGAAGTCTATATTTCCGCTTTACGGGAATGGATGGGGCAAATCGGCATGAGTGAACAGGTAAAAGTCTCATTCATAGGGAAAGCGAAAACCATGGCGCAGATGTTAGCGCTAATTGGTTTGTTGTCTGAATTAGAAACATTCATGGGCGTTACAATTTACTGGGTCACATTGGGACACATCTTATTATATCTCGCCGCTATTTTATCGTTGTGGTCTATGGTCGTTTACTCGGCTGCTGCAGGTAAACATCTTAAGTCGGGGGGAACGGCGCAAAATTGATGCTTCTTCAATCAATCTGAATAAAAAATTAGCAAACAGTTAAGAAAGCTGAAATTAATCGTTTTTTTGTGTTGACAGTTCAAGTGGTAACGGTAGAATGCACCCCACATTTGAAGCGGGTTACCTAATTGATAATTAGCTCAAATGATGTAGAGGAAGGCACATTCGATGTGACTTTCACTACAAAAGGATTGCGGGAATAGCTCAGTTGGTAGAGCACAACCTTGCCAAGGTTGGGGTCGCGAGTTCGAGTCTCGTTTCCCGCTCCAATTCGGCGGAATGGCAGAATGGCTATGCAGCGGATTGCAAATCCGTGGATCTCGGTTCGACTCCGGGTTCCGCCTCCAATATTTTGCTGAGCATAAACGGCTTCCAGGCCGCACCTCATTGTCGAAAGACAAACCCATGCCCGGGTGGTGAAATTGGTAGACACAAGGGATTTAAAATCCCTCGCTGGTAACAGCGTGCCGGTTCAAGTCCGGCCCCGGGCACCATTTACTTATACTTCCTCATACCTCAGTTTATTTGTGAATATTGACAATAATGCTGGTTAGCGTAACGTAACCTGTGATATTGCAATAGAAAGATTTATGCGCTAATTCGAAGGGATATTAATGAGGTTTTGTGTTTTACTATCAGCATTACTTATTTGTTCCTGCTCGCTTACTCAGTTCAAAGAGTGGGCGGTGCCTGAAACTAGTGTTCCTAACACATCGAAAGCTAATAAAGTACCAGCCCCTGAGCAAAACTCATCATCTAAAGTAGTCAATCACCGACCTAGCGTCAAAGAAAAATACTCGTGTGCTTTTAATGCGTCCGCTGATGATGCGGTTAATTTTATACAACGTTTTGCACAAGCGACCTATCATGAACAAGATGCGCTAAATGAGAAAAAGGTTACGCAGATAAATAAAGAGCTGACTCTTTTTGTAGATAGTGACTATATTCAAAAGCATTATTTGTATAAATCCCTTTATGTATTTCCTTTTTATGATGAGCATAGTGCAACACCCGAAGTGACGTGTGTCATGGAAGAGGGCGCGTTAATTGCTGTATATGTAGCGTTAAATACTGATGGTGGTGATGCAGTTCAGGTTAATAAGTTTACGTTAAAGCGTGATGAAAGAGGTATTTTGAGTATCGTTCCACAGCAGCCCCCCAGCGTCGTGCCAAAAGGTGTATTTTCGGCCAAACAAGAACGTACCAACTGGTCTCCTCGATTATACCTTCGCGTACCGGAAGTCGTCTACAAAGAGAATCTCAGCGCCCAACTACAATAAATATTTCAGCTATTTAGCATAACTGCTACACTTCTTCATAATTGTCATCATTCATTCGCAGGCGTTGTCATGCAAGACTTGTTGCCCTATGCATTACTATGTTTCACGTCCTTTTTTACGTTAATTAATCCACTAGGTGTTATGCCTATCTTCATGACGTTAACGTCTGAATTATCCGCGCAACAAAGAATCAAAACTGCTCGTAAGGCATTGGTGGTGTCTTTTATCACCATTTCCTGCTTCGCATTGGGTGGGCAGCTTCTTTTCGCTTTTTTTCACATTTCAGTTGATAGTTTTCGCATAGTAGGCGGTATTATCTTTCTAATTATGGGTATGGATATGCTTCAAGCGCGTTTATCTCGCGTCAAAGTGGGTAAAGATGACGTAAAAAGTTATGTGGAAGATATTTCTGTGACTCCGTTGGCAATACCTATGATTTGTGGTCCAGGAGCGTTAACCAATGCAATAGTATTAATGGACGACGCTTTCGACCTACAACGCCAAATTATTTTGTTTTCGGTGGTATTTCTGGTTTTATTCATCACCTATTGGGTGCTGTATTTCGCCAGCGCATTAATTAAATTATTAGGTGATACTGGGATCAAAGTTATGATGCGTTTGATGGGGTTGATTATCATGGTTATTGCAGTAGAGTTCATCATTGCCGGTATCAAACCTATCATCTTTGATATATCGCTCCAGCTTAATGCCAGTTGATCACTATACAGCCAGGTTGTATCGATTGTATGATTGACGAATAAAAACTATATAGCCTGAAACTGTTATGAACCCATTCCTTATTGATCCAGAACAATTAAATGATGAACTGTTTTCCACACGTGTAGTGGTACTTCGCGCTGAAATGAGAGATCCTTTTGGCGACGCTGAAAAAATAGAGAATCACGACTATTTGCCGCAGGCAAGAAATTTCAATCTGGATGGACAGGGTAGTGATCGTAATTCATCTTTGCCGCACACTCTGCCATCTATTGACCAACTGAGTCATTATCTTGGTTCTCTCGGAGTAGCTTTAACCACGCCTGTTGTGGTTTACGACGATAAAGGTATTTTTAGCTCGGCGCGTGTTTGGTGGATGTTAAAATCTTTAGGCCATGAGTCCGTACGTGTTTTAAATGGTGGTTTACCGGCTTGGAAGGATTTAGGCCTTACGTTAAATGCGGAGCCTGCGTCACCGGGACGTAATCGCCTTTATGAAGCGAATGCACAGCCAAATTGGTTCGTTGACAAATCTACTGTTTTAGAAGCTATATCTGGACCTATTCAAATTATTGACGCGAGAAGTTCGGAAAGGTTTTTCGGTAAAACGAAGGAACCTAGAGATGGTGTAGTAAGCGGACATGTCCCAGGGGCTAAAAATTTACCCTTCAGCAGAGTGCTCGAAGATAATAGATTTAAAGAAACAGTGGCGTTAAGACAAGAGTTTACGAAAGCAGAAATTGACTTAAGCTCCCCCTTGATTGTGTTATGCGGGTCAGGAGTCACGGCCTGTATCGTGGGTATGGCCGCATTAATGTGTGGCGCCAATGCAGTTAGTGTTTATGATGGCTCTTGGACTGAGTGGGGAAGCTGCGAAGAATGCCCGGTGGAGGCCGTCGGTGGCTAATTTTCCAAGGGTTGTGGTACTTACCGGTGCAGGAATTTCTGCCGAATCTGGCCTCAAAACTTTTCGCGATAGCGGCGGCTTATGGGAAAATTTTCGGATCGAAGACGTTGCCACCCCGGAGGCTTTTACTGCCAACCCTAACTTGGTTTATCACTTTTACAATATGCGCCGCCAGCAACTTCGGGATGAAAAAATCCAACCGAATGCCGCGCATAACGCGCTCGCTGAACTGGAAGGGGTTTTAGGTGATAGGTTTGCGCTGATTACACAGAATGTTGATGATTTACATGAACGAGCGGGTAGTCAGCGCGTATTCCACATGCATGGGCAATTACGATCGGCCAGGTGTTTAAAAAGCCATGCGGCAGTAGTATGGAACGACGACCTTGACCTAAATAGTCGTTGTGGTTGCTGTATGCCGAAAAATGGTTTACGGCCTGACATCGTCTGGTTCGGTGAAATGCCACTGTTTATGGAAGAGATCCATCAGTTGTTAAGTCAGGCAGATTTATTTATATCTATAGGTACATCAGGTCAAGTTTATCCAGCAGCTGGATTCGTCGATATCGCTAACGAATTCGGCGCTGATTCGATAGAACTGAATCTGGAGCCAAGCTATCAACATACAAACTTCAAACACTCAATTCACGGCAAAGCCTCGACCGTCGTCCCTGAATTTGTCAAAGAATTTCTAAAACCAATTAAGGACCAGTAACCTATGCCGTGGCTTGATGAATTTATCACAATAGCTTTAGTACATTTGGTGGCGGTAGCAAGCCCGGGGCCTGATTTTGCGGTTGTCGTCCGAAACAGTGTGGCATATGGACGTAAAATTGCTATGTGGACTAGCGTTGGTATCGGTTTGGGCATACTGCTGCACGTTGCCTATTCATTGGTTGGGCTAAGCGTTGTAATCAAAACGACACCTTGGCTATACGCAGCAATCAGTTATCTTGCTGCAGCTTATTTACTTTACCTGGCATATGGGGCGATAAGAAGTGGTCCAAATAATCGGCAATCTGTTAATCAAAATGAATTGCAACAAGGGAAATCAGACGATGCGATAAGCCTCAAAAAAGCGCTCTGGATGGGGTTTCTAACGAACGGGCTCAATCCCAAGGCGACTTTATTTTTCCTGTCACTTTTCACCGCAATTATCAGTGTGGAAACACCGCTATCGGTTAAGACATTTTATGGTGTTTATCTAGCATTTGCTACTGGTGCCTGGTTTTGCTTTCTTTCTTTTTTGCTCAGCACTAATAAGGTAGCAACTTTAATTGGGACAAAAGGCTACTGGCTTGACCGTATCATGGGCGTATTACTTATTGGCCTGGCAGCTAAGCTGGTTTGGACCTAGCCGACTGCTTTTTACCCGCATAGACTAGAACTATGAACATTTACGTTTTATCTGTTAGATAAGGTATACTGCGTCGCGATGTTAAGTAGTGATGAGGTTTTTGGTGTCAGCAAGCAACCAACAACAAGATGATAAGCCTGGTAGTAATGAGCATATGGCTCGGTCGCTTAAAGGACAATATAAATTCGATTTAACCGAACTAATTAAACGTGCTGCGTCAATATGTAAAAAGCGGTTTTCTACAGTATTCCGTGCATGCTTGATGCTAATCGCTGTGATTGCTTCCTTAGTGTTCATACTACTTAATTTTGTCGGTATTGAAGCGGTACAAAAATTAACTGCTGTGCAACAATCTGTTCTAGATGTAGTTGGGATATTTGTTATTTCTCCTTTAATCGCGGGACTGTGGATGATATGTATTCGTTGCGTTCGCGGTCAGGCCGCGCATCCGTCTCAGATTGTCAGCTATTTCTCGCTCGGATTGGTACTAGGGTTGGCGCAACTGGTTATTTCTACCTTCGTGCAAATTGGACTTGCTCTGTTCATTATCCCTGGCGTTTATTTGTTTATTGCCACTTCATTTACTTTACCTTTGATTGTAGATAAAAAATTAAGGGTAGCAGACGCGTTGGTGTTGTCCTGTAAAATGGTAAATCAGTATTTCACAGGCTTCCTTGCGTTATTCGGATTGTTCACTGTCCTTTTCTTCCTAACTATCCTGACTTTTGGTATAGCCCTGATAGTAGTAATGCCTTTCTACTATGTCACACTGGCCTTGTTATACGACGATTTATTTGGCTCACCTTCAGACGATGAGATTAATATCGACGACAACGAAGAGGCCAATTTTAATGCATAAATTGGAAACCCTAAAAATTATCCTGATTGCGGTCGGTGTATTGATAATTATCGTTTTCAATGCGTGGTTATTTACTGACAAAGAGCCTGATTTACTTGACGTACCACAAACTAAACAAGCTGAAAAACCGGTTCCGGATTTTTCAGCTTTTGAAAATGTTAAAAAGCGTAAAGCCGCTTTCTTTAGTTATCTAAAGCCTGAAGTGGAAAAACAAAATGAGTATCTGTTGACCCTTAGGCACTATATTCAAACATTGCAAAGACAGCTAAGCAGCGGGAAAACCTTAAATGAAGAAGATAGCGAGAGAGTAGCTTGGTTGGTGAAAGAGTATCGAATAACTAAAGATCTGATGCTACCAGAGCAACTTGAAGCGTTATTGCTTAAAATTGACATATTGCCAGCCGATTTGGTTATGGCTCAAGCAGCGAATGAATCGGCATGGGGAACCTCACGGTTTGCTCAGCAAGGGTACAACTTTTTTGGTTTGTGGTGTTTTAAACGTGGTTGTGGTTTTGTTCCTGCAGAACGCAATGAGGGAGCGGCCCATGAAGTTGCTAAATTCCCCAACTTGTCTCGAGCAACCTATACTTATATGCGTAACCTAAATCGTCATTACGCATACAAAGAGCTTCGCCAGATAAGGGCACGGTTGCGTAAAAATCAACTGCCTATTACCGGCTATGCGCTTGCTGAAGGGTTACTTAATTATTCTGAACGCGGCGCTGCGTACGTGGAAGAACTACAATCAATGATCAACTTCAACCAGGAGTATATGGCAGAATGAAAGCAGTAATAATTTATTTATTAGGATGCCTCTCATTTCCTATCTTCGCAGAGACATTACAGGTTGAGTACAGTCGCTTCTATAGTCACATCCGTAAGCTCAACTCTGAAGACACTAACGCTTTGCAATTCGCTTTCGGTTTTTTAAGGGTAGGTGAGGGCCGGTTGTGTAATATTACTGCGGCACAAATCGTAACGCCTAAACAAACGATGCCATTAAAGATTACTGACGAATATAGATTTACTGTACAAAACGAAAAAGCGCTCAAATTGGCTGATGCGGTAGTAGAAATTTCATTAGCAGAACCTGCGAATGTCTGCGATATGTCTGTTCAGCTTGAAACAAAGCCAGCCTACCTAAAGAAAAGTTATAGCAATGAAGAACTACAGCTATTGTTGGACCAATACACAGCGTTTTTCAACGAAATGGGTAGTTTTTTGTCGTTTATGATGCCGACGGTGCAAGGATTGAATATCCAATTTGAAGACCCTTATATGGATCACGTTTTTAAAGAAGAGCCGCATATTCAAAATGGTATGCTTCGTCTTGATAAAGATTGGTTTGAGCATGGTAAAGGGTTGAATTTACCCGTTAAACCACTCCGAATTACTGCAATCGCATCAAAGTAAAAAATCAGTCTGCTTCCAACATCAATTGAAAACGGATTTGCTCAGCTAACCGTTGAATTGTTTTTTCGCCTTTTTCGCACATTTCAGCCGCGCGGTGAAATTCCATCAAACCGACATCTATTAAGCGGGGTTCGATAAGGATATCGGGGGGCTCGCCAGCTAAACGCGATCGGGTCACTCGCGCTTGCAGGATCTCTAGGGAACTGCTAATCACGCTAAAAATGCTGGGAGGCAAAAGTTTGTCTTCTTTGGGCTCGGGAGAGAACCATTGGCGTACAGCGTTATGTCCCTTATTCAAAAAAGTATCGGTCTTTCGCTGTGCTTCTTCGTGTTCCTCTACTTCTTTTTTTAAACGTTGGGGACGAAAATCTGAATCTAAATTCACAGCAATTACAAAATCAGCACCCATCTGGCGACATAAATTTACTGGGACGGGATTAACAACCGCGCCATCCACTAACCAGCGATCCCCATATGCAACTGGGCTGAATAAACCTGGGATAGCACACGAAGCCTGAATAGAGTTACCCACTTCTCCCCGTTTAAAAACCACTTCTCGACCCGAGTACAAGTCCGTCGCTACAACGGCTAAAGGTTTATTCATCTCTTCAAATGTAGGTGCGCATAGATCTTCACTGAGCTTTTTAAACACCTTATTTCCGGTGGCTAAACCACCGCGGCCCCAACCCACACCCATTAACGAAAGTACTTGCCATTCAGTTAAAGAGGAAGACCATTCTTTTAACTCTTGTAATCGACCACTGGTATAAGCGGCACCTACATAAGCGCCGATAGAGCAACCAGAGACAACATCAATTTGCACACCTATTTTTTCAAGTGCTTCAATTATCCCGATATGTGTCCAACCACGCGCTGCACCAGCGCCAAGCGCTAAGCCAATTTTCATTGTTAGTCCGTTATATTTACTATCTGTACAATGTTATCTTCGTCATTCAAATTAGAGGGTGGCATATCTGGCGCGTCAAATCCAATATCGCCATCTACTACTGGTCCATTTGATGTAGTAATTGATTTAAAATCATAAAGATTGCCGTCAACCAGGTGAGAGGGCGTAACGTTCTGCATTGCTCTGAACATTGACTCTATCCGACCGGGAAAACGCTTGTCCCAATCTTGTAGCATGTGCTTGATGTTCTGTCTTTGCAGGTTTTCCTGTGAACCGCACAGGTTACAGGGAATAATCGGGAAATCAGCTTCGTGAGAGTAGCGTTCAATATCTTTTTCTGAACAAAGTGCTAAAGGCCTAATTACGATATGTTTACCATCATCCGTGACCAGTTTAGGGGGCATCGCTTTTAATTTCCCGCCATGAAACATGTTTAAGAACAACGTTTCGATCATATCATCACGATGGTGGCCTAGCGCTATTTTGGTGGCGCCTAGTTCCGTAGCGGTGCGATACAAAATGCCGCGACGTAAGCGTGAACAGAGTGAGCAGGTCGTTTTGCCCTCAGGAATTTTTTCTTTAACGATTGAATATGTATCTTCCTCAACAATTTTGTATGCTACACCCAACGCCGAAAGGTAGTCCGGAAGAACATGTTCCGGAAATCCAGGTTGTTTTTGATCAAGATTAACAGCGACAATACTGAAGCTAATTGGTGCGATACGTTGCATGTAGAGTAATATATCCAATAATGTGTAACTGTCTTTACCACCCGAAACACACACCATGACTTTATCGCCATCTTCGATCATAGAGAATTGATCGATCGCTTTGCCGACATTTCTGCGCAAACGTTTTTGCAGTTTGTTGAAACTATACTTCGCTTTACTTTGCGATGCAGCTGAGTTGGTTGCAACTACTGAAGACATATTAACGGTGTACCTCAAAAAATTCAGAGGGGTATTATACTAGAGCGTATTAATCTTTGCTGTTGAATTTTATAGCAGAAAGCTTCAGTAAACAGCTTCAGTAGGATTTACATCGATTACCACCCTTCCTTCTTAGTTCGTCTTATCATTAGGCGATTATCGGGCCACGTAATTCTCTCATCCGTGCGGTAGGACTAACGTTATAAATAAGAGATTATTGGATAATAGTTGCATCATAATAGCCTCTACCATATCAACTGAATTATGATTAGAAATGTTGAGTGGCAAAATATAGCTGGAACAAACCAAAACAGGCAAGGCTGATTGCGATTACTTGTTTTAAAATAGGGTGTCTTAAACCTTTCATCAACCACTCTATGCCAATCGCAGCGGCAAACATAGTGGGCAAGGTGCCTAAACCAAAAAACAACATGATCAGGCCGCCAGAAACCGCGCTGCCTGAAGCAAGCGCCCAGGTCAGCGTGGAATATACCAATCCGCAAGGTAACCAGCCCCAGATGAAACCGTAGGGAAGGGCGTGCAATGGTGTTTTAAACGGTAAGAATCGTTTCGACCATGGCTGCACGATTGTCCAAATTCTACTCCCCACTTTTTCAATAGCTACCAATCCATTCCACCATTGGCCAAGATAGCACGCCATCGCTATTAACATGAAGGCGCTTAAGATAAATAGAATCAGCTTCGACCCTGGCATGACGGCCACAGATAAGCTGCTCATGGTGCCTGCAATAATACCCGCTATTGTATAACTACTTATCCGGCCCACATTATAGGATAGAGAATACCAACCAATATTTTCATTCGAGGGGCTAAGCATTCTAAAAGCGCCGACAATACCACCACACATCCCTAAACAATGCACACCGCCAGCTAAACCTATGAGAAATGCTGAGGTCAGGCTGAGCTCATTCATTCCGTTTTTTTCTTTCTTCGGCTAATTTTTTTTCTTCTGGAGATAAGTCATCATCGAACAAAATGTTGTAACCCTGGCGATCCAAATCTTCAAATTGATTGGATTTTACCGCCCAAAAGAATACCGCAATTGCAATTGCAATAATAACGACCGCCAGCGGTATAAGTACGTATATAATGCTCATTGATGAAGACTATTTTAAGATTCTGGTTGAGTTTGAAACAACGATAATACTGCTTAATGACATTCCGATCACAGCCATCCACGGGCTTAATATTCCACTTACCGCAAACGGTAAGATACACAAATTATAGCCTACTGCCCACATGATATTTTGTCGTATTATGCGTTTTGTTTGTTTTGACACACTGAATAGTGTTGGTAGCAAATTTATTTTGTCCTTCAGCAAAATAACATCGGCGGTAGATTTAGCAATATCCGTTGCGTTGCCAACCGCAACGGACACGTCTGCACTTGCCAGTACGGGGGTGTCGTTGATGCCGTCACCTAGCATCATAACCTTACGGCCCTGTTGCTGAAGTGATTGAACCAGTTGATATTTTTGTTCTGGAGTATGGTCACCGTAAAATTCAGAAATACCTACTCGCTTTGCAATCTGTTCTACTTGACGATTGTGATCGCCGCTTAAAATGATTAATTGCTGCTCGAATTTGCTAAGCGTTTCTTTTACATCATCTTTTAACTGGTCTGTCACTTCAAAACAGGCGATGCACGTATTGTTGCGACTCAAATATACATTCGCTTGAATGGGGCGGTGGTCATTTTCCGCGGATACAAAAGCATACGAGCCTATTTTATAGTTATTACCGTCGATTGTTCCGCTGACGCCACATCCTGGCGTCACTCTAAAGTCATTTAATCTGAGAAGTTGATTGACACGAAAAGCATTGGCGATGGGATGCTCAGAGCGAGATTCCAACGTGGCTGCGATTGTCAGGGCATGCTCAACGTGGATACCTTGCTCAACCCAACTGTTTTGTATTGAGAATTTACCTTCCGTTAACGTACCAGTTTTATCAAGTGCTATAAGGTCAATTGAGTTGACTTGTTCTAACGCTTCGGCCCGTTTGAGTAAAATGCCGTTCTTATTAAGTTTAGCCATAGCGCAAGTTAGGGCAGTTGGGGTCGCTAACCCAAGCGCACATGGACAAGTCGCAACTAATACTGCAATAGCAATCCAAAACGCCTGTTCACTTCCAATGATCGACCAATACAAATAGCTACCTAAGGCTATGAGCAATACCGCCACTACAAAATATTGGGAAAAAGTATCTGCCATCTGAGCAGCTTTAGGTTTGACTGCCATGGCTGCATCCTGAATCCGAATGATCTGATTCACCAACGCTTCTTTTAAGGTTTTTTCTACCTCAATGATAACGCTGCCGACACGGTTTACTGTGCCGCCGTACACAGAATCGCCAACGCGTTTGTGAACGGGCTCAAACTCACCAGTAAGCATCGATTCATCTATATCGGCGCTGCCTTCAATAATAACGCCATCGATGGGGATTGTTTCGCCAGGTTTAACTAGAACTCGCTGACCCATCTTAAGCGATTTTGCTAAACCACGAACATGTTTATCATTCTCATCTAATATGTTCGCTGTAACGGGCACAAACTGTTGCATATTGGCCGAGATGGTCGCGGCTCGATACCGACTACGATGTTCCAGATACCTACTGAGTAGTAATAAAAAAATGAACATACAAATCGACTCGAAATAGGCTTCGCCTTGGGAAAATAGAGTCGACTTGAGACCGGCAAAAAACGTCGCTAACACCGCAATGGATATGGGTACGTCCATATTTACAGTGCGAGCAGAAAGTGCTTTTAACGCACCAATATAAAAAACACTACCCGAATAAAACACTACAGGGGTGGTTAACACTAATGCCACCCAGTAGAAATACTGTTTTGTTTCTAAATCGATATTGCCAAACCAATCAAAATACAGGGCCGCCATGAGCATCATCACCTGCATAGTCATCAAACCGGCTAAGCCCAGACGCTTTAGAAAGCGATGATTTTCAGCTTTGAACGACTTTTCATGCTCATCAGGCTGAAAAGGTAATGCTTTGTACCCAATTTTTTGTAGCGTTTTTAGAATCTGGCTTAAAGATATGTCTTTCGTATGCCAACTAATTAATGCTCTACGATTTGCAATGTTAACGGCTATTTGCTGTATACCCGTTACTTTAGAGAGCTGCTTTTCTATAAGCCATCCGCAAGCCGCACAAGTGATTCCTTCAATTGTCAGCTGTATTTGTTTAACGTCTTCGGTTTGATAAACAAAATCCTCCTGAAGGTCGGGATCGTCGTATACACTAAGGCTATCTAATCTACTTAAAATAGATTCATCACCCTTAGTCGCTTTTTCAGTGCGAAATTGATAATAATCTTCAAGTCCATTTTCCTTGATTGCTGTTGCGACGGCTTCACAGCCGGGACAGCACACTTCGCGCTTTTGCCCTAAAAGCGTAACTGTAAAAGGTGTATCAGCTGGGTTAGCCTGACCGCAATGAAAGCAAGTAGAAGACATACAAACCTATGGATTGAAAATAAACTCGCCGGAATGGGGAAGGGTGACAGTTTGTTGGATTTTCCAGCTTTCATCTACAGGCATTACAGAAATTTTCCATTTACCATCTAACGGTGCTTCAGTAAATCCTCGATAAACGCCTTTTGCATCTTGACTCAATAGTAATGAAACGTCTCTGGCCTTTAATGTGACATGATAAAAGCTAAGTTTCAGCGCCTGACCATCTCTGGGCATGCCTGAAGTAAAGGTCAAGGCAATAGATCCATCATTGATTAAAAGCGTAGTTTTAATTCCCTTTTTACGCGCCTGTTCTATTTTATCCAGCCGAGCATTAATTACTTTACCCTCTTTGTAATAATCGTCCACTACCAAGCTATCTGTAGTGTTGGTTGCCAAATGAAGGATTAAAAATCCCATACCGAAAGACGCTAACGGAATGGCGATCAAAAACCACGGCCAGAACTGTTTGTACCAAGGGGAATGCATATCGAATATCCAGTAAAACTATCAATGGAATTATATATAAAAAAAGCCTCTGGTTAACGAGGCTTTTTACTTAATCATGTCAATCTGATTAATTCGGGTTAGACAAACTGTACACGTAAGTCGCTACGACATGGATCTTGTTTTCACCCAGCGTGTCTTTGAATGAGGGCATAACACCGTTTCTTCCGTGAGTAAGCGTTTCTGTCACTGCACGCTCGCTGCCACCGTATAACCAGATATTATCGGTAAGATTAGGGGCACCTAGCATTTGGTTACCTTTACCATCCTGGCCGTGGCATGCTGCACAAGCTGCAAAACGCGCTTTACCTGCTTTACGTAGCTGTTGATCAGTGTCCCGGCCACTTAAACTAAGCACGTACGCCACCGTTTCTTTAATTCCTTGCTCGCCCATAGCATCTATCCAGCCTGGCATTGCAGCTTTTCGTCCATTAAGTAACGTTTCTTTAATTTTGTCACCGCTACCACCATATAACCAATCGTCGTCAGTCAGGTTCGGAAAACCGCCATTTTGGCCGCGTGCATCGGAACCATGACACTGAGAACAATTTTGCGCAAATAAACGCTGACCAACCTTTAATGCATTGGGATCCTTCGCTAGCTCTTCAACTGGTACTTTCGCATATTCTTCAAAAATAGGATTATATTTTTCCTCAGCAAACTTCATTTCTCGGTCGTATTTAACTAGTGCCCCAGATTCTTTCGCAGCCTGGCTTTTCTGACGAGACTCTTCTAAAGATTGGATGTTTTGGTGGGAGCTCTTCCAGCCTAGTAAACCATCAAAACTGCCTAACCCAGGAAATAGTGCTAAGTAAATGAAACCCCAAACTATGCACACATAAAATAAGTAGGTCCACCATTTTGGCAGAGGATTGTTTAGCTCCTCAATGCCATCAAATTCGTGGCCCATCGATTCACCTTCTGGTACTCCCGCGTTATTTTTTAAGCACCAGCGCAATAAAACATAGCAACCAATAATGGAACCCAGTGTGATAACTGAAATCCAGATTGTCCAAAACATGGTCATGAGCTCACGACTCCCGATTATCTTTTTTTATCTTATCTTGTTCTTCATCTGCAAAGGGCAGGTTGGCGGCTTCATCGTATTTCTTTTTATTACGACTACTAAAGGCCCACAGCACTACCCCAATAAAGCAAACAAAAACTACCAACGTAAAAATTGTGCCAACAGTACCCTGATCCATATTATTTCAAATGTGTGCCAAGGGACTGTAGGTAAGCAACTAAAGCCTGCATTTCGGTTTTACCCCTTACAGCCTCTTTAGCGCCGGCGATATCTTCATCGGTGTATGGCACGCCAAACCCTTTGAAAACTTCCATTTTCTTAGCCGTTAGCTCGCCAGTTAACACGTTTTCATCAAGCCAAGGAAAACCAGGCATGTTAGATTCGGGCACAACGTCGCGCGGGTTACGCAAATGGACGATATGCCACTGATCACTATAACGGCCACCAACACGTGCCAGATCTGGACCAGTACGTTTTGAGCCCCACAGGAAGGGATGCTCCCAAACCGACTCACCCGCAACGCTATAATGACCATAACGTTCTGTTTCAGCACGGAACGGCCGAATCATCTGGCTATGACAACCCACACAACCTTCACGGATGTAAATATCCCGCCCCTCAAGCTCTAGAGCCGTATAAGGACGTAAATCCTTAACCGGTTCCATTGTTTGTTGTTGAAACATTAATGGCGTAATTTGCACCATCGCACCTAAACTAATAGCGACCAAAATTAAAACAGTTAGCAGGCCGACGTTCTTTTCAATTAACTCATGTGTATTTTTCATGTCCTGACTCCTTATGCTGCTTGAGTGGCAGGATCGGGGGCTAACGTGCCTTTGGGTGCACGAATCGTTTTATAGGTGTTGTACGCCATTACTAGCATACCAGTGACCACAAAAAGACCGCCAATGAAGCGAACAATGTAAAACGGAATAGATGCTTCAAGCGACTCTACGAAGCTATAAGTCAATGTACCGTCCGCATTAACTGCGCGCCACATCAAGCCCTGCAGAACACCAGACATCCACATTGCTACGATATAAAGCACTACACCTATGGTAGCTAACCAAAAATGAACGTTCACTAAACGTGTACTGTACATTCCGGGTTGGCCAAACAAAATTGGAATAAGGTGGTATACCGAACCAATAGATATCATTGCAACCCAGCCTAATGCACCTGAATGTACGTGGCCGATGGTCCAGTCCGTGTAGTGCGACAACGCATTTACGGTTTTGATTGCCATCATGGGCCCTTCAAAGGTAGACATACCATAGAAGGAAAGTGACACAATAAGGAAGCGCAGAACTGGATCTGTGCGAAGTTTATGCCATGCGCCAGATAAGGTCATAATACCATTTATCATGCCTCCCCAGGAGGGCACGAACAGAATGATTGACATCACCATTCCTAACGACTGTGTCCAATCAGGTAGCGCAGTGTAATGGAGGTGGTGAGGACCAGCCCAAATATACAGTGAAATCAACGCCCAAAAATGGACAATCGATAAACGATAAGAGTAAACAGGGCGGCCTGCCTGCTTGGGTACAAAGTAATACATCATGCCCAGGAAGCCAGCTGTTAGAAAGAAGCCTACTGCGTTATGGCCATACCACCATTGCATCATTGCATCTACCGCACCCGCATACAGGGAATATGATTTAGTAAATGAAACGGGAATAACCATGCTGTTACCGATATGTAGTACCAAAACGGTAAGCATAAATGCACCAAGGAACCAGTTTGCAACGTATATATGCGAAACTTTTCGAATAATTAACGTTCCGAAAAAGTTAATTACATAAGCCAGCCAAACCAGTGCAATTAGGATATCAATAGGCCATTCCAATTCAGCGTATTCTTTGCTTGAAGTGATACCGAATGGAAGCGTACAAATGGCAGCGACAATCACCGCCTGCCAGCCCCAGAACGTAAAGGCCGCCAGTTTGTCACTGAACAATCGCACCTGACAGGTTCGTTGTACAATGTAGTAAGATGTAGCAAACAGGGCGCAGCCACCAAAAGCAAAAATAACTGCGTTAGTGTGTAATGGACGTAGACGCGAAAACGTCAGCCATGGAGTATCGAAGTTCAGCACCGGGGCAAATAATTGCGCAGCAATAAATACTCCAACGCCCATACCAACAATGCCCCATATTATGGTCATAATGGTAAATTGCCTAACCACTTTATAATTGTAGTTTGGCTGTGCTTGGCTAATTTCACTCATTTTTATGAATCTTCCACTTCAGCGATAAGAGGGTTTTCAAATGTAAAGTCTTGTTCTTTCGTGTAAAGTAATCCACGGTTTAAACTTTATTATAAAGTCACAAAAAGCTATAATTACGGTCTTTTCGGAACGCGGATGATAAAGTTTTTACCCTCAAAAAGAAACCTTAAAAGTAATGCGGATTCTTTATAATTTAAAATGTAACGCGCTATTTACGAAAAAGCCTAATGAAACACCTTAAGTTAACAAAGTCATTACAAATATTGAGCCTCATAGTACTCATTTTCATAGTGATTCTTTTGATCCTAATTAATAAACCCCGACCTCAGGAAAAAGTATCAAACAATCTATCTTCTAACGGTCTAGGCAATCACTGCCAATTTGTCAATTCTGAATGCGAAATTGTACTGGGAAATCAGGCTTTTCACCTAACGTTATCAACAATGCCTGTTATTGAAGAACGGGTTGAATTGTTAATAGGTTCAGAACAGGCGTTCAAGCTTGAGCGAGCTGTAATAGAAGGCATTAACATGTACATGGGAACGTTGCCTATTATACAGGAAAAAGTCACTGCTAAGAAATGGCGGGGGTGGTTTATGTTAGGCGCGTGCAGTGAGCCAAAAATGAAATGGAAAATGACACTTCAATTTGAAGGCCAGCCTGAGCCAGCCTTACTATTATTTAGTACAGGAAGCTAGACTTGAGATTGCAAATAATTTTCCAGGCCAATCCGCTTAATCAACCCTAACTGCTTTTCTAACCAGTAGGCGTGATCCATTTCTGTATCATCAAGCAGCGTAACGAGCATATCTCGGGTAACATAATCCTTCTCAGTTTCGCACACAGCAATCACTTCACGTAATTTCTTATCCACTTCGTACTCTACGCGCAAATCACTTTCCAGCATCTCAGGAACCTCTTTACCGACTTGAAAGCCGGTACGTATGGTCATATCCGGTGTGCCTTCAAGAAATAGAATGCGCTGGATTAATTTTGTTGCATGCCCGCGTTCGTCGTCAAATTCATGATTGATTCGTTCATAAAGTTTACGCAAACCCCAGTCTTCGTACATTTCTGAATGAATAAAATATTGATCCATGGCTGCCAATTCGTATGCAAGCAACTCGTTCAACGCTTTGATGATATTTTTATTACCTTTCATTATTCGTCTCCTGAAACTTGTGCTTGTAGATAATTTTCGATGCCCATATTTTCAATCTGATACGCTTGAGTTTCTAACCAGTCTAAATGCGCTTCCTCGTATGCGAGGATATCTTCAAGTAAGTCACGACTAACATAATCCTGTTGCAGTTCGCATAGTTCAATGGCATCTTTTAACAAAGGTATCTGTTCGAGCTGAAATTTAACATCGCACTTCAACATTTCCTCAGTTTCTTCGCCGATATAGAGTTTGCCAAGAGCCTGCAAATTTGGAAGACCTTCGAGAAACAAAATGCGCTCGATCAAAACATCGGCCTGTTTCATGTCTTTGATGGATTTTTTATAATTTTTCTCATTAAGAACATTAAGCCCCCAGTTTTTAAACATGCGAGCGTGTAAAAAATATTGATTGATCGACGTAAGCTCACTGGTAAGCACCTCGTTTAGCCTGGCTACCACTTTTTTGTCGCCTTTCATAAACATCCTATTTGAACAGTATAATCAGATTATAGAAGCTGAACTATGTTATGTCAAAAAATGCAGAAAAAACATATACATACAAACAGTAATGGTTATCAATCAAGCCTTTGTTCCTATTTAAGTTAGCGGCAGTTGATCATGCGTGACTACGCGACTCTTCACCTATGAAAGCAAGACTTTCTTCTGCAAAACCTAAGCCCGCTTCTGTGAAGAAGTTGAAGACTTTATCTACGCCATGATTCAATAAGTATTCTACTTCATCTTCATACCGGGCAATGGCTGCAATTTTTCCTTTGTAGCCTGCGTTATTGAGCTGTTTAGTCACATTGCTGACATCTTCTATAGAGGGTAGGGCAAGAAGAATTAGTTTCACTGAGCTGATATCAAGATTGTCCCACAAGTCCACGTCTTCGCCATCGCCACAAATAACATTCATTCCTTCTTCACGAAGTTTCTTTACCTTGGCGCGATCGGCATCCATACCAAATACATTCGTGTGAACAAGTTTGTCTAACGATTGAAATGCGCCGGAGCCCACACGTCCCATGCCCACAACCAAAAATCGCGCTCTATCTATTACAGGGTAAATATCGGCGGCGAGGCGCTCATCTCGTTCAAAACGCTTGATCACGCTTTTGAATTGGTGATACTGAGAATGCGATGAGCGGTACATAATGCTGGTAAAGACAAATGAAATAGCGACAGCAATTGCAATAATGATCAGCCAATCAGGCGCTAACATATTAAGCGACACCGCCATTGCACCTACGATTAGACCAAATTCGCTGAAATTACTTAATACCAGCGTAGTTAGGTAACTCGTGCGTGCGCGCAGTTTAAGCATTGTAAACAGCCAGAAAAAGAGACCAGCTTTAATAGGTAATAGTAAGCATAAGCCTAACGCAAGTAATAACATCGGTAAATCAGGTAGTGCGGTTAGACCAATAGACAAGAAGAAGCCAATCAGGAACAAGTCTTTAAAACTGAGAAGTGATTTAGCCATTTCTGTGGACTTAGTGTGTTGAGCTATTAATAATCCGGCTATCAATGCACCCAAATCACCCTTTATATTAACCAACTCGAATAAATGATATCCCCCAAGAGCGATGACAAAACCAGTAAGAGGGAGTAATTCGCCATGTCCTGATTGGTTAATTATTCTGCTTATTAACGGTAATGCAGGGATCACGGTGAGTAGTGCCAAGGCCCAGATAGATGGAATTTTACCTGTAGCAACCACTAAAAATATCACTGCAAAAACATCCTGCATGACCAATATACCGACAGCAAGACGGCCATGACGAGTTTTACTTTCTCCGCTTTCTTCAAGTACTTTGATGACACAAACAGTACTGCTAAAACTTAACGCAAAAGCGATAAGAGCGGCACTTTGCCAATCTACTGCGCCAATATAGGCGGTGAGCACCATTGTGGCGAAAAACAATAACACGCCGATTATCGCAGACCAAAGTAACGTATGCGCCGCACTGGTAGCCCACACTTCAGATCTACTTAGGTCTCGAAAGTTCAACTTTAAGCCAATAGTAAAAAGCATGATGGTAATGCCAAGATTAGCTATGGCAGTAAGGGGTTCTGTTAACGAATATCCGGCAAAATTGAGTAAAAAGCCAGCGGCGAGGTAACCAACGAGAGGGGGAATACCAAAAAGCTTTACTGTTAAACCACAAACAAATGCAAACAATAAAAACGAGTATTCCATAAATAACGAAATTCCATAAACGGATTCAATCGGGTTTGGATTTAGAATGCGACAAGTTGAAGGTAATGTAAAACGTCTTTACGGGACTTTTTATAAACTCCATGCTAATCGGTTAAAAATTACGCTCATTTGCTAGTTCGCCCGAGTATTCCCTGCATCAATTCGTTACGCGTAACCAGTCTGAAGGGGGGGACATAACGTGATACAAATAGTTAATAGCAGGCTAATTTTAACGAGAAAGTAATAATTACTTGTATTTGTCTGATCTAACACGTCTTTTGAGCCATACTCAATTGAAATTCCTGACTGGATTCAATTGTGCGTTTAAGAATTCTTACTTTTCTTATCCTTCTCGTTGTAGTCAATATTGGTCTTGGCTATTTGTGGGAACCCGCTTGGATATTATTATTGTTGACAGGGTATCTCTTGCTGCTAGCCACGTTTGACAGCATTCAGAAAGAACATACCGTTTTAAGAAACTTTCCTTTAATAGGACGCGTTCGCTGGACGATAGAAAGCCTGCGCCCCTACATTCAACAGTATCTGATAGAGGATAATACCTCCGGGAAACCCATTAGTCGTATGATGCGGTCGATTGTTTATCAACGGGCTAAAGAAGCTCGGGAAACAATACCCTTTGGAACCCAGATGGATACCTATCGCGATGGTTATGAATGGATTGGACACTCGCTTTCGGCTATGGGGGTTGAAGAAATGGATAAAGACCCGCGCATTGTAGTGGGAGGGCCCGACTGCAAACAGCCCTATAGTGCTAGTATCTTAAACATCTCTGCGATGAGTTTCGGTAGCTTAAGCGCGAATGCCGTACTAGCTTTAAACCGCGGCGCAAAAAAAGGGAATTTTTATCATAATACAGGGGAAGGCGGGATATCTCCTTATCATTTAAGTGGCGAGGGGGACTTAGTTTGGCAGATAGGCACAGGTTACTTTGGGTGCCGGAATAACGATGGCACCTTTTCTGCAGAAAAATTTGAAGAAAAGGCGAACCTTAAAAATGTGAAGATGATTGAAATTAAGTTATCTCAGGGCGCCAAGCCGGGTCATGGAGGGATTTTACCCGCGGATAAAAACACTCCAGAGATTGCCACAATTAGAGGGGTAGAGCCTTATACTCAAGTCGATTCCCCTGCGCGACACTCTGCTTTTACTACGCCAATTGAGCTACTCAATTTTGTCAAAAGGTTGCGAGAACTCTCTGGGGGTAAACCGATTGGCATAAAGCTGGCCCTGGGACGCAAAAGTGAATTTATCGCCATATGTAAAGCGATGCATGAGTCTGGTATCAAGCCCGACTTTATTACAATAGATGGAGGCGAAGGGGGTACAGGTGCGGCACCTCTTGAATATACTAATTCGATTGGTTTTCCACTTCGGGAAGCTCTAGCATTCGTTGAAGACTGTCTTGTAGGATTCAACTTGCGTAATGATATTAGAATTATTGCGTCCGGAAAGATTATTACTGCGTTTCACGTAATTAAGAACCTAAGCTTAGGCGCTGATATTTGCAATAGTGCCAGAGGGATGATGCTGGCATTAGGATGTATACATTCGCTTTCTTGTAATACCAACCGCTGTCCTTCAGGTGTAGCCACGCAAGACCCATTGTTAGCGCGAGGGCTTAGTGTGGAAGACAAATACGAACGAGTTTACCAGTTTCATCGAAAAACCATGCATGCGTTAGTAGATATTCTGTCATCCACGGGTCATCCATCAGTTGAACAGTTAAACCGAACGCATATATTTAGGCGAGTCGACCAAGCCACTATTAAACGCTACGATGAACTCTTTCCTCTCATTCGCAAAGGCAGTTTGCTAGGTGATAACGTGCCAAAACCCTTTGCAATTCATGTTAAAGAAGCCACTGCTGAAACCTTTATGCCAGCCAGTCATTTAGCGGAAGTAGAGGAGTCCACGGAAGCAGTAGATAAACATAGCGTTAAAGAGGAGCACGCATAAAATTAGCGGGCTAGTTGCAGTAAAGAACGCAGCAGCAGGTTAGCGCCTTTTTCAATATCCTGCCAGTGTGTCCATTCGTCAGGTGCATGACTGACGCCAGCTACTGATGGAACAAATATCATCCCCGCCTCAGTAACTTTTGCCATATGCTGTGCGTCATGTCCAGCCCCGCTGGGCATAATCTCAAATGGCAATTCGAGATTCTGGGCTTCTGTTTTGATTAAACTGATCACTTTGTCAGACATAGGTTGTGGATCAAGCCAACTCATCTGCTCAAACTCGAACATGAGTTTATGTTTTCTGGCGATAGCAGACAGCACCTTTCGGCAACTATCGGCTAGCGCGCGCATAACTTCAGTATCCACGTCGCGGCCAACTAATGTAAATTCCACTTCGCCAGGTACCGTATGGGCGTGGCCTGGTTTTAAATCGACTTTTCCTACTGTTAAGCGACTTTTATCCGAACCTTCTTCATCAATAATTCGAGGGATCTCATTTGCAAAGTTAGCCAACCCCATAAAAGCATCGCTGCGCATATTCATTGGCGCTGTTCCGGCGTGGTTCGATTTTCCGATTAACCGTACTATCCATTTGTATACGCCAGAGATAGATGACACTACGCCAATAGGTTTTTTTATTGTATCCAACACGGGGCCTTGCTCTATATGCAATTCAATAAAGCTTTTGAAGTAGTCGGATTCAACCCTTGCATCAAGTACACTTAACGGATCAAGACCTGCTTTTTTCAGCTCTTCTTCCAGCATCACACCGTTCACATCGTGTGCCTTTAAAATCCATTGTGGTGTGAGTTCGCCTATAAGAGCCTGTACTCCCATCATGCCACCAAATCGACCTTCTTCTTCTGCAAACGCGAATACCTCCAAGGGTATTTTTAGCTCAATATTGTTTTCTTTAACAACTCGCATCACTTCCAGGCCAGCTAATACACCCAGCGCTCCATCAAACATCCCACCCGATATCACTGTGTCGATATGCGATCCTGTAGCGACAACTTGATTGACTATTTTATTGTCCATACGACCACGAACGTTTCCAGCATGATCGATACTTGCGCAAAACCCTTCGTTCTCAAATCTATTTATTAACCATTTCTTCGCTTCGCTATCTGCTTTAGTAAAGCCTAAGCGGGTTACTCCTTTAGTCTTAGGGTCATAGCCTATTGTAAATAAAGAAAATAGGTCTGACCGCAATCTATCTAGGTTTACAGCGGGTAATGACATAATAATCCTTTAGCAAAAAAGCCAGCGACAATTCACTCGTCACAAGATCTGAACGACCACCAAATACATAGAAGGTAGTTTGACTTTGAATTCAGTGCAAATTATTAGTAGGCTAATTTAAAGTATCGGAAAGGGGAACGAATGCAGCCAAAAAACCTGTGCTTTACGAGCAATTACTTTATACTTTTCGCTGGGATTTTAATATTTACAGCGCAAGTAATTGCGGCTGAAGGTCCCCAGAGCTTTACCTCCAATGACGGTACCCTTACGATATCGTGGCAATCAGACTTCAGTAATTTCACCCAGTTTCAAATTATTGATAAATATGGCCAGGTTCAAGTATCTTACCCAGTCATAGCAGAGCAGGGATGGGTAGTGAGTGGTTTGGCTAACGGCCAATATAAAGTGCAGCTAACTCATCAACATAAAAACTATCTAATCGGAACTGTTGAAGTTCGCCATTACTCACTAAAAATTGCCTTCATACTATTTGCGCTCGGTGCATTGATGTTTGCTTACCTCGTATTAACCTTGATCAAGCAGAATGGGACCCGCGCCTAAGATGACTGAATTCACACTGGCTTCATCAAATGCGCTGGGTATCCTTATAATATTTGGTATCGTCTGGATCGTATGGGGATGGTATCTGGGCAGAAACAATCGAACTATTGACGATTACGCATTAGCCGGCAGAAACGTCGGATTCGCTATGGCGACTGCAACCGCTATGGCCACATGGATCACGAGCAATACCACGTTGGTGGCTCCTCAGCTAACTTATCAGTTTGGTATCTGGGGTATGTTGGGATACAGCATGGCCGCATTAGGATTAATCCTGTTTGCGCCGTTAGCAGCGAAGATTAAAGCGCTCCTCCCCAACGGGTTTACCAGTGGCGACTTTATTTATCGACGCTACGGTAAAGCATCCTGGATTGCGTTTATGGTGATTTCTTTGTGTTACGCCCTAGGTTGGCTAGTCAGTCTAGGTATGGCTGGAGGGTTGTTATTATCTTCGTTGAGCGAGCTGGATTATTATACCGGCATGACGGCTATATTAGTTATTTGTGTGGTCTATACGCTGTTGGGCGGGCTCAAAGCAGTTATCGCTACCGATTTTGTACAGTCTATCGTGATTATTGTTGGTGTAGTTTTTATCGCCTGGGTATGTATAGACCAAGTTGGGTTTACTGCCATTCACAGCAATCTTACTGCCAGTCAGCCAGAACTATTAAATTTGCTTTTCCCCGCGGCCATCATGTTTTTCTTTAATAATGTATTTTTCGGCATCGGCGAAATATTTCACTCCAATGTTTGGTGGTCGCGAGCATTCGCGTTCGCCCCGTCAATTGGTAAGAAGTCTTATTTAACCGCCGGATTACTGTGGCTTCCCATTCCAATTGTTACTGGTTTCATTGCATTGGCGGCGAGCAGTCTAAACGTGTCGCCCCCTAGCGCTGATATGGTTGGTCCTATGGTAGCTGCTGCGCTACTGGGCAAAATAGGTGCAGTGTTTATTTTTATCGTTGTATTTTCAGCATTAGCATCCAGTATGGATTCCTTACTCGCCGCAACTTCGGATCTCCTAACCCAGGATATCGCCAAGCGAGTGTTTATGACCAAAGCATCGTCCAATCAACTTCTCAAAATCAATAGGCTAATCGTTATTGGATTGGGACTTTCAACATGGTGTGTAGCTGCACTAAAGCTCACTACATTAGGTGCGTTATTAAACTTTACTGGGGCATTCGTCGCAGCCACGATTTGGCCTATAGTTTATGGTATCTATCAGCCAAAACTCAGCGGTGGTTATGCCGCACTTGCCATGGCATTCGGCACCGCCGCTGGGTTGATCGGGTATTTTACAATTGGGTTTTACGTGGCGGCCATTACCTCATGCGCTATTTCATTAGCTATTTGTCGCATTGGCATATGGCGCAGCCAATCTATTTTTACGTGGCATAGCCTTCAGGAGTAACGCATGTATTTATCCGAATCTGTGCTTACTTTTCTAGTTTATGTTTGTTTTATAACGAGCTGTGTAAGTCCGTTACTTCTGTTGTACTGGCTTATCAAAGATATTAAAGGTAAATCGTTATGGTAAAAGCCGACCTAGAGGCGGTGGTTAAATTTAATCGGGAACGGCCCGATGTCTATGGCAATGCGCATCCCAAAAATTTACTTCGGGCAATCCAGGAAGATGGTGATCATTTAAGCAAACTAAGTAGTCGCCATATTTATTCCATCGACCAATTTGAGCGAGATTCACTATTGCAACTGTTTCGGTTGGCGGCTAAGTACGAAGCCAACCCCGATCGCTTCGGCACGTCTTTGCAAGGAAAAATTTTGATCTCGGCATTCTATGAACCTAGTACCCGGACACGTTTATCGTTTGAAAGCGCCTGGCATAGACTGGGCGGTGACATTATGTCAATTACCGATCGATCTACAACCGGTATAGCTAAAGGAGAAAGTCTGACTGACGTTGGTGAAATGTTCAACAACTATGGAGATTGCGTGGTCTTGCGCGATACTAACGCAAACTCAGTGCGCGATATGATGGGTGCGTTGCGTATCCCCATTATCAACGCAGGTAACGGCACGGACGAACATCCCACACAAGCGATGGCCGATCTCTATACCATTTTTAAGTGGATGCCTAAGCTGATTACGTCAGAAGGTAAAGAAAAAATCAATTTATGTGTCGTCGGTTTACCTTCAAAAATGCGCACAGTACGCAGTCTACTTAAATTAGTTTCACTATTTCCTGAATGCTTTAATCAAGTCATTATTGTTAATGATCAAAACTGGGAAACTATGTTCGATGAAGGTCAAGCGAATCAGTTGATTACAGCCGGTATCGAACTGCAAACGTGCGATCGATTAGATGATGTGTTACCCGAAGCGGACGTGGTCTACATCAATGCGATAGCGTGGGAAGGTAATTCATTTAATCAATATGGAAACAATTTTCATATCACCAGCGACTCCCCCCTAAAGAAAAGCGCCATAATATTGCACCCGTTAGCACGAGGCGCAGAGCTTTGTTCCAGCTTGGATGGCACTGAACATAATTGGTATTTCTCTCAGGCCAGGGGGGCCGTATTTTTACGGCAAGCACTTCTGACCTGTCTAGTGCAGCGCGCTGAACGCGTATTAGATATCGTTTAACTCAAATTCACTAAGGGGAATCAAAAACTTATGTGTGGTATTGCCGGAATTTTTAGTGCGACCAAGCAGCACGCGATTGACTCACAAACTTTAGTGAACATGGCTGCCATTATGCATCACCGTGGGCCCGACAGTTATGGATACTGTAATCCAGCGGAAATGGGAGTAGGGATGAGTCATGCGCGTCTTTCTATCATAGATTTGGACCAAAACCGTGGGCGCCAACCCTTCTGGTTGCATGGCGGACAAACCATGTGTGTACACAATGGTGAATTTTATGATTATCAACGACTCCGCACCGACTTACTGGCACGAGGGAAACCATTTACCAGTAAAAGTGATTCTGAAGTGCTACCCGCTTTGTATGAGTGTTTTGGCATGGAAGAAACACTTACCAAATTACGTGGCGAGTTTGCGTTTGCTTTATACGATGAACACAAAGATTGTCTGTACTTGGTCAGAGATCGCTTTGGAGTCAAACCTCTTTATTGGACTGAAACAAATGATTCTCTGGTGTTTGGGTCGGAAGTAAAAGTTATTCTTGCTCACCCAGATGTAAAAGCTGAACTGGATTCGGAAGGACTATTCCACCAACTCATACAAGTAATGGTTCCAGGTACCACAGCATTTAAAGGAATTCATCAGGTTGAACCGGGTCATATGCTTAAAATCACCCGCAACGATGGCAAGCTAAATATTGAAACAAAAAAATACTGGGATATGACATTCCCCACGGTCGGTGAACGCGAAGAGCACACTGAAGATTTTTATGTTCAAGGCGTGCGCAGAGAATTAGTCAATGCGGTCCAGCTAAGGCTAAATGCAGATGTACCTGTTGGATGTTATCTGTCGGGTGGGATAGATTCATGCTCTATATTGGGGCTTGCCTCAGGCTATTCTCAATACCCGTTAAAAGCGTTTACAATCAGCTTTGATAATGTCGAATATGATGAAACCGAGATAGCCACTGAAATGGCTGAAACGGTGCAAGCAGATCACGAAATCCTCACCCTTAATGCCGAGTTACTCTACAACAATTTTGCCAGGACCATCTGGCATACAGAACGCACAATTTACAATACATTGGCCGTGGCTAAATTAATGATGAGTCAGCAAGTTCGTCACGTAAATTATAAGGTGGTGTTAACCGGGGAAGGTTCAGACGAACTATTCGCGGGTTATCCTGCTTTTCGTAAGGACATGTTTTTACATGGTATGGAAGGATTAAATGCAGACCAAGCTACTGAATGGAAGGACTCATTAGAAACGTCAAATGAGTTGTTCAAAGGTGCGATGTTGCCGAAAGACGAATACGTATCGAACGATCTAAATAATGTAATAGGTTTTACACCCAGTTGTTTACAACCGTGGCTTGGGTGTTCTGAACATGCACGACAGCTTCTTCACGCTAAGCATCGCGAGAACATTAAAGATTACGAACCCGGCGCAGCGATTGCTGAAAAACTAGATCCTTCCCAACTCACTGACCGTCATCCCTTGGATAAAGCACAATACGTGTGGATTAAAACCATGTTAGAGGGTCAAATTCTGACTTGGGGGGGGGATAGGGTAGATATGGCTAATTCAATGGAAGCCCGTCCTCCGTTCCTGGATCACAAACTCGCCGAGTTTGCGGTAACTATTCCACCTGAGATGCGTATAAAAGGGTCTAAAGAAAAGTACGTGCTGCGTGAGGCGATGAAAGGCGTACTGCCACAAACGTTATACGAACGCGAAAAGTTTGCTTTTATGGCCCCGCCAGCCCATACCGATGCTGCGAAGTGGGAGAAGCTAAAACGGCTGTTAAACGAATTCGCCAGCCGCGAGAAAGTTGAAAAGGCTGGGTTATTGGACGCCGACTACCTGGAGTCATTGATTGTTAAACAAGCATCAAGCGATACCCCGATTTCAGATAAAGTACAGATCGACGCGATTCTTAATCATGCGTTAGGCGTAATGTTATTACACCATTACTTTGTTGACAGAGACGTTCCCAAGTATGCTTACGACCAAGCTCAGTCATTAGGTTGGGTAGTATAACGACCACACTATTGGTCAACTATGCCCGCCTTTTTTCGTGTATATCTTGCGATACATAGTTGACCTGCTATAACGCCTACGATTAAAGTAAGTTTTTTCACAAACTGGCGTTAAAGTGCAATAACATTAATGCCAGTTCATACACTCTAAATAATGCGGTTTGATCACGTCAATGACCTCAAAACATACTGGTTTTCCTCGGTTATACTTTGCCACTCTCTATTCCCTAAAAGGATTAAAAGCTGCGTTTAAAAGTGAGGCGGCGATTCGGCAAGAGCTCGCAGCTATGTTGGTTCTCATTCCGATAGCTTGCTATTTAGATGTAACGACGGTTGAAAGGTTGTTACTTATTTTAAGCTTATTTATAGTGTTGATTGCAGAATTATTAAACAGCGCGGTTGAAGCGCTGGCAGATAGGGTGAGTACGGAAATTCACCTACTTATTGCTAAAGCAAAAGATATAGGATCTGCAGCGGTGTTTGTCAGTCTGATCTTGGCGGCAATAGTGTGGGGAGTAATATTATTTTAAGCGCCAGTTCGCTTTGTGACTGGCGCTTTTTATACTAAAAAGAAGCGACTTTTTGCCCTTCAGGTAATTTTGCATTTAGCATATCAGCCACAGAGCTGGATATAAGCTTTAAATGCGAGCTGTGGACTTTAGTTTCAACTGGTTCGTCAAAGCTAATATGGCTAAATACCATATCTTCGCCGCTAGAGGTTACTTTGACCGATAGTTTTTTATCTGCGCCCACCACGGGTATTTCTATGCATAAGGGTTCGTTATGTGTTTCAACATATTCTTTCGCTTCGCTACTTGAACCAAACGCAGGCTTTTTTTCTGGATGTAATTTCCAGCTGCTAGTTTGTTCCATAACCTCAATTAACGTTTTTGCATGCTTTTCTTTGATTTCACAAGCCATAGTCGTTCCTCCAATAAGCGTGAATGAAAACTCATACGATTAGCTCATACAAAAAGTTTGGGCACTTATCTTAATTCTGTCATAAAGTAGAAATACACTGCAGATTAATTTGCAACTTTAAAATAATGCACCATGCTTAGTGACAGCGCGCGCATCTTAAAGGACTCAATGACTATTGAGCTCATGCGCTTTTCTTGAAGTATCAGCCAATAGTTGCACGCACACCCGATAACCAATAAGTTAAAAAATATAAAGCATGAACGAAACAGTTTCTTCATCCAAGCCCACTGCTATTCAATTACTGGCGGAACGTTTCACAGGGGTGCGAGAATTATCTTTGTGGCTATGTAAACCTTTATTAATTGAAGACTATGGGTTGCAGGCTGTTCCAGAAGTGTCCCCTCCCAAGTGGCATCTTGCTCATACAACCTGGTTTTTCGAAACCTTTATACTAAAAAGATACCAGCCCGACTATCAGGTATATCAT
This sequence comes from Alteromonas sp. ASW11-130, assembly GCF_026183735.1. Lineage (GTDB taxonomy): Bacteria > Pseudomonadota > Gammaproteobacteria > Enterobacterales > Alteromonadaceae > Alteromonas. Next base: position 433,935 of record NZ_JAPFRE010000027.1, on the reverse strand, counting down.
CCGGAGTTTGAGCACTTATTTAATTCTTACTATCAAGGAGTAGGCCCACAATTTGGAAGACCTCTTCGGGGATTGCTGTCCCGGCCAACGCTGGAGCAAATAGAAGTGTATCGCCAGCATGTAGATGCAAATATTTTAGTACTTTTAGAGTCTAGCGAAGATATACCCGCGATCGTTGAGTTGGTAGAGTTGGGTATCAACCATGAACAGCAACACCAAGAGTTGTTGCTGACCGATATTAAGCATAACTTTTCATTTAATCCATTATCTCCGAGGTATTCGAAAAACACATTCGCGGACACAAACGAACCGGTTGCCCCCCTAAAATGGATCGCTTTCGAGCAACATCAATTTACTCAGGGCTTTGCCGGAAAAGGGTTTCATTTTGATAACGAAACGCCGGCCCATGAAGTAGTTGTCCATCCGTTTAAAATGGCTAATAGGCTCATTACCAATCAAGAATTTTTACAGTTTATTGAGGATGGGGGCTATAATAACCCACTTCTATGGCTATCTGATGGCTGGGCGGCAAAAAACCATAACCACTGGTCTTCACCCCTGTATTGGCGGTATATCGATGGCGACTGGAAAGAATTTACACTTCATGGACTACACTCATTAAACTTAAATTTGCCCGTTACCCATATCAGTTACTATGAAGCGGACGCCTTTGCTCGTTGGGCGGGTAAAGCCCTGCCCAGCGAGACCCAGTGGGAGTTCGCAAAATCGTGTAATCAGGCGGATAAAAGTCACCTATTGATCAAACACAATAATTACGTATTCCATCCCTCTGCAGCCAATGCCAATGAAAATGTATCTCAACTGTTCGGAAGCTGCTGGGAATGGACTCAATCAGCATATTTACCTTATCCGGGCTATCAACCTTTGCCCGGTGCAGTAGGAGAATATAATGGGAAGTTTATGTGTAACCAAATGGTATTGAAAGGAGGATCGTGCGCCACGCCTCACGATCATATCAGACGTAGTTATAGAAACTTTTTTTATCCAAAAGACCGATGGCAATTCAGCGGTATCCGCCTTGTCGATTAACATGTCATAAGATGTGAGTACACTATGAAATCACAAGCATTGCAACCCAATCCGATCATAGAGTTTTACGATCTTCATCCCCCCATGGGCGATATCAAATCGGATGTTATTTCTGGATTATCTTCCACTCCGAAAGCCCTGTCACCTAAATACTTTTACGATCAAAAAGGTTCGCAATTATTCGATCAAATATGTGAACTGCCCGAATACTATGTCACCAGAACAGAAATTGATTTACTCGAACAACATGGAGAAGAGATCGCCTCTTTAATAGGGAAAGATTCAATTTTAATGGAATTAGGCAGTGGCAGCAGCCTTAAGATCCGCACGTTATTAAGTGCTTTAAAACCGAAAGCTTATGTAGCGATGGATATTTCCAAAGAACATTTAATTAACGCTGCTACGGTATTAGCTGAAGATTATGAATGGCTAGAAGTACACGCTGTCTGTGTGGATTTTTCTTTACCCTGGCAATTGCCGATGCATCTTAAAGGTAAGCGCACGGCTTTTTTTCCTGGCTCCAGCTTGGGTAACTTTACTCCCGACGCTGCTATCAAATTACTTAATCAAATAGGCCATTTAGTAGGGAAGGGCGGTGAATTAATCATTGGTATTGATTTGAAGAAAGATAGGTCGACACTTGAATCAGCCTACAATGACGCCCAAGGTATCACAGCCACTTTTAATAAAAATCTTTTAGTACGGTTGAATCGAGAGTTAAACGCTAATTTTAACGTGGAAGCGTTTCACCATGAGTCTATTTGGAATAGGGCAGAAAGCCGCGTTGAAATGCATTTAGTTAGCGATGCCGAGCAAACGGTAAGTATAGATGGGAAGGAGTTTACCTTACTGGAGGGGGAATCTATCCATACTGAAAATTCTTATAAATATACGCTTGATGAATTTACCAAGCTCGCGTCTCGCGCAAACTTCGACTCAGTAAAAGTGTGGCAGGATGTGAATCAACTATTCAGTATTCACTTACTTAAATTTAGATGATCGTCGTTTGACATTAATTTAAATATTTTTATAAGGCCATTTGGACATACGGTCCGTAACGATTTCATATAAATAGATACACAAACGTGGATGTAGTTATGGGTAAAAATAAGTCTGGAACTAACGCACAGTCGGCAGCTGAATTTTCTATCTCAGCCTGGTGGCGAATAGGTAAGCGAACATATTTCAAAATGCAAAAAGATAATTTGCCTTTGATTGCCGCAGGTGTTGGCTTTTACTTCTTATTAGCAATATTTCCTTTCCTTGCAGGTGTGATTTCTCTCTACGGATTGATCGTGACCCCGGAGCAACTTTCCGCTCATATGACGTTCTTAATTAACTTCTTACCGCAAGAAAGTCGTTATATTCTACAGGAACAACTAGAACATTTGATCAGCAATACCAGTGGCGCATTGGGGACAGGTGTCATTGTAAGTTTTATGCTGACAATTTGGAGCAGCAGTAAAGGGGCAAATGCACTTATTACAGCATGTAATATAACGTATTCAGAGTCAGAAGGGCGAAGTTTTTTAGGCTCAATTATCGCTAGACTAGTTTTGACGGTGGCAATTATTGTGGCGGTGATAGTAGCGCTTATTTTTATTACGGTGTTACCGAAGCTGATAACTATAGTGTCAGGGTATAAATTGTCCGATAGCGTCGCTAACTGGATAACATGGCCTATTTTACTCGTCATGTTTAACACCGGTCTGGCAGCACTATATCGCTATAGTCCGCATAGAGCCAACGCTAAATGGCGCTGGGTCACGCCGGGTTCAACGGTTGCAACCATATTTTGGATTATCTTTTCATTTGCTTTTTCATACTATCTACGCGAGTTTGCGTCGTATAACAAAACCTATGGTTCTGTAGGCGGGATCATAATATTGCTAATGTGGTTTTATTTAAGTGCGTACATCATACTATTGGGCGCGGAGTTTAACTCAGCTATGGAATACCAGACGGAAAAGGACAGTACGACAGGGGAAGCTGAACCAAAAGGGGAGAGGGGAGCGTACGTTGCTGACCACTCGCCCAACGACAGCGAAGCGCCGCCGTCTGAAGATAATAAGATTCAAAAAGCACAATAAAAAAGGGCTATTGTAAAGTGACCCCCAATAGTTGAACTAATCAATTACTGGGGGTCTTTTTATTAAAAGTAAAACTTACGCGAATTAGAAAACGAGGTTTGGATAATCTGTTTGCAAATCGGTAAGTTCATTTTGAGCTGAGGTTGAGAAATTATTGCTGGTTAAATCTATCGCAGCCTCTGCGTCGGCAATATTAACTATGCCGACGGGCACTTCCGTTAGCTGATTGCTTTGAAGGTTTAGCAAACTTAGTTTGGTATTACTAGATACATCGATGTTGGTGAGCGCATTTGCACTTGCATCAAGTTCTGTAAGTTGGTTATTGCCAAGGATATCAATTCCCGTTAACGCGTTATTCGATAAATTAAGTGTTAATAAAGCTGAATTATTAGATACATCGATAGCAGAAATAGAATTTGAGCTTACGTCCAAATTAATTAATGAAGTATTTAATGTAGTATTAACCCCAGATAAAGAATTACCTGATAAATTGAGCGTTTCAAGTGCTGTATTAGCCGCCAAATCAAGACTGCTAATGCTGTTATTAGCGAGCTGTAAATCTCTCAAAGCTATGTTTGAAGACAAGTCCATACCCGAAAGTCTATTTTCACCAGCATTTAGACTCGTTAATGCGCTGCTCCCTTGAACATTTAATGAAGTCAGCTGATTACCTTCTAAATTCACCATCGCTAAACCAGGCTTAGAAGATAAATCGATACTGGTTAGATTGTTATCAGGGATCTCGACAGTGTTAAGGGCCACATTTTCTGCTAAATTAATCAAACTTAGGTTATTGCCTGCTAATTTAAGCCCTTGTAATTTTGGGTTTGCTGACAAAGAAAGAGAAGTAAGCTGATTGGAACTAGCGCTTAAGTTGGTTAGCTCAGTGTTAGCAGAAACATCTAGTTCAGTTAACTGGTTTCCAGAAACATATAATGTACTCAATGAAGTGTTCTGTGTTACATTAATTGCTGATAATAAATTTGCGCCGATGTGAAGGAAAGTAAGTTCAGTATTGGCAGATAAATCTAAGTCGGTAAACTGATTTTTCGAAAGAGATAATTCTTTCAAGTTAACATTATTAAGGAGGAAATCGACTGGGGTTTCAGCAAAAAGGTTATCTGACAAATTTAAAATTTCTAATTGGCTATTCGATGAAAGATCTATGGTTGTCAGTTGATTTTCATTTAGTCTTAACGTCTCCAGCCCTCGATTCCGAGTAACGTCTACTTGTTCAATTTGATTGGACCATGCGTTGACCACGAGTAGACGACGATTTTTCGATAGATCTAACGTAGTTAATTGATTCGACTCAATATTCAGTTCTGTAAGAAATTCAAACCCCTCAAGCCCATCTAGACTTGAGATGTTGCGACCCGCACATTCTATTGTCGTTACTTCAGATGCATAGGTTTCTTCAATCGTTTCGCGTAAACATGCTTTAAAAGCTACGTCAGAAATAGTTTCAATAACATCAGCTACAGTAACCCGATTCTCGCACGTTACTTCAACGTTTGTAATAGGCTCAGAGGCCGTTTGGGTGCCATTTTCAACAGCACAATTCTGACTTTCGGGCGTTCGGCCTAAGGTTATGTTCACTTCTGAGTTTTGATCTACCGTAAATTCAAACGTACCATCTTCTGAAACAGTTTGATTTTTTGTATCATTCAACTTTATTACTAATTCACCATTTAATCCTGAAACCGATCCTGAGACGCTAATCTGTATAGGGTCGAACATTGCTTTGACCGTACAATTACTATTTATGCCCGCTGTAGTATAAGTATTACCAGTAAGCGTTCCTCTACAGCCCGACACACTCCGTATTATAAAGCCGTCACTGGGGGTAATTGTAAAAGAAGTGGAGGCACTGGGTAAAACGATCGCAGACGTTGGCGAAATACTTCCACCCTCCTGCACCTCTGTACTCACAGTATAATTTCCAGGCTCGGGTTCGGGGGAAGAGGAACTATCTGAACCACCTCCGCCACATGCGCTAACAAAAAAGATGATAGATAAAGGCGTTAACAGTTTACTTTCCATGGCCTTAAAGCTCCAAGTTATTAAAGTGATAAGTGATAAGTGATAAGTGATAGCTTAAGCATAGTTACATGAGACAAAAGTATCCGGATTAAATCAGCTGCATAATAATTCATCCTCTGTTGTTTTGGTTACGCGTAACCAGTCAAGTTGTATTCTTTTGTTTTAAACATCTGAAGGCCCATATGGCTTGTAGCTACATCATGATTATTGTTATCACACGAAAGAGAATCTATAACTTTACCCTCGCTCAATTGCGTAACAGATTTTGTTTGGGGCGCGGTAATTAAGAATTAGTGAACTTTCAAGCTGACAGTGAATTTTCCATAAGCCAATCCTTGACTTATTTTGCACGCCAATACAATCAACCGCTATGATACCTTTCTACCGTATAACTAGAATATCCAAGGGGCCACCAACTAAGGGGTATTTGGAGAGTAGGTGTCACGGACCACCTATTTTCGGGTTTGTGTGCCGGTATTTTCGGAGGTTTGTGTCACATCAGCAACTACGGCCTTAACAAGAACGTAATCAACTTAGACCATGCAAAAGGTGAAAAGGTGAAAAGGTGAGAAGGTGAAAAGGTGAGGGTAGTTACCTCCGCTAACGAGCGTTGTTTATAAATCAATCCTTCAGAAATTACCGAGTGCACATCGACTTTGTTGCCATTTTTGGCAATGTCAGCATCGAGCAATCACATAAACAAGCTGCTACCGTACAATAAATAGGTCTAGGTAAATCTCAGCTTGGCTTTTCACAGAATAAACTTTGTCTCTAACGGTTCAGTAGTTCTACGAAGTGGAGATAACCAATACATCGAAACCATGAATTCATAATGCGATTCTGACCATTGTAAAGTCATACCGTCAAGGGTAGGCATTATTTACGTTTATCGTTGTGGAGCATCTCCTGCGTATGATTACTTTTTACCGAATAAGCACACACGTTCACCCAATTTTATTTCAGCTAGAAATAGTAGCGTGCTTCAACTCATTGACGCCGACGCTCGTTGATTTTGTCTAATACTATGCCGTTATCTCATAAGTAGGCGCCACGAACGCATTAATAAGGTAAGGATGGTAGGTAGTATCAAACAGGTCTATCAAGTTTTGTACGTGGTTTGGAAGTGAAAAAATATGTAGTGACAGCAACTTACGTGGGCTTAGCGAGCGACTATCGATCAGCATAAAGATACTAAAAACTGGGTGCCTTAGGTAAAAGTAACATAGATTTATTAGCATTGTGAGAACACCGCCGACATGACCTCTTGCCATCGACACTTTACTCTTGCTTAAACGAGCGCAGCAGTTCGCAAAGACACTAAAATCTGCGGGGTGAAAGTTAAACGCAATAACGAACTTTGCAAATGCGCAGGTGATCTGGTTTATGTCTTATAAACATTAAAGCGAAAAGGTGAAAACGGGCAACGGACAAGGGACAAACCACAAGAACGGTATAACACAGACTACAACTAACCCAACGCTTTATTTAACATAATATACATTATGCGCAATTAACTATTAGGCAGATGAGGGCGCATTCACCGGTGTTTATTCCTATATTATGGCTACAGCACTTATTCCTATATTATGGCTACAGCACTACCGTGCTCTTCGTCTGGTCTTATAACAAATAACAATAGTAACTGTGGCTTTTTAAGGACCGACAACAAAAACATCACCCGATGTTTGTTTAAGAAGTTAGCGTAAACGTGGAGATGGCGAAATGCTAAGAATGCAGCTTTAGTTTCCTGGGTATCTTTCTCCAGAATCTAGTTTGTATGTTCGCTAACCGAACTTTGCGAGAATCATTATCTTTACCGTTTACGATAGACGAACCAAACATATCGAAGTGATTGCATCGGGACTGCACAGCCTGACTAAACTAAATTGCTGGTCCAAAGTTTCGGTTTAAATGCTTTGCGATATGAATTGTAACTGCCTAGTTGCGGTGACTCTGAATTACCATTGATAAACCAAAGCAGTTCCTCGCTTTTCTAGATAACGGTGTTTCTACTTTCTACTTTCTACTTTCTACTTTCTACCCACGACCTTTGACAGACTTTAAAAGCGAAAAATATGTTGAAAAAATATTCAACCTAGCTCTTGAAAAATGATTAAAACGCCCCTAAAAAATTATGTGAAAGGATGTCTAACTAGAGCCTTTCACCATTAATTGTTTTTTATTTATATTGCTTCTATGGAGGATATAATCATGAATACAATTGATTTATCACCACTTTATCGCAACAGTGTAGGTTTTGACCGTTTTGCGTCACTGGTAAATAGTGCGCTTACCGGTGATAGCACTTCTGGTGGCTACCCCCCCTATAACATCGAGGTGCTAGATGAAAACAAGTATGCGATAACTGTGGCAGTAGCTGGGTTTTCGCAGGACGACCTTCAATTGCAAGTAGAAAAAGGTGTCCTTACTGTAAAAGGCAATAAGGAGGCGAAAGACGAAAGTACTTATCTCTATCAAGGCATTGCAAACCGTTCTTTCGAGCGTAAGTTTAACTTAGCTGACTATGTAGAAGTAACCGGTGCAGAACTATCCAACGGTCTACTCACAATAGAGCTAATTAAAGAAATCCCCGAGGCCATGAAGCCTAGAACTATCTCGATAAACGGTGACAGTAATATCCTTCAGCACAAGTCTGAAGATAGTAAAGATAAATCCAAAAAGGATTCGTAACTTAGCTAAAAGGGGCGACATGAATTCGCCCCTTCCTTATTTGCATCACGGTTTATCTACCAAACTTTGCTAGTCTTTATTAAAAAGAATGGTCTTGTATATAACATTTAGATTATTAACTAACTGTTTTACATTGATAATTATTCATACCCTACCCCTCGCCCTTTTTTCATCAATGGAGTAATAATGACAGCAAAATACCAGAGCGCCAGGTTCGGCTACTGGTAACGGCTAGTAATACTGTCAGCGGTATGGTGGGTGTTAAAGTTGAGTAGGAAGCGCTGCGCTTACCCTATATAGAATTAGGTGGAATTTAGGCCTATTACAAAAGGTTAGTAAAAATATTCTCAACAAAAATGGGTTAATACTAGACAATAGGATACGTTACGAGAACCCCGATTGTCCCCCTGCTCTACCTTATCCCCTGAAACTTCACGTAAAGCTCGTCTCCCTTTAGCGCAACTTGAATTAATAACATCTTAGGTTAGGCGGGCAAAGGGATTTTATTGAAGTATCTTTGGTGAAATAGTCATTAACAAGGGGAGTATTCTACTCCCCTTGTTCCCCCCAAAGTATGGGGTATTATTAACGTTTAGGAAGTATCAATAGGCGGACGCCATTTCCTCGAACCACTGTTTGTGGCGTTTCTCATCTTGCCAATGTATCTCAATAACTGAGCGTTCATTCGGCGTCAAGTCGTCCTTCTCCAGGGCTTTCTCATACGCTTCCGAGGTTACTTTTTCGTTAGCCACCATCGCTTTAAGAATAGCGCTGTCTCCCATTAGATCAGCAATGACCACCTTACCTTTCGTTAATATCTTTTTCATATCGGTGCCAGTTACTTTTTCTTCACCGTTTTGTATAAGCAATTCGTTTAAACTTTTAATATGATCTCTATGGTCGTTGCAAAATTCTCTTATCTTTACTTTAAGATTGTCGTCTTCAATCCTATCTAATGTGGCTTCGTACGCCGCAACCGCATCATAATCAAGATGACATAACTCAGATAATAGTTTTGTTTTACTAGACATGTTAATTTCCTAATGTTCAATGGGATTTTACTTTCTATTTTCTATACCCAAATCACTAGTCTAGGTTTAACGTTTTCACAAATTTAATGTTGCCATTTATGGTCAATTTCTAAGTTCTTTGACGATGGAATGCACCATCTCGCTGCTAAGGGAGTATTTCATTTTTTCTAAAGCCATAAAATATAGTGATGATCCATAGCAATTATTTACCCATACATAAATCGAACACTTTCCGTTTAAATCCTGACGTCACCTTCTTCATTAACTCAGGGAGATGCATAGCTTCACAAGGAGAAATCTTGTATGAATAAACCTGCGGACTTTCCAGACAAAAGCAGGCTTGTACTTATCATTATCGACATGATAAATGATTTAGAATTTGACGATGGTGAACAAATGTTGCAGCCGGCCATTGAAGCTGCCCGCCATATCTCGACGTTAAAGAAGCGCCTTGCCGAAAACGGCATACCTACAATATATGTAAATGATAATTTTGGTAAATGGCGATCAGACTTTCGTCAACTTGTGGCGCATTCACTTGAAGACAATGTCAGGGGCAAAGAAGTTGTCGAAATGTTAACCCCCGATGAGGAAGATTACTTCGTTATTAAAACCCGCCATTCTGGCTTTTACGGTACTACACTCGAAATTTTACTGGAGCACCTAGAGGCGGATACCCTGATACTAGCGGGAATAACAGGCGATATATGTGTTCAATTTACAGCGCAAGATGCATACATGAGACGATTTAATCTCATTATCCCACCGGACTTAGTGGTATGTAAGGATGATGAAATTAAAAATACCGCACTTAACCAACTCACCCGAACCTGCAAAGCTGAAATACCGCTTTCTACCAACATTGAACTGGACGATTATCTGTGAAAAAAGACCAATCCTTCAATAATATTTATAGTCACGGCTTCGTTCGTGTAGCTGTATGCATACCTGAAGTTAAAGTGGCCGATCCTGAATTCAATAGTGAGCAAACCCTTGATTTAGCAAAACAAGCGGCTGACGCGAACGCAGCAATATGTCTTTTCCCAGAGTTAGGAATAAGCGCTTATTCTTGCGGCGACTTATTTCACCAGGACGCTTTACTCGATGCGTGCTTAACTGCATTGAGAAAAATCGTAAAACGTTCTACGTCTATTCCCTCTTTGTTACTTATAGGTGCTCCGCTTAAAATTGAAGGGGCGCTTTATAATTGTGCGATAACAGTTCATCAGGGGAAAATACTAGGAGTTGTCCCTAAGACTTTCTTACCCAATTATCGCGAATTTTATGAGAAACGGCAGTTTTGTTCGGGCCGCGATTGTTTACTCAAAGAGATAAACCTGCTGGGTAAGAAAGTTCCTTTTGGTGCAGATATTATTTACAACGCGGTAGATGTGGAGCATCTACGAATCCATACAGAAATTTGCGAAGACTTGTGGACCCCTATCCCACCCAGCACTTATGCGGCTTTGGCTGGGGCAACGGTATTAACTAATTTGTCTGCCAGTAACATTACTGTTGATAAAGCACGCTATCGGAGAGATTTATGCGCTCGTCAGTCAGGTGCGTGCATTTCTGCTTACCTTTACGCTGCTGCCGGGCCGGGTGAGTCAACTACTGACTTGGCCTGGGATGGGCATGGACTTATTTTTGAAAACGACGAATTGTTAGTCGAGTCCGGACGATTTACGCCAAAAGCAGATCTGCTCTGTGCTGATATAGATTTAGAACGACTCGCACAAGATCGCATGCGATTAACCAGCTTTCATGATTCGGTTACCGCTTACAAAGATGCAGTTTCTACTATACGAAGAGTAGATTTCACGCTTAATCCACCGAAAGCCGATCTACCACTTATTCGTAAAGCAAATCGTTATCCCTTTGTTCCCTCTAAACCTGACGATTTAGATGTAAGATGTTATGAAACATATAACATTCAGATCCATGGTTTAGCAAAGCGTTTAAAAGCAACCGGGTTTACTAAACTGGTGATTGGAGTGTCCGGAGGTCTTGATTCGACCCATGCATTAATAGTGGCAGCGAAGACAATGGACAGGCTGGAACTGCCTCGCTCAAATATTTTAGCGTATACCATGCCTGCCTATGCAACCAGCAAAAAAACGAAGGACAATGCCCACATTTTGATGGAAAGTTTGGGAGTCACTTCAAGAGAAATAGATATTACGCCATCATGCGACCAGATGTTAAAAGACATCCAACACCCCTATGCAGAAGGGGAAGAGCAATTTGATGTAAGTTTTGAAAACGTTCAGGCTGGGGAGCGCACCTCTCACCTATTCAGGCTCGCCGGCCAAAACCATGCGTTAGTGCTCGGGACAGGTGATTTGTCAGAAATTGGTTTGGGCTGGATGACCTACGGTGTAGGTGACCATATGTCGCACTATAATGTTAATAGTAGTGTTCCCAAAACACTTATCCAGCACCTAATTCGATGGATAGCCAGTAAAGACGAATTTAGTACCGCAACGAGGGACGTATTGACCGATATCGTCAATACTGAGATTTCACCTGAGCTTGTCCCTGGAAAAGAAGAATCGAATGAGCCCGCACAAAAGACTGAGGACAAAGTAGGTCCTTACGAGTTACAGGACTTCAACTTATACTGGATAACCCGCTTCGGAGTCAGGCCATCAAAGGTAGCATTCCTGGCATATCATGCGTGGCATGATAAAGATAAGGGCGATTGGCCTAATACCGTTCCGGTGGAAAACCGAAAAGAATATACGCTAGATGAGATAAAACATTGGTTAGAGATCTTTTGTTACCGGTTTTTCAAAATAAGTCAATTCAAACGGTCTGCGCTACCGGATGGGCCGAAAGTGGGGTCTGGCGGTTCGTTGTCTCCACGGGGGGACTGGCGCGCACCCAGTGACGCGGAAGCCAAAGTGTGGCTGGCTGATATTGAAAACATCCCATCTAAGCTATGATATTTCTCTCCCGAATCTAAGGGCTTTGAATAACTCATTGTCCTTTATTCGCGACCTTAAACGTTCTATGTCAATTGAACGGTGACTTGGCGCAGTTCATAGTACCAGGAGTGATTATCAGCCTCAGCTAAAAAACACAAACTCATTAGTGGTATGAGTGCGGTTGGTCATTGTGGAGATAATGCTTCCTGTAAGGAATTCTTCGAGGTTTAATAGCGCGAGCGTGACAAACACCGACCCCAGCGGCCAAGAGACCAAGCAAGAGCAGGTTTATTTGAATCAATGAACGATTGCATAATCCTAGAATGCAACGTCGAGAAGCGAACCAAGATAAGAAGTTTACCCCTTTATTAAACCGCCCCGAAAGAGGGGTAGCACCCACTAGACGAAAAATCCACCAGATGATGCACTCGACAAAGCAGCGTCATTTGCTACTGCGTATGTTGTGGCACAGCTGGGCATAGCATAAAAGCTTGATTCAAACTAAAACAGGGCTCTTGTTAAACGGGCATGCTTAGCCTAGAACGCAGTAAACAAGCTATCTTCGGCCAATGCCGTCTTCAACTTCTGTAGAGCCTTAACTTCAATTTGTCGAACGCGCTCTTGGGAGATATTAAAGTCTTGAGCTAACTCCTGTAGCGTTGCCTGTTGTGCACTATCGACTAAAAAGCGGCGTCGAATTATCTCCTGGCTACGTGCATCTAAACTGGATAAGGCTGTTCGTAAACCCCGCTGTTGTTTATCACTAAGGTCTTCTACTTCGATATTTGAGGCTGGCGCAAATCGCCTATCTTCCAATGCTAATGTAGCGGATTTACTTGTACTCACACTGTCAACCGACTCATCAGCACTACATGCGCCTAAATAATGGTCGTTTAAGTGTAATCGAGCTTCCATTTCCTTCACATTTTCAACACTAACGTTTAGTTCATTGGCTACTGCACTGGCTTCCTTATAAGTAAGCCAGTTTGTCGAGCGTTTACGTTTACGAAGGTTGAAGAAAAGTTTTCGTTTTGCTTTTGTGGTTGCTACTTTTACCAATTTCCAGTTGTTGAAAATGTACTCTTGAATCTCAGCTTTAATGAAATGCACAGCATAAGTGGCGAGTCGGCAACCAAATGACAAATCGAATTTCTTTACTGCTTTCATCAGACCAATATTACCCTCCTGTACCATATCCTCTATTGGTAAACCATAGCCTGTATACCCCTTAGCAACGGTATAAACAAAACGTAAATGCGACAGAATTAATGTTTTGACTACTAGTACATCGTTTTCTTGGGAATACCTTGTGATAAGAGATTTTTCTTCCTCAGCAGAGAGTAAAGGAATAGATTGAATATAGGTTAAGTACTGCTGAAAATTGCCTTGAGCAGATGGTCGTAAATATGATTGAGAAACTAGAGTATTCATTTTAACCCCCCAAACTTTCCCCAAAACGTAGTTCACGGCATCATTTTGCGTACAAAAAACCTGCAAATGTTATACCTATTTCTTATGTGTTTTGACGCTGTTTCCAATCAATGTTTTTTCACTTATAGCTTCCTACTTCCGACCTAACTCCATTTGAGTAAGTTTATTCCGCGTGAATATGAGCCGAACAGCCTATCAATTATGGGGGCTTAGTTTAAGCATCTACTGTATTGACGAGTAGATATGCTAAGCCAAAAATAAAAATAATAATTTTATGCCCACTTTCTCAACAACTAAGAATGTAATGTAGCCGCCGTGAGCTCTCGCGAAGCTAATGGAACAACGTAATGTCGTATGAAGGGACCGTTTTGGGGAAAAAGACGAAACTGAACGACTGTAAAACCAGCAATGCAAATGTATGCATATGATATTTATGAGAAATTACCTAGAGGTAAAGCGCCATAGTGGGACTGGGATTGGTACTCCCCCTACCCTAGCTCGCTTTCTATGGTGTTTCAATTTGAACAGAGTAGTCGTGTATACTGAAGCTATGCTGATAACGTCCCTTCTGACCGGTTTGGCCATCGCCACATCGTTGATAATCGATGAAATTTTTACACCCCATGATGAAAATAAGTTTAAAAAATTGTCCGAAATTGGCAGATTAATGCGCCTAACCAGCAGCTAATTAGGGTCGATTATGGAGCGGGCATAACTAGGTCACGATTAGCCTATATAAAAAAATAGGCCTAACCCATCCCTAAAATTCAATATGGCAACAATGACAAGGCGGTGGATAAATCATTTTTTGTTGGCTGCCTTACTACATTATACCGGTCTGCTGGCTTAACAAACTGTAAAAAACCCAATTCACAGAATTTGTTTAGCCAGGTATACATGGGAAAATATCCATGCTTTTGTTTAAAGTAGTTCGCGTTCGTACAAATATCGACTACATGGTTAAGGGGAGGATCATACTTAGGATGGTATTGATGAAGAACATATTCATCGATAAATTCCAGTCTCATCCCCTTTTGGTGGAAACGCTCTGCAAAATCAGTATCTTCACCTCCATACCCTATGAATGCTTCATCAAACCCTTTCAACAACAAAAAATCTTGTCGATTTATAGCGAAAATAAGTGACCAAAATAAGGTATGCCGTACGGCAGTGTAATTTGGTATTTCCTCTCTATTTGGGTGTGTAATAGCACTTTTTTCAAGTGCTAAATAGTGCCCCTCGGAAGGCACCTCTGATAAATATTTTACGGAGGCGCTACTTATTACGCCTACATGATTGTGAGTAAGCAAAGATGAAAATAAGGTAGGGCTGCATATACAATCTACATCAACAAAAACGAGTGTTTCACCTGTTGCATGAGAAGCGCATACATTTCGGGCTTTAGCGAGCGGTAAAGCGCCATCGTCGACCACCACTTGTTTAATGTCTAATTCTGGAAAGTCTTTTTCAATGGAGGTATTTTTTAACTCCATTCGAACTACCACGACATCAACGGGCAATACCTCGCTCATGGCCACGCTTTGGAGCATATTACGCAACTGTTTTTCGCGATTTCGTACAAGCGTGATAACGCTAAAACTCTTCATTCTGCACCTCTATAATCTGAGTAAATCTACGCGCTATGTCATCTGGCGAGTGTTGGGTTGGTATTGGTTTTAGCTGTTTTAATTGCGCGTAAGCGTTTAAAATTTCGTTTTCGGAAGGCTCATAACTCGTAAAATCTAGACATACCGCCCACCCTTCTCGCTCCATCGCTTTAGCTTTATAATATTGTTCCTCATAAGGGCGCGGCTCAGGTGCTATCATTATTTTCTTTCCCGCTTGCACCATCTCGCCCACCAAGTTATTGCCGCCAGCAATAATGACATTTTTCGATTTAACCTTATCAACTAGCCTATTAACATACTGGGTACTGGTCACATTAGGAATGCCGTCTATGGTAGTGCCGATGACATGGATATGTTTTACCTGAGTGGCTAACGCGTTAACCATCTTTACAACCCATTGATGATGAGAGTGAATAATCGTGAGTGTGTCATCAGGTTCAGATTCTTGTGTGGGTGGCCCATATGGCGCTAACCAACCCAAATAATAAGTTTTATCTTCATAGGCATAATGGCTATCTTCTAGCGCTTTCGGAAACGGGGCGAACAAGGCTGCGGCACATTCGTATGCGAAAACTTGAGTCGGATCTTTCATTACATTGCCATGCAGATGAAACATAACCGTTTTGACACCCGCCCCCCGGGCGAGGATAGTAAGCTCGGCAGACACGTCTGAGATAAAGAGAGAAATTCTTTCTTTTTGAAGAATTGAGGTAAAAAAAGCGGCCCGCTGTGTCGCACTGCCAGCGTAAGGTGTACCTTCAAACGCGTTGGCAAAGGTACGCGTAGTATTTCGATCGCGTGGTTTTGAATATTTTTCAGGTAAAACATATACCTGTAGCCTAGGAAACGCCTCACGTAGCCTCTTCGCAAAGGACTCCACCGCGCAAAATAAAATAGGTTTATGAGAATTGAGGTAGGGAATAAGACGATTAGCCTGTTGCAGATGCCCATTACCATGGTGATGAACATACCAACCAATCTTACCCGATGACATCAAGATACCTTTTTTCGTATTCGGTTACGGTAGCATCCAGGGAAAACAGCGATGCAACCTTTCTACAAGAAAGTGGATCAAGCGTATCCACCGTTTCAATAGCATTACGTAGGTGAGCTATGTCGGGGGATGGCAATGTTTGTGTGTAAGGAGGGATACGCAACTCTGGTGGTAAGGAAGTTGTAAATCCAATAACCGGGGTCCCGTAACTCAGCGCCTCCAGTGTGGTTAAACCAAAAGGCTCGTTCCACTTGGCGGTATTTAGCAACGCTTTGGACGTCAAATACAAAGACGATAGCTCGCCTTGTTCTAGATGGCCGGCGTACTGAATAGTATCGCTCAGTTGGGGGGCGACGCGGTGGTCAAAGTAATCTTGATTGATGATAGGTCCAGCGATTATTAATCGCATATCAATCGCACGAGCGCACTCAATAGCAGTCGTAACATCTTTGTCTTCACAAATTCTTCCTACCCACAACAGTTGGTTCTTACGCTGTGTTAACACGTCATCATCGGGTAACGTGATGCCATTGTGGATGACATGTATCTCATTATTAATAAGAGGTTGCCATTCGGTCGCTAACCGAGAAGATACGGACACATAGATATCATCACTTCGCGCACTGTGTAGCTGGTGTAGCGCCGTCAGTCTGGGCGATGGAGGTGTGTGTAAAGTAATGATGTTTTGCCTTTCCTGGAACACAGAAAAATCATACATCGCAGTAAAGTAGCTGTGAAAATGCACCACGTCATAGCGGGAAAGATCTGCAAGTCCAAGTTGAGCTGCCTGATAAAGCTGCTGAGCATCTTCTTCGCTAGTGACCGCGTCGCATAATCGATAAGGAGACTCTTCTAACTTGATCGTATTAAACAGGTTGTCTTCACTGGCAGAATGGCAAAGCACGTCAATACGGTGACCTTTTTTTACCAATGCATTCGCAAGACGAACCACAAATGCCTCGGTACCTCCTGCAAAAGGCTCCAGAAGAGAAACACTTGGAGCGGTAATCATTAAAATTTGCACACAATTCCTTCTAGTTTATTCAAATAGTTTTGACACATGGTGGCTAAAGGAAACTTTCCTGCCCTACCAATAACGTCATCTGGATGAAGCTTAAAACTTCCTTCTATTGCTTCGGCCAGACTATTCACGGTATTGCCTTCCGCTAACACGCCTCCCTGGTCGGAGACAATTTCCGGAAACGCACCGCGCGCAAAACTTGCCACCGGAGTACTGGTAGCCATTGCCTCTACCGTTGCTAACCCAAAAGGTTCATCCCAACGTGTACCAAAGACCACCGCCTTGGCCTTTTCTAAGTGTTTTTGCAAAGCGATATGATCTAAATGGCCTAAATAACGAGAACCATTTTTGAGATTGGGCTTAATTCGCTGTGTGTAGTACGTCTTGTCGTAGACCGGACCTGCGAACAATAGCGGTAGCTCCAACAGATTTGCTGCTTTCAATGCAAGGTCAAAGCCCTTAGCCGGAGTGATACGTCCGAAAGCAAAAAGATACCCAGTCGTCGTTTTACTCGTTCGCCAACGAGCTAAATCAATTCCGTTATATATGACGTCTATGTGATGATGGACATAGGGCCGCCATTGTTCAGCCACGCAATATGATATTGCATTATAGTGGACAAAAGGTGAATAAGAGGCGAGCGTAGCGGCAACTTTAAGTTTGGTATATGGCGGTGTGTGCAGAGTAGTCAGCATAGGCACATCGTTTTTCGCGGCCCATATAGGTGGTAAAGCACTAATAGCATTATTATGAATTATATCAAATGGCAGCGATTTGATATCTTCCAGCACCCGTAATAAATAATCATTTTCCACTAATTCCGGATACGCTTTAGCGATGCGGTTATCAATCGGGAAGCTGCGTAATTCGCACGACACCTTACTGTCGGGGTGGGCGTAAAGGATGACCTCGTGGTGTAACTGATAGTATTCAATCAATGAGGCAGTAAAAGCTTCAAGACCGCCCGCGTAGGGAGAGGCTATAGGAAACCGAGGGTGCGCAATAATAATTATTTTCATACATCTCTTCCGTGAGGTACTTTATGCAAAATTACGTCAGAGTGTATAAACGGTTCATGATCTTGATACAGCTTTTGCAACACGGCCCAGTCGCTGCCGTCTATGTGTGAAAATGGGGTAAAAGATTTTAAATAATCCGTTTCATAAATCCCTATCTCAAGTGGATGGCGATGGTCGGAAGGATAAAATAGTTTATCGTCGTAATAGTAAGGCGATATCGCAAACTTTGTCCATTTCCGATTAAGTAACTCACAGGTCTGGCTTTCGTCAAATGAGTCATCATCTGTTCGAAAAACAACGTTAGGCGTGTTAATTTGCTGCAATGCCATATTATATGCGTTAAAACGACAGTTAAATGTGCTTGGGATATAAGTGATAGCAGCTCCTAGTGACGTTAGCCGATGTTCAAGACAGGGGCTACTACGTTTTGACTTATTAGGAGCGTTATCCACCACTAACGCTTTCGCGCGCGGGAACTGGCAAACAAAGCGTCTAACGTTGTTGCATACTTCATCTGGCATATTATAGGTCACAAAGATACCAGTAAGCTCCAGACCTTCTTGTGTAGTGTCATCGACTCTTGTCATACGCCTGTAATCGTTTAAGTCGAAGTTCTACCTGCAAACGTTCTGAAAGCTTCCAGGATGGCAGTTTTCGTAACATTTTTTTTGCTTGATATATTTCATCCCTCAATTCATTAAACGTTAACAAAGTCATGTTTTCTTCCCTATTTTGTTAAAGGGGATCTAAGATGGTGTAATGGATTGGTTTGTAGCTAAAATTATTAGACTCTCCCGCAGAACATGCGGTTAAGCCAACTATCAAATCCATTTTGGCTTCGAATATTGTGTAGTCGCCCGCTTTACTGGTTGGAGGTAATACCGAAATTCGCCCCTCTCCGTTTACGTCGACATTCATAAAAATGTTAAACGTAGTCCCTATATAATGTTCAGGAATGTCATACTCTTTGAACGCTTCGACTAAATTGCCATGACAGCCTGGAACAGGCGTTTCGTTTGGGTAAAAGTGTCGAAACGTATCTTTACTACAGGGGGTCAAAAGAAAATCATGGTGTTGTACGGTGTCTTCCACTATTTCCAGCATCACGTTACTTTTATTGGAATAAAGTAAGCTACCTTGGCCGAACGCAATACTTTCGTTGTAATCTAACGAGCGTCCTGAAGACAAAAACTCCTGCTTCTCGTTTAAGTTTAAGCAGTAAATATCTGAAACTTGCTCACCTTGTGGGTCGATGACCTTTAGTCTTTGTTTTTTCTTTAAAATAAATGCAGTTCCGCTTCGCGGTGCGATTCTATTTTCCATATTACGCCTTTTGTTTGAATGGACATGTCCAGTTTTGTTCTATTTTCCGGCCGCTGTATTGATAAACTTCTGAGCTCTCGCCGTGGCTGGCCAGCATAGGATTCGCTGAGCCTGAGAAACGCGTATCACGTTCTCGAATGGTATCTCTAAAGTGTTCGAAACGCCCTTGTTCACGCAAATATTCAAATTGTTGATGAAGATTAAAGACGATGGCAGGGAATTCGAACTGTCTGCTTCTACGGGAACTATTCGGATTTAGACCAATAACAAAAAAGCCATGTTCGCCTATTGAGAAACTAAAGTGACTATTTTGAGGGTCTTTAGCTACATGCGGATCCCATCGACATAACCGGCTGTCTAAGTCATGCATCGACTGCAGTTTTTCCCACAGCGCCGTCTCGAATTCTTTTTCGTCTAAATTATCACTCTCTTCAAACACGCAGATGAATGATGAATACATGGTTTGATG
Organism: Alteromonas sp. ASW11-130; assembly: GCF_026183735.1. GTDB lineage: Bacteria > Pseudomonadota > Gammaproteobacteria > Enterobacterales > Alteromonadaceae > Alteromonas. The sequence goes on along the minus strand of NZ_JAPFRE010000027.1, from coordinate 414,218 downwards.
AATATCGAACTCGTCTATGAAGTGATAAAGATCACCGAGTATATCTGCGGTGTTATCTATATTTGCAATATCTCCATAGCAATTTATACACAAGTTCTCTTTCGCTAACGCCGTCTTCGCCCCTAGGCACGGAAACGCTTTCTGTGCGATAAATTCGGTTATGCCATCTTCAACAAAAGGTTTTCTGCAACTCATAATGTACCTCTGTTATACCATGGTTAATATGGAACCCCTGAGCAGACATGTCGTCTAATTTTTTCTTCCCAGAAGACTCTCTGGTAATATGCGGTTCGCAGGGAAGATAATTGGGAGCAATGAGGCCTATTTGGGCACGCTTGTTCCGTGCAACCACGTCAATCATCCCCTGACCCGTATGAAAATCGAGAGTAATAGGCGGCGCATCGCAAGTTTGTGCTGAATGTGGACGCAGCGAGGATATACATATAATAACGAGTCTATCCGGCGCGCTGTGAGCGTGTCCTGACGGAGTAATCCAATGATGTAAAACGTTGATGTGAGTCTTCACAATTACCCCTACGCTAACGGCGTGATGAATAAGCATAAAAAAGCAACCTTGAAAACATTTACGCGTAAAGTAGATTTTCTTTTGCAAAGCACATGCCGTCTTAATTCTTACTTAATATCAGTTGCTTATAGATTTACAGTTCATTTTCGCGAATCATGTGAATGTAGAATGTTCGTAGGGTATGAAATTATGTAATTTTTAGAATCCGGTATCCGCCCGCTTGAATACGCCGCTATTTAGCTCTGGGTCTGAATCCACCCCACCGCTATGACTTGTGTAAAGAGGGAAGAAAAGCAAGCTTATAGTTACATGGTGGGAGATAGAAAAAGAAATACGCCCTACGCTATTAATTGAGAGGAAAAATTAAATGGGTGGCGCTAGACGCCACCCCTGAGGTCGACCCTATCTGTTTGGCTCAGAGGGTTGCGATGGTTTCTGCTGCCGATCCTGCTTTTGACGATATTCGTCACGTTGCTGATCTTTTTGGTTATTGCGTTGATTATCTTGTTGCGTGCCCATAATAATTTCCTTAAAAAATGAAGTTATCAATTACTGCTTTTGAACAATAGCTCACGAAATGAAAAAGAGAGGTTAAACTTTTGTAAGGGTAGGCATCAGAGGATATGCTACCAAGATGACACGAATCATAAGGCTCAGTTGGATTGATTAGATTTCGCAGAAATTCGGGTAGCCATTTTCCATCACGGTGTAGGGAGGCTCCCTTTTCACTAGATAAATCGTTATTTTTTTTCGTTGATTGCAGATAATAGACAGCACAATTCTCTTGTCCAATTATTCCAAATCCTAAAGCATTTCACTAAGTTGTTGAAATTGAGATGAAAAAACAGGTATGAATTCGAAAACAATAAATGTCATGTATACATTGCTCGAAAATCATCCTTTTGGATAATGTCGGTTATATTCTACTCGCCGATATTTACACTGATAGATGACAATCGATATAGGTGAAATAGCAGTAATGAGACATTCTAAAGAACACTATGTACTGGACATGATACACAACAGGATCGTGTCTGAATTGTCAGGAAATTGGTCTATGACGACCTTTGATTTTTGGCAATCTTTAGTACTTGAACGCACTGCATTATTATCCAAGTGGGAGTTGAGACTGAATCCTCACCCTTCGTTTGGGGTTACTCCCCCTGTGGCGGATGCCTTCGCAGGTTCATTGAATAAATTTGCCCTACAGGGTTGTGAAGCTATTGATTTGATGGTTAATTGTATTGCAGGAAAAATATGGTATGCAGCAGTTTCACACCATCATACTCCTCCTATTACGCTTTATTTTAAAGAGTCACAAAATCAACAATCGCTGCCGACCAGCTTCGGAAATATCGACTAACTTGGTGTCTAAGATGGGGCCGTGGCAGACCGAAAGGAGAAGCTACACGGAACTGTCTGCCACGTACTGCTGACCCTAACGTTTTTTGTTTACTGCGACTTCTAATTCGCTTTCCTCAACTTCAACAGATGGATCTCGCTGTTTTACGTCAATTTGAGGATCTTCTTGTTGAACATCGATGGCAGGTTTGCCCGGGTCAACTTTTATTTGCGGCTTTGACTGCGCGACCTCTACCTTAGGTTCGGGTTGGTCGATAGTAATATCGGGATCCTGGGTGGTAATCGTTACCTCAGGTTTTGGCTGCCGTACTGTAATTTGTGCAGGTTTTTGATTTACCGTAATTTGTGCAGGTTTCTGCGTCACAGTAACTTTATCGCCTTTGCGCTGTTCACTGCTTGCCAACGTACTGGTCGATGAATTATCTTCAAAATAGCGTTTGAGCTCCTTCTTATCTAACTCACCGTTTCCATTTTTATCGTACTTAGCTAATACATTTTCATAGTCGGACGAACTCATTGCTTTGGCATCGTTATTCCCTAAGGGGGATTTTTCTATAGGCCCAGCCATAACGGTGGTCGAAAGAGCAGCTGAAGCTAAAATACTTAATGTAAAATGTTTCATTATTTCTCCTTACTTTATCTGTGATCGAGTTACGTCAAATCCTATCGATTCATGCTGATAAGATCTTCCACACGCTGTTCCTTACGTGTCAGTTCAACAAAATTCGATTCGTTATACTGGGGTAAATTTTCGGCCGAATTATTAGTATTCCATACGATTTCCTCGCTTTGTAATTCGACTTCATTCACTGATAAAACTGATTTTTCTGAACCCAAACCCAGTACTCCGCCTGATTCGATGACAAGCGAAACATCGCCGTTGTTAGATTTCACAACCTGAGCAATGCTACCTACTTCTTCTCCATTGGCGTTAACCACGTCCCTGCCCTCTAATTCCTCAATGGTAAGATGATTAATAGAGGCGATATCGCTGTCTTCTCGAAGTTCACCTTCTTCATCTTTGCGCACTACCGCAATTTCGGGTTCACTTTTTTCAATATGGATTTCAGGCTCCGCTTTATTAAAGGTCACTTCAGGCTCTGCCGATTTCACCACAATTTCTGGTTCGGCTTGCACAACGTTAACTTCTGGCTCCTGCTGCTCGATATCTATTTCAGGCTCCTGATATGCTACGTCTACCGTGGCCTCGCCTACTTCAACGTCTACTTCAGGTTCTTTTTGTGCTACATCGACCTCGGGCGCGGGCTGTTTGACCTTAACATCAGTCTTACCTTTAATGACTTCTACCTGAGCGTTTTCAGGCTCGATGTTATCCTGTGCAGTTGCACCAATTGGTAGCGCGATACCCAACGCTAATGCGATAGCATACGCTACATTGGTTTTAGTATTAGTGGGTAAATGGATGGTACTTCTGTTCGTAGTATTCATAATTTCTCCACAAGTATGTTTCAATAAATTTGCAATGTTAGTGCAGCAAAAAATAAACCAGTGAGAAATTCCGTTCGCGTATTTAGATATACGGCAGGCTAAATCCAACCATCATCGAATTCACTAAACCATTGATGTTAGGTTAGATAAAGCCGACCTATTTGTTTCTTAAATAAGTGGCGCAGACGCGTTATTAAAAAAATGCAATGATAGAGGGCCTCCAAAATGATATTTAGAAGAGTACAAAAACTGGTGCAAATTTATAATGACTTCGTAACAATTACATACACAATGAACGCACGTATGTAGGACGTAACGATCTTAGTTGCGTGAAAAAATGCTGTAATAATGCGTAGCGGACCAAGTCAACATGGTGAAACCGGTTAGCGCGATAATATCGAACACTAACGCCATATTGCCTGTTGGGGAAGCAGCAAACAATCCTAATGTTGTGAATGCGCTTGCGGCCATATGTAAGTAGTTATCTATGGTGGGAACCCACTCTCCTTTAAACCCTTCCAACCCCATCACTTCGTGCGCAAGGTAAATCTCAAGGGCGAACCAAGCTATTTCTATACAATGCACGGCATATATACAAGCTACCACGGTAAAATTACGTTTAAACCCTTTAGGGAATTTTTCGGAAAGTGCAGTTACTGCACGGAGGGAATGATAGTGAAAAGCAATAACAAGACATGTCATTATTAAACTACCACCTATTGCCATGAACATGTCGTACCTCTAAGTTTGTTCAGCATGGGGTTTCCCCCATGCTGTAGTCATTATTTTTTAAATTGAATTAAATTAAATTACTTGCCAAGGCACCGGCCAACGCCGCAGCACCCGCGCTCGCAAGTGCACTTACAAATAACCACCATGCGGCAGATGCCGCAGTGGCGCGAACGGCTTCTGCTTCAACAAAAGCAAAATGTTTAACATCAGCAATACGTTTTTCCGCTTCTGCCTGCATCGTATTGAGACGTTGGCGGACTTCCTTTTTCGCGTCTTCAAACTGTTGCATATAGTTGTCCAGGTCGCTTTCGTTGACTTGGTCGTTGTTAGTCAATAATGCACGTACCGTGCGTTCATCCATTTTATCTAAGCGTTTTGATAGCACATCAGGTGCTTCAGAAGGATCATTTAAGATCGTCATAAAGTCGGCCTTTAAATCACGATAACGTAACTCAGGACGTTGCATACGATCAAACCAGCGTTGTACTCGTGTTTCAGCTTTACTGCGTTTAGCCGGAAGATTGGGCGTCTCGCTAGTGCTTGAGGAAGATGAAGTTGCACTATCAAATTTAGCAATAACCTTATCATATGCATTAAGGATTTTATCCGCTTTACTTTCATCCATATCTTTATGGCTTGCAATTAGCGCTTTTATCGAATTTCTGTCCAATTTGCTCATTCGGTTTTGGATAATTCGCTGCGCGCTGGCAGGGTTATCAAAAATAGATTCTAGATCGCGCTCAAGCTCCTCAGAAGAAAGTTCTTCTTGACCTGTTTTATCTAAAAACTCGCTAATCTTTTCACGATATTGTTGGCCTTGTGCTTCATCTCCCGGAGTCAGCTTATCGAAAGCTGCAGTTGCACGTGCCTGATGAGAATCATTCTCCTGCATAGATGCTTTGATATGATCAATCGACTCAGAGAGTTGTTTTTTCTGGTCATCGCTCATCGAAGGTCGTTTGCTTGCGATGTCTAATATTAACTTTTTGGTCATATTAGGATCGTCAGTTACGTATTGTTCTTCTACTTCAATTTCATTAATTAGCGTTTCAAGCTCTTTACGAAAATCTTTTGCAGAGAAGCTACTTTCAGTGGCGCGGTCAATGTACTTTTTGATTTTGCTATCCAAGTCGGAAGTATCAAACTCTTTTCGTACTTCGTCATGGATAGCTTTTACAGTTTCTTTTGCGAACGAACGTGCTTTACTTTGTTCACTTTGTGAAAAAAGTCCTGATACTGCACCTGAAGCGCCACTTAAACCCTGTTGAACAAGAGATACCAGATTTCCACAAATTGCTGTAGTTAACTTAACGTCCACAAGTAGCGCCAGCAGAAAGAAAAATGCCCAAATTACCAGCCCAACGATTGCGCCGTTTAGTACACTGCTTATTAAACTCAAATCAATTGCTAACCAGGTTGCAGCAAATAATGAAATAGACATAGTTAACGTAGTAAAAATACCCAGTCCGGTACTGACCTTTCGACCAATCGACTTAGCAGACGAGTCTGAGGACGAGGAAGAAGAGGACGATGAAGAGGAGGACGAGGAAGAACTGCTACTGTGCTCGTAATCGCGAACATCGCCGATAGCAGTAATTCCCAACGCTATAGCAAGATTGCTTAACAGAAATTGGATCCCTACTGCAATCATTACACCGGCAATTAGACTGACGAAGAAGTGTCCTGCCAGAGAATTTCCTACATCGAGACTAGTTTGTGCAAAAGCAGTGGTTGATAGACTTAATAAGCCTACAGCGGCTGTCAATAAAAGTGTTTTTCGCATCATCATTATTCCTTACTTGATTAGTAAAAACCCAAAGGTTATTTCAATTTGTCGAGTTAAAAATCAGCAGACTGCAGAACATGCTTTTAAACGTTATTGCATAAATTGAAAAGCGCATATGGCATTAGATTGTTTCCTCATATACAGAATGAAATGCCGCTTTAGATCAGATTTTTTCGAAGTGGTATTAAGATAATTTTTACGTTATACCTTTATTATCAAAACGTTTTTTAGTTTCTAGCGTAGGCAATGTACAAAATATGAGCCAATTTGAAAGTGTTATAGTGGTGCTTTATTCCACATTGTGTATTTATTTAATAAGTATGACGATGGTGGTAGTGTTGGGTAAACGCGCGAGCGCTAAGTTTAATAATTTCGACTGGCTAGTCACTATCGCAATCGGTGCGCTAATGGGTACGACTGCCCTAAGTGATAGGGTTACCATCATAGAGGGCGCATCCGCCATTTGTTGTTTACTCTTACTACAATACTGCTTTACTAAACTGTGTGTTTACTCTGAACGTTTTAGCGACTTTGTGCTTATGTCCCCCTCTGTATTGGTGGTAAATGGTCAGGTTGATAAAAGTGCATTAAAAAAGCATAGAATTACTGAGGGCGAAGTGCGCAGTGCAATAAGAATGAAGGGATATAGCAGTGAAAAAGAGGTTGCGCTGGTTATCCTTGAGCCTAGTGGCTCCATGAGTGTCATACATTGTTGTGATGATGTTGAACGTGTATTGGAAGAGCTTCGTTAGCAAAAACAAATAACATGTGATAACGGCCAGACTTTTCCATTAAGGGTTAATTATGAATGAAACTCTAGAGCTTATAGTACTAAGTACTTAGTACAAAGTACAAAGTACAAAGTACTTAGCATATTAGCAGGGTTGTGTATTCCGATAGAGGTTAGCTTAACCGCAAACAAAAATCTTCGACCGCAATGGAATGAAGATGAATTGCATTATTCTCCGTGGCATAGGTGCTGATACGTCGCGCAATGTTCGTCACCTTCATAGGCCCCGCTATTAGTTTCCCCCCAGACAACGCAGCAAAGAGATAATCGGCCGAGCGCGAATTAAATAATGGACCTTTCCTGTCTCAGATGTACTTTCGAGAAAAAAATAAAAAGTAGGAAGTAAAAAGTAAAAAGTAAAAAGTAAAAAGTAGCCTAGGCGCGGCCTCGGCGCATCTGGGGTGCAAGCAGGGTTACTAGGTTCCACTCTATCAAAAAGAAATTCCCCGCATGTGGGCTATAGCGGATCCCAAACACGTCTTCGCTAAATTAACGTAATTTTAGAAAACCTAATGATCGTATTTAAAGTAAGCATTAATGAATCAGGCGTCAGAAGGAACTAATTATGAATAATTCAGACCAGTTCACAATGCAAGATCCACGTTACCAATATCCGCCGGGGAAAACACGGCCTAACCCTAACCAGCCCGACCCAGCCTTAGACAAAAAACTTGCTCCAGAAGCAGAACACGGCGATACACTTTATGTGGGAAAAGGACGGTTAACAGGTCGTAAAGCACTTATTACAGGAGGTGATTCTGGAATAGGTCGCGCGGTAGCAATTGCGTATGCCCGTGAAGGAGCCAATGTAGTTATTAACTATCTACCCAGCGAGGAAGACGACGCTAAATCTTTGCTCGCGTTATTAGCTAAAGAAGGAAGGACAGTAAAAGGGATCGCAGGTGATATTAAAGACGAGACATTTTGTTATCAACTCGTCAAACAGGCAGCTGAATTTTTAGACGGCATCGATATCCTGGTGAATAATGCGGGTAAGCAACAGCATGAAGATGACTTTGATACGCTGACATCAGAACAGTTTCGAACCACCTTTGAAACCAATATTTTTGCCATGTTTTATATTACCAAAGCGGCTGTTAAACTCATGCCTCCCGGCTCAGCAATTATAAATTCAACTTCCATTCAATCCTACCAGCCTTCAGCAGGACTGCTCGACTATGCTTCTACAAAAGGCGCTATTACCGCATTTACACACGGGTTGGCAAAAATGTTAATCGATAAAGGGATAAGAGTAAACGGCGTAGCGCCCGGTCCGGTATGGACGCCACTTCAGCAATCGGGGGGCCAGCCACCCGAAAAGCTTGAAGGTTTTGGAGAACATGTTCCCTTAGGCCGGCCTGGGCAACCTATCGAATTAGCGCCAGCCTATGTATTTTTAGCCTCTCAAGAAGCCAGTTATATTACAGCCGAGATTCTGGGAGTGACAGGAGGCGAACATCTTCCCTAGCCAACTGTATTCATAGTAGGAAGTCTATTGTCATGACAGTGGCATTAACTATTATTGCGGATAAGCCCAAAATCGCGGTGATTGGTGCGGGAGCCTCTACCGTATATTTACTGCACCATTTGTTGGTAAAAGGCGTTGAAAATATTGATATCGATATTTTTGAAGCTAATGATTGGGTAGGTTGTGGCTATCCGTATAACCGGGAAAATAGCGCTCCATATCTTTTATCGAATTTGCATCCCGTCGATCTGCCGCCTTTAGGTGTTTCATTTACTCAATACAATATCGTTTATGGCGGCAACATTAGATATCAGGATGATGAGGTTATTACGAGAAAAATATTAGGTGAATATCTTACGTTTAATTTTTATCATTCGGTGAATAAACTGCTCCGTAACAATGTGACCGTAAGTGTACTATCTCACCATAAGGTTACCACTATCCATAAGCACCACGATTCTTTTTCACTAATGGCGAACGGGCAATGTTTCGGTGGCTATAAAGCGGTAGTAAATAATGCGGGATTAGGTAGCACAATAAGGCCCCATTCTCCCTATCCCGTATGTCAGCCCGCCAATCGAAGCGGCTCTTGTTATAGGGTTGTAGGTAGCTCCTTAACAGCTATCGACACCATCCTGGCATTAGCGGCATGGCATGGTGAATTCATCGAAGGAGACAATACCCTTATTTATATACCGCACCGCACTCTTAACATTAAGGCGTTGTCGCCATCGGGCGTTTTCCCGAGCTTATGGTATCCCAGTCATCGTATTAACGACATTGTTACTGAAATGAGGAAATTGTGCAGTCACTCTCCTCCACGAATTGAAGCCCTGTATCAGCGAGTTTGTTTGCCCTTTTTTGCGCGATATTTACCTTATATTCATCGTCAAATCCAATACAAGACATTCAGTGATGCATTGGCGTTTTTAAGCAACACCACAGTATCATGCGATGCGAAAAATAAGCTACGAATTGAGCTAGTTGCGTATAGTGCCGCAACTAATATGAAAGAAATAAGTTGGCAAGAAATAATTGATGCGTTTTTAACGGTTATCGATCAGACTAACTTGCTTGAACAACAAGATATGCTACGCCAAAGTGTTCAAAAGATGCAGCCTTTGATTGCCAAAGCACTTGCGGCACTTCCTGTGAGTAGCGCCGTTCGCTTATTGGCACTCATAAATGCTAACTGCTTAAGTATAAAAGCAGAATCCGTTTCAGAAGAGCAACTAGCGGATTCCCAAGCCGATAAACTGGTCATTGACTGTCGTTCTGCCATTAATTCTTATCATTCAACATTGTGCTTCGGTGGCCTTCCTTCATCCCTCCACGCCGTAAGCACAAAAGAAACGCAGACTGCTAAAGGCGGTTCAAATTCAAGCGTATTGTGTGGAACGCCGTACAGCCGTTTCACCGCAAGCTTACCCGGTCTAACAGAGTGCAATAGGTTAAATGAACAAGTAGCATCTTCACTACTCACTTTACTTGAACACGACAGAGTGTGGACCGCCCCTTACGGGTAACATAGTGTCACGTAAAGTGAGCTCTCGACAATTTGCCTTTATTACTGCGTTTATTGACAGATGATATGGGCTGGCGAGGATGAATACGTCGGAAGACTTGCCAGCCCTAATCTCCACCTTTTACACAATATTCAATAATAAAAGTTCAATAGGGACAGCATTTCACCACTATAGAAGTATTGATTTTAGCCGGTTTTATAGAGACAAAACCAAATTCACTAGGAGCTTCCTACATACTGAAAAGTTGTTCACAGAAGGAAAGACAAACGCATATAGAGTGCATTGAATTGCCCTAATATTCTGTTACCGATGAAGGTCGATTAATAACCTCCCCCAGTCTTTAACCTGACCAACCACTATTGATAAATCGTTCTAGCTACTTTTACCATGAAAAATATTAAGTTTCCCCTGCTCTCCCAATACTTCTTCGGCTTTTTGACATAGATATTCCATAGATTCACTCACGATGATGTCAAAGGTTGGCGGGGTAGATTTAATTGCGTGATGGAAAATCTTAGCATTAGTATGTGTGGCGCACATAAGGATACCTAAGCAACCGTACACGCGAAGCTGAGGTAAAAGGTCGCACAGGTTAGATGCCGCACTAACAGAAATTTCAAGACTAACATCGGGTAACGAAAAAATAATCCATTTATCATACTTACCTCCCTCTTCTATTACTGCTTTTAACCACTGATCAACTTTTCTTTCATCATATACGTTACTTGGAATGTCGAACAATACGTTTTGAACAGTAAAAAAACGGTACTGATGGGCGCTAGAGACCACGTATTTTATCTCCTAAAATTTCGTTACCTTTACAGAATAGGTGATTATAGGGCAATACAATATTAAATTTATTATCCATAAAGAGACGCTAATGAACGTATAAGGTCTTTAACAGGTAACTAAAAAGCAACACTGAGATGGGAAAGATTATGACTTCTATAAAAGACACCGCTAAATTACCCGAACAAGGCCCCCTGCACCAAGTAAATCAAACATTTCATCAACGCTATGCTGAACGAAAACAATGTTACAAAGAAGCTATTTTAACGGGTGATTATCATCTCGTTGTCAGAATGGATGATCGATTAATTTCTATCATAGGTGGTAACACTACTGAACATGTCGTTGTGGGCAAAGATTATCATGAGATCAAAGCTGCTACGCACCTTCCATTGTTGTTAATGTTCGCGCAGGATCAGCGAGAAATCCTCGATTATACGCGCACGTATAAAGGTGAAACTAATTTACCCATCATACGTAAGCTGTTCAGTCTAATCGAAGATTGGGCCACGAATACAAAGGAAAACAAGTTTACCGATATCTCAATGTTAAAAACTGATCTCGCCCCCATCTTTGCGCAAATAATGGATGTAGTGGCAAAACAGGAAATCAAAAAAACGGTACATACATTGAACGAGATAAAATCACGTGTTTCGATCCCCCTGGATAAAACATTTTTTGTAGTGTTTGGTTCGCATCAAGCTCGGTATAAACAACTTGGAAAAATGATAATCAAAAAGTGGTTAAGGCGGCAAATCGGCCATTACGGGCATATCGAACATCACGTGCGTTATTGTGAAGGGGCTGAGCGATTAGAAGATGCCATTGATATAGTATGTACAGCACTGGTAGATAATGAACTTGCACACTTATTTCTCGGTGAGCAGTATGCCCTGAATCAAGACGTGGTTACCCAAACTGCAGAGCGACATTTATCACAATTCTGGCCCACAGACGTATAGTTATCGTCTTATCACTTATCACTTATCACTTATCACTTATCATTTAGCGCCGTACAAACTGTGCTTGCTATTCGTTACTACCGCGTTCGTCCACCGCATAAGAAACGTAGGGTGATGTACGTCAAACCACGCTAGGCATTATACTTTATCGGCTAATACATCTGAGCCATACTTTTTTTCAGTTTTTTAAGACCAATCAAGACACGTTACAATTTAGGACAGTGAAAGATCGGTATATTCTCCAGTGAAGATATATAGGGCAATTCAGATCTCTTCATTACGTTTTACCATTGAACCCACTAGGACAAAATGTTGGCGCACATAATTACGTGGTCAGGCTGGTCCAGCTTTGTTATTGGTGAATCGATTCATTTCTTTTCTGATTTCGTCGTTGTTAATTTGTTAATTTTATGAAGACGACTAGTCTTATAGCAGGTCCGATCAGTGCGGACCTTAACTTTATACATAAGGAAAAATCATGCTCAACTTTATTGAACGATATAAAGACAGGAAACTGAAGTATGCCCTCCTACTCTTCTTCTTACTAGGTGCTTTCTCAGCGCACGCTAACTACGGCGTGGCATTTGTACATGGTACGGGGACCCAGAATGATGCGTTAAATAATTACTGGAAATCAGAATTTGTTAATTCTGTTATGTCGGGTAATGGCTCACGCTACATAGTGATAAATTGCGACTTTGAAAAAAACATGTGGGATGCTGCGGCTACTGGTTGTCTGGCTAGCCAACTCACTCAATTTATCCAATCACAGGGAATTACGCAAATGTATGTGATCACGCATTCTCATGGCGGCAATATGATGAGATGGATGATGTCCAATCCAACCACTGACAGCCGATTTCCTGGTATTATTGATAGAATTACCAATGTCACTGCTATAGCGGCTTCCAGTGCAGGTACACCACTAGCTAATGCCGTTATTAACGGAAATGTTTTTGAATCAGTACTAGGATGGATTCTGGGTTACCAGAGCGAAGCAGTAAAACAACAACAAACCAGTTGGATGAGTTACTATAACAACACTTATCTATTAGGCACATCCGGACGCCCCTCTCTTCCTAAGCCCTTTAAAAATATTGTAGGTACCGATGTTGATTCTGCTATCTGGGATGGCGATAGCTATTGTGCAGGCTATCAGAACCAGGTTGCACTGGAATTTACGCAAAACTGGCTAAATTCGTGTTCTGATGGATTTATAGAATGTAGTTCTCAGGAAGCTGCCGGTACATTATGGTTTAGAGATAAGCAACGCACAAAAGGGCGCGAACCCTTGAGTCATCAACAATCCAGACGCAAATGCTTCAATCTGGATAGCATTATACGCGACGATATATAGGAGGATGACATATGAAACCAATTAATAATCTCATTACATTTATTTCAGCTATCACGCTATCACTTGCTGTCACAGCCAATACACCCACCCGAGGTGACTATGTATCCTATAGCTTTGCTATTACCCCCACGGAGACGCTATTAAATGCTGATCAACCCGCTATGGAATCGAGTAAGTCTTTTTGGAAAGAAGTAACTGGTAAAGAATTGAAGCAAGGTGTTGCTATTCAAAATAATGGAGCTAGCCCGTTAGTGCTCCTTTCACATCATGCAACTACGAAAGCGGCACCCCCTATAGATGTTAAACAACTGCATTTAGAAGGAGAGCATGGCCAGCCGGTAGCAAGCAAAATGGTTTCGGAAGATGCGTTACGCGAAACCGGATTCTTTGCCCGTTCGGCAGCGGTAACGGTTGCTGACGCCAACTCAGATGAACCGTTAACTTTGCAGTCTACTCAGGTATTTGCCGACGACCAGTTATTTGTGATGACGGTAAAGGATAAAAATTCACCGGTAAGTTTGGATGTTTTTGCGCCATACCAACGTATAAAATCCGGGCAATCTCACTTGGCCAACGTTTCACTAAGCCTATTTTCGCGACGCAAATTAGTGCTGGATAAACAAAATGCTGATGTTAAAGCAATTTTGCATGCTCCCGATGGGGAACGTATTCCTCTCAACCTTAAAAAGGGTTCGCATGAAGTACTCGTGATGTCGCCCACGCTTAAGAATGTGTTATCCCCGCGTGAGGGATTATATGATATTGAAGTTATACTTAATGCTGATGTCGGAGGCCAACGCTTACAGCGAAATGCGAAAGTGGCGGTAGCTATGTCCACTAAGACTGGAAAGCTAAACAGTTATTCGTTACTGGAAGACGAACCTGCTACTGCTAGCATCTCATTCATGGCATTTAAGCCTGGAAGATTTGAAGTAAGAGCGGTGTTATATGGCCACAATAAAGAGGGTCGCAGAGTAGCGATAATGGAAGGCCACGCTGCGCAGGACGTTAATAGCGGTAAAAGTGATATCCGCTTACCATTTAATTTAAGCAAAGTGCAAAATAAAGCGATTGTCGGCCCATACGAAATAGGTAATGTCAGGCTTTATGATCAAGGCCAGCTTGCTTTATTAGATGAATCAAATGATCGTTTGAATTATAAACAATCGACAAAATTTTAATGGTTCTATAAGGGTCGCATTAGCGACCCTTTTTTCCTATAAAGCTTATTTAATTCATCCAGAATGTTCGTCGCGAAAACCGCTATACAATTTATCTGATCTGCGCTGGCGACCGCAGGCAAATCAAGTCAGTGCCGTCTATCAATAGTTTACGAAGTCAGACACCATCATACCTGAAACACTATTTACCTTATGGGAGTTGACCGTTATCACCACTACCTTAATTACCTTAACGTACAGTGGAGTATTGCTTCATGCATAACCCCACTGCATCGATGCCCCGTTCTTGAAAGATCTATTTGTGGATGTTGACTATATAAATTGAGATCGAATTTTTTTTATCTTTAGCAAAAGGATCTATTTATGTTGGGTTTAGGAACTAAAGGTTTACTAGCGTATCAGCTATTGAAAAGGGTTAAACAAAAAAAGCGCCGTACAGAAAAAGCGATGACCTCTGAGCCATTGACTGTGGTAACAAAGCCGCCTTCCCTGATAGCGCTCACTGCAACGGCCTACTCGGTGTCGAAATTAACAAAAAACCAGCCACTTCAGCGATTTTTACTTAAAGCCACAATCGGTACTGCGATAGCGGGGATGGTTAGTTCAGGCGTCAATGCGATAACGCGTAGAAACCGTTCATCTGACAATAGAATCGTTCACGCTGTAGATGAAGCAATAGATAATTCTACTGACAATGCGGCCGCTGTCGCAGCACTTGGCGGAACCATTCCCCAGGCATCCGGTCCATTGTTAGCGGCCTCCGTGGCGGGTTATGCCGCATCTGCTATAAGAGATCGTTCTCAAAAGACACGCAGAACCTCTCGTTTGTCCAAACTATTGATTGGCGGTTGTATTGGTTTTGCCGCTGCGCACGTAGTTAAGAAATTGGAAGCCCCTGTTGGAGAGGTGTTGGATGAACGTGCCCCCGATGATTTGGATAGATTTGAACCTGACCAACCTTATATTCCTAAGAAAATGGAACCAATCCTAGACAGTTGGGGCGGTGCTTCTAAAGGCCATTAGTAATATTGAATGGGGCGTACCGCTCCATTCTCATTTACGATTTATGACCGAAATTTCGACATATCATACCCACACGTCTTCCATGCAATGATAAGAAGTTACTTGCGGTATAGTGAAAATGGTCGCTGGCGCAGTGAATTTAACGGTCAACATGGTCTCACTTCTCACTTCTCACTTCTCACGTCTCACTTCGCACTTCTCACTTTTTTTATCTATTTATTCTTCGTCGCTGTTCAAACAATTTGTTGTAGCAAGTTAATTGCCAACTATATGGCAGGCAACGCTAACAACAGTAAAAGTTTTGCCAATTTGGCTTTCTGGCGAACAGCTACACCTTCTTCAAAGGGAAAGTAGAATGGGTGACGGCATCACTCGGGATTCGCACCTATTATTTATCTTACCTACTGATTTTAGGTTAAATTATTTAACTACTGCTTCGAAAAAATCACAAATAATTCGATATTTTTTCAGCTGATTAACAAAGGTCTTTTTTTAAATAACTATGTTCACTGACCGATACGTTATAAGTCTTTTAGGTGATTGTTTTTTATCCATCCCGCCCTATAATGCGCGCCAGAATTATTGAACGATTACTTTTTATTCACAGTTGTTAAGGCTTATATTATGAAAACTATTTTTGCTATCGCATTAATTGCAGGTTCTGCACTTTCTTTCAATTCCCAAGCTAATGAAAAAGTGGGTTTATTTATAAAAGATGACTCTTTGGAATCTCGTGTTTGCCTTGCAGCTGCTACCCAAGGCTTAGATGCGGCCGTTAGAGTTGCAAATGAATCTGGTAAGTCATTTAAGCGTTTTGCTAGAAATCTTAAATGTAATGGCGTGTCGGTAAACTCATTCGCTAACCGTTACACCGGTGCAACTATTGTAGATAGAATTGCTAACAAGCATCTAGATACGAAGAAAAATGTTGTGCTTGTAGCTCAAAACAATAAAGAATCTAAAGTGTGTGCAGACGCGGCTGTAGTTGGCGTCAAACGTGCAGCAAAAAATCACGGCCTAAGTGCGTTTAAAGCTACCAGCATTGTTTGTAATGATACGCCTATTTCAAAATTCGTAAATGAATTGAAAACGAAAAACGTTCAGGTAAGTGCTGAGTAATTTATTGTTTTTAGAAAAGCCAGCGCTCGTTGCGCTGGTTTTTTTGATCCGATAAACCTACTGATAGCAAGTTTCTAGTTAATAGAATATTCCTTCGGCCTTGTTTTCTTATGAACGCTCTCGTTATCAGAAGCTAACGGTGCCGGCCCTATTCAAAATAACTTCTAGTTTAGTGGTAATGGGTAGCAGCTGGATTACCGGTTTAAACATTCGTGGTCATCTCTTTAGCCCGCAAGTATCCCTTATGTACATATTGGTTTCGTCTACAATACATACATTGTACTAACCACCCTCCTCGCTCTTCATCGTTACCGTTTAACCACAATGCACGCCTCGAGGCCCCGATGTGACGGCTACAAAGTTCATCAGGCGTTTGCCGATATCGGTTTTTAAGACGATAGGAAGGTAATAAAGGTGTTGTTTACTACCCCAGCCATAAAATGCAGAGAACGCCTAAACTCGCGCAAACAACTTCTATTCACGTTCAGTCAGATAGGCAACTTAGCAACACGCCAGGCAAGCTTCAGCGCATTTGCGACATTCTTTCGCACATTTAGCGCAACAATCATGATCAGTCATTTCGCATTGCTCAGCACAATATTGGCATACTTGTGCACATAATTTACAAATTTCAGTCAAGTGCTCGCTTTGTCTCGCGCAAGCTGTAATACAGAGCTTACAAATATCTTCACATTCTAAACAACATTTTGGACAGTCAGACTTGTCGTTCTCGGTGTTAAGCATACTCCAGGCGCATTCGCTGCATGCGATCAAACATTGCTGACACGCTTTTATACATTCAGATACACTCATCGTTGCTACCAGTTTTATAGTAAAGGATTACAAAAGATAGTTACCTTACTTTAATATCGCAAGTTCCTAACAATACTTGGTTCCATGTAGCACTTTTTCCTCACACTCACTACCATGTAGCACTGAAATATCGCCTGTGGTTTCCAAAACTACAGCCCTTACATCTGCAAGCTTCAACACATTTGCCTCGCGTAATTTTGCGTACAAATCGCTTTCTGCAACGCGTGTGTAGGATAATGCTTCATTGAGGACTTTACCGTTTCGCATTAAAATTATGGGTTGGTTTTGCATTAAAGACTCCGCTTTTTCTGAGCGTTTTCTTATATAGGCTGAAGAAAATTGAACGATAAACATACCTGCCATCGCAATTAAGATCTGAAAGTATTCTAGCCATTGAGTAGCTTGGCTTGCCCCAGCTAAAAGAGAACCGATCGCAACTGTCATAACAAAATCAAAATTAGTCATCTTTGAAAATGAACGCAGCCCATTGATACGTACTAATATAACAACCCAGCTCATGGCAATAAGCGTTAACAGCAACCCTCTTAATACAATATCTAGTTCTATATAACCGACAAACATGCTCTCTCCAGTTTTACCATTTGATAATAACTCAATTACATATACTTAAATTATTAACAAACAGCCTTCACCGATGGGACGTAATTTCATGGGGTCGTAAACTTTGTTGCAATAAGCCAGTGAATCGACACCAATAATATACCCACAAAACTAAAATCATAAACCTATGCGTCGCAGTATACCGATAAAGCGTCATTATCCCTGGAGGCTGATAAAAAGATAAGTATGTAGTAATAAGCCAATCCAGACGATCGTTAACCCGCGTTTTACTATTGTGTAAACAGGCTATTCTCCCCTCTCAATAGCGTGTTTTAGGGAATAAAACATAGAAGTACCGCAACAAAAAGAAAGAATGGAAAAACCAGAGCGGGGGTCGTCATACCGTGCCAGCCGACATGTTGCAAGGGTGCGTAAATATCCTCTCAATAACCAGGGTTATTGACTCAAATCGAAAGGCCAACGATAGACCGCGAAGTATATCTATGGCTTCGATTCGTGTAGGCCGCCACACTGTGATGATTTAGGCGACAAACGACAGCCGTGAATAGCATAGTAAAAAATAAGCAGATAACACGGTAGCATCATGGCGTAAGCGGTTTGACTTGAAATAGCTTCAGCAAGAAAGCCGTAAATTAATGGTAAAATAGCGCCGCCAGCGATACCCATGATCAACAATGCCGAACCTTTTGCCGTAAGGCTACCTAAACCATTGAGCGCCAAGGGCCATATAGCAGGCCATACAATAGCGTTGGCAAAACCCAGTAAGGCAATATAGACAATGACATCAGGTAGTTCAGGTAGCCCTGCCCATACCCATAAAATATGAGAAATAACTGTCGAGCTAGTAGATGCGAACACAATTAATAAAGTTAATACTGCGCCTATGAGGGCTGAACCCATCAGTGCCTGGCGCTCGGTCATAGCACGCGGGATGACAATAAGACCTGATATATACCCAATTACCATAAACGCCATAGTATAAGAGGTAAGTGATGTGGCATTGGCTATCCCTAGCTTCGAGCCTAAAAGCCCGATAGTATCACCGGCAATGACCTCTATACCTACGTAAATAAATAAGGAAATTGCGCCGAGAACAAGATGTGGATAGTCAGTAAGTTTTTTATCCCCCTGCTGATGTTGGTTTTCTTTTTCATCAGCTGAAATCAGTTCAGGTAATTCTGATTTAATCAAAGCAATGGCCATTATAATTAAAGCTAGCGCCATCCAAAAATAGGGTTCAATCAAGCCAGATGCCAGTTGGGCAATTTCCGCCTCACGAGACGCGTTACTTAACCCATCAATGTACTGTATGTTTACATGAGAAAATTCACCAATAACTAATGCAGTAAAAACGACGGGCGCAATAACGCCTGCCATTTTGTTTAGAATTCCCATGATAGAGATTCGTACAGCTGCGGTTACTTGTGGGCCTATTTTTACGATGTATGGGTTTGAAGCGGTTTGCAGTAATGTTAAGCCTGTCCCTAAAATAAATTGTGCCAGCAAAAACACGAGAAACGATTGAGATTTTGCGGCAGGAATAAAAAACAGAGCGCCTATCGCAATAATCGATAAGCCAATAGACATCGCTTTTTTGTAGCCCGTACTTTCTAGCACTTTCGCCATCGGAAGCGCCATGACAAAGGCTGCAAAATAAAATGTAGAAGCAATGGTGATTGCTTCTACTTCATTCAGGTCGCAAACAATTTGTAGAAACGGAACCAAAGCACCATTAAGCCAGGTAATAAAGCCGAAAATAAAAAACAAGCCGCCTATTATTAGCATCGGCCAAAAGCTGTCTGGAGCTTTTACGCGTATAGCTTGTACTCGCATATACAAAGTCCTTTTGTAACCTAATTATTATCTAGCATAGGTTGCCCGCCTACCCAACATTGTCGCACCGAAAGGTTATGGTCTAAGTGTACAAAGTCGGCTCGGCAACCAGGCTTTAACACCCCCCGGCCTGTTAAGTTAAGGAATTGTGCGGGAGTTGATGTAGCCATTTTAAGTACTTCACCCAATTCAATCCCTACTTGATTGACCATATTTTTTACTGCGTTTGCCATATCAAGACATGACCCCGCAAAAGTACCCTCTTCCGTTAGTAATTTTTCGCCATAACGGGTGATAACGGTATTCTCCCACTTCATATTTTGCATAGCGCTACCGACATGTGCCATTGCGTCGGTAACCAGCATCAACCTATCTGCGCCGATGCAGTTTGCAGCGAGTAAGCAATTGGCAGGATGCACGTGATGCATATCAGCAATAAGGCCAACATAAGCGTGCTGATGGATTAATGCTGCCCCAATCATCCCAGGTTCTCTGGCCTTTAAACCGGACATGGCATTAAATAAATGGGTGAATGCAGTAGCACCCGCATCAATGGCTGCTATCACGGTATCGACGTCAGCATTGGAGTGCCCCAATGATATGAACACACCTTTTTCGCTTAGTTCTTTGATTATATCCGGACTTAAGGATTCTGGTGCGATTGTAAGCATGACTTTACCGAGATCGTTGCGCAAATACATGTCTATATCGTTGTCATTTATTTTCCGTATTGAATCAGAAGAATGTATTCCTCGCTTAGCGGTACTTAGATGTGGCCCTTCAAAATGGACGCCAATAACACTTTGATGATTTCCAGCAATTGCAGCGGCTATGGTATCAGCGGCAACCAGCATTTTATCTTGCCTGTCGGTAATAAGCGTAGGTAACAAAGCGGTGGTACCGAACTGTTGGTGGGCCTTTGCTATACCATCTACTGCTTTGCGTGAGGGGTCGTGATTAAGCATAAAGCCCCCCCCGCCATTGACCTGCGTATCGATAAAACCAGGACAGATTATCCCGTCAAAAGCATCACCAGTGAAGCTTAGATTGTTTTCAATCGATTTTACCCGTCCGCTTTCTGTAGTTAACACACAATTATGGTGTAGAGTTTGGCCATCAAAAAGCTGTTTTGTGTAATAAGTTGTCATGTGTCTACCTATAGCGTCTGGGTTACTTTTTTCAGCCCTGTTGGCCTATCGGGGTCCCGTCCCATCTGTGTGGCAATGGCTTCAATATCAATGTAAAATCGTTGTAATACAGCTAGCGGTAAAAGCCTAAAATTTAGCTGGCTTGGTATATGGGTGATTTGGATACTACGAGCGCCCTTCGCATTTATATCGCTCATCAAGCTAGTGTGCGAGGCCGCACTTTCGTCATTGATGCGAATATCTATAGCAGTAAGATTTTTGGTCGCCAATGTAACTGGGCCATGTAAAAACTCCGCACTACTGAATGGCTCCGCTTGTACACCGCATACTTCTTTTAATTTCAGCGCTATTTCCCGCCCAATCGCATAACCAAAGCTACGACCTAATGCCACGCAGTGTGCTACGTTTTGAATATCCTTCAATCTAAGTTGAGATGGAGCTTCAATTGTTTGACCTAATAAACCAGGCAAGAGTTTTAAATCCTTTATTAACGCTTCGTTCTGACTCCAATATGCAGTGAGTTGTATTAATGCACTAAGTGTAGCCAGATAACTTTTTGTGGCTGCAACCGCTTTTTCTTCACCTGCGTGGAGAGGTAAAGTGGCATGTACTACTTCAGCAAGTGGTGAAGTTTGGTTATTTACCAGTGCTACACAATAGGCGCCTGAATTTCGCGCAGCCTCAGCTTGTCTAATAATATCTGGGCTCTGTCCTGACTGGGAAATGCATATTACCAATGCATTCTTTAATTTTAGCTGGCGATTAAACACGGTAGAAACAGAGGGAGCGGCAGAGCATACTGGAAGCCCTAATTCCACTTCTATTAAGTATTTTGCGAAAACCCCTGCGTGATCGGATGAGCCTCGTCCAATGATACACACCATAGTGATGGGACGCTTATTTATTTGTTTCACCAATTCAGTACATATAGGCGCATTTTGCTGCAACTGCCGCTGGATAACTTGAGGTGCCTGTCGTGCTTCTCTAGCCAGCATACTGAACGTCATACTACTTTCTCCCGATAAAATATGTTTTCCGGAAAACCATATTGTCCCTTACTAATTCGGCCCAACGACCTATTATATAATTGCTATCAACTCACCTAACGAATATAACGCTGTTTGTGCGTCTCACCCGCCTATAGGTCCGGCGGTTTCATTGTTTATACGCATTGCTCTCTGTTATCAGAACGAACCTTACCCTATTTACCAATGATTCTGAAAAATCACGCGAGTTTGCACATATTTTATAGGTCGTGAATCTGATGCCCTCGTTCATCCGGCTCAATGCAAATACTCTAACACCATATTGATTTGAAGTAGTTGCGTCGGCAGCGTAAACGAAAATAATGGTTTTTCACTTCGTGAACTTTAACGCAGAGCAACAACCTTTTGATAAGCTAATATGAACAGATAATGAGGTATATTGTCTGAATTGAAGCCTTTTACATTCCAGAAATATTATTTCAATGCTCTTCAAATAAGCAAACGGAAATAATCAAGTGGATTACTCAGGTTAAATTAAAGGCTTAACCCTGATTTTCACTTACTTGAATACTTCTTCTGGTACGGCTATAAATTCTTCGAATTGAGGCTTAGCAAAGTAAAAGCCTTGTTGTTTGGTAACCCCCATTTCAGCTAGCACATCTCGTTCAGCTTTTGTTTCAACCCCCTCGGCTACCACTTCAACATTGAGGGTAGAGGCAAGGCGTTGTAAATGACTGACGATTAGTCTACGTTTAGTGACTTTATCGATGTTCCTAATTAAAGAAATATCTATTTTTATACTATCGGGATTCAAATAGGCTAACCAGTCCAGGTTCGCATAGCCTGAACCAAAATCATCCAAAGCAGTGTTGAAACCAATCTTTCTATAATAATCAATCGTTTCTTCTAGCCTGTGGATTTCAGGTACATGATCTGTTTCTACCATTTCAAAATTTAACCGCGAGATGGGGAAGTCATATTTTTTTGCTGCTGCAAGGGTAGTTTTAATACATGCGTCGGGCCGATGAATTGCCCCGGGTAAAAAGTTAATACTAAGCTTCTTAGTCAAGTTATGTTGCGCCGCCAAGGCAATCGCTTTAACGCGACAAGTCTGATCAAACTGATAGATGTTTTCAGCGGTTACTTCATTGATCACTGTGGCCGCCGGTTCGCCATTCATTCCCCTGACTAACGCTTCGTAGCCGTATGTTTCTCTTGATGAAAGGTCGACTAAAGGCTGAAAGGCCATTGAAAAATTTTTTTCAAAGGTCGTCCCTTGTCGACAAGCAGCACAAGGTAGAGGCTCTTGCTCCTTTGCAGTGATATTTTTATGTAGATCCTCTTGATTAACATTACCAAATCGCACTGATATTTCCTTTTATACTTGAGTATTATAATTTGTAGCGTTTACAGACAAAAAATACAAACATAGTGCTTGGGTTAAATTGGACTCATTGTTTTAACGCTTTTCTTGTTAATTACCCCCTATCGTTATAGCGCATTAGAAATAGGTCTCGTTGATGGCGTTGTGAATTTTAATCAATGATGTTTGCAAATCATCAATAAACGTATGTAACTTTTCCTGTTTAAGATCGCGGGTATCCAGCTTTTCCAATTCTTTAGATACTTTAACTACCTTTTCTTTCACGGGTTGCGACTTAGGTAACTCGCCCGCACATTTGATCAATTGTTTTATTGAATGACTAATGGAGCGGGGAAAGATATCCCGTTTTAGTAGAAACTCAAGAATATCTTCACGGCTGATCCTCAGACGCATCTCTTGTCGGTACATCTGATAAGCTGTTAAAGATTTTAGTACGCTCATCCACTGAATATTTTCGAAAGCACTAAGTTTACCCGATATATCGGGTAATAAAGATGCTGATCGAACATCAATAATTCGCGTGGTCATATCGGCCCGTTCAAGATGACGCCCCAGCCGCAAAAATGAATAACCAACATCCCTGTTCATGGTTCCGCCCATTAAACCAGTAATAGTTTGGTTACCTGAAACAATTTTCTCCAAACATTTAAATCGATGTCGTCGGGTTAGTACGCTTTGGCTATCTTCTTTTGCTGTGGCGAAGAGGTTATTGATCAATTCCCACGCTTCTGAAGGTATAATTTCGCGTATGATACGCGCATTTTCTTTTGCGTTTGCTAAACAATTAATGATTGACCCTGGGTTAAGCGGATCTGACACTACGAATTTAATTATGCTCTTTTCATCAGCTGTTTCGTACCGCTCATGAAAAGTTTCGCGGAATGAAAGTATGTCAACGATGGGTTCCCAGCCTAAGGTAATATCTTTTGGTAAGTCTAATAGTAAGTGTGTATTGACCTGAACTAAACGAGCAGTATTTTCGGCTCGTTCAAGATAGCGGGCGAGCCAGTAGATATGATTGGCAACTCTGGATAGCATCTTAGTTTTCCTCCGTGTCTACGATCCAGGTATCTTTACTACCTCCGCCTTGGGATGAATTAACTACTGTGGAGCCTTTTCGCATCGCAACGCGTGTGAGTCCACCCATAGTCACACTGGTGTGTTTACCGGATAAAATAAAGGGTCGTAAATCTAAGTGTCTCGGCTCCACTTTTGTGTCAATCAATGTAGGTGCAGTAGAAAGCAAAAGCATAGGCTGAGCAACGTAATTCCGAGGATCCCGCCTTATCAAGCGTACAAATTTTTCCCGTTCAGCTTTCGTTGCATGCGGGCCTATTAACATTCCGTACCCCCCTGACTCGTTTGCCGGTTTCACCACCATCTTCTCGATATTGTCGATGACATAATCACGTTCATCTTTGTTAATACATTTGTAAGTAGGAACATTGGGGATAAGCGGTTCCTCATTTAAATAGTAACGGATAAGATCCGGTACAAATGCATAAACCACCTTATCGTCCGCTACCCCGGCCCCAGGCGCATTTACTAACCCAACATTACCTGCTTTCCAGGCACGCAACAGGCCAGGCACGCCCAACATGGAGTCTTCTTTAAAGGCTTCTGGATCGAGAAAGGCATCGTCTATCCGACGGTAAACAACGTCTACTCTCGACAACCCTTCAACCGTTCGCATATAGACTATGTCATCTTCATCAACTACTAAATCACTGCCTACCACGAGCTCGGCTCCCATCTGCTGGGCTAAATAAGCATGTTCAAAGTAGGCAGAATTAAAAATTCCAGGCGTGAGTACTACAATTTCTGGTTGTTCTACTTTTCGTGGGGACATGTCCGATAACATGTCGTACAGTTGCGACGGATAATCATCAATTGGCAGAATATTATATTTTTCAAACATGTCGGGAAAAACGCGTTTCATCACATGCCGGTTTTCCAACATGTACGAGACACCTGAAGGAACACGAAGGTTGTCTTCTAAAACATAAATGGTTCCATTTTCATCACGTACTAAATCAGAACCACAAATATGCGCCCAAATCCCATGAGGGGGGGTGATTCCACGACATTCTGGTAAGAAATTTTTTGAATGTTCTAAAATACTTTCCGGAATAATGTTGTCTTTTACTACTTGTTGCTCAT
The DNA here is from genome assembly GCF_026183735.1 of Alteromonas sp. ASW11-130. Lineage (GTDB taxonomy): Bacteria > Pseudomonadota > Gammaproteobacteria > Enterobacterales > Alteromonadaceae > Alteromonas. The sequence goes on along the minus strand of NZ_JAPFRE010000027.1, from coordinate 389,242 downwards.
TGTATAAATCATTGATGAACATATTTAGCGCTTTTACACGCTGCTTCAAGCCTTCTTCAACTTGCTCCCATTCTTTCCTAGGAATAATGCGAGGAATAATGTCGAATGGCCAGGCACGGTCGATAGAGCCTTCTTCTTCCGTATAGACAGTAAAAGTTATGCCCATTACCTGAATAGCCGTCGTAGAGGCTGTCTTAAATTCACTAATTTCGCTATCGCTGAGTTGCTTTAAATAATCACATAAATCCTGGGCTGCGTTCCGCGGCTTGTTCCGCACGCGAATAAGCTCGTCGTAAAACGGTGTTGGATAGTAATTTCCCCAGCGAATAGCCATACAATATTCTCGTTGATGCTTTGGTTGTTTTATACTCATCTAAGCTTCAAAAGAGCAAAAGGTCAAAAATTCTTTTAAATTCAATTGTAACATTGCAGCTAACTTACAAAATTTACGTATTCAGATTTAATTAACTTACTTAGGAACCGAACAGTGACTTACTGCCTCGCTATTAAAGTAAACAAAGGACTGGTCTTTGCGTCGGACACGCGAACGAATGCCGGCGTGGATAACATTGCCACATACAGTAAAATGACCCGTTTTGTATGGCCCGGGGAGCGAGTCTGTGTTTTATTGACATCGGGAAGCTTGGCTACCTCACAAGCAGTAGTCAATGCGCTATACCTGGATCTGGAAAATCCTGATGCTGAAATAGACCTACGCAAAGCAAAACATTTGCATGAGGCGGCAAGTTATATTGGAAACCTAAGTCAAATAGAACAACAGATGCATGCTAAAGCGATGGAAAAAAGCGGCACGAGTGCAGAATCCAGTTTCATCTTAGGTGGCCAAATAGAAGGACAGCCCCCGGAAATTTTTATGATCTATCCTCAAGGTAATTATATCTCTGCCTCAAACGATACGCCTTACTTACAAATTGGCGAGCACAAATACGGCAAACCAATTTTGGATCGTATTGTACAAGCCAGCACGACTTTAGAGGATGCTGCACGGGCTGCCTTAGTGTCACTCGATTCTACGATTCGAAGTAATATCTCAGTTGGCCCGCCAGTAGAACTCGCGATCTATCAGAACAACCGAATAAACGAGCTCTTTCATCAAACTCTCACCCTGGATAGCCCTATGTATAAATCTCTGCAGAAACAATGGACGCAAGGGTTAAAGCGAGCGTTTAATCGACTTCCCCGATTTGATTGGGAGAAAAAAGAAGCTGATTAACGCTTAATAAGGCTGTTGACTCACAATTTTATGGACGAAAAATAGCTTTTGTAGCGCTTTGTCTGAAATGATAAAGGGATAGGCATCATCTAATCCCATACTTCGATTTAATGCATTTAATACCGTAGTTAGTCGGCACCAATCCTCATAGGTAGCATCGAAGGACTGTGCGTACAAATTATCTTGTAACGGATTCACCATTTTATGGCGCATAATACTGACCTGATATTCGGTCGCGGTTTCTAACGTATCGACAATATGTAAATAATGAGCCCAGGTTTCGGCCCAATCTTCCCAGGGATGCATACTGGCGTATGCGCTTATAAAGTTTTCCTGCCAATTGTCGGGCGGACCTAGGGAGTAATAGCTCTCTAAAGATTGGGTATAGTCTTGCCTTTCGTCGCCAAACAAGTCCCGAAAAGCTGACAATAATTCGGTATGTTGGATCAATACGTTCCAATAAAAATGACCCGATTCGTGTCTCAAATGCCCTATCAGCGTGCGATATCGCTCATTCATTTTTTCACGCATTAGCACCCGTGAAGCATCTTCCGCTTCTTTTAAATTAAGGGTAATTACGCCATTATCGTGACCGGTAATAACCGTTGATTTTACGGTAAGTTCATTACCATATTCATCTTCTGTTTCATCTTCCAAAAAACGAAAGCGAAGAGACGGTTCGTCAGGCTTCATTCGCCATACGGGTAGATCCAGCTTTTTTAAAGTGTAGATAAGACGCCGTTTCGCCACTTCCATTCGATACCACAGTTCAATATTTTCTTCTTTGGAAAGATCGGGAATATGAGAAGTGAGCTCACAACTTGCACAATAGGCGTTATCACTAGTGATAGGTATCAGCCAGTTGCAAACGTGAAATTCAGAATAATTTTTACAGGGCTTGTATTGTTGATTATCGAGGTTAGCTGTCCACACATTGTCATAACTCACTTCGCAAGAAGATAGTGCTAGCTGGCCACTTATGAAGCCTACCGGACGGTTGCAGGACAAACAAAAAGAATTTGCAAAATATAGTGTATTGCCACATTCGCATAAAAAGTTACGCAAGCCAATGCCCTTATTTCGTATGACTGACCGTGCAAGTGTAACGTAAATTTGAATAAACGGTAGCTAAATTTTGACCTGTCTGAATTAAATAGCTGTTAACAATTGCAATATATATTTAGATTTATAAAACAACAGGTTAATCGGTTACGCATAACCCAGATTCGTTAAAAGACCTTTCCTCTCAATGAATTTAAGATCATATAATGCTTAAAAAATACAAAAATGTTATTCAGGATGTTAAACGATCATAACGGTCAAGCGCGCGTCGACGACTAGTCTTTAAGTCAACAATAGGCTCAGGATACTCCTCCCCAAGGATTATCCCAGCATCTTGCAGTACCTCTTTACTGGCGCTCCAAGGCTGGTGGATATATTTGGGGGGAAGTTTTGCTAATTCAGGACAGTAGGTGCAAACATATTCGCCATGCTTATCGAATTTTTCTCCCTGCAGGACGGGGTTAAAAATTCTGAAATAAGGCGCAGCGTCAGCGCCACTGCCTGCCACCCATTGCCAATTTGCATTATTGTTGGCCAGGTCGGCGTCAAGTAAACAATCCCAGAACCACTCCTCCCCTTTTCGCCAGTCGATAAGTAAATTCTTAACTAAAAATGAAGCGACTACCATACGCACACGGTTATGCATAAAGCCTGTTTGCCACAATTCTCGCATACCCGCATCCACAATAGGAATTCCTGTTCTGCCCTGTTGCCACGCGCGCAGGGAAGATACATCTGTTTCCCATTTGAAGTTATTGAATTTAGGATTGAAATTAGAATGGCACATTGAAGGAAAATGAAAATGTAAATGATAGTTGAACTCGCGCCAACCTAATTCACTTAAAAAGGTATCTACGTGTACACTCTGCTTGCTCCGGTATTTATCTTTAACCGCATACCACACCTGATGTGGCGATAACTCGCCAAAGTGTAAGTGTGGTGATAATAACGATGTCCCTTGAACTGAAGGTTCATCCCGTGCAAATTTGTAGTTATCGATATCATTAGTGAGGAAATTAGCTAACCTGTCGGCTGCTCCTTCTTCACCGGGCGACCAGTTTTTTTCTATTGTCTGATACCATCTTTTTTCAGGTAGTAAAGCTAACGCATCCAGCGAAATCCCCTTTTCAAGCACTTTCTGGTAGGTGATTCTACTTGGTGTACCTATTGGATAGCGCGGAGGTGCCCCATCTTGTAGGCATCCTTTTTTGTAGAATGGCGTGAAAACTTTGTAGGGGTCTCCGTCTTTTTTACTGATATCAAAAGGTTCCCATAGCAAAGAGCCATTAAATGAAGTCGCGTTTACACCTAGGTTAGCTAATTGCTTTTTAAGATCATTGTCGCGCTCAGTTCGCCACGGCTCATAGCAACGATTCCACACTACTGCGTCGCATTTATACACTTTGAGCAAATCAACGACTATTTGTGACGGATCACCTTCAAACAGCTGAAGGTTACCGCCAAGTCCCTTTTGTAACGATTTTAAGCTGTTGTGAAGCCACCAATTTGAAGCCGCGCCTCGTTGATATTTTTTCGGACAGGAGGTGTCGTTAATATAGATTGGGATGATTTTCCCGTTATCGCACGCAGCGGTAAGTGCAGGGTTATCTTTAACGCGTAAATCCTGTCTGAACCAGACCAATGTGGTAGAAACCGTCACATCAACAACCTATTGTTCTTTCTCTGCTGCTTTATTACGGTATGAAGTGAGCAAAAGGGTTAAAAAAAGCGCAACTCGCTAAATGAATCTTTTGGACCTCAGACTGTAATGGTATCATCGCTTATGATCTTTTAACCACTCGTTCAGCAGTTTAATTTGCCCGCATTTATATGCTGCAAATAACACCCTTAGCGCGTTAGACAACGTTTCACTGTCACTCCACCCTGTCTTTTCTCTTATTTCATCGTAGCAGATTTGGGCTTGAGGGCTGACATATCCCCGAATCATCTTTTTCCCTGCCTGTTTTTGGCGCTCTCTGAAACGGCGTTGTTTTTCAGCGTTTGCAGAGGAAATTTCGTTTTTTTCATTTTTCATAAAAAGGCAGCTCGAAGGGTATTGTCATAATGTGGAAAGTTTAACATGGTAAAAAGCGTTAAATAAATGACTGTTCGGAGTTGTTTAGCGTACAAGTGTTCGCTAAATTAACCATTCATTTCAAAGAAGCGATACTAAGTAATGACAGAAAGAAAAAATAGTTTTGATCGGGACGACTTATTAGCCTGTAGTCGGGGTGAGATGTTTGGCCCCGGCAATAGCCAATTGCCCGCTCCAAATATGCTGATGATGGACAGAATTGTCAGTATTACCGATGACGGTGGAGAACATGGTAAAGGACAAATCATCGCTGAGTTTGATATTACTGAAGACTTATGGTTTTTCGCGTGCCACTTCCCTGGCGATCCTGTGATGCCAGGCTGTTTAGGATTAGACGCCATGTGGCAACTCGTAGGATTTTTCTTAGGATGGAGCGGCGGTCCAGGCAAAGGTCGAGCCTTGGGGGTTGGCCAAGTTAAATTTACAGGGCAAATATTGCCTAGCGCCAAGAAAGTCACTTACCGTATTGATATGAAGCGGGTCGTAAAACGGAAATTATTTATGGGTATGGCAGATGGTATCGTCGAAGTTGACGGTCGCCAAATATATAGCGCTTCTGATTTAAAAGTAGGACTATTCCAGGACACTTCTTCTTTTTAATTTTTTATTAAGGCCTTAAAAAGTAAAAGCCCCTTAACGGGGCTTCTTTACTACCTCACAAAGAGATGATTACCGAACTGACAAACCAAGATGTCGATCCTCTACAGCTTCTCGCCATCCCCCTAACCAATGCGATCGCGCATCATTAGATTGAAATGGACAGTTTTCCTTAGAACGACCGCTTATTCCTGCTTGATACCCTTTTGCATGGGCGCGAGTCAGTTTATCTCTTTTTTGTCTTTTCATTGATAAGCCTCTTTTTTGGTTAACGTGCAAAAAAACACCTACCGAGCGCTCTTACCAAATTCATACTGTTAGTGCCGATAAAATGCTTTGCACAATACTGAGATAGCGCAATAGACAAAATGGTTCAACAAAGATTTTTGATATGACTAATTGACAAACAGTAAGCTGTTAATTTTATACATATTTTTTATTTCACTTTTTTGTCATAAATTTTTCGTTAGCAGCGAATTTTGTGTAAAAAAAAACGCCCGAGGGCGTTTTTTCTGTTTCTAAAATGGTTTTCTTCTTCGTAAAACAAATAACGCACTTAATCCTAATAACGAAATGAGCGTATTACTGGCCCCCGCTCTTTCATACTTTTGCTCTTCTTTTGCTTCACAAGACTCAACCTGACCATTTTCAATAGGAGTCAGCTTGACCGCCACTATTTTATCGATAGCGACTTTGTTACCGTCTTCATCTTTAAGGTCGTTACCTGTAAAGTAGGTATCGTTTGCGCGCATTCTGGCATTAGCAATAATTTCGTTATTGTCGTTTATATCTACTGCCTCAACAAGCGTATAATTCGTATCGCAAGAAGTAAGCTGGTTTAAGTCAACAAAATTATCAGCGTCTATGTTGTACATAAAAGCATGGGTTTCACGATTACGCTCATTACTAGCTTCTATATCTGCTTTCCCCACCACCACATTATTGTTATTTATTGAAAGAGGTATAACCCCTGCATTCACAAAAAAACCTTCAGGGTAATGGGTCTCATTTGTTTCGATGTTATGTATAAAGAAACGCTCTCTGGCTATTTCATTCGGCGCCCGAAAAACAGTGCCTGTAATCCACCCTGCGTCATTAATCGCTACAGATCTGCTGGAAATATCTTGCTTGTCCGTTAAAAAGGACTTGGTCTCGCCATTTGCAAAATACGTGGCGTCAGTTTCTAAAATAAACGATTTAACTTGGCTTTCAGGATACAAAATACTGACTGCTTCACCGGTATGTGACCACCCTACAGCTATACCATTATTGTTTATATCTAAGATACGGTTTTCCCAAGCAAACTTATTATTTTCTGGCTCAAATGTTAGGGGAAAAGTTTCCCGTGCTACCACTTCCCCATTTGCTGTGAGCTGCCAAATGGTAGCGCGTTTTGACGCATTATTTTTATAGGTGTCAGAGGTAACCAAATTGTAGATACAAACCTCTTCTGGGAGGTCAGATCGTGTTTCGTCATCTGAGCACTTTTTTACACTGGAGCGAACTTCATCTGAAAATAGGGTTGAACTGTATCCTGCAGCTTGAAAGATATTGTTTACAGCGTATGCTTCAGAAATTCCATTCGCCAGAGTATCTTCTGGTAGTAGTGCCGTTGTTTCTGAGCCTACCTGAACAAATGCTCTGCGATATGTATCGTTAACAGTGTATGTAACAACTTCACCACTTTCGTCCGTATACTCAATATCCTCGAAAGGAGATTGCGAATAACCAACTATAAAATTACCCTCAACACTATCGCGCGCAATAGTGTTGACCGATTTACTATAATTTTGAAATTTTTCAACATAGTTATCGAAGCCTGGTATGAGGTTAGCCTCAACTAAGTCAGTGCTATAGCTATTATACTGAGCAATATTTTGCTTTTTTAAAGTAAAAGCATTTTGGCTGGTTAAATAAAAAACGATGAGAGTGTAATCAACATCACTAAAGATGCCATTTTTGATATCTTCTTCGCTTTCTATGGTAGATTCATTGGCTGTGAAAAAGTTAGTTTGTTCCAGACGCTCTATATCTATCGGTGGGTTGTATTCATTACTCGTAGTAACCAACATGGTACCACTGTTGTCGATGGAATTTGCGAATGTACTTTTCGCTTTATCTGAAACAGGTAATGGTGTTATTGAATATGTTGCAGCAATGGAACTTAAGCTGGTTAAGGTTAACAATGCGGCTGCAATTGGCTTTATTTTCATGGATTATCCTATTTACTGCTGATCTTCCAGCGTACTTTCTAATTCATCCCAGCGAGCATATTTCGCTGCTAAGGTGTTCTCTATCTCGCCTAGCTGTGCAAGCGCTTTAGAGGTCTCGTCACTTGATTGTTTAAAAAATTCAGGTTGATTAACTGCTTGTTGTAATTCTGCCAGTTTTTCTTCTAGCGACTCTATCTCCAAAGGTAAGCTTTCTAATTCACGTTGGGCCTTGTAGGAAAGCTTTTTTGGCTTTTTATTTAATGATGCTGGCTTTGGACTGTTTTCGATAGCATTAGTTTCACTGCTAGCCGATTTGATTAATTTTCTCTCGAAAACGTCAAAAACTGATATTCCCTTAGCTTTATACCATTGTTCTATATCTGTAAATCCACCAACAAACTCTTGTACCTCTCCTTCGCCAGCGAAAAATAATGCGCTATCAGCAACATTATCTACAAATTCCCTATCGTGGCTAACTAGCAATACCGTGCCTTCATAATTCAAAAGCAATGATTCAAGCATTTCCAACGTTTCAACATCGAGATCGTTAGTGGGCTCGTCCAGTACTAATACGTTGCTTGGTTTGAGCATTAGCTTTGCCAGCATCAGACGGTTTTTCTCGCCTCCCGATAAAGACTTTACCGGCGCATTAACTCGCTCTGGCGTAAAGAGATAATCTTGCAGATAGCTGATTACATGCCTAGGCTGACCATTAACGGTTAGATCGCGTTTACCATCCCCAACCACATCGATGACCGATTTTTCCAGATCTAAACCTTGTCTATGTTGGTCAAAATACGCAATTTCCAGATTAGCACCTTGTTTACAACTACCTGAATCAGGCTGTATTTGGCCCAATAAAAGTTTGATAAGGGTGGTTTTCCCACATCCATTTGGACCGATCAGCGCAATTTTATCGCCTCTTAATAAGGTTAGGTTAAAATCTTCAACCAGTGACTTACCTTCAATAGAGTAACTAAGATGTTTTGCTTCAAAAACAGTTTTCCCGGACCGAACTGAAGCCGACTGAGATACAACTGCATTACCTTGAACCTCTCGTCGCTGGTTACGTTGTTCTCTCAATTTTTTAAGTGCTCTGACTCGACCTTCATTACGGGTGCGGCGCGCTTTAATACCTTGACGGATCCATACCTCTTCCTGAGCTAACTTTTTGTCAAATTCGGCATTTTGGGCGGCTTCTACTTCGAGATCTTGCTGTTTTTTGTCAAGGTAAGCGGCGTAGTTGCCTGGGTAACTGTTTAAGGTTCCTCTATCTAAATCGATTATTCGTGTGGCCATACGCCTTATAAAAGAACGGTCATGACTGATAAAGATAATGGCCCCGTTGTAGGTAGCAAGAGACTTCTCCAACCACTCTATCATGGAAATATCCAAGTGGTTGGTGGGTTCATCCAATAACAATATATCCGGTGAGCGAACTAGCGTTCGAGCAAGTGCAGCTTTTCTCCTCCAGCCTCCAGATAGTTCGGTTAGCTTTGTGTCTGGCTGTAATTGTAGCTGTGAAAGAGTTTGTTCTATCTTCTGTTCAAATTGCCAGGCATCCTGTGTTTCTAACTGTTCCTGTAAATTTTGGAGACGAATCAAGTTAACTTCTGATGGATCCTCGGTAACTACCTGGGTTTGATGAAAATAGGATTTTATGGTTTCACCTAACTCAGCCAATCCTTCTGCAACATAATCAAAAATAGTTATATCATTCGTTTGTGGGGGATCCTGCTCTAATCTTGCAATAATGGTGTCATTGTCAATTATTCTTTGCCCATCGTCTGCATTAATCTCCCCAGCTATAACTTTTAACAGGGTAGATTTTCCGCTGCCATTTCTCCCCACAAGACAAAGCCTTTCTTTGGGTTGAACGACAAGATCTATGTTGTTAAGCAATGGCGGACTACCAAACATTAATGAAATATTTTTTAGCTGAATTAAACTCATTTTATATACTGCTCGAGTGAATCTACATTGAATGGCCAGCCAAGTTCTGCGCCTGTGTCTTTTCGTTTTACAACCGGGATACGCGCTCCGTATAAATGATAAAGTTCAGTACTATCACGGATGTTAACTTTTTCAACCATGACTGGTTGTTTGAGCTGGGCTATTACATCCAGCGCGTCATTACAAAGATGACAATCTGGGCCAGTGTATAGAACAAGCCTTAACATGACAAAATCCAACATTGATGAATATTACTATGCCGCGCAAAATCGGTAGGAATAGTTTGTTTCGATATGTCGTTAATGTGTAATCCGAGCGCCTCTACTTCGTCTTTTGCAAGCTTGAAACCACGTCGATTATTTGAAAATATAATTTCGCCACCTTCACGTAAGCACTTCTTTGCACTCGCAATTAGGTTAACATGATCACGTTGCACGTCCCATGTAGTGTTCATTCGCTTTGAATTTGAAAATGAAGGCGGATCAATAAAGATTAAGTCATACTGCGCGTTATGATCTGTAAGCCAGCTAACACAATCTGCTTGCACAAAAGCATATGGGCCGCGCAAATTATTTTGTTTAAAGTTTTCTTTAGCCCATTCAAGATAGGTATTGGACATATCAACTGTGGTAACGGAACGGGCTTTACCTAAAGCGGCGAAAACGGACACTGAACCGGTATAAGAAAATAAATTCAATACATCTTTATTGGCAGATTTGTTCTTAACAATTTGTCTGGTTTCTCGATGATCCAGAAACAAACCTGTGTCAAGGTAGTCTGTTAGGTTAACTAAAAACTCCGCACCATTTTCGTGAACTACCCGCTTATCGCCTTTTTGCGAAAGCTTATTGTATTGTTGAGAGCCTTTTTGTTTCTCGCGTACCTTCAAATACACATCTTTGCCAGGCACACCGCACACCGCTGGTGCATGCATTAACACTTCCTGTAGGCGACGTTTCGCTTTTTCTTCGGAAACGGTTTTTGGAGGTGAATATTCCTGGATAACCAAAGCATCGCCGTAACGGTCAATCGCTACATTGTAATCGGGTAAGTCCGCATCATAAATTCGGTAGCAGTCGGTATCCTGTGACTTAATCCACTTGTTTAGTCTTTTGAGATTTTTTTGCAAACGATTGGCAAACTCGTGATTGTTACTACCTTCGTTATACTGCTGACAATTGTCTTCATCTAAATTGTAATTGACTAAACGGCACTCAAGTTTTCCGTTATTTATTGCATAGTCTTTGCTGGACTTGAGCTTTAATAACCTTAGTAAATCACGGTTGCTGCTCAGTAGCGATACTTTCCACCCCTGCCATGCAGTTTTTAGATGTTGACCCCACGCAGTAAATAAGGAAATTAGTTCTGTCAATTCCCCTAACCTTTCTCCGTAAGGGGGGTTGCTAACCAGAAATCCTGTGGTTTTCACTGGCGGGCAAAAAGTAGTTGCATTTGAATGGGCAAATTGTATATCCGTGAAAACACCTGCGTTGTCTGCATTTTTTCGCGCAATTGAAACCAGTGTTTGATCAATGTCAGCTGCAAAAATATTGTTCAACCCAGTTTTTTGAACGTTCACGGCAGCATTGACCAGCTGTTCCCACAGCGACTCATCATGCGCTTTCCACCGACTAAATCCCCAATATTCACGTTTTATACCTGGGGCAATATTCCGTTGGATATAGGCAGCTTCTATCGCCAGTGTGCCAGAACCACACATTGGGTCGACGAGGGGTTGCGCAGGATCTTTGCTCCAACCTGAGCGCATCAAAATGGCGCACGCTACGTGCTCTTTTAGCGGAGCCTCACCGGTAGACTGTCGATAAGCTCGTTGGTGCAAGCTGCTACCACTTAAATCTATTCCAATCGTTATCGTGTCGCGTCTACATCGTGCAAAAATAGGCAAATCAGGTTTGAATTTTTGCACCGAGGGGCGTATCCCACAGTCTTCTACAAATTGATCAACTATAGCATCTTTAATTTTAACCGCGCCGAACTGAGTATTTTTAATAGCTCGGTTAGTACCATGAAAAGCGACGCTAAGCGTTTGATTTGGATTAAGATTCTCCGACCAGTCAATCGCTTTAGCGACATTATAAAGATCTTCGGCATCATTGAATTTACTTTCGGCAAGTACCCATACGACGCGGTTAGCCAATCTTGACCAAAGGCAAAGGTTATAGGCTTGCTCCAATGTACCTGAAAAACTAATTTGACCTGGTGCAGACTTAATCTGTGCATCAGGTACCAGTGTTTTAACCTCTTCAGCTAACAGCTCATCTAAACCCTTGCTGGTCGTAAGTAATATTGAATTCATAATTCTCTTAGTTAAAGTGACTTTGTGATGCGTCTGATTAATTCTGGACCTTGGTATATAAACGCTGAGTACACTTGAACTAATGAAGCGCCCGCGTCTAGTCGCTGTTTTGCTGTTGTCTCAGAGTGTATCCCACCCACACTGATAATAGGTAACGCTCTGTCAAGGTTTGCGGCTAATTGTTTAGTCACATGGTAACTTTTATCGTCTAGCACTTGACCACTTAACCCCCCAGCCTCATCAGCATTTTGCAGTCCTTCTACAGGTTTACGCTCCAGCGTGGTATTCGTTGCAATCACTCCATCCATTTTCGCGTCAATCAATGCATGAGCAAAATCGGCGATTTCCGTGTCGGACAGATCGGGAGCAATCTTGACAAAAATAGGTACGTATTTGCTATGGGTTTGACATAGCTTTTCTTGCGCTTGCTTTAGGCCATTCAGCAGATGCGCAAGCGCTTCGCCATGTTGCAGATTGCGTAAGCCAGGCGTGTTAGGTGATGAAATATTAACAGTAATGTAGCTTGCGTAGGGATAAACCTTGTTAAGACACATTAGGTAATCGTTTAAAGCATCTTCCTCCGGTGTATCTTTATTTTTCCCAATATTAATGCCAATAACGCCTTTATACTGAGCACGCTTGACTTGCTCTACCAAATAATCAACACCTTTGTTGTTAAATCCCATACGATTAATGATGGCTTGCTTTTCTGGGATCCTGAATAATCTTGGTTTAGGATTGCCAGCTTGAGGTCGAGGCGTCACTGTACCTACTTCGATAAAGCCAAACCCCATCGCAGCAAATGCGTCTATGCATTCTCCATTTTTATCTAACCCCGCGGCAAGTCCTACAGGATTGCTGAATTTAATTCCAGCAACGGTAGTCGGTTTATCTACTGCTTTATGAGAGTAAAGTTTTTTTAATGGTGTGTGCTGTGTGCGATGAAGCCATTTCATTGCCAAATTATGGCTGGTTTCGGGTTCGCATTTTAGCAGTAAGTTTTGAATAAGTGATTGCATCATTTTTTATAAAAAAGCCCTGAATACCAGGGCTTTTATTAGTCAGGTAACAAATGCATCCATTCTAATGGTTAGACTTAACGCTTAAAAGCATCAATTCACGCAATGCGACAGAAAACTTGGCAAATTCGTGTGTATTGCTAGTTTTAAACTCCGACATCATGTGATACCAACGTTTCAATAACGCCTGGTTCTGTTCTATCCAGCTATCTAGGATCTCGTCAGCGTCTTTCGCATCTGGCCGAGATTGCAATAAATTAGATGTAATAGAGCGCTGCTGCCAGTCCAATTCTTCGCGGTATGAGGCTCTGGCCAATGCTTGCCAATGATTACTAACCGATTGATTAGTAATTTGTTCAAGAAACCAGTGCAACTCAAGTCGTGAACCTAACTGGAAGTAGAGCTTTGCGATAACTGATGTTTCGTGTGAATCTGCTTCATCGATTTGTGCAAGGTCCAAACTTGAGAACATATTGGAGAAACTGGCTACCTGATACGCGATATCTTGCGGTACACCTTCGTTCGTATAGCGTAACGTCATTTTTTCCAGATGCGCATATTCTGCTTCTACCAGATAGTCCTGAAGATGACGCGACAGGTTCTCAAAGGTCGAACGGTAGCGATCAATCGATTCTTGAATACCAATTGACTTATTGCCATGGCGTAAGTACCAACGAGAAGCTCTGCGCATAATGCGACGACACGCTTCCAGCATTTCTAATTGTAAATCAGCAGGAACCTGGTTATCTAGATCTTCGATTTTTTCCCAGATTGTTTCGATATTGAAAATGCCTTTAATTATTGAGTAAGCATTAGCAATTTCGTCCACGGTCGCGCCAGTCTCTTCTTGCATTCTGAAAACAAAATTAAGGCCCATATCGTTAACTATGTTATTCGTTAACTTGGTTGCGATAATTTCGCTTCTTAGCGGGTGCTCTTGCATCTGCTGACTGAATTTGTCACGCAATACTTCGGGAAACGCCGTAATCAGTAGTTTGCTGTGATAAGGGTTTGATGTGATTTCTGGAATATCCAAAGAATCCTTTAATACCATTTTGCCATAAGCAGACAAAACACTAAGCTCTGGACGAGTAAAACCTTTATCAGATGCTACCCGATCTGATATCTCATCGTCACTTGGAATAAACTCTAATTCACGATTTAACAGTCCCTCTCTTTCAAGTCCGTGAATAAAGCGTAACTGTTCTTTTAGTAACGACACACCTGATCGCTCAGTAATAGAGATAGATTGTGTCTGACGATAACAATCCTGCAATACTAATTCAGCCACATCGTCCGTCATTTCATAAAGCAACGCATTTCGTTGTTTTATGGTAAGGTCGCCATTTGCCACCAGACTGTTTAATAGTATTTTGATGTTGACTTCATTGTCCGAACAGTCAACACCACCTACGTTATCGATAAAATCTGTGTTGACCCGACCACCGTGAGTAGCATATTCAACACGGCCCAGTTGGGTAAGTCCCAAGTTACCACCCTCGCCTACTATTTTGGCTTGTACATCTTTACCATTGACGCGTAAATCGTCATTTGCACGATCACCTACGTCTGAGTGAGTTTCCTTGGTACTTTTGATATACGTGCCGATCCCGCCATTCCAAAGTAAGTCTACTGGCATTTTCAGGATGTTATGTATTAGTTCGTTAGGGGTCATTGTCTGCTGACGTGTACCTAACCATTTTTTCATTTCAGGTGTTAATTTAATTGATTTTGCTGCACGACTGAAAATACCGCCCCCAGTTGAGATCAACTTACTATCATAGTCTTCCCACGACAGTGATGGGTTTTCAAACAATCGTTTGCGTTCCTGATAGCTTGTTTTTGCATCTGGATTGGGGTCAAAGAAAATATGTAAATGGTTAAAAGCTGAAATTAATCTGGTGTGTTCAGATAGCAACATTCCATTACCAAATACATCACCAGCCATGTCACCCACGCCGATAGCAGTGAATTCCGTCGTTTGGCAATTTATGCCCATCTCACGGAAATGACGTTTAACAGACTCCCATCCACCCCTGGCGGTGATACCCATTTTTTTATGGTCGTAGCCTACACTGCCACCCGAAGCAAATGCATCCCCTAACCAAAAGTCAAATTCCGCTGCAATGCCGTTGGCAATATCAGAAAATGTAGCGGTACCTTTATCAGCAGCTACCACTAAATAAGGGTCATCCTCGTCCAGACGCACTACATCTTTGGGCGGAACGATTTCACCATTAACGATGTTGTCGGTAATATCCAGTAAACTTCTGATGAAGGTGCGGTAACAACTTTGACCTTCAGCTTGAACAGCTGCACGCCCTTCGCTAAAAGGGAGTTGCTTACACACAAAACCGCCTTTTGCGCCTACCGGTACAATAACGGTGTTCTTTACTTGCTGTGCTTTTACCAAGCCCAAAATCTCTGTACGGAAATCTTCTTGACGATCTGACCAGCGCAAACCACCTCGAGCCACTTTCCCCCCGCGGAGGTGAACACCTTCCACGCGCGGGCTGTAAACAAATATCTCGAACTTAGGTAATGGCAATGGCATATCTGGAATAAGCTCGGGCATCATCTTGAATGATACATATGGCTTTTCTTCACCCGCATCATCCAGCTGATAAAAGTTGGTACGCAAAGTCGCTTTCATTAAGTCCAGATAGCGACGAATAATGCGGTCATCGTCCAGATTACTTACGTTATCTAACTGTGATTTAATTTCGCTTAATATCGCCTCTTGTTTTTTCGGATTGCGTTTCTTTTTTGGATTAAAACGTTGTTCAAAGAAATCAATCAACAGCTTTGCGATTTCCGGATAGTTTGACAGTGTATTGGCAATATAATCTCGGCTGAAGGAGCTACCGGTCTGACGCATATATTTTGCATAGGCACGTAAAATAGTCACCCGTCTGCCCGTCATTCCTCCGCCTAGGATCAAACGGTTAAATGCATCATCTTCAAGGTTGTTGTGCCACACTTTTGAAAATGCATCTTGAAACAGTTCCTGTGCCTTTTCCATATCCATATGCTGACCACTTTTGTGTAGCATTGTGAAGTCCATCACCCAGTTTCGTTCGTTTTCAGAACAGGTGATTTTGTACGGACTTTCATCCACTACCCGAAGGCCAAAGTTTTCCAGCATAGGCAACACATCTGAAAGATGAATAGGCTCAGCTTTATGGAAAAGTTTAAGCTTCACAATTTGGCTATCAGACTGCTCTTCCTGCGGTCGATAAAAAAGCATATCCAATGTATGACTTTCATCCAGCAATTCAAGCTTTTGAATATCAATTAGCGCCGCACTGGGTAAATTCTGTTCCATATAGCTGCGTGAGAACGCGTTAAGATATTTCTTTTCCAACGCTTTACCGTTCGCTTCACCATGCGCGGCAGTAATCGATGCAGCTAATCTGTCATTCCACGTCTTGGTTAACTCGATAATATTCTTTTCAATTTCCTTCACATCAAATTCCGCATTGTTGTCATCGACTCGAGCTATGTAGTGTGTTCTTGCATAGACAGATTCGGAGAAATAAGTAGTAAACTCAACTTCTTCTTTAGCACCTAAGGAAGCTTTAAGTAAGGCTTGCGTATCTTTACGCAATTGCGTGTTGTAGCGCTCTCTAGGTACAAACACAAGGCAAGAGAAAAAACGACCAAAAATATCTTTTCTTATAAAGAGCTTGGAGATACCGCGCTCTTGCATTTGGAAAATACCTTTTACTATTTGCGCTAGTTCTGCAGAAGGTGTCTGCAATAACTCATCCCGTGGATAAGTTTCTATTATATTAACGAATGCTTTATACGCGTGCGTGCCGGGTTCAAAACCTGAGTGATCGCATACGCGTTTTATTTTTTCACTTAAGATAGGTAAATCTATTGCACTTGAGTTATAGAACGACGCAGAATAAAGACCTAGAAAGCGGTGTTCCCCTATTACATGGCCTTCTTTATCAAAAGCTTTTACCCCTATGTAATCCATATAGGCAGGCCTGTGTACGCGGGCTCTTGAATTCGTTTTGGTCAGGATAAGAGGGTTGGTACTCAATGCGGCAGCTCTAGCCGTAGCAGGTAAATGTGAAACCAAACGCTCGCGGTCGCTTATTGAGTTCTTCATCAAACCAAGGCTAGAATCATTAGCTGGAACCCAGCGATGATCGCCTTCAATAGCCTTTACATCGTAATACCGATAGCCCATAAGGGTGAAATTATGATCGGCTAACCAGTCCAAGAAGGTTTTAGTTTGCTTTCTTTCATCGGCAGACAGTGGCCAGTTTAGTTCGTCAGCTTGCTTAATAACTTCGTCAAGCTTACTGCCCATTGCTTGCCAGTCATTTACCGCCAACCACACTTCATCAACTACTGAGTGCAATTCTTTGGTTAACGTGTCTATATCTTTTTTAGCCGTTTGACGGTCTATCTCAATAAAAAGCACCGTTTCTTTAGTGATACCATTACCCGCTTTACCAGGCTCGACAAACTCGGTTATTTTGTTTTCTTGGTTGCGCTTTAAGCCGATTGGGCTATGAAGGAATAAATGAGAGTTAATTCCCATGCGGTTCAACGCCATACGGACAGAGTCCACTAAGAATGGCATGTCTTTAACAATAATTTCGACAATGGTATGACTGGAGTGCCATCCCTGCTTTGCAATTTCTGGATTAAAAACCCGAATGAAGGGTTGTTTACTATCAAATTTTTCCAGTGCATTCCACAGACTTAAAGTTGCACCGTAAAGATCGCTGTCGTTGCGGTGTTCCAGATCATCATTTGAAATATTTTTATATAACAGACGACCAAACTGCTGAACGAGCGCTTTTTGCTTTGCGTCCACTTTTTTGTCAATAAGTGAATATACATTGTCTAGCAGTACTGAATGCCGCTGAGAGGTGACTGTCATGAATAAACCTTTTTGTTATCGTAAGTGCAGAGTATCACTAGCTATTTTCGCTAAATATCAGCTTTAATGAAAGCCTTATTTAACGAGATATTAACAGCATAGATAAGTATGCAAAATTAACCTATAAAAAAGGGCCATCAAGGCCCTTTTCTGCTTAGCTATGCAAAAAAATATTTAACGATTATAGCTCATTTCGCTTATACCAAAGAAGTCTGGCCAGTGCAGGTAATACGATAATGGCCCCTAACATGTTCACTAAGAACATAAATGTTAGCAAAATTCCCATATCCATTTGGAATTTAAGCGATGAGAATACCCACGTACTTACACCAATTGCCAAGGTAATTCCTGTAAATAACACCGCACTACCTCGCTCTTTTAATGCAGCAAGATAGGCAACCTGAACAGAATCTCCCTGCTTCAAACGGTAGCTCATAGTGGAAAGAATATAAATCCCATAATCCACACCGATACCGACACCTAAAGCAATCACTGGTAACGTTGATACAGTCAGACCGATTTCCAGGTAAGTCATTAATGCTTGCGCTAGAATCGATACTACATACAACGGTATGACTACAGATAACGTTGCACGTAGCGAACGGAAGCTCAGTAGGCAAAGTAATATAACTGCGCCAAATACATAAGCCATCATCGGCATTTGAGCGCTTTTCACTGCTTCGTTCGTCGCAGCCATCACTCCTACCGGCCCTGAAGCGAGACTAAATTTCATATCGTCAGTCTCATACTCCTGACGATACTCTTTAACTGCATCTACTACTCTAGAAATAGTTTCCGCTTTGTGATCTTCCATAAATAAAATAACTGGCATTACCGAGCAGTTACCATTTAGTAAGCCAGAGGAAGTGGGAATCCGCGCTATAGCTTGAACAAGAGTTTGTTGATTACGAGGAATCACCTGCCACTTCACATTTCCTTCGTTGTATCCAGCATTCACTATTTTAGCCACTGATGCGAGGGAAACCGTGGATTGCACACCTTTCACATTTTCCATCTTCCACTGAAAGTCGTCCATCGCTTTCATCACGCTATGCGAGGTGCATGCTTCTGGTGATGTTTCTACCAAAATTGAAATGTAATCAACCGTTACTTCATATTTGTCAGTAATGAGAAAGGTATCTTGGTTGTACCGAGAAGACTCGTGCAAAGCGGGGGCGCCCGCATGTAAATCGCCGATTTTCATATTTTGAGACTGATAAAGTCCAAAAATAAATAAGATGGCTGTGACAACGAGAATTATTGGCGCGACGGACTTATGGGAACAGCACGCCACCATATTCCAGAATTTGCTGGTTTGCTCTTCTTTTCCTGCAAACTTTTCCACATATTTCGCATCAAACTTAAGGAAGCTCATCAATACGGGCAGCAAAATTAGGTTAGTTAAAATAATCACTGCTACACCCATACTGGCGGTGATCGCAAGTTCGCGAATAATGCCAATATCAATAACCAACAAGGTCATAAAACCGACGGTATCGGATAACAGAGCAATGCCTCCAGGAACGAGCAACGTGCGAAACGCGCTCATTGCTGCATGTTTAGCTCCAGCCCCATCTACTGCTTTTTTCTCAACCGCGTTAATCATCTGTACGCCGTGACTTACGCCAATAGCGAACACTAGAAACGGAACAAGTATAGACATGGGATCTAAACCAAAGCCCATAAATGAAAGCAGACCGAGTTGCCATACTACCGCAATAACTGAACAAAGGAGGGGTAATATGGTGAGCATGATATTGCGTGAAAAGAAATACACCATGACGGCTGTAATAGCTAACGCAATGGCAAAGAAAAGAAGTACATCTTTTGCTCCGTCCGCTACATCGCCGATCATTTTAGAGAACCCAATAATATGAATAGAAATATCTTTCGAGCCGAATTGCCCACGAAGCTTCTCTTCTAATTCATTGGCAAATTCTAGTGTATCAAGTTGATCGCCAGTTTGGGGGTCGATATCTAAAAGTTGCGCCGTGACCATCGCACAGCTGTAATCGCTGGCAACCTGACGACCAACTATATTGGCCTTCTCTACGTTGGCAGCGACTAACTGCAGCGCTTCAGGCGAGGAAGAGTCAAAATCGGCTGGGATAACTGGGCCGCCAGCAAATCCCCCTTCTACGATTTCAGTAAACCGGGTGGAAGGGGAAAAAAGTGAGACAACTAAAGCACGGTTAACGCCATTGATAAAGAAGAGCTGATCGTGCACGTTTTTCAGTGTATCGAAGAAATTTTGATTATAAATGTTACCTTGCTTGTCACATACCGATACCAACACGTTATTAGCACCGCCAAAATCATTGCGGTATTTCATGTAGGTTTGCATATATTCATGATTGAGCGGGATATTCTTCTCAAACCCCGCATCGAGTCGCATAAGGGAAGATTGGTAGCCTAGAAATATCGTTGCCAGTGCGAACAGAAACACGACAACTTTACGGTTTCCAAATACAATGCGTTCTGCTAAATGAGTAATACTTGACATAAAGCTTGTTAATCCAGATTAAGTTTTTTGATGCCGTTCGCGCTAACACCAATTATTTTGTTGTTGAATCTTACTGCGTTTAATACTGCCGCTTTATCGTCTAGTTGCTGAACAGACACTTCTTTAGGTCGCTCACACTGATAAATAGGCGTATAGGGAGTATCGGAACTGTCAGGTAATGGTCTATCAATAGTGACGAGAATACCGTTGTTACCCATTGCTGTAATAGCATCGTTAGAGAGCGGCAACAGCGAATTAAGCGTACTGGTGGAACACGTGCTTACGTATTCCCACTCCCCCTGATTTTCCATTTTAAAAATATTACCTCGCAATCCAACTGCCACGACCGTATCGTCGCTAATGGGACGAATATCGAAAAACGAGCCAGTATAATCAACTTCGTAGCGCTGCCAAGTTTTACCTTTATCATTGCTATAGGCTAACAATCCTGCTTCGCCAGCCATGTAAAGCACGTCTCCGTCCAACGTTACTCTATTGATATGAGGCAGTATGGAGTTTAACTCCTGTTGATAAAAGTCTTCGTCTTCTTCTCGAATTTGTTCAAGGTACGCTTGATCATCAGCGCTGAGCAATGTTGGGTGGCGCTCTGACTCCCAACTTTCTCCCCCATTCATGGTGCGATAAAATAAACCGTACGCCCCTACTGCGATACCGTGTTTTTCATCGAAAAATAATACATCTAAAAACGGTCGCTCGATATCAGGGTTGTAATATTGCTTTTGCCAATTTATTCCTTTATCTGGCGAGTGCAAAATTATAGCGTCGTGCCCAACAGCCCATACATTATTACCAACAATGTCCACCGCTGTTAAAGTAGAGTGCGTAGGTACGCTTTGCTGCGTAAATTCTTCGCCATCATTCGAAGTCAATATATGGCCGCGTTCGCCCACGATTACCAAATATTCTGAAGCGACAACATCAAGTAAAACAGATTGCTTTACCAGCGGTGCCAAATAAGCTTGTTCTGCTGCTGTAGAAAAACTTAAACAAACTATGGCCATAGCCAGAAAGGCTTTTTTCATAAGTAACAAGTAACCTTTTTAAATTAAATTGGTATAAAAAAAAACGGTTGGCATAGCCAACCGTTTAAACTCGATTAGCGCATACCTTCCCGCCGTAATGCTTGCGGCGTGAACTCAACCTCACGCGGACGAATTGAGAAATCGTACATTTTCTCTTCATTGTCCAGGCCAATCGCTAGATAGCGACGTGAGTTAAGGTCATGATACACATCAAGCGTCGACCAATGGGTTGGTACTTCATAATAGTTGATACCATAAGCAAACGCGACCCGATATAACTCACCGCGGTTATCGTACATATCAGCTACTTGTATTTGCCAACTATCCTCATCGATGAAGAACACCCGTTTTTGATATATATGACGGAAACCATCTTTTAACGTGGCTTCAACTACCCAAACACGGTGTTTTTCCCATCGGGTAAAATCAGGATTGATATGATTAGGCGTCAAAATATCTTCATATTTTACATTCTCGCCATGCAATTTATAGTTATTGTAAGCAACATATAACTCTTTCTTGCCTTTCAGCTCCCAATTGTAACGGTTCGGCGACCCATTAAACATATCAAAATCATCTGTGGTACGAAGACCATCTGCCGCTGTTCCTGGCGTATCATATGCAATGTTAGGTGCAAGTCGAACACGTCGCTGACCCGTATTATACGTCCAGGCTTTACGTGGCTCTTTAACTTGATCAACTGTCTCATGCACTAACAAAGCGGTACCAGCCAAACGAGCAGGCTCAGTTACCTTCTGTTTAAACATGAACAAGATATTGTCTTCGAGCAATTGTTCTGGTGTAGCATCAGGTTCACTATATTTTAGTAACAATTGCTCGTCGAAACCTATTACGTTGTAGCTACCGGACGATGTAACTGCCGCCTGACCGCCGGAACGTTCAACAGCCTCCCCTCGATAACGCAAAATGTGGTTCCAAATTACTTCCAAACCATTTTGTGGAATTGGAAAAGGGATACCTACTGCCGCGCCTTTTATACCATTACCGCCATCCAGTAGTTCAGCTCGTGTCGCGTTAGCTAGTGTAGCATCATAGACAGCTTGAGGGTTTGATGCTGTTCTACGGGTTTCATAAACTGGCATCTTGAAGGTATCGGGATAAGTTTCAAATAACTTAATTTGTCCTGCGCTAAGGTTGTCAGCATACTGTTTGTAGTTCTTAGCAGTAATTTCAAATTTTACTTTGTCACCGCTAAAGGGATCGGGGTGATGATCACCCACATTAAATCCCGATGGAGCTTTAGTGATGCCGCCATCCCATGCAGGGATGCTGCCGTCAGCATTGCCAGCTTTTTCCGCACCAAGAGGTGTAAGGCTATCACCAAGTTTTTTTGCCTCACTTTCCGACACTTTCGCAAGCGCGCTGCTACCTATCGCCAACGACATCGCCGCAGCAATCAAACCTACTTTATTAATCATCTTAGACACCTCTAAATTGAATACTTGATGTTAAATGAGACAAAGTCTCTATCTGCAAGCGCATTGGTCGTACCAATCCCACCCCAGAACGAACTATATGAAGCAGTTGCAGACCATTTGCTTAAATAATCAAACGTTAGCCCCACACTAGCTGACTTAACATCTTCAGTAAACAGGAACAATGGATCGGGGGTGGTCCCATCCACATCGTGAGCAAACGTTGCACGCGCACGCAAGTTAATACCTGAAAATACATTGTTATAGTCTGCTACAGCTAATAAGCGGTAACCCCAAGCATCATCCGTTGCGAAAGGATTTTCTTCGGGCCCATTTGACAGACCAATATGCAGACCAGTACGTGGATTACCACTCGGCGTCGGTTCAAGGGAAGGCGTTCTACCTGTTCCAGGTGCATTCAAACGAATCACGTCTGGATCAGGGAAATCAAGAACATTCACCCAACCTACTTCGCCCAACAGGATAAAGTTATCAGACCCCAGTGTGGGCCCGAATACGTGAGAAAGAGTCATTTGTGCTTGAACCGTATCAGAAAATAGGAAGCCTTCTGCAGTCTGACCCGGTCCAACATTGCGGCCAATGTTATTTAGCTGTGAAATACCCTCAAGGTCAGGACGCAATCCTGCATTAGCTAACTGTTCTGGCATAGCGGTATATAGCAATTCAACATCATCAATCTGAAGTGGCTCATCTTTACGATAGGCAATTTCACCCGCTAATGCAGTAGTCCCTACGTTAGTATTAAAGCTGAAGCCATAAAGCTTGATGTCTTCAGGGTAGAAAAACTGTGCTTCGGTGAAAGCTTCAAGTTCGGTCACATTATATTGATCTACACCTTGTGCCAACCGTCCCAAGTCACGCTGAATAGCTGCAGGAGTGAAGTTTGATGTAACCCCTGAAATTAATGGGCGCTGGCTGTGGTAATTAATATGATAGAAGCTCAATTCAGATTCATTCAATGCTTCAGCGAACCAACTTAAACGTAAGCCGTATTGACCCTGATCGTCAGCATCATTATGTGCATCGTCGGAATAAGCTCTCAATGCTACTTTAGTTGGATATGCCAAATAAGCTTCTGAAATCTGTGCAGGATCAGCTCCTTTATTAAGTGCGGCGCCCAGATCATTTAATGAAGATAAAAGGAAATCTAAATCAATATCAGGATTACCAGTAAAACCTAATTGCACATTATTAGCCTGACCACCTTCGCCAGCAAAGTCGTTAGTAGCAAAGTAGCTGCCTGCTACTGGTAACCAACTGCGTTCCCACTCATATTGATAATAGCCTGAAACACTAACCGTGTCGGTTAACCCTAAGGAGGCGAAAACCATTCCAACTGGTATAAACACTTCTTTTAACTCTGCGCCAGGGGCGCGAGCGCGCGTTACATCTATAGGATTGGTTGTATTGATTCCATGCTGGATAAAGGTACTTTCACCCCAGCTGATAACTTGTTGACCTACACGCACGGTAAGTGGTTTATTACCTATCCACCAATCACCATAGAAAAATGCATCAAGTAAGCGGGCATCCCGGCAAAGAAGCTCTTTCGCATCGGGATCATCACATAGGTCCACCTGTTTTCCGGTTATAGGATTAGACCAAGGACGTTCGCCGTCCATTTGTTCAAAATCGTAGAACCAAAAGCCACTGGCAAAGAATCCGTAGTCGCCAAAGTTAACGTCTAACTCGTGCAGGCCTGAAACTTGAGTTGAATAGGGATCACCTGGATCGTGCGCCAAGTTACCTAAATCACCATTGGTAGAATATGCGCCGTTTGAATTAGCCCACACGTCGGCGCTTGGATATATAACGTTGGTGGCAGCATTATAACCGCGCCAGTTAAATTGAGGGTGGTTACTGTTCCCGATTAAACTATAGTCCCTGTCTTCCGTACGAATACTGGTTGCAAGAGTGAAACTCGAGTCGAGTGAAATACTTACATCACCAAATTGCCAGTTAGCTGCTTGAGCTGGCATTGAAGCTGCGCCTAATAGGGCGATAACTCCTGCGGCAATAGGTGACTTTTTAAATGCGCTAGGCCTGTTTATCATATTTTTTATTCTCCTAAATCAACGCTGACAGCGAAGACATAAAGACCAACCATATTGATTAACAAAATGATTACATCATTTCGCTGGAATCGCAAGAACTAATCGTACCAGTTATTCAATACATAACATGAAAGGTATCAATCAGTTATTTTTTATCTTTATTTCAAACATTCAAAGTTGACACTATCCTATCTTCTCAAATGAAACAATTTTGTTGCTATTATTAATAATCATCCTGAATCTTCCCTGAATACCCTGTTTGGTAATAAATGTACGTAATCTTGCCGTTGGAATTTGAACTCTATGACCGGAGTCCGCCGTTACTACAACAGCATTATTTCCTGGACGGTAAAACGCTTCACACTTTCCATACGATAATGAAATAGAGAAAAAATAAACGGTACCATTAATTAACTTTTGATTCATAAGCAAGGCTCTTACTTACTTTTTCATAAACGTCTCTACTCAGGCCGTCATGCTCAAGAAGACGCGCCAGCTGCATTTTCATCTTGTCCTGATGATGTATGTCAAATCGTTGCCATTGTGTCAGCGGCGTTACTAATCGCGCTGCTACTTGTGGGTTGCTTGCATCCAGCTTTAGCAAATAGTCAGTTAAAAAACGATAACCACTGCCGTCCAGTGCATGAAATCCGCTGGTATTATAAAAAGCAAAACTTCCGATTAACGAACGTACTCGATTTGGATTTTCAATACTGAATTGTGGATGGGATTGTAACATTGTCAGATGCGAAAGTATGTCAGCTCGATCTGTAGTGGCATGCAAAGAAAACCACTTGTCCAATACTAATGGGTCATTCTTCCAGCGCTCGCCAAACGTATCCATAAGTTTGTGAAATAGCGCACTACTAGTCTGTTGCGCGGCTTTTAAAGCACCAAGCGTATTTGTCATATTGTCAGAGTGGTGGAAATGGTTGTTTACTAACTCAGCGTTTTGTTCTAGTTTTGCTAAATGGTTTAGCAATACATTTTTACAGCGTCTGGCGATAACATCTTGTTGTTGATACTGATAATCGCGCAGTTGAATGGATTCATAAATTTCGTGCAATTCATTTTGCAAGTTGTTAACAAAATCTTTTGCAAAGTTCTGTCGTGCTGCATATAAATTTCCGACATGAATGTTAGTTCTAGTTTGGCACAAGGTTTCGAAACTAGGAATAACCAAGCATTCACTGAGTAATTCATAGTTTGTTTTTTCAGATGCCAGGGCCGCTTTTAATCCATCCCACATAGATTCATCAATTATTCGATTAGCTTCATATTGTGAAACACACCAGTCGTATAATTGCTGTAACGCATCCCACCGATTGAATTGATCAGGCGCATATAAAAACGTGGAAAGTAATTCTGTACTGCTAAGCGATTGTTTGATTCTTACGGGTGCAGAGAACTTCGCTAATAAAATGGGTAGAAGCTCTTTGCCGTTGTTCTCAAATGAAAGTGTAACGTTTTTTTTATCCAGGAGAAGCATACCGTGAGAAACTGTTCCACTATCGTCCTGATAGTGATTACCATCCGAATCAATGCAAGAAAAACCTAATGGAATGAACAACTCTGTTTTTTCTTTTTGATCAGCAGTTGGGGGCGTGTATTGTGAGACTGTGATTAATGTCTTGTCCCCTTTCTGTTTTCTTGAAACAGTAATTTCAGGTGTCCCTGACTGGCTATACCATTTAGCAAAGTGAGTTAAATCCAAATCAGTTACTGATTGCATGGCGTAGACAAAATCATCACATGTGACTGCTTGGCCATCGTAGCGTTTAAAATACTCGTCCATTCCCGCTCTAAACCTGTCTTCTCCTAACAAGGTATGCATCATTCGGATTACTTCCGCACCTTTGTCATACACTGTCACTGTATAGAAGTTATTCATTTCAATAACTTCATCTGGACGTATAGGATGGCTCATCGCACTCGCATCTTCGGCGAATTGATGCTCTCGCATCACCTTCACATGTTTAATTCGATTACTCAGTTCAGATGTCATGTCAGCACTGAATTGCTGATCACGAAATACTGTAAGGCCTTCCTTTAGACTTAATTGAAACCAATCTCTGCAGGTAACGCGATTGCCAGTCCAGTTATGAAAATACTCATGGGCGATAACAGATTCAACGTTAAAAAAATCTTCATCGGTTGCGGTTTCCGGATTGGCTAACACAAATTTACTGTTGAATACGTTAAGTCCTTTATTCTCCATCGCTCCCATGTTGAAAAAGTCAACCGCGACAACCATGTATATGTCCAAATCATATTCCAGTCCGTATACTTCCTCTTCCCATTTCATCGCTCTTTTTAATGAGTCTAAAGCAAACTGGCCTCGATCACGTTTACCTTTATCTACATAGAGTTCAAGCGCAACCTGTTTCCCGCTTGCAGTGACAAAACTATCTTCTAGGAGGTCAAAATCCCCAGCAACCAGCGCAAATAAGTAACTGGGCTTTGGATGCGGGTCTTCCCATGTTACCCAATGTGTACCGTCCTCATTTTGTCCCTTATCTATAGGATTACCGTTTGAAAGTAAGGTGGGCAGCGAAGCGCTATCACCATGAACGGTAACACGATATTTCGCAAGAACATCAGGCCTGTCCAGAAAGTACGTTATCCGCCGAAACCCTTCCGCCTCGCATTGGGTGCAGTAAACACCATTTGAAAGGTACAAACCTTCCAGTGCTTTATTCGCTTCAGGAGCAATCGTACAAAGGGTTGAAACCGTAAACTCATTGCCTACACCGGGGATAATTAGCGAACTATCGGTGACTTCATAATCACAGTTCGTTTTCCCATCGATAGAAAGCTCTACTAGATTTAGGTGCTCACCATTTAACACCAGGTCTTCTTGGTGAGATCCATTCCGCTTGAGTTTAAGCACACTGTGCACCCGTGTAGACTCTGGGTGCAAGTGAATGGTTAACTCAACATTGGTGACTAAAAAGGCAGGCGGCCGATAATCCGCTCTACGTTTTACCTGTATACTCATGTAACCTCCTGAAATTTATTACGATTGTTGCTCCTTTGAATTGGCATGGAAAGGAGGCGTTAGTTTCAATATTTTCACCCCAAGATAAGCATAGATGATTGCCAGTATGGGGTTGATCACGTTAAAGAACGCATAAAAAATATATTCAAACGGGTGTACGGCCAGCACGCCATGCATATACGCGCCGCAAGTATTCCATGGGATAAGCGGTGAAGTTAGCGTGCCGCCATCTTCCAGACTTCGAGACAAATTGAGTTGGTGCAATCCACGTTTCTCGAATTCTTCTTTGTACATTCTACCAGGCATTACGATCGCCATATACTGGTCTGCGGTGATCAAGTTTGTACCAATACAGGTTAGTATAGTGCGACTGATCATATCGCCAGCGGATTTTGCACCTGACAAAATTGCGTTAACAGCTCGTTTTAATAAACCTGCTTTTTCTAATACCGCTCCAAACGACAAGGCACATATAATTAACCAAATGGTATTGAGCATAGAAGACATGCCTCCCCTGCTCAACAGACTATTTAGGTTTTCATCTGGTGTAGAAAAGCTTACGCCATCAAAAAAGGCTGCCCACACAATTTTAATTGTGCCGACAACGCTGCTGTCCCCATTTTGTATCATTCCCAAGATGACATCACTTTGAAATAACATTGCCCATATGCCGCCTAAAATTGCTCCGATAGACACCGCGGGGAAAGCGGGCATCTTTTTAATTGCCAAGGTTAACAGTACTACTAAGGGAATAAGTAGATGCCAGCCTAAAGCAAACGATTCTTGTAACAGCGATTGCATATATTCGATCTTTTCAACAGATGCATTACCGCTTTCAGAGAACCCTAGAATAAGAAATAAGATCAATGCCAATACAAAGCTCGGAATTGTTGTCCAAAGCATATATCGGATGTGTTCGAATAAATCGGTACCTGCAACAGCAGGGGCGAGATTCGTGGTTTCAGAAAGAGGGGATATTTTATCTCCAAAATATGCTCCAGAAATAACGGCACCGGCTGTTATAGCTGCAGACATTTCCATACCTGTCGCTACGCCCATTAGAGCCACACCTACTGTAGCAGCTGTAGTCCAGGAGCTGCCTATACTCATTGCCACGACTGCACAGATCAAACAGGTAGCCGCATAAAAAAATGAAGGGTTCAGTAGCTCTAAACCGTAATAGATAAGTGTAGGAACTGTTCCTGCTAGCATCCATGTCCCTATTAGAGAGCCGACCGCCAATAATATCAAACAGGCCCCCAATGCCATGGAAATGCCCTTTACAATGCCCTTTTCGATTTCCTGCCAGCTCAAGCCATTTTTCATTCCGATAACGGCCGCAATTCCTGTTCCCAGTAATAAAGCTATTTGGTTGGGACCATACGACGAAGCGTCACCGAAGAGATAAACTGCTGCACCCATCATGATTACGAGGACAACTATCGGAAAAAGCGCGTCGAATAACGAAGGCGTTTTTAATTCTTTTTTCATTTCTAAATCTCTAACTACGCAATAGAGCGGTAAAACATAAAGGCAATAACCACAGGACATACAAAACGGACATACCAAGGCCATATTTTCCAGAACACAGTATGTTCAGCTTGCGCATTACCTTCCTTTAGTTCAGCTAAAATATTGTCCCGACGCCAGACCCAACCAGCAAATATACACAATACCAAGCCCAATAGTGGTTGACTGTATTGGGTAGTCAACGCGATGACGAAACCAAATAAACGCTCGAAATTGAAAATAATAATAGAGCTAGCGCAAAATATTACTAAGGTCATTAGCCAAACGGCTTTATTACGGGCTATCCCTTTACTTTCAACTAAGTAAGCAACAGGTACTTCAAGCATAGAAATGGAAGATGTGACAGCTGCGATTACCATTAAGGCAAAAAATGCGAAGGCAACGAAAACGCCAACACTTGCTATAGAATCAAATAAGGCTGGGAGCACGGTAAATATAAGTTGGTCGCCTTCAATTAGCACACCTTCTGTAGTAAATATTTCCACACCATTGTTTAATGCTACGTACATCGCCGGAATAATTAACATACCCGCAATGATAGCCACGCCAATATCTACCAAAGCCACCGAAGCACCAATGGTGGGAAGATTTTCGTGTTTATTAAGGTAAGATCCATATACGAGCATCGTCCCTACCCCTAGCGACATTGAGAAAAATGCCTGTCCCATGGCACTGATAAGTAAATCAGGCTCCAATACACGACTAAAGTCAGGTACCAGATAGGCACTCCAGCCATCGGTGGCACCGGGCTGAAAACTTACATAGATAATAAGCAATAAAATGATAACAACGAGTGTAGGCATCAGTCTGACTGACCACTTTTCAATACCGGCCTTCACCCCGCCGAGAACAATCATAGCGGTAAGGCTAAGAAACAATGCACAGAAAATGAGGTTACGCGGGATGGAAAATGAAACCAACCAATTAGAGATTGTTTCGCTACCAACAATATTCGATGCTGACTCGCCGAAATAGGCAATCATCCAGCCTCCAACGATGGCATAGAATGCGAGTATCAGCGAAACGGTTATGCCGCCCCAGATACCAACTGTTCGACCAATGGCATTCCCTGAAATTTTACCCAACGCATCAACCATATTTGAGCGGTTCGCACGGCCGATAATAAGCTCTGCCATCAATACCGGATAAGCAAGAACAAATGCGAGAAGCAAATAAACTAGTACGAATGCAGCGCCACCATTACTGGCAACCTGCGTTGGAAAGCCCCATATATTACCAAGCCCAACCGCTGAACCGGCGGCCGCTAATATAAAACCAATACGTGAAGAGAATTCACCTCGTGATGCCATACGTGTAGTCCCTGAATCTTTGTTTATTATTATTTCTGGCAGACAAAAAAAAGAGGCTGGTTATTGCACCAGCCTCTTTTCCAAAAAACGCTTTTTAATTATGGGTAATCGCGTATTTGCCAGTGTTGAGCATATCATACGTGATATTTGCCGCTTCGGTAAGTAGCGGATCGATTTCATCCAACTCATCGGGCAAATCATCCAACGATTTGACTGGATCTTTACCCAAACGGGCTAATCGCTCATTAGTACGTTTTAGTTGCTTTTCTTCCGCTTCAGTTTTCTCAGCAATACGCTCTGACTTAACTAAAGAAATATAATTGCGGTCCTTGTTTTTGTTATATTCTGAAATATCTTCCTGAATATAAGTAAATTCGGGATCCTGCATAATTCGCGCATTGTGCTTGGCTGTCAATACATCAATTGCGCTTTGGCTGTCAGAAAAAGTCGTATAGTTTGCACGGTTAATGCTATCCCAAGGCAGTGCATTTTCTTCCTGACTTTCACCCCAGTCAGCCGGATTAATAGGGGATGGGAACAAAATATCTGGAACTACACCCTTGTGCTGAGTACTCCCCCCATTGATACGATAAAATTTTGCTATCGTAAACTGTACGCTTCCCAACGGGTTGTCGTACAAATCATAAATACGACCCAAGCCACGATGTTGTTGCACCGTCCCTTTACCAAAGGTTTGCTCACCGATTACAATACCGCGATTATAATCTTGCATAGCCGCTGCGAAAATTTCTGAAGCAGAGGCACTATATCGGTCAACTAATACTGTGAGGGGACCATCATAGGCAACTAAACCATCAGTATCTCTATTTACCGACACTTTCCCTTCACCATAGCGAATTTGTACAACCGGCCCTTTTTCAATAAATAAGCCAGATAGAAGCGTAGCTTCGGTTAATGAACCTCCACCGTTACCTCGCAAATCCACTATTACCCCTTTAACACCTTGTGCTTTAAGTGCGTCAATTTCTTTCTTAACGTCAGCATGAAGATTGTTATAGAAGCTAGGAATAGTAATTACCCCTAACTTTTCACCTTGGTGCACGCCAGAATCGGGTACAAAAACTTCTGATTTGGCAGCTCTGTCTTCAAGCTTAATCTTGTCACGAGTCAAGCTAACCACAGACATAGTTTTGCTTTCAGTCGCCCCTTTTTGTACTTGCAAACGCACTGTACTACCTTTCGGGCCCTTAATTAACTCGACAACCTCATCCAATCTCCAACCGATTACATCAACAAATTCATCGTCGCTTTGAGCTACACCGATAATTTTGTCTTCTGGTTTAAGCGAATTTGACTGGTCAGCGGGGCCGCCCGGTACGATACTTTTTATGACTGTATAATCTTCTTCACTTTGCAATACAGCGCCTATGCCTTCAAAAGACAAATTCATATCCATTTGAAAGCGTTCCGCATTCCGCGGCGAAAGGTAGCTGGTATGCGCTTCGATGCTACGGGCAAACGAGTTCATCACCGTTTGGAAAACATCTTCGCTTTTAGCCTGCTGTAGACGTTTTATGGCTCTGGTATATCGTTTAGTTAAAAGTTCTTTTGCTTCTTCCCACGATTTATCAGCAAGAATCAGGTTCAAAGCATCATATTTAATTCGCTGACGCCACAACTCATCGATTGCTTCTTGTGACTCAGGCCATTGCGCATCATCCCGATCAAAATAAAACTTGTCACCTTCTTCTTCAAAATTAAAAGGTGTTTCAAGCAGACTTAATGCATATTTGAACCGATCTATTCGGCGCTCAGCATTAAGGTTGTACATATCGTACGCTATATCAAGATTACCTTTGCTGAGTGCATCATCGAATTTATTACGATACGCTTCAAACCTCTCAATATCTGATTGAAGGAAAATCTGCTTATTGTGATCTAATGAACGTAAATAACGGTCAAATATTTTAGTTGAAAGCGCATCATCCAACGCAATTTCCTTATAGTGAGCGCGGGTAAATAAGGCGCTTACTCGCTTAGCAGCAACACTATGTTGTGTTTCCTGCTTAAGCATTGGGAGCTCATCAACTGTTGCTGAACTGGTAGTAGCACCAGCTCCTACACTCATTGATAAAAATGCGCTAGCGATAGAAATACGAAGGATATTTTTCATTTTACGACCTCTTGGAACTTGCCAAACGTAAAGTCTCTGAAGTGACTTTTACTACCATGCCTGAATCCAACTGAACATGAATACCATCTTTAGCTACTTCGGTAATTACAGCATGCATAGGTGCTTTACCCAATTTTACTGTTACCTCGGTGCCAGCGTGCAAATCATTCTCAGTTAATTTTGGCGGCGGTGTTTTAGTTGGTCTGCTTGATTTAAATTTAGTTCCCTTTTTTCCTTCAACATTGCGTTTGGCAGGTGACGATGTTGTTGAAGTCTTTTCTTTCTGCCTGTTGTTCTGCTTTTGAGAAGCGCCATTATTTTGGGCTTTTCTTTGTTGTGCAGCTTTTTCTTTACTCTCGTCTAATTGCTGCCGTGCATGTTCTGCATGCTCTTTTTCGATCTGCGCATCTTGATTGCCATCCAGGTCAACCCGATATGCCCCTTCCTTGATACTGTACAAATAACGCCAGCTATTAGTGTAATGGCGTAAGGTCGACCTCAATAAAGTCTTACTTACACGCTCGTCTTCTTCTAGTCGAGATGCCAATTCCTGAAAAATACCAATCTTCAGTGGCTTGGCATCCCCTTTTAAAGAGAAACAGTTTGGAAACTTATCTGCTAAATAAGCGATAACTTCTTTACTGTTCGAAAATTTTTGTTGTGCTTCTTCCATCAATTATTCTATATCAATTACAAATTATCTTGGTTACCTGCATCATCCCAAGTTGCCAACGTGTGGTCAACCCAATCTATCAATTCATCTTCATCAATGTCTGTTAAATCTGGATAACGATGCCAGGTTTCCCAACAATATTGAAATAAACGGTCCATGCTCGATGCGCTTATATCTTCATCGGCACGGTCGTACAAAACATGAACAATAAAATTAAATTGTTCTGCTGCCTCAGAGGCATCATCAAAAAAATCTTCCATATCCGCCGGCGTGGCTAACACCACTTGTACATCCACATTCTGCTTCACGATTGCGTCGCCATTAAACTGTCTGCAATAGCGGTAAGCCCCGCTTTGTCTACCTCTGAAAAACGCCCAATGCTAGGGCTATCAATGTCAAGTACACCAAATAAAGTATCGCCTACAATTAACGGAATAACAATTTCCGAATTAGATGCTGAGTCGCAAGCTATATGTCCTTCGAACTTATGAACATCTTCGACGACGAGGGTTTCGCGGCTTTCAGCAGCAGTGCCACAGACCCCCTTACCCATCGGAATCCTGATGCAAGCGGGGTTGCCCTGAAAAGGACCCAACACCAATTGTTCTTCTTTATACAAATAAAAACCGGCCCAGTTCACATCCTCTAATTGGGTAAATAGTAATGCACTGATATTTGCCATATTTGCGATCAAATCGTGTTCGCCTGCCACCAGGCTATCTGCTTGTTTCACTAAGCGTTGATAAAAATCATTTAACAAAGATATGTACTCTCTTACTTATGTATTGAAAAAGTTACGTTAACCCTGGCAGAAACTGATTGTTGCCCCGGTAAGGAGGGTGAAGATTCAGCCTGCGCCATACGGTATTTCGATTGATGAACGGGTGCATACCCACCGGTCTCAGAAATTTGGACTACCGCACCTAGTTTTGCGTCCAATTCTTTACTCAGCAATTGCGCTCTTTGTTTGGCATCCTTTACCGCAGCAGTCAACGCTTGCTTATAATAGGACGCTTGGTCAGTAATAACAAAATCGAATTGTTGAATACGCGTTACACCCCGGGATAACATGCCGTCTATGAGTCTATCGTAATCACTAAGCTTCTTATGCAGGACGGTTACTTCTCGAGATAATACAAACCCATTTTCCCGATGACCTTGTGGAGTAGATTCATAGCGGGGGGTTAACCTTACCTGCATGGATTGAATCTGATTAGACTCAACGCCTTGTTTTAATAAAAACTCAATAACATTGGTCAAGTCGGTTTCTATACGCTCATTTAACTTGGAAACAACCTGTCCTTTTTGCTCAAGAATAAATGTTATTGAAAATGCATCCGGCATTACATCAACCATTCCGCTGCCTTGTACGTGAATAGTTGGCTGGTTACTGCCCTCATTATGCGCCCACGCCTGACTGGAAACGAGAACAAATAAAATGGAAAACCAAAGCGAAAATGCTTTTAACATAAACATGCCTTTTAGTTACTTTGTGTCACGGTCCCTATACTGTTAGGCGTTAGCATAGTGACGCATTGCCCGTGTCGTCAACATGAAAACGTCAAAGTTAATTAAAAAGTAGCTAACCGCTAACGGGAATGAACTAACAGATACGCAGTTCATTTATAAAAGAATAGTTCAGCAGAAAAGTTGAGGTCTTTGATTAAATTTTAACGTATGTGCATTCTGAGCGCGTAAATAGCATGAAGTCACGACACAACGCCCCCCACAAACGTAGTTAAAGAAACTAAGGTTGTGGGGCCATCTATCGGTAAAAAAAGTAAATGCTATTTGTCTTAGCGTAAGGCAGAACTAAAAGCGGCTAAACAATAGTCGACATTCCGATCAGAACAACCATGCCCCATAAGGCCAATTCTCCATACCTTACCAGCAAGGGCACCCAACCCGGCGCCTACTTCCAGGTTAAATTTATCTAAAAGTTCTGTCCTGACTCTTGCTTCATCTACGCCTTCAGGTACACAGACGGTATTTAATTGTGGCAGTCTGGCTTGAGGCGCTACTAGCATTTCTAGACCTAATGCTTCTAACCCTTTCACAAGTTTCTCATGTAATCTTCTATGCCTACCCCATGCGTTTTCAAGCCCCTCTTCACGTAATATACCTAAAGATTCGTGCAGGGCATAAATGCTATTAACTGGCGCGGTATGATGATAGGCACGTTTTCCCTCGCCCCAATAGCCCATAATAAGACTCATATCCAAAAACCAACTTTGCACAGGATGTTTTCGCTTTTTAATGGCTTCGACTGCGTGATTACTAAAAGACACGGGAGATATACCGGGAATGCAACTTAAACACTTTTGCGAGCCAGAATAAATAGCGTCAATTTGCCAGGCATCGACATTTAGCTCTATACCCGCAAGTGAAGTAACTGCATCAACAATGGTTAAACAGCCATATTGTTTCGCCAACTTACATAGTGGTTCCACATCATTTCGTACACCAGTGGACGTTTCTGCGTGAACCATCGCCACAGCTTTAACGTCGGCATTCGCTTCTAGCACAGTTTTAAGCTCGTCAAAACTGGTTTGATTACCCCACTGCGATTCAATAGCTATCGCTCTCCCTCCACAACGGATTACATTTTCCTGCATACGTTTGCCAAAAACGCCATTGATACACACTATAACTTTATCGCCCGGTTCAATAAGATTGGCGAAACAGGCTTCCATACCGGCGGAGCCCGGTGCAGAAACAGGAAGGGTCAGCGTATTTTTAGTTTGAAACGCATATTGGAGCAAAGCTTTGGTTTCATCCATTAACGAAACAAAAGCAGGATCAAGATGGCCTATAGTAGAACGACCAAGCGCATTCAATACTCTGGGGCTTACATCTGATGGACCAGGCCCCATCAAAGTACGAGTGGGTGGTACAAACGTTTTAAAATCTGTCACGTTATAGCCTTTTTTGCTTTTCAATTAAGTTCTATCTCATTTTGGCAACATATTTATCTGCAAACAAGTAATCCATTTCAACAATAAGCGCGGTGAATATAAGAAAATAATTTCCATTCTATACTTGACATATGACGCAGGTATTATCCTGTAAGTATTCTGTGTAGATCTTGTGGACAAATAATCGGTATCTTTTTGGCTTGTCTGACCATTTTTTAACCCATTGTATTCACAGGCATTATTTGTAACTTGCGTTAAAATTACGAAAATAAAAAATTAAATTCGTAAAAAACAGTTTATAACTTGCTCAATAATGTTCTATGATAACTTTCCGTTGTAAAAAATTTTGCATGAATCTCTCCCTTGCAAAAGTTAGCGCACGGCTCAGCAATGAGCCATTCCCCTAGGCCCGGAACTCTGTTCTGGGCATTTTTTATCAGCCGAAAAATTCCACTTTC
Organism: Alteromonas sp. ASW11-130; assembly: GCF_026183735.1. Taxonomy (GTDB): domain Bacteria; phylum Pseudomonadota; class Gammaproteobacteria; order Enterobacterales; family Alteromonadaceae; genus Alteromonas. Next base: position 352,774 of record NZ_JAPFRE010000027.1, on the reverse strand, counting down.
TATGTAAACGCGCTTATTGCGAAATATCTTTGTAGGTAATTAACGAAAAGTATCGCGCACCACCTCATCGTTTTTGCGGTTTTACTATCTCCCAACGTTAGGGAAGCAGAGGGTCTTCGAAACCAATCTATTGAAACACGCTAATAATGCTCTGCCATTTCATCTTTACTTTATTTAAGGAATTTACTCCCCTACTTCAATTAACATAGAGACGTTTCTGAGAAAGAATCGCTATTCAATTATTCTCCCTCCCAACAACGTAAAAACCTTTTATATATTGGTCTTAAACAAAAACGGTAGGATCCACCAGACTATTGAGTTCTTTTCGATAACGCTTGGCACTGTCGACGTAATGCATGGCAGAAGCTTTTAGTTTGGTCTCAATTGTTGGGTCTAGTTTTCGAATAACTTTACCAGGTGATCCAACGACTAAAGAATAATCAGGTATTTCGGTATTTTCTGTAATAAGCGTATTCGCCCCAATGATACAAAATTTCCCAATCTTAACGTGATTAAGCACAACCGTGTTGATACCTATGAGGGTGTAATCGTTAATTTCACATCCGTGCAACATCGCTTTATGTCCCACGGTTATTCCCTCACCCAATATCAAAGGAATACCTTCATCCGTGTGTAACACACTCCCATCCTGAATGTTAGACTTTTCGCCAATAGTGATACTATCGCAGTCCCCCCGTATAATAGCGTTAAACCATATACTGGCTTGCGAATAAATATTCACATCGCCAATGATATGCGCTCCTGGGGCGATAAAAATACCCTCTGCCAGTGTCGGTTTCTTTTCACCAATTTCGTAAATCACTTTACTCGCCTACCAAACGCATTAAACCTTCCTGCATCGTGGATGCAATCAACTCACCTTGCTGATTGAAAATCTGACCTTTGACAATCCCCCTGGCACTTCCAGAAAAAGGGCTCTCCATTGCGTAAAGTAACCATTCATTGAAATTTACCTTACGATGGAACCACATGGCATGGTCAATGGTGGCAATTCGTAAATTTTTATCTAACAGCGATATTCCATGCGGTTGCAAAGAGGTGCTTAAAAAATGGTAATCCGATGCGTAAGATAATGCGGCTTGATGTAATGTATTTGAATCACCTAGAGGTTCTCGCGCCCGCATCCAAATATAACGAGTAGGCTCACGCCTTTTTGATTGATAAGCGTTTGCAGCATCAACCGTACGTATATCCACCGGGCGGTGGTAACTTAATGCTTCTTGGAGTGGGCGCGCAATTTTATCGAAATTTGCTTCATAAAATTCGATGTCTGACTGAAGTGTAGTGACGTCAGGTGCTTCTGGCATGGTCGCACTTTGGTGCGTTGCACCTTCTTCCGGTGTTTGAAATGAAGCCGTCATGTAAAAAATGTTTTTACCATCTTGTATGGCTTTTACCCGGCGCGCGGAAAAGCTTCGGCCATCTCGAACTAATTCTACATCATATACGACAGGTTTTTTCGCGTCCCCTGGCATCAAAAAGTAGGAATGGAATGAATGAGCTACTCTTCCCGATTCTACTGTCTGGTAAGCTGAAGCCAATGCTTGACCTAACACCTGGCCACCAAACAATGCCCTGAAACCTAGATCCCAACTTTGGCCTCTATAAAGTCCCTTTTCGATTTTTTCTAATTCAAATAATGAAGCAAGCTTCACATCGCTCATGAATTCACTCTCTTTTTATTAGTTAGTACAAGATTAAAAACGTAACAGCGCCTGATTAGATTAACATGCCCTCGGATTGCGAGGATAATACTTTTCTGGAAGTTGGGCTTTGTGATCAAAATGTCGCGTGTCTTTATAAGGAAGCTTCATAAAACCCGAAATACCCAACCCTTCTATGCGCGGCACGGCTTTCACTATTTGTTCCAATAATTGTTTAAATCTACCCTCACTTTCATGATCAAGTAACATAAAATAACTGTGGATCTTCAAGTGGGTGGGTAATGCTTCGAAAATGATGCAACCTGTATGATGGATCCGATTCAGCTCTTTCAATAGCGTTATCATCACCTCAGGTAATTGCAGTAATTCGTCCGGATCCTGGCCGTCTTCAAAATAAGAATGGGTACGGCTTTGATCATGTGTAACGGAAAGGGCTGATAATTCAAAAGGGATATGACAAGCATCAGATGGCACAAAGGGCTCGCTTGGCATCATTCTTTCTATATGCAGGGTATCTTTTGCATTGAACATACAACATTTAAATACACCTTGTCGATGAATTGCCCTAGCCAAATAGATGACATTGTTCACCGCTAGCTCAAACGCAGTTTTCACACTTTCATTATAAAGATTTAAGCTTGAATCCACGTAGATACCGTCGGCTTCCCATCTTATGACAACTCCGCCTACTACCGGATAGCGTCCAAGTCTACTAACAGCAGCGATGAATGCCTTTTCAGTGGCGCCCATACCTTGCATATAGTTTTTGTAATAGCGATCAAATTGCGCATCATTGATGTAGTTAAGTTCTTTTTCGTGCTCGTCATTCCGTAATCGAAGAAAAGATTTTCGAGAACTATATACTACCGTTTCTATACTTTTATCACTGTGTCCCAGCCAGGTTGGTATTAATGAAGCGCTTTTCTGGCTATCGTTTTCGCTAAAAACGAGATGCTTTAATACATGCAAGTTATTGAAAAAATAATCTCCGCCCTGCCGCTGTTTTCTCACGTCGTCACTTAGCATATTGGCAAGAATATTAGCGAATAATTTCGGCAATCCTAGAGATTCAGGGGTAATAACATTTTTGCCGAAGCGACACGATTGTCCTGAAGCAAGCGCGTAGAGGGTACTTGCTAAGCCCTGCTCATCAAAACGAGGAGATGATAAGGCGCCATTTAATTGCTCATCACCTATAAAATAGATATCACCTAAACGCGCATTGGTTTGTTGCATGTCTCCCGACATCAAATCCATCACATTGTTACCGATAAACTGGCCGGTCTCATCCATTTGTGCAAATACTGAAGACCCCCAGTCGATCAATTCAACTTTTTCTAATACTTCATTCCATACAAGGTTAGAAGGCTTGATATCACCATGCACCAGCGGTTTAAATGCCCCCTTTTCCTCATGCTTCTTCAGCGTAAGCAGTATTTCCCCGAGTTGTACCGCAATCTTCACTATTATTCGCGGAGAAAGGGGCCCCTGCTCTAAACTGACCTGTTCCAGATCTTTGCCCAACGCCCTTTGCATAACTAATATTGATTGCTTTCCTACGTGCTGAAATTCGACCAAGCCGGGTACTTGCTCATGGTTGACGTGAGAAAGCATGAAGGCTTCTTCTTCGAGCCGATCCTGTACATGTTGCGGTAGGTTGATGCGAGAAAACTTAAACACCCGATGCTGTCCGTTTGGTGTTTCTCCGCCAAATACAAAACCAAAGGCACCTTTTCCTATGTAATGAATTTTACGATATCCTAAGTGTGTGAGTTGCTCCATGCATAAGGCAACCCAGTCCTTTAATTTTTTGGCATCCTGATGGGAAAGTAGATAGATCGACTGCTCTTCAGGGATATAAAAGTGCTTTAGCGCTTTGGGATTGGGCATACCGCTACTGCCTGTTATACCACTGAATTCGGTTGACCGCCGGTGTTGCAATTTGACAAAATTCATCAAGCGCTTCACTTAAGCTTTTGTCTATCCCCCAGCTAGGGTTGACAATACACACGCCTGAACCATACATACCGGTGTCACTGGATTTTTGGTCGACTATAAGTTCCACGGTCAAGGTTTCACATTTTAGTTTTACGATATCATCAACTAATCGTTCACTTAATCCAGTTTTTCCTTTCGCTCTATCTGACAATAGTGGATACCAGATAATAATTTGCGCGTTCCGCCACTTTCTAAGCGTGGTAGAAACACTCTTCACTACCGCCTGATATTCCTCTTTTCTTTCATAAGGGGGATCAATTAGCACCGCGCCTCGTTTCGAAGGAGGAGGCACCATTGCGACCAAACCTTCTAAACCATCCCGGTGATGAACGTGCGCCTTTTTACTGTCCGTAAATTGTTTTAGTGTATTTTTTAAGTTGGTTACTTCATTCGGATGTAGCTCCATAACCTGTAATTTGTCCTTCAGACGTAGCAGGTTTGCGGCTAAAAGCGGCGATCCGGGATAACTATAGTCATCCCAATATGATGCGCATAAACTTTGGTATTGTGTTAAAAGATCAGAAGCGAAAGTGGCGTGGATAACCGTGCTGATACCCGTTTTAAATTCGCTATTCATTTGCGCTTGTTCACTATCCAGGGGATAGAGTCCAGCACCAGCGTGCGTATCGAAAAGCGTAAAGGGTTTATCTTTATTTTTGAGATAAGAAATCACCCCTAGCCAACAAAGGTGCTTTATTACATCGGCATGATTACCAGCATGGAAAATATGTTTATAACTTAACAAGGTAATTAAAATTAAAAGGACTGTATATTTTCAGTTTACCTTGTTCGAAGGAATTCGGACAGGGAAAATCTCCCTGCCCGAATAGACTTATCGCATATGCATTAACATAGTGTTGGGATTAGTTAAGTAGCTCATAAATAAATTATTAAACTTAACCATAGTGGCTCCATCAATAATTCGATGATCACCCGACCAATTGACTTGCATGATATGCTGTTTCTCCACCTCATCTTTTTCGTTGAAACGAGGTAATGCCTGCGTTTTACCTAACGCAACAATAGCCGCCTCTGGCTTATTGATCACTGGCGTTGCAGTCATTCCGCCAATTGCGCCAATGTTTGAAATGCTTATGGTTCCGCCTTTAAGCGCCTCACCACTAAGCTTTCCTTCCCTTGCCTGTTCAATGATATTTTGCATTTTTTCTGCAATTTCAATCAAAGTAAGGTTTTGAACACCTTTGATGTTTGGCACCAGTAAACCGATTTTAGAATCAACGGCAAATCCGATATTGTGATCACTGAAATAGGTAAGTTCCGTAGCATCATCGTTTAGCTGCGAGTTGATAATGGGAAAATCGTTCAATGCAAGAGACAGTGCTTTCGCAAAGAATGGCATAAAGCTGAGTTTCAGACCCCGTTTTTCAAATACTGGCTTAAGCTGGCTACGTAACGCGATCAAAGCGTCCATACGCAGTTCATCGCTTACGGTGAAGTGAGGTATCGTATAAACCGACGCCGCCATTTGTTTAGCCATTGCAGCCTGAATTCCCCGAACCTTTTCGGTGCGTGTCTCACCTTTCGCCATAGTGGGTACTGCGGTAGAAGATGATGTTTTGGACGGTTGAGACACAGGATCAGCCGCAGGCTTGGCTAGTTGTTGAACGTCACTTTTTAAAATACGTCCTTTCTTACCCGAACCCGATATCTGCGTAAGATCAATAGCTTGTTCTCTTGCAATACGTCTTACCGCAGGACTGGCTAAAACCTTCCCGGGAATTACTACAGGGGGTTCATAAGCGCCATCTGGCCAGCGTTGCTGCGTATCCTTAGACGCTTTTTCGGCGCTAGTCTTAGGGGGGGCCTCAAATGTTTTTTGTGGCGAAGCATCGACGCCATTCTCTACCTCTAAAGCGAATAGAGGTTCGTGAACTTTAGCAATATCCCCTTGCTGATGATACAGTTTGGCCACTTTGCCAGCGTGCTTGGCAGGAATTTCCACTACAGCCTTATCCGTCATCACTTCCACCACGGGCTGATCTTCTGCTATGGTGTCGCCTTCAGCCACATGCCATTTAACAATTTCGCACTCAACGATACCTTCCCCTATATCGGGTAAAATAAAGTCTTCTGTGCTCGAATTTCCTGGGGCATTTCCTGAAACATCTTCTTTATTCTCACCACCTGACTTTTGAGCTGGCTCGATTGCCACTTCCGTATTTTCTTCGCCATCGATATCAATCGCGAATAAGGGTGAATGCACTTTAGCGATATCACCCACTTTATAATGTAATTTTTTAACCGTACCAGAATGCATTGCCGGAATTTGAACCGTTGCTTTGTCAGTCATTACTTCTGCAACAGGCTGGTCTTCCTCAATGTGCTGACCTTCTTCGACTAGCCACTCGAGCAATTCACATTCAACGATACCTTCACCAATATCAGGTAAAATAAATTCTGTAGTCATCACCTTACCCTTAGTACTTTAACGTTCGTTTTATTGCTTCGTATGTCTTGTACTGATCAGGCATGTACTCTTTTTCATGCGCTAATGGATACGGCGTATCCAGGCCACATACACGAGCAATGGGTGATTCAAGATACAAGAAACACTTTTCCTGAATAGTAGCTGCAATTTCACTTGCAAAGCCACCCGTTTGTGGTGCTTCATGATTAATGAGCAAACGGCCCGTTTTCATTACCGATTCAGCAACCGTTTCAGCATCCCACGGTAAAATACTGCGCAGGTCAATAATTTCGCAAGATACGCCATCTTCAAGCGCCATTTCTGCCGCTTTTTGCAAGATCTCGATCTGCGCGCCCCACCCTAGCAAGGTAATATCTTGGCCTTCCTGAACAATATCGGCTTTTCCTAGCGGCAATTCATAATCATCTTCAGGAACATCCGAAACAGATGCACGATAAAGACGCTTGGGCTCCATGAATAACACAGGATTATCGTCACGAATAGATGCTAATAACAAGCCTTTCGCTTGATATGGGTTGCGGGGAACGACAATTTTTAACCCCGGACAATGGGCAAAAAACGCTTCGGGAGATTGGCTGTGATACAGCCCGCCAGCAATGCCACCACCATAAGGTGTACGGATCGTCAGCGTACCACAACTGAATTGACCGCCCGAACGATACCTGAATTTAGCTGTTTCATTAACGATCTGGTCAAAAGCTGGGAAAATGTAATCACCAAACTGAATTTCAGCGATCGGGATAGACCCCTGTGAAGCAAGACCATTAGCAAAACCAATAATGCCTTGTTCTGTTAATGGTGTATTAAAGCACCGGCCTTTACCAAACTTTTGTTGTAAATTACTGGTGGCACGGAACACCCCGCCAAAATGGCCGACATCTTCACCGAACACCATTACCCGTTCGTCCTGCTCCATTACGGTGATCAGGGCACTATTAATAGCTTGTAATAAATTCATCTTCGCCATTATTTAATTCTCCCTGAAGTTTTAGGGTAAACATCCGGATACTGACGAATGTGCGATTTCAATTGTTCTAGCTGATCCTTCAAATGCCATGGCACTTCAGCATAGACATCGTTGACTATGTCCTCTATAGGTGGGATATCAACTTTTTCAGCACGTTTGACTGCAGCGAGAACGTCCTGTCGGGTTTGGTCCAATAGCTTTTGTGACGCTTTTTCATCAAACCATCCTTTGCTGATCAACCATTTTTCCATGCGTTGGATAGGATCTTTCGCGCGCCACTTATCTTCTTCTTCCCGGGAACGGTACCCGGTAGGATCATCTGAAGTAGAATGCGCCGCAAGACGATAAGTCATGGCTTCAATAAGAACGGGACATTCTTCCTCTAGCGCTAGCTTACGGGCTAATTTAGTAGCAGCATACACCGCCAAAATATCATTGCCGTCCACACGTATTGTCTTAATTCCGTAACCTAGCCCACGAGAAGCAATTCCATCACCGGCAAATTGCTCGTCGGCTGGTGTAGAAATGGCATAGCCATTATTTCGACAGAAAAATATCGCTGGACAATTAAGAACTGCCGCCATATTTAAGCCTGCATGAAAATCGCCTTCCGAAGCCGCGCCTTCACCGAAATAACAAATGGTGATAGCTTCCTTACCCGCCATCTTTTGTCCGTAAGCGTAACCAGATGCTTGGGGTATCTGGGTGCCTAAGGGAGACGAAATAGTCATGAAGTTTAGTGGCTTGTCACCGTAGTGAATTGGCATTTGTCGACCCTTATTAGGGTCTTTCTCATTACTGAACATTTGGTTCATAAATTGATCAGTAGTGTAACCTCGATAAGCTAGGGCCCCCTGCTCGCGATACTGTGACATTATCATGTCATTATCAGATAGCGCCGCGGCGCTACCTACCGCTGCCGCTTCTTCACCTGTACTAGCCAAATAAAAACTAATTCTTCCTTGGCGCTGGGCTGCGACCATACGCTCATCAAGAACACGGATATACGCCATAGTGTTATACATTTTAGTGGCTGTATCTTGATCGAGTTCCGGAGCAACGGCTTCTTGGTGCACGCTCCCATCAGGTTGAAGAATTTGTAGCATCGGAATATCAATTAGGCCATTTTCAATCACATTGACCTGGTGTGTTGTTGATACCCGCGCGAGATGATTTCTGTCTTGCACGATACATTCCTCTTATAGGTGTGAGGTTAGAAACCCGAATTCAGGTTAAGTACATTTTTCAATGTAAATCTGAAAAGTAAATTCTAAAAAGTGTGTGTATGCTAGATCATAGCCGCATAAAAGACCTTGCTATTTACTGATACGAAACCGTACTGCGAATAAACTCGTTCCAAAAATACGGCTATATTTAAGATAAGTATCCTAATTTTATGAATCGATGTTAAATTCTATGTGAATTGCTTAACATTTTAACAATGTTTTTTTGTTTAATGGATATTTTTCTCGTAACCCTCCATCGCTTTAATTAGCATTAACGAATGTTGTTGTAATTAAGCAAATGTTCATAATCCTTTGCGATAATTAAACAAATTTAATCGCGAGTTCGCTTTTTGCGCGTACAAAGTTATGTTGAAACTATCGGATTTGGGGTGAGTAATGTCACCAAGTGAATTGGTATAAGGAAGTAGGAGATTACCAATATGAAGAATAAACTTTTTTGGGCTATAACCACAGCATTCATGTCAATGTCAGTTCACCCTGCTCCAGACGATGGCAGCCAGATTCCCAATGAGTTACAGCAAGCGATTCAGCTTACCTCCCCTGTTACTTTACCCACAAAAAAGTATGCCTTAACAAAAAACAGTAAGGTTGTGTCGCACCACGGTGTACCCAGTGGGTCTTCTGAAAAGTTTATCTACCTCATCCAACTTGAAGACAATCCGGTTGCATTAATGAATGAACCGAAAGGAATTTTGTTTAAACAGACGAGGCATTCTTTACCTGCTAGTAAAAGACCGATCGGGGATGACCGCAACATAGTAGATATTCACTCTACCCAGGCACAAAGCTACAAATCACAATTGCTAAAAAAGCAATCAATAGTAGAAACTAAACTGCAAGCGACTGTAGCGCAATACAAGCGCCTCGCTGATTTTCAATATGCAATAAACGGGTTTGCCGTTTTAGCCACGCCTGCTGAAGCTGAAAAAATGGCTACAATTAAGGGTGTACGTAATGTGGAACGAGACCGTCTTTATAAATTAGACACCGATACTGGCCCCTTATTGATCGGTTCGCAGCCTGTATGGAATGGTACCGCTACTGAAAGTGGGGTAGGTCGTGAAGGCGAAGGGGTGGTTATTGGTGTGCTCGATTCCGGTATAAATAGCGATCACCCTTCTTTTGCTGATGTTGGTGGAGATGGTTACAACCACACTAACCCCCTCGGCGCGGGTAACTACCTCGGTGATTGTGCTGGAGAGTTTTCAGCGTTATGTAATGACAAACTAATTGGTATTTACTCTTATCCTGAAATTACCAGCGTCTACGATGACAGCGATGTATTTTCAGTTTCTTTGCCGAAAAATGGTGAAGATTACAATGGTCATGGGTCGCATACCGCCGCCACGGCCGCTGGGAATGTTTTGCTTAATGTCCCTGAGGTAACGCCGGAATTGGGCAGCAATGAAAGCGATGGTGAACCCACTGGCTTCGTCTTTGACCGAATTTCTGGCGTAGCCCCGCATGCGAATATTATCTCATACCAAGTTTGCCAGCCCGGAAATACAGGTGACACCTATGGAGGGTGCCTTGGCACACCCATGGTAGCGGCAGTGGAAGATGCCATAGAATCTGGAATAGTGGATGTCATCAATTTCTCTATATCAGGCGGGGGCTATCCGTGGACAGGGGCATTAAACGCGGCGTGGTTATCTGCTCGGAACGCGGGTATATTTTTAGCGCATTCAGCGGGCAATGAAGGTCCTACCCCCTTCTCTACCGCTAAACATGCCCCATGGGTCACCGCGGTTGGCGCAGCCTCTACAGGCCGATCGGTAGAATATGTCAAATATCTCACTGACTTTACGGGGGGGAACACCTCTCTCTCTCCAATCGAAGGAAGAAGTAATACAGGCGGAATTACCGCTTCAATTGTTTATGCGGGAGACTATCCGAATATCAATGCGCCTGGTACCGATCCAGCCCAATGTCTTGAACCTTTTCCTCCTGGAACGTTCAGCGGCGAAATAGTCGTATGTGAGCGAGGAGAAATTGCCCGCGTAGATAAAGCAATAAATGTGGCCGAAGGCGGGGCCAGCGGCTTTGTACTGGTCAACGTGGAAAACGGGCAAACATCACTAAATAACGATGCTTATGTTATCCCTGGCATTCATATTAATGAATCAGAGGGAAATCGCCTATTAAGCTGGCTGTCAACTGGGTCGGGGCATCAGGCTACAATAACTGCTTCAGAAGGGGAATTAGTTATTGACGAACAACTCGCTGACATTACAGCCGACTTTTCATCACGAGGGCCTAATCGCTCTATTAGTACCCTGACGCCTGCCCTAACTGCCCCTGGGATCGATATTTATGCCGCATATGCTGATCAACAGTATGGCCAGGATGAAACTGGCTCCGCACCCGCAGATTATGCTTACCTTTCTGGAACATCAATGGCCAGTCCGCATGTCGCTGGGGCTGCTGCATTAATAAAACAGGAACATCCCGACTGGTCTCCAGATAACATACGCTCAGCGTTAATGATGACTGCAAGTACCGCCTTATTGAAAGAAGACGGTACTTCTGATGCTGACTGGTTTGATATAGGCGCTGGTAGAATACAGGTAGATTTAGCTGTTCGTTCAGGTCTGGTAATGGACGAAACTGGCGCGAATTACGCAGCCGCTGACCCTGAGCTAGGCGGTGAACCTAGAACATTAAATTTGCCTTCGGTAACCGATACGGAATGTTTTGGTATATGTAGTTGGACAAGAACGTTTACCGCTACCAAGGATGGGAGTTGGCTAGTATCAAGCGCATCGCTTTCTGAAAATTTAAACCTCTCGGTATCGCCTACGCAGTTTACTCTAAGTGAAGGTGAAACGCAGGTATTAACCATTACTGCCGATGCCTCACAGGCTAAGTCTGGCGTTTGGCGTTTTGGAATTGTAGAAATGGTTTCGCCTACGTCACCTGATTTACACATTCCCGTTTCTGTTAAACCTTCAAACGGGACTTTACCAGAGACGCTTAATTTCACATCTCATCGCGACCACGACTCATATTTGGTCCGCGATTTAAGCACCATAGAAATTACCGATTTTCAAGTCACTGGCTATGGATTAAATCCACCAAATGACACGACTGCGAGTATCGGACAGGACTCGGATAATAGTGATTTTCTCGACGATTTAACCGACGGTATTTATATTCAGAATATTTCGGTACCTGCTGGCGCTCTGAGATTGGTTGTTGAAACGCGTAATTCAAGTGCACCGGATTTAGATTTATTTGTCGTTTTCGACGCCAACAACGATGGAAGGCCGTCCGAAGCCGAGGTCGTAGAATTTAGTCAATCATCAACGTCAGATGAATATATCAGCATTGAGAGTCCGCAACAGGGAGATTACTTAATTATTGTACAAAACTGGCGAGCTTCTTCTGATACGGCTATAGATGACTTCACCTTATCCACTTCCATCGTGGAAAATATACCGACTACCAAGCTGTCGGCAACTGCCCCGTCAAGTGTAGACCGGTTTGAATTATTCGATATGCGGGTATTATGGGACTTGGAAAATAGCGAGAGGGGTAAACGCTATTCTGGAATGCTAATTTTAGGCACGGACAGCAACAATCCGTCTATATTGGGTGCGATTCCAGTAGATATTATTAGGGGCAAAGATGATGTCTTTATAGCTGGAGAGGCGAGTAATTCAGATACTGATGATACCCAACAAATTACATTAAACGTTATGGCAAACTTTACCCCCGAAGATCGACGTTATGTTGTTACCTTGCCCCTGCCTTCCGACGTACAGGTTGAATCTGCTCTAGGCTCCGGGGATGTAAGAATTGAGGGCAGCACGCTGGAATGGAGACTGACCCAACCCTCCCTTTTTGGTCTTGAACCAACTTATCGAATGACGACGAATGCAACAGATCCAAACTGCAAAAACCCTGATCTTGGAACGGGAACGGGGTACATTGATCTTAAGGAGTTCGATATTGAGCCAACGGAAATGGACGGTGACACCGTACTAAACTCGTATGCGGTGTCAGCTAGTCTTTTTGGCAGGCAATACAACTCATTAACCGTTTCCGATGATGGTTTCGTGAGTGTGAATAGTGATGTTGGTAGCGAACCCTGGATTAATCAACTAATGCCCAATGCTATTGCACCCAATGGAGTAGTTGCACCATTTTGGCGCGATTGGCTTCTCGATATACAGAATGGAGCGACCGTTTCGATAGCGGAAAGTCAACAGGATGGCGTAACCGTCATAGAATGGGATAATGTCACCTTCCCCTTTGAACTCTATAACATTGAAGATACCTTCGCAGATGTAGCTGATTTCCAAATTGTATTTAATAACAATGCTAGTTCTAACGAACCACAAATAATATTTTCTTACGCCAACGTTATTCACGACTACGTACCACCCGCATCTGTGGGATTAGAAAACAGTACCGGTAGCCGTGGTAATACTTTGGTTCATCTACCCTATTTTGAGCAGGGTCAAAATGAAGTTGGCAGTGTTGAAAGTCAGATCGTAAATGGTAGACAAATCTGCTTTTATTATACTGATGATATAACCAAACCCGCTTCACTGAAGCTTACGTTAGCTGGGACGGGCGTTAGCGAACATCCGTCTTATCAAGCCCGATCTGAGGTGACAAACATACCCGGCACACAAGCAGAGAATACCAATACGTTTTCCTTGGCCTCAGTTAACCAGCCGCCGGTATTAACAGTAAATGCTCCCAACACAGTTACGGTTGGACAGTCATTTACCGTATCAGCGTCGGCTACCGACCCTGATGGAGATCCATTGTCATTCACAATAAATGGTATTGCAGGCAATAGCCTTACTCGAGTCGCCCCAAATCAAGCCAACATGACGTTTACTGTGATAGTGACAGATGGTGTCAATAGTGTCTCTCAAACTGTAACCGTGACCATTATTTCGCGTTCTTCTGGGGGCAATTCTAGTGGCGGGGGCGGTGGTTCCGTTAGCTGGCTTATTTTATTGGTATTACCTTTGCTTTATCGAAGAAACTTTCATTAATGCTGGAAACGGTTCCAGCATTTTCTAAATACTTCTCTAATTATCTTAGGAGGCAATATGGGTGATGGGCGGTATCGTATCCCTAGAGATGGACAAAATGATCATAGTAACGAACAGGCTGAAATTAGAAGGGATTTTTTGCGCGAACAGACGGGTGCAGAGCTAAAGTATACTGGCGAGTACACCATAGACCCGAATGTACTGCCCGGAAATATTGAGAACTTTATTGGCATCGTACAAATGCCGGTGGGTGTAGCAGGTCCATTAGATATTAATGGTGAGCATGCGCAAGGACGCTTTTATGTTCCTCTTGCTACTACTGAAGGTACATTAGTGGCAAGTTATAGCCGAGGTATGCGCGTCATTAATGAATGTGGTGGGGTCAAAACCACCGTGGTAGAACAATATATGCAGCGGGCTCCTGCGTTCATTTTCAGCGACGCCAGAGAAGCCCGCGATTTTGGGAATTGGCTGGAAGCCAACATGGAGGGGATCCGCCAAGCGGCAGAAAGCACCACTTCTATTGGTAAACTGCAACATTTAGAGCAATGGTCAGTTTCCCGCTTACGTTATGTTCGATTCAATTATACAACCGGTGATGCAGCGGGTCAGAATATGGTGGGTAAGGCTACGTTAGCGGCCTGTGAATGGATAAAGCGACATTACCCCGGTGACTGTGAATATTTACTATCTGGAAACATGGATACAGATAAAAAGCACTCTCACCTAAACATGCTACATTCACGCGGAAAGCGCGTCGTTGCAGAAATCACGCTAGATAAAGAGATCATGCGTAAAATGATGAAAGTTGAAACCAGCGTTATGGCACGCTCATCAGTACTAGCAAATATGGGAGCAATGCTCGCTGGTGCTGCCTATAACGGCCCCCATTCGGCAAATGGTATTGCCTCATTATTTATCGCTACCGGACAAGATGAAGCCAATGTAGTGGAGTCGCATGCCGGGCTTCTTTCCCATGAACTTTTACCCAATGGTGATCTCTACCTATCAGTTACCCTGCCCTCTTTAATTGTGGCGACTTATGGTGGGGGCACGGGGTTGCCTACTCAACGGGAATGTCTAGAATTACTTGGGTGTTACGGTAAAGGAAAAGCGAACAAACTCGCGGAAATTGTGGCGGCGACTGTGCTTGCTGGTGATATTTCTTTGGCCTGCGCAGTGATTGCCGGTCATTGGGTTTCCAGCCATGATAAATTAGGCCGTAATCGCGACTAATACTAAATGGATGCACCTTTTTATAAGGTGCGTCTCACTTTTTTATTTTATTCAAACACTTCTCTCCCACTCCTCGACACAGCAAAAAACAACTAACGAAATAATGGCTATGCATATTGCAGATACGTGGGGGAGGATATTCTGCTCGCCGCAAAAACATCCTGTTAAACACTATATATCGTTAGCCTAGTTACGATGGCCACTATTATCATCCTTTATTTGGTTCCAGTATTAACCCATAGGGGAAACACTCTGGCCCTGCTTTCCTTTACACTATACGATCGATATCATTTCTTTATAGCTTTTAAAGGGTCTTAACAAATTGGCTTGTTAAAAGTAGTAAAACCTTCAGTCTAACGCGTAGGCTTACGTAGAAATAAGGGTAACTGTGTTCGAAGAATGCTGAGAACTACCCGTAATGAGTAATAAGTAATAACCCTTTTAGTTAAAGAAGCAAAGATATGTTTTCGCGCTTATGCAAGATCTAAGGAAATTGATTTCGGCAATGGAAAAATGAACAGCGAATTGGAATTGTAAAAGGCCCCTGGAATAAATACGTTTGATATTTTTCGATTATAGGTTTTTCTAAGTCTTTATGCGGCATTACTTTTTGTGTTCAAACCATCTACAATAATACCCCTCTTATCGGATAAAGTAGGTATATTTTTGTTGAAGTGGTTTCAGCGTTTATCGATCGCAGAAGATGAATTTTTGTATAAATCTTCGCTACGTATTGCTAGCGTATTTATCGTAACGGGTTTACCTTTTGCTATCAGTCTCCTCTTAAATGGTCAATCTGTATTAGCCATTTTTTCTATCGGTATTATTGCCGTTCTAGCCCTGAATGCACTAAGTACCTATAGGTATAAACGTTATCACACCGACATTATTTTGTTTGGTTTAGTTCCTATAGTGACTGTCTTCTTACTTGAGTCCCTACTCACCCAAGGATTGTATGGAAGCTTATGGTGCTTTCCGGCCGTGATAGCGTGTTTTTTTATGCTTCCGGAACGCAGGGCCTGGATAGCAAGCACCATTATGTTAGCAATACTTATCCCGAATATTTGGCTAACGTTCGACACCTCTCTTTCTTTCCGACTATCAATAGCATTGGTTATGGTAGCTTCATTTACCGCTATTTTTATTCGGATGATAGTAAATCAACAGCAGAAGTTGCAAAAATTAGCTGTCACCGACGAACTTACCGGTTTACGAAATAAGCGCACATTAGAAAATGAGTTGACTACGACTATAGAGCAATCGAAAAGAACTCTCATTCCGGTTTCTATACTGATACTAGAAATTGATCATTTAAAGCAAATCTATGAAAAATACGGACAAGATATTGCAGACGGCGTCCTACAGGGAGTGAGTAATTATCTAAAGCAGCGGTGTAGAAAAGTAGATTTATTGTACCGACTTTCTGATGATAAATTCTTAGTGGTGCTCTTTAATGCTCCAAAGGAAAAAGCAAATTTAGTAGCAGAGCAATTGCGCATATCAATAGAGAAGCTGTATTTATTGCAAGGTACTAATGTCACCGCCAGTTTTGGAATCGCCGGCCTGAGCGAACATGATAATTGCCATTCGTTGATGAGAAGAGCTGAACAATATCTATTAAAAGCAAAACAGCATGGTCGGAATCAAACTTTCGCCAACGACGAAGAATTTGATTAACAACGGCTATTGTTTACATACAGTTCAGAACGACAAAGTGACACGACTGTTAATTTTCAATGCTTCTACATAAACGATAATAGTATTTAAGACTATAGGAGAAAAAAGGAGACCGTCTGTCACGGTCCCCAGTAACCTAGCCTACAATCTAAAACGGGAGCCGGTATTAATCAGCCAGGCACTCATAGCAAAAATACACGAAAAACTAAGGCAGATAAATTGTACATGAACGGGCTCATTATAAAAAAATGCTACACTCGCCATTACTAAAAAGCCGATCAAAGGAACTAGCATAGCGAGTATCAGTTTTTTTGAGCTAAATTTTCCTAAGTATGTAATAAACGTGCTAATTAATAATAAAGCATAAAACACCAGATTGACTGGATTCTCGGGGTTCCCGACAATACCTACCGCAAGATTTGCCCACATAGCCGCCAGATACGCTAAGATTCCAATTGCGATCCCTGTTTTACAATATCGGCTAGTTACCTTATGCGAGAGAAACCAGAACGTTAGTGAAGCAACCAGCAACATTGTACCCACAAGCACAAAATCAGTTACGCTCCAATTGAACTCTGCGCTCGATTGCGATGCAATAAACGGTATAAGCAGTGCTACGAAAGGAATGATAATAGCAATTGACAGGGACGTCTTGCGATGCTGAAGCACAGGTTGATTTAGCATGATAAGGCAACTCGAAAAGATGTTTCTTTAAGCTTGAATTATCAGTTAGAAAATTCAATAAAAAACACAAACTATTACAATTTATCGGCTTCGCTATCAAGTTCGTCGGCGACGAGCTCATTCGCCAGTCGCTTAGACGATTGAACACCTAAAAGGCGGAAATGTTCAATTTGTCGAACCATGTTCCCCCTACCCTGACTTAATTTATTGAATGCTCCTTCATAATGCTTTTGGGTCGTTTCTAATGATTTACCTATTTTTTCCATATCACCGATAAAACCTACAAATTTATCGTAAAGTTTAGTCGCATGTTGCGCTATTTTTTGCGCATTTTGATTCTGATATTCGTACTGCCAAATATTATTAATAGTGCGTAAAGCGACTAAAAGGTTGGTAGGGCTAACCAGCATGATATTGTGAGAGAGAGCTAGGTTAACAAGGTTAGGTTCTTCTTCAATAGCTAGCAGGAAGGCAGGTTCTATCGGGATAAACATTAATACATAATCTAATGTTTTTAAACTCTGAATGTGTTGGTAATCTTTTGCGCCTAATCCTTTAATATGACCGCGTATAGAATTAACGTGTTCAGTAAGCAACCGTTTTCTGTCTATTTCATCAGTAGCGTTATAAAAACGCTCATAAGCAGACAAACTGACCTTTGAATCAATGATAACATCCTTGTTGTTGGGTAAATGCACTACTACGTCGGGTTGTTGTAGTTTTCCCGCCTCATTTCTAGCGCTGACTTGAATATCAAATTCATGTCCTTGCCGTAAACCCGACTCGGTTAGAATACGCTCAAGAACAACTTCCCCCCAGTTACCTTGCTTTTTATTATCGCCCTTTAGTGCTTGAGTGAGTGCCGCCGCCTCTTCTGTAATTCTCTGGTTAAGTTCTTTTAGTGTATGAATTTCCGTTTTAAGTGACGCTCGCTCTTGCCCCTCGCGAATGTATTGGTCGCTTACCTGTTTTTTAAATCCATCTATTTGTTCTCTTAAAGGCGTAAGGATTGCGGTTAAGCCAGATGCATTAAGTTGACTAAAATTCTGACTTTTTTGTTCGAAAATTTTATTGGCTAAATTCTCGAACTGCGTTTGCAAACGATGCTCAGCTTGTTCCATAACCTGTAACTTTTCTACATGCGCTTTTTCGATCTCTGTGAGGCGTGCAGCTTTCGCTTCGTAGCGACCATTGAGCTCTGCGTTTTCACGTTTGCTTTCATCTAACTCATGTTGCAATCGGGATAAACGCTCTTGCGTTTGTTCCAGTTGTTCTGCTTTGGCGATTAACTCACCCATTCGTGTTCGTGAGTGGTAGATTTGTTCGCGGTGCGCATTTAATTCATCTTCAAGCTTATGGATGACGTGGGAGGATTCGGCCTGAGATTGTGAAAGTTGGTGCTGAAGAATCGCATTTTCTGCTAATGCATTCTGGGTGGCTTTACTTTGCTTTCTTTGACCGAGTAACCAGCCGAAAATAAAACTTAAAATAATCGCCGCAGTAACAAGGGCAAGTGCGGGTATTGTTTCCAGATACATCACAGCAAGGTATTCCATCGAAAATCGGGAGCCTGCAGGCTCCCTGATTATTATTTAGATAATTCTGCGTCTAAAGACTCGATATTGGCTTTCCATATCGCTGGCCCCGTCTCGTGAGCATTTGCCCCCGTACTATCAACAGCCACTGTTACAGGCATATCTTCTACTTCAAACTCATAGATGGCTTCCATACCTAAATCTTCAAATGCGACCACGCGTGCTTTCTTTATCGCTTTTGAGACAAGATAAGCTGCGCCACCTACTGCCATAAGATAGACCGCTTTATGTTGCGCGATAGATTTCACTGTTGCCGGGCCGCGTTCTGCTTTCCCGATCATGCCGATTAGCCCTGTTTGGTCAAGCATCATATCGGTAAACTTATCCATCCGGGTGGCGGTAGTCGGACCCGCAGGACCTACGACTTCACTGCCAACCGCATCGACCGGCCCCACGTAATAGATAAACCGGTTAGTTAAGTCCACTCCCTCAGGTAAACCTTCACCATTTTCTAACATCGTTTGAATGCGTTTGTGTGCAGCATCACGCCCAGTCAGCATTTTCCCAGAAAGAAGAACAGTTTCACCTACTTTCCATTCCTGTATATCTGCTTTGGTTAAATTATCCATATTTACGCGCCGCGTATTTTCTCCTACTTCCCAGGTTACATCTGGCCATTCTTCCAATTTAGGAGGATTAAGTTCCGCAGGGCCACTGCCATCTAAGAAGAAATGCGCGTGACGGGTGGCGGCGCAATTAGGGATCATTGCCACTGGTTTAGATGCTGCATGAGTAGGTACTGATTTAATTTTCACATCAACAACGGTAGTTAAGCCGCCCAGACCCTGCGCCCCAATGCCCAATTTATTAACCCGTTCAAATATTTCTAGTCGAAGTTTTTCGTCTGTGGTCTGCGGCCCACGCTCAATAAGTTCCTGAATATCTACTGGGTCCATCAAACTTTCTTTTGCTAGAACCGCAGCCTTTTCTGCAGTACCGCCAATACCCAGTCCTAACATGCCAGGAGGGCACCAGCCAGCACCCATGGTGGGAAGCGTTTTGACAACCCAGTCGGCGATGTCATCACTTGGGTTTAACATAACCATCTTAGATTTATTTTCAGAGCCCCCGCCTTTCGCCGCTATCATCACCTCAATTTTATCTCCGGCAACCATATCAATATGTACCACCGCTGGCGTGTTATCTTTAGTGTTTTTTCTTGCGCCCGCCGGATCCGCAACGATTGATGCGCGCAGTGGATTATCTGAGTTCAAATAGGCACGGCGAGTACCTTCATCGACCATTTCCTGAACCGTCATGTCATGCTTATCCCACTGAACTGCCATCCCCACTTTTACAAAGCAAGTCACAATTCCAGTATCCTGACATAGCGGGCGTTTACCTTCTGCTGACATGCGGGAATTAATTAAAATTTGCGCCATCGCATCTTTTGCCGCCTGGCTTTTTTCTTTCAAATAAGCCTGTTCGACAGCTTTCACATAATCGAGAGGATGATAGTAAGATATAAATTGAAGGGCGTCTTCGATGCTGTCAATAAAGTCTTGTTGACGAATTACGGTCATGGCTTCCTCATCTGTTTTCAATGCCTGATTAACCATTTAAAAGAAAAAGCCATTTTTATAATTTGGATTTTGCTTTTTCAGATTCCACATTTTATTGAAGGAAAGTGACAATGTGAAAATGGATAAACGGTTTTATTATAGTCTTGGCGTTACAAAAAAGCGTATACTAGCGCAACTTAACTACGCTCACCAAGTAATTAACTACTGAAGGCAACGATATTTTATCGAACTATACTTCAAGCGTATTAATCTAAAAAACTAAAACGAGTCTGCTTTTTCATTTTGATATGTCTGATAAATCTCCAGCTAAAGTCATTATAAACGCTCTTAAACGACCCTCTTCGGTAGATCTTCACGCTCTGTTTGACTATGTAGAAGACGCGCCGTATTCCGTGTTATTTGATTCGGCCGGCAGCCGTGAGAGTAATGCACGGTTCAATATAGCCGTATGGGCCCCTTCACTTGTGGTACTCGCAGAAAAAGGGAACACTTTCGTTATTGAGCCTCATTCAGGCGAACGTACCTTTGTAAACGATAAGCCACTTCAGGTAGTAAGCGACCTGATGAAAAAGCGTTGTAAAGAATACTTAATTGAGGATGGTGACAGTAAAGAACTATCCGAAATCTTACCTTTTATCATCGGTGCAGCAGGCTTATGTAGTTATGATCTTGGCAGGTATTATGAACAATTGCCCTCAAACGCAAAAAATGAACTTTCCTGCCCTGATATGGCTATCGGAATTTATGAACACTCGCTGATTGAGGATAGTGTAACAGGAGAAATATTTGAATGTCGCCTATCCACCCTTCCCCCAATAAACGTACAACAGTGGCTTAATGGCAAAAATACTAAGCGATCATTCACCTTACGCTCTCGTTGGCAGGCGAACTTATCGAAATCGGAATACACCGAAGCACTTCATTCAATATCAGATTATTTGAAAGCGGGCGACTGTTATCAAGTCAATATGGCTCAGCGTTTCAACGCAGCGTATGAAGGTAGCGAATGGGACGCGTACTTAAAACTTAAGCAGCAAAATAAAGCGCCTTTTTCAGTATTTATGCGTCTCCCCCATAACAGTATTTTAAGTATTTCGCCGGAGCGTTTTATTTCCGTTGATCAAGATGAAGTCGAAACTAAGCCCATTAAAGGAACCCGGCCGAGGTATGCAGATCCGGTAAAAGATAAAGACAGTAGCAATGCCCTTTTGAATTCCGAGAAAGATCGTGCTGAAAACTTAATGATCGTAGATTTATTGCGTAATGACCTCAGCAAACATTGCCAACCAAATTCTGTAAATGTGCCTTCCCTTTTTGCCCTTGAAAGTTACGCCGCTGTTCACCATCTTGTTAGTACAGTTAAAGGCAAGCTTAAGCCGGACAGTACAGCATGGGATTTAATAGCTGGGGCTTTTCCAGGTGGCTCTATAACAGGAGCACCTAAAATAAGAGCCATGGAAATTATTGATGAGTTGGAACCCCATCGCCGTCATGTTTACTGTGGCAGCATACTTTATATGGGCCTTCGTGGCGATATGGACTCGAGCATTCTTATCCGCACATTGCTTACTGAAAATAATTACATCTACTGTTGGGCTGGGGGCGGCATCGTATTAGACTCAATAGCTGATGAGGAATACCAGGAAACGCTGGATAAAGTATCGCGAATTTTACCTGTATTAGGGCAACGAAATGAATAAAACGGAGTTTATCCGTCGTTTTCATCATATTGAACGGGTTCGTTCTGAACTGGACTACCCCTTAGCTTATTCGGGGCGCCCCGCCGCTGTTCTTGTACCTTTAATTGATTACAAAACCGAATTAAAAGTACTATTGACTGAACGAGCGCACCATTTGCGACACCATGCCGGCCAGATTTCTTTTCCTGGTGGAGGTGCTGAAGCTGAAGATACCTTCCCTGTCGGGACCGCTTTAAGGGAAGCCGAAGAAGAGATTGGCTTGCCACCAGAACATGTACAAATCATGGGTGCGTTACCGAATTACCGGACGATTAGCGGCTACACTATAAAACCCGTTATCGGCATAGTGAAACCCGATTGCGAGCTGTCGTTGGATAAAAACGAAGTTGCGAGCGCATTTGAAGTACCTCTCTCGTATTTAATGAACCGCGCTAATCATTTAACCCACCATACTCATCGGCATGGTCAAACTTTCCCAATCTACTTTATTCCGTGGAATAAACATATGATTTGGGGTGCCACGGCCGCTTTATTGAGAAATTTATCGTTTCATTTGTTAGCTGAAAATGACTAAGTATCAAGTTAAGTTTACAATGATAAGCCTGCCTATTAGGCTTCATTTCCCTTAGTGTGTTGTAGTTAGAATTGACTACATGCATGATCGTATAAAATGATAAACGGACTCTGACCCTATGATTAGTATTTTCGATATGTTCAGTATCGGGATCGGCCCTTCTAGCTCGCATACTGTCGGCCCGATGCGGGCAGGAGCTGAATTTGCCGCCACACTTAAAGATGATGGCTTGCTCCACCAGGTGACAGCGATAAAAGTTGAACTTTACGGCTCGTTAGGGCAAACCGGTAAAGGTCACGGCACGGGTAAAGCAGTTATACTTGGATTATTAGGTGAATTACCTGAATCTGTCGATGTGGATTCTATAGATTCTCGTCTTGAACAAATTCAGGATACCCAAAAACTTATGCTCAATGGTGAGCACGAGGTTGCTTTTCCAAACAAAAACGCAATTGTTTTTCATCGTCGTAAATCACTACCTCGCCATGCTAATGCACTTACTTTCTTTGCTAATAAAGGCGAGGAAATTCTTCGCCAACAGACGTACTACAGTATTGGCGGCGGTTTCATTATTAAAGACGAAGAATTTGAAGAAGTGAAGGACAACGCACTTTCGCAACAAGCCAAAGTGCCCTTCCCTTTTAAAAGCGCTAACGAACTGCTCGCCATGTGTAAAGAACACGGATTGTGTATTAGTTCGTTAATGATGAGAAATGAAGCGGTTCACCGCCCTGCTTCAGAAGTCCGATCTATGCTTTTCGACATCTGGCAGGTAATGAAAGCCTGTATTGATCGTGGTATCGAAAATGAAGGCATCCTTCCCGGTGGTCTGAAGGTAGTAAGACGTGCGCCTGGGCTCTATCGTCGTTTACAAAATGAACGCTCAAACGATCCTATGCAAACTATGGATTGGGTTAATTTATTTGCATTAGCGGTAAACGAAGAAAATGCCGCCGGCGGTCGTGTAGTGACGGCCCCCACCAATGGCGCTGCAGGCATCATTCCTGCGGTGATGCAATATTATGACAAATTCGTGCGTCCCTTAGATGCGGAAACCGCTAGCCGTTTTTTACTTACTGCTGGTGCAATTGGCATTCTTTATAAAGAAAACGCGTCAATATCGGGCGCAGAAGTGGGATGTCAGGGAGAAGTTGGCGTGGCTTGTTCAATGGCGGCTGGAGCACTGGCTGAAATTATGGGCGGCTCTATATCGGCTGTTGAAAATGCAGCCGAAATTGGCATGGAGCATAACTTAGGACTAACCTGTGACCCCGTGGGTGGCTTGGTTCAAGTTCCCTGCATCGAGCGTAACGCCATGGGTGCTATCAAAGCAATTAATGCGTCACGGCTAGCATTACGCGGCAGTGGTGAACACAAAGTTTCGCTGGACAAGGTTATTAAAACCATGCGAGATACGGGTAACGACATGAAAACTAAATACAAAGAAACCGCACGTGGCGGTTTAGCGGTAAATATTATTGAATGTTAACCTGAATGGGCAGCGAATGCTGCCCACTATTTAACTGGCAACGTTACGCCTTTAAACATCTTTTCAACTTCATCGTTATTTTTTAGCATCATTGCTTTCTCGACCTTATCCTTCGTTAAATGCGGCGCGAAACGTTCAATAAAATCATACATATAACTTCTTAAAAACGAGCCTTTTCGAAAGCCAATTTTGGTTGTACTGTAATCGAATAAATGGCTGGCATCAATTTTCACCAAATCCGCGTCTAACTCTTCATTCACCGCCATTGAAGCAATTACGCCAATCCCAACGCCTAACCGGACATATGTTTTGATAACGTCAGCATCGGTAGCGGTAAACACAATTTTCGGTGTTAATCCAGCACGTTCAAATGCCTGGTCGAGCTCACTACGACCTGTAAATCCAAATACATATGTCACTAGGGGATACTTGGCAATATCACTTATACCGATTGACTCTTTCTTAGAAAGTGGATGATTTTTGTTGACGATAACACTTCGGTTCCAGTGGTAACATGGAAGCATTACTAAGTCGTTATAAAGATGTAACGCTTCGGTTGCTATCGCAAAATCAGCTTCACCTTTGGCCGCCAGATCTGAAATTTGTGAGGGAGTGCCTTGATGCATATGCAAAGAAACTTTTGCATATTTATGCATAAAGCCCTGAATGACATCCGGTAACGCATAGCGAGCTTGCGTATGAGTAGTCGCTATATTAAGTTTACCTTGATCAGGCAAAGTATGTTCGCGGGCTACCGCCTTAATACTTTCTACTTTAGCCAGAATTTCACGTGAAATATTAATTACATCCTGTCCGGCGACTGTAACATGAGTAAGATGTTTACCGCTACGGCCGAAAATCTGTACACCCAATTCATCTTCCAGCATTCGAACCTGTTTGCTAATACCAGGTTGTGAGGTGTACAGGCTCTCTGCGGTGGCTGAAACATTCAGGTTGTTATTGAGTACCTCAACGATATAGCGCAGCTGTTGTAATTTCATATCAGGGTATCCGCTACCTACTGGAATTTCACTGGGTTAATGGTAACGTTATATCGAAAACTCACCATGAATGCTATAAAACTTTACGATTTGGTAATAAATATTAGTAGCTTTAACCTATAAACTAACGCACTCAAAACCGCTACGTAATCATTCATTTGCATAACTTTCTGAATGTATTTTTTATATCAATTTAAATTTAAGTAGCGTATAAAAGGATTAGTACTAATGATTAAATCAATTGAATCTGTTCAGATGGACGACTTTAACGCCAACTCTAACATCGACTTTTCTTCCGTGCTAGCGGCGGCAGTTCACGATATGAAAAATTCTCTGTGTTTATTAATACAGTCGATTGAAAATTTATCTGATTCTATCCCAAAAGAACTCGACGAAGCACACTGTCAGGTTGCCAATGTACATTATGAGGCATCCAGACTAAATATGAATCTTGTTCAAATGCTTTCTCTTTATCGCGCTCAACTTGAGACTCTACCAACCACTGTAGACGAACATTTTATTGCAGACTTGTTTGAAGATGTTACCGGTTCTAATGCACTTTATTCAAACCAGCGCAAAGTAAGCATTGATGTCAACGTGGACAGCGAGCTAAGGTGGTATCTGGATGGTGATTTGATTTACATGCTTATCAATGATGTCGTAGTAAATGCATTACGATACGGCACATCTCGAATTCGACTGAGCGCAAAAGTAGAAAACTCACATTTGGTCATTAGTGTAGAAGATGATGGGCCAGGCTATCCGGAAGAAATGCTAATAAACAGCAATACCGAACTATCAGACTTCCACGTTAGCCAAGGTAGAACGGGGCTGGGGTTGTTCTTTGCAAGATTGATAGCAGCGGCGCATACCCGCGGAAAAAACTGCGGGACAATAGCCCTGTCAAATGGTGGAGACTTAGGCGGTAGTGTATTTGTAGTAAATTTACCGTAAACTCTGCCGACATAATTAGTAATGAAAACTGTCGCGGTCCGAAATGAGGTAAGCGACAAAATAAAGTGAGCGTAACGTTTCATGTTTACCATAATAATAATTTTAATCGTAGTGTTGATTGTCGCCGCGATTTTTATAAATGCGTTTCAACAGCATCGTGCGAAACTTGAGGCAGAAGAGCGTGCAGAGGTTGTTAAACAAAAAGCAATTATAGATGAAACAGAGAATGTAATGATGGCGGCAAGTAATATGCCGATATCTCCCCGCATTTTGCAGATTTTGCAGAATCGGATTGTCAGCGCTCTAAAAGTAATCCGTAATACTAGACAATCTACTGCAGACATTAAACAGCGCATTTCCGATGCGGAAAGCCGTGCCACTGCGTTAGAAAATACTGAGAGTTTGCCAGTCAATGATTTTTCGCTGCCTGATAATGACAAGATGATTATTCAATACATTCAGGGAGTAAAAAAGTTAAGAATTATGCTGCGTTCAGAACATAGTAAAGGAAGAGTCGATACTAAAACCTTTATTGAAGAAGATAAAAACCTTGAGCGCCTGCAATTAAAAGTGAATGTCGAAACGTTAACCCGGCGCGGCAGAACTGCGATGAATTCGGGCATGTTAGGTTCGGCCCGGCAATATTTCGAAAAAGCGATAGCGGCGCTTGATGCACAGACCCACCCTGATGATTATGTGAAGTCGCGACTACAAACGCTGAGAGAATGGTTGCACGAAATTCAAGCTAATTTGAAAAATACGAATGCAGAAGACCGAGCTCGTAAAAAAGAAGAAGAAAGAGACGAGCTAGACGAACTTTTTGCCCCTAAGAAAAAGTGGTAATAAAAAACTTTCAAACGATGGTACTCGTCAAAAACTGAAAGGCTGCTTTGTGCCGCGAGCTGATCAACACGTGTTACCTAATGCCAGCCCACAATTGGCTGGCTAGCGGAAGGTAATAATGCCCAAGCAGCCGCAAAGGCGACCGTTTATGTGGATTAGTCCCCAGCGTATGATTTTCCGCTGGCTTGTCAAATGGCATTTACCGCATACCATGGTTCAATGGACTCGCTTCTTCAACGGCCTTCGATACTCTAAAACACTGATTATCTAAATACGCACGAGGAACATTCCAAAAATTCTTTTGTATTTTAATCAGCTGACTATACTCGGGGGTCATCTTTTTAACTTCATCTATCAACCATAAGTT
Organism: Alteromonas sp. ASW11-130; assembly: GCF_026183735.1. Taxonomy (GTDB): domain Bacteria; phylum Pseudomonadota; class Gammaproteobacteria; order Enterobacterales; family Alteromonadaceae; genus Alteromonas. Next base: position 325,773 of record NZ_JAPFRE010000027.1, on the reverse strand, counting down.
ACTCTCAAGCCATTTGTGAACTGTATCGCTAGTATTACCCGCACCCTCGCATGCCTCGACAGACGTTTCGAAAATTGATAGTAACCAGGGACCCGCAGAGCCTACTAGTTGGCACTTTGTCGCGCCTGCGTTGCAAACTTCTCTACTCTCTATACTGACGCCTCGCTGAGGTTGGACTTCATCTTGATTAGCCTCCAAAGCGCTCGATGTAAAAAGAAGTATCAGGCAAAAAAATCCTAGTTGGATCTTGGCCATATAATGCCTTTCCCATAATTCATTGTTAGATAAATTTTAGCAAAGTAGTGGCTATTACTTCGGCCTGATATTTTTGATAACTTGCGCACTTACCCAGTACCTTTGCCCTACCCTATTGCGACTTCCGTCTTCATGGGTCTTCCAATCACCCCCATATAAAAGAGATATTTTCCATCAGGTGTAACATGTGGAGATCTTTGCTGAAGTTCAGAATTTATTATTGAGCTCATATTCATTGAGGGGGATCAAGAACCATTTTTGAGCCTAAAACTGATATAGATATCTGCTTGTTCCCTGCTCATCCCCCTGCCCGTTCTCTCGTTCAACATCCCACATTAAATAGGACTTATCTGGCGCAATACAAAAATATGCGCAATGTATTTCCCTTAATTAATCTTATTGCTCAATTTTACTGGTTTTGCATATTTTCCGTCTATCAAGCGTGAATAACCTAGAACGCCGTGACCGTTATATTTTTTTTCAAAATATGGAAAATAAAAAGTTACGTTTGCAGAAGCCGATTTACCATGAGCTTGCTCTTTCATAAACTCTCCAAGGCTTTTCGGTAAAGTCCGAGCCTTATTGGTTCGTTCCCTCTACTCCCCTACCACATACCTAGCTAAGTGATGTATCCATGGGGGCTAAAATCCCGAGCGTAGCAAGGCCGCGCACATGCTAGCGCCAGCAGGTGAATTAATTTTTTCGTTTGTTAACATGGCCAATATTGCCTATTAGGTTATTCACATTTGAGCCTAAAAGCATGGCAGCTATTGCCCAAATATTTGACACGGAATAAGCGAAAAACCACCTAGCGTAGTGAGGTGTATCGTCAATTTAAGTGAAGCCTAGTTTTAAGTAAACGCGAACAGCATCATCCATATTTTTTCTGACAAGATAATCAGATTACGTTCCATTTATACTCGTAGCTAATGACATTCGCGTAAGCGACTTTAAGCGCATGTTATGCGTCGTTTCCTTTAAACAAACCAAAAACAATAATGGCTATACTGGCGAGCATTGTTAGCCCGACAGATATCAGTCCAAGGCTAACCATCTGCTCCTGCATTGGTGATGCAGAAAAACCTGTGCCTGCGATGGGCGTCATTTCGCTTGCTCCGAAAATTGCAGCAAGGGTAACGAAGGCCCAATTTGCGAAGCTGCCGTAGATTAGAAGCCAGAATGCGGCCGATTCTAGTTTCGGAGAGAGGTTCACGTATCCCCAAGCGGCGCCGAGCGCAATCAAAAAAGTGCCATTCATAACGCCCTCAAGATGACTGGCGAGGGCCATTCGTGGGTTTGTGAATTCCGGTATGCCGAAGCCAGTGAACAGTCCGAGTAAAAAAAGCACAGCGCCGAGAGCTACGAAGCGTTTAGCTATTAAAGTATTCATGACGTGTAACTTCTAAATATAAGGGCAAACATGCGGGCTAAAACCCTGAGCGGAGCGAGGGTTCCCATGTATTTGTGTCCTCCCGACCGAAGGGAGTAGTTTGAGCATTTTATTGTAAGTCACTGTTAAAACCATCCTAATCATTTAGTTTATAAAAGTAGTATTAAAATCATTTAGACTACTGTAAAAACAAGGACTGGATCGCAAACTTAATTCTACGCGATGTTTTGCTTTTAACCACGTTACACTGGGTGATTTTTTCAGCGCCCCAAAAAGCCATCAATAGGAAGTGTAGCTAATATACATATAACAACAAGGGTTGTATTAGAAAGCTGAAAAAACAAGCTCAGTTATCTCAGGCTCTTTTTCAATAGATGTGTAATCTAAGAATTGATAATTTATCTTTAAATTTTTAAGCTCAACCCTTTTTTCACGCAAGTCGCTGGCATCAACCGCTAATAACGAAGTTAAAAAAACGAAAATGCTTAAAAATATTAAAATGTATCTAGATGACATAAGTTTTCTTATTGTTCTAGCGCATAACACGCGCATAGGCAGCATATAAACACTTGGCGAAAATTGCGAGCATCGAACGCCGCCAAGCGTTTTGCGTCCGTTCTTGAAGCCCTTGTATAACTAACGGTGATCAACACTATAGATTCTACACGTGGGATTTTTTGAGCCTGACCACAATACAGTTTCATCTGCATATAGAATTATTTCTGATTTACTGTGGTAAGCAGCTAGCAATGCTGAGGACACATTTTGATAACCTGCGCTTTCAGGGGAAATATAAAAGCCCCAAGTGCATGTTGTAGTATTTTGTTCCATTTTCACATACACATCTCCCGTTTCAGTAAATAATAGCCGTTCAATTTTACTGCTTGGAGTATATTCCACAGCAATTCCGCCCATAGTTACTGAAACAAAGAACAAACATAAAATTATCTTTTTCATAAGCGCTCCATGATTTAATAAAATTATAACTTTTCGATAACGGGCACAGGTACGTAGGGCGTAATGGCGACGCCGCCCTGCGTGTATGCGTTCCAGCAAAGGTAGTGAACGAGTTTATTGGATTGTTATCTGTCATGCCGATTTAACCCGCCATTTTTCGAAATTGGGTGACACGAAAGCGACTGCAAAAAACAAAATGGCTGAAACGTACCAGAGTGAACTTTCTTCGGATATGCCAAAGCCTAGCTCAGGTAATATAACTTGCGAAATCAAACCCACAACAGCACCTAAGAAAAGCAAAGTTTCCCAATGAATTTTCGCATTATTTGATAAACGTCTGCCAAGAAAATAGCCCAAGGTTGGTAGAAAATCTAAGAGGAGAGAAAAGGCGATGAGAAATATATATTGGCCATTAGAAAGCTTATCTTGCATGGGTATGCTAAGAAGAATAAACAAGCCTACAACTGCATTTCCTAAAAACAAATAAAGCATAAAATTCCTTTTGACTGCTAACTGCTAAATAAGGGGCGAAGACATGGGGACTAAAATCCGCTCGAAGCGAGTCAACCACATGTTTGCGTCTCACCCTGCGATGCGGACGGACTTAAACTTTTTTATACCCGTTCGCTTAATGCCAACTTTATTCCAAGACCGGCGAAACTGGCCGCAAACAATTTTTGAATTGCTACCGTAGCTCTTTCTGATTTAATTATGATTTTATTGAAGCTACCTGATAAGAAGCCATACACAATAAAAGTCATAAGCATAAATATGAAACCCAAAACAAGCATATGCGTAAGCGCGTTCGCTGAATGTTGCGGAATAAATTGGGGTAAAAAGGCAAGGAAGAATATAGATAACTTAGGGTTTAAGATGTTTAACAAGAAACCTTTAATAGCAATATTTTTGTAACGGCTGTTTTTTTCTTTACTACCTACTGCGAGCGATGAAGAAGACGTCCACATTTGCCACGCTAAATAAAGTAAATAGGCTACGCCAAAGTATTTAACGACCTAAAAAGCGATTGCGCTAGTGTGAAACAGAGCTACCAACCCTAATGTGCTCGCTAATAGAGCAGGCAGAATCCCTAGCGTACAGCCCAATGCAGCAACAACACTAGCTCTTTTGCCAATAAAAAGCCCTGTTGCAATTGTATATAGAACACCTGTACCTGGAATCAGGACAACAACAAGAGAAGTGACTAAAAACTCTATTGAAATCATTTGAATTATCCTTTTCCTTTAAAGAGTATACTTTTAAATAAAGGGCAAAAACGCAGCGCTACAATCGCGAAGCAACGCTGTATTTTTGCGCCCGCACCCGCGCCCGCGGGTACGACTTGAAACGTTTGTTAGTGTTCATCATTCTACAACGAAATCAAACTTAGCAATAAACTTGAGGTTTTGATAATCAGGGTGAGCCTTTGTAAAAAATAACCACTTTCCTACAGCCTTTTGTAATTCCAATCCAAATGCATCTTGTGACGACTCAATAATAACTATGTCTGTTGGGATAAGTGCTTTCGAATTACTAGATGGCTTTTCTGTCAGCCGGTATTCAACTATTGCGCAACCGGAGGGCATTGAACTAGATAAAGAGTTCGGATACTTAGGGTTAATCTTTAAGACTGGGTTTCCAACAGTATGATTTTCGAACTCAGATACTTCTGAGCATGCCATAGCATATGACGATGCTAACAGCGGTAACATTGTGAATAAAAGAGATAGTTTCAATTTTTGCTCCTTGAACGCCCGCATTTTTCGCTGGTTTGCAGCGCAGAGGAAAACCAGCCGAAAATGCGTTTGTTATGTTTCTTTAGCTGAATCCCGTAGTATTGCATGTACTGGTTCCCAATTGTTTTTAAATGGCTCCATTTTCTCAATGCTCCAGTGGAGTCTTAGCCACTTTATTTTTTTAAGGTCTCTACTTGCATAATGATCTTTGATGACCAGTGACGGGATTACGTACACATCTGGCATTTTTGAAGGATCTAAACCTTTTAAATCAACAAAGCAAAATACAACGTTCTCCCCCGAGTGCTCAATAGCTTTTTTACCTAATGTGAATTCTAGATGGTGCCAATCTTTTTTATCGCCTCGCCCACGCTTTCTGCGTGCGGACTTACTTGTTTTAACTTGAATGCTTAAGGTTCTACTACCGTCAATGTTAGATGCGAGAAGATCAATTGTGGGGGAACCTTCACGGACTAGAGCGCAGATGTAGTTAAAGCATGAGAGCACATATGCAATGTAATGCTCACCTGCCCCGCCAACTAATTTGCTATTTGCCACATTCTCTCCTTAAAACATAACATCTAAGTATTTTAACGGCATGATTTTAAATACCAGTTAAATACCTCGCTGGAGCGTGCTTCAACACGGTCCGTTAAATCGGTATAGATGATGCTAATAGAACTTGTATTATTTGGGAAGTGGCGACGTGTTCAAGCTCATTACTGTTTTGGTAAGTGTTGACGTCTTTGTCCATATTTCCACCCTTTTTAAATTGTTAGTTTGATGCTTGAACTCATCAATTTTTCCTTCATCCTTTATTGAGGCCGAGTTTGTTTCTCTGGGGCGGACCCAGCGCTGTAAAACCTATGCGACTGACTAGTTTCTTAGCCAGCCCATAGCGCCTTGTCTCGTTTTCCCATAAGAGGTCTGGAAGAGCAAGGGAATTCAGCTTCAGCTCTCCTTTATGGCATTTACGGCAAAGCCAATGGCTAGGCGATTCATTGTGCCCTCTCGTTTCAAGGTTTTGGAGCGCTGGCACAGTTTTTCATATGCATCAGTTTTTTCTGCGGCAACGGTAAGCCAGATATCCAAAGTGCCTAACGCGCATAAAACCTTTCGGTAAAATATTACAGAGGTATCGGCAAATAAACTCAATCCAGATTAATCGCTTGGCTTTCTGCTTGGTCGGTTGCCGGAAATCTTTGTAGGTGAACTCATCAGTGTCATCAGCAATATCCACTAACCGAAATCCATGCAGAATTTTTTTTGTGCGTGTAGCGTGATAAATAGTTTATCAACACCTCAGGCTTTGTAATACAAGGCTTGCAGTACACGCACCATGACTCGAACGTCAACGTTTCGGCTTGTGGAAACAGCCACTTTACCAGCGCGTAATTTAACCATCGTTTTGGCACGAAACATCTTCGAAAGCGCCTTTACCGGATACTGCCCTCTCATCGGGCACCATTTTCCCGTTGCGTCTAATACACCACCAGGTACTAAGCAATGCAGGTGAATATGCTGAGCCTGTTTTTGCCCCTAAGTGTGGAAGACCGATGTCATCCCCAGTTGGCCTCGGGCATGGCTGCGGGTAGATGTGAATTTGCTAAGTGTTTGCCAGACTGCACCAAACAGCGCTTTATACAAAGAATTGGCAGCATATCGACTCACCACATTCAGATCATGCGGCAACGCGAATACTATATGAAAGTAGCGGACCGGCAGCACTTGTGCCTGTTGCTGTTCCACCCATTGTTGAGTTTTTAATCCTTGGCACCGTGGCCAATGCTGGTCTCAACTCGAACAGTGAAAGCCAAGCTGAGCGTAACTAGCGGTAAGCTAGCGATAGCGATCAAGAAGGCTGATAGTATGATCTGCTGTGGTTTGTTCAGCCCTGCGTTGCCAACTGCTGCTTGCGATATTGTCCTGGGGTGCAACCCGCAAACTCTTTAAACGCCCGTGTAAAGGGGGCGGCAGATGCAAAGCCACTTTCAATCCCGACAACAAGTACAGGCCATTCTTGTTTATCAGGCGCACTCAATAAGTTTTTTGCATGTTCAACCCGCATTTGGTTGATGTAGTGATTAAAATTTTTAGCATTGAATTGGTTGAGCATAACAGTGCGAATACGGTATTCGGGAACATCTAACTCGCGGGCAATATCGGCGACGCGTAAGTTTGATTCCAAAAAGCCCTTTTCTTCAACCAACAACGTTTTTATTTGCTGAGCGAGTTTCGTTTCTTCCTGAACTGACACGTCCAATTTTTGTTCTTTTTCGTCAATGTGTTGTTGACGATATCGAATCAGCCCATGAGTGCTGGTTAGTACTAACAAGTAAGCAAATACAACAAGCCAGTCTCGACCAGTACCGGCTAACACTTCTTTTGGAAGAGCTGCGGCGATCAACATAACACTGAAAACCGCAGTTACGAATGAGGACAGGTAAATCGTGATCATTTTACGCTTTATTGCAGTCGCGTTTTGTAACCCTCGATAGCCTTCCCAAAATGCAAGAATGAGCATACCTGACGATAGCAGCGCAATTGCTTCGGATAAAACGGTAGTAAGAACAGGTAGCCAGTTTGTGTTTGTAAGCCACATTTTTTCGGAAAACATTATAAGGTGGCGCAATATCAGGCAAGCACCAAGTAAGCCGACGAATAAGAGGTGGTGGCGATTGATAGAGTTCGCTTTTCGGAAAAATGCACGGGCAAAAAGCCAGTAGCCGCTGCAGGTGGCAAAACCCAGTGTGCCGATAAGATGATGATAGGGCGACCAAAAGTCGGCAGTCATTTTACCTGCAATATACATCGCCGAAGACCCACAAAAAACAGCATAAGCGAGATGCAAAACGTGGGATTGTCGCAGTCGAAGATGAAAAAATGCTAACGACAGGCTTAGTAACACAATAAGTAGTTGTGCGATTTTCAGGTGGTCCACACTCAATTCCATTTTTTTCTTTCTCTTTTTCCGCGTTTATTTTACGTTAATTCAATTCATTTTCGATAATTTTTGCATTTCATATCTATTTCGTGCATCGATTTTCAAATTCGATGCGCCGGAAGCCTTTATACATGGCAGTCTTGAGCTGACATTTATAAAGTGAGGTACGGATATGCAAAGTCAATCTGACATTAAAAACCATGATATTAAAACAGGAAAAGATCATAAGAATGAATATGCATCAATAAAAGCGGCCGCGCCACCAGTGGCGTTATGGGAAACTTGGGGCCTTCGAATAATCTTTGCTGCAATGGTGATAGTGCTGGGCTCAAAGCAATTAAATTATATTTTAGAGGGGGCGTCTGAATGGACGCAATGGAGAGGTCTCGGGCATTCGATGCTTGCCACGCTTGCTGTAATGGCTATTGGAGGCGTTTTTCGTCCTTTAGCGTTTTTACCTATTATGCTTTATGAAATTGCATGGAAATTGGTCTGGCTGTCAGTTGTCGCTCTGCCACCCTGGCTGGCAGGCCAAGAAATTCCGGCTATCGTCAACGCAAAGGCATCGTTAATCGGAATTGGTGTGTTGATTGTTTTGATCCCATGGCGTTATGTTTGGTGGCGTTACTTTGTCCAACCGATTGAGCCATGGAGACGTAAAAAGCAATCTTGCAGTGACCAATAACAATATGACAGGGCCCGTCTTTCGACGGGCTATCTCATTTTTGTAACTCAAACTTGGCTATCAGCTCAATAGCAGCTTATTGCTTATTTTGAAGACCCGCTGACTATCAATAAAATTTTAGCCCTCCTGGGTGCGAAGTCTGGAGCACCTAAAAACGGTACAACGACCAGATTTACTACTGAAATGCCCTTTTGAAGCGTGATTCCATTCTTCGGGATTTACCTCAGGCTCACTTCCGTAGATTTCTACTTCAAAAGATAAATCCACGTTCCGAAATGTACCAACCGCGAAAGTATTCGGAGGAGTTCCAAGCTTTAAGTTAGTGCTTCTTCCGTCCAGATTTCTGAAGCATCGTCCTCTGCTTCAACGTCCATCAGGTATCCCTGAAAGTAGTCTGCAAATAGCTCAAATTTATGACTCTTCATTGCTGCTTCCTTGACACATAACTTCTCAATAACGGGCAGTAACACGGTGGCGAGAATAACGAAGCCGCCACCGTGTTACGGTCGCAGCCCATTTGTGGGCGTATTTCAGGAACAGAGTACTTTTAAAAGACAATTTACTCTGACCCTGAAATTTTAGTACCACCCAAAGACCAAGTAACAGCGCAATAAATTTTAGCGCAAGCTCACGGACTAATAGCAGAGCAATATTTTTTGAATCATTTGGATTAGAGCAACCACCGGCCAGCTCCTCATCTAATTCCACTAAATACTCGAGAAAAATTAAACAGAAAATCATTAGCGCTGGCGCGCCTGTAACCACGTGATATTCCGTACTTTCTAACACCTTAAACATTGTAGATAGCAATAAGGAAACGAAAAGAATGGAGAGAAAAGCAAACTTTTTTTTTCATCTAGTATTTAGCTTATAGCGATTTACTTTACGCAATTTGCCACATTCGTAGCGCATCGCTACAATATATTGACTGTTTAGTAGGAGATATATAATGGCAACAGCGAGCGTAAGACTAAGCCAAGATCTAGTTGAGAAAGCTACTATTATGGGTAAAGCGCTGAATCGCACCATGCCTAAACAAATTGAGCACTGGGCGAAAATAGGCGAAATGATGGAAGATAATCCAGATTTGCCTTACGCATTTGTAAAACAGGCAATAATTTCTAAAGCTGAAAAAGAGGCGGGGAAATTGGAACCATACGATTTTGGCTAATATTATCACTGTTTTACAGACAGCTAATTTCAAGAAAGCTGTTAAGAAGCTACACCAGAATCAGAAAAAAGATCTGGATAAGGCGGTAAAAGCACTGATGGAAGAGCCGCTGCAGGGCGAGCAGAAAAAAGGTGACTTGTCATTTCTTCGCGTCTACAAATTCAAGATGGTCAAGCAGTTAACTTTACTCGGGTACAGTTACGAGGATGGAACTGTAATCCTTGAATTAATAGCGCTTGGTTCGCATGAGAATTTTTACCGTGATCTTAAAAAGTTATTCTGATCAATTGCGTATAACTTTAAGCTAAAGGGCAAAAATACAATGCTATAATCGCGAAGGGGTATTGTATTTTTGTCCTAGTGTGCGCCTGCGCACCCGCCATTACTTGCTTGTTAGGTGCGCTCATAAACATTCCTAAGTTTATTGCCCCAAAGACGCTTGTAGATGGTAATGTTGAGCTTTTGGTCTAGGCGACAATAGCTTATACATTGGACTTGAACAAACTTGCCTGATTTAAGCTTTACCTTAGCAAAGTCTACTTTGTGTGCACTACGATTGTTACCACCTAATGGCTTTTCAGATATTGAATACACCTTACCTTCAGTTGAACCAACTACAAAACCAGTGATTAAAGAATATTGAAAAATTACAGCCAAAAGAGTGATCACTAGGAAGCCGAAAACTAAAATAACCATCGGATGTTCAGACATAAAATGTTGGATCTTTCGCATTTGCACCTAACTTCCAAATATCGGACAAAAATACAATGCTATAATCGCGAAGCGGCATTGTGTTTTTATCCCAGAGCCCGTCCCTAGCGGGCACGCGATTATTCGCTTGTTATGTCCCCGCATGCCACGAAATATCAATTTTTCTGTGTTGTGCAACACAATCTCGAAGATACAAGTTGATTAAACTTTGCTATGGCACCCCGTTTTCTTCGGACATACCTTTAAAATATTCAATGACATCCTCGCTTAACCTCATTGTGACAGGCTTTTTAAGTTTTGAGAAATAAGGGTTCTTCCGTGATTTCATTTTTGATAAATCATATTGATCTTTCATATCAATCACCTCAGTAATGCCGTTTTTCAAGTTTAGTAGCCTTACTAGCTGAAATAATACGGATAAAATTTCTATCATTTCTTTCGCAATGACACAGTAGTAACCTTGATTCATTACTAGTCCCAAGCATCAAGAAACGGTCTTCTTCCAGTTGGGTATGGCTATCATCATAAAATAGGCAAGCAAATTCGTCATAGAAAACAGATCTTGCTTCTTCAAAACTGATACCATGTTTTTTGATGTTGGAATTAGCTTTTGCTAAATGGCACTCGAATTTAATCATATGCACACTGTATGTACATCGCGAGATGTGTCAAAAGGCATAACACTTCAATTTGCGGCGAACATTAGCGAGTTCGGACGCGATAGCGCCGAACAACATTGATTTGTTATGAGTTATACTTACAGACTTGCACATTATTTTCCCTACCATACTGCAACATGTAATGGTTGTACGCTTCTGCGTATACTGGTGCGATAGCTTGTAATTTACGCTCTTCATAGCTATTGATAACATCATCAATATTTATGTACCTGACATTTCTCCCAGGATCACAATTTTTATCTATTCTAGGCACCACCTTCAAAAGCATACCCATCACACCTATAAACCTCGTATCTCCAGAACGAATCGCTTTTTTCGCATCAATTTCTGGATTTGCCTTTAGCAACCATTCAAGACCATTATCACGCTCCCCCACTTTAGCATCTGTGCAAGATGCTAAAAAAATTATGGCTACTATCAAACATATAGCTTTATTCATAAAGACTCATAACACCTAGCTTTGGGACGCAGGCACGTGGGCTAAATGCGAAGCAGCCCCCCGTCTTTGCGTCCCAGTGACCGAAGGGAACAAAAATAGCGCTTTGTTAGCCACGTTCTAGCCAGTAGCCGGGCTTCCTATGATTGTGCATAACTGAACAACTTGAAGTGTTTCGCCACCTTGAATTTATATATAACAGAGAAAGGAAAGCGGCTTAATACAAAACGGCGATGAAATTGCCCCTCTTAGGCCAAGCAGAAGGGAGTGACTGAATTGATTCAAATGACTCTTCTAGCTCATTAATGAACTCGTAACCCAATCCCTTAGACTGCTCCTGATACCTTTCAAAAGAGTATTTAATTTCTATTTGAACGTCTGGGTGAAAAGTAAGTGGAAGCATTAGCCAAAAATATTGCTTCTTAATTCTTCCCAACTAAGACCATTAACTTTTCCACTTTCAAGGTCTGAGCTACGTGATTCTGCTAGTTTCAACCAGTCAGAGTCTACATTGTCTTCAGACTTCGAATTTAATGCCGTAAGAAGGCAATGAGCCGCTAAATCCTTTTCCTTTGTACTAAGTTGCTCGATATTTTCAAGCATGATTTTCAATGCATCTGACATATTGCACCTTCTGACAGCTTAACCCAAATAATAACACTAAAACCGGTTTAGAGAAGTGTAAAAATACTTTAGGTGGCTAACGCCCGCATAACGGGCAACAATACGTAGGCTACAATACCAAGCGAAGCGCAGGGAGCCTACGAATTTTTGTCCCAGCGAACGTAGTGAGCGAGTTTACGCGCTTGTTAAACCAACAACGATAGCCTAGAATGACCTAATTAAAGACCTTTTAGGAGACCGTTATGGCGGCGAGAGTTTTGGCAGAAGTTGCAGCAAGTATTACTGAACTAAAAGCAAATCCTATGAAAGTTGCGCGCAGTGCATATGGCGACCCTGTTGCTATATTAAATCGAAATGAACCCGCATTCTATTGCGTCCCGGCTGAGATTTACGAAAAAATGATGGACCGTTTAGAAGATCTGGAACTACTACAACTTGTTAAAGAAAGGCAAGGTGAAGAAAGCGTTTCGGTGAGTTTGGATGACCTATAAATTAACGTTTAAGAAAAGCGCCTTAAAAGAATGGAACAAACTAGGTTGCACTTTGCAGCAGCAACTGAAAAAGAAGTTAGCAGAAAGATTAAAAACACCACACGTAGCGCCAGATAGAGTGTTAGATGCCGACAATGTTTACAAAATAAAATTACGTCAATCAGGATATAGGTTGGTATACCAGGTGTTAGATGACGTAGTTGTGGTTACAGTGCTCGCAGTTGGAAAACGTGAGAGAAATGAGGCTTACAAAAAAGCATTAAAGAGACTTGATGCTGAATAAGGGTTTAGACAAAATGACTCCCTGTGAAAGTGCTAGCCCCCGCATTTTCGTGGATTGAATCGACACTAATTTCCTAGACGCCTCTTAGTTAGATAAACTAGCTAAAAATACAGAGGTGCATATGAGCGGCAAGCGCTACCCAGAAGAATTCAAAATTGAAGCGGTTAAACAGGTAGTTGATCGCGGTCATTCAATATCTGACGTTGCGAAACGATTAGATGTCACAACACACAGTCTTTATGCCTGGGTCAAAAAATACGGCCCTGACTCTAAACAGCACAATGAGCTGAGCGATGCTCAAGCCGAAATTAAACGGTTACAAAAAGAATTAAAACGGACGACAGAAGAACGTGACCTGTTGAAAAAAGCCGCGGCATACTTCGCAAAGCAGTCCGACTGAGGTATGCCTTTATTAAAGAAAACTCGGACAGTTGGCCTGTTCGTTGGCTTTGCAAAATGTTCGATGTTCATCCGAGTGGATATTACGCATGGAATAAAAAGCCTCACTCTAACCGAGCTAAAGCCAATCAACGTCTTACAGGTTTGATTAAACAGTTCTGGTTAGAGTCTGGTGGTGTTTACGGTTACCGGAAAGTTCATTCTGACTCACGTGATGTTGGTGAGAAATGCGGTGTTAATCGCGTTTATCGGCTGATGCGAGATGAAGGGCTAAAAGCTCAGGTAGGATACCGGAAACCTCGTCATCGTAGCGGTGAGAGCCATATCGGCGTGCCCAATCGATTGCAGCGGCAATTTAATCCAGAATCGCCAGATGAGTCATGGGTGACCGACATCACTCATATCCGTACTCATGAAGGGTGGCTTTACTTGGCTGTGGTTGTCGACTTGTTCTCTCGTAAAGTCATTGGTTGGTCAATGCAATCACGGATCACGAAGGAAATCGTGTTAGATGCATTGTTAATGGCAGTATGGCGACGAAACCCTAAGAAAATGGTGACAATCCACTCCGATCAAGGTAGTCAATACACAAGCCATGATTGGCAACACTTCCTTAAAGTAAATGGTCTTGAAGGCAGCATGAGCCGACGAGGTAACTGTCATGATAACGCGGTAGCTGAGAGCTTCTTCCAATTGCTAAAACGTGAACGAGTTAAGCGAAAAGTCTATTCAACAAGGGACGATGCTAGAAGTGATATCTTCGATTACATAGAAATGTTTTATAACAATAAACGAAAACATGGTTTCAATGATCTACTTTCGCCAGTAGAGTATGAAAAACGACATCAAGAACGGCTAGGAAGTGTTTAGATTATTGGTGTCGATTCACAAAGCAAAAATGATTGTATCTGCCAAGGAAATCTTTGCTGTGAGATTTAGAGCAGTAAAAAGAAATGCTTGGAAAACTACCAACCATTTAATGATGTCTAGATGCTTATCCCTCTCATACTTGATTGCGGATTCTATCTCTCCGATTTCAAAACTCTGCATGCAATTATTCCTTGTAAGCACCTAACGCCTTGCTCAGCGGAAAACGACGAGCGCCAGCGAGTTGGTTTTCCGATGCAGCAACTTGTTAGCTTTTCAACTGTTTCTGCTGCCACCAATGCTTGATTAAAGAAACAACAATCACAATCAATGTAACCGGAAAAATGATATTCCAAGTCACCATTGATAATGGAGATAACCAAGTTGCATCTTTTACACCACCAATTAAAAATGCGGTATACAGTAGATACAAACCAAAAAACAACATGCCTTCAATCCGGTTTAATACAGCCCCGGTCAACATAAGAGGCGCGCATAGCAAAGCAACCCCAAGCATGATTGGAAAGTCCTGTTCAATTAGTTGTGTATTACCAAGCAAGCCTTCACTGCTAAATAGACCGGATATGCCAAGAACTGCCAACAAATTGAATACATTGCTGCCAATCACATTACCTACTGCAATATCTCTTTGCCCTTTAAAACTGGCCACTATTGAAGTGACTACTTCAGGCAATGATGTGCCTATCGCTAAAATGGTGAGCCCTATAATCGCTTCACTGACCGCGAATGTACGCGCAATGGTGACCGCACTATTCACTAATAAATTCGCACCGATGATCAAAAGAACTAAGCCAGCGACTAACCATAAGGTACTTTGCCATACCGGATGGTGTCCGGTTGTTAATGAAGATACTTCATCATCATTTGTGTCTACAGCTACACTGTCAGCTCGTTTGCCTTGCACAAAAAGAAACGTTGTGTAGCCAACTAATAAAACGACCAATAGCCCACATTCCCACACGCTCAGGAGCCCATCTGTCGCCATGTAGAAGACTAGCGCACTGGCCAATACCATTATTGGGACGTCCTGGCGTATCAATTGTTTTGAGATGGCTAGTGGTGTGATAAGTGCGGCTAAACCCAAAATAAACAACACATTGAAAATATTGCTACCGACCACGTTAGCAATTGCCAGCTCTGTCTTATTTGCGAGCGCGGAGTTCATACTGACAGCTAGTTCAGGAGCGCTTGTACCAAACGCGACCACAGTCAAACCAATCACGAGACTTGGAATTCCAATATTGGCCGCTAATCTAGCCGCTCCCTTAACTAAGCCCTCTGCCCCTAAAATCAATAAAACCAAGCCAAAAACCAGCAGAAGATAATCCATTTCTACCTCATAAACTGTGGGGTTAAATTAAAAAGCTAACGCCCTAATCAGCCGCGCCACTGTTTGGCGTCGGCTGCATTTGATTGTTATGTATCACATTAACTCGAAACATGAAGTTTTGTCACCTTCAAGCCATTTAAAAACGGATTCAGTTGCTGTTTTCCACTTGGTTGAATCATTAAGCAAGTATACTTTTATGTTAGCTGGGCAAGACTCTGTTTTTTGGAATTCGATAAGTTGAAGAAAACCACCTGCGACAGGGTTAATGTGTTCTACAGATACTTTCGCAAAGGCTTTATCATTTGAAATATATCCCTCTATACGATCTTCCGTTGATATAGCCATGTAACCGCCAGCCGCAGGAACAATTGAGCCATCGGTACCGCCATGACATCGAGCTGTATTTTGAGCAATTATTTCGTAGGCTTTAAATAATTCAGTTTGAACACATTTGGACTCTATTTTGTAGTGATTTGCTTTTAATTCTTGCTCCGATTTAGGCAAAGAAATACAACCAGCTAGTACAGAGATAAGAAAGATAAGACTTAATTTTTTCACCACAATCCTCCGTGATACATAACGCCCCAAGAAGGGGCAATAACATGTGGGCTATAATACGGAACGAAGTGACGGGAGCCCACCTGTTAATGTCCCGCTTACTTGGTTTGTTATGTGGTTTACTGCGTAACCATATAAGTCTCGGCAGATAAGAACCAGTTCTTTTTGTACATGCATTTTACGATAAACGCATATTGGACATTTTGACTAGGTAATTGTTTATCAACTACATGATCTTTCATTTCACTTTTGCAGAGTGCAAAGTCCTTTTTAGCTCCGACTATATTGTCATCGACAGGGGGAACTTCTGTGTTTCTAACCCAATGGGTAACGTACCCAAAATAGTCGTAGTTATCCTGATATGAGAAGCTTAATTCTACTTCTTTAGGCTTGGTCGCCGTGCAGCCGCACAAAAAAACTGCAAGCAAAATGTTAATAAATCTAGTCATTTTCAATTGCCACATAACAATTTAATAAGGCGCAAATTGCGCGTTTTTCTACCGAGCATGTGCTCGTTTTTGTCCATAGTGCCATGATTCCCATGTTTCTTAAAGCCAATAGATGCCAAGGCTTTAAGAAAATTTACCTGATAATTCGTATGACAAAAACGCGCGATTGGGTCGTTTTCTTGAATATAGGGGAAAGGTGGCTATAACTGTGTATTTACACAAGTATTTTAAAGTTATGCAACAAAGTCTCCTTTCTTAAATTACATAACTGAGTACATGTTGTTTGGGCTGTATACTCTAAGGGCAGTGTCTACTTATTTGAAGTGAATATCAGCCATTACTTTTAGAGGATAAAATAAGCTGTAACAGAGTGAGGTGAGACAAATCCCCTTCAACAATACGGTATGATCTGACTTGCGCAATTTTCATCCGCCCCACTGACAGGTAGAGTGAACATCACTTATACTATTGAAGCGTCGATTTTAAGCATTGCTCCCAAAGCGTTATCGAGGCCACTGACATACTCCCTCTTAATGAGCGTATCATGCCTACATTCTTTTGTAGGGGTGCGTTAAATAGTGGCAAACAAACCAGGCCAATGTTTTCCATTTGCTCGTGGCAAAGTGAAGGAACAATTGAAATTCCCATTTGTTGTTTAATTAACTGTCCGATTGTGCCCAACTGTCCAGTCTCCGCTACTATGTTCAAGGCCCCATGATCTATCGCTATTTCATCAATCCATTTGCGCAACGATGAGCCTCGATTCATCGCGATGAAATCTGACTGACAAACGTTTTTCCATTCGACACCACTTTTGAAATGAGCCAAAGGGTGATGTGAATGAACAACTACGATAAACGAATCATTAAACAACGGCTGGAAGCACAGCCCATCACAAATTTCGGGTTCAAAAGTAAAACCAAGTTCTACTTTCCCTGCAACTACCATCTCAATAACGTTTTCCATTACGACGTCCAAAACCCGAATACGAACATTAGGCTGTTTATTATGAAATTGCTTAAGGATGTCAGGTAACCGGGAAGCAGCGAAAGAAGGCATTGCAGCAATGGATAGTGTTCCCTTTTTCATTGCAAATAAATTGCGCATATCGAGAACCGTGTCATCCCATTCGTTAATCAGGCGTCTAGCATTAGGTAGGAGTGTCCGCCCCTCTGGCGTGAGTTGTACCCTTCTGGTGCTTCTGGAAAATAAAGCGCCACCAAGCTGTGACTCCATTTTTTTTATCGCTATGGAAAGCGCAGGCTGGGTAATGTGCAGCTTGTCGGCGGCCTCTGCGAACGTGGATGAGTCTGCGACTTGTATAAACGCGTACATGTTACGGTAAGATATTGACATAAAGATTCATTAATTTTTTTTATCAATACAGAGATTAAATTAATTTTACAATTTATTTTTACTCGCTGATACTTCTCGTTAACAAAAAAATAATTAGGAGAGCAGAATGTCTGGTTTTGACAAAGTAGTCACCAGCTACGAACAAGCCATGCAGGGCCTTGAAGATAACATGACCGTTATAGCCGGTGGTTTCGGATTATGCGGTATTCCTGAAGGACTGATTGCACAAATAAAAAAGCAAGGCGCTAAGGGCTTAACCATTGTATCCAATAACTGTGGTGTAGATGGTTTTGGGCTGGGCATCTTGTTAGAAGATAAACAAATAAAAAAAATGGTGTCTTCTTACGTAGGTGAAAATGCGTTATTTGAAAAGCAATTACTCAACGGAGAATTAGAAGTTGAATTAACGCCACAAGGCACCTTAGCGGAAAAAATGCGTGCAGGGGGTGCAGGTATACCCGCTTTTTATACCGCAACAGGTTATGGCACGCCCGTCGGTGAAGGAAAAGAAGTTAAAGAGTTCAATGGGCGCCCCTATATACTAGAAGAATCCATCACCGGTGATTTCGCTATAGTGAAAGCGTGGAAAGCAGACCGTTTTGGTAACTGTATTTATCGTCACACCGCACAGAACTTCAATCCCTTGGCCGCCACTGCTGGAAAAATCACTGTGGTAGAGGTAGAAGAAATTGTAGAGCCTGGAGAGTTGGAACCAGCTCATATTCATACACCCGGTATTTACGTAGATCGCGTGATTAAAGGAACGTTTGAAAAACGTATCGAGCGCAAAGTATTGGCAAAGGAGGAACGTTAAGATGGCGTTAACCAGAGATCAAATTGCGATGCGTGTAGCGCATGAATTTCAGGATGGGAATTATGTTAATTTAGGGATTGGCATCCCTACCCTCGCAGCTAACTATGTACCAGACGGTATCGAAGTCATGTTGCAATCCGAAAATGGTCTATTGGGAATGGGTCGCTATCCCACTGAAGCCGAAGTTGATGCCGATATGATTAATGCAGGAAAAGAGACCGTAACCGCTATCACCGGTGGTTCTATCTTTAACTCTGCCGAAAGCTTCGCCATGATTCGAGGTGGGCACGTCGATTTCACGGTATTAGGCGCTTTTGAAGTCGACGTGAATGGAAACATTGCCTCGTGGATGATCCCCGGTAAATTGGTCAAAGGCATGGGGGGAGCGATGGACTTAGTTGCGGGTGCCAAGAATATCATTGTCACTATGACCCATGCTGATAAACATGGTAATTCTAAATTACTTCAGGAATGCACTTTACCCTTAACAGGTGTCAACTGTATTACTAGAATTATCACCGACTTAGCAGTATTGGAAGTTGCTGATGGTGCATTTTATTTAAAAGAGCGTGCCCCAGGGGTATCTGTTGAAGAAATTCAGGAGAAAACAGCGGGTAAATTGGTTGTTGAAGGTGATATTCCAGAAATGCAGTTTTAACGCATAAGTGTTGGCGGACTACCATAGTCCGCTTTCTTAGTGCGCTGCGCTTTATATTGCTGCTACAATAACGGATAATACGTGATTTTAAACAGCTGAGCTTTCACCTTGCAAATATCTGACCTCCCCGTCCATCATAAAATCGTTTCTCGTTTACAGGAAAAAGGCTTTCAAGAACTGACCGAAATACAGCAAAAAACGATTTTGCCTGCATTAAAGGGCCAAGATATTATTGCTTCCTCAAAAACAGGCTCGGGCAAAACACTGGCTTTTTTAGTCCCGACTGTTCACCGTCTATTAAGCGAAAAAGCCTTAAGCAGACAGGACCCTCGGGTGCTTATTTTAGCTCCCACCCGCGAGCTGGCTAAACAGGTGTTTGGTGAAGTCAAGTCACTTACGTCGTCCCTAGCCCTGAAAAGTGTATTGGTACTAGGCGGTGAGAATTTTAACGACCAAGCTAAACAATTGCGCAAAAACCCGCATATTATTGTAGGTACGGCAGGCCGTATAGCAGATCATTTACGCGACAAAGCGTTTTTCCTCAATGGTCTTGAATTACTCATCCTGGACGAAGCAGACCGTATGTTGGATCTGGGCTTTTCCGACGCGTTAATCCAGATTAACGAGCAAGCAGATCATCGCAAACGACAAACATTAATGTTTTCAGCCACCGCAGATACCGTGGCGATGACCTCTTTGAGTAAACAACTGCTTAAAGCGCCTGTACGAATAGCTGTGGGAGATGCTGGCGCAGAGCATGGAGACATTGAACAACGATTGTTCTTCGCCGATCACGTCGAACATAAAGATACGCTACTCCAGCTGTGTCTTGATAATAGTAATTTCAATCAAGCCATAATTTTTACGGCTACCCGGGAAGACACCACTCGCCTCACGACTTTATTAAATCAAAAACAACGTCACGCCGTTTCACTTAGTGGTGACTTAATACAAAGTAAACGCGCTAACATTATGTCAGAGTTTACCCGTGGCAAACATAGCATCCTAGTAACAACTGATGTGGCATCAAGGGGATTAGATTTACCCAAGGTAGGGCTGGTAATCAACTTTGATTTACCTAAACATGCTGATGAGTATATTCATCGAATAGGTAGAACGGGTCGCGCTGGCAATAAAGGCCAGGCGTTCTCGTTAGTAGGGCCAAGAGACTGGTCAAGTTATCTGGCTATTAAACAAAATATCACTTACCCGCTTGACTGCTCGGTGCACCCTGAGTCACCTGCATCGTTTTCGGGAAAAAAAGCACCTAAGCGAAAAGAGCGAACAGACAAAGAAAATCTATCAAAAGCACCAAAAGAGACAGCATCGCCTAAACCGGCTAAGCGTGTCAAAACCATGCTGGGGGAAGATGCTGGTGATATGCCAATAAAACGTAAACGGATTGAGCGCAACCCTGAAGAGTAACTATTGTCTCCCCGAATTAAATCAAACAGTCTAATCGTTAGACTAAACTTTGCAATGTTGAGAAATCTTTAACTATAAATAAGGGATTAATTTAAATGGAGCAGTCTGAATTGCTTTTTAGTTTCAGTAGTATTTCTATTGCTGTCGTACTTTTTATTGCCATTATGTCATTTAACGAACTCAGTTTTCGGCTGGGCCGAGTAGTACAGACGAGTACTGATGCTGAGGTAAAAGCGCTCACAGGCTCTGTTCAAGGCAGTATCTTAGGTCTATTAGCTTTACTCCTGGGTTTTACTTTTAGCATGTCCATGCAGCGGTTTGACAATCGCAGCATGGCGTTAATCGACGAAGCGAATGCAATTGGTACTGCGCTATTACGCGTACAACTCCTCCCAGAAGGTTACCAGTCTCAGGCAAAATCTTTATTTAACGAATATATAAAGTTACGCGTTCAGGCAAGTAAAATTCCTTTGGACGAAAGAAAAGTACGCCAGGAGTTCGATGGTAAAGTCGCAAATATTCAAAATCAGCTATGGGAAATAGCGGTTCTTGCGTCAAAAGAAGATCCCCGCCCTGTCACCAGTGGCGCGTTCGCACAGGCGCTTAATGTAGCAATAGACAGTCAGGGAAAACGCAATGCAATATTGCGATCTCATGTCCCCGAGCCTATCCTCTTTTTAATGTTTGTCGTGTTCGTTGCATCGATAGGTATTATGGGGTATTCATCTGGGTTAACAGGAAAGCGTATTACCTTGCCGCTAACCCTAGTGTCATTTTTAATCACGCTTATCGTGTTTATAATTATTGATTTAGACAGGCCTAAAAGAGGGTTAATTACGGTCAATCAGTCAGCTTTGTACGAACTTATTCAGTTTACTCGCGACGAATAGATTTTACTTACTCGCCCTCATGGAGGGTCAAACAGCCGAGTGATTTTTACAATATTATTGGTTACCCATTTTAAATAGTTTGTGCGCTTAAAACGGATAATATTGAAGCGCGCGGTCACCTACTTAACGAAATAAAATAAACTCATCAATTATAGGATTACGTGGATATACATTTCGTCGGACATAAAAAAAGACAGCGTAAGAAATCGCTGCCTTTTTAAATTAGTGATAGGTTAATTAGTATTCCCACCAACCTTCTTGCCACCAGGAAAGAAACTCTTCAAAATCGATATAGCCATCGTTATTACTGTCGATAAGTTTAAAGCCCTCTTCTACGTGGCTGGCTTTAGTTTTAGGTGACAATACCGTTAATAATTCAATAAATTCTGGCAAATCAATTTGACCGTTACCATCTCGGTCAAAAAAGTTGAAATCACTCTGGATCTCGGCAATTTTCTCTTCTGAAAGTTGGGCTTCCACTTATATTCCCTACTTGATTACTTCGATAGAGAAACAGTGTACCGCCCACATGAGCAACTGTCTACGCCTGTTTTTGCTTCGCCTCTAAAGCGCGTTGACGTTGCTCTTGCGCTTTTTGCTGTCGCCGTGTTTCCATCACGTCCCGTGCTTCGGTTCCCACGTGTTCTTCATTACGGGCACGTGCAAGATTGACTTGTTTCTCACGTTCTCTGAAACGCGCTAGCTGTTCCTCAGAATGTGTTCCATAACAATGTGGGCAACTTACCCCTGCTTCATATTTTTCGCTCTGTCGATCGGCTTGTGTAATAGGTAATCGGCATGCATAGCATTGATCATAGTCGCTTTTTTCAAGTTGATGATTTACTGCAACGCGGTTATCGAAAACAAAACAATCACCTTCCCAAAGCGATTCTTCCTGGGGTACATCTTCTAAATATTGCAGAATACCACCTTCTAAGTGATAAACTTCTTCAAACCCCTGTTCTTTCAGGTAGGCAGTGGATTTTTCGCATCGAATTCCCCCCGTACAAAACATCGCCACTTTTTTATTTTTTACCGGGTCAAGATTACTCTTAACGTAATCAGGGAACTCTCGAAATGTACCGGTATTGGGGTTGATGGCATTTTTGAACGTACCAATTTCAATTTCATAATCGTTTCGGGTATCAATGACAGTCACTTCAGGATCGCTGATTAAATCATTCCAGTCTGTGGATTTAACGTAAGTTCCTACTGTTCGACGCGGGTCGATACCTTCTACCCCCATAGTAACGATTTCTTTTTTAAGTTTTACTTTGGTGCGATAAAACGGCTGGATCTCGTGGAATGACTCTTTGTAAGAAATAGGATTAATGCGCTCATCGCTATTTAGATAAGCTAATAAGTTATCAACTCCTTCACGGCTACCCGAAACGGTACCGTTGATGCCTTCTGCCGCTAATAGAAGTGTGCCTTTAATGCCATTAGCTTCCATTGCGTTTACGAGGGGTTCACGGAGTTGTTGATAATCATTTAGCGCGACAAACTTATACATCGCGCAAACTACGAATGTGGACATGTACTTCACCTTTGCTTGTTGGAACGTAAAACCAGTGCAAAATGCGGGCGCGAGTATAGCCAAATAGACGTAGGTTATCCAGTTTCGTGCGTTCAGTTTTTAAACTAATTTAGTAATTCCGT
Source organism: Alteromonas sp. ASW11-130 (assembly GCF_026183735.1). GTDB lineage: Bacteria > Pseudomonadota > Gammaproteobacteria > Enterobacterales > Alteromonadaceae > Alteromonas. The sequence goes on along the minus strand of NZ_JAPFRE010000027.1, from coordinate 302,987 downwards.
AGATCCTTTAACAATATCATCAAGGCGCGTTTCATCCACCTCGATTGCATTGTGAATTTTCTGTGCAAGTAATTGTTGGGTTATATAGCTACAGTTTGACTTTACATCAGGCGGTAGCTTTTTAGCGTTATCAACAATACTGAGGGGATCTGGATGCATCGACTGCCAAAGCAACACGCCTGAGATATCATTTTCATGCATCAGGTTACTGGTCACATTAAGACGATCAACTGACTTCTCGCTGCACGCCTGCGGGGCTCTGCGGTAATGATTTAAAGATGTTACGTCGAATTGCGGAACAACATTTGAATCAGACTGAAAAGTTACATTTGATAAACCAGGCTGGCTGTGCATGGCCAGATACAGCGCAAACAAAGCCTTAGAGTTAACTGATTCAGCTAACTTGCTTTGCCATTCCAAATTGGTTGGTTGAACTGAAGAAACAACGGTATCTACCACTTTTAGTACTGAATCCTGAAATCGCTACCTATTTAAACTATCGGACAAAAATGAAATATCTTAATAAACTTTTATAGCTAGCGAGCTGGTAAAAGCTAACTTTTACTCTTTATACTTGCCAAGTTGGTTTTAATAACTGATGCTTAGCACGTGAAACTAATTGAAGGTACAAAGTAGCCGATGAATTATAAGGACAAACAAGTACTTATCGTTGAAGATCAACGTCCTTTCCTGCTGTTACTTCGCGGTTTACTGAATTCTATGGGCGCAATTGAAGTCGACACTAAAGGGTCTGCCGAACAAGCTATCTCACTGTGTAAAAAAAGAAAATACGATGTTGTCATAGTCGATTTGCATTTAGGAGCCGATCGTAAAAATGGTTATGAATTCATAGAAGAGCTAAGAATTAGAAAACTGGTTAAGCCGTCGACTATCTTTCTTCTTATTAGTGCAGACAGTGCCCGCCCAGTAGTGTTAGGCTCGCTTGAGCGACGGCCTGACGATTATTTAATCAAACCGTTTTCGCAAGCACAATTAAAAACACGAATATCCAGAGCCTGGAACAAACGCCAGTTTTTACTTCCAGTTTATAGCGCAATGGCCGAAGAAAACTGGGAAAAAGCGATAACCGAATGCAAAAGTAAAATGGCTGCTGCTTCACCTTTTCATCGTTACTGTTTACAGCTTCTTATAGAACTTTACTGGAAAAGTGGTACGCCTGAAAATGCATTTGCCTTGTTATCTAGCCAATCTGAAGAAACATCAGCACTGTGGTCGCTAATCGCCTTGGCGCGAACACATTTGCAAATGAATCAATATCAAAAGGCCATAGATACCGCACAACGCATTTTGCAATCTAACCGTTTTAATGCCGACGCCTACGATATACTTGCTGAGGCTCAAAACAAGCTATCTCAAGGTGAACAGGCGTTATCTTCGATTAAGCAAGCAATCAAATTATCTCCCTATTCTTTACAGCGGCATTTTACTGCGTGTGCTATTGCCAGAGAGAATGAAGACTTCGTACTGGCGCAAGACTCTTCTCTTTCTATCTGGCAACTTTCTAAACGCACTATTCATCAAGATATTGCGCACTGGTGTAGCTACATACGCAGTATCCTTGATGCGGCTGAACACGCAGAAGAAAAAAAAGCGAAAAACAGGTTCCAACAAGAAGCATTGCTTTTTATGCAGCGGGGTAAACATGATGAAGTGTTGCAGCGAATTAAAGGGGAATTCGATTTAGATGTATACGAGCAAGTCGTCCATGCGCGCATGTGCGCGCTTGATGGCAAAATGATGGATGCCAAGCGCAACCTCGCTCAATCTCAGAAAACGATAGAGGAAAAATATGAAGAATACCCACTACCCTTTGTCCCTGATAGCCTTAAGGTAATGTACGATCTCGGGGAATTTGACGATGCTCTGGCGCTTATTGAGTTAATGAAACATCAGGGCGTAGAACTTGATCCCAACGGTCAACACTTAATGGAAACGGAAAAAGCACGTAGTGAAGAAAAACAAAAACTTTATTTACAGTTTAATCGAGAAGGAATTGGACTATACCAAGAAGGAAAATTTGAGCAAGCGAAAGACGCTTTTTACCTGGCGCAACAGTATGCTCCGGTCAATACAGGCGTTGCGCTCAACTTACTACAGTGCATCTTAAAAATACTCGAAAAGAATGAAAAACCAGAACCCTTGTTGGTGAAAGAGTGTCGTAGGGTCTATAAATTAATTGAAGATGTTCCCCTACAAAAACAACACCAGGAAAAGTTTGATGAACTTAAGGACGATCTATTTAACTATATTGATGATTCAGGAAAATCATAAGCTTTGCTTTATTTTGATTTTGCCTTCGTTTTTTTGGCTTCTTTCGGGGTGTAGTAGTCAGCCCCTATGTGAAGAAGTTGTTGAAGTGAATCGACAGCAACAGGAATGTTCGCGTCTGGCGAAAATAATGAACAACCCTAATTATCCACAACAAGCTTTAACAGCAAGAAAACGGTTTATTGAGGAATGCGAAGGCCTTCGGTATCAACGCGATGCTCACGATACAATATGCAAAAAATCAAGCAATTAAACAGCGAAACTTAACCTTCCCAGAATACGTTTGAGTGAAAGTGAAGTAGTACTGTATGCTCTAACGTTTTATGTTCATTAGAAAAGCCGAGCATAAAATATGTACATCGAGCATATGTGCGTAAATTCAAACTCCAACATGGGCTCTACCTTTGCGTCAGCTATTTGATTGCACCACCACGAATTTGCTCGGCCATTATAGGGGTCTTCTTTCCTATTGCAGTCAGGATTGAACCGACTATAACCATGCCACCGCCACTATAAGCTACCCAGCCCAACTCTGGTTGCGTAAACCAATCCGGAGCAACCTTTTCAGCCATTAACGTACTTAAATAAGTAAACAGAGGGGTTAATGCCAGTATTGCACTGACCCTTGATGCATACCATATTCGTAAAGCCTCGGTAAACGCTCCATACGCTACCACAGTATTAAGACAACAAAAGAGCAATGCTACCGCTTGTAATCCATTTAAATGGGTAATAAGGCTAGGGTCGCTAAAGGGAAATAATATCGCAGTACCAACAATATATATCAGTAAGGTTAGTTGCATCGCGCTCATCGAACGCATTAATTTCTTTTGGCATAATGCATAGAAAGCCCAAGTCAGGGCAGCTACAACGACAATCACTATACCAATCGCATTTTCCGATTCGGAAACAAGAATTTGTGGTAAGCGTTCATTAAAGAATAATAGTAACCCCGCTACGAGCAAAGCACTACCAGCAAATTGTACTGTCGTAAATGATTCTTTGTAGAGAAAAATACCCCCAAGCATTAATATAAATGGTGCTAACTGCATTAAAACCTGGACGCTTGATGGACTCAGGTATTTAAGCCCCACGACATTGGCGACGTAATTTATTACAAGCATCACGGTTGCGCCGATAGTCAACCAGATAACTGACTGCCTAAAGCCGAACACCTTAGGAAGGCTATTTTTACGTAAAAGTATTAGCCCTACCGCCACCGCCGCAAATAAAAAGCGATACAAAGTAATGGTTTTGCTATCCATCACATGTAGACAAAGTACCAGGAAAACTGGCAAGACGCCCCACAACAACGCTGTTGTAAGGGCAAGGATAAACCCTTTTACAGGGCGAATTTCATTATCCAACTTTGCATTAGTCCATCAAATCTTCTAAGTCATCGATGATATCTTGAATTTCATTCAATAGCTTTTTCTTTTGTTTGGAACTAAAAGACTGTGCTACCTCTGCGACTAACTGAGCGTAAATTTCGTTATTTTTTTCACGATTAACGTTATAACTTTCATTGCGATAATCGTCAGGACTATTCATTAAATGAACCAAGTCGATGACAAAATTCTCATTGGTTGAACGTGAAACGAATAAACGCCTGGCTGCTTGTTGAATGGAACGCCTGTAAGCAATCCAATCAGCGTGAGTAGAGGTAAACTGGGGGGCATATTGCGCCACTATCGCTTTCTGATTAGGCGATAATTCTCCTATCCGTTCTTCTAAATCGTCAATGAGGCTTTCAGTTCTATCTTCCAATCGTTCATGTTCGGTTCTCTTCAGGTTTTCTGCTAACTCTTCGTCCTCTTCTTTATTATCTTTTTCAAGCGCAGCAAATAATTGAATCAGTTGCTCTTCAGATACTTGATGTGCTAACTGGGCTATTTGAGGTGTTATCTTTTCGCGAATTCTAATCCAGTGTTGACGAGCTTGTTGGAGATTAGCCAGTACAACTTGGTTAGTTAAATTATCGTTCGCAATATCTTGTTTTAATGCTTGCAACTGTTTCACATAAGCGGATAGCTCTTCGTTCCGGTGCCATGTTATCCATGAATCTAAATACGCATCAAATTGCTCTTCCTGAGGTTCGGTCAACTCAATATAGTCATCTAAATGCCAGTAAATCAGCCAATCTAAATTATTGTAGGCCAACTTTGACGAACAGCCTGACAGCACAAATACCAGAACGAAACTAACAATTTTCTTCATAACTATCCTTACCCTGACTCCGAAAACCCTGTATCTACGTATTAACTTGGCAGATGGATATCATTCTGCCATGCTGTGAAAACAGACATAAGTTTACCTGTTTAGTTCATTCAATAACATTTTCAAAAGGTTACTATTTGTGACAAAAAAAATAGCAGTTCTCACGTCAGGAGGTGATGCGCCAGGTATGAACGCTTGTATAAGAGCGATTGTATTGGCATGTGAACGAGCAAACTACGCTATTGTAGGTTACCAGCATGGTTATAACGGTTTACTTAATCAAGAATATTGTTTGCTGAATAATAACCAGGTTCATAACCTTATCCAACGTGGTGGGACTGTACTCCATAGCGCTCGTTGTCATGAATTCAAAACGGATGCTGGTGCAAAAAAAGCATCTGAGAACCTGAATGAACTCGATATCGATACTTTAATTGTAATTGGCGGCGACGGATCTTTCCGAGGTGCCGATCATTTAGGTAAATTTTGGTCGGGCCAAATACTGGGATTACCAGGAACCATCGACAATGATATAAGTGGGACCGATGCCACGATAGGCTTTTACACCGCTATCGACACGGCTGTTAGCTCAATTGATAAGGTACGAGATACTGCGGATGCTTTTGAACGTATATTTTTAGTTGAAGTGATGGGTAGGCATGCCGGGTTTTTAGCACTTCATGCTGCTCTCGCCTCTTCTGCTGACTATGTTATCTTGCCGGAATTATTCGATAATCCTGAGGCTGTGCTCGATCAGATAAGCAGTCAATTAGCTGAGCGTAGAAAACAAAGTGAGCATATTAGCTATATTGTTGTTCTTGCAGAGAAACTATGGCCTGGGGGAATTGATAATTTGGCAAAAGCGCTTACTAAGAAAACACAATCTGAAGTACGGCCCGTCATTCTTGGCCACGTTCAGCGAGGCGGTTCTCCCGTCAGCCAGGATCGTATTCTTGCAACCAAACTGGGTGCTTATGCCGTGAGTTTGGTCACAAAGGATATTACCGGTGTAATGGTAGGTGAGCACAATGGTAAAACGGTCGAGGTACCCTTCACACACACCTGGGATAAGTCAAAACCTCTTGATAAACAACTGGTTATTACAATGAAAACGCTCATGAATGACCGTTACGCGTAACCAAAAAACGAAGTATTTATGTTTTCATTGCTGCTTTAACCTTATCCCGGTGCGAACGGCTGACTTTCAATTCTGTGTCATTCTGTAGTATCAGATGATACTCCCCGCTTATGTGGCTCACCAACTTTTTAACGTAGCGTATATTCGCGATAGCTGAGCGATGTACACGAACAAACGTTTTGGGGTTAAGTTCCTGCTCTAACTCTTTCATTGTTTTGCGCATTATATGCATACCATCCAACGCGTGGACGCACATATAATCGCCTGCGGCGTCAATCCATTGGATATCATTCACCGCCACGCGAGTGACTTCAGAGCCATCTTTTATAGCGAGAATATCTGGATAAGGGTCTGTTTCAATCTTTTCTCCCTTGGCCAGTTTACGTAAAATCTCTTCACAGTCATCGCCTGTTAGCTCCGAAACCAAGTTCACTAATTTTTGAGATTGCGCATCGTGATATTGATTTGCGAAATACTCTCTCACTTTCTTCAGTGATGAAGTAAGTCGCTCGTTATCTGCTGGTTTAAGTAGATAGTCTAAAGCATGTACATCAAACGCTTTGATAGCATAACTGTCATAGGCGGTAACAAAAACTATAACAGGAATGGGCTGTTTAAGTTCTTTAAGCTTTTGAATAACTTGAAAACCATTTAAACCGGGCATTTGTATATCCAAAAATACGAGATCCGGTCTTAATTGGCTAATTTTACTGACAGCATCTACACCGTTTTGACATTCGGCGACCACTTCGATATCGCTATGGCCGTCTAAACGTGCACGCAATCCCCTGCGCGCCAAAGGCTCATCGTCAACAACAATAGTTTTTATGATTTTAGTTTTAGTATTCATACGTCGTTAACCTCATAAGGAATACGAATTCGCACACGTACTCCTTTTGGTTTATTATGCTCAATTGAGAAGGCGAAATTTCGTTGATAAAGTGATTGTAACCGATCGCGAATATTCGCTAACCCTACCCCATTTTCTCGGGTCAACTGACCGTTTTGAATATCGGCACCCGGTCCATTATCGGCAACATCCATCAATAAATCATTACCAAAGCTCCGTGCGGTAATATCTATCCGGCCGCCCTCTTCCATTCGGGATATTGCATGTTTAATGGCGTTTTCGATGATGGGTTGCAGGATCATACTGGGAACTAGGGCCGCTTCACAATTAGACTCAATATCCCAACCAACATCCAGGCGATCATCAAAACGAACCTTTTCTATTTCAAGATATAAGCGCAATGCCTTAATTTCTTGGCCAAGAGGGACACGCTTTATCGGATCATTATCCAAGGAATAGCGTAAAAAGTCGCTCAATCTTGACACCATAGTTTCAGCGGAATCATTTTCCTTTAATAAAATCAGCGTGGAAATGGCATTTAAGGTATTAAACAAAAAGTGTGGATTAAGTTGGTAACGCAGCATTTTTATGTGTGCTTGGTGTGCCATAGTGGTAGCTTTGAGGGCATTTTGCTTTTCTTTTTGCAACATTTGGAAGTTTTTTATACCAAAGTACACGCCGCTCCAGCACCCAATCATTATCAATGAATTAATGGTATTGGTAAAATACATGTACCATTCTTCCGGCCGATAGCCGTGCTTATAGATTTCCCAATAATTGACGTTCTTCACCACGGCCCAAATTAGGGCTATTAAATAGCAAGAAAGGATTACGATCAGAATCATTTGAATGGGAGATTGCTTTCTGGCCCACCTGAAAATATAGCGTAGTGGGATCGTTAGTAACCACCCAGCGTAGGCATTCAGAAGAATAACAAACATCCAGATAGGTCTGACGTCATGTAAGAACGAGCCGATATAGTACACAATAGCAAAGCCAGTCCAGCCTGCACAATGAAGTACCCAGAATAATCGTTCGTTACTATCAAAAAGGCGATGCCAACGGCTCACAAAACTACCGAAAAATATAAACTTATAAAATGATTATAATGAATTTGTGCTTAAAAATCGCGAGCTTGGTCGTAGTACAACGGCGTCTGGTCGCACTTTTTCAGCAAACCAATTCTAATATCCAATGTTCATTCGTTTAAGCCAGTGGGTCCACCACCATGCGGGACCTACTAATAAAAAACGAACATCTTCCAGAAAGGATGGTTTTTTGCCTTCAATTTTGTGACCTACAAATTGCAATATCCACATTATAACGAATAACACTAATGAAAATTGCCACACTGATACGCCATTGTATTCAAGTAAGTTAATTCCGGCTAATGTAGCGATTGATAATAGCGTCATCGCCGCACCAATAGGCCCCGACAACATAAAATAGTAATACAACATTGGGATAATCACTACGTGGGCCCAGTTGATATTAAATTGTTCAAACCATGTCGGTGCAGGTATTGACCACACTAAGCCTACTGTTACAAAAAATATACTGGGTACGGCAATAGCATGAATAGCCACATTTGTTTTGTTCTGATGGCTTTCGTTGTAACGGCTTAATAACCTTTCAATTTGCCGCATGGGCCTCTCCTTCCGCGCACACATTTGTTAAATTGCTGTTAACATAATAGCGTTTAGTCTATCACTGCTCAATAAGAATATGTTTTTCGAGTAATTTATGCACTGTGCTTTGGTTTTCGGCAAACCGTATTCCGTAATAATGGTGCTCTCTGTCGGAATTTTTATTTTTAACTTTGCCCTCGATAGAGATGGGTTTGCCACCAGACTCATATTGCAAGGTGATATTTTCTTCTGGCTCGAAGAGTGGATAATCAGGATGAATCGCTAACGCAACTCGGCATCCCTTACTGGATACATCGACAATTATACCGTGAATTTTCGTATCCCCCTGTGGCTTTGCTGTTTGGATATCTACTGCAATACCCGGCTGAGCGCGCTTCTCTTCTCTGAGCCCAAAAGTTTGTAACGATTTGGGGAACGTGGTGATGAGGATGCCGAAAGGCTTGGTAATTAGTTTAATTACTTTTACCCTAAATGCGATAACGTGCCCTACGCCCCCCTCTAAGACATAACGTACGACAATATTATTACCGGGCGTCAACAAATCTCGAGTAAATTTCCAGCTCGGCGAGTTGGGGACCTGAAAAAGTATGCCGTGGGGCGCGTCCATGCCTATGTATTGGGTTTTTACACGTTTCGGCGATGTGGGCGTGGTAATTTGTATATCAACTGTCGTGCTAGGTTGTAAAGCTCGAAGCCATTGGATATCGTCACTTGTTAAAGCATCGTAGTCACGCTTTCGACCCATAATTTGCCACACTTTTTTATAAAGGGTCTTTTATCTAAGCACAATTTACAACTACTGACAAAGTTGTTCTAGTAATGCATCATTAGGCTACCTTAAATAGTGAGTCTATTTTTATGTCTTCATCGTTACCAGTCGTTCGTTATGACTTAGCCGTAGAATCCATAAGCCAACATCTTTTTTCAGTCGTAATGCAAATCCCAGCGTTCGCCGAAAAAACAGTGGAAGTATCGTTACCGGCATGGATCCCGGGAAGCTATATGATTCGAGATTTTGCTCGTCACATTGTCCAAATTGATGCATACGATCTTGATGAAACACATTTATCTATAACGAAAATAGACAAACAAACATGGCACATCAATAATCCTAATGAAGGTTCCATCACCCTTAAGTACACAGTTTTCGCTTTCGATTTATCGGTACGATCCGCATTTATTAACGATGAATATGCTTTTTGTAACGGCACGAGCGTATTTTTAAATGTGAATCACAAACATAAGTGTAACTATCAATTAGAGGTAGATTTACAAAATTTACCCAAAGAATGGGAGTTACATACGTCAATGCCGCCACTGGTTAAAGGCGACAACGACCATCAGTTTTTCTGTGACAGCTACTTGGAGTTTATAGACCATCCCATTTTTATAGGGAAATGCCGTACTGCTTCGTTTTCTTCAGGAGGTGTTGATTTTACGCTGTTGCTCAGTGGAAATGATCCCATTGATATTGAACGCATTTGTGATGACTTAAAGCCGATTTGTTTACACCATATTAAAATGTTTGCTGATAAGCCGCCTATTTCGACCTATCTTTTTATCACGTTGATAAGTGACAAAGGTTACGGAGGGCTGGAACATCTCAACTCTACAGCACTTCTGTTCCCGCGGTTTGATTTACCTTTATTGGGCGAGAGTAAAACCAAAAGCAACAGTTATATTAATTTTCTAAGCTTATGCAGCCATGAATTTTTTCATACCTGGAATGTAAAACGTATCAAGCCTGAAGTTCTGATAACTCCCAATTTACAGGAAGAGGTCTATACCAACCAGCTGTGGATGTACGAAGGCTTCACCAGCTTTTACGATGAGCTGGCCCTAGCACGTGCGGGCTTGGTTTCGCCGCAAAAGTATCTGGAAATGTTGGGAGAACACCTCACCCGGGTGATGCGCTCCAAAGGACGCACAAAGCAAAGTGTAGCAGAGTCTAGTTTCGACGCGTGGACACGATTTTATAAACAAGACGCCAGCTCTATTAACCACATTGTCAGTTATTACGTTAAAGGTGGCTTAATTGCATTAGGGCTTGACTTGTCGTTACGACAGCAATCAGACAACCAATATTGCCTTGATGACCTAATGAGATTACTGTGGCAACAGTACGGAAAACGCGGCGTCGGTACGATAGATGAGACAGTCGTTCTACTTTGTCAGAAAGAGTTTAATGTCGATGTCAGTGAACTAATCGACACTGTTGTACATGGCACCGAGGATATTCCCTTCGAAAAGTGGCTGCATATTGCGGGGCTTTCGCTTCATCAGCGTTCACCAGCAAATAAAGACGATAAAGGTGGCACACTTAGTGGCACTACTGACAAAAGTATTCGCACCAAAGAGTTGGGCATCGTGGTTAAAAATGCCGAATGTGGGGTCATCGTGCAACAGGTCAGGGAAAACTTGGCGGGATGCCAATCAGGCTTGCAAATCAACGATCGTATAGTTGCGTTAGATGGTTATGAAGTAAACGACGTTTTATTACATCGCTTGGTAGAAACAACGACTAAACAATCTCTACCAACCACTATTATAAGAGACGGTCGGTTACTCACCCTTTCTCTACCTATAGTCGCCGCAGATAAAGATATTTACTACTTTAAGTTAGAAAACGAGATGCAGTTTTCTAACTGGCTAAATGGTTAGTTCTTAGGTGGAACGAGCAGTGCTGGGTCAAGGCGCATTTGCCCTAGGTTAATGCGCCAGTCCAAGTGTGGGCCAGTCGACCTGCCGGTTGAACCTATGGTGCCGATCTGATTTCCCTGTTCAATTAAATCCCCGACCTTGACGTCCATTGTGTGTAGGTGCAAAAAGGTAGAGAAAACGCCCATTCCATGGTCAAGGATAATGGTATTGCCTGAATAATAGAGGTCGTCTGCAAGTACTACATATCCTTGCGCTGGCGCAACCACAGGGCTACCTTCAGGACTACCCACGTCAACACCATAATGTGGCCACTTTGGTTCGCCATTTAATATACGTTGACTTCCGTAAACCCCTGTTATTGGTCCATCGGCTGGCCAAATAAAGCGAGTAAAAACCGCGTCATAATCACGCTCTTCAGCGCGGGCTCTCGACACTTTCGCGCGGTCATTTTGAATTCTCTCTGTTACCTCTTTAGGAGGGGTAACCATTTTTGGTTCAAGGCCGTCTATACGTTGAATATCGTATTCTCTAAGGGTAAGTTGCAAGCTCCTTTCATGACTTTCCCCTTTCTTATCGGTCCAACTTAACGTATGGGATTGTGCGGCCTTTCGTGGAAAGCCGATAACAAACTTTCCCTGGGAGTTAACCTCAACGTGGCGTCCATTAAGCCTTACCGTCGAACCGGGTGAAACCTGTCCTCTTATCAAACTGCCTTGAGTTAGTTCACCGTTAAGCACTAACTCCTCATCTTTTGCGCTTACCGGCGCAAAAGAAAACGTTATCATCCATACCAGTATTAGTGGTTTAGTCTGAAACCATCGCACCTTTCCCAACTCCTTCATACGCAATGACCTTAACTTTATTACCGGGTAGTCGCTGTTTTTGTTGTTCGTACATAAATTGAGCCAAACATTCTACGGTGGAATCAGTTGTGATCACTTCACACCTTGATTTTGGCATGATGAGCTCAAAGTAGCCCTGAGACGATTCATATCCGAAACACCAATAGTCAATTTCGTTATCAATCTCGCCAGTTATCTTTCGCTCAGCAAAGTCGATTACATCTTCTTCCGTGGCGATGTAAATATCGGCCCACCGTCTCGCCCAATACTGCTGGCTTGCACTGCACATCAGATCATTTATAAACAAATCGACCCTGGATCGATGGCCATGAGCGATGCGTTGACAATTACCATCATGTTTTTTTAGACCATGGGTGTAATGATAATAAGGTACGTCTATGACTTCGGTGCGTAAATTCAACGTGATATTGTCTACATTATCGGGTAAATGAGTGGCTATAATTTCTTTTAGATAATCACCCACAGATACCTTCGTGACAGCATCACTGTAAATAAACGCATAAGCCTCAGCGGGACAACGTAACATAATCTGGTGTTTATCGGCACTTTGGAAGCGCACCTCCACTTCCGACTCATCGCCACTGTTTATTACGGTAGTTGCTGTGTGTTCAGCGGGAACCAATAACTTATGATCAACATATTCGTCAATCAAACGTTTAAGGTTTTTTTTAACTATGCTGAAATCCTGAACCATACTCTCTTCGTTCAGGTCGCCATCAAGAATGACGTCTACTATCCAGCTTTCACCAACCATACCCCGTTCATGGCACAGGTAGGAAAAATCCATTACGGTAAGGTCATTAACAAATAATTGCATGTTACCCTTATTTAGCTATTTCGCTTTTCACTAGTTACTGTCAAAAGTATCCCTAGTATACGTGTTTTAACTTACCTTCGCAGGCGTTATTCAGTACCAGACTGTCGGCTTAACTGGTCTTTAAGATTGGGTGGAATACCTTTTATAGTCAACGTGTCGGTAGCTGGGTTATAAATAATCCTATCGCCTAAAAGTTTACGCTCAAAACTCAGACTAAGTCCCCCACCTTGCCCAGTGAACTTGGCCAATTGCTTCAACGCGGCGGGGTCAGGCTGGAAGGTGTCTTCTAAAGGGGTCTCCAAACCAGAAGTAAACGCTTTAAAATTATGTTGAGAAGCATCGTCACTTGGTAACCGAGTAGACAGTTCGGAAACGGATAAATCTTCTCCATTGTCAATTTTCTCTTTGAAGTACGATTTAACTTCCTGACGATGTTGCTCTTGTTCCTGAGGAGCCAAATTCTCGCTGGCCAAATAAGCATCGACGGTACTAACCAGTTGTTTATTTTGCAATTTAACATCTACTAACTCTTCGCAACCAATAAACTGCATGAAAAAATCGGAGACTTTTCTGCCCATTCGACCTTTTATAAATGAGATATAACGCTGTTGTTCAGGCTGGACTTGCCACTGTGTCAAATCTAGACGGACTGCCAATTGCATTTTTGCCAGGTCGAGATGTTCTCGAGCAGTCAGTTCTAATGCTTGATTAACCTCTACATGCGATCGCGTATTGAGTAGAGTGATCATTAAGTATTGTGTGGCCAGGTACTCGTATTGACAAAAAATTAAAAAACCCGTTTCGACCTGGCCGGTGTCAATTAGCGCTTGGATAAGCTTTTGAGTGGAATTCAGAGAAAACTGATGAAACTGTTGCTCTAGATCATCGGCACCGGCTTTTTGCGCGGAAACAAAATCCTTTAATGACTGATTAAACGGTGCTAATTCATCGCTGGCAGGTGCATCTTCTATAAAATGCCCCACTCCTTTTCCAGGCTTTGTATTAAAGCTGTGATTTATTTGGTGAGCCAAATGCTCAATTTCCGGCGTGATAGCAAGGCATTTTTCCCGTGGAATTGCCTGTATTTTGCCCTCATCGTTAATCACTATACGATGAACAACAAAATGATGAATCAGTGCGCTCATAAAGTAAAATTTGCCTTTTTCTTAAAAATTGTTTGAAAAATGCCCTAGGATAAGGAAGTTTAGTGAATGAATGATTGTTATCACTCAAACAACGATTATAATCATTTTATTCAAGAATTTATTCTTTTTATAAAAGAAAACATAAAAAAAGAGACACCAAATGCCTCAACAAAGCCGTTATCAGGATAAAGAATTTGAAGCACTGATGAATAAAGTCATTTTGACGCTGGAACAGGAAGGTGCCGACCGCGACTTATCCTTGATGGTGTTAGGAAATGTCATCACGCATATAATCAATACGCAGATCTCCGCCCCAAACCGTAAGCAATTTGCCGAACAATTCACCAGTATCCTTCTAAAAAGTATTAACGAGTAATCTGATAAGTTATGATTTTAGCTGAATCACCAAGGCGTCAACGGGTTACCAAACTGGTTAGCTGGGGACACTGGTTTGCGTTTGTAAACATTTTCCTTGCATTAATTATTGCGTCCGTTTTTATCTTTTCTTCACCTAGTCCCAATTCTGCCATCGGTACGCTTTATTTATTATCGAATTGGTTTGGGCATATAGGTTTTCTTACTTTTGCTGGTTTTGTCATATTTATTCTTCCATTATGCTACCTGGCCACGAACCCTAAAATTATAAAAGCAGCAGCCTCGATAATAGCGGCAATAGGTCTGGCGCTTCTGGCATTTGACGCTCTACTGTATAACCGCACGGGGTTTCATTTAAACTTCAGTTCTACCGATTTACTTCGAAGCGAAGCGCAAACGCAAATCAGCCAATTCGGCTTTCAACAATGGGGTTACCTATTGTTGCTATTTATCATTTGGTTAGGCTTCCAGTTGCTATTAGCGAATGCCATATGGAAGCGAATGGATCGTTTTCAGGAGAAAAAAATAGGCTTACCTGTGACTACTTTCTTTGTGCTCTGTTTTGTCAGCAGCCACGCCGTTCACGTTTGGGCGGATGCAGAACTCTATCAACCCATTATCAAACAAGACAATATGTTTCCGTTGTCTTATCCAGCCACCGCTAAAACGACCATGTCTCGCTACGGCCTTCTGGATTTGGAAACGTATGAGGAGCGCAAGCAACTTCAGTTTTCGTCTGATATCCATCAGATAGTTTACCCTGCAGAGCCAGTTTACTGTGCGATAGATAACAACCGCTCTATGTATCTGATAGTCCAAACCGACAATGGCAAGGAATTAGATACCAGCGGTTTGAACCTAACTAAAACAGATAACTATTTTACCAATGCTTCTTCGCTTGATGCATTAATCATGTCTACGCTATTTGGTGTGCCAGAAATATACTTTGAAAGTCTGACAAAAGAACGTCCGATATTAATGGAATTACCTGAAGCACTGGGTATGCCAGTAGCTATACATATAGACGAGTCACTACCGACGAGCATGTTAAACGATTACAAGCAGCCGATAGAAAACTCTCGCGCAGGTTTACATATTGCTTTTCTTCCTGCTGCGAAAATTAACACATTTATCGAGCAGGAAGAGATAGATGCTCAAAATAATGGCCTGATTATCGCCACAGGTTTCGAATCCGAAGCAGGTGCTCAGCGCGGCTCGTTATTAACTAATCTTGATGTTAAAGCTGAAGCAATAAGTACCGAAGATTTAGCACCGACAATCTTAAATTCGTTAGGTTGTAATGCACCCAGTCAATTCTATTCTACGGGCCAGGATTTTACTAATCCTCAAAGAAACTGGCTGGTAAGTACATCGGGAGAACGTGTCGTAGTAATTCACGAAAATCAACGTATTGAAGTACTCAGTAATGGTAGTTATGAAATTACTAATATCGACAATGGCAATAGAAGTAATGCATCCTTAAACGTTGATTTATTAAGCCGTGCTATAAAGCAGCTAACGCGATTTTCGCGTCCAAATTAAGCCACCAGCGTTAGCGGTTCTATTTCAGAAAGTGAAGTAAAACAGTGGGTGCAGGATGAGGCTATTTGACTTTGTTTATTTTCTGTTACCCATAACCTGAAAGGTATGCCTGCTGACGCTGCTGCTTCCAAATCGCGTAAGCTGTCACCGATCATCACTGATTGACTTAAATCAATACTGAAATCCTCAGCAGCCTGAAATAGTAAACCAGGTTGAGGCTTGCGGCAGCCACAATCAACCAGATATTCCGCTATAGCCTCTGTCGGATGATGCGGACAAAAATACACTGGAACAGGAGCAATGTCATTTTCCTCAAATCGTTTATTCATCCAATCACATAAATGTGCAAACGCCTCTTCGCTGAAATAACCTCTGCCTATGCCAGATTGATTAGTTACGATAATTGGAAGAAAACCTAATCTTCGAAAACCTTTAATCAATTGAAAGATCCCATTTACAAACTCAAAATCTGCAATTTTTCCCACATACCCCTTATCAACATTTACAATACCATCTCGGTCAAGAAACAACGCTTTATTGAGCATACTGTGTGTCCTTTTTAGGGTTGGGTAGAAGTGTCCACATTGTTATCGTAAAATCCACAGTGACACTATCAAGTATGTCACTTAACTTAGCACGTTTTTCGTCACTAAGTTTCCACACATAGGGAGTCATATTGAGTAAGCCTTGTTGGCGAACTGTGTCGGATAATTCCATCTTAAACGATAAGTGTTCAGCGGTGACAACGTCGAACTCACTAACCTGATGTAACTGCGGTTGATGTTGTTTTGGTGTTTTATAAATACGTTCTTTTAGTTCCCATAAGTGCTGCTTACCAGGCTCAACTGTTAGTACAATCCCTCTCGGTGCCAGTACTCTGGCATATTCTTTCATATTTCCGGGAGCAAAAACTTGTAATACTACATGTTGTGAGCCTGTTGGCAGGGGTAATCTGAAATTGCTTCCTACAGCAAATTCACACTTTTTATATGTTTTTGCAGCCAACTCAATTGCAGGTTTGGCAATATCGATCCCGGAACTGTTAACGCGAATATCTTCGTCATTTAAGCTATCTGTAACCGTCGCCAAATAGCTACCTTCACCGCAACCAGCTTCAAACAAATTAAATTCAGTCAGATTCAGTGACGATATATATTTACCTATCATTTCGCTGAGCTTTTGCATCAGCGGTTTATAGCCAGCAGTATCATGAAAATTTCTGCGCGCTCGTACCATCTGCTTATTGTCACCTGGCTCAAGTGAATGTTTGTATTGGACCGGAAGTAGATTTACGTAGCCAGACTTTGCGACGTCAAAGCTATGGCGTTTTGAGCATGACCATGAATTATTAATCTTTGATAGGGTATTGCAACAGAGTGGGCATAACCACATTAAAAGCAACTCTCACGAGAGAAATGTTGGTTAATTATATCAAGTTGAGCAAGCAGATGGAAAGAGGAGCAAAGGCTCCTCTCTCAGGATTTATCAAAAAGCTGGAAAATGCTGGAAAAGTCTTTATCCGCATTACCCTTATTTTGATGCAGCTTGTAAAGACTCTGCGCGGTCGCGGCCATTGGTGTTGGAGATTCACTATTCGACGCGGCGTTCATGGCTAAAGTAAGATCTTTATTCATTAACTTAACCATAAAACCTCCCTGATAGTCTTTCGATGAAGGGACATTCTCCATTACACCCGGACAGGGATTATACTTCTCTAACGTCCAGTTACTTCCTGAGCTTTGGAGCATAATATCGGATACCACTTTCGGATCCAGTCCGTTATCTATAGCAAGTTGCAGAGCTTCAGAAGTACCTGCCATCAATACGGCCAATAACATATTGTTACAGATTTTCGCTACTTGGCCAGCACCTGTATCACCCGCGTGGAATAGATTTTTTCCCATACATTGCAATACCGGCGTAGCTTTAGCGATGGCCTTTTCTTTCCCGCCCATGATAAAAGTGAGAGTACCAGCTTGCGCGCCAGCAGTTCCGCCTGAAACAGGTGCATCAACAAATAATCGTCCAGCATTGTTGACGGCCTCTCCCACCACGCGCGCTGATTCTGCATCGATTGTACTCGAATCAATCATTAGCGTGCCCGGCTTCGTAGCTTCGATCAGGCTTTGTTCACCCATATAAAGTGATTTAACGTGCTTCGCCGCGGGTAGCATGGTGATGACAACATCTACGTCTTTAACGGCTTCCATCGCACTTGCTGCCGCTTTTGCACCTTTGCTTTTAAGGGCAGCCACCGCCTCTTCGACTAGATCAAATACGGTAACCTGCATACCACTTTTTATCAGGTTTTCAGCCATAGGCCCGCCCATGTTACCTAAACCGATAAATGCTATTTTATTCATTTTTATTCTCCTAGCAGCGAAAGAGGATGCTCAGAACTTGCCCATGGGGAGGCAAAAAAGTGTTCAACCAGACTCATCGGCACGTCTTCTACCGATTCAAAACGCCAACTAGGCGCCCCATCTTTATCAATAAGTAACGCTCGTACACCTTCCTGAAATTCGCCCACTTCACCACACCGACACGACATTATTAGCTCCATTTTAAAACAATCCGCTAACGACAAATCCGCACCGCGTTTAATTTGTTGCTGGACTAAATGAACAGTAATGGGGGAGCCCGCTAAAAACGTTTTTTGAGCACGAGCTAGCCATTTATCATCGGCCGTCTTCATATTCCTGATGTTCTGAGCAACGTCAGAAAGTAAATCCGAATGACACAGTTCGTCGATTAATGCTTGATGACTTTCAACATTGGATGGCGCGATTTCATCTTCCGCAGGTACAAAACCTGACAACAGATGATTTAGTTTACCTGCTATGTCGTCTTCGGTTAGCCAGTTGTGTGACAATAACGCATTTATAGCATCGTCTCTGGAAGCATCATCACATATGTGATCAGCTAACCCAACGTATGAGGCATCAGCAGCGTTGAGGCTTGCGCCCGTTAATCCTAAAAACAGTCCGCTTTTACCCGGTAAACGTGGGAGGAAGTAGCTTCCGCCAACGTCTGGATAAAGGCCAATCGTTATTTCAGGCATCGCCAGACGAGAACTTGGGGTGACGACTCTATGACTCGCGCCACATAAAAGCCCCATGCCTCCCCCCATTACAATGCCACTTCCCCATACAACCACAGGTTTTGAGTAAGTATGGATTGTGAAGTCTAATTCGTACTCCACAGTGAAGAATTCTTGCAAAAAACCCGGAATGGCATCAGGCGAAGCTTTCATCGCCTGGTGCATCGAAACCACATCGCCGCCAGCACAGAAGGCTTTATCTCCAAAGCCATCGATTAACACCATGACAACATCTTCTCGATTTTGCCAGCTTTTAAGTGCATCAAGCATTATCTTAGCCATTTCTAAATCAAGTGCGTTCAGTGCTTTGGGCTTGTTTAATGTTAGGTGCCCTAGAAGCTGACCAGAAGATGTCTCCTTTTCCCGCACAAGCACAGGAGACTGCATATCTAGGCTTTCTACCATTAACTTTACTCCTTATCGAATTTCTCGTTCGTCACTAATCAGACGACGTCCTATAATCACGCGCATAATCTCGTTAGTCCCTTCAAGGATTTGGTGAACCCGTACATCACGCACGTGGCGCTCGAGAGGGTATTCTTTAATATAACCGTACCCGCCATGCAACTGCAGTGCTTCGTTACACACTTTAAACCCAATGTCAGTAGCGAAGCGTTTAGCCATAGCACAATAAGTGGTTTTATCCGCATCACCATTATCCAATTTAAACGCGGCCAGACGTACCATTTGTCGAGCTGCAACCAACTCTGTTGCCATATCAGCTAACTTAAACTGAAGAGCCTGGAAAGCTGCGATAGGTTTACCAAATTGTTCACGTTCTTGCATATAGTTTCGAGCAGTATTGAGCGCTTGCTGTGCGGTGCCAATTGAGCACGTAGCAATATTAATACGTCCCCCATCAAGCCCCTGCATAGCCATTTTAAAGCCTTGTCCTTCTTCTCCCAAGCGCCAGCTTTTCTTCAGTATGACATTTTCAAAAGTGATCATGCGCGTAGGCTGGGCATTCCAACCCATTTTTTCTTCAGGCTTACCATAACTGATCCCTTCAGCATCAGCGGGTACCGCAAAGGCAGAAACGCCTTTAGGACCGTCTTCACCCGTGCGGGCCATCACTACCAACACATCTGTGCTGCCGGCGCCTGAGATGAACACTTTGCTACCATTTAATACGTAACCACCAGCTTGCTCTTTGGCGGTAGATTTGAGCGAGGCCGCATCAGAGCCGGAGCCAGGTTCCGTTAAACAGTATGAAGCGAGTTTCTGACCCGTAACAAGGTCACCACACCATGCATCTTTGACTTCTTGCTGCCCCCAGGTTGCAATCATCCATGTGGCCATATTATGAATAGTCAACATGGCGGTAGTCGTGGTGCAGCCCATGGACAGTTCTTCAAAAATAATTGAGGAATCTAGTCTTGAAAGCCCTAGCCCCCCACTTTCTTCCGGTGTATATAGCCCGCAAAAACCAAGCTCACCTGCCTTTTGGATAGCCTCTACGGGAAAGTGATGGTCTTTGTCCCATTGCGCCGCAAACGGCGCTAATTCTTGTTCGGCAAATTGCTTCGCAGTTTGTGCAAATGCAATCTGGTCTTCTGTTAACTCAAAGTTCATGCAATTTCCTGCCTAATCCAGTGAGATAGTCATATTTGGGCCACCTGGAATATCCCCTTCCAGCCAGCGCGACGTAATTGTTTTTGTTTCTGAATAAAAACGAATCGCTTGCTTTCCGTAGGCATGTAGATCTCCATAGAAAGAGTTTTTCCACCCGGTAAATGAGAAGAATGGTAATGGCACTGGAATCGGAATATTAATACCTACTTGACCTACAGTAACTTCGCGCTGATATTTTCTAGCGGCCGGACCGCTGTTAGTAAAAATAGAAGTACCGTTACCATAAGGGTTAGCGTTAACCAGCGCTAAAGCATCATCCAGTGATTCTGCACTCATGCACGAAAGTACCGGTCCAAAGATTTCTTCTTTGTAAATATCCATATCGGTGGTGACATCTGAAAATACAGTAGGACCGATCCAATTTCCTTTCTCGTAACCTTTCAACGTAAAGTCAGAACCATCAACTAAACACTTGGCTCCTTGCTCTTTGCCTTTATCGATCATGCTTAACACTCGCGCCTTAGCTTGTGGGCTGATTAGCGGACCAAAGCCTGCATTTTCGTCGTCCCATAGCCCCGGCTTAACTTTACTGATTCTTTCGGCTAATTCAGGGATCCATTTTTGCGATTCGCCCACAAATACCGCTACCGAAATAGCCATACAACGCTGACCAGCAGCGCCTACGGAGGCACCCACCAAATTATTTAAAACGTGTTCTTTGTTAGCATCCGGCATAATTACTGTATGGTTTTTCGCACCGGCAAAACATTGCGCACGCTTCATGTGTGATGTAGCGGTACGATAGATATGTTGACCTACAGGCACTGAACCTACAAAAGAAACAGCTTTGATTCTGGGATCAGTCAGTAGCGGTTCAACCTGCTCTTTTCCACCATGAACAACATTCAAGACACCGTCAGGTGCGCCCGCTTCTTTAAACAATTCAGCCAATTTCATTGGTGTTAATGGGTCTTGTTCAGAAGGTTTTAGAACAAATGTATTCCCGCACGCAATAGCCATGGGGAACATCCACAAAGGAATCATCGCCGGGAAATTAAACGGCGTAATACCAGCGCACACCCCTAATGGCTGGATATAGCTGTAAGTATCAATACCACGCGCTACATTTTCAACCGTTTCCCCCATCATTAACGAGGGTACGTTCATGGCTTGCTCAACCACTTCGATACCACGCCATACATCGCCCTTAGCATCGTCGAAGGTTTTACCTGTTTCTGATGCCAGAATTTTTGCAATTTCTTCTTGATGCTCTTTAAGTAGAGCCTGATAGCGCATCATGATACGCGCACGTTGGGTAACTGGCACCTCGCGCCATGTTTCGAATGCCTTTTCAGCACTGGCAATGGCGGTTTCCATTTCCGCGTCAGTAGCGCGTGGAGCTTGGGCGATTACTGAATTGTCCGCCGGATTTGTTACATCGATAAATGAATCACAGGAGGATTGAACGAATTCTCCGTTGATAAGTAAAGGAACCTTTTGCATTGCAACCTCAACGTTGTCTGATCTGTAATGGACATACAGTACCTAAAAGTTACCCTTGACGTAAACGTAAACCATAGATGCTATATAGAATTGCATGTAAATTTAATGTGACAGCCCTGTTATGTTAACAGTTCAGTTGCGAATTATCCCGTTACCTTTATAGTGGAGAAACTAGAATCTATCTGTATCGTTTGACGTCTACCGCTTCAATCACATGATGTCATAAAGGAAAAGAAATGCTGTATCGCTTGGCTATTGTTGAAGATAATGCAACTGCAAGAGGGAACCTCCGCAGCCATATTTTGCCACTTGGTCAATTTGAAATCAGTAGTTTTAGCAATGGTACAGAACTTAAGTCCGCATTAAAAAAACAAAACTTTGAACTCATACTAATGGACTTTCATTTAGGACAGAGTAAAACAGGGGTTGAGTGGGTTCAGGAGTTGAGGCAAAGCCGGTTTATCAAGCCAAGCACGGGTATCATCTTTATCACTTCCGATAGAATGCCTCAAACTATTGGCCAAATAATTGATATGCATCCAGATATGTTAATTATTAAACCCTACACCATTGCCACTATCACGCGCTCAATCCTTCATTATCTCGACTATCGAGAATACGTTTCCTCGGCTCTATTTTCGTTAGATAATGACGACCCGCGTGATGCAGTAGTCAAACTAACTAGCTTGATGCGGAAAACTTTACCATCGAAAATTAAAACAGATGTGCAAAAACTCAAAGCACGCCTGTTAATTGAAGCAGGTCAGATAAAATTGGCCCGCAACTTATACGATATGGTGCTGGAAAAGTCAGATAAGGTGTTGTGGGCGCAGTGGGGAAAAATTAAATGTCAGTACGCCGATGGCGACTGGCATCACTGTACCGAGCAACTTCAATCTATGGTGAATACAAATCTAGCAAAAGATAAAGCTTTCGAATGGTTAGCGGGGCTTAGTTTTGAACAACAAAATTGGCCTCAAGCTGAGTACTTTTTAGATCAAATTAAAGTGAGTGATCTGAGTGTACAAGCCACCAAATTAAAGTCCATTTCGTACCAAAAACAAGACAAGGTAATTGAAGGCATAGACTTGTTGCAGCGCAAACGCGAGGTAAACCGAACAGCCAGGGACAAATTCAACGAGTTTACCTTCGAACTTGCTTCTTTTTATCTCAACATTGCCGAAGACCAGCCTCAGAGTAATCGAGCTGAAAGTGTAATGCAGGCTAAACGCCTGGTGGGTGTCGCCGGTCGCAATCAGGGTGATTTGCAACTCATACAAAAGCGCGATTTTCTGCTCGCTTATTCAGCGTTACTAGAGGGGGATGAAGAAAAAGCCAAACACTATATCAGCGGCGACAATATGCAGGTTTTTTTCCGAACGGATCCTCCCACCTTGCTCACCGCTGCGAAAGTATATAACGGTTTGGGAGATAAAGAACGCGCCAAAAATTTGGTGGTAATGGCGCATCAACGAAATCAGAATTTAATGAGTATTGCCGAACAGGTAAGTAATAAAGACGCCATTTATTCCGGCGAGTTGAGTATGGGTATTGCCGAAGAACGGGCTGCGGAGCTAAACGAACAAGGGACCATCATGTTCGTCGATAAAAAATATTCGAACGCTATGGAAAAGTTTTATTTAGCCTCTCAGCTTATGCCCGATATTGCCGCCTTCCCGTTGAACCTTTTACAATGTATGGTCGAAGCCAAACAGCCTGTCTATAGACGGTGCACCGTACCGGGGTTAATCGCTACACTGGAAACAATGAATCAGATGAGTGCAGCCAACAAAAAGCGTTTTGAACAGTTACAGCAAGCGGTCGCAAAAAAGAAGCAGCTGTTTATGCAGCCCCTACCTGACATGGATAATTTATCAGAGCCTTCTTCGAATAATAGCTGACTTTATTGACACCCCGTATCCTATTACTTCAAAACTATGCAGCTTTCACGTAGCCACGTAGGTATTGCATCGTTTAAGCCATTAGAAATTAATCACTTAAATGGTTCACCGTAAACGTGAGACTTGCAAAGTAAGTTTCGAAATCAGCCTGATTATTGTTTATCAGCGGGACGCCCCAGATTACGTTAAGAAGAACAGGACCTTTGTCAGTAAAGTTAAACATAACACGTCCGTGACTATTTGTTCGCATCGTCTGGGTATTATGCCCTGCCCCCGCCAACGGAGCAGCTTCTACCAGAGCGTGCTGGAGTGGTTTGCCTTTAAACAATACTTTTGCGGCGAGCGCCCCATCGGCAGGTAAGTCATAGGGATGACGCAGGGGCACAATTTCCAGGGTGTGGCCCACGGGAGTCATTACATTCGCCGATAACTCATTGCCAACTTGAATAATGGTTATTGCTTTGCGTGAATATAATTCAACTCCAGAGGATTTGGTTACTCCGTTTGATTCTCTGTATTTAAGAATGTCATGGAGACCTTCTTCTTGAGCATAGACATTAAATTTATCAGCCTTCAATTCACTCACACTATGATAGCTCTCAAAACCAATAATATAAGTACCTGACCGAAGCTTTTGTGTTTTAGCCACACCGGAGGATGAAGTAGATTTTGGAACTATGCTGGCAGCCATATCAACAACACCTTTTGGGGTATAGTTTCTTAACGCGACGATTTTATCCCACCGCAAGTTCCAGCTATCAGTATTATGTTTATGACCTATCTTAAACTGAATGGGAACGGAAGACGGCTTATCGTAATAGTACTGACCCGGCTCAAGCCAAAAATCATGGGGCATAACGTGGGAAGTTAGACTGATTAATAAACTCCCTAAAACAAACCTGTTTCTGAATCTCATTTATTTTCTATTGAATGTGGTATTTGCTTGTTTGATACCTATTTAAATTAATGAATGACCACGTCGGTCAATGTAAAGTGGAGTTAGCTACGCGTATGGGGTCGTGTGCTTTTTCGAGATTTTAACATTTTCTGATATACAAAAACTGTAAGATATCACCGCTTTAGGAATGGAGACGAACACCGTCGATATTTAAGATAGTATTGATGAGCAGATGACGAAGCGTTGCCGACCACCACTTTGGCGGTCGTTACAATAGCCTCTGGGAAGTCTACTCGTTTGCAATAAACTAGTTATTCCGTAAACGCGTTAACAAACTTGAGGTATCCCAGCGCTCTCCACCCAGTTTCTGAACGTCAGCATAATACTGGTCAACTAAAGCTGTTAATGCGAGTGTAGAGCCATTACGTCGGGCTTCATCTAACGCTATTGCCAAGTCTTTACGCATCCAATCTACCGCAAACCCAAATTCATACTCCCCCTTAAGCATAGTATGTGCGCGATTTTCCATCTGCCAGGATTGCGCCGCGCCTTTGCTGATAACATTGATAACTTGTTCGCAATCTAACCCCGCTTGTTGACCGAAGTGAAGGGCTTCAGCTAAACCTTGAACAATACCTGCAATGCAAATTTGATTCATCATTTTTGCTAACTGACCGCTCCCACAGTCGCCTAACAATTGGCTATGGCGGGCATAACATTGAATAACCGACTCTACTCGCTCGAAGTTACTTTGTTCGCCTCCACACATCACAGTAAGTTGACCGTTTTGAGCACCTGCCTGGCCGCCTGAAACCGGGGCATCAATAAAACCAATTTTTAACCTTTTTGCTTCCGCATAAATTTCCCGCGCCACGGCAGCCGATGCTGTGGTGTGATCGACTAAGATTGATCCGCTTTTCATGCTTTCTAGCAGTTGACTGCCGACCGACAACACATCATTGTCATCCCCCACACACATGAAAACGATATCTTGATCTGTCGCTGCTTCAGTAAGGGATGTAGCTACCTTTCCTGAATACTTACTGGCCCACTCCTGGGCTTTAGATTGGGTGCGATTAAAAACAGTGACATTGTACCCGGCAGAGGATAGATGCCCGGCCATCGGGAACCCCATTACTCCTAACCCGACAAAGCTCACATTGGATATCTTCATAAAATCTGTAATACACTAATTAAAAAGTTGTCTTAGAATACTATCAAAGAATCACGACATCATATATCTTCGGTGTAAAAATATAGTAAAGGAAACATATGGATAAGTCGGCTTACGATTTTAGCGCAACAAAAAACGATGGCAGTGAAATATCGTTAAAGGAATTTGCGGGCCAAGTGCTGCTAATCGTCAACACCGCTAGCAAATGCGGGTTCACGTATCAGTATGAAGGTCTGGAAAAGCTCTATCAACAATATTCTAGTCACGGGTTTTCAGTGCTCGCGTTCCCCTGCGATCAGTTTGGTCATCAAGAGCCTGGTAACGACGAGGAAATAAAGCAATTTTGTAACCTTAACTACTCAATTACTTTCCCATTATTCAAAAAAATAGAAGTAAATGGCGACAATACGCATCCACTTTTTGAATACCTTAAATCTGAAGCCCGCGGATTATTGGCATCAAAACGCATTAAGTGGAACTTCACTAAATTTTTAGTTAATCGCGAAGGAAAAGTAGTCCGGCGTTTTTCCCCCGCCTTTAAGCCTGAATCGTTGACCACAGAAATTAAACGTTACATTAATGGGGCTTCCTAATCAGCAGGTGTACGTATTTTCCCAGCCATTTAAAAGGAGCTTGTTGGCAATGTTGAAGCTCCAGCTCCAGTAACTTTTGCAACTGTTCCTCGTTGTCAGGTTTGACTTTCATGTAATCATGAAAGCAACGCACGCCAGTTACTTGTTCCACGACTAGTCCTTCGCTCTTCACATGCTCAATAACGTGCATCGGGCGTAATGGGTTTTTAGGGTTAAGTTTAACCTGATTTTTTACTTTCATTCCCTGTGCAATGTAATCGAAATTGCCGTAAAGCGCATTCGTGAAAAGCGTGGCATCGTAGTTAAAAAAACTTAAGCTCAAGCGACTACCTGGCTTCATCTGATTGAGCATGAGGGACAACGTATCTAGTGGCGCGTGCAACCACTCAAGCACCGCGTGACACACAATGATGTCAAATTGATGAAAATCTGATACTTCCTGTAATTGCTGATGACGAAACGCAACGTTTGCCATGCCGTCTAAATTTAATTTGGCATGCTCTAATATTTCTGCCGATGCATCTGTAAACACTACGTCATGACCAGCCTCTAGAAATACTTTAGTCATCAAGCCTGTTCCCCCACCCACTTCAATAACAGTTTGAGATGGGGATTCCAGCACCTTCGTTAAGGCATGAATTAACACTCTATGTCTTAATTGTCCTTTAGTCGTGCCATAGATATTGGCGGCGAATTTATCTGCCAAGCCGTCAAAATGCACGTCACTCTTCGTGGTACTCATAATTACGCCGGATTATCAATATCGATAAATTCCACATCTACATCTAACGTTGAGGCCAAATATTCGCCCACGGCCTTTACGCCGTATCGTTCTGTAGCATGGTGTCCTGCGGCGAAATAATGAATTCCTGATTCGCGGGCAATATGCGTAGTTTGTTCAGAAATTTCGCCGCTGACGAATGCATCGACGCCCAGCGCAAGGGCCTGTTCGATAAAACTTTGCCCACCACCAGTACACCACGCCACTTTTGCTATTTTTCTTGTCGACTCCCCTACGACCAACGGCACCCTTTTTAATCTATTGGCTATGAGGTCACCAAATTCCTTTCTTGATTTAGGTTGATTGTAATGTCCCTGGAAAACTATTCCTTCAGGGGAGAAAGAAGGAGCTGCACTAATTCCATCTAACTCTAGCATTTTTCCCAATTGTACGTTGTTGCCGAATGCGGGATGAATATCAATAGGCAAATGGTACGCGAACAAATTGATGTCGTTTTTAATTAAAGAAGCAACGCGGTTGTATTTTATTCCGGTAATCGTTGGCGACTCGCCTTTCCAAAAGTAGCCATGATGTACTAAAACCGCATCAGCATTACTGGCAATAGCCCGTTCTATAAGAGCCTGAGAAGCAGTGACTCCGGTAATTATCAAATTTATCTCTTTTTTTCCTTGGACTTGCAGTCCATTTGGACAGTAGTCGTTTACTTTATCCGGTTGCAGTAAATCGTTTAATTCTTGTAACAGCTGCGATCTTGTAGTGCTCACAATTTCACCTAAAATTAGACATATCGTTAAGAAAGCGTTATAAAAACATAGTCTATACAAATTCGCATTGATTTTATCGTTAACCAGGAACAAAGAGTCATAACTATAATGAGTGATTTAGATAAAGATAAGGTAGTAGCTGATTTCACCAAAAACTTTAAAAAAGCGGAAGGAAAAGAGCCTGAAATAGAAGCCAAGGGCGGCTGGTACAGTGTTAATGGTGGAAAGAATATGCGTTTAGCCCAGCTACAGGAATGGTCTGAAGAGTTGGCAGGAAGCAAAAACACTAACGCAGAATCTAAACCTGCTGAGAAAGCAAAAGCTAAAAGCAGCAATACTGATCAATCGGCTGGTAAAAAAACCAAGTCTACAAAAACCTCTAAAACTAAAAAAGGAGGCTTTTCTGTGAAAGCATTTTGGGTAGATAAAACCGAACAGGAAAACCCTGGGTCAATACCTCCCCGTTAAGCCTTGTACTCTTTCGCCTTCTTCTTTTAAGAAGGCGTTTATCCTTTTACCCTTCTTAAAGTACTATCCAAAAAATTAGCGAAGTTTTGTTTGTCCTTTTGATTCATCGCTGAGGGCCCTCCCGTTTGTACACCGCTACTACGCATCGTATCCATAAAGTCTCTTATATTTAAACGTTGCCTTACATTTTGCTTATCTAGCACATCTCCTCTAGGTGTAAGCACTAATGCGTTCTTCTCAATTACTTCAGCGGCAAGAGGGATATCAGATGTGATGACGAGATCGTTAGCTTCTACACGTCTAACGATCTCGTTATCCGCGATATCAAAGCCTTTCTCAACCTGCATAAGATTAACAAAACGGTGTGCCGGAAGTCTAAACGAATGATTTGCTACAAACGTAGTTTCCGTTTTAGTTCTAAGTGCGGCTTTAAATAAAATCTCTTTTATTGCCACAGGACATGCGTCAGCATCTACCCATATCTTCATTCGACGTCCTTCTTTGTAAGTAACCAAGTGGTGCTGGTGGCTTCGCATTTACCTTTTAGCTTGTTTGGCATGTTAACCGTTTCTACCCGTGTTAACGTAAATAATTGCTGGTAATATGTTCTTATGTCTTCGCTGGTGATCGCAAATGGTGGTCCATCCATTTGAGTAATATCGTAGTGTAATGTAATCAATAACTGCGGGGCATGACTTGTAATTTGCGGAAGTAACGTAACATATTGTTTTCTCAATCCTTGCGGTAGTGCCACTAAAGAAGCACGGTCATACACACAATCAATTTCTAAAAGATGGATTTGTTTTAAATCAAAAAAGTCACCTTCATAAATGGTGATTCCAGCAGCCGAATGAACAACAAATTTCCCCATATCTCTAACTTTGGGTGAAAGCCGAAGTTGCTCAAAAAGCGAATCTATTGCTGTACGGCTTAATTCAACTCCCGTTACTTTATAGCCGTTTTCCAGCAGCCAACCTATATCGAGGGTTTTACCACATAAGGGTACGAAGACATGTCCGCCCATTGGAGAAATCCGCTGAATATATTTTGTCAAACGAGGATTGACTGTATCTTCATGGAAAGCTATTTCTTCTTTTTCCCAGCGGTCATACCAAAACTGTTTATCCATACGTTACTCTACCCTCGCAATACCACTTTCAATTCCACACGAAACAAATGGGATCAAATGCCTAATGACATCTTCAATATTTACTTGCTGGTGAAAATCGGATGCTGCTATTTCTTTTAAAGCCTGGCTAGAAGACATGGAGAATACAAAACTGCCGAGCGCAAAATGAAGTCGCCAAAAGAGCTCTTCATCTTCAACGCTAGGCAAACAACTTTGTATCAGCACCGTTAGTTTAGAAATGGTGGAGCCATAGTGGGTCATTATAAATCTACGTAAATGACCTTGTGTTTCATTGTAACCATGCCCAAGTAACTTCACAAAGATCTCTGTTCCGCCAGGGCGCAGTTCATTTAGCGACATAACAGGTTCGATCAGTTTCTCCAGCACGGCGCGGATGGAGGTATTTTGTGCAGAATTCAAAGCGCACTCTACCAGCGGCATCAAATCATCAAAATAGCGTTTGAGAACTGATTGAATCAAATTTTTCTTATTGCCGAAATGATAGTTAACTGAAGCGAGATTGACTTCTGCTTGTGAAGTAATTTGCCGCATCGATGTTTGCTGAAATCCTTGTTCGGCAAAAAGCATCTCTGCGGCATTTAAAATACGTACTTTCGTCTTTGTAGACATGACCGCAATTTAAAACCAGCTTTTAGCCTGGCTGAGGACACGCATAACGGTCCGCTCTGCGGCCTGAGCAAAAGAAACCCCTAATTTCTCCGCCATATTTTTCTTAACGGTGTACTTGACGCTGAAAATTTCGCGTTTTGGATAGTTGGATAAAATGTAATCATCCGACGTCATGATTTCGTCCACTAAGCCTAGCTCTTTTGCTTTCACTCCGGGCCAAAACTCACCCGTGGCTACTTTATCTATATCCATTTTTGAACGCTGACTTTGTACATAGTCTTTAAACATGTCGTGGATTTCTTCAATTTCTTCACGAAACTTTTCTCTACCCGCATCAGTATTTTCACCAAAAATAGTGAGCGTTCGTTTATATTCACCGGCGGTGTGCTGCTCAAATTCAATATCATTCTTTTTAAGCAGTTTATGAAAGTTTGGTAACTGTGCTAACACGCCAATTGAACCTATGTAAGCAAAACGTGAAGCCAATAAATGATCAGCAACACATGCCATCATATAGCCGCCACTTGCTGCGACTTTATCAACCGCAATGGTTAGCTTAAGCCCTTTATCCTTAAGGCGTTGCAATTGCGAAGCGGCTAAACCATAGCCATGCACTACTCCCCCGCCACTTTCAAGACGAAGTAGTACTTCATCTTCGTCGCTGGCGACACACAAAATCGCGGTGACTTCTTCACGTAAACGTTCTACCTCGTGGGCATCCATTGAGCCATGAAAATCGACAACAAATAAACGAGACTTATCTTTAGCCTCATCCTTCTTTGCCTTTTCTTCTTTTTTCTGCTCTTTTGCCAGTTTTTTAAGGGTTGCTTTGTCTAGCAATACATTTCGCGCATACTGAGTAATATCTTTGAGCTGATTAGTAAGCGATAAAATTTCCAGCTGTCCTTTGCCTTGTTTTTGTTTGCTGGCTGCACCTGCAATAACTGCCACAATAACGATTAAGGCCACGACAATGGTTACTGCTTTCGCTAAAAATAGCCCATATTCGTACAAAAACTCCAAACTCAACTCCTATAAAATATAAAACAAAAGGACCATAGTGGTCCTTTTGCGCACTACTATTTACAGTAGTTTACCAGTGTTAACTTACTCTGACGACAGTGTTAGCTGCTTAATTTTGTTTTCTTCTATTTCGTCCTCAGTAAACAGAATAGGTCTAAACTGTGGCTTTTCAGAATATAATTCAGTTTGATCAAGGAAGTGATCGCTTCCGTACACTTTGGACTGGGAGTACGTCAATAGACCTCGTCCTTCTGGCCCATCTTCCGTGAAGTTGATAACCACCATCCAGCTACTACCGTAGTTAATATGGTAGCCTTGTGCTTCAGCACTCATGATGGTATCGCTATTCAGGGGTGCATAAGTATGACGCGGCAATAATGTTCCATTGTTCCCTGAAACAATATCAAAAACGTTGAAACCGCCTTCGATATTATGCGCGCCCGCCCACGGTAATTTATTACCAGAAGGAGTGCCATCAGGTAAGCTCCGCTCCACAAACTGAACTTCGCCGAGAGTCGCAGCCGGTGAAACGCCCGCCGCTTTAAGAACCTGCACTGCCTGCGCGAATTGACTTAGTGTTACATCATTCTGCAACAATCCTGATGGAGTAGTCGCTGGTTCATCTGGATTAAACGGCACTTCCCATTGAGGATCGTTATTAAATTGGAAAGCAAATTCTCTGAATACATGTCCAGCCACGCTTTCTTTATTCATCGTCCCATCCCATGTGGCGAGCGCAGAACACGCTGCCGAGATATCGACCATTTCCCCGTCGACATTAACTGGCGTAGTACCTTGTCTCTCACATAATTGTAGTAAGCTACTCAATACGTTTTCTGCTAAGTAACTACGATTACTCAACAACAACCCTTCAACTTCATCTGGGGCAAACGTACTATCTGCTCCGGCTTCTTCATGAATAAATTTCTGCCCCATTCGAGAACGCAGGCTTTGCTGATTGTTTGTTTTTCCATATAAAGGAGAAACGCCTTCTATTGGCGATTCCAAGTTCGTCAACCAAAAACTGTCATTGGAGTTTTGAACATAATCATTACCCTCATATTTTGGCGCCTTCTCATAGGGAACGGGGCGTTCAAAATCAAATACAGATAAGTGACCTGGCAATATAGTAAAGCCCGCAGCCGCTTTTGCTCCTACTAATAATGGATTCGTCGTCATCTCTTCTATGGCTGTTTCAGTGAGATTAGGAACGGTGGAGTCATCAATATAAAACACTTCACCATCTTTTGATGAGGCCATTGTATTGTTGAAGATAACACCATCGTAATCTTTAAATGCCTGTTTAAACTCTTCTATATTGGAGGACATATTCATAGCTAGCCAATGATCGACAATATCGAAATTAGGCAGGTTGGCGTCTTTAATTGCATATGCGTTCGTGTCATCCCATTCAAAGTTTCCGGGTACTACAATCATTGGTCCATAATTTGTATAGTAAGCAGTTTTGTTCAGCTTCATTGTTGAACCTGTACCGTCAGCCACCTCTATTTGCATATCTTTTTCGAAAATAGTGATGGGTTGACCATCTACCCTATGTGTAAGATTTGTTTCGTCATCAGCATCTAATGTCAATTGATACACTACAAAATGTTCTGCCGTAGAGAAAGTATGGGTCCAAGCCATATTTTCATTAAATCCGATATTCACGGCACCGGGTAGACCCATTAGCGAACTGCCAGTCACGTTCAGATGATCGGGGATCATCGCATGAAATTGCCAGAAACGTAGATTGCCGGTGTGAGGAAAATGCGGGTTAGCTAACACCATCCCCTTTCCATTTGTAGTTTTATCACTACCTAATCCCCAACCATTTGAGCCCATGTCCTGGGGATTGTTCTCTGGTAATTCGACACTAGGTGTCATTAATAGCTTACTCGTGGTATCTACGGTATCAGGTGTTGGGAGGAAGTCTTTACCTGGGGGGGCAGCCGCAAACATCGCATCTAAAAAGTTCGCTGCGCCTGGGAGTAACGCCACCCCCAATGAATACGTTAGCAGATCGATACTATCTATTTCCTGCACCCACGGCTGGCCTGCACAAGCTGGATCTTGTTCTTCTACTGGCGTTTCTGCCAAATATTTATTGTAGCCTTTCGTGTAGCCGCTAAACATTGCACGGCTGTTAGCAGAAAGACGTGGTAAATTATCTTCTGCCATCTCTCTGATTTCTAACGTCAGAAAGCCGAAATCGTTTATTAGATGCTTAGAGTCGCCGCTACCCAGCTCCAAATCAGGACCAAAATATTTTGCGCGTTCAGAATTATATTTTACAATTTGGTCAGCCAATATGCATAAATTATCCTGCGCAAATGCGTACCCCACGCCATAAGCCATACTTTCAAGATTATCTGCCTTAACATGCGGTACCCCGTAGGTTGTCCACCTTATATCCGCTGTTAACACGCCGTCTTCATCAAAGGCAGTAACAGGTGCTTCAACTAGAGCGGGCTCTGATGTGTCGGGGGGAGTCGTCTGAGTTACCTCATAATCTGGATCACTTCCGCACCCGCCTGTTCCCAGTGCTAAAATACACGCGCCCGCGAGCAAAGATAATGATTGCTTAATCTGTTTATTATTATTGAACTTTATGATTCGCATATTAACGTCCTTGATAATCTTGAGGAACTTCTAGCATTGCACAGATCAGACCTCTTAACAACCCGTTAACAACTTGTTTGGCGTACAAAAAAAGCCAGCGAATGCTGGCTTTTTTTAGATAGAGGAGCTACATATTGCTTCTTAGTTTGCTACCACTTCTTCGTTTGTAATAACGATAGCTTTTGCATCACTAGATATATATCCTGCCACTTCTTTTTGCATTTCCTCTGTTACATCAGGATAAACAGGGTTCAAACTTGAACCATGCACACCTTTAACAAACTTCACTTGTCCACTTACTGTGCTTTCGCCAGTAACCGTTGATGAAACTTGCTCAAGGCCAATTACTGATGCCAGAGGATTCTGACCTGACAAAGGTAATGACGTAGTGGGCGGAATTACTTGATCTGGGAGATTTTCCTCTCCACCATCGCCGATTACGGTCATCATATGAACAGGCGTATTTTCACCTAACATTTTACCGTAATTGTTCGGATCTGCTGAATCAACAACGGTTTGCGCAGCAAAGGCAAACTTACTTAACGTAGCTTGAACCTCGGCTAACTGTTCTGGTGTTGCATTGTCATAAAACATCTCAAACGCCGCAACAAGCTGCGCTTCGGACACATCTGCCGGATCAGTATCGGGATAAAGTTGACCAAGCATATCCACAAACTCAGGTGAACTTTCTCTCAATAAAAACCCTTTAATCAGGCCGCCGAAAGACTGCGACTCCAGTAAAAATGTGGCTACACCACCCCCTGGAGACTCTAAAGATGCTTCTTTAATAGCATACATTCCGTCTAGCGCACCTAGTTGCTCACCCATTGTGGTGTTAGCCACCGCTGCAAAGTTACCGCCCGTCATTGCACCCAAAGATACACCCATAACGGAAACACGTGAAAGGTCGAAGTCAGCGGCATCTGCAGACGTCATATCAACCACAGCATTTAAGCCAAGACGCAAGCCCAGTAAATCGGCAACACTTTGACGAAGATTGTCACGGGTAGTTGGTAAGCTTGCTAAATTCATGTAGTGCGTTGCACTTACTGTAGTAGCATTAATCTCATCACCTTCTTTGGTTGAGTCGAGATCATATCCACGACTCCCATGTAAAGGATGATCAATGGCTACGGAGGCAATACCTGCAAGGGATAGTGTTCCAGTGATTGCCAGCATATCTTCTTTCTTACTGGTGATGCCGTGGGCAAGTATTACCACAGGCCAGCCAGCTTCCGGCTTTGCAATCGGCGACATGTTTACTGAGGTTAATATAGCATTGGCTACATCCACATCAGGCACCGTTACTTGTACCTCGAGTGTTACCTTACCTTCATTGGGACCGGTTTCTTCTGGGATTGGGTTGAATCGGGTAATATTGCGGTCTTTATCTACTAATTCACCATTTACCCGCAAGTCCGATAGTCCAAGCTGTTGACACATCTCAAAGTTCGGGCCTGGCGTAGCAGCCGCTAGCACTTCGTCTGACGCGCCTGCTAATACGATTCCGCTGTCACATGCTGCAGTCCAAAAACCGGTTACCGGAGCTGTTGGGTTTTCGGCAGAAGCTACGCCTAGATAATAGGGTAAGCTGATAGTCCCTTCGTAACGCTTAGCCGCACAAAATGGACCTACTTCAGCAAGAATACTCGTTGACAACTCGGCTGCAAAACTGTCTAAACCGGCATCGACGGTTGGAATACTTGTAGTATTCCCTGTTGTAGCTACGAACGCACCAGCTTGAGCTGCAAATAAACCGTCACAGGACTGTAACGAACTGAAATCGGTAGCGGTTATGAACGGCTCTAACGATTCAGATTCTTGTGGAAGTTCTGAGATGCCCAGCAAGACCGCTCCGTCTAAGGTATCATCATCAACCAGATTCAACGCTTCCATAGAATTCTTAGCGTCTTCAGCATCAGCAATAACAATAGCCGGTAAGGCTGAGCCAGCAGCTGGGTCCTCAGCGGCTGCACGGGCCGCAAATTCAGCAATCATTTTCTGTTTGATTGACTGCAATACAAAATCCGTAGACTGCGTGGTAAACGCAGATACATACGTTATGTTTTCACGTTCAAAGCCTTCTTCAAGCAATGGATCAATAAAGCTATTTACTAGCGTCTGAAGCTGAAGCTGTGAATCACTCGACAACGGATTGGTATTAATATCCTGGCGTACTAAATCCCAAGATGTGGACCCTTGAACTGCGTTACCATTAGAATCCTTTAAGTCCGTAGTCATCACCAGCATATGACCTTGGGCTGCCTTCAAAGGTTTCAACGGCACGACGGAAATCGTATCACTGTCTACAAGACTTAATACATAGTCCACCCCAAAGGTTAATTTATCACCAATTTTACATCCCGAAGATGGGATTTCGGCTTGGGCACAATCTGGATCTGACTGATCGAGTCCCAACGTAGCTTCATAAATGTGAATACCAGCAGATAAGGTTGACTCATCAAGTGATACGCCAGTATCGGTTTCAACGTTGATAACGAAAGGATGTTGCGTAGACCACCCATCCAATATATTTAAAGCATTTTGAGGGTCAGAAAAATCTGTAGCATCATCTACAGGTATGTTTAACGTGTAATCAAAGAAACCATCGTCCCCTGGTAACATAAGAAGATCATTTGGTGTATTCAGTTCACCCTCAGCCGGGTCGAAAACGATGCGGGAAGATGGGCTAACGGTAGTTGTTTCTGCCTGTACATCTTCGATGGTTTCACCACCGCCACAGCCTGTTAGTCCAAGTGCAAGAGCAACACTGGAGCTGATAAAGAGTTTTCTCATTGTTTCTCCCTTAAAACCTTTGTTGTTATTCTATTTGTTCGCTTTCAATCATTCTTCTTTTGGAAAAGCTTCGTAAGAAGATAAACAAAAGCGAAATGTAAACATGTTAGACCAGTTGTATAAAGCCAATCTTATTGACTTTACAGGAACTTTGCAAAGGTTTGTTAATACTTTGTAAGTCAAAACGTAAAAAATGCAGTTGAATTGAATATTTACTTTACGGCCTTAACAGGTATCATTCTTTGCCTTCATAGCTGATCAGCCAGCAATTCAAGATATTTTAAATTCATATCAGGATACTATTTACATGAATGATTATCAGGCTCCTTGCGCACTTTTAAAAAATAAAATTATTTTAATTACAGGAGCCGGTGATGGTATAGGAGCAGTCGCTGCTAAAACCTATGCAGAATATGGAGCCACGTGCATATTATTAGGCCGCACCGTCAGCAAATTAGAAAAAGTTTATGATGAAATTGTAGAAAAAGGCTATCCGGAACCCGCTATCATTCCATTAGATCTTAACGGTGCGACCCCTTCACACTATGATCAGATGGCGATGACAATCAAAGAACAGTTTGGACAACTTGATGGGATATTGTTTAATGCATCGATATTGGGTCATATCGGTCCTTTTGCAGATATAGAGCCTGACCAATGGCAACAAATCATGCAGGTAAATGTAAATAGTACTGCATTTTTGATTAAGTCACTTCTTTCTGTATTACGCGCATCAGATAACGCATCTGTTATATTGACAACGTCTAGCGTTGGCCGAAAGGGCCGCTCGTTCTGGAATGGTTATGCTGTCTCTAAATTTGCTACTGAAGGCATGATGCAGGTCCTGGCCGCTGAATATACTAATCGCAACATTCGCTTTAATTGCATAAACCCGGGCGCGACCAAAACCCAAATGCGCGCAAGTGCATTCCCTGCTGAGAACGCTGATACGCTCAAAACACCAGAAGACATTATGCCTCTATATCTGTACTTAATGGGTGACGATAGTATTGAAATCAACGGCCAATCGTTGGATTGCCAACCGAAGCGGTAAACCATAAAACGAGCGAGCCGTAGATGATAACGGCTCGCTTGTTTTGTCAGGGCTAAGTAGATCTACTCCCCTATTTTTGCCCAGGTATCCCGAAGACCAACGGTCTGATTGAAAATCAACGCTTCATCACTACTGTCTTTGTCGCGACAGAAATAACCTGTGCGTTCAAACTGCCATGCATTAACTTCATCGTTATCGATGGCAAGCCCTGCTTCAACCCACCCTTTCTTCACGGTAAGAGAGTGACTATTTATGGCGTTAACAAAATCTTCCTGAGCAGCTGGGTTAGGTACATTAAATAATCGGTCATAGAGACGAAACTCTGCTGGCGTACCACTTTTCGCGTCTACCCAATGAATAACGCCTTTAACCTTACGTCCATCTTCTGGATCTTTACCGAGTGTGTCTGGGTCATACTCACAATAGACTGTCGATATATTACCCGCCTCATCTTTATCCGCACGAACAGCTTTCACCACGTAAGCATTTCGTAAACGTACTTCTTTATCTAGCACTAAACGTTTAAACTTTTTATTTGCTGATTCACGGAAATCTTCAGCTTCGATCCAAATCTCGCGGCTGAACTTAATTTCTCGCGTCCCCATGCTTTCATCATTGGGGTGATTCGGGGCCGTTAACGTTTCGCTATGTCCTTCTGGATAATTTTCGATAACGAGCCTGATTGGCTCAAGCACTGCCATAGCTCTTGGTGCATTAACATTAAGATCCTCACGGATACAGGCCTCTAACATCCCCATCTCAACCATATTATCCATTTTAGTTACACCAATACGTTTACAGAATTCACGTATCGATGCAGGTGTGTAACCACGCCTGCGCAAACCGGCGATAGTAGGCATCCGGGGGTCATCCCAGCCGTCAACATGGTCTTCGGTAACTAATTGAATTAATCGTCTTTTGCTGAGAACAGTATATTCAAGATTCAAGCGCGAGAACTCGTACTGTCGAGGTTGGCAATCAATCGATATATTTTCGATAACCCAGTCATACAACCTGCGGTTATCCTGAAACTCTAATGTACATAACGAATGAGTGATCCCTTCAAGAGCATCAGAGATACAGTGAGTAAAATCATACATCGGATAGATACACCATTTATCACCCGTCTGATGATGATGGGCAAACTTCACACGATATAGAACCGGATCCCTCATACATATAAAAGATGACGCCATATCTATCTTGGCACGCAAACAACACTCGCCCTCCTTATATTTACCGGCAGTCATGTCAGCGAATGCTTCTAAATTCGTCGATATGTCGGTGTCACGATAAGGGCTGTTTGTACCCGGTGCGGTTAACGTGCCGCGCAATTCACGAATTTGCTCTGGCGAAGAAAAATCAACATATGCCAAGCCTTTCTCAATAAGCTCGATGGCAAAACCATGCAACTTATCGAAGTAATCGGAAGAATATTTCGCCTCGCCCCCCCAATCAAACCCTAACCAATGAACATCTTCTTTTATAGAATTAACGTAGGAGATGTCTTCTTTAACTGGATTAGTGTCATCGAACCGTAAGTTGCACATACCTTTAAAATCTTGCGCAATACCAAAGTTCAGGCAAATTGATTTAGCATGACCAATATGCAAGAAGCCATTAGGCTCAGGCGGAAAACGGGTTTTGATAGCAGTATGTACACCTGATGCCAGGTCTTTTTCAATGATCTGACGTATAAAGTTGGTCGGACGAATCTCAGTCTCGGCCATGCTTATTATCCTCTTAAAACAATTCTGGTATGCAATGAATTCAATTATATCATCGGCTAACAAAGAGCAATACCGCTAAATCACAAAGTATACTTCTAATTATCTGAGCAAACGTTCTGATATTACAAAAAAATTGAATAGTGGTTATAAATTATGCAAGCTAGCTAAAAACAGATGCAATTATAAGCATGTAAATAATCAGACGATATTTGTTATTAAGGGAGTAATTAGCAATGTCTGAAATTTCACAATTTAAAACCCACTTTTTAGTGGAGTGTTTAGCATCGCTAAAACAACTGACTAAGAAGCTTAAAATCAATGGAGTAGTGACCATAACAAGGCAACTGATTCATTTCAGGCCTTGGCGAAAAGTCGCATTCAGACTCTTAAAGTCTTCGCAACCTAAGAAAATAGTTGCTTACCAAGATAGTACTTTACCCACTCATTGCCCCAACAACATACTTAAGAGATTAAAATCTGACGGCTTAGCGATCTTAGGCCAGCTGCCTTCCGATCTAGTTAGGAATATTCGTAACAAAACCGATAAGCTACCGTTAAATGAATACAAATTTGTTCATCAGGTTTCAGATGAAATTCGGCAGCTTAGTAAAGATCCAGCGTTACTTTTATTACTGCAAAATTATTTTAAACGAGCCAGAACTAATTGAAGCCTAACTGTTTGTCACCAGACCCGAAACTTACTTGCCCGACCATAACCAAAATAAATTACATTTTGATTATGCTGGATGGGAATCGTTAAATATTTTCGTTTACCTCACTGACGTATTACAAGAATCCTCTTATCATATATATGTGAAAGGCAGTGCGAAAAAAATAAAGCTGTGGGACGTAATCCGACAGATTGTTCCTGCAAGCGAAGTGGCCGAAAGGTTCAAAGATCGCATTCCACCAATAACCGGACCAGCAGGAACTTTATTTATTGAAAATGCAGAAGGCTTTCATTGCAGACATAAAGGGAGTGAAAGAAGAGTTATTTTAAATATGCTTTTCACTTCTCATCGGAACTTACTCAGTCACGGCCGTTCAAGCCATAAAACATTAGAGCGTAGAGATAGAGTATTTGAAGAGATATAGGCTAATCAACTTGATAAATTGATCTGATTAAAAACAGTTTTAGGCAAAAGTTTGCGTTTAGATTTGTGGTATTATAATTTTAAATGAATTTTGCGTACTGTTCGCTGTTTGAATTATGAAAGAAAAAGCAACTTCCTTCGATATTGCTCATATGGCAGGCGTATCTCAGTCTACTGTTTCCAGGGCGCTTAGCAATAGCCCTTTAGTGAATAAAGAAACCCGTGAACGAATTCAACAAATAGCCCGTGAGTTAAATTACAAGGTTGATAAAAACGCCAGTAATTTGCGCAAACAGAAAAGCAACACTATTGCCCTGTTACTATTTGAAGACCCTACTTCCGACGATTCTATGATCAATCCTTTTTTTCTTTCTATGCTGGGAAGTATTACTCGGGCGTGCGCAAACGCGGGCTACGATTTACTCGTTTCATTTCAGAATCTGGAGGACGACTGGCATGCGGAATTTGAGGATTCAAATAAGGCTGATGGCATAATCCTATTGGGATATGGTGACGATTATCTTTCCTATCGAACTAAGCTTTCACAGCTAGAAGAGCAAGGAACGCATTTTGTTCGCTGGGGTGCACACGATAAGATTCATCCGGGAATTATTATAGGTAGCGATAATTATCAAGGTGGTTACGAAATTGCCGAACATTTACTGTCTCTGGGCCATAAAACGTTTGCTTTTATTGGCGATGCCGATAGTCATGCGCCTGAATTTTTAGCACGCTTCACCGGTTTTACAGATGCTCTTAAAAAACAGGGAATCTCACCCCAAGATATAATTCAACTCGACGCATATTTAACAGAAGACTCTGGTTCTGATGCGATGAAAAGCATGCTTGAGAAAAAGATTTTCCCGGATGCAGTGTTTTGCGCATCGGATTTGATTGCCGTTGGTGTGCTTCGGGCACTAGGAAAAACTTCGTTACGCGTACCCCAGGATATAGCCGTAGTAGGTTACGATAATATCCCAGTTTCAGCCTACACGAATCCAGCGCTAACGACCGTACAACAAAACACAAAAAAAGCTGGAGAGATTTTAGTAGAGACCTTATTGAAGGCGATCAATAAAGTAGATGTGGAGGATTATTTAATGCCAGCAGAATTGATTATCCGCCAATCCTGCGGTAGCACAAATAAGTAGTTATTGCTTATTCATTTGGCGGGTAAGCTGTTGCAATATATTAGCTGCGACTATTTTATCTTCGTTGACCCAAACCTGAACACTATTCGCCGCAACTCTACTGGCAAACATTTTGTCATCAGTAATGGTTTGTTCCTCTCCGGATAAAGCTTCTCGCCATAATCCTGTCTTTAGAATATGTTTAACTACAAAGCTTTCTGTTGAACTGCCTTTGTTCAGCAATACTAAGGCGGTCTGGGAGATAGTATCATCTTGCAGAATACGATAAAAAATAGCCTTATCGCCTTTTAATTTAATATTCACTTGTAACCCCCGCTGCAATGCCGGGGTTTGCTGTCTGACGTGTGCAATCGCAGACAGTTTTTGATGAATAATATGCTTTTTTGCGCTTTCGATATTGTCCTGGCCGAAGTAATTACGGTTGCCTTGATGCTCTTGTGTTCCTCTCATGTAGCCCATTTCAGAGCCTTGATAAACGACCGGGATCCCTCGCACGGTAAATAACCAATTATTAGCATTAATAAAACCGTCGTCTGACGCATTCATTCGTTTCATGTCATGATTATCGTAAAACGTGGTGAGATCATAGGGATTAGCATAAGGGCCATGGGTAAGATGTAATGCATCTAACAAGTGAGCAAAATCGCTTTCGGCATCTTCAAACACGTCTACCATTGCCTTTTGCATGGGGAAGTCTAATACACTAATTCCGCCATTTTTTGGTAAGGTATGTTGAGCAATAAAATTTGCTTCATAGTTAAAACTTTCGCCAAACATATAAAGGCCAGGGTGTTCGCTGCGGATTCGCTCACTCATTTCCCGCCAAAAACTGTGGGGAACATGTTTAATCGTATCGATTCGCAGTGCATCAACTCCCTGCTCTATCCAGAACAGATAACTATTAATTAAATAATTACGCAAGTCAGCATTTTGTTCGTTTAAATTTGATAGCTCGGCAATGTCCTTTGTATGGTGAAAAAATGCGTGTAAAGGTTCATCTTCATTTAGTTCTGAGGGTAATAGATTCTGATGGTCGGCCACCAGCCCGCCTTTTTCATCATAAAGCTCTCCGAACATGGGTTGATCGACTGGCATCGTAAAACTAGGTGAACCGTGGTTCGCTACAATGTCGAATACCGTTTTAAGACCATAGTTCTGCTTTAGCTGGTGAGTGTAATCAGCAAAAGTCAGGTCTGCACTCACAAAATGTTCATCGGCTTTATAAAAGTTAGTGCCCCAATAGCCGTGATAACCTGTCTTCCCCCCATCTTTGAACATACCGCCGAATTCAATAGGTTTCCCACCGCTGAATGCTTCATTGGGATTATCGATGATGGGAGTTAGCCAGATAGCGGTAAAGCCCATATTTTTTATATATTGGGCATTTTGTAAAATTCCTTTGAGATCCCCACCCATGTAGCCTACGTTAGCGTACTTACCATCAGGACCATTAAGCTTGCGTTCCCAGGTAGGAAACTGACCACCTTGTTGAGGGTAATTATTACTCGCATCCCCATCTACAAAACGATCTGTCATCACAAAGTAAATAGCTTCGGCAGTAAAAGGTTCTTTAGTGCCATAGATATGCGTTACGGCGTCTTCAGAAGTTTGTTGACTAGTACTGCACCCTAGTAAGCCGACATTCGCGAGAGCGAATAACGCTAACGAATACTTTTGTAACAGCATCAAACGACCTCACCTTCTTCATTTACGATCGCGGCTAATTTAGGTTCCTTTACGAAGAAGACAGCAACCGCACCACATATCATTGAAACCCCTGCGACGACGATGATGTATTTGGCCTCATTGTCAAATACTGAACTAAGTATCCAACCCGCAACCAGACCAGACACAATTTGCGGTAACGCAACGGTAAAATTAAATATCCCCATATAGATACCCGTTTTGTTTGGCGGCAATGCACCAGCTAACATTGCATA
Organism: Alteromonas sp. ASW11-130; assembly: GCF_026183735.1. Classification (GTDB taxonomy): domain Bacteria; phylum Pseudomonadota; class Gammaproteobacteria; order Enterobacterales; family Alteromonadaceae; genus Alteromonas. Next base: position 259,560 of record NZ_JAPFRE010000027.1, on the reverse strand, counting down.
GGGCATAGCCAGAATTGCTGCCCAGGCAATACCAATCCCTATCATGGGCAACAATAAATCAACGGCACCCGCAGGAACCGTAACCTGGGTGATAAGAAGATTCACATTCACGGGGGTAAGATCCTGGAAGGCCAGGAAACTCACATAACTGATGCCCCCTAAAAGTAATGATGACGAATAGATGAATTTGCGCCCAAACTTATCTGCTAATTTGGCTAAAAATACTGAGAATATCGCAGCAAAAACCGAGTAAGCGGCAAACAAAATACCTACCCAGTCACCTGCGGCACCTTTTGCGGCGATAACCGACTCCGGAATGCTCCCCACTTGCGCAATAAAATCCGGATCAAACCATTGCTTATCTATATTCCAGATATGTTGGGTAATGACTGGCATCGTATATACCCACATAATAAACAGTGCAAACCACGAAAAAAACTGCACGACAGCCAATTGCTTCATTGTAGTGGGCATATTTATTACAAGCGAAATGAATTGCTTTAATCTTTGATTCAACGGTGCTTTGTAAGCCGCTTCGGCTTCAGCAAGTTTAGGATCTACGCCCTTGTATCTGTAATAATCTGTAGGAGAATATTCTTTTGTACGAATAACAGTCCACAGGACTGACCCCAGTAAGATTGTTGCGCCAATGTAGAATGCCCAGATTACTGATGGCGCCACTTCCCCCGCGCTGGAGGAGTTAGACAGGCCAACCACATTTGTAAGTAAAAATGGCAGAATAGAACCTATTACCGCCCCTATATTGATAAGTAGCGATTGCACCGAATATCCAATGTTGCGTTGCTCAGGCGGAACCATATCGGAAACTAATGAACGAAACGGTTGAAAACACACATTGAAGGATGCATCCATCAATGCGAGCATTAGTGCACCGAATATCATGGGCGCCATTAAAGCAACAAATAAAGGGGCGTTTGGCATTAAAAACATGCCGATAGCCGCCAGAATAGCACCGCCCAATATAAACGGTCGACGTCTGCCTAGTCTGTTCCACGTTCTATCAGAAGCGGCCCCGACAATAGGTTGCACTAATAAGCCCATGACAGGTGCAACCAGCCAGAAAAGTGAAAGTGAATGCAGATCCGCACCTAAATCAGATAGAATTCGGCTGACATTGGCGTTTTGCAGAGCAAAACCAAATTGAACACCTAAAAAACCAAAACTGACGTTCCATATTTGCCAGAAGCTTAATTTGGGTTGTTGTGATTGCATAAATTTCTCGTGGTTATTGTTATTCTAAACTTCAGGGCTACTGTAATAGCCAAACTGAGGCACTTTTTGCGGGTACAGTCATATTGTTGTCTAGGGCAATTGCTTTTTCGTTACCCAAACGCGTCGCGCGACTGAATCCTTTAAGCATCGAATTGAATCTGGACAACGACAATTCTTCACTTTTCTCATTCTTGTTAATTACCACCATTAATGCTTTATCATATTGTGTTTCAGTATGGCGGAAATAAACATACATACCTTCTTGTGGACCATAGTGAGTGAGGTTTCCTGACATCAAACCTGGGTGCATTTTACGTAACGACAGCAACTGCCTGATTCTGTTTTGCGCCCACATTTGGTCTTTACTTAGGCCTATTTTAGTAAACGCATTTATTGTATCGCCTTGCCAGCCACCTGGAAAATCGCTGCGGATAATACCGTGGTCATCGGTGCCAGAATTCCCCATCAATATCTCAGTACCGTAAAATACCTGAGGGATACCACGCGTGGTAAGTATGAAGGTTAGGGCAATATTCCAGAGTGCTTTGTCTTCACCAATCTGAGTATAAATACGGCTCATATCGTGATTATCAGCAAACACGACTAGATTACCCGCATTTCCATATACAAAGTCACTGGCTAATACTTCGTAGAGTTCACGCAAGCCTGTAGCCCAGGTTTCGTCGCTCCGAAGCGCGCTTACCAGCTTCGATTGCAAAGGAAAGTCCATTACACTAGGTAAGGCACTTTCGTAACCGTCATGGCGGTGGGTACCCTTTTGCCAGTAAGACGTAATGAGAGGATTTACTGACCATTCTTCGCCCACAATATTTAAGTTTGGGTATTCTTTCATCAACCGAGCAGTCCACTGACTTAAAAAATCTTTATCAGAATAGGAATAGGTATCCACGCGTATGCCACTTAAATTAGCGTACTCAACCCACCAGATGGCATTCTGAATTAAATATTGTGCAAGATAGGGATTGCGCTGATTCAAATCCGGCATAGTCGGTACAAACCACCCATCACTAAATGCTGCTTTGTCTTCATAGGCTGCGTGTGGATCGTGTAATACTTCTCGGCGATGAGAAGTTGGCGAAAACGCTTTATGATTGATCCAATCTTCACTTGGCTTATCCGTCATCCAGGGGTGTTCACTGCCAATATGATTAAGGACCACATCTATAATGACACCTATCCCATAGTCGGCGGCTTTGTCAGAAAGCTGCCGATAAAGCTCTTCCGAGCCATAGCGTGGATCAATTTTGTAGAAATCGGTAGTGGAATAACCATGATAGGAATAGTGCTCCATTGCATTTTCAAGCATAGGCATTGTCCAAATCTGAGTAAATCCCATATCCGCAATATAATCCAGATGGTTTATCATTCCTTGAATATCACCCCCATGACGACCGCCTTTAAAATTACGGTTTAGCTTATCTTCATAGCCTTCTACAGTATCATTTTGACTATCACCATTAGCAAAGCGATCAGGAGTGATTAAATAAATGCTGTCGGTGGAATCGAATCCGCGACGAGTGGCTGAGCCATCATCTCGCTTTTTTAATTTATAGTTTACTTTATCTATTATCTTACCATGCTTAAAAAACCGGATAGGGAAACTACCCGGCTTAGCGTCGCTAATTGCAAGATCAATAAATAAGTAATTAGCGCTATCTAATGAATTAACTGCTGTTACGCTAACGCCAGGATGATCTACCTTTACTTGCGCTCCCGCGATATTGTCCCTCGCAATCATTATTTGAAGGGTTTCGTGTTTCATGCCAGCCCACCAATTGGGTGGAGAAACTTTTATTGCAAGAGTGTGTTGGGAGAAGCATACAAAGCAGAGCCAACAAAATAGTTTAAATTTAGTCATAACGCGTTCCAAGCGTGAGCCGTTCAAGCTGAGAATCTAAGATAGTAACGAAGCGGGAAGATGTTTCAGCATCGCATGGCTTCAGCGAGCCCATGCGGACAAAGCACAATGCACGTTCAACGACAAACACGTTTCAACTATAATAGCCCGTTTTCTAATCACTTCATCCCTTATGTTAGCAAATCGTTAACAGGTGAGGATATTACCGCTTAGCGACGTTATAAACCAACTTCCTGCATACGTATTCAGCGCGCAAGCTTTGTCGGGCTGGTAGCTTTTAGACGTCGTTTTTACTCAGCCATATAAGCATGATACAAGCCGCTATCCCAGTAGAACCGAGTAACATAGCCATAATCATAATTTGATAACGCACAGCGATCATTGGTTCAACGCCAGAGATAATTTGACCCGTCATCATACCGGGAAGCGCGACCAGACCTACGGCGAACAGTCCATTAATCTGTGGGATCATACTCGCGTTAAATGCTCGGCGCTTAGCCAGCTCTTTATCCCTCACATTGCGCCTCTCCGCAAAATAGCGTTCGGCGCTTAAGCTGATTACGTTCATACTGTTCGCCAGATACATACCAGCAAGAGGAATAAGAAAACTCGGTTTAAACCAAGGTTTAACCGGTAATATGCCCATCATGGTTATGCTGAGACAAATACCTACACCGGTGATTAAGGCTATCACTGCCCCAAACCAGCTTCGGGACGAAAATTCACTAAGCTTCCTAAGCGGTCGTATAGCTATCCATGCGGCTATGCTCAGCATAAAGGTAATAACCCCAAGGCTGATTAATGCAGAAGGGCTGTCAAACAACCAGATCAGAACAAAACCTACTAAAGCAAGCTGTATTACCATGCGTAAGCACGCATAGATTAGCTCTAGAAGGTCTTGCGGAGACCAGAAGACATAAATAGTAGCCACTATCGAAACTGGAACCAAGCACCACAATAACGACCACCAACTAATGAACATATGTAATCTAAAGTTAAAGGTGAATAACTACTGAACTCTTGTCCCCGATCAACAGCGTTGAAGGTAAAAGGAGCTCGTTCTTATCTGCTAGCCACGTAATTCCATGAGCCGAGAAATGTTGCTGTTCTACAGATTTTCCGCCCAGTATGTCAATACGTTTCGGTATCGCCTGCAAACCATGCACTACCCACTGAATATTTCTTGACGTTGGTGCAGTGGGGTAATCGCCATTAATCTGAATGTTCAGATTCAACTTACCAGCAGTGGGTTGAGCCGTTAATTCCATTGTAAGAAATTGCTTTTCCTGAATGGATAAAGGGGCATTGCCACTATCTTCAAAATAAGTGTAATCCGACGATTCTTCACTGTACCAATAATGAAATTGCATAGAAGACCAATTGATTTCTGCACTATTGCTTGCCGGTTCCACCATTGGCACGAAGGCACCTGCTTTTACTAATACAGGAAAAGTATGCTGAGTTAACGGGTATGTTATAATTTGATTCCCATCAAACGCGTTCCCAGACCAAAAGTCATACCATCGCCCCTGAGGCAAATCGACCTTCCATTCTGTTTGTTTCGCATCAGTAACAGGCGACACCAGAAATGCCTCTCCCCACATATAGCTATCTTTGTTATCGAACCACTTTTGTTGTTCAAAATGAAATGATAGCGGGCGCATAAGGGGTTTGCCGTATAATGTGTTATCAAAGCTAAGCGTATAATTATAAGGTAACATTTGATAGCGCAAATCAATTAGCTTTTTAGCAGCATCAATTACATCCTGTGAATGCATCACGGGCTCAGGTGGAATGTGTTCTTGTGCATGGGGCCTAAATACGGGTGAAAACGTCCCTAACTGTAACCAGCGTAAATAGAGATCCTTATCAAACTCGTCGCCACCCGCAAAGCCACCTAAATCGCTATGTATATAACCTAGCCCGAAGATGCCCATTTGTAGGGACAATTCCACCTGCGCTTTAAAGCCCTCCCAACTTCTACTAACATCACCTGTCCATGGCATCATACCGTAACGTTGACTGCCCAAATAACCCGCTCTCATTAATACAAAGGGGCGCTTGTCAGGTTGCGCTTTAAGTGTGCGTTCATACACCATTTCAGCCCACTGATGCCCATAAATGTTATGAATTTCGTCTGCGGTGAAAATGTGATTATCCCATTTATGCAGAGTATCGCCCGGGTGCACTTCGGGCTCGCCTAGATCTCCCCACCAACCCGCTACACCTTGATCCATCAATTTAGCATAGAACTGCCAAAACCAATCTTGGGCAGCATTATTAAATACATCAATAATTCCTGTATGGCCGAAATAAAAATCAAACATTTTAGGCTCGCCTGCCAGGTTTGTGGCGAGCGCGTTCGATTCCACCGCATCCGTGTACGTTGAAGACGTATCCAATATGAACGGCTCTGTTATGACAACGGTTTTGATATTTTGGTCCGCAAAATCTGCAATCATTTTCTCCGGATTAGGAAACGCATTTTTGTCCCAATTTAAATTACCCATATGGCCTTTAATATCTTTACCGAACCAGTAGAGATCCAGCACTACCGCATCAAGGGGTATAGCATGTGTAGCATATGCGTTGACTATTGCTCGAGTTTCTTGTTCAGAACGATAGCCAAAACGAGATGCAAAATTGCCCAACGCCCATCTTGGTGGAAGTGGTTGCTTACCGAGGGCTGCAATCAGGTGCTGAGAGACATCAGACATTGATTCTCCCATACTAACGATATAACGTAACTTGCCTCCTACAGCTTCAAACTGCAAAACATCATGTTCCGCTTTCCCTATATCCAGGTAGCCGCTTGCGGTATTGTCAAAAGCAAGTGCGTAATTACGATTTGACAACACAGCGGGCAAGCTATAATACATTTGGTTCGATTCCGATCCATAACCATAATGCGCACGGTTATATAAGGGCATGCGATGATTTCTGCGATCCGTTCCCAGCACTCGCTGGCCTCCCCCCATTAACTTTTCATCCGGTTGCAACGCAAATCGAAATCCGCGTATTGTTGGGTGAGCAAATACACCTATCTCTTCTTTAGTTTTTAATTCCCCCTTGTACCAGAACGCCAAGGAGAATGGGGCTTTTTGGGCAACGACTGTGACGTTTCCACTTACGAAGTGTAAGGTATCGTCCTTATCTTTCACGCGAAAGGTTAACGAATCAGTAGACTCGAACAATTTAAGTGCAGGGGGAGTTACGCGGTCATCGAGAAGACGATAGTTAACGGCTAACGTTTTAGCATTTATTAGGTCGATATCAACATGAGTATTGTCACTTAATTCTATGCTGACGCTCTGATTTTCGTGCGTAAAAGATTTAACCTCTGCTCCAAGAACAAAGAAAGAGAACAGCCATAAAAGGCTTATTGCGATACATCTGTTAGTCATTTTTTTGCCCTACAATATTGAGCCATTTCAGCGCGAACGCGAACTGCTCCTGCCAAAACGTTTCATTATGTTTGCCTCCATCCACAATGGCTGAATAAAGGTTGGTTTGGGGGTGCTGTTGCGCTTCGTGCAAGCTTACCATTGCTTTCGTATTGTTTGTGACTTGCTTGTGCTCTTCGCTGCCAGCAACAAAAAGCAAGCGATGAGTAGAAGGCACGGGATTATTTTCAGCAAAGGAAAAAGCCTGTTGAGAAAACCAGAAAGAAGGAGAGAAAATTGCTGCCTTTCCAAATATATCAGGATAAGCAATAAGCATGTAATGAGACATTAATCCTCCCATGGAGCTCCCCATAACACTGGTGTGAGCCACGCCGCTATGAGTACGAAATGCGTTATCGATATAAGGTTTTACCTGTTTTACAATAAAATCAGCGTAGAATTTACCCGCCACATCTGGGTATTTTTCTTGCTGCCAAGGGCTTAGTTCATTTAGCCTGTTTTCATTGCCATGATTTATTGCTACGACAATTGGCACATTCCACCCTTCAGCGGCAAGTTGGTTTAGTATTTCATCAACTCTCCATTCCCCCATGTAACTCGTCGAGTTATCGAAAAGGTTTTGGCCATCATGCATATAGAGCACTGGATACTGTTTTTCTGACTTCGCGTAATCGGGTGGTAAATAGATCCACACTTTCCGAGGTTCCCCTTCAGGGAAGAAAAAACGGTGCGCAACAAGATTTACGTTGTAGCTGCGTGTGGACTCGTTAACACTCATGGGAGTGGGTGTAGAGTTTTGGTTTTCGTATTCTGCAAACTGACATGCAAACAGAAAAAAACTCACACCAGCTAGTAACCAAGCTTTATTCCACAACATACACTTTTGATTCCCATGAATGAAGTGGCGTTGTGATTATCGCTTGGCCGTCATTTATTGTTACGGTATTGGTTTCGCCGCTAAGCAAATCTTTTAAATGGTCGCTTTCATCTAAACCCCAGCGCTTTACAAGCACCTCAGGTAACACAACTTGCACATTCGAATTTACCTTATCTGTAAATTGACTAACCACGATTAACTTACTTGTTTTGCTTTCTCTGGCAAAAGCAAAATGCTGTTCTGAATAATCACTTTCTGATGTAAGCGAAATGTCATGTAAGTGTATAAGATCACCTTCCATCGACGGGTGAAAAGCAGCGATATTAAGCACTTTTTTATAGTACTCGCGTAAAGACTTTTCCCTATCGGTCAACTGACCGCCGTCGAACTTCCCGCCATTCATCCATCGCTGGTGAGCAGGCACGCCGACGTAATCAAAAATAGAAGTACGGCTAGGCTTACCAAACCCAGCGTTTTCACTGCCATCCTCTCCTACTTCCTGACCAAAATAAATCATAAAAGGAGAAGAACTGATCAATGCGGATACGACTAATGCAGGCTTACCTATTTCAGCTTTCCCAGCAAACTCTGGTGAAGCTATACGTTGCTCATCATGATTTTCAAGGAAATGCAGCATATGGTTACGTATATCAGAAACCTTTTCATGCGCGTCTATTACCGCTGATACCTCCCCCGTTCCCTGCATGACGGTCTTTAAAGCATCATAAAAACCAACTTTGTCATATAAATAATCCATCTTGCCAGCATGCAGATAGTCGCGATATTTGTTGGGCTGGTAAACTTCAGCAAGTAAAAATGCATCGGGCTTTTTATGCTTTATTGACGAGTTCAGAAAGGACCAGAATTCAACAGGTACCATTTCTGCCATATCAAAACGAAATCCATCGACACCTTTATCTAACCAGTAATGTGCGATATTCTCGAATTTGTACCAGGAATCAGGCAATGTTTTGTCTTGCCAAAACTCAAAATGTACATTTAATGGTGCGGCTTCATAACCTTCAGGTAAACGCGGGAAGTCATAACTTCCGTTTGGCCTAACACCATAGTTAACCTTAACTGTTTCATACCAGTCGTTAACATCTGGCTTAGCTTCCCGCGCACCGTTTCCAGTCCACTTGGCGGGGTCCTCGTCAAACTTATTGTCTGCAAGTGGATGCTCTTCCCCGCCCAACGGTAGCGTATCTACAGAAAAGGTGGGAACTTCAAAGGGTTTGCCAGGTACATAATAAAAATTATTATTGCGCGCATAAGCCATCGTTCGGTCATCAGAGGCACCAAAATCTTCGATACCTCGCGGCTTTGTTAAAGACTGATAACCCCGGGCAACATGATTAGGCACAATATCGATGATAACTTTCATACCCTGTGCGTGGGTCCGTTTAATGAGTGCTTCAAATTCTGCTAAACGGCGTGAAGGGTCATCAGCTAAATCCGGATTGACGTTATAATAATCTTTTACAGCGTAAGGAGAGCCTGCCCTACCTTTAATAACATCGGGATCGTCCAAAGAAATACCATATTCGGTATAATCTGCGACCAGTGCGTGGTGCGGTACACCCGTATACCAAATGTGTGAAACACCTAACGCTTTGATTTCTGCTAATGCTTTGGGTGTAAAATCAGAAAACTTACCGACGCCATTCTCTTCTTTAGTGCCCCAGGGTTCGTTCGTTGTATTTTGATTGCCAAAGAGACGAGTGAATACCTGGTAAACAATGGGCCGTTGTTCGTTGCTTGTATCTTGATTAATTTTATCGGTGATTGAATGCGCGACTTGAGTGGTCGAGTGTTCCACCGAACACCCGAGCGATAGTAATAATATAGGTACCGATAGTGAGGCAAATCGATTCAGTTTATGTTTCAACATGATAGGCCATTGAATAAGTAACTTAAGTAGGCCTAGAGCATACCCGTTAACGGTATGTTAAACAAAGTGCATACGATTTCATAAGACGTTGGCGCTCCCCCCACCTAAATGGCCGATCATGCCGCCTTTCGTTGTTTCGAAGATTGCTTTTTGACCGCCACCGCAGGTAATGGGTGATAAATCGCGCCAAAATTGGGAACGTCCTGAAGCTCCCTTAGAATACTGCGTTGGAATTTTTGTAAGGCAGGTGAAACCTGGCTAACAAAGTCCTCGGGAGATATAAGAAATGCTGCGCGTTTCCCATGGTAATTGACTTCATGTCCCAGTTGGTGAAATCGCACGCCCAAAAACTTAAGACTTCGGGCTAAACGTGGCTCCATCATCATATAGCCGTTATCGATGTCGCGTAAAATACATATGGTGGCAGCAAAAAAATACAGCGCCAGAGATAAATAGGGAAAATTTCGGTTTAATTGTTTATCCATCTGCCCGTCTTTATGATTTGGCGTACCACCTATGGGAGAAAGCTGTTTATCAGCGGCGCGGCGTCGAAACCTTTTGGGAATGGCTAAACGAGATACCTCACAAATAGAATGTCGAGGAAATTTACTGGGGCTATGTTCAGCAAGACGAATAGCTTCGGGACAGCTGCTCTCTATAGGTAAAAGCTGCCCGGCATGTTGGGGCATGACAAGACGAATGGTACCCGCGCATTCTCCTGTCGCGCGATGTTTAATATAGCAACTCAGCGAGTATTCATCGAACTCATCAAATTCCATTTTTGACTTTGTTTTCTCTTCGAAGCCTAATTCTTCGCAATAGACCTCATGGCGGGCTTTAAAGCAGGTTTTTACATCGTCTTCTTCACTGGCGACGACCAAACTAAAGTGTTCAAAAAAATGTGAAGCTACAGCATCAATGGTTTTATTAACTTTATACTTTACAACCGGCTTTACAACTCGATTTAGGCCGGGTACGTGTTTAAATTTTCTAAGCGCGTTCAGCAAGCGTCTTTTCACACGAACTCCCCTATAATAATAGTTATATGCATAAATCCATATTTTACCTTCATACATCCACTACAGATCGCTAGGGATCCGCCACTGCTATCGGCCATACACCCCACGATCTCCCATGTAGTGTAAATAGTCCTAACTCTGGATCGACCATTTAGACTGGAATTAGTTCACCAAGTAAGGCAGTTTAAAGTTACTTTCTAAAGGCGGTTTCGGATCAAATATATGGCAAGATAGACAGCGTTGTATCAGCGGGATCGCGATGGGCTTGACATAATATCGCTAATAGCGCTTTATGCTGGAGGAAGGCATTGGTTGGATTAGATTTTCTGATTATTGTTCCTGTCTCTACCTTGTAAAATTATCGCTTGATTGAATGGTTCGTTAAGTTTCACTAGCCTGTCATAGAGCACAACATTCACAGTTGCTGCCAAATTCATGCAATGTCTCGTTGGGATATAAACCACATCATCACACCAATTAAGCGTATTTTTTTTCAAAGAGCCATCTTCTGGGCCTAGAACATAGAAAGCGTTTGGAGGATGTTGGAATTTAATGAGAGATTCAGCGCCTTCGACTAACTCTACTGCTATTGTTCTCGCTCCTTTAGGAACAAATGGCCTTAGATCGTCGACGCCTACCGTAGGTATCTTTTTGTAGAAATCTTGCGTGTCTGCGTGAAACTCCTTGGCATAACGATATCGTTGCCCCGTATAGAATACACTGCTGGCGCCATAACACCCAGCAGCGCGTAACACTGAGGCCACATTAACCGCAGATTTGGGATTTACTAAACCGATACTGAACGTATGCGTGTTATGCATATTATACCTTTAATAAAAGGGCGATACTGAAATCGCCCTGTTTTATTTTATGCGTAAATAGGAGATTGAATCTTTGATTTTACCAAATCCGCGAGCTTGTGCTCGGTAATCAGATTTTTTGCATTCTCTATGTCAGGCGCGAAGTAACGATCTTTGTCGTAGAACGCTACCTTGCTTCTTAGCAACGAATGAACCTGCTGGAGAGGCTCGCTGGTTTTGCGTGGAGAACGAAAATCTATCCCCTGCCCTGCAGCTAACCATTCGATCGCTAAAATACCTGCAACATTCTCAAAAATATCTTTTAAGCGCCGCCCCGCGAAAGTCGCCATGGATACGTGATCTTCCTGATTTGCAGAGGTAGGCAATGAGTCGATTGAAGCAGGATGTGCGTAGGTTTTATTTTCACTCGCTAAAGCCGCACTCGTCACCTGGGCAATCATGAACCCAGAATTAACGCCACCGTTTTCCACTAGGAACGGGGGTAATCCACTCAAGTTTGAGTCAATCAGCAAGGCCATTCGGCGTTCGGATAATGAACCAATTTCAGAAAGCGCGATAGCCAGCATGTCGGAGGTCATGGCGATGATCTCTGCATGGAAATTGCCCCCAGATAAAATGTCTTGCTGCTCAGCAAACACTAACGGATTATCTGAAACGCCATTCGCTTCTGCAATCAACGTATTCTGCGCGTATCGAATTTGCTGCAAACACGCCCCCATCACTTGAGGTTGACAACGAAGCGAATACGGGTCTTGTACTTTGGCGCAATCTTCGTGTGACTTTCCAATTTCTGACTCTTTAAGAACGTCTCGATACATTGAGGCCACGTCGCGTTGTGCTTGTTGCCCACGTACCATGTGGATACGATCGTCGAACGGCACGCGAGACCCTTGAGCAGCGTCTACACTTAACCCGCCAATTGCTATACCACATAACAGTGCGTTTTCAGTGTAAAAAAGACCTTCGAAAGCGAAAGCAGTAGAGGCCTGAGTACCATTGAGTAGGGCTAGCCCTTCCTTTGGAGCTAATGCAAGAGGGGTTAAATTCGCTTTTTTCAAACCTTCAGAAGCCGGTAGACGTTTACCGTCAATTATTACTTCACCCTCACCTAACAAAACTGCGCTCATATGTGCAAGCGGGGCCAGGTCTCCGGACGCACCGACAGAACCTTTCTGAGGAATGGCAGGCCAAACTTGGTGATTAAATAGTGTGATTAGCGCATCAATGACTTCCCTTCGTACACCCGAAAATCCGCGTGAAAGGGAATTAATTTTTAGCAGCATTAGCAACCGCACAGTAGACACCTGCATGAGGTCACCAATACCTGCAGCATGAGATAACACGATACTTTTTTGCAGTAATTCTAACTCTTCTTCTGCTATACGCGTATTGGCCAACAATCCAAAACCTGTATTTATGCCATATACGGTTCGACCTTGCTTTAATACATTTGAAACTGTTTGCTGTGCTTCATCTATCGCTGGATAAGCATCTTCTGACAACGAAAGAGTCTGGTGTTGACGGAAAAATTGATAACAGTCTGCAACTGTTAACTGGCCTGGTTTTAAAACAAAGGGAGTAGTCATATCTATTTCCTGTTAAGCATAGGTAAGTCGAGCTTATGTTTCTCGGCGCAGCTCTTAGCAATCTCATAACCTGCATCGGCATGACGCATAACCCCAGTGGCGGGATCGTTATGCAATACACGCGCAATTCTTGCGTCTGCGTCCTCACTACCGTCACAAACAATGACCACGCCGGAATGTTGGCTAAAGCCCATCCCTACCCCACCCCCGTGGTGTAAGCTTACCCACGTGGCGCCGCCAGCTGTATTTAATAGTGCATTCAAGAGCGGCCAATCCGAGACTGCATCGGAGCCATCCAACATCGACTCAGTTTCTCGGTTGGGGGAAGCCACCGAGCCAGAATCAAGATGGTCACGACCTATCACTACAGGTGCTTTTAGTTCACCATTACGAACCATTTCATTAAACGCTAACCCCAGCTTTTGGCGTTCTCCCAGCCCGACCCAACATATTCTGGCCGGTAAGCCCTGAAATTGAATTCGCTCTCGTGCCATATCCAACCAATTATGTAAATGTGGATTATCTGGAATGAGTTCTTTTACTTTTGCATCTGTTTTATATATATCTTCCGGATCGCCAGACAACGCTACCCAACGGAACGGACCAATCCCCTGACAAAATAAAGGACGAATATAAGCAGGCACAAAACCCGGAAAATCAAACGCGTTACTAACCCCTTCTTCTAATGCCATTTGACGAATATTGTTGCCGTAATCTAATGTTGCTGCGCCGCGCTCCTGCATGGTAAGCATCGCGTTCACTTGCAAGGCCATAGATTGTTTTGCTTTTTTAACCACTTTTTGGGGTTCTGATTTACGAGTGGAAACAGCCTGGTCTAATGACCAGCCTTTCGGTAAATAGCCATTAAGTGGGTCATGTGCACTGGTCTGGTCGGTTACAACATCTGCGATGACGTTGCGCGCAACGAGTTCAGGAAAAACATCTGCAGCATTACCAAGTAATCCAACGGATACCGCTTTACCAGATGATTTTGCTTCATCGATGATGGCTAGCGCATCGTCTAGTGTCTTCGCTTTTTTATCTACGTACCCGGTTTTAATACGAAAATCTATTCGGCTTTCATCTACTTCGACCGCAATCATTGAAAAGCCTGCCATCGTAGCCGCAAGTGGCTGCGCGCCCCCCATTCCACCTAAACCGCCGGTTAGAATCCAACGACCCTTCGCATTTCCCTCAAAATGGGTTTTAGCTACGCTGACAAACGTTTCATAGGTTCCCTGTACAATTCCCTGAGAACCAATATATATCCATGAGCCAGCCGTCATCTGGCCATACATCATCAAACCTTTCTTATCTAATTCGTTGAAGTGCTCCCAGTTAGCCCAATGAGGCACCAAATTTGAGTTGGCGATTAGTACACGCGGCGCATTTTTATGCGTGGGGAAAACGCCTACGGGTTTGCCCGACTGAACCAATAAGGTTTCGTTTTCTTCCAACCGTTTTAATACATCAACGATGGTATCAAAGGATTCCCAATCTCTTGCAGCGCGTCCTATACCTCCATAAACGACAAGCGAATCAGGATGTTCAGCCACATCAGGATCCAAGTTATTCATCAGCATGCGCAAAGGGGCTTCAGTAAGCCAGCTTTTGGCGTTAAGTTGTGTTCCTGTAGGTGCAGTAATAGTGCGGCTTGGATCGTGTCGTTTCATTTTATCTCCTTAGCGGTGGTGGTGAAATGCAAATGACCACCCAATCTGTATCGGTTGCCAGGATGCGTTAGCAAGGCAAAGCTTACTATTCCCTTGGCAGAAAATGTTCGTCGCTTTATTTGTAAACAAGGTTGGTGATAATCAATTTTCAGCAATGCTGCCTGCGCTGCAGAAGGTAAAATGGCTTCTACAGTATGGTCAGCCTCTGTTAGCGGTGCTACCCTCGACAAATACTCATGGGCAGTCAACTCATTCAAATTTTGGTCAATATAACCCGGCGCCCAAAGAGGATTCACGAATCTGTCTTCCAGCTGTACCGCATTGCCATTTTCGTAATGCACCACCTGAGTGCGGAACGCCGGACTGCCCTTTTCTAAACCAATCCATTGGCTTTGCTGAGCTGTGACTTCTGTTACCTTGTGAAGTAGAAGCTTATTTGTGTATTGGTGACCACGCGCCTCTATTTCGTGTTGGATGTTATTAATTGTCAGAATTGAGCTCATCGGTCTAGCATCGGCAACAAATGTTCCAATGCCTTGGCTTCGCGCCAGAATACCTTCTTCTACCAATTCGGAAACTGCCCGTCTCGCTGTCATTCTGCTAACAGCATAATCGTTTGCCAATTGATTTTCAGAAGCGACTTGTTCTCCCGCTGTAAGATCACCTGCTTCTATGCGTTCCAGCAATGCTGACTTTATCTGTAAATAGCGTGGGATCATTAGCTTAACAAACGGATTGAATCTGGTATTACCTTACTCAATTTAACTTGTATATACAAGTGTAGACAAGTAGACTTATTCGTTATTTTCGCCATCGAGTTTCGTTACTATGTCAACCACGCTGATAAAGAATGCACGTATAGCTTCCTCAAATGACAACCATGAATTTGTTCAACTCGATGCCACCGATATTTTGGTTGTCAATGGAAAAATTCAGGCTATCGGAAACGATTTGGTATGTGAGACAGCAGTCCGTGTAGATGCACACGAGCAATGGTGTTTGCCCGGATTTATTGATTGCCATACTCATTTAGTTTATGGAGGTAACAGGGCACAGGAGTTCTCTCTACGGCTTAAGGGGGTAAGCTATGAAACCATCAGCAAACAAGGTGGTGGCATAAAAAGTACAGTACGTGCGACCCGGGCACTTAACGAAGCCACGCTTCTTTCGCAAACACTTAGAAGAGCTAAGCGGCTTGCCGAAGAAGGGGTTACTACGGTAGAAATCAAGTCTGGTTACGGATTGGATAAAGACACCGAACTTCGAATGTTAGATGTGGCCCTAAAAGTCGGTGAACTAACCAACTTAAATATACAGCGTACATTTTTAGGTGCCCATGCCTTGCCGCCAGATAGCGAGGTGTCTGCGGAAGAATATATTGATTTTGTTTGCCAAACCATGATCCCATATGTAGCTGAGCATCAACTAGCAGACGCGGTAGATGTATTTTGTGAAAAAGTGGGATTCAATTTAGCCCAAACTGAACGGGTATTTATGGCTGCTAAGCAGTCTAATTTAAAAGTAAAAGGTCACGTTGAGCAATTAAGTGATAGTAAAGGTGCTGCGCTTGCAGCGAAATACAATGCTTTATCTGTCGATCATATTGAGTATCTGGCTGAAGAAGATATTCCGTTATTGGCCGATTCAGGTACCGTTGCCGTGCTGTTACCTGGCGCATTCTATTATTTAAAGGAGACCCAGCTCCCCCCTATTGACGCATTGAGAAAATATAATGTTCCTATTGCGATCTCTACCGATATGAATCCGGGTACTTCCCCCATAGCATCTTTACTTACCTGTGCCAATATGGCCTGTGTGTTGTTTGGGCTAACGACGGCAGAGGCATTAACAGGGATTACCGCTCACGCTGCCTTAGCGCTGGGATTGAAAAACAAAGGTCAAATTAAAACAGGTTATGATGCGGATATGTGTCTATGGGATATTGAATCACCCGAATCATTGGTTTATGAAATAAACGGATATCGCCCAACCGCAAAATGGATAGGAGGCAAGCGTGTCTTATAAAAATTTATGGCAAGGTAGGGTGGATGCCGAAGATGGTGAAGCTGGACTACGCTGGCATCAGGTAGTTAAATTTACTCAGCTGCCAAATTCATCCGACTCGATCACGCTAGTAGGTTATCCGAACGACCTAGGGGTAGCGGCTAACAAAGGACGCGTTGGCGCATCTGGGGGGCCTAACGCTATCAGACAATTTTTAGCCAGTTTGCCTTGGCACTTAAGAAGTGGATTAATAGATGCGGGTGACTCCCAAATCTTTGATGAATTGCCCCGTACTCAGGCAGCATTCGCCTCCAAAGTGAATAAAGCATTAGAAAACAGTAAGGTTGTTTTGGGCTTGGGCGGCGGTCACGATATTGCCTGGGCTAGCTATATGGGTTTAGCCCAATACTCGCAGAAACGCATTGGTATTATTAACTTTGATGCACATTTAGATTTACGCAAACCTTCCCCCGATACATCATCAGGTACACCCTTTCGGCAAATTGCAGAACACTGCGAGAATAATGAATTAAGGTTTAATTATGCGTGTTTAGGTGTTTCTAAAGCGGCCAATACTCAGGCACTCTTCAACTATGCAGCTAAGACACGAACGCGAATGCTATCCGATGTTGACTTTAACTTAGTCAACGCGCAAAAAGTCATAACACCTTTGCTTAAAGAAATTGACGAACTTTATGTAACAGTATGCATGGATGCTTTTCCTATTTCATTGTGTCCAGGTGTGAGTGCCCCCTCCGCACTGGGAATTGATCCTGCTGAAACAATCAATATTATCCAATGGCTAAGCAAAGCGTGTATCGAACAAAATGTGACGTGGAAACTAAGCGACATAGCAGAACTAAATCCCAGTTTAGATACTGATAATAAGACGGCGAGATTTGCCGCACGAATAGCCTTTGAATTAGTTAGCGCGATGAATAATTGACTGCGCTATTGTAGTTAAACAGATCGTTAAACATTTGTGTGATAACGTAACTGTTTGCTGTTTCAGCGACGTATTGTGTAAACCTGTGGGGAAAGAGCCTATGGTAAATCAGAAATGGTCTCATATAGTGCAACGTGTTTCATATATACAAATTCGTGACAAACGCTTTACTTCGTTACGTCACTTCAGTGCAGGCTTCACGCTTGTAAACCTTTGAGGATGACTACAAATTTGTACTGAGTAGCAACATTTATTGCAGCTGCTCCCTAAAGCGCAAAAATTTAATAACTCTGGTTTATGACGATTTTCGCGTACTAAATTACTTTTCTCCATAATTTTACCCATCTCGCATCATTCTGACTAAATAATCCGCCCTGACCTATTCTTAACTTGCAGTAAACGTTAGATGGCTAGTCCAGACTCCTATATGAACGAATCCGCTGCGCTTTCTAACTGAAGCCCCCCATAGCAGATAACCTCTCTTTTCCCAATTCGGGCGGTGTCGTAATTGGTTGTGCACTACTCAACTTCGTTCCATTTTACCCTCGTCGCGCTTAGAGTAACTGGCGCCTAAATAGATTAAAAGCGTTCGCTGACGGCGCACCTATTTTCGCAAATGTAGTTCGGCCTATTGGCAGATACTTTGTAAATGCAAAAATTATAATGTTTATTTTTCGTTGACCTTTTGTAAATGGAAGATTAAATTGTAAGCGCTCTCATACATACATTAGGTCTACTTACGTTGTCCAATCTAAACAATAAAAATGTAAGCGCTTTCTTATTGCGATAAAGGAATGACTATGCTTAAAAATGTGATAAACAAATTGTTTACAGCACTGTTTATAAGCGGTCTCACGATACATGCGAATGCTGCATCGATACTAAATGGTGATTTTGAAACCTGCGATTTTACTGGCTGGAACTTGGCCAGCACAGATAACCCTATCCCGACGGGCGATTTCACTATGTCGAATACACCAAATGGGTGTGCAGCGACAGTTAAGATAGATGCCTCGCTTGCTATTGCAAATATCCTTTACCAGGAAGTTGATTTTTCCGTAGCGGCAGATTCCGCGCTGAGACTAACACTAGACTTTTCGGTTGATACCACCCAGCCAAGATTAGACATAGGCACCGCCGACTACTTTGACATTTATTTTAACGATGGCGCAGGCAACCTTTACGATCACACCGGCGAATTAGGCGGTATGTATAACTCAATGGATATCACTGGCGCTGATTCATTTAGACATTCTTTTAGGTTAGACGAAATGTTTAACAATCACACGGGTTGGTTCTTAGAGTTTCAAATTAATTCAAACTTTGATGAGCTCGCTTCATCGATAACTATTAACGAAGTCCAATTATTTGACGTATCAAATGTCGACACTCCCCCTACGCTTCCGCTGCTTTTATCAGGGCTGTTGCTATTAGGTGTTATAAATAAATCAAACTGGGAAAAAAGAAATGAAATCTAGATTCACCGTTTTAGCATCCTCTGTGGCATTCACATTACTTACTATACCCCCTACGTATGCTGGGTGGGAAACTGTTGCCCAGCCATTTACCATTAAGCAGAGTAGACAAGCATTCGACCGAGTCAATCGACAATTCAATGTGATTGTTAAGCTGACGAATGATTCTGAAGAAGTCCTCGAAGGACCTCTTCGCTTGCTGGTAGATAATGCAACTTTACAGCTTGCTACGCCATCTGGCATAACCGAGACCAATGTCCCTTACGTTCTGCTCGACACAAGTTCCATTGCACCCGGCGAAACAGTTTCACAGGTTTTAAAGTTTGAATTCAACCGCGGGCGCCTTAAATTTAATCTTTCCGTCCAGCAAGAACTTCAAGATAGCCTTTGGGAGTTGGTTTGGCACGACGAATTCGACGGCAACGCCATCGACGAAACAAAATGGAGTTTTGAGGAAAACTGTTGGGGAGGGGGAAATAACGAACAACAATGTTATACCTCCCGGGGCGACAACGCTTTTGTAGAGAATGGACGATTAACTATTTTAGCGAAAAAAGAAACCTTCACCGGACCCGACAATCCAGAAGGTAATCTTGACAGTCAAACTACCCTACCCTATACGTCTGCGCGATTAAGAACTATCGGAAAAGGTGACTGGACATACGGTCGATTCGAAATAAGCGCCAAATTACCAGAAGGTCAAGGTACCTGGCCTGCTATCTGGATGCTACCTACCGATTGGGTATACGGGGGATGGGCGGCCTCTGGTGAAATAGATATTATGGAAGCGGTAAATTTAAGTACGCCCACAGATGAAGCTGGTGCAGAGAGCGGTGAAATAGAAAGAAGAACACACGGAACCTTGCATTACGGCAGAGAATGGCCTGGTAATGTCTATTCAGGTTCGTCTTATAAATTACCAGATGGAATCAATCCAGCGGATGGATTTCACGAATATGCTGTTGAGTGGGAACAAGATGAAATACGCTGGTATGTTGATGATATTCATTTTGCTACGCAGCGGTCAGATGGCTGGTACAGCCAATTTCAAGACGAGACTGGTCAGTGGCAAAACGGCGAAGCAGACGCACCATTTAATCAACGATTCCACATGTTGCTAAACTTGGCTGTCGGCGGGTCCTGGGCGGCTAATACTAATAACGGTGGTATCGATGAAACAGCCTTTCCCCAAACGCTTGAAGTCGACTATGTGAGGGTCTATGAGTGTTCAGTTAATCCTTCAAATGGCCAAGGCTGCGCTACTATAGGCGATAGTCCGGTTATTGTGGAGGGGCATCAGCCCCCAGTTATCTCTGAACCCGAAGAAAATTTAGGCGCTGGTCCCAGATTTGACCTGTTTACGGACGAGCTAACAGAGGGGCTATCTTATGGATCTTATAACCCCAACGTATCAGTCAGTTCTTCTGTTGTAGCCGAAGCCGGTCGCGGAAATATATTATTAATAGAGCAGACGGGCAATATAGGTAACCTGTATTTTAATGCCGATCCTGCTATTAATTTGTCACATTACGCTGAATTTGGGCATATCAAACTTGACGTAAAACGTATAAGTGGCGCAGCAGACAGTCCTACTCTGATTAAAATAGATAGTGGATGGCCAGCAGTGGGAGATGCTTCGCTTGAACTCCCATTAGATAGTGAATGGCACACCATGTCGTTTGCAGTCAGTAGACTTATAGAAAATGGGAATCGTTATGCTTCTGGATATACAGTAGATATGAATAGCGTGGTTAATCCATTTGTAATTGAGTCCAGTGCCCCAGTAACATTAGCATTAGACAATATTCGGTATGAGTATGATTTGGCAGGGCTAACTGAGGCTGTTATTTATGATGATTCACTACACGCCCCGTTTACAGTAAGTAAATACGTAGCCAACGGAAGTGTCGATATTGCTGAGATTGATGTGGGGGGGACTCACGGTAACGTGCATCAATTCAGCTTTAATACAGATGAATCGGTGGTTTACTTTCAAACGCTCCCAAATTCAGCGGGCGTTACCACAAAACTTGATGTCAGCAATTTTGATACGTTGGTATTTGATTTACTCGTCACGCATGACCCGCGAGAAGATCGTCGGTTTATGGTGAAAATGGATTGTGGTCATCCGTGTAGTTCAAATGACTACCCTATCGTCCCACCAGTTATCGGGGAGTGGACTACTTATCAAATCAGGCTCAGTGATTTAGTCAGCAATACTGGGTCGTCGCTTGACTTAACAAAAGTCGATACGCCCCTGGTTATCTTTCCGGCTTGGGGAAATCAATCGGGCGTGGTTATGCACGTCGATAATGTAAAATTGGTAGGAGACGGCGACGATACCAATAATGCGCCGACAAAAATAATGGTGAATGACGCATTAACCCTTTTCGATGAAAGCCTTAATACTCACTGGGATCTATGGGATTGCTGCGCCAACGCCTCGCTTGCTATTTTGAGTGATGATGTCATGGGTAATGTTATCAATGTAGATTTCTTTGGTCCCGAGCCAACTGTTTCAGGTTTATCCGCAAACTTACCCCATGATGTGAGTGCAGTATCTGCTGGAACGCTTTCATTTGATTTAAGGTTGATGAATCCGCCTGCTGATCCTTCAACACTTATGTTGCTCAAGGTAGAGGCTACGGACGGTAGTTCTGCGCAGTTCCCACTTCATGAAGGCCTCGATGGGGAACCGTTAAATGTAAATATTTGGCAATCGTACTCATTCGATATTGCAACATTAGCATCTGCTGGTCTGAACATTTCAAAGCTAAAGTATATAATGGTTTTTCCTGAATGGGGGAAAGCAACTGGCACAGTTTACCAACTCGATAATATTAACATTACCCCTTAGTATATCTGGGGCAGCATCGTAAGCTGCCCTCTCTCGGGCTTTACTATTTATATTTGTTACTGAGACACTCATTCATTGGCGGCGATTATTATATATATCCAGGGACTTAATTCTAAGCCTTTGTATAGACGCGTACTTTACCCAAGCGAAATGCGGTAGATGAATGCAGTATTTTGGATAGATTTTGAATGATGAAGAGTGTTTTTTAAGTCTTGGATTTGGGGGAGCCAACCCTCTATCGAAAGAAAAAATACGAGTAGGAATTTCATAGGGAGACTAATAATCAACCGTTTGTCGACCCTTATGAAGATTATTGAAAAAGACATTTTGACTTTCCACCACAAAAAAGCCCGCAATAGAAGCGGGCTTTTCCTTAAGGTCTACTTTACCAGCCAGTAGCTTCGCGTAATGCTTTGCCAATGTCAGCTAAGGAGCGAACAGTTTTAACGCCCGCGGCTTCCAAAGCTTTAAATTTCTCATCGGCAGTGCCCTTTCCACCGGCAATGATGGCGCCAGCGTGGCCCATACGTTTACCAGGAGGTGCAGTAACCCCAGCGATATAAGAAACAACAGGTTTTGTAACATTTTCTTTAATGAAAGTCGCAGCTTCTTCTTCTGCTGTACCGCCGATTTCACCAATCATTACAATTGCTTCTGTTGCAGGGTCTTCTTGGAACAACTTCAAAATATCGATGAAGTTCGAACCAGGAATAGGATCGCCACCGATACCTACACAAGTTGATTGACCAAAGCCTTCGTCAGTAGTTTGCTTAACAGCTTCATAAGTCAACGTACCTGAGCGTGAAACGATACCCACTTTTCCAGGCTTGTGAATATGTCCCGGCATGATACCAATCTTACACTCCCCCGGGGTAATGACACCAGGACAGTTGGGTCCAATCATCCGAACGCCTTTAGCATTTACATATTCTTTAACATAAAGCATATCAAGCGTCGGAATGCCTTCAGTAATACATACGATTAGCTCAATACCCGCGTCGGCAGCTTCAACAATTGAATCTTTACAGAAAGCTGCAGGTACATAAATGACAGATGCAGTAGCGCCAGTGGCTTCTACCGCTTCTTTTACAGTATTGAATACAGGAAGACCTAAATGCTCCGACCCACCTTTGCCTGGGGTTACCCCACCAACCATCTGTGTACCATAATCAATAGCTTGCTCAGAGTGGAATGTACCTTGACCACCGGTGAAGCCCTGACAAATAACTTTAGTATTTTTATCGATTAAAACTGACATTATTTGCCCTCCGCTGCTGCAACGACTTTCTGTGCTGCATCTGTTAACGATTCAGCTGCAATAATATCCAGACCTGAGTTAGCTAATACTTCACGGCCTTTTTCAGCATTTGTACCTTCAAGACGCACTACCACAGGAACGTTAACTCCAACTTCTTTAACCGCACCGATGATGCCTTCTGCTATCATGTCACAACGTACAATGCCACCGAAGATATTAACCAGAACAGCCTTTACATTGTCATCTGATAAGATAATCTTAAATGCTTCTGCAACACGTTCTTTAGTCGCGCCACCACCTACATCGAGGAAGTTAGCTGGTTTTCCACCGTGCAGGTTAACAATGTCCATTGTACCCATTGCAAGGCCGGCACCATTTACCATGCAGCCTACGTTGCCGTCTAATGCTACATAGTTAAGCTCCCACTGGGCAGCATGCGCTTCGCGCGAATCTTCTTGAGAAGGATCATGCATGTCTTTAACTTTCGGTTGACGATAAAGCGCGTTGCTATCAATCGCTACCTTGGCATCTAAACAATGTAAATTATCATCTGCCTTAATTACTAACGGGTTGATTTCAATTAACGCAACATCAAGCTCTTCAAACATCTTAGCCAGACCGAGGAAGATTTGCGTAAATTGTTTAATCTGAACGCCTTCAAGACCTAGTTTAAATGCCATTTGTCGTGCCTGATAAGGCTGAGGACCAACAATAGGATCTATCTCAGCTTTTAAAATTTTCTCAGGCGTTTCTTCAGCAACGGTTTCAATTTCTACACCGCCCTCTGTTGAAGCCATGAAAACAACACGACGAGATGTACGGTCAACTACCGCACCCAAGTACAATTCGTTTTTAATATCTGTGCAGGATTCAACTAAAATTTTGCTTACTGGCTGACCTTTTTCGTCAGTCTGGAAAGTCACCAAATTTTTGCCTAACCATTTTTCAGCAAACTCACGAATGTCGCTCTTGTTTTTAACAAGTTTTACGCCGCCCGCTTTACCGCGACCGCCCGCGTGTACCTGGCACTTTACAACCCACTCATTACCGCCAATTCGATCAGCGGCTTCCATAGCTCCTTGCGGAGTATCTGCTGCGTATCCTTCAGAAACAGGCAAGCCGTATTCCTTGAATAACTGCTTACCTTGATATTCATGCAAATTCATGGTGTTTCTATCCGATTTTTATTAAGACAAAAGCCGCTTACGCGACTTGATTCAAAGTGCTGATATTATAGGCCGAATATCAGCGTAATGAGAATGAAACGCAAATTAAATTACGTTTCATCTCAGTGTTCTATAGGGAATATCCCTTAAACATCCAGTAAAAGACGTGCTGGGTCTTCCAGCATTTCTTTAACTGTAACCAGAAATCCTACCGACTCTTTACCATCGATGATCCTGTGATCATAAGAAAGAGCTAAGTACATCATAGGAAGAATTTCCACTTTACCATTCACCGCCATAGGACGATCCTGGATTTTGTGCATACCCAAAATTGCGCTCTGTGGAGGATTGATGATAGGCGTTGACATTAACGAGCCAAATACGCCGCCATTAGTAATGGTAAAGTTACCGCCTTGCAACTCTGCCATAGACAACTTGCCATCACGCCCTTTAAGCGCAAGCTCTTTAATGCCTTTTTCAATTCCTGCCATACCCAGAGAGTCGGTATCCTTTAACACTGGAGTCACCAAGCCTCTTGGTGTAGATACTGCAATCGAGATATCAAAGTAGTTGTGATAACAAATATCATCGCCATCGATAGAGGCGTTAACTTCTGGGAAGCGTTTGAGCGCTTCTGTTACCGCTTTGACGTAGAACGACATAAATCCAAGACGGATACCATGACGTTTTTCAAAACTTTCCTGATACTGCTTCCGCATATCCATTATAGGCTTCATGTTAACTTCATTGAAGGTAGTTAACATCGCAGTCGAGTTTTTCGCTTCCAATAAACGGTTTGCAATTGTCTTACGAAGACGCGTCATGGGGACACGTTTTTCGTTTCTTTCGCCCGTTGGTAAATTGGCTGTCGAGGTCTCAGCCTGGGAAGATACAGCTTTAGTCTCACCCTTATCAGACTTTAAGTGTTGCTCAACGTCTTCTTTGGTAATACGACCATTTTTACCACTTCCTTTGATTTTGGCAGGGTCTATCCCCTTCTCTGCTAATAGCCTTCTTACCGACGGGCTTAAAGCATCATTGTCATCATTCGTAGAAGTTTCAGCTTCTTCTGTAGTAACTGATGCATTGTCAGTACCTGATGCGCCGGATTTAAACTTACCAATAACCTCTTCAGCGCCAACAGTAGTACCTTCTTCTGCCAGTATTTCAGACACCACCCCATCTGCTGGCGCGACAACCTCAAGCACGACCTTGTCAGTTTCAATATCAACAAGATTTTGGTCGCGGCTAACTGATTCCCCCGGCTGAACATGCCAAGTAGCGATAGTCGCGTCAGCTACAGACTCAGGTAATACTGGAACCTTGATATCGGACTCTTTACCTTCGCTCTTAGCAGCTGGCTTCACCTCTGTTTTACTTTCACTCTTGCTATCGCTCTTACTAGACGCGTCAGATGGGGCCGATGACGTCGGCGTAGCTTTCCCATTTTCATCAAGCTTGGCGATAACCTGCTCACCTAGAACAGTTTCACCTTCTCCATCAATGATTTCACCAATAACACCGTCAGCAGGAGCTACTACTTCCAGTACAACCTTATCAGTTTCAATATCAACCAAATTCTGATCGCGTTTAACCGAATCACCAGCCTTAACATGCCAGGTTGCAATCGTGGCATCAGCAACTGACTCAGGTAGGACCGGAACTTTTATCTCTATTGTCATCATTGTTCCTTATTTAATCGTAAGTGCGTCTTCAACCAGCGCCTTTTGCTGCTGGTTGTGAACGGAAACATAACCCACTGCCGGCGATGCAGCAGCTTCTCGGCCTGCGTATCTTAATTGTGCCCCATCAGGTATGGCTTGCCAGAAATGGTGCTGACTGTTGTACCATGCCCCTTGGTTTTGCGGTTCTTCCTGACACCAGACCCAATCTTTCACATGGCTATAATTCGCAACAACTTGGGCACATTCTTCTTGTGGGAACGGATAAAGTTGTTCAAGTCGAATAATAGCCACATCGTTTTGTTCATTCTTGCGGCGCTGTTCAAGTAAATCGTAATACACTTTACCTGAACACATGACCACTCTTTTTACATCGTCTGGATTAAGAGCATCGATTTCACCAATTACATTGTGATAAACACCGTCGGACAATTCTTCTAACGTAGAAGTAGCTAGAGGATGTCTCAGTAATGATTTAGGCGACATAACAATCAAAGGTTTGCGCAGCGGGCGAAACACCTGACGACGCAACATGTTGAATACCTGAGCAGGCGTGGATGGAATACATACCTGCCAGTTATGATCTGCACAAAGCTGCAAGAAACGCTCTAATCGCGCTGAACTATGTTCAGGTCCTTGTCCCTCATAGCCGTGAGGTAACAAAACGGTAAGACCACACAAACGGCCCCATTTTGCTTCGCCTGAACTTAAAAACTGATCGAATACGACTTGCGCGCCATTAGCAAAATCACCAAACTGAGCTTCCCATATGGTCAAGCACCCAGGCTCTGCAGTGGCATAACCATATTCAAAGGCCATAACTGCCTCTTCAGATAGCACGGAGTCATAGATATCAATTTTGCCTTGGTTATCATGAATGTGCTGTAACGGCATCAAACATGAACCATCATTTTGATTATGTAAAACCGCGTGACGATGGAAGAAGGTCCCCCTGCCAGAATCTTGACCGGTTAGGCGAATTGCACTACCTGCATCGACTATAGCTGCATAGGCTAAGTTCTCTGCCATTCCCCAGTCAAGATTCTTCTCGCCGGCAACCATAGCTTTCCGATCTTGATAAAGCTTGTTTACGCGAGATTGGAGTTTAAAATCATCTGGATAAGATGTTATCGCCTTACCCAACTCTTTTAATTTTTCTACACTGATAGCGCTATCGTAGCCCACATCCCAGTCGTGGCCTAAGTATGGGCTCCAATCAACTGAGTGCTCAGTCATCGGACGCCATTCCTCTACGACACACGCTCCATGATCAAGGGCAGCTCTGTATTCGTCGGATAAGCGTTCGATCTCACGCGCTTCAATACTGCCTTCCGCAGTAAGTTGGTCAGCGTAAATTTGACGAGGAACCGGATGTTTTTTAATCTTTTGGTACATCAACGGTTGAGTCGCATTGGGCTCATCTGATTCATTGTGCCCATGACGTCGGTAACACACTAAATCAATAACTACGTCCCGCTTGAATTCGTTACGGTATGCTAGAGCAAGTTTGGTAACAAACAATACCGCTTCCGGGTCATCTGAATTAACATGGAAAATTGGCGCCTGCACCATTTTCGCAATATCAGTACAGTACTGAGTGGAACGGGTATCTTCCGTTTTCGAGGTAGTAAAGCCAACCTGGTTATTGATAACAATTCTTACCGTCCCCCCCACAGCAAAACCGCGGGTTTGCGACATATTGAATGTTTCTTGGACCACCCCTTGACCCGCAATAGCAGAATCACCATGAATGGTGATAGGTAAAACAGCGTTACTGTCGTTTTTGCGACGTTCCATGCGCGCTCTTACTGAGCCCATCACAACCGGATTAACTATTTCAAGATGAGATGGATTGAACGCTAGGGCCAGATGAACATTGCCGCCTGGAGTTGCGAAATCAGACGAGAAGCCAGCATGATATTTTACATCACCCGCCCCTAATGACTCATCATGTTTACCTGAGAACTCATCAAATAATACGGATGGGTTCTTACCCAACACATTTACCAGAACGTTTAACCGCCCCCGGTGAGCCATTCCAACCACAACTTCTTTTGTGCCAGCGGCTCCTGCTTCGGTGATAAGCCCTTTAAGCATAGGAATGAGAGAATCCCCCCCTTCCAACGAAAACCGTTTAGCACCGGGGAACTTTGAGTTCAAGTACTTCTCGATTCCGTCTGCTGCAATTAAACCCTTCAGAATTTGACGTTTTTCGTCTTTACTGATTTCAGGCTTAGCCTGCACAGATTCCAAATGCTGCTGTATCCAACGCTTTTGCTCTGTGTCAGTGATATGCATGTATTCAGCACCTACGCTTCCGCAATAAGTACGGTTAAGTGATTTAAACAAATCACCTAACGACATATTCTCTTGGCCAACGGCATAGGAGCCCACGTTGTAAACTGTATCAAAGTCACTTTCACTGAGTGAATGGTGAGATAACTCCAGATCACGTACTCGATCTTGCTTCCATAAACCTAACGGATCTAAGTTGGCATGCTGATGCCCTCTGAATCGGTAGGCGTTAATGAGCTGAAGTACCTTAACTTGCTTCTCATCCGTACCACCAGAGCTTATGGCTGGAGCACTACCCATACGCGCAACCGGACCTAACGAGGCCAGTTTTCGAAACTGTTCACGGATAGCAGTATGATTATCTTCCAGTTGAGTGCCTTCAACTTTTGGCAGACTATCGAATACCTGACGCCACGTCGAATCGACGCTTTGCGGATCTTCAAGATAAGCCTCGTATAACTCTTCAACATAAGGCGCATTAGCCCCTGCCATGTGTGAAGAGTCCCACCACGCTTTCATCACGCTGTCTTGCATTATTGTGCCTTGCTTCGTTAAAAACTTACTAATACGAGAAGTTCTAAGCGATTGTTTATATATTAAACAACCCTAATCCCTTAAACAAAAATAGCCATCCTTTACGGATGGCCATTTAGAGCATTACTACAATCAACACAAATGTTGAAAATGCTTAACTAAACAGCCCGTTGCAGAAGCATCGACTTAATGTGGCCGATTGCTTTTGTCGGGTTTAATCCTTTCGGACAAACGCTTACGCAATTCATGATGCTATGACAGCGAAATACGCTGAATGCATCATCTAGATCACTTAAACGCTCTTCGGTAGCCGTATCACGGCTATCCGCTAAAAAACGATACGCGTGCAACAAGCCTGCCGGTCCGATAAACTTGTCCGGGTTCCACCAGAACGATGGGCAAGAAGTTGAACAACATGCGCATAATATACATTCATACAGCCCATCAAGTTTAGCTCGTTCCTCGGGCGACTGTAGATACTCCCCCGCTGGCGGCTGCTTACTATCGTTAATAAGGAACGGTTTGACTTTCTCATACTGTGTATAGAATTGAGTCATGTCAATAACCAGATCACGCACTACCGGTAAACCTGGTAATGGGCGAAGAGTAATTTTACCGTTACCTAAAGCAGATAGCGGGGTAATACAAGCCAATCCGTTCTTACCATTCATATTGATGCCATCCGAACCGCAAACACCTTCACGGCACGAACGTCTAAACGATAACGTCGGATCTTGTTCTTTGAGTGCGATAAGGGCATCGAGCACCATCATGTCCTGCCCTTCATCCACCTCAAGCGTGTAATCCTGCATATGCGGTTTAGCATCTACGTCCGGATTGTAACGATATATAGAAAACGATAATTTCATGCTACTCACCCCTTATTAATATGACCGCACTTTTGGTGGGAAAGCTTCCCTCAATTTTGGCGACATATTGACTTCACGCTTAAGCATAGACTCTGTTTGTGGACGATAGATAGAATGACACAACCAATTATCATCATCCCGTTCAGGGAAATCGAAACGACTATGCGCACCACGACTTTCAGTGCGGTAATTAGCCGCAACCGCTGTACAATAAGCTGTTTCCATTAGGTTATCCAACTCTAAACATTCAATACGCTGGGTATTGAAATCTGAGCTTTTATCGTCCAAACGAGCGTGCTGTAAGCGTTCACGGATATCTTTTAGCTGTTTTAGGCCTTCGGCCATCGCATCGCCTTCACGGAATACAGAGAAATTAAGCTGCATGCACTCTTGCATGTCTTTCTTAATTTGAACAGGGTCTTCCCCTTTACCTTGCTCTGAATTTTCCCAACGATTGAAACGAGCCATCGCTTCATCGACATCCGATTCAGATGCATCCCTTGTCGAATCCATCTGACTAAGCGTTTCACCTAGGTGTAAACCTGTCGCACGGCCGAATACCACTAAATCGAGTAATGAGTTACCGCCTAAACGGTTAGCACCGTGAACTGAAACGCACGCGATCTCGCCACATGCAAATAACCCTTTAACGACCTGTTCTTCTCCGTTACCACCTATAGTAAGTGCCTGACCATGAACGTTGGTAGGTATCCCCCCCATCATATAATGACAAGTAGGAATCACCGGAATAGGTTCTTTTACTGGATCGACATGAGCAAATGTACGCGATAGTTCAAGAATGCCAGGAAGCCGAGACTCAAGCACTTCTTTACCTAAGTGATCGAGTTTCAATTTTATATGCGTCCCCCAAGGACCTTCACAACCACGGCCTTCGCGAATTTCCGTCATCATGGAACGGGCTACAACATCGCGACCTGCTAAATCTTTAGCATTTGGAGCATAACGCTCCATGAAACGTTCACCATCTTTGTTTAGCAGGTAACCGCCTTCTCCACGACAACCTTCCGTAACCAATGTGCCTGCGCCTGCTATGCCTGTAGGATGGAACTGCCACATTTCCATGTCCTGCATAGAAACGCCAGCTCTAATAGCCATACCAACACCATCGCCTGTATTAATGTGCGCATTTGTAGTTGATGCGAAAATTCGTCCCGCGCCGCCAGTAGCCAGTACGACTGCTCGCGATTTGAAGTAAACAACTTCGCCTGTTTCTATATCGATAGCAGTACAGCCGACAACATCGCCATCTTGGTTTTTGACTAAATCTAACGCATACCACTCACTGAACACTTTTGTTTTATTTTTTACATTTTGTTGGTACAAAAGATGTAGTAAGGCATGACCAGTTCGGTCGGCTGCTGCTGCTGTGCGCGCAGCTTGTTCACCACCGAAATTTTTAGACTGACCACCAAATGGACGCTGATATACTTTCCCATTCTCGAAACGAGAGAAGGGTAACCCCATATTCTCCATTTCAACAATAGCTTCAGGGCCGGTTTTGCACATATATTCGATGGCATCTTGGTCGCCGATATAATCTGAACCTTTCACCGTATCGTACATGTGCCATTCCCAATTATCTTCATGGGAGTTGCCAAGGGCCACAGTAATCCCCCCTTGTGCTGACACAGTATGAGAACGGGTTGGAAACACTTTAGATAAAAGTGCACAGGATTTGCCAGATTGAGATATTTGTAGAGCGGCTCGCATACCAGCTCCGCCGGCGCCGATTACAACGGCGTCAAACTCATGAACAGGTAACTTCATTTTAGACTCCCCACAATACGATTAAACCCACTACTACATAGGCGAATGCAATAATGTTTAAAATAAACTGTAATACTGCACGTAAAAAAGGTGCTTTTACGTAGTCAGTTAACACTTGCCACAGCCCAATACGCGAGTGAGTCATAATCGCAACAAGCGTGATTAGGGTAAATGCTTTCATAGCAATAGACGAAAATAGATCTTGCCACACTGCGTAAGTGATAGTTTCAGTCGAGAGAAAGAACCACCCTATAAAAATAACATAAGCAGCAATCAAAGCTGCGGTTGCGCGAATGGATACAAAGTCTTGAACGCCATTGCGCTTCATACTTGCCTTATTTGTTACCATAATGCAATTCCCCAAACGACAGTCAGAATAACCCAAAGCACCATAATAATTTTGGCGCTAAGATTACCTGAATGAATTTCTTCCCAATAGCCTGCTTCCATCACCACGTGACGAATGCCGCCAAGCAAATGGTATGTCAATGCCGATAGTGTGCCTATCGCTATCAGCTTTCCCCAAATGCCAGTAAGCGCTGTCTGCGCGTCTGCGAAACCTTCTGGAGAAGAAAGCGACACAGCCCAAGCACCAATTAAAAATAATAGTGCAAAGAACAAAGCGACACCGGTTATACGATGGAGAATTGACGAAATAGCAGCAGGAGGAAATTTAATGGTAGAAAGATCTAAATTTACTGGTCTTTGCTTTTTCACAATTTATGCCTGTTTAATCCGTAGGGACAATGAACCACTCTAAATTATCATATGTCCTGATTGAGTGATTCGGTTTTTATCTGTTAAGAGTCTCATCCATTAAGATGTTAACTATTTGTGAACATAATTTTACTTTATTTACAGTTACTCGCGTGGAGTCTCTGTCACACGCAGAGTATATCCAGCACATAGTATAATTACAATTTTTTGTGCCATATTAAGGTGTTACTTTGCGTATTGTGGCACAAAAAACGAGCATTGCTTGAAATCTCGCCAGAATTCGTCCCCATTGGCAAAATGTGAACGATCAATGAGAGCGTATTCCAACGCCCATTGTTGGTTCACTTCCCCTCTTTTTTATAACGATTATTGAACGAAAAAACGTATTTAACGAATAAACTAAAATCAATACAATTTTTTTAGCGTATTTATGTTATGCATATAGAATATTTATTGTGCATATTTGCATTTAAATTGACTTATCGGTGCATAATAAAGTAAATATACGCCACTTTTTCAAAGAAGCGGACATTTTCGTACCGTTTCGATGCAAACAGAACTATTCTGAGGAGAGCTTTTATGGCAGATCAGAAAGCCATTCTAACCGTGAACGGTAAAGAAATTGAGTTTCCGATTCACACCGGTACTGAGGGACAGGACGTAATAGATATACGTTCTCTGGGAGCGAATGGCTATTTTACTTTCGACCCTGGTTTTATGGCTACCGCTTCGTGCGAGTCAGCGATAACCTACATTGATGGGGCTGCTGGTGTATTACTTCACCGTGGTTATCCTATTGACGAATTAGCCAGGGATGCGGATTACCTTGAAGTATGCCATATGTTATTGCACGGCGAAGCACCCAGTACTGAAGAGTACGAAGAATTTAAGAACACTATCACACGACACACCATGGTTCATGAACAAATAAATATGTTTTTCCATGGGTTCAGAAACGATGCGCACCCAATGGCCATGCTATGCGGGACTGTAGGCGCTATGTCATCTTTCTACCATAGTGATTTAGATGTTTCTAATCCTGAGGAGCGTGTCCGAAGTGCACATCGTTTGATTGCGAAAATGCCAACATTGGTCGCGATGTGTTACAAATATAATGTCGGCCAACCTTTTGTTTACCCGAGAAATGACTTAAGTTACGCCGCAAACTTTTTAAACATGATGTTTTCTGTTCCTGCTGAAGAATACTCTATCAGCCCTGCGGTAGAACGCGCTATGGATAGGATCTTCACGTTACATGCTGACCATGAACAAAACGCATCTACGTCCACCGTGCGTTTAGCTGGCTCGTCTGGGGCTAATCCTTATGCTTGTATTGCCGCAGGTGTAGCCTCTTTATGGGGGCCTGCACATGGCGGTGCAAATGAAGCGTGTTTAAATATGCTTGAAGAAATTGGTAGCGTCGACCGTATTCCAGAATTCATAGAAAAAGCAAAAGACAAAAACGATCCTTTCCGCTTGATGGGTTTTGGCCATCGCGTTTATAAGAATCATGATCCTCGTGCAACGGTTATGCGTGAAAGCTGTCACGAAGTACTGGATGAATTAAAAATTGAAGACCCATTACTTGATGTAGCGATGGAACTTGAGCGAATCGCGTTGAATGATGCCTACTTCAAAGAAAAGAAATTGTTCCCGAACGTTGATTTTTATTCAGGAATCATTCTGAAAGCGATTGGTATCCCAACTAATATGTTTACCTGTATTTTCGCTTTATCGAGAACAGTAGGGTGGATTTCACACTGGCACGAAATGATGAGTGATCCCAAACAAAAAATTGGTCGTCCTCGCCAGCTATATACCGGCGAAAGTCAGCGTAAATTTAACCCTATTAAAAAGTAATCATTCTTTTTGAATTGAAATAGCGCCGTAAGGCGCTATTTTTTTATTTAGAGAATAAAGGGGAGTCACTCGTCTCTTATAATCGCGAGCAATTCAGCCGTTTTCTCTTCCATTAGCGGAATATCCCCTTTCGATTCGACATTAAGGCGTATTACTGGTTCGGTATTAGATTTACGTAAATTAAAACGCCAGGTGCCAAAGTCCAGTCCTATACCATCAGTTTCATCAATAGAGGTAGCATCAGTTTTGTATTTCGCTAGTACTCTTTCCAAGGCGGCATCTGCATCCTTTAATTTACTATTGATTTCACCGGACGAGGGGTAGAACTTAATTCTTTGTGACACCATTTCTGCAAGTGATTGTTTCTTGGTACACACTAACTCTGCGATCAAAAGCCATGGAATCATGCCCGAATCACAATATGCGAAATCCCTGAAGTAGTGATGTGCGCTCATTTCACCACCGTATATCGCATCCTCTTTTCGCATTCTTTCTTTAATGAAGGCATGGCCCGTTTTTGACTTGATGGGAATACCTTTTTTATTAGACACAATCGCTTCAGTATTCCAATACAAACGAGGATCGTAAATAATCGACGCGCCCTGCTCCTTTTCAAGAAATGCTTCTGCCAATAAACCAACGATATAGTATCCTTCAATAAAATTCCCTTGCGCATCGAATAGAAAGCACCGATCAAAATCACCATCCCAAGCAATACCAAAGTCGGCATTATGCCGAATTACTGCCTCCGCAGTATCTGCACGGTTTTCAGGTAACAACGGATTAGGGATACCATTTGGAAAATCGCTGTCTGGAGCGTGATTTACTTTGATAAACTCAATAGGAACGCTTTTTGATTTAAATGCCTGCTCGAACGCATCTAACGTTTTTCCAGCGGCTCCGTTGCCTGCGTTTACGACCAGTTTGAGGGGCGATAATTTCGATAAATCGACATAAGATAAAATGTGTTCAATATACTCATCCATCACTGACTTTTCGTCAAATCTACCCGTCTTGAACAACACTTCAGTTTCCACATGGGCTTTGCCCTTGATAAAAGCGTCACTGTTTACTAGTTTATCGTGGGAATAATATTTCAGTCGTTGTTCAACCTCGGCGGAGGGATAGGTTTCAGCTTTATCTTTGATCGCGTGAAGACCCGAATCACCACTAATAGGAACTGATTTGGCCTTAACCATTTTCATTCCATTGTAATTAATAGGATTATGGCTAGCAGTCACTTCGATCCCCCCGTCCACGTTCAGGTGGGAGGTGGCAAAATAAATTTCTTCAGTGCCCGTCATGCCAATATCGATAACGTGCGCTCCGCCATCCACAAGACCAGCGGATAATGCCAGTTTCAAGGGTGTAGATGTTTTCCGGATATCCCCCCCCACCACTACTGATTTTGCTGCTAATTCTTCTGCAAAAGCACGGCCTATTCGATAAGCGACTTCTTCATTTAACTGCGTATTCAACTCGCCTCTGACATCGTATGCTTTAAAACAAGTAATAGGGCTACTCACTTGCGTCTCCTTAATTAGTACGTCCATAACGGTCAGAGAACCGCACAATGTCGTCCTCACCCAAATAAGCGCCTGACTGAACCTCTATAAGCTCTAACGGTATTTTCCCTGGATTTTCAAGCGCATGAACGTGTCCAATTGGTATATAAACCGATTCATTTTCAGTAACAAGTTTTGTGTTTTCACCGATCGTTACTTTGGCCGTACCAGACACCACGATCCAATGCTCAGCCCGGTGATGATGCATTTGAACAGACAATTTCTCGCCAGGTTTGACGGCAATACGTTTTACTTGAAAACGCGCGCCATTGTCGATGCGGTCATAACTGCCCCATGGACGAAAAACTTCTCGATGGAACTCGAATTCCGGACGCTTTTCTTGTTTAAGTTTACTGACTACCTTTTTGATATCTTGCACTTTGTCTTTATGGGCAACCATGACCGCATCTTTTGTCTCTACGACCACAACATCATCGAGACCGATAACAGAAATTAGCCGCTCTTCAGCATTGATGTAGCTATTATTGACATCTTCTAAAATTGCATCCCCTACCACTACATTGCCGCTCGCGTCTTTATTTTCAGCCGTCTCCCAGAGTGAACTCCAACTGCCCACATCTGACCAACCTGCATCAAGGGGAACCATAGCTGCCATTTTGGTTTTTTCCATCACAGCGTAATCAATGGAGTCATCTGGACATTGACTAAATGTGTCAGAATCAATGCGGATAAAATCTAAATCTTTGGTTTCAGAATCGATAGCGTCGCGACATGCTTTTAAAATATCTGGCTGATACTTGCCTAGTTCCTCAATGTAACGGCTGGCCTTAAACATAAACATTCCGCTATTCCAGAAATACTGCTTAGACGCAACATATTTCGTAGCGGTCTCTAAAGCGGGTTTTTCAACAAACTCCTTCACTCGCATGCCACCATCAATGTGCTCTCCTGCACGTATGTAACCGTAACCAGTATGTGGCATATCTGGAACGATTCCGAAAGTGACTAAATAATCGTTTTGCGCTAACACGTCAGCCTGTTCAATTGCTCGGTGGAATGCTGAAACATTTTTAATTAAATGATCCGCCGCTAGAACTAGTAAGGTAGGATCTTCTCCATTTTTAATCGCGTGTAGTGCCGCAAGCGCGATTGCAGGTGCTGTATTTCGTCCCATCGGTTCAAGTAAGATGCCACCATGCTCAATATTTTGCTTACGAAGCTGCTCAGCTACTAAAAAGCGATGGCTATCATTGCAAATTACGATAGGCTTCTCTGCCCCCGTCCCGTTTAATCTTATAATTGTTTCTTGTAGCATTGTTTTGTCAGAAGTTAAGGACAAGAATTGTTTAGGTAATGCAGCACGAGATTTAGGCCACAAACGACTTCCGCTGCCGCCAGCTAATATAACCGGTTTCATTTACTTTCCTTTTTTGATTCTGGCTGGCTCAATTCTATTGAACCACTTATAGATTCAGGTAGTAACATCAATATACTGTCATTTTTTGCTTTTAGACTTAAGAAGACATAATTTCGTTTAGCTCAAACAAAAGCGAGTCGAAAGTCCTAGTTACTAGGAGGCGATTGCAAGCATAACTAACAGATTTGATACTACTTTTATGCGCTAAATTACAAAACTACATTAATTCAACTAAAAACACGAATAACGAGAGCTTTATGCAGAAACCATACCTCATAGTCTTAGCTTTGATATGTTTAAGCTTCAATTTAAGTATTATCAGGCCCGCCAAGGCGGAAAATGCACCGAATAATCAGCTATTAATCGGTACTAAAATAGCCCCGCCCTTTGTAATGAAAAATGATAACGGGGAGCTTTCAGGCTTAAGTATAGAACTGTGGGAGCAAATGGCAGCGCATCTCGACACAGAATACCAGTTTACAGAAGCCGATCTATCAACGCTTTTAAACGGGCTGAACGAGGAAGCTTTTGATATGTCTATTGCGGCGGTCACTGTCACTGCTGAACGCGAGCAGCAAATTGACTTTTCGCACCCCTATTTTACTACCGGGTTAGCCATAGCGGTGAAAGGGTCTGAGGGACGCTTAATGGCTGCTATTTCGCGTTTTTTCTCGTGGGAGTTTTTGGCTGCGTTAGGCGGGCTCTGTTTGTTGTTGTTTGCAGTGGGTACAATTTTGTGGCTGTTTGAACGAAGACAAAACAGTGAACAATTTGGCGGAGGGGCGTCAAAGGGATTAGGATCTAGCTTTTGGTGGGCCGCAGTAACTATGACAACGGTCGGTTACGGAGACAAGGCACCGATTACATTAGGTGGTAGAATCATCGGTTTTATTTGGATGTTTGCGGCCATTATTTTAATAAGTAGTTTTACTGCTGCTATTGCCACAAGTCTAACTGTGAGCCAACTTTCCGGTTCGGTCACAGGATTGGAAGATTTGCCTAGAGCGAAAGTAACTACCGTGGGCAACTCGGCTAGCGCCCGGTTTCTGGATGCTAACAAAATTGGCTACAAAAAAGCCGATAGCTTAGAAAATGCGCTTAACGCGCTTTCCGAAGGGAAAGTCGATGCAGTAGTCTATGATAAACCTATGCTTCAGTATTTAGTAAAAAACAACTTCTCTGAAGACTTATACATCTTGCCTGACACTATTGAGCGGCAAGATTATGCTATTGCTTTACCTGAAAACAGTGCTTGGCGAGAACGAGTAAATAATGCACTACTTACCGTCATCGAAAGTGAAAAGTGGAACGCCACAGTCGATAAATATTTAAGCACAGAAGAGTAAATTTTGACAAAAACCACCCGCTGTATCGTCGGTCAGTTTTTTGCTTACTGGCAGAGCTTTGTGGGTAGATGCTATGCTTTCTCGTAAACATGCCTACGAAATAGTGGACGCGCCTCTTTTCCTTTCGGGCGCGGCACTTAATACTTTGCTGTTGAGAAGGCGTACGCTATTGGGGATTAGTGGATTACCCTCGTCCGTACGCTGTCAACGCGCTATCCATTTACATTCTTTTACGTAGCGTGGGTGCAGTGACATATTCTTTAGCCTTACGGATTTAGTCGCTTTGCTATATAGGCTGAGTCGCAGCCCCAAAAAAGCTAACCGTATCGACTGTTTGATGTTGAGCTCTTACCAAAATTCGCTTCACCGGCAGGTACGTTATTCTAGACTGACTAGCTTTATATCTGTATTTACCTTTCAACTCCCAGTAATGTTACATGCTATCGCGTCCATGAACTTTTTCTAACTGCAAATCGGGCCCAACTGCCACGACTTGCGTCGGGTTTATCATGATATGGCTGAAGTAGTAATGATGCTTAATGTGGGCAAGGTTCACAGTGCTTGCCACATTTTTATATTGATAAAGCTCGCGCATATACCCTGATAACGCCGGATAATCTTTAATGCGTTTGATATTACACTTGAAATGGCCATGATAAACCACATCAAAGCGTATGAGGGTGGTAAACAAACGCCAGTCCGCCTCAGTAAGGCTATCGCCTATTAGATATCGTTGTTTTAATAATCTTGCCTCTAAATAGTCAAGCGTTTCAAATAACTCGGTTACCGCTTCTTCATAAGCTGCTTGCGTAGTCGCAAAGCCTGCTCTATAGACCCCATTATTGACCTTGTCATAAACCCGTTCATTTATGTAATCAATTTCCTGGCGATGTTCAGCCGGGTAAAAATCTTGCTCATCACCAGTAATAGCATTGAATGCCGAATTAAACATTCGAATAATATCCGCAGATTCATTATTTACAATTGAATCAGTGTGTTTATCCCAAAGTACTGGAACGGTAACTCTTGTGGTCACCTTCGAATTATCGCGAGTGTATACTTGATGCAAGCAATCACAATTAAACAACTTATCTGGTGTAGAACCAGGGAATGGCTTAAACGTCCACCCATCGTCCAACATCTCAGGGCTAACGACTGACACATCGATGAGTTCAGTTAACTGCTTTAACTGTCTGAATATAAGTGTTCGATGAGCCCAGGGACAGGCCCACGACACATAGAGGTGATACCGATTCTTCTCAGGCGTGTATTTTGCGTCGGGATCGCTACTTATCCACTCTCTGTATTGAGAGGCTTGACGTTGGAATTTTCCCTGGTTACTTTTCGTATCATACCATTTGGTTTGCCACTTACCGTCAACTAGCAGTCCCATGATTCGCTCCTGTCACTTTATATAAATTAAAAAAGTGTTTTAACAGCCAAAGAAAAAGATGTTTTCCAAATTAAAAGAATTCGCCGCTGTTAAAAATTTCATTAAGCTACTCTATTGCTTAGAATAGTTTATTTAATAACATACACCTAGCTGATCAGCTTGCTGACGATGGCCTTAGCAATGGGAATGGCGCTTGTGGCGGCGGGAGAAGGCGCATTCCCTACATGAAGCGCTCGTTCACTGCCGACAAATTTAAAATCATGCAGTAGTTCTCCCTCTAACGTTACAGCCTGTGCCCTTATCCCCGGGCGATATGGCAATAAGTCATCTTCGCTGATGTATCGGCAATACCGTCTTACCTGTTTAATATACTGTTTTTTACTAAAGCTGGTTTTAAGTTCGGACACCACATTTCCCCTCAAATGCCACAGTAGTTTATATAATCCTGGGAACGACGCTAATCTCATCCATTCCAGAAGATCGATTTTGAGGCCTGAATAAGCCTCTCTTCCAGCGGCCAATACGGCATTAGGTCCAACTGTGGTATAACCCCCAATCATCTTGGTCAAATGAACACCTAGAAAAGGCATAGCAGGGTCGGGAACCGGGTAAATTAAACGGTTAGAAATGGTGTCGAAACGCGAACGTAAGCGATAGTATTCGCCTCTAAAGGGCACTATTCTAAAGTCACATGGTAGTCCCTGTTTACGAATCAGCGCATCTGCATATACACCTGCGCAGCTGACCAAAAGGTCTCCGCGAACAGATATTGTCCTTTTTCCCTGAATTAAAGAAAGGTGCATACCCTCTGCTGTTTCATCGATAGCATCAACTTCCGTGGAATAATAAAAAGTAATATTTCCTTTGTCTGATGCCTTTTCCAGTAAACATTGAGTGACCCTTTTAAAATCTGTAATGCCTGTTTGCTTAACCCACATTCCAGCCGTTCCGGAGATATTGGGTTCCTTTTGCCCGATTTGTTCTTTGGTTAGCATACGTGGGGCTAAGCCATTCAGTTGACAACGGTGAAAAAGACGAGCCAAACGCGCTTCTTCTATAGAATTCGTAGCTACCACAATTTTTCCACATTGTTCGAATGGCAGATTATTTTTTTCACATAATTCGATTGTAGCTCCAAGCCCCTCTATGCAATATTGGGCCTTCAAACTTTCTGGGGGGTAATAAACGCCTGCATGTATTACCCCTGAGTTACGTCCTGATTGGTGTTGTGCTGGCTTGGCTTCTTTTTCAATAATCGCAATAGATTTGGTAGGAAATTGTATTGCTAACTGTCTAGCCACTGCGGCACCCACAATACCGGCGCCCACGACGATAAAATCAAAATGTAATTTCATTTGTTACACCCGACAACTGATTCATCTTCACAATTCGGTTAGAATAACGCCCTATCAATTTAATTGTTTTTATTTTTTTGGAAGATTTCTTTCTATATGAATGATTCGCAACGTTTTGGTGGTATCGAACGATTATACGGCCATTCTTCTTTGGTAACTTTTTCAAACGCAAATATTTGTGTGATCGGTATAGGAGGCGTGGGGTGTTGGTCTGCAGAAGCGTTGGCTCGGACGGGTGTGGGTCAGATCACACTAATCGATTTGGACGACATATGCGTCACCAATACCAACCGGCAACTACATGCTCTAAACGACACTATTGGCCAACCCAAAGTCGACGTAATGACACGACGTATCGAGCTGATCAATCCTAACTGCAATGTTACCGCTATTGAAGATTTCGTCACCGCCGATACTGTAGTGGATTACGTTCATAATTTTGATGCTGTCATCGATGCGACTGACAGTGTTAAAGCGAAAGCCTCCATTATTGCGCATTGCAAAAGAAACAAGATACCGGTTGTGACTGTTGGCGGAGCGGGAGGTCAAATCGATCCTGCAAAGGTAACGCATGGTGACTTAGCGAAAACAACACAAGACCCACTTGCAGCCAAAGTACGGAGCGAATTACGCCGAAACTTTAACTTTTCATCTAATCCTAAACGACGCTTTGGCGTGGAATGTGTCTATTCCACCGAACAATTGCGCTACCCCCAACCTGATGGACAAGTATGTTTTAATAAGTCGGCAATGGAAGGAGGAACGCGATTGGATTGTGCCGGAGGATTTGGTGCAGTGGTGACAGTGACCGCCACATTTGGCATGATTGCAGCTGCTCGGGTGATTAATCGTTTAAGTGGAGTTAAGTAATCATTTCGTCCATACTTAGAATATTGTGGTATTAGGAGATACGCGTGCAACAACACGAACTTGATCAGTTGATGAAAGAATGCGCCAGTGACGCTGTACAAACGGCGGAAGAAGAGTTCAATGTGAAGCTCGACCTCACTCAGGATAGCGTGGCTAACGTTGATGATGTGTTACTGTCCTTCGTCGACAAATATCACGATAAAGCACTGGAGGACAATGCAGTATTTACCATCTGCAATATCTATGGTGCGTACATTGGGGAAGTATTTAAAAAAATGATTGGAGGGACCTGGCGCTACGACCAGAGCAATCCAGATGCGCCATTCGTGGTGCTCGACGTGAACGAGAACTCCTATGCTTTTTCTGGTATTTGTTATGAGCGGCTAGTCAATAATAGTAATATTAGTGTTAAGGCATATTTCGATAAAGCCCTCGCTAATCACGCACAATAATTTATTTAACCGAGTCTGGACTGATGTATTGCCAGTCACTGAGCATCAGTCCTATATGTAAACTTCGCAATAACAAAATAACTAACAAGAGGTTCAAAGTAAGCCGAAAAGCTTGCAATAATGCAAACTCCCAATCACGGTGATTGAGTTGCCACACCGTCGATATTAAAGATAATGCGATGCCAGCCAGCATTAACGGTAAAATTACCTTGGACCATTTAACCAAACCTTTCTTCCATAACCGCGCTCGGTTTCCCAACAACAACAAGGTTAATATAAAAGGAATGGTTACTATAAGTTGGATAATTAGAAGCTGACGGTTGGGATAAAACAGGGCAAGCAGCAACGTTGTGTGCTCGCGTAACGCAAGCGCGAATATCAATACTATCCAATCAGCACACGCTAATAACAATAACCAATAAAGCCACTTAGGGGGCTTAACGACTCCGGCCTCATCGTAACAATGGAGCGGTAGCAATAATCTGCCGTTCACTCCAACAATTCCAATGCAAAATGGTGACTATTTATGTGCATCTCATGACGTAAGTAAAACCGGTGAGCACCAAAACGCTGGACCCCGGAATCCAGATGTAAACTTTTTAAAGCATTGGTTTTAGCGTATTCGATACAGTAAGTTAGCAAACCCTCCCCTACTCCTTCCGAACGGACGTCTTCGCGCGTAACCAGGTCATCGATATAAAGATGTTTTCCCCAGGCCAGCTTTTCACCGATAACCCCACCCGCAACACCAACACAATCATCGCCTTTAAACGCTCCAAATAATACATACCCATTAGCCTGTTGGCGTGTTATCTGCTTTATCATAGCGTCAGCAGTAAACTGAGGCCGCAATTCAAGCATAACAGAAGCAGCTTGCTTTAACGCTTTTTGTGTCTCAATTCGGTCAATCGTAATCATTAACAGTATCTTACACCTATACTTAATGTGAACGCACAATTGTATCCACTTAAACCGATAATAACAAAACTCCATACTGTAGATTTTTTGAACATTTAAGAGCTGTAATTAATGTCACTCTCGTGTATAATCCGCCGATTTTTACAACCACACGCTTATTCCAAGTTGTCAGCGAGGCACAATGACGGTCAAAACCTTTACTCCAAACCAAACCACTACACTTGAAACGCCAGTTAAAGTGCTGGAGGCAAATCGCACCAGAAATATCGAAGCGCAAGGAACACGGATTGGTTTTGTTAGTCTAGGCTGCCCCAAAAATCTGGTAGATTCAGAACGTATTCTGACTCAGTTACGCACAGAAGG
This sequence comes from Alteromonas sp. ASW11-130, assembly GCF_026183735.1. GTDB lineage: Bacteria > Pseudomonadota > Gammaproteobacteria > Enterobacterales > Alteromonadaceae > Alteromonas. The sequence goes on along the minus strand of NZ_JAPFRE010000027.1, from coordinate 216,086 downwards.
TTATGATGTCGTACCTACCTATAACGACGCCGACTTGGTTATTGTAAATACCTGTGGCTTCATTGATTCGGCAGTGCAAGAGTCGCTGGATACAATCGGCGAGGCATTAACGGAAAATGGACGTGTCATTGTAACGGGTTGTTTGGGCATAAAAGATGATGAGATCCGCGAAGTTCATCCAAATGTGTTAGCCGTAACGGGTCCCCATGCTTATGAAGAAGTGGTAAATCAGGTGCACACGCATTTACCTAAACCAGATTATAATCCCTTTTCTGACCTTATCCCTGATCATGGGATTAAGTTGACCCCACGACATTACGCTTATTTAAAGATTTCTGAAGGCTGCAATCACCGCTGTACGTTCTGCATTATTCCATCTATGCGGGGAGATTTGGTTAGTCGGCCTGTGGGGAGTATTCTTGATGAAGCCAAACGTTTAAAGGCTGCTGGAGTAAACGAACTGCTCGTGATTTCCCAAGATACCAGCGCCTACGGTGTTGATTTAAAACACCGTACAGGTTTTTGGGATGGTATGCCTGTGAAAGCGCACATTCAACAGCTAAGTGAAAAGCTCGGTGAGCTGGATATGTGGATACGTCTTCATTATGTTTATCCCTACCCCCATGTGGACGACCTTATTCCATTAATGAATGAAGGCAAGCTGCTACCCTACCTGGATATTCCTTTTCAACATGCTAGTAAGCGAATTCTAAAGCTAATGAAACGTCCCGGTAGTTTCGATCGTACGATTGAGCGCATCAAGCGCTGGCGAGAAATATGTCCTCAACTTATTATTCGTTCGACATTTATCGTAGGTTTTCCAGGGGAAACTGAAGAAGAATTCGAAGAGTTATTAGACTTCATTAAACAGGCACAGCTAGATAGAGTAGGTTGTTTTGCCTATTCTCCCGTGGAAGGTGCTAAAGCAAATGATCTACCCGATCCGGTATCTGAAAATGTGAAGCAGCAGCGATTAGCACGCTTTATGGAAGTTCAAAGCGAAATCAGTAAAGCTCGTCTGCAACAACGTATTGGTAACGAATATCAAATTGTAATCGATAGCGTGGATAGCGAAGGTGCTGTGGGTCGAACGTATGCAGATGCGCCTGAAGTAGATGGCACCGTTCACCTAAACGGTGTGTACCACCTCACCCCAGGTGAGAGAGTGTGGGCAGAAATAATCCATGCTGACGAACATGACTTATGGGCAGTACTGTCTGAAGAATACGATGAAGACGAGACTTCAGAGTAAGTAAACTAATGTTTCTAATTACGGCGCGTTCAGGCGCCGTATGGTAGTAAAAAACTTACTTTCATTTGACTGTAAATTTTAATACTGCTGCTTTTGTTTTTTTTGCGCCTGGCTGTGCAGCTCCCCCGATAACCAAGATATCTTCGCCCCATAAAACTGCACCTAGACCATGCGTAGCCTGTGGCATACTACTGATAACTTTCCACCTATCGCGTTTCACTTCGTAACGAAGAACATCAGGGTAAAGTCCGCCACCATTGCTAAAATATTCGCCCCCAAATACATAGATAAACTTCCCATCTGATAAGCATGCAATGCCAGCACGCGCTTCAGGCATCGGTGACAGTTTATTCCACTGCTTAGTTTTATCGTTGTATACCTCGTGAACATCCACGTTGCCTTCTGCAACTGTTCTGCCGCCTATAACATGCCAGTTATTGTCAATAACGACCGAACACGCACTATTGCGAGCTGTAGGCACGGGAGGGAGTTGTTTCCATACACCGCTTTTTTGATCAAAAACACCGTGCCAATCTGTATCCACATGGTGTGCCCACTGACCATTTTTTTCTCCTTTAAGGGTGCGGCCTGAAGCTAGGTGAATATTACCATTGAGAATGGCTGCTACAGATTCCGACAATTTTAGCGGTAGCGGATTATGTTGGCTCCATCGTTGCGACTGAGCGTCCAATACTAATACGGAATCGGTATTCGACCATTGTCCATTTTCAGTTACAACAAAACCGCCAAAAGCCCATAAGGACTCATCTTTTGCCACTAACATCACATGATGGCGAGGGTCAGGTAATTCTGGAAGTTCTTTCCATTCTTTTGCATTACGTTCTAATTGAATGACCTTGGCCGACACAGCCAGGCGTCCATCACTTCCTTCTGCAAGTCCGCCCGCAACAACAATACTGTCTTTCCATAAGGCGGGATATATTTCCTGAAGTGGTACAGGCATAGAGGGCGAGCTTTCCCAACGATAATTTTCTTCAGCTTGAGCTATGCCTGCAAATATAAGTACGGCGCCAGCTAATAAGCGCTTTACCACGGTAGACTATCGCCATTGGAATGTTTAAATTGACCGCTATTTTCCAGGTTTAACTCTTCAATTCGAGCAGCGAGCCTTTCCGCTGCTGTATCAGCGCTAATGTCACCATTGCCGTTGACCATTTCGGTTTGAACAAACCCCGGGTGCAAGATACCCACCGCGATATTTTGCGCTCGTAAATCGTGCGCTAATGACACACCCATAGCGTTTAATGCCGCTTTTGACATGCGATAACCATAGTAGCCGCCCGAGCCGTTGTCACCCATTGAACCCATACGGCTACTTATCAGACACACTTTACCGCCTTCATTGAGGCTATTGCGTAAAACTTGGGTGACCAGTAGTGGTCCTAATGCATTAATTCGAAACTGATAATCAATAGTATTAGGATCCCAGTCATTCAATGATTCTCTTCCTAGCACACCCGCGTTATTGATTAAAATATCGATGCTTAACTCTTTTAAAGGAGCCAATTTCTCATTTAGAAGCTCGGGCCGAGACAGGTCTACACCTGCAATCACGTTACAACCGCATTGTCTCAATTCATCACTACTATTTCTGCAGATGCCATATACTGTATGACCTTGCGCTTTATAGTATTTAACTAAAGCCAGGCCTATTCCTCTGTTTGCGCCAGTAATAACTATGTTCATGCTATCTTACTTCCTATTTAAGCGTTTGCCTGCAATTCCTGTAATAACCTTTTTAGATCTTCGGGGGTGTCAATCCCGACTGGCGGAGCTTCCTTCGCTATATCGACATGCACCACATCGTTATACCAAAGCGCGCGGAGTTGCTCCAGTGACTCAATCTGCTCCAAATGACTAGGCTGATAACCGACATATTGTTTTATATAGCCTGCGGTATAGCCGTATAACCCTATATGGCGTAAGTATGGAGCAGTATCGATGGCCCCTTTATCAGCATAGTTGGTTCCGCGTATATAGGGAACAATAGCGCGAGAAAAATAGAGCGCATTGCTATTTTCAGCCAACACCACTTTTACACAGTTAGGATTGACTACCTCGTCAGGCTCGACAATTGGACAAGCCAAAGTAGCAATGGATGGATTGTGTGCGACCAAATTATCTGCAACTTGGCGAATATTCACTGCGGGTACAAATGGCTCATCACCCTGTACATTGATGATAATTTCAGTATCCTCAATGCAAAGCTTCTTTATCACTTCAGCCAGTCTTTCTGTGCCAGAGGTATGTGACGAACAAGTCATACAGACTTCACATTCGTTATCAACCACGTGTTGTATGCGTTCATCATCAGTAGCGACAATTATTCGCGTCGCTCCAGATTCTCGAGCTCTGTCGACCACATGCATTAACATGGGCTTTCCATTTATTTCGGCTAGCGGTTTTCCGGGGAAACGAGTGGAGCCAAAACGTGCTGGAATGATGACTGTAAAGTTCATGTAATAACCGTTATTTAATTGCTTCTAATTCGTCTAATGAAAGCTGCTTTGCTTTGTCGTCAATTAATACAGGAATACCGTCTTGTATGGCATACTGTAATCGATCAAAACGACAAACCAGTGAGTGTCCATCGTGTAACAAAATTAACTTTCCCTTGCATACTGGACACGCAATAACATCCAGTAGTTTTTTATCAAATGCCATGGTGTACCTCTACTTATAATGTGATTGGCTGAACGTCTTTTCTATCAAACGGTAAAAAGCGTCAGGTAGTTGTGCTTCTATAGGTAGATACCAGCACTGTTCATGTCCAAACGTCTCAATTTTTACCGCATCTTTTTCTGTCATCAAAACCACTCCCGGCGGAATATCAGCTTTTTGAAATTGATGATGGTCGGAGAAACTGAGTGTTTTTTGGGGAGACAGACCATGCTGAATCAAATAGTTAAAAAAACGTTTGGGCGAGCCTATGCCTGCCATAGCGGTGAAGGCACCGAACTGCTGTCGAAAATTTTTGAGATTAATAACCTTATCAGGGTCTGAGACATTTATACAGTTATCACCCTGTAAGTGCATTCTATACTGTGGGGCAGACACGGACGCCGGGGGGGTATTTTTATCTTCTAGCTGACTATTATGGATAATGGCATCAACGGTATTTAATCGCCAAGCTCCTTCTCGCAAAGGGCCCATGGGCAGCAACTTCCCATTTCCTACCCCGCGATTATCCATAACCACCAACTCCATGTCTCTTTTTAACGCATAATGCTGTAAACCATCATCACAAATAATTACTTTACAATTGTATGTTTCTCTTAAATAAGCTGCACCACGTGTGCGCTTTGGATCAATTATCACAGGCACGCCCGTTCGGTTAGCGATCAGTTTGGGTTCATCGCCTACCAGCATAGCTGAATCATTATTACTCACTTTATGCGGGAAACTAGAAGCTGAACCACCGTATCCGCGGCTTAATACCCCTACCTCTATTTGCCGTTGCTGAAACCATTTTGTCAGTTCTACGACTACAGGCGTTTTGCCATTGCCACCCACAGAAATATTGCCAACCACAATGATAAATGCATCAGGTTTTGAGGAGGGTAAAATACCGATTTGATAACACTTTCTGCGTAAGGATGATAATAGCCAAAAAATCACAGCGAACGGAAACAAAATCCAACTCCACCATGCCCCTTCATACCAAGCCTGAGTAAGTTTACTCACTATTTTTCACCAAACTGGAGCGCATGCAATTGCGCATAATGGCCGCCATTAGCCAATAGCTCATCGTGTTTACCACTTTCGATGATTTCGCCCTGCTCTACCACCATAATCAGATCAGCCTTTTCAATGGTCGATAACCGATGTGCCACTACTAAACTGGTACAGTTTTGTTGCAACTTTTCTAGCGCATCTTGGATTAACCGTTCAGATTCAGTGTCTAAAGCTGAAGTCGCTTCGTCTAGAATCAGAATTGGCGCATTAGTTAGTACGGCTCTCGCTATCGCTATTCGCTGGCGCTGTCCGCCCGATAACATCAAACCATTTTCACCCACGATCGTATCTAACCCGTTGGGAAGTTGAGCTAAAAATTCGTCCACGTGCGCTATCTTCGCTGCTCGAGCTATTTCCTCGCGACTTACGTTATCGGTTGTACCATATGCGATATTATTAGCAATCGTATCGTTAAACAGAACGACATGTTGCGACACCAACGCAAATTGTTCTCGTAAATTCTTCAAATCAAAGTCAGTGATTGCTTTACCATCTAGCGTAATTTCACCTTCTTGAGGATTATAAAAACGAGTAAGTAACGAAGAAATTGTCGATTTTCCGCTTCCCGAACGACCAACGAGCGCGACCGTCTGCCCTGGTTCAATGGTAAAGCTAACATGTTTCAATGCTTTGGTTGTTTTTCCAGGATAGGCGAATGACACGTCATCAAACCTAATCTTACCTTCAACTCTAGAAACAATTTTCGATCCTTTGTCTATTTCATCTCGCTCGTCAAGAATTGCAAAAATACTAGAACAAGCTGCCATCCCCTTTTGAAACTCATTGTTCACAGTAGTAAGTTGCTTTAAAGGTTTGAGCAGCATCACCATACAGAGAACGACATTGGTAAAGACGCCGGCGGTTAATCGCTCTACCATTTCGGGCGTACTTGCAATAAAAAGCACCACAGCTAAAGCAATGGATGCTATCACCTGAATAGATGACACGCTTAGTATTTGGGTGACCGCCAACTTCATATTTTGCTGACGATTTATATTGTTTTTTTCTTCAAACCTGCTCTGTTCGATTTGTTGACCGCCAAACATTAATACTACTTTATGGCCTTTAACAGCCTGTTCTACAGCTGAGGTTAGGTTGCCCATTGCGGTTTGTATGCTGCGGCTTACCGTACGGAATCGTTTACTTACGTATGCTACGATGACTGCTACAATCGGACCAATCAGAAGAAAAATTAGGGAAAGTTGCCACGAGTAATAAAACATTACGAACAATAAACCAATTACCAAAGCACCTTCGCGAACAAGTGTCAGCAATGCGTTTCCTGCAGCATTTGCCACTTGTTCTGTGTCATACGTAACTTTACTGATTAGCGCGCCAGTGGAATGCTGATCATGAAAAGATACGGGTAAATGGATATATTTTTCAAATAGCTGTTGGCGCATGCGCATTACCACTTTAGCGCCAATCCACCGCAAGGTGTAAGTGCCCATAAAGTTACACACACCACGTATAACAAATAAAGGAACGATTGCATACGCAGCTAAACGCAAAAATTCGTGATCATTTTGACCGAAAGATTCATCGATTAACGTTTTTGTTTGGCTAATGACAAAAGTGTCTACCGCGGAGTAACCAACCATGCCTATTATGGCAACAAAAAAAGGCAATTTGTAAGCACGCAAATAGTTTAAAAATCGTTTTAACTGGTATGCGTCAGGATCTACTGGCTGCATGAAATCTCACTTGTATCTATCATTGCGGCTATTGTAGCGTGTTAAGTATCAAATCCATAGGTTATGGTGCTAAATTGGGTGTAATTCAATACACTAGCGGCACAGGAAAAGGTTTAACCATATTTATCTGCTGTAAATACCACCGATTCTCAAAAAATTGTCTGAAACTTCTCACCTCTATTTCCTTTTTATTCATGTTTATCTGTAGGTATCCCTGATCACTGCTAGTCAGTTGTTTTGCCCCTATGTGACTATAACGCGCAACAACTTCTTTTGCAGGAAAGTTCCAGCGGTTCATAAAGCCGGTAGTATGAACGACCAATTTCGGCGCCACTCTCTTTACAAATATGTTGGTTGACGAAGTCGAGCTGCCGTGATGTGGAGAGATAAGTATATCTGCCTTTACATTTTTTTGGAGATACAGCAGATCGTATTCCGCAGTTCGTTCAATATCACCTGGCATCAGTATTGTAAATTTAAGATCGGATATGCTGAGTACACAGGAAAAATTGTTACCCGATTCACCTACGTAAGTAGGCCATATAGCATTTATTGTGAGATTCTGCCACCTCCACTCCTTGCCTGCAAAACAACCAGAATCAGGAGAAAAAATTTGCGGTGACACTGCGCTATTTTGACTAAAATAGTCAATAAACGCGGCTTTGCCGCCAGCATGGTCATTATCATTGTGACTGATGAAAAGCATATCTACATGGTTAATTTGTAGCGCTTTTAAAGCGGGGATAATAACCTGTTGCATCATATTAAAGCGTCCCTCGAATGCCGCCCCGGTATCAAATAATATCGACCTGTCTCCTTTGGATATTCCCATAGCTGTACCTTGCCCGACATCGAAAACATGTAGTTTCCAGCTATGGGGAGATGGGGGAATGAAAAACGCGACTGACGGAATGCAACTTATCACTATCATTATTCGTTTATGAGGAAATGGCGGCAACAAACTCAATAGCGCGCCGATTAATAGAAAAGTAGCTGTAGACACGGGAAAAGAAGAGAGAGTACTGGTAGGAGCATAGGTTGCGACGAGAATAATAACCGAGATCACCCACTCCATTAACTGATCTGCCAAGGATAGCAACCCAAGCAATCCGTCTGGGAAGCTATAATCTACTATCAGCGCGATTAGCAAAAAAGGCAGTGCTAACGTAAATAGCGGTACCAACATTAAGTTCGCAATAGGCGCTACCCAGCTTATCTGACCAAACCAGAGAACGCTTAGCGGCAGCATTAACCAACATAAGAAAAATTGCAAAAGAACAAGTTGTTTTAACTTTTTAAAGTAAGTTGCTAAATCCGTGTTAAAGCGCCATAGCAAAAACCAGATAATGACGACAGCACCAACGCTCAGGTAAAAGGATGCACTAAAAAGCGATAGCGGGAAAATTATGATGCAACTGGAAATCATGATTAATGCTTTTTCCATCCCACTCCAATAAACGCGTGAATTTTGAAGTAATAAATACAGTGATATTAGCAACCATGCGCGCACTACTGGTAACGCCGCAGTGGCGAAAATGGCGTATCCGCCCGTTAGCATAATAAGGGGCCAGAGCAAATATGTGGTCGAATTTAATTGAGGTGAACGATTGATAGCACACTTTTGTAAAAGTGTAATTAATAGCGCGAGCGCGCCGTAGCACCACGCGAATAGTATTCCAATATGTAAGCCTGAAATACTAAAGAGATGAGCGGTACCTGTTAGTTGGAGTCTTTCCCAATCTTCCTTAGATAAATTATCCCGATTACCGATTAGTAATGCTTTTAACCACCTTTCATTGCGTAGGTGACTGCCATCAATAAATTCATTCACTTTGGCGTGCAGCGAAGTAGCCGGCGATAGTAAGTGTACATTTGCACGCTTACTTATATTTCCTGTCGCCACGATTGACTGGCTTAACAGCCAACGTTGCTTGGGCAAACTGCCGGGATTTGCAAGGCCATACGCTGGTTTGAGCTTTGCTACTAATTTGACCTCTTCGTGCCGATGAAAACGTAGATTTGGATCATACCAATACAAAATAACCTTTGGTGCAATAAAGGTGGCTTTACCGTCAAATTGATTAACCTTCAATATCAGTTTGCTATAGTTTTCATTGGAAGAAATACTTAGCACCTTGCCCACCAAAGCGACATCATTTTTAAATTTGTATACCGTTTGTTGCCAACTGGTATACCAATGCCCTACACTCGCCATCCAGAATGTTCCGATAGCAACTCCATTGAGGGTGATCAGCAACATGACCGCCAGGCTATTATTAAATTGAAATCTTTTTAGCCAGTTTGATGGTAAACAAGCATATACGGAACGAAAAAGGGTAATTAAAGAAGCACTGCTGATGGCAACGAATAGCAAACAAACAGATAACGATGGAAGCACCGGCCACCAAGTGGCCGACATTGTGCTCGCACAAAACCCTACTAGCCAAAGTGTGACTTTTTGCATTCCTTTACTTTTCTCCCTGATGCGTGGTTAAGAAGTCGCTATGCCAAGAAAATTTATCCAACGGTTTTTACCTGATCACCAAACCATCAAAAACCAGCGAGCTTTAATGATGTTTGGGAGCATCCTTCACGAACCTAATTTATGGCACTTAAACAGGCGTTCAGCGTCACGCGCGTTTGGTCTAGGATTGTTCTTTGCTTTTTGGCCTGTTCCCTTCCAAATGTGGCTATCTGCCGCTACCGCGATACCGATAAGGGCAAATCTTCCACTCTCGGTGGCTACAGTTTGGATTACCAACCCCTTTACTATGCCGCCAATATTTTACGGAGCTTACAAGGTAGGTACTACTGTACTCGGGGCCCGGGAACAAAAGTTCGATATCCAATTCAGCCTTGAATGGTTGATGCAGAGCCTTGGTACAATAGGTCCGGCACTGCTAGTCGGCAGTTTAATTTGTGGAACGTTTTTTGGTGTGTTGGGCTATTTTGGACTCAATTGGTTGTGGCGTTTTTCAGTCCAAAAATCATGGGAGGCGCGCAAGCAAAGAAGACTTGCGCGAGAAAATGCTTAATTAATGAGTTGATGTTCACGAAGTAAGTTCGTTAACTTTTCTTCCTCCCATACTTCCACTCCTAACGACTGAGCTTTCGTTAATTTTGAGCCCGCTTTGTCTCCAGCAACCAATACAGTTGTATTGGCTGAAATAGAACCGGATACCTTCGCCCCTAATGTCTGAAGGTGCGCTTTAGCTTCGTTTCTTCCCATTGTGGACAATGTACCCGTTAACACCCAGGTCTGTCCCTCTAAGGGTGCATTTTCTAACTGCACAGATTCAACATCGGGCCAGTTAACCCCTAAAGCGATCAATTGGTCAATAATGTCATTATTATGGTCTTCAGCGAAGAAATGAACAACGTGCTGGGCTACCACAGAACCGATATCTTGAACGTTGATAAGCTCATCCTGTTTTGCCTGACGAATTGCATCAAGGCTACCGAAATGTAAGGCTAAGTTTTGCGCTGTAGTTTCCCCCACCTCACGAATACCTAACGCATAAAGGAAGCGAGGTAGAGTAGTCGTTTTAGCAGCATGTAACGAGGCAAGAAGATTTGCCGCTGATTTTTCCGCCATTCGTTCCAGTCCAATCAGCTTTTCCATGCTTAATTTGAAAAAATCGGCAGGGTGTTTAACTAGTTCAGCATCTACGAGTTGTTCTACTAGCTTGTCTCCCAAACCATCAATATCTAGGGCCTTGCGCGAGGCAAAGTGCTTTAAAGATTGCTTTCGCTGCGCTCCGCAATATAGCCCTCCTGAACACCTAGCGACCGCCTCCTCAGGAAGTTTTTCAACCGCTGACCCACATACAGGGCAAGTCGATGGAAACTGTATTGAATGTGTGTCCTTAGGTCGTTCTGCTGTAACCACAGAAACCACCTGTGGAATAACATCACCAGCGCGGCGAATGACCACCTTATCGCCTATGCGAACACCTAGCCTTTCGATTTCATCTTCATTGTGTAAAGTTGCATTTGAGACCGTCACCCCCCCGACAAAAACGGGTTCCAAGCGGGCAACTGGTGTAATTGCGCCCGTACGTCCAACTTGAAACTCTACCCCAACAAGCGTAGTGACTTCTTCCTGGGCAGGAAATTTTTGCGCAATCGCCCAACGTGGCGCACGGGATACAAACCCTAATTTTTCCTGAAGTTGAATCTTATCAACTTTAAATACCACACCATCGATATCGTAAGGTAATGTATCGCGTGCTTTTAAAATACGTTGATAGTAATCCAGACAGCCACGAGCCCCAATCGCAGAATCTATCTCGGGGCATAAGGGGACACCCCAGTCTGCTAACAACTGTAGGCGTTCGGTATGTAATGTGGGCAATGTAAACGAGTTAGGTTGAACCACGCCCAACGAGTATGCATAAAATTGAAGTGGTCGTTTGGCAGTAATACGCGAATCTAGCTGGCGCAAACTACCCGCAGCAGCGTTACGAGGGTTTGCAAATACTTTAGCGTCTTGTCGTTTTTGTATGTCGTTCAACCGAGAAAAACCCGCACGTGGCATGAAAACTTCGCCTCGCACTTCGATACGTTTGGGCCAGGCATTTCCACGAAGTGAAAGCGGTACATTAGCTATGGTTCGCACATTCTCAGTAATATTTTCCCCTACTCTACCGTCACCCCGTGTAGCTGCTCTAACTAATTTCCCCTCTTCATACAGAACACTCACGGCTAAGCCATCTAATTTTGGCTCACAGCTGAAAGTAAGTTGGGTATTATCTTTTAATCGATCATGCAAACGTTTTTCAAATGCGAAGATCGATTCTTCATCAAACGCGTTATCCAATGAAAGCATCGGCACTTCATGCTCTACCTGGCTAAAAGCAGTAAGAGGCGCTGCGCCTACTTTTTGCGACGGAGAGTCGGCGGTGACTAACTCAGGATGTGCTCGTTCAAGATCGAGAAGCTCATTAAATAGACGGTCATATTGCGCATCAGGCACGCTGGGATCATCAAGTACATAGTACTGATAATTGTACTCATTTATCGCCTTACGAAGCTGTAAGATTCTTGATTCAGAAGATGAGGAATCACTCATTTAGTTACCGATTAATAAAAGTGTTTACTGAAATAAGATTTGTATACTTAGCGATTTATCATACGCAAGCGTTCAAAATCCCGGATACGTTCAATGTATTGCTGCAGACCTTGCTTTGTCATTATACTCCGGCGACCATCTAGCACCTGAGCACCAAACTCATCTGCAATTTTGCGGGCGGCATTATGCATCATATTAAAAACCTGATGAGCATCGCCCTCTATAGGTAAAATCATAAACAAAGATACGCCTTGTGTAGTGAAGGTTTCAAGGTTATCGATATCAAACACACCTGGTTTAAACATATTTGCCAGCGAAAATAATACTGGGCCTTTACCATTAGAGTTTACGTGGCGATGAAAAATATCTTGTTCACCAAATTTAAAACCGAGGGTTAGCAACATAGGTAACAGCGCCGCACCAGAAATAGGCGCGTCTTCAGCAGCTTTAACGTTCAGAACCAATACTTCCTGTTCTGGTAAAGTCGGCTTTTCATTGTTTTCTAATTTGCTTTCTTGATGATGTTTTTCTTCTGCGCCTGAGGTAGCAACCTCGTCAGTTAGGGGATCGTCAAAATCAATACGCATCTGATCATCACCAAATTTTGGCTCCTGACGCCCCTTTTTCGCGGAGGCTTTGCTGCGCTTGCGAGACATGAAACGGCGCGCTTGCTCTCCGAGACTCTCACCTTCTGCAGTCTCGCTTTCTGCCGACTCCTGTAAATGCTGGGGTGCAGGCTGTGGATCAAGACAAAAGTCATCTACTTCTGCCTCCCGCTCACTCTTTTGCGGTTCAAACTTTTCAGACGGTGTCACAGGTACTTTTTCCGCGTCTCTTTTAAGTAAAAAACCAGGAGGCTCTGGAATATCTTCCTTATCGCTGTCTAAGCTATTGCGCTGGTTTTGCATATGCGGTTTTGGATTGGTGACCACCGAACCATAAAGCTTAGGTTCGGCTTCTGCATCTGGTGTTATAGCAGGCTCTTCGTCGACAACTTCAGCTTCGGTATGCACATGTACCTCTCCCTCTTTGCCTTCTACAGGCGTAATTTGCGTCTCTTCTGCCTGATTTCTAACGACTCGAACTTTGCCTAAACCTAATTCATCAAAATTTTCTATATTATGGGCGTCTCGTAGTGTTTCACTCTTGCGTCCCATATCTTCTTCACGCCAGGAACTCTCGTCTTCATCGTGTTCGTCATTATCATCTATTTCCCACGAACGCGGTTCTAAACGAGATTTTTTCTCTTCTGGCTTACTTTGTTTACGGATCTTCCACATACCATGCGCAAATATCGCAATAATAAAAAGTGTTCCGGCGATTAATAAAGACAGGCGTAATTCATCTTGCATTGACTTTGATTGCCCTTTGTTATGTTTCAGCGAATGACATCGCTTCATCTACGTCAACCGCCACCATCCGCGAAACGCCAGGTTCCGCCATGGTAACGCCGGTGAGATGCGTAGCCATTTCCATCGCTATCTTATTATGGGTAATGTAAATAAACTGAACCGTTTGTGACATCTCTGAGACTAGATTACAAAATCTGCCTACATTAGCATCATCAAGCGGCGCATCGACTTCATCCAACAAACAAAATGGGGCTGGATTCAATCGGAATATAGCGAATACCAATGATAAAGCGGTTAGCGCTTTTTCTCCACCGCTTAACAGATGAATTGTACTATTTTTCTTGCCAGGTGGTCGCGCCATAATCGTTACACCGGTTTCCAGGTAGTCATCATCCGTTAATGCAAGATAAGCAGCCCCCCCTCCAAATACTTTTGGAAATAACATTTTCAGATCGCTATTTACCTGCTCAAAGGTTTCGGCAAAACGCTGCCGAGTTTCTTTATCAATTTTTCTAATTGCGCTTCGCAGCGTTTCCAGCGCATTATTAAGATCATCAAACTGAGTATCTAAATGTGCTTTACGGTCAGACTGAGTTTCATATTCATCGACAGCTGCAAGGTTCACTGCACCTAATCGAGCAATTGCTGCTTGTGTTTTTTCTAGTTCATTTTGCCAGTGTGACTCTTCAGCCTGTTCGTCGAGTTGTTCAAGCACTGTCTTAAGGTTTTGCCCCGTCTCCTGCAGTTGTTCGATTACTGCAGCGGCACGAACACGGTATCCTTCAATTTCAAGCCTGATACTTTCCAGTGCAGCTTGCCGTTGACTTATTTTGGTCGTTATTCCGTGCTGGTCTTGCTTCGCTTCTTGCAGTAATTTATGCAATTCGTTTAGGTCAATTTGGTAACCGCTGATAGACGATTCAATGCTCTCACGCGTTGTCAATAACTCCTGAAGTTGCTCCTGTTGAGTCGCTAAAGGTGCAGAGAGTGTATGTTGCTCTTCTTCTAATGACTGTCGACGTTCGATGAATCGCTGGCGTTGCAGCTCGTTACGCGTAACCTGCTCAGAGTATAGCTCGTACTGACTTTTTTGTTGCTGGATTGATAATTCAATTTGATGGCGTTTATTAATCAACCTTTCCAGACCTTGATTCGCATCTGTTATCGCAGCTTCTAACAACTCTCGCCGTTCATCGTTTGACTGGTTTTGCTCATCTAGTTCAGCCTGTTTTAAAGACGTCGCTTCTAATTTTATTGCCACCTCTTCCTGTTGCAGCTTTTCCTCTTCCAGACGCTCGTGTTGTCGAGCTAATTCGTCTTTTAACTTTTGTTGTCGTTGCACACTATTTTCGATCTGCATACGAACGAACTTTATCTCACTCTGTAAGTTCTGCAACACGGCTACCTGTTCACTAACAAGATGCGCACATTCAGAAAGCTCTTTTTCACGTTTTGAAAGGAGGTGCTGCCGCTCTGTGAGCAATTCCTGGGATGAATTAACCTTTTCTTCCAGCTTCAACAACCTTTCTGTGAGGGCATGTAAGCGCTTAGTTTGATCAAACGCACCCTCCCCCTGTAAACGGTGCTGATTGATACCCCAATAGTGTGATACCCACTCACCATTTTTTGTTATAACCGTTTGATGTGGTGCTAATTGTTGTAGCGTTTCTTCAATTTGCTCCACCGATGCCACAATAATAATATCGTTGAAGAACCTATAGATTGGTCCGCTGGTGATTTTTGCAGCTAAACTGTTTGCATTAATATTGTCAGTAATCGTATCCGACGCATAAACACGTTGCCCAAGAGGGTGTTCGGTAATTGTGTGGGCGATAGTATTGGAGATCAAATGTGCATTTACCAAAGGTTGATCCAGTCCTTCCAACACCACTTCAAAACATTTTTCGAATCCTGTTTCTACCTCAATTTGTTGCCAGATTGGCGTCAAGTGTTCACTTTTCCCTTGTGCTAAAGCTCGCTCATTTTGCATCGTCTCAATAGTGGAGATACTGGCCTGAACAGAATGTAACTGTTTAGTGGTAGAGGCGAGCACCTCTCGCTGTTCAGCCAAAGCAATTTCAGCTTCTTCTTTCAGCAGACGTTTTTGGTTTAACTGTTCTTTTTGTTTTTCAACTTTAGCCTCTTCCTGAGCACATTTTGATTCCATTTCTGTCAATTCAGATTGCAGGTCGTCCCCACCTAACTCTTCTAACTCTTCATTCAGCTCAGCAATACGTTGCGTCGTACGTAATTGCATTTTCATCAGAGATTGCAATTGGCTATGGCACGTTTGTACCCGATTCTTAAGTTGATGGTACTGTGCTTCGTGGTTTCGGGTATGTTGGTAAAACTCTCTTAACTCGGCTTCTTTTGATGCTTTGTTCTCTTGCGCCTGTTCAATCGCCATCGACAACACTTCATTTTCAGGTTCCAGTTGTTGCAACGTTTTAAACGATGCAGCTTTTGCCTGCTGCGCTTGATTGATAGAGCTATTTATCTCTTCAATTTGGTGGACTAAATCCTCTAATTCCGTAGCAATCTGTGCGGTCCTTTGTTGACTGTGAAGATTACTCTGTTCAATTCGAGTTATCGCATTACCCGTAATAAATCTTTTCTGCTGTAAATCATCTAATCGTTGTGTTAAGTCATCAGCTTTTTGCTGGTACTGGATAATTCCCGCTTCATCGCCACGCTGGCGAGCCAATAGCGCATCGAGCTCGGTTTCCTGTGTTAACTTTTGTTGACTTAACTCGTCAATTTTTTCGGAATGCTTTAGCCAACGAATTGCACTGAGTTCTGCTTTTAACCGCCTCTCGCTCACTTTTAAAGTTTTATAGCGGTTTGCTGCTGCGGCTTGGCGCTGGAGCTTTTCTATCTGTTGGGCCAGTTCCCCACGTACATCTTCTAAGCGTTCCAGGTTTTCTACCGTATGCCTAATACGATTTTCCGTTTCCCGTCGTCTTTCTTTATACCGCGAAACCCCCGCCGCTTCCTCGATAAAAACACGTAATTCTTGCGGTTTGGACTCAATTAGCCGCGAAATCATGCCCTGTTCGATGATGGCATAGCTGCGCGGTCCCAATCCGGTACCCAGAAATAGATCTGTTACATCTCTACGGCGACATTTTGTACCATTTAAAAAATAGGTTGATGATGCGTCGCGTGTAACCAGCCGTTTAATCGATAACTCGTTGTATCTGGCAAATTCGCCCTCAATGCGACCACTACTGTTGTCAAATACTAACTCTACACTGCACTGTCCAACGGGCTTGCGCGCAGAAGAACCGTTGAAAATTACATCTGTCATGGCATCACCACGCAAATTTTTTGCT
The DNA here is from genome assembly GCF_026183735.1 of Alteromonas sp. ASW11-130. GTDB lineage: Bacteria > Pseudomonadota > Gammaproteobacteria > Enterobacterales > Alteromonadaceae > Alteromonas. The sequence goes on along the minus strand of NZ_JAPFRE010000027.1, from coordinate 199,629 downwards.
GAGCTTTCACCTAATACCCAGCGTACAGCGTCGATAACATTAGATTTTCCACAACCGTTAGGGCCTACAATCGCCGTCATATCGCCTGGGAACGGGATAGAAGTGGGGTCGACGAAAGATTTAAATCCGGCTAACTTTATTTTTTTCAGACGCACAGAGACCTCACGACCTTAACGCGAAGTAAACCTATATGGGTAGCGAAGCTTTCTGAAGTGCCGGTAAACCCGTGCTGATTGAACATCACAATTTCATGCGCTGGATGTAATAATTATTATCTCGCGACTCTATCAAAACTCATAGCCTGTAACAATTCCGATTTTTTCGTTCGAAGCAAAACCTGTACAATTAGAGCAGGTTCGCTGCATCTGTTCGTAATTCGCATACTATTTGACCTTCGCGGACCAAATATGGCGCAAGTAGCTTAGAACGCTATTTGAAAGTCAAACAAAGTAGGTATGGTTGTACTCTGCAGAAAACCAACACGCTGACAACTAAGTAAAGGGTTTGCCGTCTAATTTTGTACGTCTAAAACGAATTAAGTAAATTAATATGACATATTTTTGCAGTTCCTGCCTTACACATAAGCACGACAGATGGCTGCAAAATTGAACAGAAAATGTTAATACACTTTAGTGTTTAACAGGAGAATCAATATGCCGACAAAAAGTGGTTTCAGTTATTTCACTATGGGTTTTACTCTTATTAAGACTAAAGGATTAAAACGATTTGTTTTTATACCTTTCACGGTCAACCTGCTGTTGTTTTCAACTGCATTTTATTTTTTGTTTGGTCAAATTGGTGAAGGGATCGCTTGGTTATTAGCAAGTATCCCAGATTGGTTAGGCTGGATAAAAGAAGTACTCGTATATATTCTTTGGCCTATAGCTGTTATCAGTGTACTACTTATATTTGCATTGATATTTGGAACCTTAGCCAATTGGATAGCGGCTCCGTTCAATGGAATTCTCGCAGAAAAAGTTGAACGCCATTTAACAGGACAATCCTTAGGTGACGAAGGCATTTTAAGTCTGATAAAAGATCTCCCACGTGTTTTGGGACGCGAGCTATCTAAACTGATGTGGTACATACCAAGAGCGATAGGCTTCTTTTTAATTTTTTTATTTGTACCAGTGATTGGCCAGGCTATATGGTTTTTATTCAATGCCTGGATGATGGCAATACAATACTGTGATTACGCCTATGATAATCATAAAATTAAGTTTTCCTCCATGCGCACTCATCTCGGTCAGCACAAAGGAGCCGCGATGTCTTTTGGAATGATGGTAAACGTGTTTTCTCTGATCCCAATTGTAAACTTTATCGTTATGCCTGTAGCAATATGTGGTGCGACCGCAATGTGGGTGGAAAAATTACGTCCCGATTTAGAAAAACATCTTAATCAACAGATGCCTGATCGATAGCTTCATAGGTTGGGGTTCGCTTGTATTGTTCATATTTTCGCAACCATATATCTGCCTGAGTTTGCTGCCCATTACGATGAAATGATTGAAACAAATTCATATATATGGGCCGTGAAGTAGTAGGATCTTCCAGCTGCTGTTTCCATAACGTTAAATAAATAGTGGGGATTTTTCCACTATCATGATGTTCAAGAAAAGTAATGTCACCTGTAGGTTTATAAGCTTGAACATCAGTGTATTGACACGTTTTTGCAGGCCATATACCGTCAAATTCGGGGCGCTCCTGCCATCGTTTGAGGGTTGCCAAAGGCGAATACGTCAATTCACCATCAAAAATAAGGTTTGGCGCTTCCTGGCGGTTACAGTAGCGATTGGCCATATTTCTAGTTATTGGGTACTCGTCAATAAATCCCGCGAAATGCGCTAATTCATGAATAAATACGTCATAACTATCGGTCAAATCTAAATACATCAGTCCATTATCAACATTGGCTTTTCCAGTTTGATGTATTATCACCGCATGGGTTATATCAAGCGTTTTCACGGCCAGAGACAAAGGACGTACATCGCACCCCAACCGGCCACTACCGCGCCAGTTGTCTGTACAATTCAATTTATCAGCTTTAATTCTAATAGGTTTTTGCAAACAGATAGGTAATGTGCTGAAACGTGAATCTTCAACGAATTGGTTATAAATTGCATTGGCCCTTTCAGTAGTTGCTAATGAAGTGGCAAATACCTGTATTCGTTGCTTACATTGCTTAGTTGCTGGCCACTGTCCTATCCCTAGAGCATCAATTTCGCGCTGAGGATAGTGCTTAATTAACGTCAACCAGTTTTTTGCATCTGGATGCCCATTCTCAAACGCGCGTTGTAGCGCCTGTATCCCCACATTTTGCTTGCCTTCATCAATTAATATCCGCCCCAAATAAAAGGCACTTTGGGTAAAAGCATGTTGAGTTTTTTCTAATAATGGACGTGCAAGATTAACTTTTCCATGAAGCAAATACCAATCAGCCAGAGCTGCTTGAGCGGGTAAATAGTTATTGGAAGCAGCTTTTTTAAGCCATTTTTCTCTTACTAAAGCATCGTCAGTGGCCATTGCAAAAGCCAACTGAGCTTCCGGGACATTGCCTCTTGCAGCCAATCGAACCAATGTCTGATCGCTTTCATCGTTCGCAAGTAATCTATGTAATGACCATGCCGCTTCTGGATGACCAAGTGCAACTAATTTCTTAAGCCAATACGGTTCTTCATTTTGAACCGAGAAGTCGATTAAAGATGCTTGAGCATCTGAGTGCCCCACTTTAGACGCCAGCCATAGAAGGCTGCCAGAATGCAAAGCAAAGTTAGCATTGTAGAATAGTTGAGAAGGCTGACGACCGCTATCACTAGCCAGCAGTAAACATAGGGCCAAAGCCAGAAAAAAACCGCGCATAAAAAGTTAGATTATTCCGCAATATATTCTGGATTTCGAAGCCGAACTAGTTCGAGTCTTGCATAACGATGCTCAACATAATCAAATACATTGGTGCTAAGAGCGAGTTTAAAGTAGTTCGCCGCGATACCGCGATTCCCCTTTTGACTGTGAAACTTCCCTAGATAAAAGTATGCTTCACACAGCCTATCGGTAAGTTCTTTTTGACTTGAGATGCCATCTATCAACGCGGCAAGAACTTGTTGTTCAGAAAGCTCGCCTAAAAACAAATCAACTAGCTTGGTTGCCCAATGAAGCGAATCTAATTTTTGTCGCATGGTCTTAAGCTTAATTATCCCTTCTTCCGCATCAACTTCTGTAGCCGCAAAGTAAGTCCACAACGCGCGGAAAGGATCTGTCTCATCTATTTGCAAGAAACGATTAAGATCATCTACTGCTAAATCAGACCGACCTCCGTAATAAAGTGCAATTCCACGATTGAGAAATGCAAAATCATAGTCCGGATTAATATCTAAAGTGGAATCAAAAGCTTCGTATGCTTGGATAAAATCCATCTGCTGAATGTAGTGAATGCCAATGGAGTTGTAAGCTTCTGCCATGTCGGGCTTTAGCACAAGCGCCTGCGAATAATCAAACTGCGCTAATCCGCCGAGCCCAACACTATCGTATAACATGCCTCTTTGGTAAAATAACTCCGCTTTGTCTTCATCGGTAATCGCATTACTTGCAAGTATTTGATTATAGCGAGCAATAGCCATCTGTGAACGAGGGTTAATTGGTGCGGGCTCAGCAAGCAATAAATTGCCCATTTCGGCTTTAGGCCCAGTGCTGTTAGTTTGAGCACAACCGTTTAAAATTAAAGAACAACATGAAAATAAAATGAGACTTATACAATGGCGCATGTTAAAAAGAAATCTCGAAATCAAATGAATCGCTGCACTTTATTCGCAGCACAAAGACGTCACAATCGCGTATTTGATAGTAAATGTAAAGTATAACACGCTATTAATAAGGTAATATGGATAATCACACCCTTAAAACCCACGCACTAGCTGCACAAAAGAATGCACATGCACCTTACTCAAACTTTAAAGTTGGCGTTGCTATTTTAGGCAGCAACGGCAACGTTTATTCTGGCTGCAACGTAGAAAACGTATCTTTCCCTTTAGGGCAATGCGCTGAAGCTACGGCAATTGGCACCATGGTGAACAGCGCTTGTACCAGCATCAAGAAAATAGTTATTGTCAGTCCAACTGATGAACTTTGTTTCCCATGTGGAGGATGCAGACAAAAAATTGCAGAGTTTGCCGATAGCAATACAGAAGTTGTAATGTTTAGCCAATCGGGTGACGAAAAGGTTGTATCGCTCGAAACGCTACTGCCCTTTGCGTTTCAAATGGATGAAAACTAAGCCGTGACAATGAATGCTCATTCAGCAGAGGAATTTATTAAATGTGTAACCCACTAGCTTTGTGAAGATTATAGTGGACTAAGTCGATTATAATTGGAGAGTCAGCAATATAAACAACCCACCTCACCAGACATATTCGGTGCAGTTATTACGGCGTCTTCCTATGGTTTGTGAGAGCCACGCATTAGGGTGCACCTTACCTATTTAGCTTAATTGAGTGAATTCGCCTGTCGCTGCTCAGCTCTCTTGTCTATGGAAGAGGAATAAATTCCACTCCCCCAACCTCTTCGATAAAAAAAGGGAGCGATATTCGCTCCCCTTTTAAACTTATAAGCCGAACTAGTCTTCTTTAGGCTGTTCTGGAGCCGCTGGTTTTTCCAACAGCTCTTTGATGCTTAGTCGAACGCGATTCTGACGATCGATTTCCATTACTTTCACATCTACCATCTGGCCTTCAGATAAGTACTCTGAGACTTTGTTAACACGCTCATGCGCAATTTGTGAAATATGAACTAAGCCTTCTTTACCAGGCAATACTTCAACAAATGCACCGAAATCAACAATACGTGTAACTTTACCGTGATACGTCTTGCCTACTTCAATTTCTGCGGTAACCGCTTCAATCATACTAATGGCTTTTTCAGATTTTGCACGCTCAGTAGCAAATATCTTAATGGTACCGTCATCTTCAATCTCGATGTTAGTCTCTGACTCTTCAGTAATTTGGCGAATCATTGCACCACCTTTACCGATTACATCACGGATCTTATCCTGATCAATCTTGATAGTGTAGATACGCGGGGCAAATTCACTTAATTCGTCTCGGTGTCCGCCAATCGCTTCATCCATAACTTTAAGTATATGCAAACGCGCTTCTTTGGCTTGTTTTAACGCAACCTGCATAATTTCTTTGGTGATACCTTCAATTTTGATATCCATTTGCAGGGCAGTAATACCGTCAGTAGTACCTGCGACTTTAAAGTCCATGTCGCCTAAGTGATCTTCATCACCAAGGATGTCCGAAAGTACGACAAAGTTTTCATCGCTCTTGACCAGACCCATCGCGATACCTGCTACAGAGGCTTTGATAGGTACACCGGCGTCCATTAATGCTAACGACGTTCCACAAACAGAGGCCATAGACGACGAACCGTTTGACTCGGTAATTTCCGATACAACACGCACAACGTATGGGAAATCAGCCTCATCAGGCATCACCGCCTGAATACCACGTTTAGCCAAACGTCCATGACCGATTTCACGACGCTTCGGCGACCCAATCATGCCCGTTTCACCCACACAGTATGGAGGGAAATTGTAATGCAGCATGAAACGACTATCACGTTTACCTTGGAGTTCGTCGATCATTTGGGCATCACGCTCTGTACCTAGCGTAGCCACGACCAGTGCCTGTGTTTCACCACGAGTAAAAACGGCTGAACCATGGGCGCGTGGAAGAATACCAGTAGAAACATCGAGCGCACGTACCATCGCAGGTTCCCGTCCATCAATACGCGGTTGCCCATCTAGGATGCGTGAACGTACAACATCACTTTCCAACGCATGAAGCATATCTAATGCTTCTTTTTCGTCTTGTTCTGAATCACGCTCGATGATTTCAGCTAACGCTTTTTCCGTTACAGCGTTAACTGCGTCTTTACGCTGCATTTTGTCAGATATTTGGTATGCTTCGGTCATACCTTGCTCTGCTAGCTCTTTAACTAAAAGCTTAAGCTGAGTATTTTCTTCTTTAGGCTGCCAGTCCCACTTTTCCGTGCCAACCATGCCCGCAAAATCAGACACCGCATCAACAACCGTTTGTAATTGTTCGTGACCGAACATAACGGCGCCAAGCATTACATCTTCTGACAACACAGATGCTTCTGATTCAACCATCAACACGGCGTTTTGCGTACCCGCTACAACCAAGTCCAACTCACTCGTTTCTTGCTCGGTTGTACGAGTGTTGAGCACGTATTCACCATCGGTATAGCCCACACGTGCGGCGCCAATAGGTCCATTGAAAGGGATACCAGAAATCGCTAGCGCAGCTGAAGTACCAATCATTGAGATGATATCGGTGGGGATATCAGGGTTTGCAGAAACCACGGTAACTACAACTTGAACCTCGTTTTTGAAACCTTCCGGGAATAATGGACGGATTGGGCGGTCGATCAAACGCGCAGTTAACGTTTCGCCTTCTGATGGACGACCTTCTCGTTTGAAAAAACCACCGGGGATTTTACCCGCAGCGTAGGTTTTTTCCTGATAATTTACGGTTAATGGAAAAAAGTCTTGATCCGCTTTGGCTTCTTTTTTCCCCACAACTGTTACTAACACAGCTGTGTCATCCATGCTTGCCATAACGGCAGCGGTTGCTTGACGGGCAATAACCCCCGTTTCAAGCGTTACAGTATGCTGTCCATACTGAAATGTTTTAGTAATAGGAGTCACTATTTGTCCTTTCTATTCAATTCTATTTTTGTTTCGCTTTTCAACGCGGCCGATAGTATAGCCGTGAAAAGAAACTAATACCATTGTGAAATCCAGATGCAGATAGATAAACGCGTTTGCGTGTTCTCATTTCTCTCGGATTACCACTTCTATTAAGATGGTTCCTGTCCAGGAAGCATCCACTTATCGTCTTGCTCTTGTAACTCTTTAAACCAAAGACTCATCCAATCTGCACTTATTTTCTGTTGTAGTGAATAAGCCTGGTCGGTAGGGCAGAACAGCGAGACTGTAACGATCAATTTTGCGTATTCATTCGTTTCCACCATAACGTCAGGATCAATAGAAATAAATTCCACATCTAGATTTCGTTCAATTAATCCTTTGTAACGCTCGGCTACATCGCGAAAATACTCACAGTGAGATTGAGCTCTGGCAATAAACGCCGGCAGAAGTTTATATGCGTTTACTGTTGGCTCATTTGTCAGTGAAAATGTATGCATAGTATATCTACGTAAGAAGTTAAGATTTCTTACCGTTTGCGTAACTAACTGACTATTGGGTACGTAGATATGCTTACCCGTATATGAAAAAGATTCAGGGTCAACTTCCAAAAGGGCTGTTTTGGCCCAGTCCATCTCCACCACCTCGCCCAGGTTGTGGTTCATTTGAATCCAATCACCCACCCTAAACGGCCGCGCGCCGAGATAATAGATAAACCCCATGAAGCACTGAATAAATTCCCGGGTCGCTAGTACAATCGCTACCATAAACGCAGCAATTGATATGGCCAGAGACTGAATTTCCGACGCCCACACCATCATAATAAGGACGATGAGCAACGCATTGCCCAGTTGGGCAAGAATCGTTATTTGATGCCTTCTATCCTCGCCCTTGCGGCTGCTTCGTCGTTTGATAATTTTGAGGATTAAGCGTTTAACTAAAAGAAAACAAATTATTAATAACGCAGAGGCAAGCAATTTATTTGCAATTAAAACTGCTACCACTTCATTCCATACTGCGTTAATTTCTACCACTCACGAGTTCCTCTTGACTAACAAACAAAAAAACACCGGAAAATCATGCCGGTGTTTTCTATTATGACGAAGGTAAAGTATTGATACAATACAGACCAGCTATGATCTGATTTGACCTTCACCATTAACCAGGTATTTCTCAGTGGTAAGCGATTCTAAGCCCATCGGACCATAAGCATGTAGCTTAGTAGTTGCAATACCAATTTCAGCCCCTAAACCTAACTGGCTTCCATCTGAAAAACGCGAAGAAGCATTCACCATGACGACCGATGCGTCAACCGTGCGTTGGAAGCGCGTGGCAGCTGCCTGATCTTCAGTACATATTACTTCGGTGTGATTACTTCCAAAACGTGCAATATGTTTTAGCGCGTGGTCAATATCATCGACAACACGGATAGCAATCTCTAAATCAAGATACTCTTCACCGTAACCACTTTCTTCAATGATATCGGCATCAGGAAACCATTTACTCGTTCTCTCGTCAACGTGCAGTTTAACATTGTGTTCAGACAATGCTTCTGCAACTTTGGGAAGAAAATCACTCGCTATCGCTTCGTGTACCAGCAACCCTTCTAACGCATTACAAACGCCTGTGCGCTGAGTCTTACCGTTTAACAGCAAATTCATTGCTTTATCTAAATCTGCTTCTTTATCCACATAAAGATGACATACACCCTTAAAATGTTGAATCACTGGAACTTTAGCGTTATCCGTAACGTAATTGATCAGCCCTTCTCCACCACGTGGAATAATGACATCAATATACTCTCGTTGATTCATTAACTCTTGCATTAAGGCACGATCCGGGTTTGGAACCACAGTGATTAACGCTTTGGGTAAGTTATGCTTTTCTAACACCTCCTGCATCAAGCCTGCAATAGCGAGACTTGAATCCAACGCTTCTTTACCACCGCGTAAGATAACTGCGTTACCCGATTTGAAACACAAGGCCCCGGCGTCAGCGGTCACATTCGGTCGCGCTTCGTAGATCATGCATACAACCCCGAGTGGAATACGCATTTTTTTTATATCCAAGCCGTTAGGACGCTTGCCAAAATCCCGTGTGGCGCCCACTGGATCAGGTAGTTCAACAATGGTCTCAATCCCCACTGCCATATCTTCTATACGCGCTTCATTTAAGATCAACCTATCAACCATAGACGCTTCAAGGTTATTTTCCTTAGCGCGTGCTACTTCCTTTTGGTTTACTTCAATGATTTTTTGTTTATTTGCACGAATAGCATCAGCCATATCCTGCAAAACCTGATTTTTTTTACTTTCTTCTAAAACAGCCAGCTCATAAGCCGCTGACTTGGCTTCTTGCGCTAGTTGTGTAATTAAACTCATTCTTTCTCCAGATTTGCTATATGCTTATTAGAAATGATTGGGCCAGTTTTCTTCTCAAATTCTTGCGCAAAATCTTCATTGTCTTGTTTTGCTATAAAATTAAGCAAACAACTACTGTAATTCGAGCGCGCTTTGACCAGTTTGGTACCATCGTCTTTTCTGACGAGAATGGTATCTCCTACCGAAAACTCGCCTTTTACATCGATAATCTCACTACTGGTTAACTGCTCAGCTTCATTTTCCAATGATGCTGCGAAATCACTTTCTACAATGACTTCACCCTGTGCGTTGGATGTATGACGCATCCAGTGGATATTTTCTTTCATAGGCTTATCGTGAGCCTGAAAATGCGTACCGGGATTCTTGCCATCCAACAACTGATTAAAGGTTGCTTCAGTAAATCCATTAACAATGAAAGTATCAATACCATGAGATACTGCTTTTTCAGCCGCTTCGATTTTAGTCCGCATGCCACCGGTACCTACACCGCCCTCTACGGCCCCACCTGCCATGTCATAAATACTTTGGTCAATATTATCCACCCACGACAATAACTGCGCATCATCATGCTCGTTTGGATTTTTGTCATACAAACCATCTACGTCAGAGCAGATGATCAATGCGTCAGCATCTGCCGCAGCGGCAACCATTGCCGATAAATTATCGTTGTCGCCTACTTTAAGTTTATCCGTTGTGACTGTGTCATTTTCATTAATGATGGGCAAAATTTCGTGCTCCAACAGGCTGAAAATAGTTTCACGAATGCTGATATAGCGTTCTCTGTCACGCAAATCAGCATGGGTCAACAAAATTTGCGCTGACGGGAAATCAAACAGCCTGTCCCATGTAGCAATCATTTCCGTCTGTCCCGCTGCCGCCATCGCTTTCTTAACCGCGATTTCTGTTTTTTCATGATCACTGAACTGATGGGCACCCGCAGCCACAGAGCCTGATGACACAAGCACAACCTGAGTTCCCATAGCCCGGCATTTAACGATAAACTGGGCAATACTTAATAAGTAGTGACTGCTACAGCCTATTTGGTTAGGAGAGATTAAAGCACTCCCAACTTTGACTACAACTCGTTTCCAATTATGACTCATGTATCTAACTCACCTTACTATTAACTTTTCTGATCTGCCAATTCCTGGGTAGCCTTAGAAAACATTTGCATCGTTTCTTGGCCTGGTTCGCTGTCAAGCTTTGACACGCCCCACAGCGTAAGTGAACTCACGAGAAACCCAGGTACGATTTCATACATAACGCTACTCAACGTTTCTCCATCTGGTAAAAGCGGCAGATAAATCCATACCAAAACGGTTACAGCACCGGAAATGATGCCTGCTAACGCTGCCTTATGCGTTAAATCTCTTTTATACAAACAAAAGAGTACTAATGGACCAAATGCGGCCCCAAAACCAGCCCACGCATTACTCACTAACGACAAAATGCTGTTTGACTGATCTAACGCGAGTAAAAGCGCAGCAATTGCTACACCGGCTACGCCGATTCGACCTAAGCTCACTGTCGTTTTTGCGCTAACTGGCTTAGTAGAAACAACTTTTAAGATATCTTCTGTAAGAGAACTCGCCGAAACCAATAACTGCGATGAAATAGTACTCATAATGGCTGCCAATATTGCAGCCATCAAAAAGCCGCTAATTAACGGATGAAACAATATTTGCGAAAATATAATAAAAATGGTTTCAGGATCCGCCACCTGCAAATTAAATTGGTTAGCATAGGCAACTCCCACAAAGCCAGTAGCAAGCGCTCCTACAATGGTAACGACCATCCATGACATTCCAATGTTTCTGGCAGTAGAGACTGCATTAACCGATCGTATTGCCATAAAACGTACAATAATGTGTGGTTGCCCAAAATATCCGAGCCCCCACGCCAGACTCGATAGCAAGCTAACGAAGGTTAACGACTCCCATGTCTCACCTAGCTCAGGGATTGACTCAAAGGCTGCGGCATTCATTTGTCCAACATTGTTAAATTGAGTAAAAGCAACAATAGGCACTAATACCAGCGCTACGAACATAATACAGCCCTGAACGAAATCGGTAAGACTGACTGCAAGAAACCCACCCAGTAAAGTATAGGACACAACTACACCGATCGTGATGAAAAGTCCTAGTTGGTAATCTAAAGAAAACGCGCTTTCAAACAACTTGCCACCCGCCACCAGCCCTGCTGACGTATACAGCGTAAAAAACAAAACGATAATCGCCGCCGACACCATTCTTACACTAGCATTTGCCTGGCCGAAACGTTTGGCGAAAAATTCTGGTACAGTGAGCGAATCATCGGCTACTTCTGTATAAACCCGCAATTTTGGTGCTACCACCAAATAATTAATTAATGCGCCGGAAATAAGTCCTATCGCAATAAACACTGCGTCAAACCCTGCAACAAACATAGCGCCCGGTAGCCCCATTAGCATCCACCCACTCATGTCGGATGCTCCTGCAGAAAGCGCGGTCACTTGAGGACTCACTTTACGGCCTCCAAGTATATAACCTGAAATGTCGCTTGTTGATTGTCGATATGCGAATAAGCCAATACCCAACATCGCTAGAAAATATATTGCTAGGGAGATGTAGCTTTCTATTTGCATAAAAGAAGAATTACCTCAATTCGTTTCCAAAACAGCATGTTCAATGTAAATTTACATCGAACACCATTAATTCGAACACTAATTATATTCATAGATTGAGGTAGAATGCAAATTGCTATCCACGCCGACTTCTATTTTCATAGTGTTTGTCGATACTATGCAACGTGCACTACATGAGGTTTTCTGAAGTGTGACTTTTAACGTTTAAACCATCAATTTCAATAAGTTATAATAAACTCATAATTTCGAAAGCAATGTCATTCCGTTGAATAAACCATTCGATTGTAAGGTGTAAAGTATGAAAACAATGATTAATGAATAAAATCAGTCGCTGTTTCACTGAATTGCAATAATTTGACCAAGAAGCCTTTCTGTAGCTGATAATGCCTTGTCATGCATGATCTTTTCGGGAGCGTAACCTAGTACTTGCTGGATGGTATTTTCCCGCTCAGTTCGGCTTTCTATCAACTCATATAATTTCGGGTGAAGGTAATATTGCTGACATACTGCTGGGGTATTACCTAACATAGACGCGACCTCTTTGGTTAAGGTAGTAGACCATTTCCGTCGCGGACTTTGACTGACTAATTCTTTAACTGATGGCAGACTAAATACCCCATATCGACATGCAGCCCACGTTCTAAAATCTTTACAGGAGTAGTCGCTTCCTAAGTGAGTATGGATAAAGTGGTTAACGTCATCACTATCAACATCAGCCCATTCTCCAGCCTCATCTTTGAACCTAAATAAGGCGTATCCCCTTTGTTCTGCGCTTTGAGATACAAGCTCAGCCAATAGGGGATTTTCGATTTCGACATTCCTGTCCTTATTATGTTTTCCTATAAAGTTTAATCTTACCGTGCCGTCAGTTTCGCTAACATGTTTTCGCCGCAATGTGGTTAATCCATACGTATTATTTTGCGTGGTATATTGACGGTTACCTGCTCTAAGCCCGGTATGGTCAAGTAACAATGCGACCAGGGACAAGGTTTTATCTATCGTCCACTTTTTTTCATTCACATTGCTCCAACAGAATTTTCTAAATTCAGGTAACCTAATTCCAAATTCGCTTAACTTGGCGAATTTCTCCTCCTGTCGAGCTTTGTGCCAGTCCTCGTGATAGATATACTGTTTTCGGTTCTTAAGATCGTAACCCACAGCTTGTAGGTGCTGAGTTGGAGAACGGCTAATCTGCACATCCTTCCACACAGGCGGAATAACAAGCTTTTTGATTCGTTTCAGAATCCTTTGGTCAGTCACCTTTCTCCCTGAATTATAGTAATATTCAAATCCTTTGCCGCGCTTGCGGCGAAAAATTTCTAATGGGGTCTCTCCCATATTTTTATGTCCATTTCAACCAGCTTACTGTTCATTACTAAAATTGATATAAATCTGTTTACTATTCATTTAATTAAGAATGTTCCGCAAAAAATGAAGTAAAATTGAGAAAATATTGCAAATCTATTCGCAATTTATTCCTGTCTACAGATTAATTTCTTTATTAAACGCGCAGAGTGAAAGAAAAAGCACTTTGCTTTTAATGAGTTAAGAAAATTCAGACTAAAAAGGTATGAAGTTTGATGCAAGAAGGGAGTAGAGGTTTCTGGGTTGCCCGTTATCTTTTTCTTCGAATTCTAAGTAATCGGCAACTTGCGTTATGAGAAAAGGAGGACGCATGAGCCAAAAAACTGAACACCATGATAGATTGAAGGAGACATTGTTGGATTCTGAACATCTGCAAATAGCGGCAATTTACGATACTGCAGAGGAAGCAAGAATGTCCGCAAACGAACTCAATCAGGACACTGGAGTAGCGCCCCAACAAATTGTTGTTATCGATCCAAATGATACTCACTATAGTGAAAAGCTTGAGGGCTCCAGCCGATCCATCGGTAAGTTTATGTGGAACTCTCATTTATTACTTGGCGGTGTGGGGCTTATAGTTGGCTTATTAGCTGCTTTTTTACTAGTCAATTTTGGCCCCGCACTTACCCAACAGAATCCTATGTTCACCTATATCGCCTTGATTAGCCCGGGGATTTTTATGGGCCTATTTGCCGCAGGGTTATTTAGCCTCAGACCTGACCGAACCGAGATAATAGAAACAGTTCGTCATGCACTTAAAACGCACCATTACGCGTTAGTGGTAAACTTGAAGAAAAATCAGTCGGCAGCCAAGGTCGCCGAAGTGTTGAAACGGAAAAGTTCTCAGGTAGTAGAAGCGATTCATTAGCATTGGGATGTTTAATTTTTTTATAAAAGCTTGCTCTATGCAAGCTTTTTTTATTACCAATTAATCTTCTTTTTGTCGCGAAAAAAACCACCGGTAGGACCATCTTCGTCGAGCATACCCAGCCATAATGCCGTTTCAGCACCTTTTTCAGGCGAACGTGGCGCGTCTTTCCCCCCCATACGCGTATGTACCCAACCAGGACACATTGCATTAATTTTGACGTTTTGATTAGCCTCGATTATGTTTGACAGATTCATTGTTAATGCATTTAACGCTGCCTTGCTAATGGCATACGCCGGAGGCCCCTCCATACCTTCCGTAAAAGCCCCCCACCCCGAGGACACATTTACGATGCGGCCGAAATTCCTTTCAAGCATGCCTGGTAGTAATAGCTGACATAATTGCAAGGGCCCTTCGACGTGTACTTTCAGGGACTTTTCAAAGTCTGCCGCTTCCAGCTCTTCAAATGAGGATTCAACCATTACGCCAGCGTTGTTTATCAAAATATCAATATTTCCATAAACTGCTTCAGCGCGGACTATACATTCGGTTATTGTATCGGCATTGGTTAAGTCTATTTCAACAACGTGAATATCGTTGCCGGTGATGTCCTTTCTGGCCGCTTCACCGTCCGACTCATCGCGTACTCCCATAAGTACCTTACAGCCATGGGCGGCAAATCCTTTTGCAGTTTCAAACCCTATTCCCCGATTAGCACCCGTTACTAATACAGTTCTAGTCATATATCGTCATCCTGTTCTAATACTTACACGTCTATAATAATGAGACACTTCAATCAGCGTTGGTAATAAAAATGCCCAAATGACCGCTAAAATAATAGAGGTAGTTGTAATTGAATAAGAAAAAGAAACCGCGTCAAAATGAAGACCTGCGACATAGCTCATTGGCCCCGCGATCGCCCCTAAAGCGACTTGAATAGATCGGCGTTTGATTAACACAGACAAACTGTAATATGTTGATAGCGCAAAAGCGCCCCATAACACCACTAACCAAATCGGTAGTACCCCGAGTGTGTGTTCGGACTCAAACACGAAAACTTCGGATAGCGTTAAAGAGCCATCGATAATCGAGCCTAACAACACACCGGCCATCATTACTGCCCCATCAATCCCCTTTGCGGAGGTTATACAAAAATGCAGAATAATTAAGCCCAAAACTAAATACATGTAATCCATTTGATAGACAACTGCCAAAATCCAAATAATTTGGAACCAAATCATGTTGAATACGAGAAAGTACCGGCTTTGCCTATTAATGGCAGGTTCTGTTTTCATCTATCTGCTAATTATTTACATATAATTTATTTCTATTACCTGCTTCTTGCTACGAAACTGAACTAACATAGTTCAGTTCACAGTAGTAATAAGGGTATGTAAAGAAAGGAGAAAAATTTGTGAAAATGGTGAAGTACTATCTAATGGGTGCTTTGTTGGCTGCTTTACTGGCTTGGTACGCCCCGTGGTTCATTTTAAGCACTCTATTGTGGTGGGTGGCCCTTTCCCTCTCGGTAGTCAGCAGTGCTTACATTTTCCGCTACCCTTCATTATTTCGCAAACGTAATGATGGAAGTATCCCATTCTATATTAGATGGATATTCATTCCGTTCTTATTGGGGACTGATGCCTATAACAGTTGGGCTCGGAAAAATGACAAAGTTCCTCCTATTCAACAAATAGATGATCATCTTTTTTTAGCTTGCCGATTATTTCACAATGATATTGAAACCCTTAACGAACTTGGGGTTACAGCTATTTTGGATGTAACAGCTGAATTCGATGGATTAGATTGGACGGCGTACCAGGCAGATTGCGACTACCTGAATATACCCGTACTAGACCACACAAGCCCTACTCCAGAACAATTGAATACAGCGATAAACTGGCTCGACCAGCACATTAAAGATGGCAATAAAGTAGTTGTTCACTGTGCGCTTGGGCGGGGTCGGTCCGTTTTAACACTGGCCGCGTATCTTCTGGCCCGCGATGAAAACTTATCGATTAACGATGCAATGAGTAAGATTCAATCGGTTCGCAGTACAGCACGTCTCAACAAGCGGCAGTTAAAATCATTAACCCAAATTAAACAAGGTGGCCGACTTAAACTATTAAGTTCACTAGTGCTCGTGGCTAACCCGGTGGCCGGTGGCGGTAAGTGGAAGGAGGAGAAAGAAAATATTTTATCGCAACTCAACCCTCATTTCCGCGTGAGTATCTTTGAGACAAAGAAAGATTTATCCGCTACTGAAATTACTAAAAAGTCTATCAAACACGGTGCTGACATCGTCGTTGCCTGTGGAGGAGATGGCACTATTTCAGAAGTTGCCCGTCAATGCATAAAAACTGACACTACACTAGGGGTTATTCCTTTAGGAACAGCCAATTCCTTAAGTCAGGTTTTACACGGCGTGATCAGTAAGATAGATCCTATCGATACCGCGTGCAACACACTTATAAAAGGCAATGTAGTGAAGATTGATTCTGCCCTTTGTAATGACAAGTTAATGCTATTAGCGGCTGCGGTAGGATTTGAGGAAAAAATGATCTCTACCGCAGATCGTTCACAAAAAGACGAAGGCGGTCAGGTGGCATATTTAAAAGGTCTTTGGGATGCGATTGGTAAAAATGAAACATTGCACTTAAAGGTAAAGTTCGATGATGGTGAAACTGAAACGTTAGATACGCCAAGCTTAGTTATAGCAAATGCAGCGCCTATAACTACCGCATTAGCACAAGGAGGCGACGAACCAGACGTGACAGACGGAAAACTGGATATAACCTGGTTAACTCCACAGATAAACTCTGATCAACAGCTATTGTCCCTGGCTGAACTCATTTTTAACGATGCAGACACTAAGAAGGAATCACCTAGAATTAATCACAAGCAAGCTTCTGAAATTGAAATACATTTTGACCAAGAAAGTGAGTATGCATTAGATGGTGAGATTTTTATCGCAAAGAGTATTACGATAAAAATTCTACCAAAAAGTTTGAAAATACTTACTGAACGGCCATTAAATACTCAGCTACAATAAATTGAACTTTGCTCTTTGTATAGAAGTAACGGTAAATGTAATTTTAAAGTGATGCTAAATGGTAACGAAAAGATCATAGGAAAGTAGATATGTCATACACATCAAATTTAGATGAGTTTAAAGCATGGATCACCCAACGCTATCCAGACCAGAAGGAATATCTACAAGCAACTTTTGACATAGCGAACGATGTAATTCCTGTCTGCAATGCAAATGAAAAATATAAACAGTGGGAAGTATTTAAACGGCTATGCGAACCAGAACGAATTATTCAATTCAGTGTCGCGTGGCTAAACGATAACCACGAGGTTGAAATAAACAAAGGCTGGAGAGTGCAACATTGCGGTCTCATCGGTCCATTCAAAGGTGGCTTGCGCTTTCACCCTACCGTCAACGAATCAATCTTGAAATTTTTGGCGTTTGAGCAATCATTTAAAAATGCGTTAACCGGATTACCCATCGGGGGGGCAAAGGGCGGTTCTGATTTTAACCCAAAAGGTCGCAGCGATTACGAAGTGATGAGATTTTGCCAGGCTTTCATGCAGGAACTACAACGACATATTGGCCCCTATACTGATGTCCCTGCGGGTGATATTAATGTGGGGAGCCGAGAAATAGGTTATTTATACGGTGAATATCGCAAAATTAATAACCGATTTGGAGGCGCAATAACAGGAAAAGATATTGAGTTTGGTGGAAGTTATGTGCGAACGGAAGCAACGGGATTTGGTTTAATTTACTTTCTCGACGATGTATTGAAGCAGGCTAATACCGATATATCAGGAAAGCGAATAGCCATATCTGGTGCGGGAAATGTGGCATTGCATGCTGCGCTTAAAGCGATTCAGTTTGGCGCGAAAGTGATTACTTTATCTAACAGCCGGGGGACATTGTTTTATGAAAAAGGATTTACGGAAGAAGACTTACATTGGGTGATTAACCACAAAGGAAAGCCTGATAATATTCTTCTCTCGCTAAATGAACGAATTAACGGTGTATGGGAGGCTGACACCAAGCCGTGGTCTGCTGCGGTAGACGTAGCCCTGCCCTGCGCTACACAAAATGAATTGATTGGTGAAGATGCCCGTTCTTTAGTTAAGAATGGCTGTAAATTTGTGCTTGAAGGAGCCAATATGCCTTGTAATGAAGCTGCGCAAAAAGCCTTTAAAGAAGCTAAAATAACCTTTGTTCCAGGTAAAGCATCAAATGCTGGCGGGGTGGCTCTCTCCGGATTGGAAATGTCTCAAAACGCGACTTTTCACAAAGCAACTTATGAGTCGATGGACGCTTCTTTGAAAGAAATCATGGAAAACATTCATCTCCAATGTGTTCAAGAAGGCAACGAAGGTGATTTCATAAATTATACAAAGGGTGCAAATATAGCGGCATTTAGAAGATTAGCCGATGCAATGGTGTCACAAGGGATTTAACCCCTCCCTGCATTAGCAAAAAGTGCGCGGGTATGTGTAAAAACGACTCACAAATTATAGCATCCACGCATTTAATTACGCACAAAGTTAAAATTAATATAAATTTCAGCAAGTTAGGAAAATTGCGTTGTGGAATGGAAATCGCATCATTCAATACAGTAATTGGATGAGGAGAGTTCCATGAAAATATTTGAAGCGCTAAGACAGGACCACGAGAAACAACGTTTATTATTGAAAATTCTGGCAGAAACGAGTGGTGATACACCCGCCAGAAGAGAATACTACTTAGAACTTAAAGAACAGTTAGAAACTCATGCTACTGCAGAAGAACGATATTTTTACTCCCCTCTTATGAAATCAGACAGTGCGATTGAGCTATCTCGTCATGGCGTCGCAGAACATCATGAGATTGATGAGCTTATTGAAAAATTAGATGAAACTGATATGAGTTCACCCGCTTGGCTGCGACATTTAAAAACGCTACAGGAAAAGGTGGAACACCATCTGGCGGATGAAGAACGTGAATTTTTCCAGGTGGCGGGCAAAGTGTTAAATGAATCGCAAAAAGAAAAGCTAGCAACCAATTATCAACAGGAGATGCGCTCCGAACTTCACCAATAATTTTTTTGATTAGCCGAATACCACAATAGATTTCGGTGTATTCGGCTCAGATAACGGTAAATGTACCTACTTAAGGTGCTTTTGAAGAAGTGGCATGCTCTTTACAATAATGAAGTACAGAACGACTATGTGCCCTACTCTCGATAAGACAGACAAAGGTTAATGGATGAGTATTTAGTGCCGTTTCAACGCAGAAGGAATTGAGAAGACCCACATTAAGCGCTGGTGACCGGCCCAGCCCTAGATGTGTTTGCCGTAAACAATGCGCCTGACATCAATCATTACATACACTGAAAACGCGTTTGATGAAGACAGCAAGTCAACGTCGCCTTCCAATAGTGCAATAAACTCTAAGGCTAATGCCACATAACGCCCCAAAAAAAATGCCGATAAAGCTCGACTATAATTAGCGAAGATTGGACTTCGAGCAAGCGTTTGACGTCATTTTTTAATGCATTCTTGTAAGCCATTGTTCCGAAAAACCAGAACGAAGCGGTGGTTTTTTCATCCCTAGTCAGCATGTATTATGACGCAATTGGTTATTCTACGGTGAACCTACCGTTAGAGTTAATGTACAGAACTATTTCTGTCTCAGCATTAATGTTATGTTCACCTTGTATTTTTGAGCTAAAGAAGCTACTTGGCGATAGTACAGTTTTCGTTTTAGCGCTATTCCACTGATGCGTAGCTTTGCCTCTCACTAATACAGCTTTCAATTCATTTCCGCTTTTAATCGTACCTTTAAAGCCCGCTGGTAATTTAACGAAGCTGCCATTCGCTAAATGAGGTTGCCCCCATAGGTAAGCTATGTGTAAAGCGCCTTTTTTGAGCCACCTGACGTCTTTAGCACTAAGCCAAACCAGGTTGCGCTCATCTATATTGATTGAACGCTCTCCGTTATCAAATGCCTTTTCTGAAGGAAGGACGAGGTATGGACCGCTATCGATCTCCAGGTAAATTAAGTTACTTTCTCCATTTGCAGCTGTGACATGGTTTTCGCCCGCTGATTGGGTCCAAAAAGACCCTGTCGGAAGCCACACCTTCTCTGCCGAAGGATCGTCGTTATGCATTAACCCTTCGATTACTACACCACGGTATGTAATATTGTGAGTATGGGGTGGCGAAGAGAACCCTTTATTAAATGTCACCAACATTCCTGTTGCCATACCTTTAGTACGATCCCCCCATAGATCAGCTGCTCTTGGGCTTGCCTTGCCTCTAAGAGGGTTAAGTAGCCCCCACTCGATATTATCGGTGGCTATTACCGAGTAATCATCCGCCTTGGCGGGTAATGTAGTCATACTCATTCCCAACGCCAATAAAGCAAACCTCAATTTATTCATTTTCGTTTCTCTTAATTCGGTTCAAAACCCTATATTGCTGGCCTCTCACCCTCAAGCTCAAGGACGCGAGGCCGACTTGCCGACGCCGCGTCCCTCTGGTGCGCCTTGTTGGGCGTCATGCTCGTATTCACCTTGATATAGGGCGAAATGTGAGAGCTCTACCTTTGGTGCCTGATACTTCTGTGCCTTTCGAATGAGCAATACGGCGTAGCCAAGAAGAACAACAATTGACATAGCAAACCCCGCCGATATATATGCCAGCCACGAAGGAGAAGTAACAATACAGGTTAAGACCATGAAGCTCATATACGCTTCGGCAAAAACGGGCAATATGCTGCCACTGAGCACGATTGCGTTTGCGGCTGACTGAATTCTAAAGATCTCTATGCTCACTGTTGTCGGCACACTTCTTCAACCTTCCTACCAGCATCGACTTCTTTTAATACTCCCATGCTCTGAGATTCTGTATATCGTGATTTTTTCATTATTGTCTCCTGCGTTAATCATTGCAGAAAACTCCAATTATGTCTGTCTCAGTTTAGGGGAAGTGGACATTTGTCCCAGCGAACGCAGGGAGAGGGTTTGGCGCTTGTTATACGCTGCCTGCACGTTCTATAACCAATATTCTTGCTTCGCCCTTGGGGTGAGCAATGTGTTCAGTTCCGACAGATGCAAAGAATATATCACCTGAATTTAGGGTTGCAGACTTAACTTCGTTATCTTCTTTGTACAGCATTTCTACGACCCCATCCATAACAGCAAAAACTTCTTCGCCGTCATTTATGTGCCATTTGTAGGGTTTGTCAGTCCAATGTAAACGAGTGGTAATCCCGTTCATATTGGCAATGTCTTTTGCACCCCATGCATTACTTGCCTTGAACTCTTTACTTCTAATTACTTCCACTTTAATTCCTTTTTGCTGAGATACTTCAAAGCGCACCACGCCTGCGCCTGGGCCATAGTGTAGATGCCACGCACCGAAACGGATATCTAAGACGTGAAGCAGCAGAGTATGACGCAACTTGTTATGCATTTTACTTTGCGATTTATATTATAAACTAAACATGCGCCAAATTTTTTTAGCATAAATTCGAAAAAGCAGATTATGTCATTATTTCTGTATTTTAGTACGGCATCTAGAACTAATTTATAGTTCATTTTCCTTGATAACTACATCAAAGTAGCTTGTATCACTTTGGCAATCTTCAGTGTTATTTGCAAAGTCATCGCGACAACCTGAATTGCAGAAGCCTACAGTGAAACCTCTGTATTCTGTCAGCGAGTCATCTCTGACAGGCTTTCCTGAACGAGGGCAAAATTTATTGATAGCTTTGTTCATCAACTAATCCCCTTTAATAACTCATGACTCTATTTTTACATAACTTCCAAATATGAGACGCAGACATGTGTGCGATAATGGCGAAGCCGCGCACACATGTTTACATCTCAACGAGCGACAGTGGGTGGCATAATTTGTCGTTAGGCACTTTTTTGCGCGACCACGTATAGATGTTTGTCAGGAAAGTCATCATTTTCCAAGTGTCGACACACGCAATTGTTACTTTCCAATAATTTTAAAATTGCAGGTATGCCAAGCGCAGCATGATATAACTCTTGACCTAAAAACAGATTGCTTCCATCACCTTTCTCCTCGACGGCGCCGCTGGTAAAGATAATTACCCCGTTCACCTCCAGATGCTCAAGAAGCTTACTAATTACGCTTGCTTGGCATTCTAGCGGTACATGCCAAATACTATCCCATGCCGATATGAATGAATATTTACCAAACGGATGCCAGTTGCAGATATCTGCGTGATGGAATATTAGGTCGGGATGCCTTATTCTGGCAAGCCTTAGCATTTCGGATGAAAGATCAAGCCCCTCAACATCATATCCATGCTTTAAGAGCAAATCGATTATACGACCGCTACTACCACAGCCTATATCAATAGCCTTTCCCCCTTTTGGAGCAAAGTTAAGCGCTCTCTCGTGTTGAGAAATACCATTTTCACTATTGAACCGGTCGCTGCACCAATGCTCTGCAATCTTGTCGTAATTCAATGCTTGCTGTATGGGATTCATATTTAGTGCCTAACGCCACGCTTTGCGGCAAATTTGGAGCGTAGCGGGAAATTTATCCGGCAACAGCGCCTTGTAAGATGCATTACTCGCACGATCTAGGGATATCATTTCTTTTACTCTGCTCAAGAATTTGCCATACGTTTACAAATGGCGAGTCTTTATAACCATTAACCCAATATAAGCTTTCAGTTGTTAGGTATGAGCGCCTTACTGTTACAAAAATTGGACAGCCCGGTCTGAATGGCAAATTGGCTGGGAGGCTGGCAGTAACGAAGATGCCATTAGACAGCTCTATTTGGACGGCACGACTCGAAGAACTAAGAAATTCGGCGTTCTGTGCAGGCATTGTACCTTCGAGGCTTTCTGAAGTACCAAGATAATAAACATAGAGACTAAACGAAGTAACAATAACGACCCCAATTAGACCTATGGATTCACGTAGGAATGAACGACGAAATTCAAATCGTGAGCGAACCGATATAAACCAAAATGTGATACCACCAGTAGCGCCAATGGCGAAAAATATCACCATATTTCTCAGACCATAAATCTCAAGGTGTGTATTGGCTCCGCCCGAATAAAACCACCCAAAGGGTAAGGAGCAAATAAGGCCACCAATTAAAAAATACGGCCAACTCAAACAATTCAATTTTTTGTAGATATGAAATAATGGAGCCCCTACGACAAGAGCACCGACATATGCTGCCGGAATACCTACCATAAACAAAACAAAAAAGTACGCCCCCGCACTCAATGAGAACAGAAAAACTGGAACTACCGGTGCTACTAAAAAACCTACCAGCGTACGAGTTATTTTAGTTGGGTGGATAGTTAGTTCTCCATGAGCATCTAACGCCCCTAATAAACGGCAAATGCTTGGTGGCTATAATCCCGAAGGGATAGCCCGCGAGTATTTGTCCATTGATACGTTTGTTATATGGCACTTACAGACAATCTCCATTACTACAGCTTGCCAAAAGGCCAACAAACAAAACTATTGCTGGCATTAGCAAGACGAAACTCAATGTAAACCACTTCCTGTTCCTTTGAGATTCAATTTCAATTGTCGTTAACACTCCAAACCCAACTATAAATCCAATAATGGATGGCATTGCATTAGAATTCATGTCGAAGTATCGATATTGAACTTGCACTAAAAACCAAGTAACAGTGATTGGCAATATAACAACTAAACAAACTTTCAAAATATTTGAAAAAGTCACTTTATTACCCTTGCCATATAACGCATTGCGAAGAGGAAAATAATGGTTTGATATAATCGCGATGCGATGGCCAACTGTTACTTTTCCTTTTGAGCAGCTTGTATGGATAATAATTCACGTAAATCATCCTGATTTCAATCAGTGTGAAGTAAAGTGAGACCCAGGCTTTAGCAGCAACTAAAGCTTTGTTTTGTGGTCGTTCGATTGAGCGATGGCTCCTCAGTTGAGGGACCGATAACAAGAAAGAACACCACAAAGGACTCCAAGCTCCACACTCGAATAGTCTACTGAGTTTCGATTGCACCGGTCACCGGACCGCATTATGCAAGCAAGAGTTAGCTTATTATGAATACAAAAACAAAGCAAAACGTTAACGTTGGTATCGATACGGGTAAGTTTCAGCTGGATATTTATATCCGCCCATTCGACATATATTTCACCGTCAATAATGATGAAAAAGGCATTAAAGAAGCCGTTAAAACAATCTAGAAATATTCACCCTACCGCATTGTTATAGAGGCCACTGGTCGCCTTGGAATGCCTTTTATTATGACATGGGCTAACGCTAATTTACCTTTTGTTATCGCGAATCCTATCCACGTAAAGCGCTTTGCCGGAGCACTAGGTCAACGGGCAAAAACTGATAAGCTAGCTGCACAACTAATTGCACATTATGGTGAAGCCATTCAACCCAACCTATCTCAGCTAAAGCCAGAAACGATGCAAGCTATGAGTGATTTAGTCGCAAGAAGAAATCAATTGCTGGTCATGCAAACGATGGAAAAGAACCGCCTTCAAATTCTGCCGAAGGGACTTGCTATGACCATCAAGCCTATATCGACGGACTTCAAAAATTAGATTAAAAAAATAGAAAGTAAAATCGTCAAACTCATTGAGTCATGTCCAGACCGTTTTCATTACTATAAAAGAAGAAACGATAAGGCCCTAATCTTAATACTGTCGGCATAAGTTAAGATTATCGCGGAAGAGCGCATATGTCAATTGGAAGATAACGCCTCAATCAGCCGACGCGTCAGCGGTCAGGTGAATTGACTTGTTAGCCACTACCGTTAGCGCATGTTTGTTCAGCTTGTTGACAAATTCTTCTGGATAATTATCAATATCATTTGTTGCTATAATTACAAATAGATCCTCACTAGGGTAATATTTAAAATCAGCGAAAGAGTAGCCATTGGAGCCATTGTGAGTTATTAACTTACTTCCCAGCTCAGAATTGGTAATTGCCCACCCATAGCCGTAATGGGAACGATCTCCTTCTTTGGCATGTGGAGTAAAGATAGTTTCCCAAGAATCCTTACTTAAAATACGACCTGCCCGCATTACTAGATACCAATTGTACATATCCGAAATAGTTGACATAAAACCACCTGCACCTTCCATCCAACGTTCACCTGGTTCGTCGTATAAATGCTTTAACGAATGACCTACACTTCGACTTTTCGCTTCAATTGAAAACAATCGTTGGAACGTATTCTGGTCGGCACCATAATTAATTGCCAATATCTCAGATTTAAAATTAGGAATACGATACCCCGTACTCTTCAAACCCGCAGGTTGCAACAGCTCTTCATTAATATATTCTTCCCAATTTTTATTAGTAACTGATTCAACCACTCTAGCCAATAGGCTATAACCAATATTTGAATACTGATATTTCACACCGGGGTCTGATTGTAACTTTTCCCGGAATGCCAACGAGGGAAATTGTTGATAATTGACGATATCATAAAGTCGATGATTAGAAAGGTTCGCAGGAAAGCCAGCAGTATGAGTTAAAAGGTGATGTAACTTTATTTTTTTCTTATCTTCAGGTACACCATTGAAGTATTTTGATATTTCGTCCTCTACAGACAAAAGTCCTTGTTCAGATAGTTTTATTATTGACGTAGCTAAAAATTGCTTGGTAATTGATCCAATATCGAAAACTGTATATTTATTAAATTTTGTTCCATTTTCTCTGTTGGAATAACCAAAAGCCTTTGAATATAAAACTTGCTTCCCATGTGCAATAAAAATCAATCCAGAAAACGAACTGTTTTGTAACTCATTGTGAACATCAGTGAAAAACTCATCCTCACTGGCACTAGCACTAGTCAGTTTACAAAATAATAAGAGTGTAACAAATGCCAGTTTTTTTCGCATTGAATTGATACTCCTTTGAGGTGGCTAACGCCCCCAAGAAGGAGCTATTGCACGCAGGCTATAATACGGAACGAAGTGACGGGAGCCTGCGTGTAATTGTCCCGTTTACTTAGTTTGTTAGCTGCCACCTACTAATAATGATAACGACACGAGATAATCGTAATTGCTGTATCATCTACGGCATATACCAAACGATTAGAATCATCTATTCTGCCAGACCAGAAGCCTGAAAGGTTTTCTTTAAGGGATTCCGGTTTTCCAATCCCAGCAAATGCAGAGCGCTTGACATCGGCAATTAGCTTATTGATGCGTTTCAAGGTTTTCTTGTCTTGTGTCTGCCAATAGACGTAACTATCCCAAGCTTCATCAGTCCATGATAATAACCTGTCACTCATCAATAAGTTCTCGGTGGGTCGTTTTACCCGCTTTAAACTGTGCAATTGAACGATTTAAGTGTTCAGCATTCGCTGGAGAACGAAGTAAATGAACAGTTTCCATAAGGCTGTTGTAGTAATCCAATGACATTACAACAGCATCTTCAGAGTCACGACGAGTAATTACAGTAGTATCCGCATCGTTAATTACATTATCCAAAACGGCTTTTAGGCCATTTCGGGCTTCGGTAAAAGAGACTATTCTCATTTTGCACCTCACTTGTACAGTATATGGAACAAGTTTAGTTTGAAACTAAGTACATGTACAGAATATTGTGCATTACTTTGTCGTGGCAGCTAACTTTTCAATAACGGGCGCATGCACGTAGGGCATAATGGCGAAGCCGCCCTGCGTGTATGCATCCCAGCGAACGAAGTGAGTGAGTTTATTGGCTTGTTATATTTACTTAACTTGTACATTCGTTGACTGTTCACTTCTTAAATTTGACATATTTTTATCAAAGTCTTTGGAAACGTTAGAATACCAATAATTAAGCAGCTTAGAATTACAGTTGCTGTCGATGATAGGTTGAATTGACTCCTCTGCCATCTTTTTAGTAAGTGCTGGGTCGCCGATAATTGAGTTGAATTTCTCGTATGATACCCGCGCTTTTTCTAAAGTTAACTTATTGATTTCTTCAACCTGCTCGGTCGTTAATGAATAGGATGTATTGCACTTTGAGTCTACCAAAGAAAACGTAACGTCATACATGTTCAGATTGCCGATATATCTAGCTAAACGAAGAGCTTGTGGATCTGCAAGAGCGCTCGACGTGATTGCGAGCAATAATATAGATAATGAATATTTCAACTACTGAACTCCACGTAAATATAACGCCCAGCTAATAGGCAGGCTGCTGTGTCGTGACCGTAGGGCACGGTGCAGCAGCCTGTCCTTGTTGAACGCTATTGTTAGATGCTTCTTTTGCACCATATATAAAAGCACTACCAACTAATGAAACGAAAAATATCATGGCAGCAAAAACTCTGAGTATGTTTTTTGTATGGTGGTAACCTGTTTTGGTAGGATAATGTTCTTCTATCCATGCCGATGTATAATTCTCATTCAATAGATCTGACTCAAGGCCTAGTAGCTTTCTCTCGAGCACGTATTCATCTCGATACTTTCTATATCTCTTATTGTCTTCATCTATTTTTCTATTTGTAACACCTACTACTAATGCAACTGACAAGCCTATCAGTACAACTAGGGTCCAGCCGGTATAAATTGCGTAAGAATTATCAATATTTCCGCTTATTACGACGCTTAATACACCACCATACAAAACAATTGTTGTAGTAAGAATTGCCTTGAGAATATCTACGGCATCTTTCTTATGTGCAATTTCTGACTGATGATAAGCCCTCATCCCATCGAAAGCTTCTCTCTTATTTGCTTCGTGTACAGCACTTTTTAGCTCTGGAGTTGTTTCGTCACTCATTGAGTCACCTGTGTGCATCTAACGCCGCAATATGGGGCGCATAAATGCTTGGCTAAAATTAGCGACGAAGGAGCGCAAGCCAAGCGTTTTGCGTCCCTTTCATGATTCCCTTGTTATGTGACGATACTTCTCTCAATATCTTTAGCTGATGCTTCAATGGACATCGTTGTTGTATCAATGTGAAGTGTTTCCACATTTGGTATATCAACTGAGAAATCAAACCTTTTCAAATAATCATCAAGATATTCTATTGATTGGATTTTATTGGTATTGTGGCGACCAGTATTGGTAACTCTTTTTACATGCTCCTCGTAGTCACATGTTAGGCGTATAAAGTTTGCATTAATACCTGACTCGCCCAAAAATTCTAATAGACCTTCAATAAAATAATTACTGAAAGGGTGGACATAACAAAAGGTAAAAACAACGCCTTTAACATTATTTTCAAAGAGTGTTCGAAAGGCATCTAGACAAATTTTACGTTGATACGCCTCAAAGCCATCGTTACCAAAACCAATAACGGCACACGCGACATCAAAAGCCAAATGTTGCGGAAATACATGCCAACCATTTCTTTTAGCAAGTTCACGTCCAACACTCTCTTTTCCAATCCCTGAGGGGCCATATATCATTGTGAATTTCAAATGAACTCTCCCTGAGTCACATAACTTTAAGCTTTGGGGCGCAGACGCGTAGGGCATAATGGCGAAGCCGCCCTGCCTGATAGCGTCCCAGCCTTCGTCAGCAGGCGACTTGATTTTTTTGTTAGCCACCGCCCGCCGCCATTACAGTAGCCCCAAGAAACACGGCTGGAACTATTACTACTGAATCTATAGCTATTGTCGCTGGAGTGGCTATTATTTTGCCCGCCGTTTCTGAGAAAGTAGACGGTTGTGCAACTGCTATTCGTAAGCTTTCTTCAAATTTTTCTAGTGGCAATTCGCCTTCCACAACATACCTCTGACCATTTACTTGCTCTGTCAGTCTGAAACATTTGAGGAGTTTATCTTTCCTGAAGCCAAGTGAAACCAGTTGTTCTTCTAATTCAGAGGATGGTTCATCACTTAGCAGGGTCAATGAAACGGTGCCTTTGATGGTGTTATCTTTCCTCAACTCGAAATCAGTAAATGTAGGATAAAATTCTACCTTCCTAGATAAAGCGAGCGCTTCTCCAAAATCTTTACTGATATCGAAAAGATAAGCTGTACTTGAGCCAGTTACAAATAGTTCGCCTGTGTCACTTTTGACATAAAACCCATCTACCAACTCCTGTTTATATTTGGGTAACCATAACGATGTTGTACAACCCGAAATAAATAGCAATATTGATAATAAAATTACTCTCATAAAACATCCTTTTTCAGATGAGCGATAAAAACTGTGTGGTGGCTAACCTTTACTTAACAGGCAAAAACACAGCGCTACAATCGCGAAGCGGCGCTGTGTTTTTGTCCGAGCCCGCCCATGCGGGCGTGTTTAAGTTTTTGTTATGTTTCATATGCTTAAAATTACCTAGGCTCTTTCCCAATCATTCGTATGGTCTGGAATACTTAATTCTGATGTATCTACACCTGCCGAATTCGAAAAAGTATGCCCGCCAGCAAGATCTTCTGCTGCCTGCCAAGCTTGCGAGTAACTACCTAAGCTTTCATTTTCAAAGACTGGGTGAAATTTTCCATCTGCTGACTGGCAAATATAAAAAGTACCAGCTCTGGTATTCCATTTAAACAGGGGAATCATTTTAGCTCCGCTAATATCAAAGTGAATTTTCTTGCTAATGAAGTGGTACTGAATGATTGCTCACGAGATCCACCACCGTCTTGGTAGCTTACTGTTCTTCCCGATATATTCATATTGTTGACGGGGAGATGAACTACAATTAGTTGCCCATCAATCTCAATTTCTTCTATATCCATTTTAAATAATCCTTTATGAAACATAACAATTTAATAAGGCGCAAATTGCGCGTTTTTCTACCGAGCATGTGCTCTTTTTTGTCCATAGTGCCATGATTTCAATGTTTCTTAAAGCCAATAGATGCCAAGGCTTTAAGAAAATTTACCTGATAATTCGTATGACAAAAACGCGCGATTGGGTCGTTTTCTTGAATATAGGGGAAAACCAGCTACAACTGTATATACATACACCCACATTTTAAAGCCATGAAAACAAAGTCTCCTTTCTTAAATCATATAACTGAGTACATGTTGTTTAGGCAGTATTCTCCCAGGACTGTGTCTACTTATTTGAAGTGGATCTCAGCATTTATTCACTTTCACGAAAAACGTCATCCCTCTTCAATGGGCGACAATGAAGTTGAACAATACCTTGAGCATTTGGCGTTGAAGGCCAATGTGTCACCGCGTACGCAAGCCACTGCACTTAACTCGCTATCGTTTCTTTATAAGCATATTGTTATGAACGAACTGTCTCTTAATTTGAATTTTGCCCGAAGTAAACGTCAACCCAAACTGCCCATTGTTATGACCCAGACTGAAGTGAAATTGCTTATGTCAAAATTGAACAAACGTTACTACCTTATAGCCGGCTTGATGTACGGTAGTGGTCTGAGATGCATGGAAGCAGTGCAACTACGCGTACAAGATATCGATTTTGACTATAAGTGTGTAAGGGTCTGGAACGGTAAAGGCAAGAAACACCGCATTGTTACTCTGGCTGCAGAGCTAATTCCATTACTCAGAAATCAAATAGCGCAGGTTGATGAATACTTGAAACTCGATATGCAGAATGAACAATACGCCGGCGTTTGGATGCCGCATGCGTTAGCAAAAAAATATCCCTTAGCGAATAAGTCGCTTGCTTGGCAGTTCTTGTTTCCCTCGCATAAACTCAGTGCAGATCCAGCAACAGGTGAGATAAGAAGGCATCATTTTCACCCTACTTGCGTCCGTAAAGCGGTTAAACAAGCTGTATCTGTATCCGGAATGACGAAACCAATAACACCTCATACGTTAAGGCACTCTTTCGCCACCCATTTATTACAGTCTGGCGCAGATATTCGAACCGTTCAGGCCCAATTAGGGCACTCTGATGTTAAAACAACACAAATTTATACTCATGTTCTTCAGCAGGGCGCTAATGGCGTAGTGAGTCCTCTAAGTCGTTTATTTTGATGGTGTGGTTTGACGCCGAAAATTCTTATTTAATCGAGCACATAGCAGATAATGAGTTTAGGCTGAAGCCTTCGATGGAAAATTTCGGTTCAGTTATGAGTTACTACATATGAGCCATTACGATTTACTTCGATAAAGCGATTAAATAGAACTGTTATAGGCACTTTTACTTTTTTTATGAGGTAAGCGTGTACGTGACACCGTGTAAGTCTCTTCTTTAGAAAACCTTAGATAAGTCTTAGGAGCGATCACGATAACGATGCAAATAGCATTATGCCTTTGCGTCCACGGGAGCGTCCCCTCTTCTCTTTTATTTTTTCAATAATAGCTTTTTACCCCAGCATTTTTAAAAACATAGGTCTTTTTAGGTAAATCAACCGTTTAAAGCATAAACTTCCATAGCCCCGCTAAGTAATGCGCTTTATAAAGTATAAAACTCGATTACGTACCATTTGGGAAGCTGTAAGCACCAGCTACTGGTTCATCCCTGTGCTGATGATGATAGGAATGTCAGCAGTATGTTTATTTTGCTTATTCATGGTACAACGCTCTAAATTACCGGAATTTGTCATTAACCTTATTCCTTTAGTGGAAGAAGAAGGCGCAAGACAATTGCTTTCTACTTTGGCCACGGCAATTATTACAGCCACAAGTATTGCATTTTCGATGACAATTGTAGTGCTAACGATGGCCACTGCTCAATTCGGTCCGCGGCTATTACGCACGTTTATGCTTGATAAGGCTACCCAGAGTGTTTTGGGTATTTTAGTTTCCTCGTTTCTGTTTTGTATTATTGCACTTCATCATCTTGCCGCTATCCGTGAAAATGCAGAAGCGCTTTCAATTATTTCTACGGTTACCTTTTTTATTGGGGTGGTCAATTTATTTGCACTAATCTTTTTCATTCATCATGTTTCGAATGCAATTCAAGCCGAAGAAGTTATTCACAAAAGTTTTGTTGACTTCAAAATGGATCTCCCCACGTTGCTTCCGAAACTGGACATACGGGACGAGGAGGAGCCTGTTCCTGAAAGGATATTACCAAATGCGCAATTTCAGATATCATATTTCTCTGAAGGGAGCGGTTACGTGCAGACTATTAATTATGAGGAATTTCTAAATTCAAAAATAAAAGGTATCTGCGGGTTTGAAATTTTAGTCAGAAGTGGGGACTATGTGATGCCCGGCGAAAAAATTGTAGTAATCCATTCACATTATGCATTGACTGAAAAAGATTTAACCTGTCTTAATGGATTAATTCTACTGGGTCATCGCAGGACGCCCGTCCAAGACCCTGAGTTTGCTGTTAGTCAGCTTGTGGAAATTGCCCTTCGGGCGCTTTCTCCTGGCATAAATGACCCCTTTACTGCAATATCATGTTTAGACAAACTAACATCGGCTTGTATATTAATGAGTCGGCGCCCCTTCCCGTTTGACACTATCCTAAATACAGAACACCAAACATGGCTGAAACGAAGGACCTTCTCACTAAGGGGCGTGATAGATATGTCTTTTGACCAAATAAGGCAATCAGGGAAAAATCACGTCGCAATAGGTCTGCATATTTTACATTGTTTGAAAAAACTTACTCATCATTTAAGTGACGAGCATAAGTCAATTATTAACAATCAAGCCAATGCAACGTATGAATTACTGGTTACCACAAACCCATCGGTGACAGATAGAGAAAAGATTGACCACTTAATGGTTAATTTCGATATCAAGAATACTGTTTTCGCTCATCGAAATTGAGCGAAAGAAAGGTTCAGGCGCGCCGAAGAAAAGTCGGCCGCGCCCCACGTACCAACTTAGTTAGCGCGTAGCAATGATATACACCGCATGTATAATACCTGGAATGTAACCTAATAACGTTAGAATGACATTGATCCAAAAGTGTTTACCTATTCCTACTTGCAGAAATACGCCTAAGGGTGGCAATAATATCGATAGAATAATGCGAATAATATCCATTTTAAAATCCTTAATTAGTCGGTTGTTATAAACTGTTCATAGCTTGCTTTAATAACTGAAAGCAAGATATGTGCAAGTTTTTCAGCTATTTAATTTCGGTTTAGAGGTTACGTTGAATTTGCCATCTCGACATTGTTTGACGAGCTCCTCGGCGCTCAAAGGCTTACTTAGAAAGTACCCCTGAGCATGAGTACACCCCCACTCTTTTAATAAAGCTAAGCTTTCTTCGTTCTCCACACCTTCCGCGGTCACTGCTAGCCTAAGTGCTTTTGCGAGCAATAATATTGTCTTCACAATCAGCTTATCGCTTTCATTTTTATCTAGTGTAATAATAAAACGTTTATCGATTTTTAAGGTCGTAAAAGTGAAATCCTTAATGTAAGCCAATGAAGAATATCCCGTACCAAAATCATCGATCGCAAGACTAAATCCACTTTTATGCAGCGCTGTTAAATTCCGCTTGGCTGCGTTCAAATCTGATAAGAGATCGCTTTCGGTAAGGTCTAATTCAATATCGGCTGGGCTAAAGCCCACTTCTTTTAGCAAAGGTGTAAACGACTTGATAAAACTTTCTCGCTGTATATCGTGGGAAGAAAGGTTAATCGCTATCGGGAAGGAGTAGCCAAGTTGACGAAACTCATATAACTCTATCAAGACACGCTGAATAACCCAGTCCGTAACCTTATCTATTATGCCAGCCTGCTCAGCTACTTTAATGAATTCATCTGGCGACACAACTCCTAGCTTTTTACTATTCCACCTGATGAGCGCCTCAACACTAGTCAATGCATTTGTTTCTAAATTGATTATAGGCTGGTAGACAACAGCCAGCTCATGGGGGCAATTTACTAACGCATTTTTCAGTTCTAACACTATCGAAAGGCGGCGGGCATAACGGACTTCAAGTTTGTCGTCAAATGCCATAACCCTTTGCTTGCTGGTAATGGCCTCATCAATAGTGATTCTGATTTTTTTAAACATATCAGCAACGTTTTCAACCTGCTGCGGACAATTAAGTGTTATTAGTGCCACCTTGACTGGAATGGAGAAATATTCAATTTCAACGGGCTGCTCTGCTATATGTTTCAACGTGTCTATTTGCTCTTCACTCAGAGCATGCTCCGGGATGAAAACTAATTCGTCATCGGAAATCCTAGTAACGGTTCCGGGCCATCGTAATAACCGTTGCGCCAACATTTGGAGACAT
Source organism: Alteromonas sp. ASW11-130 (assembly GCF_026183735.1). Classification (GTDB taxonomy): domain Bacteria; phylum Pseudomonadota; class Gammaproteobacteria; order Enterobacterales; family Alteromonadaceae; genus Alteromonas. Next base: position 165,566 of record NZ_JAPFRE010000027.1, on the reverse strand, counting down.
TTATCTCCGCTCGCATATCCATAGAGTTCACTAATCCTTCTGATTCCTAATACCTTGATTCCAATTAACTGTAATCGGCGTTCGGCTTCAATAGAACGACTGATGGTTTGTTCAAGAAAGTTTCGATTATAGAGCCCTGTAACAAGGTCGTGAGTGGCTTGGTAAAGTATCTGCTCTTCTCTACGCTTAACGCTGTTTTTCAAAACCGATAAAGCTGAGTACAAATTTTTGATTTCAGACAGAGAATTAGGGGTAGGTTCCAGTTCAATATAATTACCTTGGGCAAGCTCGTCAGCGTGTTTTACCAATCGCCTAAGCGGTATATTTACTCTTCGTGAGACCTGCCACGCTAAGAGTAGCGCAAGCAATAACAACAATATAATCAACCCTAAAAGTACTTTTTGAAGTTTATTCACCATTTCGTAATATCCTGTGAACTCTCCTATAAGATAAATCGCAACTTCAGGATGAGGAACCGAGTAGAAAGCAAAAGGAGTTGAGACAAAAACCTTTTCGCTGTTCAAAAAGTTACTTAACCAAAGCCTAATGGGGTTGATATTTCTAATTGATTGTAGAGATATGTCCGAGAGATGGTTTGAAGAAAATAGAATAGCGCCATTCGATTGATACTGAAAAATAACACCTACTTTGTGTTCAGTAATCAAAGTATTGAAGTACCCTTTAGTGATGGGTTCGCGTGCAGTGACAGTTACAGCATCATTCACCTTGATAGAAACGGTTAGAAAAACCTGATCTTGATATTTCTCTACATGATAGGTTAATGGCATAAGTAATTCTGTGGAGGACACGCTAAATCGGGTTCCCTTCCGATCACTAAAGCGCTGAGCAGCATCCGCTAAGTTTTGAAAATTTTTACTTTCTAAAGCTTTTCTAAATGAGGGTTGTCGAAGTAGCTCAATCGACTGCTGATGCAGCGTTTCAGCAGATTGCTGAATAATTTTGTGAAACTGATCTTTCGCTATTTGAAATGTATGCTGTTGATGTCTTTCTATTAAACCATTACTTAAAAACCAAATAGCGGGAAGAAATACGACACCAATAAGCAATACCCCTCCTACCATAACATTAGTGAGAATTTGCCTAATCGATGTGTGCATAGAGGAGAAACTGCCGTATAAACTGATAAAGACAAAGTTTGATACCGCGTTTTATAGAGAACTGATCAGATTAAAAGGATGAGTTGCGTATTCCATAACTGGAAAAAGGTTATTTTTGAACTAGGTGAAATACCCACTACAAATTCATGTTTTCGATCGCCAAAAATAGAAAAAGCTGCGGTTAAGCAGCTTTTTTTATTTGGTGCGGAAGGCGGGACTTGAACCCGCACGAGCTATGCTCACCACCCCCTCAAGATGGCGTGTCTACCAATTCCACCACTTCCGCGAATATTATTTGTCGCCCTTTTCTTTTTCGTTAGTCTCAGTAACTGGAACATCAGACACCGTCTGGTTTCCTACTGGCACATCTGAATCCGCCGGCTGTGTAGCCATGCTATCGCTTGGTATATCTTCAGCGATCACTGATTCTGATTGCGTGGCGGGCACTTCCAGATTGTTCCATTCATCTTCAGCAGATTCGCGATTCGCAGAAAGGTTGCCTAGAATTAAACTAATAAGAAAAAACAACGTTGCCAACACCCCCGTTGTTCGAGTCATAAAGTTACCAGATCCACTTGACCCGAATACAGTGTTGGAACCACCTGCACCAAAAGATGCTCCCATACCCGCACCTTTACCCTGCTGGATCAGAACAAATCCAATCAGCATAAGTGCAACGATCAGGTACGAAACTAACAGCACTTCGTATAACATAAATACCTCGTCAGTTTGCCGCTCGGCAAATTGCTATAAAATCTTCGACTTTCAAACTGGCGCCACCTATTAGGCCACCATCAACATCAGGTTGAGAAAATAACTGTTTTGCGTTGTCAGCCTTAACACTGCCACCGTATAGCAGCCGTATACCTTCCCCTAATTCCTCAGCATGAGCATTCAATGTGCGGCGAATAAATGCGTGCACTTCTTGAGCTTGTTGAGGCGTTGCCGTTTTACCTGTTCCAATAGCCCAAATAGGCTCATAGGCAATAACGCATTGTTTCATCGCATCAACACTTAACAATTCGGTTAACGCTTTTAACTGTTCGGCAATATAGGGTTCAACTGTCTCTTGCTCGCGAATATTTAACGGTTCGCCCACACATACTATAGGTGTTAATCCACCTTCAACCGCATTCTTTGCTTTTTGCGCAACTAATTTACTGCTTTCTTGTTGCGACTCTCTACGCTCAGAATGTCCCACTATTACATAGTCGGCGCCAACTTCTTTGAGCATACTAACCGATAGTTCACCAGTATGCGCTCCATTTTGAAGATGGCTCACGTTTTGCGCACCAAGACTAAAATCATGGTCCGAAAACAGCGGTAGATATACAGATGGAGGACAAATTACCACCGCGCATGAAAGCGCTTGGGTTTTTAACTCTTTAGAAAATTGGTTGACCAAATCCTGATCACCGTTCATTTTCCAATTTCCAGCCACCATAGGTACGCGGTTGTGTTCCATTACTGTTTCAGCCTTAGCCCTATTAAAGCGGGCGTGATATTAACGATTTCGGGATGAATATACAAGCAAAAATACGCATTTACATTCACTTGCAACTTAACCGGTTACTTTACGCACAGCATCAGCAATACTCTCGGACCACTTAATAGATGCCATTTCATCTTCAGCCTCGACCATGACACGGATTAATGGTTCTGTACCACTTTTACGTAACAATACCCTACCGGTCTTGCCAAGCGCTTTTTCTGCTTCCTTTTTTGCCGCTTTAACGTTGTCGTTCTCAAGCGGGTTATCACCGCCCGGTCCAAAACGCACATTGACCAGTTGTTGAGGATACTTTTCAAATCCGCTGCTTAAGGCATGCAAATCCATATTTGACCTTACCATTGCAATAAGTACCTGCAATCCTGCAACAATACCATCCCCTGTTGAGGAAGCATTTAGGTTCAATACATGGCCTGAATTTTCGCCACCAATAGTCCAGCCTTTTTGCTGAAGTAGCTCCATAACATAACGATCACCAACTTTACTTCTAGCAAAGGGAACACCGAGTTTATTAAGGGCATTTTCAAGACCAAGATTACTCATCAGTGTGCCGACGACGCCGCCTTGCATTCTTCCATTTTTAAGCGCATCTCTTGCAATCATGAAAATAATTTGGTCACCATCAATAATGTTACCAATATTATCAACCATCATGATCCGGTCGCCATCCCCATCAAGCGCAAAACCTAAATCTGCACCCGTCTCGAGTACTTTATCAACCAGCGACTGAAGCGATGTCGCTCCCACCCCCTCATTAATATTCAGACCATTGGGCGTTGTACCGATTTCGATAACTTCAGCGCCTAGTTCACTCAGTACATTGGGCGCAATATGATATGTAGCGCCATGAGCGCAATCGACAACTATTTTTAAACCGTGAAGTGATAGTTCTGAAGGGAACGTAGCTTTACAAAACTCAATATAACGTCCTGCCGCATCGCTGATGCGAGTTGCTTTTCCCAATTTGTTTGACGCAACGCACGTCATGGGCTGGTCCATCATATCTTCAATTGCTAGTTCAATATCGTCGTCTAATTTGAACCCATCAGAAGAGAAAAACTTTATCCCATTATCGTAATATGGATTATGTGAAGCGCTGATAACAATCCCCGCTTCGGAACGAAAAGTTTTTGTAAGATACGCAATCGCCGGTGTAGGCATAGGACCTAATAGGCCTATATTGATACCCGCTGCAGATAATCCTGCTTCCAAGGCCGATTCCAGCATATAGCCAGAAATCCTTGTATCTTTGCCAATCAACACCTTATTCGTGCCTCGGCCCGCCAGCACCTTACCAGCTGCCCAACCAAGTTTAGTGACAAACTCAGGATTGATAGTGCTCTCTCCTACTTTTCCTCGGATGCCATCAGTACCAAAGTATTTACGTTGTCCCATCTGGGTTCCTTAACTTTTCTATTTTTCTATATCACTTAAGTAGTTTACGATTTTTACTGCGTCACACGTTTGTTTAACGTCGTGGACTCTCAGTATATTCGCCCCATTTAATGCAGCGATTGTAGCGACAGAAATATTACCTGCCAATCTATCTTTAACTTTTCTATCAAGTAGTGTGCCTAACATTGACTTATTTGACATCCCCACTAAAAGCGGTAGTGCATCAAAAGAAATATCGTTGAGTCGTTTTAGCATACGGTAATTATGATGAAGTGTTTTCCCAAAACCAAATCCTGGATCAAGCAAAATGCGATTTTTTCGAATGCCCGCTTCAATGCAATCTTCGACTCGCTGTCTAAAGAAATGCCGAACTTCGTTTATTACGTCGTCATATTCTGGCTGTATTTGCATAGTTTCAGGCGTACCTTGCATATGCATTAAACAAACAGGTATGTCGAGCTTTGCTACCGTTTCCATGGAATTAAACTTAGTCAGCGCATAAACATCGTTAATTAATCCAGCTCCAGCATCTGCGGCTTCTTTCATTACTGCGGCTTTGCTGGTGTCGACTGAAACAACGCAATCCACTTCCTTTACAAGAAGTTCAACAATTGGAATTACCCGTTCTAACTCTTCTTCTTCACTAACAGGTACAGCCCCAGGTCTCGTTGATTCCCCCCCCACATCAATAAAAGTTGCACCGTCCGCTACCATACGTTGGGCATGCCTGATACCGGCATCTAAGGAGTTGTATTGACCCCCATCAGAAAATGAATCAGGCGTAACATTTAATATGCCCATCACCTGAGGGCGAGATAGATCGATGATTTTATCTTTAAACTTCATAACGGGGAAAGCGGGTTTTCGGAAATATGCAAGAGAAAAGGAAAAACGCCAGAAAAGGTTCTGGCGTTTTCATTCATGTACTAACCGGGTAAATCACCAGGTTTGCCGACTGACGGTTTATCCACACCGTCATCAGTAATTTCACCTTCGCGTTGCGGGGTGCCACCGGTTGGTTTATCTCCACCGCTAGGAGTACGATCATCCCAATCTGCAGGTGGTCTCACTTCACGGCGAGCCATTAAGTCATCAATCTGTTTTGCATCAATTGTTTCATATTTCATCAATGCATCTTTCATGGTGTGCAGAATATCCACATTCTCTTCAAGAATCTTTTTCGCACGTTCATAGTTTGAATCGATGATTGCTTTGATCTCTGCGTCGATTGCTCTGGCTGTATCATCAGACATGTGAGAAGCTTTGGACATAGACTTGCCAAGAAACACTTCCCCTTCTTCCTCTGCATATAACATTGGGCCCATTTTAGTAGAAAGCCCCCATTGGGTTACCATCTTACGGGCGATATCGGTAGCTCGCTCAATATCGTTTGATGCGCCAGTAGTAACCTTTTCGTCGCCAAAGATAATTTGTTCAGCAATACGGCCTCCAAACAAACTCGAAATCATACTCTCAAGATGCTGTTTTGAATGACTAACTCTGTCTTGTTCAGGCAAATACATGGTGACACCCAACGCCCTACCACGCGGAATAATCGATACCTTATAAACCGGGTCGTGTTCAGGAACCAGTCTACCTACAATAGCATGCCCGGCCTCATGGTATGCGGTCATGGCCTTTTCATCTTCAGACATAACCATAGACTTACGCTCAGCACCCATCATGATTTTGTCTTTAGCTTTATCAAATTCTTCCATATTGACTAAGCGTTTGTTGGATCTGGCTGCAAATAAGGCTGCTTCATTCACTAAGTTGGCTAAGTCTGCACCTGAGAAGCCGGGAGTACCACGAGCGATAACGGATGGTTCTACATTATCGGCAATGGGTACTTTGCGCATATGAACTTTGAGAATTTGTTCGCGACCTCGAATATCTGGCAAGCCTACAATTACCTGGCGGTCGAAACGACCAGGACGAAGCAATGCCGGATCGAGTACGTCAGGACGGTTAGTTGCAGCTATTACAATGATACCCTCATGCCCTTCGAAACCATCCATCTCGACAAGCATTTGGTTTAGCGTTTGTTCACGCTCATCGTGGCCTCCGCCTAATCCAGCACCGCGCTGGCGACCAACTGCATCAATCTCATCGATGAAGATGATGCAGGGCGCGGCTTTTTTAGCCTGTTCAAACATATCTCTTACGCGCGAAGCACCTACACCTACGAACATTTCAACGAAATCCGAACCTGAAATGGTAAAGAATGGGACCTTAGCTTCACCCGCGATTGCTTTTGCCAGTAACGTTTTACCTGTTCCAGGCGGGCCTACCATAAGGACGCCCTTAGGAATTTTGCCGCCTAATTTCTGGAATTTACTCGGGTCTTTAAGAAAATCTACTAGCTCAGCAACATCTTCTTTTGCTTCATCGCAACCCGCAACATCAGCGAAGGTAGTTTTAATCTGATCTTCACCCAATAATCGCGCCTTACTTTTACCAAAAGACATGGCTCCGCGACCGCCGCCACCTTGCATTTGACGCATAAAGAAAATCCATACAGCAATTAGCAGTAACATGGGGAACCATGAAATAAAAATCGATGTTAAGATTGATGGTTCCTCTGGAGGTTCGCCTAAAATACGAACATCTTGTTTAACCAAATCCGATACTAATTGATCATCGAAATATGGGATATAGGTAACAAATGATTCACCATTACGCTTCGTTCCACGTATCTCACGGGCATCACTATTTATACGAACCTCACGGATATTGCCTTGATTCGCTTCTTTAAGGAAGGTTGTATAATCCGTTTGCGCCCGAGTCGATTCGCTTGGAGAAAAACTCTGAAACACCGACATCAACACAACGGCAATGACCAGCCATAAGATTAAATTTTTTGCCATATCGCTCAATGCTATTAACCTCTGTTAAAAACAACTCGGTGTAGAACAACAACGCAGCAAATTTCTTACCACAATTATTTCCTTCCGAACCGTATTTAGTAATGTAATACCAAACGAAAGGGTACTACACTTTATTTTTACACGCTACCAATTACCTAGCCGTCTCATCAACTAAACTCGGCTAAATAGTGAAATAGATCTGTTATGTTTAACTCTTCCGAAGCCCCTGTTCTAACATAAGTTCTTCTTCTATACTCGCTAGATTGTGACGCTTTCGCTAAATACAACCACTTTGTCAAAAATATTATTAATTGATTTAAAAAAGTTCAGCCTAATTTCTCGAGAAAATAAATTTTTGCCGATTTTATTTCTGTGTGGAGTAAAGTACGCGCCAACCTCTATTTGTGTTTAGTTTAGTCTGTAAAACTATCCCCTATGAACACGTTATGTGTAAATAATCCATGGCGAGTGCGAACAACTTTTGTCATTCGACCATAAACTGGTTAGGATTGTCGACCAGAAGGCGGTAGAATACTTTACTTCACGTCTTATCCACTATTTTAATTGTAAGAATTTTTAAGAATGAAACTTTCAACTAAACAAAAACAGTTTCTTAAGGGACTGGCTCACTCTCTAAAACCCGTTGTCCAGCTTGGAGCCAATGGGCTTACTGAGGGCGTGGTTGCGGAAATTGATAATGCCTTAAGTCATCATGAATTAATAAAGGTAAAAGTGCCTTCAGACGATCGTGAAGAAAAAGCATTGATTATGGACGCTATTGTACGCGAGACCCGCGCTAATAAATTGCAGGTAATTGGTCATACTTTGGTTTTATACCGGCCAAGTGAAGATAAAAAAATTCAGTTACCAAAATAAACTTTACGGCAAATTGATTGTTAATAAAGCACGCTTGTTAGCCCTACAAAGAAAGGAAAAACTATGAATTTAGAAGGAGCGACGGCCATCGTTACAGGTGGTTGTTCCGGTTTAGGTCATGCTACTGCAATAAAGTTGCGTGAAGCAGGTTTAAATGTTGCCTTATTTGATTTGAATGAAGACTTAGGAAATCAGCGGGTTTCCGAACTTGGAACAGCAAATACCATTTTTTGTCAGGTCGATGTGCGTGATGAAAAATCCGTCACCCAAGCATTAGACCAGGTTTCCGCAGAATTTGGCGACATTCATTTGCTCGTAAATTGCGCAGGTATTGCTCCGGCTAAGCGTCTACTTGACAGAGATGGCCAACCCGCTCCTTTAGAAAGTTTCCAAAAAACTATTGATATCAATTTGGTGGGTAGTTTCAACGTTGCCAGGCTAGTGGCAGCTAGAATGGCTTTACAAAATCCTCAGGGAGAAGCTAACGAGCGTGGTTTAATCGTTAATACTGCTTCTATTGCCGGTTATGAAGGTCAAATTGGACAAACAGCTTATGCGGCGAGTAAAGGGGGCATCATCGGTTTAACGTTACCTATGGCTCGAGATTTGGCGCCGTTAGGTATCCGGGTAAATACGATCGCGCCCGGTGTCATGGGAACGCCAATGGTCGTGGCGATGCCAGAAAAAGTACAGGATGCATTAACAGCGAATGTACAGTTTCCTAAACGGTTAGGGCTACCTGCTGAATTTGCTAAACTTGTCATTCATATGATGGACAATACTTATATGAACGGAGAAACAGTGCGTTTAGACGGCGCAATGAGAATGCCGCCAAAATAAGTAGGAATATTGGAGGGCATTTAACGCCCTCTTTTACTCACCATTGACGGTTAAGGCTATATTGTACAACCTGTTGACAGCGTGGTAATTGATTGAATTTTTTGGATAGCGCCCTTTACTATTAATAACACCGGCTTCTTTATTCATTAATAGGCTCAACGCCTGATCGACCGTTTCAACCGCGTAAATCCTAAATTGATCTTTTTTAACAGCATTAATAACCGCTTTGTCCAGAACTAAATTAATCGCATTGGACTTAGGGATAACTACGCCTTGATGGCCATTCAACCCTCTGTGTTGGCATAAATCAAAAAATCCTTCTATTTTTTCATTCACGCCGCCAACTGCCTGAACTTCGCCGTATTGATTAATTGACCCGGTAACGGCTATGTCTTGCGTAGCCGGAATTTCTGTTAAAGCCGAAATTAAAGCGATAAGCTCCCCCAATGAGGCGCTATCTCCATCAATATGCCCATACGACTGTTCCAACGCAATATTGGCAGAGAGTGTTAAAGGAAAATGTTGAGCGTACTTATTACCTAAATAACCCGTTAATAACATTACGCCTTTGGAATGAATAGGCTGGCCTAACTCTACTTCTCTTTCTATATCAATAACGCCGCTTGCACCCGCATATACGGTAGAAGTGATTCGGGCTGGCGTACCAAATGTAGAGTCTCCGATATCCAATACAGTCAGACCATTTACCTTACCTACCGCACTGCCTTCAGTGGCAATTAAGACATGTCCTTCCTTAATGTCTTCTAGTAAGCTTTGACTTACCCGCCCTGTACGCCGTTTTTTTGCTTCTAATGCTGTATTAATGTGCTCTAATTCAAGCTGGTCCGTGTGCGCCTTATCACAAAAATACTTGGCTTCGTGAATTAGTTCAATGACATCAGCAAAGTGAGCTGACAGACGTTTTTGATGTTCCGCCATACGCAAAGAATACTCGACTAAACGCTGCATGGCGGCTACGGATATATCGCGCATTCCAAGTTCGGCCAGTTCGCGTTTTACTCTGCCGATGAAGTCAAACTGTGACTGGCGAGTGAGTGGAATATCGGGGTCGAAGTCAACCAATACACGAAAGAGTTCCATAAATTCTTCATCGTAATCCTGCAAGGTGTAATACAGCTCACGAGAACCAAAAAGCACAATTTTGACATTGAGCTCTACTGGTTGCGGATTTAGCGTCATGGCATTGACCATCCCAACATCCTGCTGGGGTAAATCCATTTTTAGAGAACTGGACTTTATCGCTAATTTAAGTGTTTCCCACACATAGGGTTGTTCAATTAACCTTTCCACATCCAATAATAAATAACCCCCATTCGCTTTGTGCAGGGCCCCAGGACGAATCATTCGATAATTGGTATATACATTGCCATGTATACTCGTGTATTCCATTTTGCCAAACAAGTTCTGATAATTAGGATTGGCTTCATAAACGATAGGAGCGCTAGCGTTTATTTCGTGTCCCACTAATACATTGGGTAAATAAAGTTCTTCTAACAGTGCCCGACGCTCTTGTTCATCAAGCTTGTCCTCTTTATTTTCTTCTATCAGCGTGGAGATAATGGTATCAATCAGATGCCCTTTCATTCGCCGCAAATATTTTAATATTGCTAAATGCGAGGCGTATTTGTGTTCAAGGGTTTTGAGCAATGGCTTAATACAATTTTCAATCGTCTGACGATTCAATTCACGTAGCCTTTCTGAGTTTTCTCTTTTCCATGCTGGTAAACTCAATAAGCTCTCACTCAGCCTATTTTCCAATTCATCGATAAGCTGGTAATAATAGCTACGTTTCTCGTCGTCCAACTTACTAAATTCAGTATCGGTAATCGGGGAACCATTGACGATGGGAGCAAAACTAATCGTTCCCCCTTCTTCCAGCAATGCGACCTGGTTCGCCTGAGCATATCGCTCGACGGAGTCAATTGCTCGGTCATAGCGTTGATCAAACTCTCTTGCGATAGCCGCTTTACGACGTTGATACCCGGGATTATCAAAAGCGGCTGGAAATGTATCCAACAATTCGTCTATCAAATGGCTCACATCTTTGACAAATGCACGTGCGCCGCCAGCGAGCATTCTGAGTACAAAAGGCTCACGTTCTTCATCAAAATTGTTAATCAAGCACCAGTCATCAGGATTTGGAAGACTGTTTGCGTAACGTTGGATATAGTCACGAACAAGGGTATAACGACCCGTCGCCGCTTCTCCCATTACGTAAAAGTTATAGCCTTTCGCTTTCATTCCCAAACCAAAAGTCAACGCTTCACGGGCACGTTCCTGCCCGATAAAGGTGGCACTTATCGATTGACTATCTTCAAGCGCTTGCTTGATTTTACTGCGTTCTATCTGTGGGGATAACTGCTTCGAAGTAAGAGGCAAAATTGCGTGGATGCCTGACATATTCTATTCATTAAATTTCTTTGTGCTAAGTGAAACGTGATTAGGCGTCACTGTCAAACACTTCATAACGAACTGACGCAAAAAGTTGTACATGCGCGTTAAAGCGCTATATAACTTAACTATGCTATCGGGAACGCTTCTTAATTGCTGTAAACCGTTAAAGCCCATTTGATTTAAGTGGAATAATTATCATGATTAAAATCATTATTCTGGCACTGAGCCTATTTGCAGCGTACGTAAATGCAAAAGTCCTACACGTAGATAATACGGGTTTCATTATCCAAAATGAGATAGAGACCCCCCACTCATCTAAAAAAGTATGGTATGCCTTAATCAACGATGTGGATGAATGGTGGCCTAAAGATCATAGTTGGTGGAAAGGCACTTTCACTATTTCATCTTCAGCTGGAGGATGCTTCTGTGAGAAAAAAGGTAAGCAACAAGCTCAACATATGCAAATTACTTTTGTTGACCCGATGAAAATGTTGAGGATGGCTGGGGGTCTTGGCCCCTTGCAAGGCATGGGTGTATATGGCGCGTTAAATTGGAAATTTGAAAAAACAGAATCTGGAACAAAAGTGACCCTGTCTTACTATGCGCAAGGCTATCGCCCTGACGGATTTGAAGATTTGGCACCCATAGTCGCAAAAGTGCAGAATCAGCAACTTAATGCCTTAAAAGCCTTTGTAGAAAAAAACAGCGAAAAATAACGTTTAGCTAGAATATTTTTTGTATATAAGAAGAAAAGGCCAGTCCCTATTGTGATAGACCGTGGGCTTGAGGTATTCTACTGGGCTAATATTTTTAAACCATTCAGTCTATAAGCGGAAGCCTTTTTTTCATGGCCGAAAAACAGTACAACCCCAAACAAATTGAGCAATCTGTCCAGCAAAACTGGGAAGTCAATCAAACATTTAAAGCTAGTATCGATCCTGAAAAAGAAAAATTCTATTGTTTGAGTATGTTCCCCTATCCTAGTGGTCGGCTACATATGGGACATGTGCGAAATTATACCATCGGCGATGTTATCAGCCGGTTTCAGCGAATGCAGGGTAAAAATGTACTTCAACCAATGGGTTGGGATGCCTTTGGCTTGCCAGCAGAAAATGCGGCTATTAATAACAATTCGGCGCCAGCTAAATGGACTTATGCCAATATAGATTATATGAAAGGTCAGCTGAAATCGTTGGGTTTTGGCTACGATTGGGATAGAGAGGTTGCTACCTGTAAATCTGAGTATTATCGCTGGGAACAATGGTTTTTTACGCGTTTGTATGAAAAAGGCTTGGTTTATAAAAAGAATTCTACCGTAAATTGGGATCCTGTTGACCAAACCGTTCTGGCGAATGAACAGGTTATTGATGGCCGGGGCTGGCGTTCAGGCGCATTAGTTGAACAAAAAGAGATTCCTCAATGGTTTATAAAAATCACCGACTATGCCGAGGAACTGCTGGCAGACCTTGAAGAGTTACCAGAATGGCCTGAACAAGTTAAAGCGATGCAAGCTAACTGGATTGGTCGTTCTGAAGGCGTTGACATCACGTTCGATATGGTTGAAAAAAACACTCCAGTTGAATCGGTAACCGTGTACACAACTCGTCCCGATACGGTTTTCGGCGTAACCTATTTGGCAGTGGCCGCGCAACATCCGTTAGCAGAGTTTGCTGCTGAGTCTAACTCTGAATTAGCAGACTTCATTGACTCATGCAAAAACACCAAAGTGGCGGAAGCTGAATTAGCCACCATGGAAAAACAAGGCTTTGCCACGGGCCTTTCAGTAATCCACCCGTTAACTAAGCAGGCTATTCCAGTTTGGGTTGCTAATTTTGTATTAATGGAATATGGCTCGGGTGCAGTGATGTCTGTACCTGCACATGACCAACGAGACTGGGAATTCGCCCAGCAATATTTTCTACCCATACGACAGGTTATTGTCCCTGCCAATAATGCAGAAATTAATTTAGACCAATCGGCTTATACTGAAAAAGGTGTACTGATTAATTCTGATAAATTCAACGACCTAGATTTCAACGCTGCGTTTACCCAAATTGCAAGCGAGCTGGAAAAATTGGGGCATGGTAAACGCAAAGTCAATTATCGTTTGCGGGACTGGGGCGTAAGTCGACAGCGCTACTGGGGAGCTCCTATTCCAATGTTAAATTTGGAAAATGGCGAATCCGTTCCGGTACCTGCAGATGAATTACCGGTAGTTCTACCTGAAGATGTGGTCATGGATGGTGTTACTTCACCAATAAAAGCAGATCCGGAGTGGGCTAAATCCAACTTCAATGGCGAAATGGCGCAACGCGAAACAGATACTTTCGACACCTTCATGGAGTCGTCTTGGTACTATGCACGCTATACCAGCGCAATGGAAAATGACGCCATGCTCGATCCTAAGGAAGCCAATTACTGGTTACCTGTTGATCAATATATCGGTGGAATTGAACACGCTATATTGCATCTGCTCTATGCGCGCTTTTTCCATAAATTACTGCGTGACGAAGGCCTTGTTCAATCTAACGAACCATTTAAAAAGCTGCTATGTCAAGGAATGGTATTAGCTGATTCGTTCTACAGTGAAGATGCGAATGGTAAGAAGACATGGTATCCCCCAACTGATATTTCTACCGAAAAAGATGACAAAGGCCGTATTGTTAAAGCGTGGATAACCGAAACCAATGAGGTGGTGATCCATGGCGGCATGACAAAGATGTCTAAATCTAAAAATAATGGCATTGATCCGCAGCACGTTATCGATCAATATGGTGCTGATACAGTCAGGCTCTTCACCATGTTTGCTGCGCCTCCAGAACAAACTCTCGAGTGGGTCGACTCAGGTGTAGAAGGGGCCAATAGATTTCTCCGTCGGGTATGGAAGTTAGTTCATGATCACATTGACGATGAGGCTGTCGATTTAACCAATTTTTCTAATTTGAACAATTCGCAAAAATCTTTACGCCGTGAAGTACATAAAACTATCGAAAAAGTCACTGATGATTTAGGTCGTCGGCAAACGTTTAACACGGCAATCGCAGCTATTATGGAGCTGCTTAATCATCTACAAAAAGCTTCAGTGGATAGTACTGAAGATAGAATGGTTATGCGTGAAGCTGTTGAATCGATTGTGTTGTTGTTAAATCCGATAACCCCGCACATATGTCATCAATTGTGGCAAGATCTGGGTCACCAAACCCCAATTGAGCATGTGCAATGGCCTGTGGCTGATCCCGCTGCTTTAGTGGAAGACGAGAAATTAATTATCGTCCAGGTAAATGGTAAGCTACGCGCTAAAATAACAGTAGCAGCCAACGCTAGTGAAGATGACGTGAAGACGCAAGCAATGGCGCAACCTAATGTCACTCAGTTCACAGACGGTAAGACCGTAAGAAAAGTGATAGTAGTACCCGGCAAGCTCGTTAATATTGTTGCTAACTAATGAGCTTCTCTCGCTTTTTACTTATAATGTGCCTGTCTTCGGTATTGGTGGCATGCGGCTTCAAATTAAGGGGAGACCATTCTCTCCCTGCGGGCTATAAGCATTTACACGTTGAATCGATGCACAGCCATGCGCCGCTTAAACGCGCATTGAACAAGCGCTTGGAAATTTACAATATTGTTCCGGTTGTAGATATGGCAAAGGAAAGCCACGTTCACACTATAACTATTACATTAGCACCTGAAAAACTTGAACGAAGGTTGCTATCTGTATTTTCCACCGGCCAGGTTGCTGAATACGAACTAATATTAGGCGTTCCCTACACTGTTAAATTTGGTGATAATGATTTAATTGAAGCCTATTTTGAAGTAGTTAGGGATTACCAGGATGATCCTGATCAAGTATTGGCAAAGTCAAGAGAGCTTGAACTAGTACTGAGTGAAATGCGACGTGAGGCAGCTGACCGAATCATTCGCCGGCTATCAAGTCAGTCAACAACTCGAATATAGTCGAAATATTACATGCAAGTTTTTCCTAATCGTTTTAATGAAGAGTTGGCAAAACGCATCCACCCATTCTATTTATTGTTTGGCGATGAGCCACAGCAAAAGATAGAAATGATTGATGCCGTACGCGAGCAATCAAAGCGTGCAGGTTTTGAAGAGAGAACTTCCTTTGTGGCAGACTCTGACTTTGAATGGTCTCAATTAATAGAGGCCACTCAAACCTTGTCTCTATTTGCTAGCAAACAACTTATCGAGCTTGAATTACCCACCGGAAAGCCAGGAACAGAAGGAAGCAAAACCTTTGCGATGTTGGCAGAACAGGTAAATGATGATGTCATTATTGTGGTTCATGGCCCACGTATTGGGAAAGATGTGCAGAAAGCCAAATGGTTTAAAGCACTTGATTCAGTAGGCGTATATAGCCTTTGCTATCCACTTGAAGGTAATGCCCTGACCCAATGGATTAGCCAACGTTGTAAGCTAGCGAAATTGAATCTGGATAATACGTGTATTAAGCGTCTTGCTGATTACTGTGAAGGCAACCTACTCGCTGCGCGCCAGGAAATAGATAAGCTTTCATTGCTCTATCAACAAGACTATATCACCCTTGAATTACTCGACAAGGCGTTAGTAGATCACTCAAGGTTTAATGTATTTCAACTTATCGACGTTATTTTAAGTGGTGACAACCATCGGTGTGTCAAAATGTTACTCCGATTGGAGAGCGAGGGTATTGAGCCTAACATTCTAATTTGGGCGCTAGTACGAGAATGGCAGACGCTATGGTCACTAAACCAATTGCGTGATGCCAATCAGCCTATCGCCTGGCAAAAACTCGGTATTTGGAAAAACCGCCAAGCTTTTTATCAGACAGCCCTGACGCGTTTAAATAGAAAACACCTTGAAATCATACGCGAGCAATTACAACAAGCGGATTTACTTTTTAAGCAGACAACGGTGAATAAGCCATTTGTAAAATTATGTCATTTATGCATGCTTTTTTTGGCAGTACCTGTGCAGCAATATGAAGTGGCAGAATAAGTGACAACTTGCTTTTCTTCTATTGCCCTGCTTGGGGGTACTTTTAATCCGCCTCACTATGGCCACATTCAGCCAGCCATAGCTGCCATCGAAATTATCGGGGCAGAAAAGTTAGGCCTTATGCCTTGCAAGGTTCCACCGCATAAGCAATTGGCTGAAGTTAACCAAACGCATAGGGTAAAAATGACAGAGCTAGCCTGTTCAGTCGACCCCAGACTATATACAGAGCTTTGTGAGCTATCGTTACCTGCCCCCTCATATAGTGTGAAAACGTTCCAGGCACTCCGCGCCTTGTACCCGCAAACGGCTCTCCTATTTTTAATGGGGGAAGATTCGTTTTATCATCTTACGAGCTGGTATAAGTGGCAGATGCTTACTGATTATTGCCACATAGTTGTAATGCGCCGAAAAGGCTGCAAACCTCCCTTGCCTGTAGAACAAAAAAAATGGCTACAAAATTCGTATAGCGAGGTCGAATGTGGAAAATTTGAATCGATTTCGGGTAATGTATATTTGGTGGATACTCCTTATTTTACTGTTTCATCAACATTAATACGACAAGAACTAGCCAACTATTTTCACGCTGGCCCCGTTGCTGCTAAAGAGATTGAGCATAAAATAATAAAGTGGCTCCCGCCGCAAGTATTCGACTATATTAAAGCTAACCGACTGTATGATGCAGTCATTACATAGATAGAGGAGCAAAATTGGAGAGTCAACAACTCAAGCAATTTGTGAAAGACAAAATTGACGATATGAAAGGCCGCGACGTAACAGAGTTAGACGTACACGGTAAATCGACTATTACTGATACCATGATCATATGCTCAGGTAATTCTAAACGACACGTAATTTCTATAGCGGATAAGATATTGGTTGAAACCAAACATGCCGGTCATCCGCCATTAAACGTGGAAGGAAAAGAGAGCGGTGAATGGGTACTGGTTGACCTGGGTGACATCATCGTGCATGTTATGCAAGATGAAACCCGCGACTTTTATCAGTTAGAAAAGCTGTGGGATTAACGAAGCTGTCATTAACTTAACTTGGTAAAGCAATCACGTGCGCATTCAAATCGTCGCTGTTGGAACGAAGATGCCCGATTGGGTCGATCATGGGGTAAACGAATTTTTGCGCCGGTTTGGCCCAGATATGGACGTGTACTTCAGTCCTGTTGCCGCCGGTAAAAGGGGCAAAAATGCTGATATAGCGCGTATTCTAAAAGCCGAGGGAGAGGCTATGCTCTCCCGCGTGGAGAAAAGCCATCGTATCGTAACCCTCGAAGTCCATGGCAAACCCTGGTCTACTGATCAACTCGCAACGCAGTTAGATAACTGGAAGATGGACGGGCGCGATGTCAGCATGCTTATTGGTGGACCAGAAGGTCTCTCACCAGAATGTATTGCAGCAGCCGATCAGAAATGGTCTCTCTCCCCGTTGACCCTTCCCCATCCATTAGTCAGAATTATTGTGGCAGAAAGTCTTTATAGGGCCTGGACGGTAACCCAGAATCACCCCTATCATCGAGAGTAAATTAAGTTGATGAGAAAACGCCAGACAATTCGCGATCATACCGCTGAAGCGAACCTCTTTGCTCGTCGTGCTACTGTGGCAATTCTTATTGTCTTTTTCATGCTGAGTATAATCGTCAGTAACCTTTATGTACTCCAAGTGGAGCAATATGAAGACTTTCAGACACGCTCGAACGGTAATCGAATTAAAGTGCTTCCGATTGCGCCTAATAGAGGCCTTATCTACGATCGTAATGGCGTATTACTGGCGGAAAACCGACCTGTTTTTAGTTTAGAACTCATCCCCGAACAAATTGACAATCTGCCGTTCACGTTAGGCGAATTAACGAAATTATTAGATATTTCAGATGAAGAAATCGAAAATTTTTTCGCCACAATTAGAGGCCAGCGCCGCTTTAAACCTGTGGCGTTGAGAACGCAGCTTAACGAGGAAGAAGTGGCACGTTTTTCTGCACAAAAACACCGCTTTCCTGGCGTTAATATTGAAGCAAGGTTATCTCGCCATTACCCTTATGGAAGCACATTAACGCATGTACTAGGTTATGTCGCTAAGATTAACAAAAATGATTTGCAAAAAATTGTTGAAGCAGGACAGGAAGCAAATTATGCAGCCACTTATGATATCGGCAAACTAGGCATCGAAAAATTTCATGAGGATCTATTACACGGAACGGTTGGCTTCCAACAAGTGGAGGTGAACAACCAAGGCAGAATCATACGTATTTTAAACGTTGATCCCCCCCAACCTGGGAAAGATATTGTATTAAATATCGACATAGAATTACAGTTAGCGGCGCAACGCGAACTTGATGGGCAAAGAGGATCGATAGTTGTAACATCGCCCCAAACTGGTGGCGTACTCGCTATGTACAGCAGTCCAAGCTATGACCCTAATTTATTTGTACATGGTATCAGTCGAAAAAACTACTCCGCGCTACTTAACTCAGAGGATCGACCGCTAATAAATCGCGCGACGCAAGGTCAGTATCCGCCTGCTTCGACCGTCAAACCCCATTTAGCATTGCTTGGGCTGGAACAGGAAATCATAACGCAACAAACAACTATCAATGATCATGGAAGGTATCGCCTTCCAAATGTAAATCACGTTTGGCGAGATTGGAAACGTTGGGGTCACGGAAAAGTCAATGTTACCAAAGCGATAGAAGTCTCCTGTGATACTTTTTACTATGACTTAGCCTATCAACTTGGTATTGACCGAATTAGTGAAGCGATGACTGAATTTGGTTTTGGCGACTATACTGGGATTGACCTATATGAAGAATCTGATGCCAATATGCCCAGCAGAGGCTGGAAGCGAGCTCGCTTCAATCAACCTTGGTATATCGGTGATACTATTCCCGTAGGGATTGGCCAAAGTTTTTGGACAACCACCCCAATCCAACTTACGCATACTGTTAATACATTAATTAACCGAGGTGAGCGTTATGTACCGCAAATTATGCGTGGGTTTATGAGTGAGGTTGGTACAATAGAACTTGAACCGTTAAAATCTCTAAGGCCAATTGTTGTTAAAGAGCCTAAAAACTGGAATATTGTACTTGATGCCATGTACGGCGTGGTAAATCGCGAGGATGGTACTGCACAAGCTGCATTTATAGATACACCTTATGTTTCCGCAGGAAAAACCGGAACAGCACAGCTGTTCTCGGTTGGCCAAAATGAAAGTTATGAGGAGGAAAATGTTGCCGAAAGATTACGGGACAACGCCATGTATGTGGGTTACGCGCCGTATGAATCACCCGAAATGTCAATTACCGTTGTCCTCGAAAATGCAGGGGGCGGGAGTAGTAACGCCGCACCTATAGCTCGGAATATGATGGATTTTTTCTTTCGTAATCATTCTTTTCCAACGCAGCTGACAAACGCTGAAACCCAAGCAAAGATGTAGAATGAAAAGAACACAAATTAGACCCAACCAAGTCACCTTCTTACAGCGCATTCATGTTGATGGTGTGCTCCTTTTAGGTTTATTGATACTGATGGCTGTCGGCTTGGCAACATTATATTCAGCTACGGGACAAGATGCAGGCCAGTTACAACGCCAGTTTATGCGGATGGGAGTAGCATTAATTGTGATGTTGGTTATGGCGCAGGTGCCGCCCATGGCCTATAGAAGACTTTCGATCTATGCATTTGCCATCGGCATCTTAATGCTTATTGCCGTACTACTTTTTGGCGATATAGGTAAAGGCGCTCAACGTTGGCTCGACCTTAAAGTTATTCGCTTTCAACCTTCTGAAATGATGAAGCTGGCCGTACCCATGATGGTCGCCTGGTATATCAGTAATTACAATCTACCGCCTAAAACGAACCAAGTGTTTATAGCGTTCGTCATTGTCGTTGTCCCGACCATACTTATTGCAAAACAACCCGATTTGGGCACCTCATTATTGATCGCAAGTTCAGGCATTTTCGCAATTTTTTTAGCAGGCATGAGCTGGCGTTTGATTGGTTTTCTCACCTTGCTTGGCGGCGCATTTCTGCCCATTATGTGGTTCTTCCTCATGAAGGAATATCAAAAACAGCGAGTTATTACCTTTATGAATCCGGAAAGCGACCCACTCGGTGCGGGTTACCACATTATTCAGTCGAAAATAGCCATCGGTTCCGGTGGTTTACGAGGTAAAGGATGGCTGGAAGGAACTCAATCTCAGCTTGAGTTTTTACCGGAACGGCATACAGATTTTATTTTTTCCGTTTTCAGCGAAGAGTTTGGTTTATTCGGCGTATTGGGCTTACTGGCAATTTATCTGTTTATTATTACCCGGGGTCTGATTATCGCGAATCGAGCTCAGGACGCATATAGTAAACTGCTCGCAGGAAGTATCACGCTTACTTTTTTTGTCTATGTGTTTGTTAACATGGGGATGGTGTCGGGGTTATTACCGGTAGTGGGCGTTCCATTGCCGCTAGTCAGTCATGGCGGCACATCAATGGTGACATTAATGGCAGGATTTGGCATGCTAATGGCTATAAGTACACAAAAGAGATTGTTATCACGGTGATGCGCTATGTAGTGGTTTTATTATTGTTGATAACCATTGTCGGTTGTCAAACTCCTTCACAAGGAAGATATAAACAGCGGTACGACTCTGCACCACGTTTTCAACATAAAGAAATATCCATTGTGGACGCAGTTCCTAAGTACGAACCTTACCGCAGTTATAACAGTCGTCCCTATGAAGTATTGGGCCAACGCTATTTCCCACTTCAAACAGGAAAAGGATTTGAAGAGGAAGGCTACGCGTCTTGGTATGGACAAAAATTCCACGGCCACCTTACTTCAAATGGTGAAACCTACAATATGTTCGCGATGACGGCGGCGCACAAGACTCTGCCCCTCCCCTCTTATGTTCGTGTTACCAATTTGGAAAATAACAAACAAGTGATAGTAAGAGTGAATGACAGGGGGCCGTTCCATCCAGATCGTATTATTGATTTATCTTACGCTGCTTCTCACAAATTAGGTTATCAGAGCAAGGGCACTGCCAAAGTGCGGCTTGAAGTAATCCACTTTGACGAAGAGAACAACGTCACTATAGGGAGTCAACCCACAATGACATATGCTGAATATGCGGTCATAGATGTGCCTGTGCGTAAAGCTGAAGAACAGACCAAAGTGACGTTTACCCCTGGCTTATATATTCAGGTAGCTGCTTTATCAGATATAGAAAAAGCGCGCTCTGTTTCGACCGTTCTTTCTTCTCTTTATCAGGTACCAGCTGAAATACCCTTGGTCAATAATATATATAAACTTCGCCTGGGACCTTTATCCGATCGATTCCAGGCGAAAATGCTTTTGGCCGAATTGAAGAAAAACGGTTACCCCGGCGCTTACACCGTTGAGATGAATTTATAAACAACTCGGCTTAACTGTAAGGTGGAGGGTAAAAGGTGTTAATTTCGGGGCTTTACAGTGGAAAACTGGCAGTTTATCTATTAAAAGCTAAACTTTTTCGGTAAAACCTAGTCGTATAACAGCCCTTACGTTAGAATTCACACACTATTGTCGTTACGATTACACGATTGAAAAATATAATTATGCAAAAAAAGATATTACGCGCTAAATCACTGTCACTTTTTAGCATTATGCTAATGGCGACGAGTTTCACTTTTTCCGCAGCTGCTGCTGTGGTGATCCCCCCTGCCCCCAGCGTTGATGCCAAAGGCTTCATTCTAACTGATTTCGAAACTGGTCACGCCATCGCAGATCAAAATGCTGATATGCAACTTGCTCCTGCTAGCCTTACTAAAATGATGACTGCATATGTGGTAGGAAAAGAACTAAATGAGGGGAATATAGCGCTAACTGATAAAGTCACAGTTTCAGAGAATGCCTGGGCCAAAAAATTTCCCGAGTCATCTAAAATGTTTATTGAAGTAGGAACTCAAGTAACTGTTGATGAACTGTTACATGGCATGATAATTCAATCTGGAAATGATGCTTGTGTTGCTTTAGCCGAGCATGTAGCTGGCTCGGAAAGCGCATTTGCAAGTATGATGAATGCGCATGCGGCACATTTAGGTATGACAGGGTCGAATTTTGTTAATAGTCACGGTCTGCACGACCCCGACCATTTCACCACCCCTAGAGACATGGCAATTTTATCGAAAGCATTAATTGAAGAAACACCTGATGTTTACGGGTTATTTAAAATAAAAAAATATACCTACAACGGTATCAAACAATACAATCGAAATAGTTTATTGTGGGACCAGAGTCTCAATGTTGATGGAATTAAAACCGGACATACCTCAGATGCGGGTTACAGTTTAGTGACTTCAGCCGAGCAAGGGGACATGCGGCTGGTTTCAGTGGTAATGGGTACAGATAGTGAACGTGCTCGTAAAATTGAAAATAAAAAGCTGTTGCGTTATGGATTTCGTTTTTACGAAACGGTAACGCCTTACAAGGCCGGCGAGAGTTTTGTATCACACCGTATTTATATGGGAGACAGAGAAACGGTGGACCTGGGCATCAATCAACCAACACCTATTACGATACCCCGCGGTCAAGCAGATAATCTGGAAGCTAATTTCGAACTGAACAAAAAGTTAGAAGCCCCCCTGGCTAAAGGTCAGGTGGTAGGAACGCTTTATCTGCAATTAGAGGGCGAAGATGTGGCTCAATATCCGTTAGTGACATTGCAAGAAGTAAAAGAAGGTAGCTTTTTCGACCGCATTATTGATTATATAATGTTACAGCTTGGATGGGGCGAATAACGCCCTATCAATGTTGGATAATGTAAAACGGTGGCAGGATTTGCTATAATCCAGCCGCCGTTTTTTTGTTTAACACAATTGAGTTTTGAAGGATATCTGATGGATACCCGTTTTGATGAATTATTGGACTTC
Organism: Alteromonas sp. ASW11-130; assembly: GCF_026183735.1. GTDB lineage: Bacteria > Pseudomonadota > Gammaproteobacteria > Enterobacterales > Alteromonadaceae > Alteromonas. The sequence continues at coordinate 142,645 of NZ_JAPFRE010000027.1, read as the reverse complement.
CCTACCTATCAGACTTTTAAAGTGATGGGTGTAGCTGACGATGCGCTTCCTAACGAGGTGGTCAGCTGTTTACAGAGGTTAGCGCCGGGCGATTACTCCCCTACGATTAAGCCTAGTAGTAAAGGTAACTACCACTCTGTATCCGTCAGCGTTCGTGTCACCAGCAAAGAACACATGGAAGAAATTTACACAGAGTTAGCCAAAATTGAACTAGTACGAGTTGTGCTGTAGTGTCAGATAAGAAACTTCCCGTTGTAATAAGACATTTACACCGTCAGCCTTACTTACCAATATGGCAGAGGATGCAACAACTTACTGATACTCGCCATGAACAAACCAATGATGAAATATGGTTAGTGGAACATGAACCTGTTTTTACTCAGGGGCAGGCAGGGAAAGAAGAGCACCTTTTAATGCCTGGAGATATTCCGGTAGTAAAAGTCGATCGAGGTGGCCAGGTAACTTATCATGGCCCCGGCCAAATGGTTGTTTATCTTATGATTGACATCAAACGGCGTAAATTAGGAGTTCGTCATTTAGTGAATGCAATGGAAAATGCCGTCATTAAAGTGCTTGCAGATTTCCATATTCAAGCCGAGGCGAAAAAGGATGCGCCCGGTGTATATGTGAAGGATAAAAAAGTGTGCTCGGTTGGTCTTCGTATACGCCGAGGTTGTTCTTTTCATGGACTGGCATTAAATGTCAATATGGATTTGAACCCATTCACACGTATCAATCCATGTGGATATGCTGGGCTAGAAATGGTAGATACACATACGCTGAATGGGCCATCAACTTTGGCACAAACGGCCCCCATTTTAGTAAATCAGCTGTTAGGTGAATTAAACATCACCGAATCAATAAATAAAGAAGGTTTCGATGAGTAGCGCCCGACCAAAAGCTGGAGTAAAACTCCGCGACGACGAAAAAGTTAAACATATTCCGGTGACGATTATCCCCACTAAGAAGGAGCAGATGCTTCGCAAACCTGAGTGGATAAAAATCAAACTTCCAAGAACCACCGACAAGATTGATCATATTAAAGCAACCTTGCGCAAAAACAATCTACACTCTGTATGTGAAGAAGCCAGTTGCCCAAATCTCGCTGAGTGCTTCAACCATGGCACCGCTACATTTATGATCCTGGGAGATATCTGTACGCGACGCTGTCCATTTTGCGATGTAGCTCATGGCAAGCCGCTTCCTCCGAGTGCAGAAGAGCCTCAAAAGCTGGCTAAAACAATTGCCGAAATGAATTTAAGATACGTAGTGATCACATCGGTTGACCGTGATGATTTGCGGGATGGTGGTGCTCAGCATTTTGTTGATTGTATTAATGCTATCCGTGAACACAGCCCCACTACCACTATTGAAGTATTAGTGCCGGACTTTAGAGGAAGAATGGATCGCGCATTAGAAATTTTCAAACAAGGTGTACCAGATGTTTTCAATCATAATCTGGAAACCATACCTCGTCTGTACCGAGAGTGCCGCCCGGGTGCTAATTATCAATGGTCTCTGGATTTACTTAAAAGGTTCAAAGAGCAACACCCAGACATACCTACTAAATCAGGATTGATGATGGGGATGGGCGAAGAAAATGACGAAATAAAGAAAGTGCTGGAAGATTTACGTTCACACAATGTTGATATGTTGACGTTAGGTCAGTATTTACAACCTAGTCGTCACCATTTCCCAGTTAAACGCTATGTTCCACCCGCAGAGTTTGATGATTTAGGAGACTTTGCCAAAGAGATTGGTTTTTCACACGCAGCCTGTGGCCCTATGGTCCGTTCCAGTTATCATGCTGACAGGCAAGCCGCGGGCGAAGAAGTCAAATAGGTAAGTAAGTACAGACGTAAAAACCATCAAAAGCCTGAACTAATATTCAGGCTTTTGTCTATTTATCTATTCGCTCAGGCGAATTGTTCGTTACCAACGTACTCGTACACCTGATTTCTACCATGCTGTTTGGACTGAAATAAAGCGAGGTCCGACGCTGCGATCAGGTTCTCTAACTTATACCCCACCTGGTTAGTATCGCTCACACCAAAGCTTGCACTTAACGAAAACTGATAACCCGTCGCGTCAGTATTTACCTGACATATTGCTTCCCGACACAACTCTGCCAGCTTTAATCCATCATCAACAGTAGCATTTTCCAGCAGGATGCCGAACTCCTCTCCCCCCATTCTTCCAATCGCTACATTCGCAGGTACTCGTTTTTTAATTGTGCTTACAACTTCGCATAAAGCCCAATCGCCAGTTTGATGGCCGTAAGCGTCGTTTACCTGCTTAAAGTAATCCAAATCGAGTAATAAAAGCGTGGCGGTAGTGTTCTGTTTTTTTGCCGATTCCAATAGTGACTTCACATATTCCGTAAAGTATCCACGGTTATAAAGTCCGGTCAACGTATCCGTTCTAGCCAATTGTTCCAGGTTCTTTTGATTGCGTCTGCTTAAGAAGCTCCATACAAGTAACACCAGTAAGATAAACAGCATTAAAAATAACGCCATCAAAAAGCTTTCTTTTTCTCGTGTAACAAGTTCAGATTCTACGGTAAGTAATTTGTTTTGATTATCCAGTAGATTAATTTTATTTTGTTTTTGCTGAGATTCAAAACGGGCTTGTTGGAAGCCAATCTGTCTCGCTATTTCCTGACTATTGAACTGATTACGATTCTCTTGAAGAAACTCCAAATAATCAACAGCTTGCTTATAGTTTCCTCTTTCTTTAGCTAGTTCAACCAACACTTCATACGAAATAATACTGGCTAATATATTTTCGGCTTTTTCGTCTAACGAAACCGCCCTCATTGCAAAATGTTCAGCCTTCGTGTATTCCTTGTTTAATAAAAAGAGCTTTGCCACCTTCGCGTAAAATATAGTGGTTAGATATATTGCATCATGTTTATCCACTTGTTTTTTTACTTTAGGCATAATTTGAACAGCCAGATTCAGCCGCCCTGTTTGCATATAATGATACAATAAATAGGTTAAATTGAGCGTTGCATAGTAGCTATTATCGACCCGTTTACATAGATCCCGCGTTTTTAAAAACACTTCTTCAGATATAAACTTAGATTCATGCGAATACTCTAATTCATTCTTAAAAGATGAAAAGTAACATTTATCATCGGCGGTTAAGCTTTTAAGGTTCTGTGCTGTCAATAAATAGTCGAGCGCGATATCCGGAAGTGAGGCATTTTTATAAAATGAGATTAATCCTTTCGAGGCTTCTATCAATGCTCTTTCACTGGTATTTTTATCCAATTCTTGTTTTAGTTGCTCAGCGTAGTAAAAACCTTCACTCCACCTACCATTATAAGAAGCAATATTGATCATTGATTGCAAAACACGGATTCGAATTATTCGGTCCTGAATGCTCGGCAGTAACAATTTATAGCGCTTAAAGGTATCAAATAGATTACCATCAAAAGATGAATGATAAATTAACAGATACTGGTGTAGTGCGCGGTCTCTGGAAGAAAGTTGTGACACATCGATATCAGCAAGAATATCCTTCGACTTCTCTCTATTAGACAGCCTTATGTGATCGGCTTGGAGCAAACGACTTTGGCTGCTCGCAGTGCTATCACTGGCATAGGTTTCGGATTGAGCCTTTGTCGCAACGCTGAATAAGATTATTAAAAATAAAAACCAAAACTTTACATTCATTAGATAACGAACTTTGAAACTGAAAATTGGAAATAAATTATTGCCTCCTTTTAACGAGCAGGCATTCTTTCGCCTGGACCTATATTAGCCCTCTAATTTCTGTGAAGCCACCCAACGCTTTATTTTTTCACTTAGTAAAGGCATTGGAATACCACCATCAATTAACACCTGCTTGTGAAAGGCGCGAATATCGAACTTATCACCTAGTTCATCTTCAGCCTGTTGTCGCAGCTGTTTGATATGTCGCTCCCCCACTTTGTACGCAAGCGCCTGGCCAGGCATAGAAATATAGCGTTCTACCTCTGCAACTACGTCGGAATCTGGCATAGATGAATTTGCAGTCATAAAATCAATAGCTTGTTGACGTGTCCAACCTTTGGCATGTAAGCCTGTATCTACCACCAGACGCATAGCACGTAACTGTTCATCAACTAATCTGCCATACCACTGATAAGGATCTTCAAACATGCCCAGTTCTTTCCCGAGGCTTTCAGCATATAACGCCCACCCTTCAGCAAACACTGTATAGTTATTAAATTTTCTAAATTGAGGTAACCCCTCTACTTCTTGTTGAATCGCAATCTGAAAATGATGCCCAGGCGCCGCTTCGTGAATGCTTAGCGTTTCTAAGACAAATTTAGGCTGTGCTTTGAGATTATGCGTATTGATATAAAAGATACCGGGTCTCGACCCATCGGGCGCAGGGGGCTGATAACTCGCAGCTGCTGCTGAAGCCGCGCGATATGGCTCTACCGCCCTAACCTCATAATCCGCTTTAGGAAATACACTAAAAAGTTGTGGTAAGCGGGAATCGATCTTGTTTTTTACGTTCGTATAAGCTTCGATAACAGCTTCTTCTGATTCAAAGTAAAACTCATCGGAAGTACGTAAGTGTTTGAAAAAATCTTGCAAATTGCCATCGAACCCCACACGCTCCTTCACATTCTTCATCTGCCCAAGAATTCGTTTAACTTCATTTTGCCCAAATGCGTGTATTTCTTCAGCCGTAAGAGGTAATGTAGTATGCGTCTGAATTTGATATTCATACCATTGTTGCCCGTCTGGTAGCGCTGAAAGGCCAACTGTATCGCGTGCACTGTCTAAATATTCGTTTTTCATGTATTGATAGACGCGATCATATGCAGGAATGATGGTGTTACGAATCATGTCGATATATTCATCTTGAAGTGCAACTTTTTCTTCAGCAGATATATCTGTCAGGGTATTCAGTGTAGCAACCGGAGCATAAAAAACACTTTGCGTCACATCTTGCACTATATGTGAAGAAAGCTGGGGTAGTACTTTTTCAGCTATCGGCCTGGGTAAAACCACACCGCTTTTAACCCCCTTTTTCATATAAATGATAGTGCTATCCATGAACTCGGCGAAACCCTCTGCCCGCAGCATGAATTCCCGATAATCATGGGACGTTTTGAACGGTTGGGCGGATTGACCCGAACCTAGCATCGCAAAATAAGTATGCGCGCCCCCCATTTGCGATAGAGGCAAATATTGGTTTTCAAAGTCCCACCCCGCTAACGTATGCTGTCTATCATATTTAAAAATTTCATAACTTAACCAATCTTGACCCTCTAATTTGCTCGCATCAATTTGATTAATTCTATCCAGGTAGCTTTGCTCAAAAGCTTTAGTATCAGCAAGAAATTGCTCAGATAGTGGCGGATTAAATTTATCATCATATCGATGAACACCTACAAAAGTTGCCATTAAAGGATTTCGAGCAAGTGACTCGTCGAAGTACTGCTGAGTCAATTCATTTAACTTAGCCGCTTCACTTTTACTTTCGACCATAGATGAGGATGCCACACGAGTATCGTTTGACGCAGTCTGACACCCCGTAAGTGGAAGCAAGGATGATACAACCGTTAACGCGAGAAGGGCTTTGTTCATGAATGATCCTAGAAGTTAAGCGAAACGTGAAAAATAAAAAGTAAAAAGTAAAAAGTAAAAAATAAAAAATTGATTACTTTGGTTCGAGCAAATAGATTGACACCATGAAGCCTATTAAAACACGGTAGATATAAAATCCCCACGAAATATTTGTGAAAAAATATTTCAGAATAAAGAAGGGAATCAATTATATAGCTAAGTAGCAGGATGACATTGCGTTATAACTTGGTAAACTACAAAAAAAGCCAAGGTATGACTTTATGAGAAAGCACATTTACATTGCCTATACTGGCGGTACGATTGGTATGCGCCCATCCAAACAAGGCTATGTTCCTGCCGCAGGTTACCTTTCTGAAACATTGGCCAAAATGCCTGAATTTCATCGCGCGGAAATGCCAAAATTTACCGTTCAGGAATACGAACACCTGATTGATTCTTCTGACATGTCGCCATCAGATTGGCAGCAGATAGCGGATGATATTGCGCGGCATTACACCCAGTACGATGGTTTTATAATCCTCCACGGCACCGATACTATGGCATATACTGCCTCGGCACTTAGTTTTATGTTAGAAAATCTGAGTAAGCCGGTTATAGTTACGGGTTCGCAGATTCCCTTAGCTGAGCTACGTTCTGACGGTCAGGTCAACCTGTTAAACGCTTTGTATATTGCGGCTAATTATCCTATCCCAGAGGTGAGTTTATTCTTCAATAACAGGTTACTGAGAGGGAATAGGAGCCGTAAAGTTGATGCTGATGGCTTTAACGCGTTTGATTCACCTAACTTTCCTCCGTTGCTAGAGGCAGGCATTCACATCAGAGTTAAAGCGGGAAAAGTAAAACAAAATTCAAATGAGAAGTTGATTGTTAGCCCTGTTTCATCGCAGCCAATCGGAATGGTGAGTCTATATCCCGGCATTTCCTCTGAAGTGATAAAAAACACATTACAGCAGCCAGTAAATGCCCTCATACTGTTGAGCTATGGTGTAGGCAATGCGCCTCAACACCCTAATTTGCTTGAGCAACTTAACTATGCTCAAGAACGAAAGATAGTCGTGGTAAACTGTACCCAATGTTTACGAGGTAAGGTAAATATGAGCGGTTATGCGACGGGCAATGCTCTGCAAGAAGTGGGTGTTATCTCAGGTTGCGATATGACGCCAGAAGCTGCGTTAGCAAAACTTCACTACTTATTGAGCAAATCATTGAATTTTGACACCCTCAAGGCACAACTAGTAGCCAATTTGCGCGGTGAACTGACAGAAGAGGAAGGCTGATGTATTCTGGTCAACTTAGAAAAATGTCTGTTGCGGCAGAGTCAGGTAAAACTGCCCAATACGCGCTTCAGCTGGGTGAAGATAAGCTGAATCTAAATGACATAATTGGAAAGAAAGTCGAGTTAACCTATTCTGGTAAAATAAATTGTATACACTGTCAGACAAAAACGAATAAAAGTTTTAATCAAGGTTATTGCTACCGGTGTCTAATTTCCCTTGCTCGTTGTGATAGCTGTATTATCAAACCTGAACTTTGTCATTACCATGAAGGTACGTGCAGAGAACCTGAATGGGGAGAAGAAAATTGTTTCTCACCCCACTTTATATATCTTGCTAACACAGGTAATTTGAAAGTAGGTATTACGCGTCACGTCACAGCGGGTGTATCGAGCCGATGGATAGACCAAGGTGCGACGCAGGCCATTCCTATTTTGCAGGTTAATGACCGCCTGACCAGCGGCAAGGTTGAAGTAATTTGTAAGCAACATGTAGGCGATAAAACTAACTGGCGAACTATGCTCAAAGGGGAACCAGAGAAAATAGATCTTGAAGAAGAAAAGCGCCTCTTGCTTGAGAAAATTAACAATGAGCTTTCTTTAATCAGCCACGATAAAAGTGCGTTTAACTACACGTCTATCGAAAGCGACCCAATTGATATCACATTCCCAGTAATACAGTATCCGGAAAAAATTAAATCCTTAAACCTCGATAAAACGCCGAGTTTTACTGGTGTGTTAAAAGGAATAAAAGGTCAATATTGGCTGTTAGACGATGATCGGGTAATAAATATTCGCAAATTCGCAGGCTACAATGTAAAACTATCTGTCAGCAGTTAAATACATTTTGTAGCCTTTACTGATTGGATATCCTATGTACGATATCCAATCCCTAACCCTATTCCACCTTTTTGTAGTTAAGCAACACTATTGAGTGGCGCAATGTTTGCTGGTTTAAACGACTCGACCTGCTTCACAAATTCGGCAATATGCTCGTCGTAGTCGCGCTGCAATGCTAACCAGAAAGTCGGACTTGTTTTAGTATACCGTCCTAATGCCACTGCTTTTGGATAGTCCACGTCAAGTAAACCGTGACTGAACTCTAGTGCCACTGTGCTACTGACTGACATTGCTGAAGCAAGTTCAGTTAAGGTTGCTTTACCGCGCAATAAAAATTTGTCATGGAAATACTGGCCGGGATGGGGCGGACTGGATAGAGGCTGCAAACTAAAACTCCTTACTTCTGTTTACCCATTGGAAAAATCAATTCACAGGGAAAAAATTACTTCTACTTATACAGATAAATTCAGCAACTCACATGCCACTTCATAGTCACCTTCTCTCAGGTCGTCAATTCCTATATTTTTCAGCGCCTTAAATGGATACTCCTTATTTTCATCGAAAACAAAAAAATAATTCGAGCGTGAATAGATTGAAAGATTTACGGGGCAAGTGCGCAAAAAGTGTATGAAATTCACAATGAAATATAGACTAAAGTCTAAGTACGGATGAACACCTTAGGGCTAATGACTATAGTGCTATCTACCGATACCATGTAGCTATAAAAAGGAAAGGTCATGTTTCAACAATTTGTTTTAATTATTTTTATTCTTCTTTTTAATTCATCTAGCTATGGCGGAGAAATATTTGAGAGCTTCCCCAAGAATATCAAATCGTCGGATAGCTATGTATTCTATTCTCACGGGTTCATTGTAGAAGGTACTGATCCCACCCCTATTCATGAACGCTGGGGAAAATATAATTTCCCAGCGGTGAAAAAGGGACTTGCCGACCCAAGCTATCATTTAATTGCTACACATCGGCCAGCCAAAACTCACCCTTTCCAGTATGCAGAACAGCTATCAAAACAAGTAAATCAATTACTTAAAAATGGCGTACCGGCGAGCAATATTTCTTTGGTCGGCTTTTCACGCGGCGGTTTTATTACCGCAATTACATCGAGCAATTTAAAAAACATGGATATTAACTTCGTAATATTAGCCGCTTGTACTAGTAGTCTGGCAAAAAGAGAAGAAATAGCTATTTATGGTCATTTATTTTCAGTATATGAAACATCCGATTCCGTTGGTTCGTGTGACGATGTGGTTGCTAGGAGAAGGGATACTGTCAGCTCTTACGAAGAAATTTCAATTTCTACCGGTAAGGAACATGGCGCTTTTTTCCTCCCAAGAAATGAATGGATCGTACCAGTTAAAAGCTGGCTAAAACGGAGAAAGCTTAAATAATGCTGTGCGGTATTAAATAGTCTCTAAACTGCCTTGAGCTGTTAATGTGCCAATGTCTGCTTTTGGCACTCATATAACGGTCACGTTTAGGCAAGTTCCTCTATCAAAAGGGGTAGCTGGAATTGAGACGAATGCAACGTTGTGTGTTAACAACGAGCGCTGTTGTTCTGTCTAAATTACCGAGGGAAACAGTAGGTCTCTTTTTCACATGTTTGTTAATACCCAACGACCATGCGTTAACTCTATTCAAAAACCGCGTTTTGTCTAAGTACACCCCTTATTCTCTCTGCTGTTTTTAGAACATTGGGAATTAACATTACACTTCCTCACCTTCCATATTCGCAGCTAAATCGTCAAGTTGGGACGCCAGGTTATCAAACGTCCCCTGCCGGTATCTATAATTCACGCGGACGTGGTGGTCAGATTGGCCAAACTTGACTGTTAGCTCTTCCGCATCAAAGTGTGAAACAGTATTTAAAAACCGATACGCTAGTTGTTCGGAAGGAAACTTATATTGCAATTGAACATTCACGGCGCTGTAGTTTCCAAATCAGCGATTTGTTTATGAACGCAGCGGGCTAAACGCTCAAACAGCTCGTTTTCAAAATCGGCTAATGGTCCGCACCCCACCCACTGGCCAAGTACTGTTTCAAAATCTGCGACGCGATTCTGCTCCATTTTTTCAGCTAGTTGCTCAAGATTGATTTGGTTACGTTCATTTTGAGCTTCCTCTGGGCTATCTATCCCTGTTATCCATTCTAATTTAGTGGTCAGGTAAGCTCTATCATTTTTTCCAGGCTCGTTTACATTCACAAACCAGCCTTGCTGCTTCTTGTCTAACTTTTCCCAAACCTCATTAGGAAGTTTACTTTCTGGCGTATCGCTATTATGAAATACAGGAATAGCTGTCAACAACGCATCATATTGGTGCTGTTTAGCAATATTTTTCTTACGCTGCTCATGAAGCTTTTTAATTTGAACCAACCTGCTCAATGCATTTTTTACTGTTTTATCATTACGCATGGCCGATGCATTAATCCTTGTCTCCAGATCTTCAATAGCCTCACTATCGGATGTATCCTGGTGCTGCAAAAAATCATCATTAATTGATTGAATTTCGCTAAGAAAACGCTCTTTCTCCTGGTTATACTGCTCTTTCGCTTGCCGTTCTGAATCTTTTAATCGTGCAAAAATCTCATCGTTTGCTGCACGAAATGAACGCCACAATCTATTTTCTTCTTTCTTACCCGCATAGCCTAACGTTTTCCATTTAGCCTGCGCTTGCTTTGCAAACTCGACGGCTGTTTGCACGTCTTCTTCGTCGAGCTGTGTCTTGACTTGTTCAATTAACTTTTGTTTTCGACGCTGATTTTCTTGATACCACTCATTTACCCTTTGGGAAGTGGATTTGATTGCATCAGACCATTGTCTTTTCATTTTGCGCCAGGTATCACTATCGAGTCTGTCTTCTTTATGCCAGCTGGCAGTTAACTTCTCATACTGAGACGCAAGAGACTCAATGTCAGTTTCCACATCTAAAGATGCAGCTTCATCAATGAGCGCTTGACGGGTTCTTTTCGTTTTTTCGCGTCGCTCTTCCTGTTCCTGATAGTGTTTTCTGCAAGGCGAAAAGGCTTGCTCTATGAGCTCATCAAACTCAAGCGCTAGCTCGCTTTTACTGGAAAGTGCGCCAAGGCTTTGCCATTGTTTTCGCAAATACTTTACCTTTTCGGCTCTTTCCTTTATAGAGCCAACTGGTTCTGATAAAAGTCTTTTAACCTGCTCAATGAGTTCCGGCCGGCGTGGTGTAGCTAGATAGTCCTTCCAACCTTCTAATCTTTCAACGCTTTCTCGGACCTTTTCGAATTTGTAGGTAAGCGAGGTTTGCTTACTTGATGATAAACTCGCAAAGTTGGCTTCTAACTTTGAGAATTTCGCTATTGCTGCATTAAATTTCCCTTTACTAATCAGGTTCTCAATTGCACTCATTTGCTGATGGCAGGTTTTAGTTAGGTCGATTTGCTTGGATTCATTATCGTCAATTTGCTTCTTCCAGCGTTTCGATATTTCTTGCCATCTATCAGCCAAATCATTGGGCATTGTTGGAAGAGATTTGGAAGACTTTAACCAGGCGGCTTTTAATTCTTGCTGCTTTTGGCTTTTTACCTCAAAGGTAGTCTCTTTACTGTGAAATAGTGCTTCAGACTCATTGACGATATCTCTTATCCTATTAACTTCACTCCTTAAAGTTTTCAAATTAGCGACGGTATCTGTTGCTCTATCCGCCGCAGCGATAAAACCTTTTTGCGGGAAATCAGGACTGAACGCTTCGGCCTGTTGGACTTCTTGATAAAGTTGGTTACGTTTACTGTCTACCTCCTGAACCGTACTTTGAAGCTCTGCATCATCCACCGTTAACAGCGCATCAGTTAATTCATTAAGGTCCCTGGTTAAACGGGCGAGACTCGTCATCCGACGCTCCTGCTCCAACTTGAATTGTGCGCGTTCCCATTCTGGGAATAGGCGCTCTAAAACCGTTTCCACCTTGTTATTGATACGATCAAACTTCGTTTCTATTTCGAGTTTTTTATCTGCTGGCAGAAGCGAAAAGCCTTTACTTAGCTCATTGAATTCTTCTTTAAGTAAGCGGCTTTTTTTTGTGATTTTTTCATAGTCACCACTATCTGCTAAGGCTTGAAGTTTAGATAAGACAAACGTGGCTTGCTGAATTAACTGTACAGGCTTTTCTTCTTCTGTTTTAAGCTCATCCAAGCGTTGGCTAATTATTTCCGCAAATTTAGGATCGGTGGTTTTGTTCTTTAGCTTCTGTAAGATCTTTTTATCATCAGCTGTCTTGAGCCAATTCTGTTGTAAGGTCGAGCTGGCGTATTGATTAATGAATTTTAGTGTGAACGACGCGTTATTCAATTTCTCCAATAACTTAAGCGTGACATCGTCTGACTGTTGGTGAGGGTTTAAGGTAAGAAACTGACTTCGTAATTCGTTATTTGCACTTTCCAGTAAATAAGCAGTGCGTTCTTTATTACTTAGCGGGTAATTGTTATGCCCTAAAATGGTTTCGTTCACAAAGCGTTGAGCTTCACGTTTTACATAAGGATCCCGGGCGATTTGTGCCATTTTCTGCCACAAAGCAAATGATGCTAGTTTTTCAAGCGCAGCCAAAGACACGTTTTTATCTTCGTCATTGAACGCCAGCTCATGCAAAACTTGTTTGTCTTGGGAATTGGTAGGTTCGAGTTTCGCTATTGATTCAATCCGCTTTTGAGGACTGTTACTTTTATGTGACGAAGAAAAAAAACGCTTAAATATCATTATGTTTAAACCGTGCTATAGATTCTGTAGTTGAAGAAAAGATGTCGCGTTTGAAATCTTGCTTGGATTTATGAACTATTTCACCATGCTCATTCACTGTCATATGTTCAGACGATTTAGCAATTTTTGCTTGATAAAGCATTACAGCCTGCATACAACTTTCTCTTTGTCCTTCGGAAAGACGGCTACCGTCACCCCACTTCCCCGTTTCTACGGCTTCTTGAATTCGTTCAAAAACCTCAGGGGTCATCGCTGAGAGTAAAGCTTCTATATTCATGACGAGAAACGTTTAATAATCAAAATACGAATACGATTTATTATGTACCAGACAAAGCCTACAACTGACATTAGCACAGCTATATTATACTGTAGCTCACCTTGTCTTGCTCCGCCCCAATACATAAACCCAAAACCAGCGACAAATAATAACATAGCCAGCATAGACTGCGTTTGTATGCTGCTTAGTTTTTGAAATCTATTTAATTGCTGCTTGCGAACAATATCTTCATCCGTAGCTTTACCTAAGTTAAAACCACAATGTTGGCAAGTATCCACTTTATCTGAAATTTTTTTGTTACATGAAGGACAGTCGATGAGTGCCATACCTTCTCCTGTGTTGATTAATTTTAAAAGGCGGTGGTAGTTGGCGAGTATTATGTCATTTTTCTTTTATCAGTTTTCACTAACGAATTATTATTATGCTTACTCGATGCGGCATGGGCAACCACTCGATACCCGGCCACATTGATATTTAGCGATTACTTACCGTGTTTATTCCAATATTCGTTAACTGTTTGTTTCATTTCTTTGCTAAGCAAAACGATGCCAAACAGGTTAGGTAGTGTCATAACCACTATCGCCACGGCGGAAAGGGCCCACACCAGCGTAGTATCAGAAAACGATGCCCACACAAAACCAGCAACGTAAATGACCCTGTAAGGCATAACTGAACGAGGCCCAAATAGATAGGTCATGGCTCGATCGCCATAATAAGACCACGCTATTGCTGTGGAAAATGCAAATAACATTAGGCCTATCGATACAATATATTGTCCGTAATCACCAAAATAGCCACGGGTAAACGCAATAGTGGTAAGAGGGGCTGAATGTACTAAAGACTTACCACTGACTATAAGATTATCTTTAATCGGCTTTCCGTCTTTAATTTTCAGAGAGCCCGTAAACGGGTCATCACCACCAAAGGAATATTTTACCTCTTCGGCCACAGAACGGGCATTGATTAGCGTAAAGCCCTCACTTACAGCAACACCATTCACCACAGAGATAGTACCCGAGTAAGGCTTAACCTGGCTATCTGTGCGTTCGTTAATTAATGAATAAAGCTGAGCGACATCTTCACTATTCGACTCTTCATATACGCCTTCGATAAATAGCATATCTGAACGATCAAATACGTTTTCATGTTTTTCTTTCCATACGCCCGAGGAAAGTATAACCAACCCCGTGATAGTACAGATTATTATGGTGTCGATAAAAGGTTCTAGTAACGAGACCATCCCTTCTGAGGCGGGTTCTTTCGTCTTGGCGGCGGCATGCGCTATAGGAGCAGAACCCTGACCGGCTTCATTTGAAAATAACCCACGATTTACACCACGATTGAATGCATAGGCTAATGATGCGCCAAGGAAGCCCCCTGCTGCTGCAGAACCAGTAAAAGCATCGCTAATAACAGCCATAAACGATGGGCCTATGTTTTCAAGGTTCGCAAAAATAACCGCCAAAGCGCCGATCAAATAAATGACGGCCATTAAAGGAACAACCTTCGCTGTTACCGCTGCAATACGCTTTATGCCGCCTAAGATTACCAAAGCGAGCAATATCCCCAACACACTACCTACAATGAGAGGATCAAATCCAAAGGTTGCTTCTAGACTGCTGGCAATACCGTTGCTTTGCGGTAAATTACCGGTACCGAATGAACTAATAACCGTTGCTACTGCAAACGCGACGGCTAGCCATTTCATGTTTAAACGACGATCCATGTAGTACATCGGTCCGCCAGCCATGGTGCCATCTTCTGTCTTTACACGATATTTATGAGAAAGCGTAACTTCTACAAATTTAGTCGTCATCCCTAAAAACGCCGTTGCCCACATCCAAAATAACGCTGCGGGGCCCCCTAAAAATATCGCGAATGCGACCCCACTAATATTTCCTGTACCAACCGTGCCTGACAGGGCGGTGGTTAGGGCTCTAAAGTGGGTCGTATCACCAGGATCGCCCGCGTGGTCAAATTTACCTGTGACTACCAACCAGGCATGCTTAAAAAAGCGTATCTGCGGAAATTTGAGATAAACAGTAAAGAACAGGCCCACACCAAGAAGTACAAACGGAAACCAGCCTGCACCACCTAGCATCGAATCCAGCAAAAGCAAGAAACTATATAAACTCTCCAACTTGAGTCCCTCTTTTTATTATTTATTGTTGTAATGAAATATATCAGTTAATTCTTTAATTCACGCAATACCGCGTTTACTGCAACCAAAAGATCTTCACCTAACTGCTGACAACGTGGAACTGACCAACCATAGTCAGCATCAGGCAGATTTTTGTTATCCTTAAACGGCATCTCAAGCGTATATGCCATACATTTAAATTTCTCAGCAACTGCACTTGAGGCAATGGAAAGATTGGCCTGACCCGGTTCATCTTTTGGGTAGCCAAATTCGTCTTGAAACTCAGGCGTCGCATTAAGTAACGCATGTTTGAATGTGTCTTCCAAGTGCTTTAACTTATCGTTATAGCTAGGAATACCTTCGCTGCCAGCCACAAAGTTATAAGGCAAGGCTTCATCACCGTGCAAATCCAGATACATATCGACGCCTGATTTCTGCATTGCTTCGGTCACATAATAAACTTCAGGGCTTTTTTCCAATCTCGGGGTGGCCCATTCTCTATTGAGGTTGGCGCCTGTGGCATTAGTACGCAGGTGTCCGCGTACACTGCCATCAGGATTCATATTGGGGACCACATAAAACACAGCATGTTGTAACAACTGACGTGCTAAACCATCCTGATCATCCAGTAAACGGTACACTAAGCCCTCTGCACACCATTCCGCCATTGTTTCTCCGGGGTGCTGTCGCGCCGTGATCCAGATTTTTTTCTTCTCAGAGCTTTCTTCACCGATAACGAGCATGGACATATCCCGTCCATCCAGCGTTTGCCCTAACCACCTGTGCTCACATTCAGGAAACACCTGGGCGTCATGCATAAAATCTAGGTGACGTTCGTAGCTATAAGGTATGAAATAGGCAAAGTAAACCGACGGTTCTTCAAGATTGATAGCAAACGTCAAGTTATCGCCATCAAACTGTGAACCTACCCTAAACCATTCCTGGCGATCATATGACGCCAACACGTTATAGTCTTTCCAGCCTTCAGGATAAGCTGATTTTGCTAAATCTGTAATGGTAATTTTATGTTCAGTGAACTGTTCTGAAAAAAGACGAAAATGAAACCACTGATAAAACTCGGACTGATTGTCTTTGTTAATTGATAAAATGATATCGTTGGGAGATTCGGCTTGTATGACACGAATGTTGCCACTATCGAATTGACTTGAGATATGCATAAGCCCTGCCTGTTTCCTTATTTTAATTGCGCGGTAATTTAGCACATTCTGGTCGCAGAATACCATGCTATAAGGGCAATTAAGCTGAAATTGAAAAAGCCGACAACAGGTGTCGGCTTTAGAGTGATTTGTTAAACGATTTTAAAATTTATGCAGGGAGCGTAGGGAATGTTATGCCCGCCATATCCATAACGCAGCGCATAACCTGGCAGCTATAACCAAATTCATTGTCATACCAAACATATAACGTTAGACGATTGCCCGCAACGATAGTCGCCTGAGAATCAACTACAGAAGCTGCCCTTGAACCAACCACATCCGTCGATACTATTTCAGTGCTGGCGGTGTAATCAATCTGGTGCTGAAGAGGCGAAAATAGTGCGGTATTGCGCAAAAATTCGTTTACCGCTAATTTATCTGTTTCTTTAGCCAAATTGAGGTTCAGAATAGCTAGCGATACATTTGGTGTAGGTACACGAATGGCATTCCCTGTTAACTTCCCGTCTAACTGAGGATAGGCTTTCGCTACCGCTTTTGCAGCACCCGTTTCGGTGATAACCATGTTTAATGGAGCGCTACGACCACGACGTTCTGCTTTGTGAAAGTTATCAATCAAATTCTGGTCGTTAGTATATGAATGCACCGTTTCGACGTGACCATTAGTGATCCCATACTCTTCATCTAACGCTTTAAGT
This sequence comes from Alteromonas sp. ASW11-130, assembly GCF_026183735.1. Taxonomy (GTDB): domain Bacteria; phylum Pseudomonadota; class Gammaproteobacteria; order Enterobacterales; family Alteromonadaceae; genus Alteromonas. Next base: position 125,915 of record NZ_JAPFRE010000027.1, on the reverse strand, counting down.
ACTGGTGTAATCGCATTTGTGGTGCAGCTTGCTGCAGATAAAATGGTGTCTTCGGGTTGGATATCACTGTGGTTAACACCATGCACAATATTTTTGATATCACCTTTACCAGGTGCAGTCAGTATCGCTTTTGCTGTACCTTTAGCTTGAAGGTGTAAACCTAACCCTTCGCGATCTCGCCATTTGCCCGTATTGTCAACAACGATAGCATTGTCGATACCATATTTTGTGTAATCAATTTGATCTGGGCTATCTGCGTAGATAACCTGAATAAACGCACCATTGGCCTTTATTGCCTGACGCTCATGATCAACAGTAATACTGCCGTTAAACGGGCCGTGTACAGAGTCACGACGCAATAAGCTAGCGCGTTTCTCAAGATCACCTTCTTTTCCGCCTCGAACTACAATTGCTCGCAGACGAAGTTTGTTGTTCATGCCATTACGCTCAATGAGCAAACGCGCCATTAAGCGGCCGATACGTCCAAATCCATATAACACTACGTCTTTAGGTTGTTGATCGTCGCCACGACCAGCAATCGTTGACAACTTCTCGTTTAGATATGCTTCCAGATCTTTTTGATCAACTGCAGCACCGTAGTGGAAGTCAAAGGCCAACTTACCAATATCAATTTGCGCGGGCGCTAACTGCATTTTGCTAATAGCTTCTAAAATAGGGAAGCTTTCACGTAATCTCAGTTTGATGCCTTCATGCAAGCGTACTTTGCGATGCGCTTTAATTACATCAATTGCACTGGCGTTTAAAAGTGGGCGCCCGTATACGGAAATTTCAACGGCGTGATTGCGGTATAATTTACCGATCAACGGCAACATCATTTCAGCGTATTCCTGACGTTCCTGCCAGCTATTTTGCAATTCCTGTTCAAACTGTTGGTTCATGCTTCTGCCTTCGATTTAAAAGAAAAATTTTAAACGCATCAGAAAAGATTGTAGGGTAAACTTGTAGACCCCCTCTGACGACGAGCGGTATTGTAATTAAACATGATGGGATCACCAAATTGTTGATAAGTTTCAAAAGCAATCATAAACATCGTGTCATAGCCAAAAATATTGGTAATTTTTCGACACTTTCACGAAAAATAGTGATGTTCCCGATACTTTGTATCTACTTAACTGGGTGCGGTGAATATTTCTCGCCCAAGGTTTCCGAGATATGTAGTACTCATCCAAATTTATGCAGCGACTTAAATTCGGACAGTTGGTGCCGTTCTGAGAAAGCTGAAATAGTGAACCACCGTTATAGACACCGAGAACCACTTACGGCAAAACAGCAATATCGATTGCTCATATTATTTGAGGATTATAGAGCATGCATCACAAAAGCCGCGGGAATTGAACACATAAAGTACAGAGAAAAAGAATCTGACAGAATGAAAGGCGTAATCACCGCGAAGCGGGAATTAAAACGATTAGCCAGGGCTACTAAGAATGACCCGAACCCTTACCTTTCGTATTATCACTGGTCAAGATTTAGTGATGACAATGCGTTACAGCGCTTTATGAACGCCAATCGCACGGGTAAATTGAACACTCCAGATTTACTGGTCGCGTTGGCAACGATTGAAGTAAAACATGATCTTAATCAAACTCGTAAGACCCTATACCGAGCGCTTAGCTTATATGAAAATGATGATGGGATAGATACTGAAGTATTTCCTACGTTAGTAACTATCTCTTTAGAACAGGAAAAATATGCCCGAGCGTATGTCTGGTCGATTGTGGCCGAAGAATATGATGCGCTCATTGAAGGTAATGACAGGACAGCTTGGGCCAAGCGGTTTAATTTGGATACTGATAAATTAGAAGATGTTGCAGACGAGGTAATAGATGCGCTCGAAGACGGAAGCTTTAATGCTACTAATCTTGGACTGCACAAAATTTAATAAATGTGAAAGCTATTTCAGGGAGATCGTTAAATTGAATGAGTGTAATAAACTTTCATATGCAAACCCTGCAATAAATTTTTTACACCATCTATAACATTATCTAATGGTTAACCTTTAACCTGTTCATTCCCGTCAGGATTGAAAGATAGAGATATTGAATTAACACAGTAACGTTCCCCGGTCGGTTGTGGCCCGTCGGGGAATACATGGCCTAAGTGTGCATCACACTGTTTGCAAAAAATCTCAACACGCTGCATCCCATGGCTGTGGTCCTCCCGGAAACCTACATTTTTATCTACAGACTGGTCATAAAATGAAGGCCACCCACAGCCAGTATCATATTTGCTTTCTGAAGTGAAAAGGGTCACACCACAGCATTTGCAGACATACTCCCCTTCCCGATTTTCATTTAGCAATATCCCGGTGAATGGGCGTTCAGTCCCGCCCATTCGACAAACTCTATACTCATCTTGCGAAAGTTTGTCTTTCCAATCTATTTGTGACATAGCGAATTCCCGCAAGACTATTAAACTATTTTTTGATAGCTATTTGAGGTCTAGCAGGATCACTCCATTCAATATGAAATTTTTTGCCCACCGGTTTATCGACTCGTTGGTAGGTGTGTGCACCAAAGTAATCACGTTGTCCCTGGAGCAAGCCGGCTGGTAGCACGGCTGTGCGATAAGAGTCGTAATAACTGATTGCCGACATCATCGCAGGACATGGAATGCCTGATAGGGTGGCTTGTGAAACAGAGTGCCTCCAATCTTCCTGATATTCAGCTATTTGCTCAGAAAAATAAGGTGCAAGAAGCAGATTTGCTAGATTTTCATCTTGTTCATATGCGGTTGCTATAGATTGTAAGAACACAGCTCGGATGATACATCCTGCCCGCCAAATCTTAGCGATTTCTGCAAAATCTAATTCCCAACCATGCTCTTTAGCAGCAGTTGCCATTAGTTGGAAGCCTTGGGCATAAGCGCAGATTTTTGAGCAATATAGCGCATGTTCTAACTTTGCAATTGCAACAGTCTTCTCTTGATCTGATAATTTTATTTGCTGAGGGCCCGCTAGCTGTTCACTAGCCGCCACGCGTTCATCTTTCAAACTGGATATGCTACGAGCAAATACGGCCGCTGTGATAGTTTGTGCAGGACTGCCTACTTGCAGTGCGCTAACAGCTGTCCACAAGCCCGTACCTTTTTGCCCCGCCTTGTCCAGGATAACATCTACTAATGGTCGGTCTGTTTCAGGATCTTGCTGTTCCAACACTTCTGCGCTTATTTCCATCAGGTAGCTGTTTAGCTTTCCTTGGTTCCATTCCCTGAACGTGTTGGCAATTTGCACCGGGCTCATTGCAAATGCGTTTCGCATAATGTGATAGGCTTCACAAATAAGTTGCATGTCCGCATATTCAATACCGTTATGGACCATTTTTACGTAATGACCTGCTCCAACTGGACCAATATAAGTAGCACAAGGCTCGCCTTCTTTTACTGGGTTGCCGGGGGAATAGGATTCTATCGGCTTACCTGTCGCAGCATCTACCTTGGCGGAAATAGCTTTTAGGACAGGTTCAATACGTGTCCAGGCATACGGGTTACCCGACGGCATTAATGAAGGGCCAAATCGCGCGCCCACTTCGCCGCCGGACACTGCGGTAGAAAAAAAGATAAACTTACCTTTGTATTGCTCTTCACGCTCAACAGAGTCAGTCCACAAGCTATTTCCAGTATCAATTACGATATCATCGGCTTGAACGCCCGCATCTATCAAATGATGACAAACATGATCTACAGGTTCACCAGCAGGAACAGAAAGAATAATAAGGTGGGGAGATTTAAGTTTGCTAAGTAGTTCGGTGTAAGAGTTACAACCCTCTACCCGCGCCGGTTGGCTACCCCTCTCGGCTTCATCTTTGGCAAGGATCGCATCAACTTTATTTTGATCTAAATCGAAACAGGCTACGCGATAACCATGGTCCGCTAGGTTTAACGTAAGGTTACTACCCATGACACCTAAACCAATAAACCCAATATCACATTGTTTATCGCTCATTTTTTTTCCACCGTTTTGTTGCAAGAAAACCCGCTCAATAGATGGGAGCGCATAATACCATCGCCTCGCAAGAAGAACAGCTTTAGGCTAAAAATTTTAACATTTGTTTTTAGGATAACTGGAACTCGTTATGTGGAAGCATGCCAGGAGAAAACTGCCAAACTCTTGCCTGCTTGTAGAAAAGCACGTTGAATACAAATTCGAGGTTGTTCGGCTAATGTGCAATAGCGGGTATCGAGGTGTAACATCCAGCCGCCTTTTTTCTTTTCTATAGGTAGATTAAAACGCACATCATTATCACTGGCGTTGAAGCCAATGAACCAATGTTCATAGGGTTTATCAGTTGATTTTTCGCCAATAATTTCTAATCCGAAAGCCTTATTGTGTGTGGCCTGCCAATCAGCCGAGACTTTGTCACTGCCATCAGGCTTATACCAATTAATAGACGCTACGTTCACCGACTGTTGAAAAGAATCATCCTTCATTAGTACCTGGGAGAGTAAATCGCTTTGCTGGCGTAGCTTAATAACGTACTGACAGAAATTAAAAAAATCCTGTTTACGTTTATTTAAATCCCAGTTTACCCAGCTGATTTCGTTGTCTTGACAATAAGCATTATTATTGCCCTTTTGAGTGCGACTTAACTCATCGCCTCCCAAAATGTGAGGGGTACCTTGCGCGAGGATAAGTGTGGCAAACAAGTTTCGTTTTTGGCGCTCTCTTAACGAAAGAATTTTTTCATTCGTCGTTTCCCCCTCTTCACCATAGTTAGCTGAAAGATTATGGCCGTGTCCATCTTTATTGCTTTCTTCGTTGGCCTCATTATGGCGCTTTGCGTAACTCACTAGGTCATGTAATGTGAAACCATCGTGGTAAGTGACATTATTCACAGAAGTATTAGGCTGGCGAACACCTTTAGCGAAAACATCACGAGACCCCATCAAGCGTGTGGCAAAATCGGCTGTCTGACCATCATCCCCTCTCCAGAACGCTCTTACAGTATCACGAAATTTATCATTTACTTCCAGCCAGGGCGGCGGAAAATTTCCAAGCTGGTAGCCATCTGGGCCGATATCCCATGGCTCTGCTATCAGCACGCAATTTTGTAAAACGGGATCCTGGTTAATCGCTCTTAACAAACCTGCGTTAGGCGTAAAGTGATGAGGATCTCGACCTAAGCAAGCGGCCAGGTCAAAACGGAATCCGTCTACGCCAATAACATCTACCCAGAACCTCATGGCATCCATGATCATTCGAGTCATTACCGCGGATGCAGAGTTGACGGTGTTACCGCAACCAGAATGGTTGCTGAACGCGACTTCACCTTGTTTTGTTTGCTCAAATAGATAGCTTTGTTCACTGGAAAAACCCTTGAAAGATAGCATCGAACCACCCTCGCCTCCTTCGGCAGTATGATTGAAAACTACATCTACAATAACTTCGATTCCCGCAGCATGATAAGCATCAACCATCTGACAAACTTCATTTAATGCATCCTGCCTACCATAGCGTGGTTCCGGAGCGAAAAAGTTTACCGGATTGTACCCCCAATAATTGGTTAATCCTTTCTCAACGCAATAGGGTTCAGGCATGAAGGAAGCAAGGGGCATAAATTGAATCGAAGTTACGCCTAAGGCTTTTAAGTGTTCAATAATGGATGGATGACAAGCAGCAATATAACTCCCCCGTTCAAATTCTGGAATATCGCCTCTTAACTGGGATATCCCCTTAATATGCGCTTCATATATAATGCGTTGATGTGAAGGTATAAAGGGCCGGGTAATGGTTCTGCGGTACGACGCTTCATCAACCACCACCGCCTTTGGAATCATAAATTGGGAATCATAGGTGTATTGCCGGGCATTCCAAACTATTGCTCGGCTCAATTTTTTTGCATAAGGGTCGATCAATAATTTGTTGGCCGAGCCACCATGTAATTCATTCGCACCACGCTCCACCCTGTATGCATAAAATTGACCGGCCACAATACCCGCCACTTCACCGTGCCATATATCGCCAGTTTTACCAGGTAATGATATTTCGTTAATTAATTCTTCTGTATCGGCCCGATATAAACACAAAATTACCGCATCTGCGTTGGTGCAAAAAACCGCAAAGTTGCACCCTGTATCAGTAAGGTTGGCCCCCAATTGCCGCGCATGACCTACGTTTACTTGCACGCTTGATTTCACTGCCATATTTTATGCTTTGCCGTTCCATACGATAAAAAGAGTAGCTAACGGCGGTAATGTAAGATCGATGCTAAACGGCTGATTGTTCCAATATTCGTGGTGAGCTGTTACCAATTCAGGTACTTTATAAGCACTTCCCCAGTATTGATTTTCATCAGAGTTTAACAGCAATCTATATTCACCTTCGTCCTGTACACCTAATTTAAACGGTTCACGTGGACTAGGTGTAAAATTACACACAACGTAAACTTTTTGCTTACCATCACCATTTTTACGCACGAAGGAAAGTACGCTTTGTTCTTGATTTTGGTGATCAATCCAATCAAAACCCCGTGGTTCGTGATCGAGCTCATATAGCGCAGGGGTGGTTTTATACACCTCATTTAGCTTTCGATAAAGCGCATTGATACCTTTATGCTTGTCATAATCGAGCAGATGCCAATCTATTGAACAATCGTGGTTCCATTCTCGACTCTGCGCAATTTCATTGCCCATAAAGTTTAGTTTTTTGCCAGGGTGACCGTACATAAATGCCGCATAACACCTTAGGTTAGCGGCTTGTTGCCATTCATCACCAGGCATCTTATTTAGTAAACTGCCCTTCCCGTGAACCACTTCATCATGTGATAGGGGCAACACGAAGTTTTCGTTAAAGGCATAAACCATACTAAATGTAATATCATCATGATGATAACGACGATAAGCCGGCTCTTTACTGATAAAATGCAATGAATCATGCATCCACCCCATGTTCCATTTAAAGCCGAATCCTAATCCGCCCTCGTATACAGGTCTGGAAACTTTTGGGAATGAAGTGGATTCTTCTGCTATGGTCATCGCATAAGGAAACTGTTTATAAACCTCTGTGTTCATCCACCTAAGCAGGCTGGCCGCCTCATAATTTTGGTTACCACCGTCGACATTGGGGATCCACTCACCGTCATTTCGTGAGTAATCCAAATATAACATAGATGCCACTGCGTCCACCCGAATTCCATCCACATGGAATTTATCAAACCAGAATAACGCATTAGCTACTAAGAATTGTCTAACAGAGTCTTTCCCAAAATCATAGATGCAAGAATTCCAATCAGGATGCCACCCTTTTCGCGGATCAGAATACTCATACACACATGAACCATCGAAACGAGCGAGACCGTGGCCGTCTTCAGGGAAATGTGCGGGCACCCAGTCTATAATGACCCCGATGCCATGTTGATGACAGTTATCTACAAAGTACTTAAAGTCATCCGGCTCGCCAAAGCGACTGGTTGGTGCAAACATCCCGACCGGCTGATATCCCCACGAACCATCAAATGGATATTCAGAAACAGGGAGTAGCTCTATGTGGGTGTATCCCATATCTTTTACATACGAAACTAAATCCTCTGCGAGTTGCCGATACGTCAAATAGCGCTGTTCATTCTTATTACCAGGCCGTTTCCACGAAGCCAGGTGCACCTCGTAGATACTCATTGGCGTTTTATAGTGGTCGCGCTTTGGCGCCTGCCTCCAATCATCGTCCTGCCATTGATATTGCTCGTGGTCATATATTTTGGATGCATGGGACGGGTATTGTTCTGCATGAAAACCTAAAGGATCACTCTTATGCGGTAAGGCATTACCTTCGGTATCTTTAATCTGGAACTTGTATCTTTCGCCTGGTTGAAGTTCTGGGATGACTAACACCCAATAGCCTAGCTCTGTCTGCTGAAGAGGATGAATTCGCCCGTCCCACTGATTAAAATCGCCAATTACCGAAACAGATGACGCATTCGGTGCATAAACGGCGAATCTTACTGCTTGAATGGTCTTTTTATTCGCTTGAACGGTAATGAGTTGCGCACCAGCTTGACGGTAAAGGTTCTGCGGTTGATGGTCAATAAAATGAACGGCATGAAAAGCTTCATCCTGATACTGATATGGGTCCAATAAACTGAAAGTGCGGCCTGCGCGAGTAACGTTTAATTGGTATGCTCCCGTTGCAAGTTGCTTGCTATGGCCCCTGAACAGCCCCCTTGTAGACGTCTGCTTTAGTGTACAAATGACCGATTTAGTGCCTGCTTTACTTACCGTAATTTTTTCTGCATCAGGCATCCACACGGTGACACTGTGAACCGACTCAGCGTATTGACGACCTAAAATGTTAAAAGGGTGCGCACAATTTGCGTATGTGAGCTGTTCCTCTATCAGCATATATTGCTCCTATAAAAAATCCGCAGTGAAGCCGCGGATTTTCGATTGACGGCGAATACGTAAAATCAGTCTTCAGCTTGTTTACGAGCTTGGGTTAAATTAGCAGCCAATGATTGAATTGAAGTGTTATCAAAAATATCTTCAACCGTTTGGGTCAGCTTTCTACGCCAGTTCGGATACTCTTTAAACGTACCAGGGATATTTACTGGTTTATCCATTTGTAACCAATCTTCCAACTGTAAACTCAATAGCGCGCTTGACCCTTTAGCCATGTGTACTTGAATACCGAAGTTTAGCGCTTCAGTCATACCTGTAAAATTAACATCCCGTCCTACGCTGGCATCAATACTATTGTGGCCGTGTAATGAATCTAAAATAGCCTGTTTGTTATCGTGACGGTCCTGATAAAGCTTTTGTAAAATTTCCTGTGTAGGATACAAGCCCAACTCCTTACCAAGTTCAAGATCCAAACAATGCCAATAACCGATAAGTGTCGGCATATCGTGAGTTGTCAACGTGGACATAGATTGCACTGGATAATGCGAAGGAGAAAAGAAACCACCGTCTTCGGCTTGTTCGAAGAAAAACACACGATAGGAATATACGCCATTTTCTGCAAGTTTAGTACGAATTTCGTCGGGAACCGTACCTAAATCTTCGCCTATGACCAGGCTCTGATTGCGATGGCTTTCCAGGGCTAAAATGCCAAGTAGATCATCTACCGGATAGTAAACATAGCCACCATCCTTAGCATTATCCCCTTTCACCACCCACCATAAGCGCAATAACGCCATGACATGGTCAATTCGTAACGCTCCCGATGAAGCCATATTAGATGAAAATAAATCGATAATTGGCTGATACTGCTGCTCATACAGTTTTATCGGATCCATCGGAGGAAGGCCCCAATTCTGACCAAGAGGACCGAGAATATCTGGCGGCGCGCCCACGCTGGCATCCACACAGTAAAGATCTTTATTACCCCAGATTTCAGCACTGCCTTCACTAACCCCTACAGCCAAATCGCGGTATAAACCAATTAACATACCACTATCATCAGCCACCTTACTCGCTTTTTCTAATTGAAGCGCCGCCTGCCATTGCAGGAATAAATAGAATTTTACGTCTTTAAGATGGGCTTTTCTAAACTTCGCTACAGCGGGCTTATGGTATTCTTTATATTCGTCAGGAAAAACGGGCCAGCCCCAATAAGCGTGGCCTGATTCTTTTAAATGCGCTTGCATCGCATCATACACCGCCAACATATCGAGGCTTTCCCCACCTTCCTCGACAAACGCTTTGAACGCTTTATTCTGTTTTGTATTTTTACTCAGATGGCGCGAGTAATACTCTTCAAATACCGCTTTAAGCGCTTCAAGCTTCAAATCTGCGACAGACTGATAATCCACATAGTCGACGCTTCTGACATGTTGCAACCGTTCCTTAAAGCCAGCAGCATTCACAATTTTTTGTACTCTTTCAGAGTCATAACCATCGATAGCAGAGACATCAAGATACAAAAAGTTTAACCAACGTCGTGAAGATGGGCCGTAAGGGCTGCAAGCGTCTGGGTTCGAAGGATATAGAGCATGAATGGGATTTAAGCCCACAAAATCAGCGCCGTGGTCAGCCGCTTCTTTTATCAACTTAGTTAAATCAGAAAAATCCCCAATGCCCCAATTATTTTCACTGCGTAAACAATACAATTGCACGCTTAAACCCCATATTTTCTTACCGTCCTCAATAGGTTTAGGCGTGAAGCATGCTTTTGGCGCTACGATCAGGCGCATTGATGCTAATGGGCTATCGTTGTTTTCCTGGATCAACGAAACCGTGTGATATCCAAGAGGGAAATGATGGGTTAACTCGACTGCATATTCGTGGAACTCTTCGTCATCCACATGAGCGACATTGATCAATTCTCCTTCAACAGGTGTAAAAATCTGGTGATGTCTCTCACCATCTTCCATTTCCACAGCTAACGTATATGAATCGTTAACAACCGAAATAGGAAGGCGAATAAAGAGAATTATAGCTTCGTTCTGACGGATAACCTGTACCGGATTAAGCGGTGATAACCATATTGAATGCATTTCCTCTTCGATCTGTTCGGAAATGACTGCTTCATCTTCGGTATTATATCCCAACACGTTTAGCAATTTGGTTTTGCTTGATTCGGCAATGGTTGCGGGATTTCCCCAGGCATCGACATAGTGAGTTTCTATGCCTCGCATTTCAACCAGTTTTTGCAAAACGCGTTCTGTCATGATGTTTTTCCTGTCTAATAATTACGCGACGCTGCTGCAAAGGCTCAGTATAACTCACTCGAGTTGGTTTGTGGCCCAGGCACGCTTCTGACGAGTACAAAGTGATACATTATTGTTGAAACTAGGTTGTAACGAAATTGAATACGTTTGCATAATTTATTTTCGTAAATTTGCAACATTTTAACAGTTATCTTTGATCATAGACTCATAATGATCCATAATTTACGTAATATTATTTCAAATTAAGTGAGGGATGTTATGACAACTCGTGTTGGTATAAACGGTTTCGGCCGTATAGGTCGGCTGGTGTTTCGGGCCGCAATGGAACGTTCTGATATCGAAATCGTAGCCGTTAACGATCTTTTAGATACGGACTACATCGCTTATATGCTTAAATACGACTCCACTCACGGAAGATTTGATGGCGAAATTAGTGTAGATAACGACCACCTAATCGTGAACGGCAAAAGAATTCGGGTAACCAGTGAAAAGGATCCTGCGGATCTAAACTGGGAAGCCGTTAAGGTAGATGTAGTTGTCGAAGCGACAGGACTTTTCCTTACTAATGATACGGCAGAAAAACACCTTCAAGCAGGCGCTAAAAAAGTTGTGATGTCTGCGCCCTCTAAAGACGACACGCCTATGTTTGTAATGGGAGTCAATGAAAATAATTATGCAGGTGAAGCGATAGTATCAAACGCATCTTGCACTACCAACTGTCTCGCTCCACTAGCAAAAGTGCTAAACGATAACTTTGGCATCAAAGATGGTCTTATGACCACAGTACATGCAACAACCGCCACTCAAAAGACTGTGGATGGCCCTTCGCACAAAGATTGGCGCGGTGGTCGCGGAGCTGGACAAAACATAATCCCTTCATCTACTGGCGCAGCTAAAGCAGTGGGTAAAGTTATCCCTGAACTGAATGGGAAATTAACGGGTATGGCGTTTCGTATCCCAACCCCCAATGTGTCGGTAGTTGACCTTACCGTAAACTTAGACAAAGCCACTACTTACGATGAGATTTGCGAAGCAATGAAATCTGCTGCTGAAAATGAACTCAAAGGTATTCTGGCTTACACTGAAGACGATGTTGTATCCAGCGATTTTATTGGCGATGTTCACACCTGCGTATTTGATGCAAAAGCAGGTATTGCGCTAACCGATACGTTCGTTAAATTAGTTGCCTGGTATGATAATGAATGGGGATATTCAAACAAAGTATTAGATTTGGTAAAGCATATAAGTGATTAATGGCTTGATATAATACTGTATAATTTTAGCGAAGGGTTACATGACATTTCGATGGATTAACTAATTAAAGGTGTGATTTGTGTCGCACCTTTTTAGTTTTCAAGGCACAATAGAACGATATAAATCCAAATTGACTGGTCGGATTCATGTCTATTGCTCCCAGTATAACAATACAAGAAACATCGGGGATAACATTCCTTAACGTGGATAATACGTTTGCGATAGCGCAAATCAGTTTGTATGGCGGTCACGTACTTTCCTATATTCCCAAATCTGACAATATTGAACGTTTGTGGCTAAGCCCTCACGCTCATATGAGTGGCGAAAAACCCATTCGGGGAGGCATTCCTATCTGCTGGCCGTGGTTCAGCGATGATCATGGGCGCGAAAAAGGTGAATTACCGGCTCATGGATTCTTACGTTCTCAGGTATGGCAATTAAAATCATCTGAGGATACTGATAAGGGCACTGTCGTTTTACTTACTCCCACATTTTCTCGCGCTGACGGGTTTGAATATGATTGTGAAGTCATATTAGAAATCATTGTAGGGGAATCCCTTACTGTTAATCTTTCTACACGCAATACGGGCATTGTGCCGTTTACCTTTAACACTGCTTTTCACTCTTATTTTGAAGTACCCGATATTAACCATATTGAACTTAGAGGTTTGCAAGGCAGCTACCGAGACAAAACTGATAGCTTTTCCATCAAAGATACGCCTGAGCCATATCGATTTAATCAAGAAACAGATCGAATACATGACCACGCTGCTAAAGAGATCTCGCTCTTTAATAAAGACAAAAAGCTTACCCAAATACACTCTTCTGGGCATGATTCGGTCGTTGTCTGGAATCCGTGGCAAAGCGCAGCGTCTATTTCTGATATGGATGCATTTGGATTCAAACAAATGATTTGCGTGGAAACAGCAATAACGTCAGGGAAAGAAGTATTACCAGACGAGTGTCATATACTTACGCAGGTTATTTCTTAGTTAAACAGAGGGGCAGCAGCGAGCAACCCCCGCCGCCCTACCTGTAAATTATTTTTAGCTAAATTCAGCTGCACCCGCAATCGCATCTTTTGCTAATTGAGTAATTTTATCCCAATCACCATTAGCAATAGCGTCGTCTGGGGCCACCCAAGAACCACCGACACATACCACGTTTTTGAGTGCCAGGTAGTCTTTAAAATTGTCTGGACCAATCCCACCGGTGGGGCAAAACACGACATCCGGGAAAGGTCCACTAATGGATTTAATCGCTTTGACTCCACCTGAAGCTTCCGCTGGGAAGAATTTCATGTGGGTATAACCTGCATCTTTGCCCTTCATGAGATCAGATGTCGAGGAAATGCCGGGGATAAGAGGGATAGCCCCTTCTTTGCCAGCTTTTAATAGTTCAGCAGTCATCCCTGGGCTAATGGCAAATTTAGCGCCCGCTTCTGTAACTTCTTTCAGCTGTTGCGCGTTGGTAACAGTGCCGGCACCAATTAGAGCGTCAGGTACCTGCTCTGCAATAGCTTTAATCACGTCTAACGCAACTGGTGTACGTAAAGTTACTTCAAGCACTTTAATGCCGCCTGCCATCAATGCTTTGGCCAAAGGGACCGCTTTATCCACATCATGGATCACCAGCACAGGCACGACAGGGCCCGATGCAAAAATATCGGCCGGGGTTAATTTCCAGTTTGATGTCATTTTGTTGAACTCACAATGTGTTGTTTTAGAAATGCCGCTGCGCCCAATAATCCGTGATCAGGCTCCGCGATTAAATAAGTTGGAATACTCTTAACATAATGCTTCATTATTCCCTTTGCTTCAAAACGAGCGCGGAAATCACTTTGTTGGATAAAGTCAGTAAACCTATTCGCAATTCCACCACCAATAAATATGCCCCCAGTGGTCGCCATATTTAACGCAATATTTCCAGCAAAACTCCCCATAATACGGCAAAACTGAGTCAGTGTGGCTTCGCATGTATCACATTCACCAGATAGCGCGGCAGCCGTAATTTCTGCGGGATTATTAAATTTAGTAGGCGTACTACGATGTTCAGACAGAGCATTGTAGATATTAACAATACCTCGACCCGACATCACTTCCTCAGCAGATGCTCTGCCATGTTTTTTCTGCAGGTATCGCCAAACAAGAATATCGGTTTCGTCGATAGGTGCAAAATCAACGTGGCCACCTTCTCCGTCAAGTGTCTGCCAGCCACTAGCGGTCATTGTGATATGTTCAACACCTAAGCCCGTGCCTGGACCAAATACAGCAATATTACCGTTTTCTTTAGCCGTCCCCTCTCCTATCTGGACCACTTGATTATCATGTAATACAGGTAGTGAGTAAGCAACCGCTGTGAAATCGTTTATCACATACAGGTCTTTCAGCTTAAGCTGTAAACGCAATGCTTGCTGCGAAAACGCCCAACTGTGATTTGTCATCGCAACATGATCACCGGTTACCGGACAGGCAATGGCAAGACACCCCCCGCTAAATTGGTACTCTGGTAATTCATCAAAATACTGTTGAATAACGAGATCGATACTTGCGTAGTCGCGACAAATGTACTTTTTAATATTCGCCAACCCGTCAGCAGCAATTCGCGCAAGGCGGATATTCGTGCCCCCAACGTCGGCTACAAACTGTTCACTCATAACGCCTGCTCCTGAGTATAAAACAATGAGCAGGCTCCTTCTTCTGCACCTGTCAACACTGCTCGGGTGCCAGCAAATAGCTCTCGTCCCATACCTTGCTGATGGTGACTTAGCGAAGCCTCTTTGGGTTCCCGTCTTTCCAGTTCCGCCTCATCGACGCAAAGCGTCAACACGCCAGATTGCGTATTTAATTCGATTAAATCACCTTCGTGAACTTTTGCTAATAAGCCACCATTGTAGGCTTCCGGGGTAACGTGGATGGCCGCTGGTACCTTGCCGGAAGCTCCGGACATACGACCATCAGTCACCAATGCGACTTTATAACCACGATCTTGTAACACACCCAGTGGCGGGGTTAAACGATGCAATTCTGGCATTCCAATAGCAGAAGGTCCTTGGAAACGCACGACAACAATACAATCTTTGTTCAATGCCCCACTACGAAATGCTTCGTCCAGTTCAAACTGGTCTTCAAATACAACCGCGGGCGCTTTAATATGAATATGCGGTGTGCGTAACGCAGATGTCTTTATTACTGAGCGGCCTAAATTACCTTTCAGAACACTCAATCCGCCATCTGGTTTAAATGGCTTCTCAACCGAAGCGAGCACTTCTTTATCGAACGATTCACTTGCACCACTTTTCCATACCAACTCCCCATCTTCGAGCTGGGGTTCGTTGGTATATCGAGTCAAGCCTTCACCACAAATTGTTTTCACATCTTCATGCAGTAACCCGGCATCCAATAATTGTTTAAATAATAGTGACATCCCGCCGGCTGCAACAAAGTGGTTAATGTCAGCAGAGCCATTCGGATAGATACGAGTCAACAAGGGGACAGCATTGGAAATATCTGAAAAGTCGTCCCAATTAACGATATAGCCCGCAGACCGTGCAACGGCAATTAAATGCATCGTGTGGTTAGTAGAACCACCCGTGGCTAATAACCCAACTAACCCGTTAACAAGCGCTTTAGCATCAACTATATGGCCAATTGGCGTATAGTTATCGCCTAGATCAGTTAAACGCGTAGCCTGGACCGCAGCAGCACGCGTAAGTGCATCTCGGAGTGGGGTGCCGGGATTGACGAAGGATGACCCCGGTAAATGCAATCCCATCATTTCTACAACTAATTGGTTAGAATTCGCGGTACCATAAAAGGTGCATGTGCCCGCGGAATGATAAGACTGAGACTCAGCTTCAAGCAATTCTTCTCGCCCTACTTTCCCTTCAGCAAACGCTTGTCTGACTCTTGCTTTTTCTTTGTTAGGTAAGCCAGATGGCATTGGCCCCGCAGGTACAAAGACCGTGGGAAGGTGACCAAAAGCTAACGCGCCCATTAATAATCCTGGTACGATTTTATCGCAAATACCCAGCATCATTGCCGCATCAAACATATTATGCGATAGAGCCACTGCCGCACTTTGGGCGATGACATCTCGACTCATCAGACTTAAGTCCATACCTGGCCGACCTTGCGTTACACCATCACACATCGCTGGCACACCACCCGCGAACTGAGCTACACTGCCTACTTCACGTATAGCTTGTTTAATTATCGCGGGATAATTTTCATAAGGCTGATGGGCTGAAAGCATATCATTGTAGGAGGAAACGATAGCTACGTTTGCTTTAGTCATACTACGAAGATCAGATTTTTCTTCCGTACCACACGCAGCAAATCCATGGGCAAGATTGCCACATGACAGAACGCCACGATGCGGCCCTTCATATCGAGCATGTTCAATTTTGTCTAAATAAGCCTGTCTGGTTGCCTTACTGCGCTCTATTATTCGTTGCGTAACTTCAGCTAGTTGAGAGTTCATATTCATTTTTCCTACGGTGCCCACATCAAGGTTACTGGGGCGCGGTTGACTACGGCAGTGATAGGTTTCTCGCGTTCAGTATGATTATTCATTGCTTCCTGTAATACGTCCTTTTTCTTTTCTCCCGTTAGATGGAGAAAAATATGTTTGCTATTTAGTATTGCAGGTAGTGTAAGTGAAATTCGCTGATGAGGCGCAGTTTCAGGCTTTGTAGCCAAGCAAATTCTTCCACTGCTTAAGGATAACCCGTCATCAATTTGCTTCGAGCAAGGAAATAGTGAAGCAGTATGCCCATCTTCTCCCATGCCTAAAATCAGTACATCGAAAGGCTGCGAAAGGGACGAAAGTCTTACCTCAGCTTCGTGTACCCCTTCCGATGCATCGTTGTAATCACTATAGAGCGGGACAAAATGCGCATTAGCAGCTTTGTTCTGAATGAGGTTTTGCTTTACCAACTTAGTATTACTATCGGAATGATTCTCATCGACCCACCGCTCATCTGCCAACGTGATATCGACCTTGGTCCAATCTAAATCGCGCTGACTTAATTCTTTAAATAAAGGTAATGGGGTGGACCCGCCACTTACCACTAAAGACGCACGACCGTGCTCGGTAATCCCTTCGTTTAAAATGCTGATTATTTCATCAGCGAATGAAGTAACTAACGAAGATTTATCAGAAAATGTTTTTGTAGATAATCCCATATTATTTCTTCTTAACTATTTTGCTCTCGTACCAGCTACGATTTTCGCGTGCCAACAAACCAATAGATTCCACTGGTCCCCAGGTACCAGCTTGATACGGCTCAGGAGGCTCGTTTGAACTTTTCCAAGCGGCAAGAATAGAATCAACCCAATTCCAAGCTTGTTCTACCTCATCTCTGCGTACAAAGAGAGCCTGATTGCCCAGCATCACTTCCAATAGAAGCTTCTCGTAGGCGTCAGGAATGCGATCTGCTGAGAACGCTTCTGAAAAACTGAGATTGAGCTTTGACTTCTGTAAATCCATAGAGCCTGAGCTGGTTAAACCCGGTACTTTATTCATTACCGTAATTTCTACCCCCTCATCGGGTTGTAACCGAATGACCAATTTATTAGGGGGAAGGCTTTGGAAGCTGTCGCCAAATAAATTGTGAGGTTGACGCTTAAAATAGATAACAACTTCACTCACTTTTTTTGGCATGCGCTTGCCGGTGCGCAGGTAAAACGGTACGCCCGCCCAGCGCCAGTTGTCTATATTGGCCTTAATTGCTACAAATGTTTCGGTCTGACTTTTCTGGTTTGCATCGTCTTCTTCTAGATAACCAGGGACTTCTGCCCCTTTCACGAAGCCTGCTGTATACTGGCCCCGCACTGTAGTCGTATTGATATTTGAACTATCTATTGGACGTAAAGCTTTTAATACTTTCAGCTTTTCATCTCGGATACTGTCAGCATCAAGAGTAGTTGGCGGCTCCATCGCCACCAAACTTAATATTTGTAAAAGGTGATTCTGTACCATGTCGCGCATTTGACCGGCATCGTCAAAATAGCCCCAGCGCCCTTCTATGCCGACCGACTCTGCTACACTAATTTGGACATGATCTATACAGTTATGATCCCAGTTCGTGGCAAAAATTGAATTAGCAAACCTTAACGCGACCAGATTCAGAACCGTTTCTTTACCCAGATAATGATCGATACGGTAAATTTGAGACTCGCTAAAATATTCTGCCACCTGATCGTTTATAACGTTTGATGATTCTAGGTCGTGTCCGATGGGTTTTTCCAGTACCACCCTTACACTACTATCGATTATGTTGCTAGAATGTAGCCCCCGACAAATATCCCCATAAATAGAAGGAGGGGTGGCTAAATAACACACCATCGTTCTATCAGGGTTCACGTGCTCATCAAATTGTTTATAGCTCGCGGTGTCCTTCATATCGACACATACATAATCTAATCTGGCCGACAGTCGAGCCCAGGTATCTTCACAAAACCCTGCCTCCCCGAATTTCTGTATATTCTTTTTAACTTCTTGTTGAAACTCACTCACACTCATAGCTTGGCGGGCAACACCTACGATAGACGTTTGAGGATGGAGAAGCTCGGCTTTTTCGAGTTGATAAAGCGAAGGTAAAAGTTTGCGCCGGGAAAGATCACCTAGTGCCCCGAATAATACGAAGTCACAAGGTTCATTAGAATTTTCCATTACCATAAAAGGATACCCTTAATATGTGAGGTTTTATGCGCGAGTTAAATCGCATGTAATGACATGGCATTAGTAAACAACAAATGTAGTAAAATTACAAGCAATCTGAATAAAGTGCGAAAAATGTGGATTTACAACCTCCTTACGGTGAATAAACACAGCATTTTTGTCAAAAAATTACAATTCGCTTGTCACAAATGCTACATACAGTAAACTAGCGCCTACAATCGTATATATCTTAACGCAGAAATAATGTTTTAGCCGTATGAATATATTAGAAAAAATCACACAAAACAAAGCTGTTTTCAGTAAATCAGAGCGCAAGGTTGCTGAAGTTATACTGGCCAATCCGCAGACAGCTATTCATTCGAGTATAGCAACATTAGCGAAAATGGCAGATGTCAGTGAGCCTACTGTAAACCGTTTTTGTAGACGGCTGGACACCAAGGGTTACCCCGATTTCAAATTACATTTAGCGCAAAGCCTTGCCAATGGAACGCCTTACGTTAATAGACATGTTGATGAAAGCGATAGCCCCGAGGAATATACCAATAAAATTTTTGAATCCACTATGGCAGCGCTGGAAGTCGCTCGCCAATCGGTTAATATTCAAACAGTTAACCGCGTTGTTGATTTACTTACACAAGCCCAGCGCATTTCATTTTTTGGATTAGGTGCCTCGGCGTCGGTGGCCCACGATGCGCTGAATAAGTTTTTCCGTTTCAATGTACCTGTGGTGTATTTTGAAGACATACTGATGCAACGAATGAGCTGCATGAACTGCCATGAAGGTGATGTAGTTGTTCTCATTTCACATACTGGTCGAACTAAAAGCTTAGTAGAAATTGCCCAGATAGCCCGCTCAAATGATGCAACTGTAGTTGGCATAACATCAGAAGACAGCCCACTGGCCAATGAATGCACTTATGTTTTATCACTTGAAGTGCCAGAAGACACTGACATGTATATGCCAATGGCATCACGAATTGCCCAGCTTACGTTAATTGACGTGCTGGCTACCGGATTCACTCTAAGGCGAGGTAACAAGTTTAGAGAAAATTTAAAACGCGTCAAAGATACCCTGCGCGGCTCTCGATACGATAAAAAATCAGACTAGTCTGACTTGACGCATCTTGTGTTAAACACGCTATACTTTCTGCAATGTTAAAAGCGTTGCAGAAGTCTTACCTCTTCTTTCAGACCTGACTTTAACGCTTTTCACTTTCACTTTTTTGTCTTTTTGCATTAACATTACGTAATTATATTACGTAAAATAGTTACAAAAACATTCCTGCGACGTTGAAGTGGGACTAATAACAACTTCTAAAGCGACATGAATTTATGACAAGACGAACTAAAATACTTGCTACGTTAGGCCCTGCGACCGACTCTCTAGAAAAAATACAGGCTATTATCGCAGCGGGCGCGAATGTAGTTAGAATGAATTTTTCCCATGGCAACGCTGAAGATCATATTGAGCGAGCGAAACGTGTCAGGCAAGCGGCTAAAAATTTGGGGGTGTATGTAGCCATTTTAGGCGACCTTCAAGGGCCAAAAATCCGCGTTGCTCGCTTCAAAGCAAGTTCGATAATGCTTAATGAAGGTGCACAGTTTATCCTGGATGCAGAGCTGGACAAGGATCAGGGCACCGAACAATCGGTCGGCATAGACTATAAAGCACTACCTGATGACGTCAGCGAGGGTGACTTATTACTACTTGACGATGGTCGTATTCAACTTAAAGTAAATAGCGTTGAAGGTCGTAAGGTGATAACCACGGTTATAGTGGGCGGTAAACTATCCAATAATAAAGGGATCAACCGACAAGGGGGCGGATTATCTGCAGAAGCGCTGACCGAAAAAGATAAACAGGACATCATAACCGCTGCTCAGATGGATGTTGATTACTTGGCAGTATCGTTTCCTCGTTCCAGCGACGATTTAAATTATGCACGCCAATTGGCTGAAAAAGCGGGGTGTCATGCTAAAATTTGTGCGAAAGTTGAGCGGGCAGAAACCGTAGCGAGCGCTGAAGCGATTGATGACATTATCTGTGCATCAGATGCAGTGATGGTAGCGCGTGGAGATTTAGGTGTTGAAATTGGCGACGCTGAGCTAGTTGGCGTGCAAAAGAAACTTATTTCTCGCTCCAGACAATTAAACAAAGTGGTCATAACCGCAACTCAGATGATGGAATCTATGATTTCCAGTCCTATGCCTACCCGGGCAGAAGTAATGGACGTCGCTAACGCTGTTTTAGATGGTACCGATGCAGTCATGCTTTCCGCTGAAACCGCTGCAGGTAGTTATCCGGTGGAAACGGTTAAAGCCATGGCCAGAGTTTGCGAAGGCGCTGAAACCCATCCCAGTGTCAAAATATCCAAGCATAGAATGGATGATGTCTTTTCTACTGTAAGCGAAACGGTGGCGTTATCGACCGTATATGCAGCTAATCATCTACCTAGTATAAAAGCTATTGTCGGCCTGACAGAAAGTGGAAATACGCCAAAGCTAATGTCTCGCATAACGACATCGCTACCCATTATTGCTATGTCTAGACATGTGGATACATTAAACTCTATGGCGCTGTATCGTGGCGTCCAGCCTGTTTACTTCGATTCTAGAAATAGTGAACCGGGTCGACTTAAACACGATGTGATCGCAGTTTTGAAGGAACACGGATTGATAGCCAGTGGCGACAGCATCATCATGACATATGGCGATGAGATGGAAAAAATTGGCGCCACTAACGCTCTTAAAATCGTTAAGGTAGACTAAAACCTGTAAATTGTTAAAGCGCGAAACCTTTTCGGTCGAAGTGCTAACCTGCCGTTGGCGCGCCAACGGCAGGTTAGCACTCAGATTAGCGTTAAAGGGCCGTGCTTAATGGGCATCTAAGCGAAGTGAGAAACTGTTTATACAGACTAATCGCTATGTACGTAGTTTCCATTGCTGCGTTGCGCAAACACCCGAACACTCGCTGAAAAAGTGAACAGCAAAGAATCATGCGCGCTAATACTATGAATTCGGAATAAGGCGTGGTTATTTCAAAAAAAGTAGCGCGTACTTTATCGATGCGCTTTGATGATCAAGTACCTGGGCCATTAAAATCAATCTTGCGCAGTGTAGGCGCCTGCTCTTTCGCCCTGCGAGTGCGGCTTTTTCAACGTTTGAATGAGTCCAGTTGCCCTCGGTTTAGCACCAGAAGCTCCTCTCCCAATTGGTATGATAATAGTTGAAAAGCTCACCCATTGGATGAGCAGACGCTATTGTGGTTTGATATTAATTACCACTACAACGGAGGGATTATTCGTTCGACTAAATTTTTATTTAATAATGACTTTGAACATTAAGACCAGTGCTCGAAATACTGAGCCGTATCATGTGACTTGCGTTCGGGCGCTTCAACTGCTGCTGTGCCCAAATATAAAAAGCCTACTATTTCATCCTCTTCGCTCAAACCAAGCCCATTTTTTACGGTGTCACACTGCGCATAGCTTCCGGTTCTCCACATTCCCTGAAATCCTTGAGCAATAGCCGCCAGTTGCATAGCCATTACTGCACAAGCCGTTGATGCTACTTGCTCTACTCTGGGTACTTTTTGATGCTCTGTGACCTTCGCAATTGCAACTATCACCATAGGCGCCCGTAAAGGTAGCAAAGGCGCTCGCTCTATTTCCTTTGTCGACTTATCCGCCTCAATTGCGGATTGTTCGAACAACGCTCCGAGTTTATTTAATCCCGCTCCCTCACACACGATGAATTTCCAAGGCGTTAAAGACGCGTGATCCGGCGCGCGAAGTGCTGCGCATTTTATATTTTCTAACGCGTCTGCACTTGGCGCTGGCTCGTCCAGGCGCGGTTGAGAGGTTCGATTCAGTAATAAAGTGAGTGCGTCCACAGTGGGTCCTTAACCAATCAATATAAAAATCGATCCTACGCAGATTCGTTTAAAAAGACCATAACTTAGGGACGACATTTTTACTGTATTTTTTGTCGCGACAGAAGGTAATCAATACTAAGGTATTTCCCTCCTCCATAAAACAACAAAACTAATAACAGGATGAAATAAGTAGCTGCGAACTCTATGCCGTTATTGAGTATCACAAATTTCCCACTTTGCGTTAACCACTCATAGTGACCATATTCCTGAAGGATAGAGTTAGCCATCGCTAGTTTATCACCGGAGGTCATTATCGCGTTGTCATAATATAGAGTGCCATCAGCTAACCAACTCGATTTATCTGCAATAGCAAGCCACCCGTTCTCAGCATGGACAGTAATCATTGCAACCAACATGGTAAAACACAAAGGTATGCTGACCAAACGTGTAAAAAGGCCTAGCAAAATCATCACGCCGCCAATTAGTTCAGCACAAATGGTAAGTATTACTAAGATTTCAGGGAGTGGCAGACCAAGGCCCCATTCACTATTACCAAACCAGGCAACGGTATCAGAGAAACCAATCACCTTAGTCCAACCTGCTTGTATGAGTACTGGTGCCAAGTATAGGCGGACCAGTAATAATGGAACGCCATTAAAGTAATTTAATAATTTTTTAAATTTTATATATGCACCGCGTAACATGCTACTTTTTCTCACTCAGAAAATTTAGGGTTTAACTTGTTTAACTCAGTACTGTCCTCTAAAAATAAGAACACAATAAGTAACAGGCGACTTAACCTTTGTGAAGATAGTTAAGTACTATTATCAGGAACGAGACTTACTCGAATAACTTTCAATTAATTATGCAAAAGAAAAAACCGTCACCCTTCAGCCAATTGATGCAAAAGGGACATCGAAAAGTAAAATACTCCAGTCAAAAGTCCGATGTGCTGATGTTATTCAGTGAACAAGAACATCGCCGCATTGCCACGTTAATAAAAAAGTGGCTTAAAGAGGATGAGCAAAAATAATAATATTAATCTGATAAGATATGGGTTAATTAAGGGTATGCGCGTGGCTCCTCCTTATACAAGTTATGCTGGGCTAATTTAGCCAAACCAATACTAGTTAGAGAGGCAACACTAATCGTTAGAAAAAAAAGCGTTCTAGGGGAAAAGTAAAAAGTAAAAAGTAAAAAATAAAAAATAAAACAGAAAAAGTACAAAGTAAAATACAGCTACGCTAGGTGATTTGAAAGTCTACCGTATTCATTCATCAGTGCACCTTGAATAGATACCCTTTTTGAACTCTTAACCGACTACATATTGTTACAACTTGGTAAAGGTATTGGGTCAACATTTCGATAGCGAATATATTGCTCACAAAATATTACAATTTAGGTTCGCCATTCCTGGTAATTCAGATAACATACAATCAATATTTGTACGAAGAGGTTTTGTATTGCGTATGAGCGCCAGTAGCAATTGGACAAAGTCCCTATTTGTGGGCATTTGGTCGGCACTGAATTTCTGCCGGAAACTATTTTTCAATGTTATTTTCATAGTCATTGTCATCGGCATTATTGTAGTATTTTCCAGCGATAAGAATCCCGTTATGGTCAAGCATGGAAGTGCACTTTATCTGAACCTTAACGGTAATTTGGTCATTGAAAAAGAAGCCGTCGACCCTTTCGAACAATTTATGGAAGAAGCTTTCGCCGAGGAAGAAGAAAACCCCGAAGTGTTAGTTCGCCACGTGGTTAAGGTAATCGAAAACGCAAAGCACGACCAACGAATTAAGGCGCTAGTAATGGATTTACAAGGTCTGCAAAGTGGCGGGCTGGATAAATTACGTGAAATCGCACGCGCGATTGATGACTTCAAGTCCTCGGACAAACCTGTTTATGCCATTGGTGATTACTTTACGCAAACCCAATATTATCTCGCTGCCCATGCTGATCACGTATATCTTAATCCGATGGGTGCCTTGCTGATTGAGGGCTATGGCCGTTACGCCTTATATTTCAAGGATATGTTGGAAAAACTCAAAGTCACTACACATATTTTCCGCGTAGGCACTTATAAATCCGCAGTAGAACCCTTCTTACGTAACGATATGTCTAACGCAGCTAAAGAAGCAAATGAACAATGGTTGAACGCGTACTGGGAACAATATAAAACCGATGTCGCTGCTGCTAGAAACCTGAGTAAAGATAACTTTGATGAGAAGCTGGATGTCTTGGTACAAAAATTTGAACAGGCTGGGGGAGACTTTGCCCAATACGCTTTAGAGAATGGATGGGTCGATGCCTTGCGCACTCGAGAGGAAATTCGTCTGGAACTCGTGAACTTAGTAGGCACTGACGATAACGAACTGGGTATAAATGTGACGCCCTTTGATGCCTATTCCAGAGTTGTAAATAATCCCATGCGCGCGCAAAGTAATATGGATAAGGTTGCGATAGTTGTTGCAAAAGGCACCATTTTAGATGGCGAGCAGCGCGCAGGAACAATTGGTGGTGATAGTACCGCCAGGCTGCTAAGGAAAGCGCGACTCGACGATAGCGTCAAAGCAGTGGTGCTTCAGGTAGACTCTTCTGGCGGTAGCTCATTTGCATCCGAAATAATCCGCCAAGAAGTGCTACAGCTGCAAGCTTCGGGTAAACCTGTGGTTGTTTCTATGGGCACGTATGCTGCCTCAGGAGGTTATTGGATTTCAGCAAATGCAGACAGGATCATCGCTTCGCCTAGCACAATCACGGGCTCAATAGGCGTCTTTGGTATGCTTATGACATACGAGAACTCGTTGGAATACTTAGGCATTAGTTCGGATGGCGTAGGTTCGACGGAATTGACGGGCTTCTCATCAGTGCGGCCGTTAGATCCCAGGTTTGGCGACATATTACAAAAGAACGTAGAAAGTAGTTATCAACGCTTTATTAATATGGTTTCAGACGCTAGGGGCATTCCAGTAGAAAAAGTAGACCGTATCGCACAAGGACGCGTATGGATTGGCGAAACCGCACTGGAACTTGGGTTGGTCGATGAACTGGGAGACCTTCAGGACGCGGTTAGGGTAGCGGCTGAATTGGCATCATTGGAAAAGTTTGATACGCAATATGTAGAGCGTCCACTCAGTCCGCAGGAGCGCTTCTGGAACGAGTTCTTCGGCAAGGCTATGGTCTGGGCGGCTAAGCTTCAGTTTTCAAATTCAAACAGTGCCTTAGCAGGAATGGTAAGAACGGTGGTCAATGAGTTCAGCGTAGTCAGCCAGCTCAATGACCCACAGGGCGTTTACGTTCTGTGTATGCAATGCCAGGTAAAATAACCCTTAGCCAAGAACAAATAGATTTGGTGCATCAACGTACGCAAGAGTTGATGCACCAGGCTTCAGTGTATTTTCAGCAGGCCTTCCCTCCCCCCTCAATATCCTTCAGACGCTCAGGTAAAAATGCCGGTACCGCATTTTTGCAACAAAACCGAATTAATTTTAACCCTGTTCTGTTAGTTGAGAATTGGCAAGAGTATATTGATCACGTCATCCCTCATGAAGTGGCTCACCTTGTTGTATTTCAAGTTTATGGTAGAAAACGATTTATCCAAACGGGCTTATGGCGCAAACAATCAGTCACGGTAAAGCCTCACGGCGAAGAGTGGCGAAATGTTATGGAGGCCGTTTTTGGGGCTAAAGCAACGACTACGCATAACTTTAACCTGTCATCTTTAGGTATGAAAACTTTCGCATATACTTGTGGGTGTCAAAAACTAGAAGTAACTATACGCCGTCATAACCGAATAGAAAAAGGCGCAACTTATCGTTGCAAACGATGTCATCAAGAATTGGTACGATGCTAACTCGCATCTAACAATGTTTTGTTAGTTACTGAAACCAGTTTCGGGTAAACATCTTATCCACATCTTCAAATGCTACCTTTAACAGTTGTGCTAACTCTTTATAATGAGGACGGGATTTTAGTGCGCTAATCTGGCAACCGTGCGCACTCATTTTGGCGTGAATGTTGTGATACCATTGCTTTAATTGAGGTGGCAACGTCTGATTTGAACGATGACCCAGCCAGAATAACCCTTGCATAGGCAAGCTTAGAAAAAATGCTCCTATAGCTAGGGCTTGTGGTAAGTATTCGTATCCAAACGTATTGATCATTATCGCACTGGCAAGGACCGCCATAGGGGGCATCACTTTTAAAGCAAATTTGGTTGTCGCTACGACTCGACTGTCTGGAAAGTAAGCATAAAGTTCCTTTCTAACTGGCCAGGTATTCATATAAGCCTGTCCATCGCGGAAAATGTTAGCTACAGATTGAGACACTCTACACCCCGTTACGACATAAAACATGATGGCAGTTATTACCATCTCAGGAAAAAATTATTATACAAATTAATAGTACTCGATTTTGAGCAGTATAGCTTAGAAAGAAAATAAAAATTACAAAATTGTAAAGTTAGCATGGGAAGCTTTTATCCTTTTTACTTCATCTCTGTGGTGATTTGTCGACCTGTAATACCAGATAACTATTGTTAATATGCGAGTATACTTTAATCGGCATCAACGCCTTTTCCCGAAAAAAAACAGCGTGTTTTCGCTCCGGTCTTACCTTACTCCGATAGCAAAAGCATACAATGTGTTGACACTATCGGGATCCTTTAAATCACGTGAGAAAATATGCATACCCTATTGAATGTGGTAAATTCAGCCCCACAAATTTGAGTCAGCTACGTAAAAAAGTTTTTGGAGAGAGAAATGGCAGAAAGCAGACATGTGCGCCTTCTAATTTTAGGCTCGGGCCCTGCAGGGTACGCAGCCGCAGTTTATGCTGCGCGCGCTAATCTGGAACCAGTATTATTGACGGGTATCCAACAAGGCGGTCAGCTAACTACCACGACAGAAGTAGAGAATTGGCCGGGCGATCCAGAAGGGTTAACTGGTCCCGATCTAATGGTCAGAATGCAAAAACATGCAGAAAAGTTCAATACCGAGATAATCTTTGATCACATCAACAAAACAGATTTTTCCAAGCGCCCTTACA
This sequence comes from Alteromonas sp. ASW11-130, assembly GCF_026183735.1. Lineage (GTDB taxonomy): Bacteria > Pseudomonadota > Gammaproteobacteria > Enterobacterales > Alteromonadaceae > Alteromonas. The sequence goes on along the minus strand of NZ_JAPFRE010000027.1, from coordinate 98,435 downwards.
CGCTTCATGGTGACAATGGAACTTATACTTGTGATGCATTAATCATTGCCACTGGCGCTTCAGCAAAATACCTGGGCCTAGAGTCAGAACAAGCCTTTATGGGCAAAGGTGTATCTGCATGTGCTACCTGTGACGGATTTTTTTACCGTAACCAAAAAGTTGCAGTGGTTGGTGGGGGCAATACAGCGGTTGAAGAAGCTCTTTACTTATCTAATATTGCTTCAGAGGTTCATGTCATTCACCGCCGCGAAACATTCCGCAGTGAGAAAATACTTGAGCAGCGTCTTCGTGATAAGGCTGAGAATGGTAATGTAGTACTTCATTTAAATCGCACGCTTGATGAAGTATTAGGTGACGAAATGGGTGTAAGTAAAATTCGTATTGCTGATACTCAGTCAGATGCAAAAGAAGAATTGGATATAATGGGTTTGTTTATCGCTATTGGACATAAACCCAACACCGATATTTTTGCTGGTCAACTTGAAATGAAAGATGGCTATATTATTGTTAATAGTGGCCTTAACGGCAATGCTACTCAAACGAGTGTTGAGGGCGTATTCGCGGCCGGCGATGTCAGCGATCACGTCTACCGACAAGCTATCACCTCGGCAGGTACCGGATGTATGGCCGCACTGGATGCTGAAAAATATCTCGATGGCATTAAAATGGAGCAATAGCTTTTATTTTGATATAGGCTAAGGCTATATGCCTTAGCCTAACTTTCTTACTTTCCACTCATACTATATGATTGAGATCCCTTTTCTACACCCTACTACACCATTTCCTGATGTCTCTACAGCACTAGACGACCCCGACGGTTTATTAGCATTCGGCGGGGGTCTGGACGTAAATCGCCTGTTTACTGCTTATTCACACGGAATTTTCCCATGGTTTAGCGAAGACGAACCAATTCTTTGGTGGTCTCCCTCTTCACGGGCTATTATATATTTAAAGGATTTTCATACTTCCCGTTCATTACGCAAATTGATAAACAAGAAACGGTATCGGGTTACGTTGGATGCGGATTTTAAGACGGTTATAGAACACTGTGCGAACATCCCTCGTAGCTACCCGGGCAGCAGTGAACTCAGCGGTACCTGGATTACCGAAAATATGATGTTAGCGTACCAAGCGCTGCACGAGGCAGGGTTGGCTCACTCTGTCGAAGTATGGGAAGACAATACAATAGTAGGTGGACTTTATGGAGTGGCGATTGGCAAAATATTTTGTGGTGAGTCTATGTTTCATACTAAAACCGACACCTCTAAACTTGCCCTGTCAGCACTTGTAAAGCATATGCAAAAGTTTGACCTGGCCTTTATCGACTGCCAGCTTCCTACCCCCCACTTAGCAAGCCTTGGGGCAAAGCCAATTAAGCGTGAACGATTCATACGGGAGTTAAGAGATAATAATCTGACCTGTGACAGTAAGGGCTATTTATTGGACTCCTTTTGCGCGATATGGAAAAAACAGGATATCACACCATGAAATTTGGCATAACTCAGGCATTTTCCTGTAGCTACCTGCCAGGACAACATGAGCAATTGCTTGTGTTTGCAAGCAACGAAAACTTTATTTCCCAACGTTATGCGCAACTCATTCAAGTCGGTTTTCGCCGTAGCGGTGAACAAATCTACCGCCCTCACTGTCCCCAATGTCAGGCATGTGAATCAATCAGGATTCCAGTAAATGACTTTGCCCTTACCAAAAGTCAAAAGCGTGTGCTTTCGCGCAATAAATCAATTGGCACGGAATTGAGTTACAAACCGAAAGGCAATTACTATCCGCTCTACAATAATTACATTTCTACGCGGCACACCGATGGTACTATGTATCCTCCCAGCGTAGACCAATTCAATAGTTTTATTACGTGTTCATGGCAGCAGCCCTTATTTATCGAAGCGTATAACGACGAGCAACTCATTGCTGTTGCTGTAACCGATATTATAGAAGATCATTTTGGTCATTCGGGGCTCTCTGCGTTGTATACTTTTTTCGATCCTTTATATGCGGAGCGGTCAATAGGTACTTATATGATCTTAAAACAAATCGAGTATGCCGCTCGTTTAAATAAAGCATACTTGTATCTGGGATATCAGGTAGAGGGGTGTAAAAAAATGAATTATAAAACACGTTTTTTCCCTCATGAGAGGTTTAGTGACGGAAAATGGTGTAGAATAGATAAAAAATCCATCTAACCGCTTTACACATTAAGCCATATTGGTTAATGTCTGCGCGGCAAAAATTTAGACTTACTGAGGTAACTGCTTTCAATGGCAAAAGAAGATTGTATCGAAATGGAAGGGACGGTATTAGATACCCTGCCAAATACCATGTTTCGTGTTGAGCTTGAAAACGGTCACGTTGTGACTGCCCATATTTCAGGAAAGATGCGTAAAAATTATATTCGTATATTAACCGGTGACAAAGTAACGGTTGAGATGACACCCTACGATTTGACCAAAGGTCGCATAATCTATCGTGCCCGGTAAGCTGTCAATTTATCAGCAATAACTACCTAGAATTCAAAAGCCCCGTCATACATACGTTGCCGGGGCTTTTTCGCGTGTATACGAAATAATAGACAACTGAATGTCATTAACACAAAGCCCGATATACTTATCGGGCTTTTCATGCAATGGTTAATTAAGATTATTACTGCCTCTCAAACCTAACTTTCTGCATCTCGCTTGATTTAGAGCCACAGCCCCTTTCCGAAGTTGACTTGTCAAACTTTTTATACCTTTTACACGCGATGGAGCACGCATATTCCATACAGGTATTGCTAACTCGATACAGATGCAGTTTCGCTGCTCTCTCGACTTTCCTTGGTTCGTTTTCTAAATAAACCGCGGATATCGTCGAGAATTACGTATAAAGACGGGACCAATAGCAATGTGATCACAGTTGCAAACAAGATTCCAAACGCCAACGATATTGCCATTGGAATGACTATTTGTGCTTGTAAGCTGCGTTCAAAAACAATTGGCAATAACCCCATAAACGTTGTTAATGAGGTTAGAACAATAGCCCTGAACCGTTGCGTACCTGCACTGATAGCAGCTCCAATCAAGTTGTGTCCTTCTTTACGGGCACGGTTTACGAAATCTACCATTATTAAACTATCATTAACCACCACACCAGATAGGGCAATGATGCCGCATATGGATAATACACTTACTGCTTTACCGAGTAATAGATGTCCGACAATCGCCCCTACAATACCAAATGGGATAACTGACATAATAATTAATGGCTGAGAATAAGAGCGCAACGGGATAGCTAACAAGGCGTAAATCGCAAATAATGCAAACAAGAGGCCTTTGGCCAAGCTTAACATAGCTTCGCCTTGTTCTTTTGAGTTACCCTGTAATTGAAATTTAACTTGCGGATATCTGTCTTTTAGCTCAGGTATGATACTAGAGACGACATCGCGGGTCACTTCACCTGGATCAAGTATTCCCTTATCAACTTTTGCGGTCACCGTTACAGAACGGTCACCATCGACCCGTATGATTGAATCAAACCCTTTGCCAACCGTCATTTCGCCAACTTCTTCAAACGGTATATCGTCACCATTGGGGGCTCTGATCCGCATAGATTCTAGATGCTCGATTGAGTTACGCTCAGACTCAGGATAACGCACCATTACTTTGATTTCTTCTTCATCCCTTTGCAAGCGCTGTACTTCGGCACCGTAGAATCCATATCGAACTTGTTGCCCAAGTTGCTGTAAAGAGATGCCTAGCGCATCTGCTTGAGGTTTTAGTGACAACTGAATCTCATCACTTCCCCCAGCGAATGTATCATTAATATCTGCCACACCATCATAAGTAGCTAATTTATCCTTAAGTTCCTGACTAATGCTTCTTAACGCTTCGATATCATGGGAAGAAAATTCAAAACTTACGTCTGCACCACCGCCAGGGCCTCCGGGAGAACCTATATTAAATGTCTTCACACCAGGAATCTCGACCATTTCATCGCGCCATTTTTGATGAATCTCGAAATCAGTCATCTCGCGGTTTTCACCCTTAGTGAGCTCTACAAATATTTGTCCACCAAGGTTTCCTGTGTCAAAAGCTATAGCATGCTTTACTACACCCTCACCGCTTTCCTGCTTAATTGTGTCATCCATACGCTGCATCGCACGTTGTAAGCTATCGATAGCCGAGTCCCGCTGAGAAAGCGAAGAACCTGGTTCCATCTCAACCGTTGCCATCATAAAATCACTTGGAATATCGGGGAAAAATACGAACCGAACTAAGCCCCCACCAAATAATCCTATGGTTAATATCAGCATAGCTAAAAATGTTGCGAGCGTTGTGTACCTGTTTTTTACTGCCTTTTTCAAAAACGGCGCGTATTTCATTTCGACAAATGTTTTTATGCCCTCACTAAAAATATCTCTAAAGCGTTGTAACCTATTTGCCTTAGCTGGATCATAGGGCTTCAAATTCATATGAACCAAATGAGCAGGAAGAATTAATTTAGATTCAATCAATGAAAAAATAAGACAAACGATGACCACAGAACCAATGGTTTTCCAGATAACCCCAAATGGGCCCGAAACCATCAACATGGGAGAAAAAGCAGCGATAGTAGTTAACACTCCAAACGTGGCAGGCATGGCCACTTTCTTCACCCCTGCAATAACATTGTCAGTACTATGCCCTTTGCGATCAATTTCAGAATAAGCAGACTCACCCATGATAATAGCGTCATCAACTACTATCCCGAGCACTAAAATGAATGCAAATAAACTTAAAAGATTTATCGACACCCCTACCATATCGAGAGGCATAACCAATAACGTGCCTAAAAAACACACTGGCAATCCAACTATTACCCAGAAGGCGAGTTTAATTTTTAGAAACAAGGACAGGACTAAAAATACTAAAAGCCCACCGAATAACATGTTTTCTAACATCATATTGAGACGGTCAGCCAAGTAAAATGAACTATCACCCCATGTTGAAGCGTTAATATGGGCAGGAAGAGATTCTTCCGCTTTTTCTAAATAACCATTTACAGCTTTAGAGATTTCCAGCGCATTCTGATCACCTACGGCTCTAACTCGCATGCTAACCGATGGCTTGCCATCGAACATTGAATATTGATTTTCCTGAACGAATCCATCATTAATGTAGGCCACATCACCTAAGGTGACGCGAGAGCCTGAGCTATCATTCAATAGCACAATTTGTGCAAAATCCCAGCCGGTATACGCTTGCCCTTTAGTGCGAAGTAAAATATCGCCGTTTTCTGTGCGGATCGACCCACCAGGTAAGTCTACGCTGGACTGCCTTACCTTATTGACGACTTCAGCAAACGTTAGATTGTATTTTTGAAGATCGGCTTCAGATAGTTCGATGGAAATTTCATAATCGCGAGCTCCCACCACTTCTACACTAGAGATACCAGGTAGATTCGCCACAGTATCTCGCATATCTTTAGCAAATTCTTTTAACTCGCGTTCAGAAGCATCACCATAAACCGACACCCAAATAACATCTTGCTGAATCTTTTGTCTATAAACGACCGGTTTTTCGGTATTGAGGGGAAAAGTCGGTATAGCATCAACCTGTACTTTTACTTCGTCCAATACTTCCTGAACATCGTAGTCTTCTTCCACCTCGATACTGACGGTTCCCATTCCTTCGGTAGCAGTGGAAGTAATCTTTTTAATGCCTTCAAGATTTTTCACAGCCTCTTCGATTTTAACAATCACCCCTTCTTCAACTTCCTGGGGAGCCGCTCCCAAATAAGGCACGCGCACATTGATAACATTTATATCAAATGCTGGAAAAATCTGCTTTTGAATACCAAAAGCGCCTAGAATTCCGCCAACGATCAGTATCCACATTAACAAGTTAGCGGCCACTGAATTACGGGCAAACCAAGCTATTACACCACGTTGGGTATCTATCTTTTCCATTAGTTTGCAGCCTCGCGTGCGTCAATACTTGAAGAATCATCAGCTTTATCATTTTCAGGAGTCGCGTTCGTGGGCACTTCATCTCCCGGAAGCCGCACCTTCATGCCGTTATACGGGTTCGGTACTGCACTAGTAATAACTTGGCTTTCTTCATCTAAACCCGACGAGATGTATACATAATTAGCGTTCGTTCTGACAACTTCTACTGGATTGATTTTTACGTTTCTGTCATCTGTTACCTGTAATACTGTATTGTCCAGCCGAAGAACGTTGCGGGGAAGTACAAAAAGTTGTTGAGATTGCGTTCCGGTAATTTCTGCCTCTACAAATTGGCCGAACCGCAATGGCGTTGTATCTGTATCTTTTCTGGCATAAGGGTCATCAAGTTTTGCAATGACATAAATCACACGATTTCCTGTATCCAAAATGCCTTCAGAGCGAACAAGCTCCGCTTCCCAAGCTCTTTTTTTGCCCGCTACTGTCGCGGTAAGCGTTACTGGTGAAGCTTGTTTTATTTGACTAGTTATATCAATAAAGGCCATATCGCTATCGGGGATAGGCAGTCTAATCTCTGCTTCATCTGTAGAATAAATCGTGCCTATCACTGCCCCGGTGGTAATAAATTGACCTAGATCTACATTTTTTGAAACCACTAAACCATCGTAGGGGGCCCGGATTTCAGTTCTGGCAAGATTACGTTGGGCGCGTTCAAACTTCGCTTCAGCAGCTTTAACATTTGCCTGTGCAGTGGCAAGTTGTGGTTTTCTCAAGCCCAGCTCCGGCGCTATAGAAGAATTAACTGAACGCCATTCTTGCTCGGCTACTTTTCCGCGTGCTTTTTCTTCGGTAAGGGCAGCATTTGCTTGCACTAACTCTGCTTCAGCCAACTTCAGTTCAGTGGCATAATCTTCCTGTTCGAGTCGGACGAGTAAGTCACCTTCATTAAATAACCCTCCCGCTACGAAAGTATCTGACACCTCTACAATTTTGCCACTAACCTGTGCGCTTATGTTCGTTTGGTGTTTGGGGATGACGTTTCCTTGTGAATACACTTTGAAATGTACATCTTCACTATTAATTTGCATGGCATCTACCAAAAATGGCTTGGATTCAACAGGCTTTTGCTCTGGAGGTTTTTTCGCACCAATCATCACTGCTGCCGCAATAATTGCTACTAGAATGATGAGTAACGGGATACCGCTTTTTAATAACATGGAGTTTCGCATTGCCATTCTTTTTCCCTTCAAGGCGAGTATTGTAACTATGTGAAGAAGCATGGATTTCAGATCTACACAATGACAGCATAAAACTTCTACCGCCATATATTACTTCTTATTATTGGAATCACTAGTTTATAGTGATTAATTACCAGAGGCTTGTGATAGTTTGTTAAAAAATGTGTCTCTAGATGCAATAAAAAAGGCGGTATCTGATAGATACCGCCTTTTTACTTTTTACTTTTTACTTTTTACTGTTTACCTATTTCTTTAATACTTATTTTTTTTTGCTTGATTAGCCGGTAACGCTTATTAAAGCTTATCTTCTAATTCAGGTAACACCTCAAAAAGATCCGCTACCAATCCATAATCAGCCACCTGAAAAATAGGCGCCTCTTCATCTTTGTTGATAGCAACGATTACTTTAGAGTCCTTCATACCCGCCAAATGCTGGATAGCGCCGGATATGCCTACTGCAATATAAAGCTGAGGGGCAACAATTTTACCGGTTTGCCCCACCTGCATATCATTGGGTACGAAACCCGCATCCACGGCTGCCCGAGAAGCGCCAATTGCAGCACCAAGCTTATCTGCGATGCCCTCTAATAACTTAAAGTTTTCGCCATTTTGCATACCGCGACCGCCCGAAATAACCACTTCAGCAGCGGTTAATTCAGGACGCTCAGACTCTGTTAACTCTTCTTTGATAAACGCCGATTTGTTGGCTTCTTTGACAGTCTCAATAGTCTCAATAGATGCTGAATTGTTCAATTCGACTGAATCAAAAGCCGAGGCGCGAACTGTAAGCACTTTAACAGAGTCTTCAGATTGGACTGTAGCGATTGCGTTACCTGCATAAATAGGCCGTACAAAGGTATCCGCTGACTCAACGTCTATGATGTCAGAAATCTGGGCCACATCAAGTAATGCTGCTACACGTGGCATGAAGTTTTTGCCCGTGGTCGTTGCAGCTGCAAGGATGTGAGTATAACCTTCAGCCATGGATACCATTAAATCGGCAATATTTTCTGCCAACTGATGACCGTAAGCGGCATTATCTGCAAGCAAGACTTTCTCTACACCATCGATCTTAGCCGCACTTTCAGCTACGGCCTGACACTTTTCACCCACTACCAGTATGTGAATGTCGTCGCCCATTTTAGAAGCAGCACCAACAACTTTCGCGGTTTCTGGTTTTAGATGTACATTATCATGTTCTGCATAAATTAAAATCGACATCAGATCACCTTCGCTTCATTTTTGAGTTTATCCACCAATTCAGCCACGTCTGCTACTTTCACCCCACCTTCCCGTTTAGGAGGCGGCGTCACTTTAACGACTTTCACTTTAGACTCTAATGAAACCCCATAATCAGCTGCAGCTTTAACCTCTAGAGGTTTACGCTTCGCTTTCATAATATTGGGAAGAGATGCATAACGGGGTTCATTCAATCGCAAATCGGTGGTGACAACTGCAGGCAAATTAATTGCTACTGTTTGCAACCCACCATCAATTTCGCGAGTAACATGAACTTTGTCACCCTCTACGTCCACTTTAGATGCAAATGTACCCTGAGGCATACCGGTTAATGCGGCTAACATTTGACCCGTTTGATTATTGTCTGAGTCAATACTTTGCTTACCTAAAATAACCAGCTGCGGTTGTTCTTCTTCTACAACTTTCGCAAGTAATTTTGCAACCTGTAGTGACTCCAGTTTAGTATCGACATCAATTTGCAAGCCACGATCAGCACCGAGAGCCAATGCTGTTCTGATTTGCTCTTGGCAGCTTTTATCGCCTATAGAAACGACAATCACTTCAGTCGCAATGCCTTTTTCTTTTAAACGCACGGCTTCTTCAACCGCGATTTCACAAAATGGGTTAATGGCCATTTTGGCATTAGTCAGGTCAACGCCGGATTCATCGGCTTTTACTCTCACCTTGACGTTATAATCGATAGCTCGTTTTACTGGTACGAGTATTTTCATGATTTACCTCAATCGTTGAGTTTGAAGGCTCTGCGGATTTTACGTGTAAACCCAACATATTGGTTGGATAGTTTTAAAAAACACGTGAAAAACCGAATATATTCAGATTCCCTTCTTAATGTAGGGCGTTTACGTTAACGTAAACTGGAATGAAATGTACTTACTGTTGACGTAAACGTCAACCTGCTTTACCTTTCCCACCCAATATAATTACATAAATTTGACAACTGCAACGCTGGTTTCAGCTATAGTGCAGATCAGATATAAAAAAGAGGAGCCGGGTTGTGGAACGAGAATCAATGGAATTTGACGTGGTAATTGTTGGTGCAGGCCCTGCCGGACTGTCAACGGCCTGTCGACTAATGCAATTAGCGAAAGAAAAAGACCAGGAATTAATGGTCTGCGTAGTAGAAAAAGGCTCAGAAGTTGGCGCTCATATTCTTTCGGGTGCGGTTTTCGAAACCAAAGCTTTGGATGAACTATTTCCTGATTGGAAAGAAAAGGGCGCGCCATTAAATACGCCAGTAACGCAAGACGAAATTTATTTGCTTTCAAGCGAGACACAGGCAAGAAAACTTCCTAACGCCATGACGCCGAAAACCATGCATAACGAAGGAAATTATATCGTTTCCATGGGTAATGTATGTCGCTGGCTGGCAGAACAAGCAGAAGCATTAGGGGTTGAAATTTTTCCAGGCTTTCCCGCGGCAGAGATTATTTATAATGATGATAACAGCGTAGGCGGCGTCATCACGGGCGACATGGGAATTGGTGTCAACGGCGAGCATAAAGATAGTTATATGCCCGGCATGGAATTACGCGCAAAGTATACTGTTTTTGCTGAAGGAAGCCGGGGGCATCTGGGTAAAGAACTGATTGAAAAATTTGAATTAGATAAAGATGCTACAGCGCAACATTACGCAATTGGTTTTAAGGAAATATGGGATATTGATCCATCTGCGCACCAGCCCGGATTAGTCATTCACACTGCAGGGTGGCCTTTGGATAAAGCGTCGGGAGGAAGTTATTTATATCACGCCGAAAATAATCAGGTATTGGTGGGGTTAATCGTCGATTTAGATTATAAAAATCCACATTTAAGTCCTTTTCACGAATTCCAACGTTTGAAACATCATCCCTTATTCAGTCAGTATCTAAAGGGAGGGAATCGTGTCTCTTACGGGGCTAGAGCCATTACAAAAGGTGGATTAAACGCGCTACCGAAAATGACATTTCCTGGTGGCTTCTTAGTAGGATGTAACGCTGGGACCCTAAACTTTGCGAAAATCAAGGGTAACCATACCGCTATGAAATCCGGGATGTTAGCGGCCGAGTCAATTTTTGACGCGCTCTATTCTACAGATGAAGTACAAAAAAATGTTATTTCATTTGACGAAAAATTCACCCGCTCATGGGTTCACAAAGAACTTTACAGTTCGCGGAACTTTGGCCCAGCAATTCATAAATTTGGTAATTTCTGGGGCGGCGCATTTAATACCATTGAGCAAAACCTTTTCGGTGGCAATATGTTTGTCACCCTAAAAGATAACACGCAAGATTATGCGAAAATGGAAACGGCAGCTTCTCACGATAAAATAAACTACCCGAAGCCTGATGGTGACCTTAGTTTTGACAAACTTTCATCGGTATTTCTTTCCAATACAAACCATGAAGAAGATCAACCATGCCATTTGCAGTTAAAAGATAAATCAATTCCCATTGAGGTTAATTTACCTAAATTTGATGAACCCGCTCAGCGTTACTGTCCCGCTGGCGTTTATGAAGTAGTTGAAGAAGCTGGGCAACCAAAATTTCAAATAAACGCGCAAAACTGCATCCATTGTAAAACTTGTGATATAAAAGATCCTTCGCAGAATATTCGTTGGGTAACACCTGAAGGAGCCGGCGGCCCTAATTATCCCAATATGTAATCACAATTTAATTTTAAAAAGCGGATATTATCCGCTTTTTTTTTAAACAAATTTCTCATATTATTAGAAAGAATGCTTTTTCAATATGCAAGGTTATTAGATGAACGATTTTTTAAACGTGTTAACCCATGGAAGACGTTTGCAAGGAGCTGTAAAAGATTTAAGTATTGAGGAACTTGAAGAAGTTCAGCAAAAATTAAGTCGTATTATTGAGAAAAGAAAAGCTAAGGAAGAAAAACTGCAACAAGCTGAAAAAGAGAGGCTTGCCAGTGCTGAAAAAATACATTCGCAGATGAGAGAAATGGGCGTTAACTTTGAGGACTTGCAAAGATTACACTCTTCAAAAGCTGGTTCAACAAAGCCCAAGAAAAAACGCCCAGTTAAATATCAAATTAAAGATGGAAATGGTGAATCACACTCTTGGACGGGCATAGGCAGAATGCCAAAAATATTTAAGGAAGCGTTGGAAAAAGGTAAGAAATTAGAAAACTTTTCAATATAAAAAGTTTAATTTGTTCGTTTTATTTTTCTATAAATTCGGACGACCTGATAGTTTGATATTTGTAAAAACAGGTGGCTTTGCCACCTGTTACTTTATAACGGCATGATAAGTAAATTTTACTATGCAAAAAAGTTTAAATGTAGAAAAACGAAAACTCGACCATAACTCACCGTGGTTAATTCTTATCCATGGGCTGTTCGGTGATCTGGATAATCTTGCCGTAGTCCGCCGTCATTTTGAATCAACGTATAATATACTGAATATTGATTTGCCCGACCATGGGCGCTCCATAAATTTGGATACTTTCTCTTTTGAACTTTGGGTTGAATTGCTGGCATCCACTTTGGCAGACCATCACATAGAAGAATGCTATGTCTTAGGCCATTCGCTCGGCGGGAAGCTAGCAATGCAAATGGCCTTAGCGCAGCCTGAAAAAGTAAAAGGATTAATGGTAGCTGATATTGCTCCCGTTCGATATCCTCCCCGTCATCAACAGGTTTTTAATGGCATTAATAATGTTGAGTTAACACAAATCACCACGCGTCAGGAAGCAGATAACCAGCTTGCTAGGTATATTTCTGAGCCTGGCGTCAGACAGTTTTTACTTAAAAGCCTGGTGAAAAATGAGAAAGACAAATGGCAATGGCGCTTCAATGTGCACAATCTTCGCGAGCATTACGACGCTATTTGTGATTGGCCAGAATCTCAACAAACGTACAATGGCCCCACCCTGTTTATTAAAGGTGAATTGTCAGATTATTTAACCCTTGAGCATCAAAGTACGGTATTAAAATACTTCCCAAACTCTTCCGCCAAAATAATCCAGGCTGCGGGACATTGGCTTCACGCTGAAAAGCCTCAGGCTTTTAACCGCGGCATCGAACGCTTTTTAAACCAACAGCATTGATTTTTTCATTATTGGGCCCACTTTTGAATAAATGCTGAGCCGTAATGAGAATTATTTTCTCTTTACAACCTCAGCTTTGTACTGCGCGACGTAAATAGATTGTGCTATAGTTGCCGCCCTATCGATCAAAGCAACACATATTAAACTGTATGATTGCCGAAAATTACGAAACAATTGAATCCGTTGTATTGTATGTAACGCTACTCGGGTTATTCGCTCTCATGAGTTTTGCTGTTCATGATGTATTAAAGAAAAATGAAGTACCTTTAATCGGCCGCGTTGTTGCATACGGAGTGCTTGGGTTAGGCGCACTGGGTTTTGTTGCTAAAGGTATTATTGAGCTATTCTGGCTCAGTACTGGGTTATAAATTTTAGTTTTTAAGAGGTTAAATATGGCAAGCGTTGGCCTATTTTTTGGCAGTGATACAGGCAACACCGAACATGTTGCTAAGATGATTCAAAAAGAATTAGGTAAACAGCTAATCGATGTACGGGATATTGCAAAGAGTACAAAAGAAGATATCGCAAACTTTGACCTATTAATTTTTGGTATACCAACATGGTACTACGGCGAGGCACAATGCGATTGGGATGACTTTTTTCCTGAACTCGAAGAGATTGATTTTACCGACAAATTAGTGGCTATTTTTGGCTGTGGGGATCAAGAAGACTATGCGGAGTATTTCTTAGATGCGATGGGCATGATAAGAGATATTGTAGAACCTAAGGGGGCTATATTAGTGGGTGCCTGGCCTACTGAAGGTTACGATTTTGAAGCGTCTAAAGGCTTGCAGGATGATAATCATTTTGTTGGCTTGGGTATTGACGAAGATCGCCAACCTGAATTAACTGATAGTCGCGTTAAGGCTTGGTGTAAGCAATTGCACGATGAACTATGTTTAGCTGAATTGGCCTAGCGGAATTTAGAATTTATAGTATAGAAATTAGATTTAAGGCTGATAGCGGCATGGTTACGCTATCAGCTTTTTTTTCTATAGCTTGAACCTTTCGACAGCTCGTTTAAGTGATTCAACTTGAGCATCTAACCGCATCACAGACTCATTAGATAAACGAGTGCTCTGGGCACTTGAGTCAGCTAGACTAACTATAGTATTTAAACTATCAGCAACCTCAGCCAATAATGTATTCTGCTCACGCGTATCATCCACGATATGATGGTTAATTTGACTGAGCGCCTCTATGATTTTGCGGATGTCTTCAACTTGCTCGCTTACTTGGCTAGTGATGGCAACACCTTCTTTAGCCTGGTCACGCCCGATATTAATTGCCTTCACAGCTTCGGCCGCATCTTGCTGCAAACTCCCGATCATAGCTTCAATTTCTTCAGTGGAATCGTGCGTTCTTGTCGCTAAAGTACGGACTTCGTCTGCTACCACTGCGAAGCCTCTACCCTGCTCACCTGCCCTGGCGGCTTCTATTGCAGCATTAAGGGCGAGCAGATTAGTTTGTTCGGCAATGGTCTTAATAACGTCAAGTATACTGCCGATATTGCGGCTGTTATCGTCCAATCGATGAATTATGGTGGCCGATGCTTCAGCTTGTGAGGCTTGAATCTCTACTTGTCTACGGTTGTCCTCGACTAATTTCGAAATGTGATCACTCTGATTTGACACCGATGTTAATTTTTCCATGGCAAGGTTAATTTGCTCTAAATTACTCCGACTAGTGTTTTGTACATTTTCCGTATTGCGCGATGTTACCCGCACCTGTTCGCGCTGCTGGTCTACATCTTGTAAGCTTCTCTCGCCCATAGACACGCTTTCTTTAGTGACTGTTATAAGCTGCTTTTCCTGCGTCAGAATATTCCCGATTAACTCTCGTAAACTTTCGGTTAGACTATTTACTTTCACTGCCAGATCTGAAAACTCATCATTACCTTCTTCCCGTAATTTTCTCGAAAGATCCCCTTTACTTAACGAAGTTAATCCGCGATTAATTCTAGCGAGTGGTCTGGCAATACTTCGCGTAGATATAATTGCAAGTATTGCGGCAGCGATAAGACCAAACACTGATACAATCACATTTTTGACGAGATTGTCTTGTACGGTTTCTAAAATATCATTTTGCCCATCAAGGCTCGACTGACGTACGTTTTCTGACAACGTATTGATATTTTCAAGGGCAACATTTAATGCGTCTGAAGCTAATTGACGATGTCGATTACTGGCTTCAATTTGGGCCAATTTTTGTTGTTGTAACGAAACAAGACTATCTTCTCCCTGTAGCCCTGCCAGTAGTTTTTCATACTGTTCATTAAACATTTCAACAGTGCCACCGTCTTCAACATCTTGAGCTAATCGGTTCAGGTAATCCTTATCAACCTGTAAATTGCTTAACTGATACTGCAAATCTTCAACGATGTTATCTGTCACTTGCTTATCATTTGTTGTACCTAATTCGCTTATCGCGGTTGTCAACGTCAACAGCTTATTGTCAATATTGGTACCGGCTCCGATCATGGTGTTAATGGTTGGGTCATTACTATCCAGATAAGATAAATCGAGCATTAAAGCACTGCCTTCATCCGCCACCCGCAACACTTCCTCAAGTTTACCCGCTAAACGAGCTTCCAAGGCAATTCGTTCGCGAATAGCTTCGTACATAGCAACACTTTCGTTTAGATAGGTATCGCTAGATGTTACGGCCGACGTTAAAAAAGGGCTGGACTCAATAAGAGAAACCAGTTGGTTTCGTTGTTGCGTGAACATCTGCGCTTTGGCATTAAATTCTTCGCGGTTTTCTGAGAGACCTTCGGCGGTGGATTCATGGTAACCGTTCGCGGTGATACGGGCTAAATTTAATATATCGGTTTTAACTTCCACCATTTGTGCCTGAACTGGCATTTTTTCTTCAACAACGACCACCGCTGAAGTACGAATATCGTTCAAGCCAAAATAGGATAAGACACTGGTTAGTAAGAGTAAACAACCAAATAGCCCAAAGCCCAGGGTTATTTTTTTAACGACAGTTAACTGCATGAAACAACTCACTCATTTTTTCCCGATTCCACTTTTGTTTATAGTTATAGCGTGGAATTGTTTAATACGATTCTTTAACTTACACAACTCCTCAGTATGGGATTTCCACCCATGAGTGAGTTAAGTATTTAAATGAATTGGTATACGCATGCGTGCACAGTATTTATATCTATACCAACACCGAATTTATTCTATTTATTGTGCACGGGATTAGTGTTGACATTGTTAAACCTTATACCATAAAAAAGACTATTTATTAAAATTATCGTAACTTTTTTGCAAAACTTGAGACACATTATAACGATT
The DNA here is from genome assembly GCF_026183735.1 of Alteromonas sp. ASW11-130. Classification (GTDB taxonomy): domain Bacteria; phylum Pseudomonadota; class Gammaproteobacteria; order Enterobacterales; family Alteromonadaceae; genus Alteromonas. The sequence goes on along the minus strand of NZ_JAPFRE010000027.1, from coordinate 82,647 downwards.
TATTTTCACTATTCTGAAAATCTATCTGCCCCCCTTAGTGCTTTTTTGCATCAGTTAAGGTTTTAAGGTCCGCTTTTACTTCCAAATCTGAGGAAGTTACCTATAATAGGCCCTATCTTTAAGCAGCCAGCTATTACAATCTATGGATCAAAATAAAGAACTTAAAAAAGCGGGACTAAAAGTTACCCTTCCAAGATTGAAAATCCTGCAAATTCTCCAGGAACCTCAAAATCAGCATATTAGTGCTGAAGATGTATACAAAATTCTGATTGAACATGGAGAAGAGATTGGTCTGGCAACCGTGTACCGCGTTTTAAACCAATTCGATGACGCAGGAATACTCAATCGCCACCATTTTGAAGGTGGAAAGTCGGTTTTTGAAATGAGTCACAAAGCGCACCACGATCATCTAGTATGCCTGAAATGCGGAAAGGTGATTGAATTTGAAGATGACGTCATTGAACAACGCCAAATGGAAGTAGCAAAAAGAAACAACATGACCCTTACACATCACAGCCTTTACCTGTACGGTGAATGTAATCATGGCAATTGTGAAGAGCAAGAGTAATCGATAATATTGCTAAGACGAAAGCCTGTAACATGCAGGCTTTTTTGTGCATTTAGGTAAATTTATGTTCGTTGTAGGCAAGCAACGCTCTACGCCACATCTCCCCAGGAAGTCCATCCCCCATTACACTACCATCTACGTTAATGACAGGCGCAATTTCTTTGCTTGAGCTGGTAAGCCAAACTTCATCAGCGCTCAGTAGTCTTTGAGTAGAGATTGCCACTTCTTCTACTTGGATATTCTCGTTAACTAAACTTTCTATGACCAATTTTCGTGTTATTCCTGGTAATAGCTGATTATCTAGCGGCGGTGTTCTAACGATACCCTGCTCGACGATAAAAACGTTGCACGTTGTTGCTTCGGTAATTTCGTTGTTATGGTTAAATAAAATGGATTCATGCTTCCCGTCTCGCTTCGCTTCTTGAAAATGCAGTATATTTCCTAGCAGAGAAGTCGATTTAATATGACAACGTTGCCAACGTAAATCTTTAGCCAAAGAGACTGACAGCCCTTGGACTTCATCGGGCCGATGGGATTGGGATGGGGGAATTGCAAAGGCAAACCCAAATATTGTGGGTGTAAAGTCGTCGTTGTATCCATGACTTCGGGTTAATTGCATTCCTCTGCTAACGTGAAGATAAACTCCCACGCTTGCACCTAATTCTTCAATATTCTTTTCGACTAAAGTCTGTATGAGGGATTTCCATTCGTCGCGACTTAAGGGATTGTCAATTTCCAATGCGAGTAAACTATTTTTCATACGCTGCATATGAGCGTCAAAGCCAACGATTCGTTTATCAAAGCTGGGAATGACCTCATAAATACCATCACCAAACAGAAATCCCCTATCCATAGGGGAAATTTTTGCCTCATCAAGCGGCAGATACTGGTTATTCAGAAACGCTACTGTAGTCATTATGTTTTTATTTTCCATTGATAAAGCGAGCTCTTTGCACCCGCGCGAGCAGCCAATTCGTGCGCGCGTCACTGGCCGCACATTCTTTAAAGCGAATAGCTCCATCTATCGGGGTTTGAACTAATCGCGGAATATCGTAAGGTGCCACACATCCAATTTTAGGATAACCACCGAGGGTCTGACGATCTCTCAACATTATGATAGGTTGCCCATCCTGGGGAAACTGAATTGCACCAAAATTTATTCCTTCTGAGCGCATACTCTTCATATCAGAGGTAACGGCAGCTCCCTTTAATCGATATCCCATTCGATTGATATCAGATGTCACTACATATTCGGTAGAAAAAAAGCGTCTTCGTGCCAAAGAGCGAAAACTCTCGAACTGATAGCCTAAGACGATATCGACGGGATTCACCGAGGCATAATCAGGTTGAAGGCACTTGGGTACGTCTTTTTTCTCAACGCAACCTACCCGAATAGGAATAGAATCATTGGCAATCAGTGGTTGGCCCTTTTCATGCAGTCCCCCCATACCCTCGCGCGATACAGTACATGCGCTACCCATTACCTTATTCAGTAACCACACGCCCCCTATAGCGACATAAAATTTAGCGGTTGAACATTTTGTAGAAATGGCAACGTTATCATCTGAATCTACAGTAAGCGTTTTCCACGCCGCGTGCTCCTCGCCATTAATTGTCAATGTCACCTCAGGGCCGGTTACCGCCATAGCTGCGTGAGCTTTGACCGTAAACGCTATGGACCCGATACATTCAATAGCGGGTTCTGAGACTTCGTTTCCGCAAAGCCAATTTGCCCAAAAATACGCTTCTTCATCTAACGGGCCAGCTTCAGAAAACCCCCTATCCTGTCCCTCGGTGCGACCTGTATCTACAATTATTGCGCACAAACCAGGGTTATCAATGACAATTGTTATAGGTAATCTACTTGTCATTTACTATTTCCCCATACTGCTTCTCATTAACGGAATAAAAAGACACTCTGTCGCCTACCGAAAACTCTGGCAAATCGCCGGGATCTGACAAATTATGATACCAGGGGCAAAGTCCAATCAAATTCCACCCTCCTGGCGAGCTAAATGGATAAATCGCCGCTTGTTTTTCTGCAATTGCGACAGCGCCTTGGGGCACCTGTTTTCGAGGAGTTGCTAATCGCGGGCAAACTAATTCATCGACTAATTCACCCATATAGGCAAAACCGGGAGCAAACCCCACCGCAAAAACCTGCAATGTATAGGCTGTGTGTAGTTCAATGACCTCATTTTTTTCCAAACCCGTTTGGTTTTTTATTTGTTCAAAGTCACTGGTTTGTGGGCAGTCATACCACACAGGAATATGATGGTGTGAACTATCACTTGTAAAAGAACTTTCTATTTCAAGGTTCGCGAGATATTGGTAAACGAAGTGACTATCAACCTTGAAGCAATCAAAACACACAAGAAGGGTATCATATGAAGGAATGAGAGATTTCAACCAGTCCGGTTTGTCATAGCTGATAGCTTGCATATACTGCTGAATGCGCTGATTAGCCGGTCCAATTTCACCGGCAAAGTATAGTATCAACCCATCCATTCCTGCATAGGCGATATGCTTAATATGTTTAAATGCCTTCATGTGATAAATCATTAAGCTGTTTTATCAGAACGATTAATTAATTCTCTTATTGCTTTTGCCATGTAAACTGCATCAGGAGAGTCGCCGTGTACACAAAGTGTATCAGCAATCAACGGTAAGGTATTACCACTTTCAGTGATTACAAATCCTTGCTCTATTAACTTTTCGCTTTGCTCTAGCGCCTTATCAAAATCTAATACTGCATGTTTTTCACGTCGAGACACCAATGCTCCGTTGTCGGCATAACACCGATCAGCGAAGGCTTCGAAACGTATATCTAAATCTCTCTCATTAGCTTCAGCCCGAAACGATCTAAAATCAGGGTGCGCTTGCATAACTAAGGTCAATGAAGTGGGTATAAAGCTGGCTATAGCATCCATAACCGCATGCCTTACTTGTTTTGAAGACAACATATCATTATAAAGTGCACCATGAGGCTTAACGAAAGATATAACCGTATCTTCACAGTGTGCCATTCCATGTAACGCCCCGATTTGATAATGTAGCATCGCGATTATCTCTTTTGCGTCCATCGCTAAACTTCGTCTCCCAAAGCCTGAAAGGTCTGGGTATGCTGGGTGTGCCCCCACTTCTACACCGTGTTTTTTGGCTAAACCAAGAGCATGTTTTATTGCTAACGGATCGCCAGCATGAAAGCCACAGGCAATATTCGCCTGATCAATTATTGGCATAATCGCGTCATCAACGGGCATCTTCCACACACCATAACTTTCGCCCAAATCACAATTTAATTTCATAAATGTTCAGCTTATCTCTACATTTGGTTATCATTACATAAGTAATTCTATCCACATTTGGACCTTATGATAAATATTGGCAAGATGAATCGGCTAACTGTTTCTGCCGAACTCCCTTTTGGCTTTCACCTTTCTACGCCTGAAGACCCAGATCGTTTAGTAACGTTGATGTCTGAAAATGCACCTGACAATATTAAACAAGGCGACAAAATAGATGTATTTGTTGGTACTGATGAGCATGGTGAACTTGTTGCTTACCATAATCAACCTGCTGTAATGGTAGGTGAAACTGCTGTATTAACCGCGGTATCAGTCACTGACTTCGGTGCATTTTTCGATTGGGGACTTGATAAAGATTTACTGGTGAAAACACGCCAACAGGAATTTCCAATCCATCAGGGAATGCGTTGCCTGGTGCACGTTTATATGGATGAGCACACAGGCTGCTTGCTGGGGTCTACCCGACTTCACTCCTTTTATCGTGAGCAAAGCCCTTATTTAAATGAAGGCGAAGAGGTGCAATGTCAGGTGTATGCCAAAACCCCTCTCGGCTTTAAGGTACTAATAAATCAAAATTGTCTAGGTTTAATTTTTCAAAGCGATGCATTCAAACCTTTAAAGATTGGTGACGTGACCACAGGGTTTATTAAAGCCATTCGTGAAGACGGTAAAATCGACGTAGCTTTACAACCTCAGTTGCATAAAGGAAGAGCTAAACTGGAACAACAAATTATTGACGATTTACATGCCCATGGTGGATTTTCAACAATAACTGACAAAAGTCCAGCCGATGATATATATCAACGATTTAACGTCAGTAAAGGGGCGTATAAAAAAGCGCTCGGTTCGTTATACAAACAGCGCCGTATTACGATTAATCCTGAAATGATTAAACTCAACAAGGAAAACGCAAAAAAATGAGTACGATGAAAGCACAAGTCAAATGGGACAAAGAGCTTACCTTCTCGGGCCAAACCGACACAGGTTATAAAACGGTAATGGACGGTAATGGACAAGCTATATCGCCGATGGAATCGGTGTTAGTCGCTGTGGGCGCGTGCTCTAGTATTGATGTGGTAGACATCTTAAAGAAAGGACGATTCGATATTCATCATTGTGATTGTGAATTAACCGCTGAGCGCGCAGAGTCTGCCCCGAAAGTCTTCACAAAAATTCACGCGCATTATAAAGTTGAAGGTAGCGGGTTAACAGAAAAAGCGGTGAATCGTGCGGTTAACTTATCGGCTGAAAAGTACTGTTCTGTCATACTGATGCTCAAAGATGCGGTTAAAATTTCGACCTCATACGAAATTATCACTGGTTAATTTAACTTAGTTATAAGCACTACCTTTTGGCGAAAAAGACTAAGCTTGCGTCTAAGTTTATTTTCGCCTCTCTTTTTTTATAACTCAACCCTCTGTTTCAAAACAACTTTTTCGTTTCATGCCGGTGGCACAGTGAATGCTATTTGATGTTATTAATATCTTACACATCAATAAGCAAAGGTCACTACCATGGATAAGCCACTAAATCGAATTGCTAAAGCAATCCTGTTAACCACCCTTCTTAGTTCACCTTTTATTTTATCTGGTTGCGGTAACGCTGATGCAACCTATGCCGCAGAGTCTGCCAAAAGCGAAGCAGAAAAAACGTTAGCAATTCCAGTTGAAGTGTACGAAGCCCGTCAGGGTGAAATCGCATCAAATTATTCCACTACAGCGATACTTGAAGCCAAAGAAGAGGCGTTCGTAGTCGCGCGAGCTGCTGGCATTATCGAAAATATTTACGTGGAAGAAGGTGATTATGTGGAAAAAGGGCAAGTTCTTGCTCAACTCGACCCCAGCCGTTATGAATTAAGCCTTAAAAAAGCCCGTGCAGATTTAAAAGGCGTCGAGCAAGAGCTGGCCAAAATCAATAAAGTCTATTCTAAGAAACTTGTCAGCGATGACACGTATGACAAATTATCTGCCCAGTATGAAGCGATAAAGGCAACAGTCAAATTAGCCGAATTAGATCTAAAAGAAGCCACCATCGTGGCCCCTATCAGTGGCTTTATCGCTGAGCGCAATGCAAAAGTAGGAAACCTGACTGAATCATTTCAACGTGAACGAATGTTTCACATTGTGCAACAAAAGTTGTTGCAGGGAATTGTTTATTTACCGGAAAGCGAACTACCTAGGATCCGTAAAGAACAAAAGGCTTCACTTAACGTCCCGGCCCTTAATAACGCTGCTATCCCTGCATACATTGAAAGGATAAGTCCGGTTGTAGACCCTAAGACCGGCACATTTAAGGTCACCCTACGCGTGCCTAACGAAGACACTAAGCTTATGGCTGGCATGTTCAGTGAGGTCGCTATCAACTATGACACGCACGATAATGCGACTTTACTACCTCGTCAGGCAATTATTTCAATCGATAATAAAAACAGCGTTTTCGTTGTGGAAGATGGCATAGCCAAAAAACGGGAAGTCATACTTGGCTATGAGGACGGCAATACAATTGAAATCCTCTCAGGAGTAAAGAACGCCGAACAGGTTGTCACCGTAGGCCATCAGAACTTAAAAGACAGTGCTCCTGTTGAAGTGGTTCGTAGCTAATTCGCATTAAATAAGAATAATATTTGGAGCAAGAACCATGCGTATTGTCGATATTGCTGTTAAACGTCCAGTTGCTGTTGCCATGTTTACGTTTGCTATTTTGTTGTTTGGAATGGTAGCGTTAAATAGATTATCGGTTAATTTACTGCCAGACCTATCCTACCCCACCTTAACCATCCGCACTGCCTATACTGGAGCCGCCCCGGCGGAAGTTGAACAACTGGTGTCTAAACCCATTGAAGAGGCCATCGGGGTCGTTAAAGCGGTTAGAAATGTCAAATCTGTGTCCCGGGCCGAGCAATCGGATGTTGTATTGCAATTTGCATGGGGAACAGATATGGACTTCGCCAGTCTGGAAGTAAGGGAAAAACTGGATATTCTTCAGCTACCGTTAGATGTAGATAAGCCAAGACTTTTGCGTTTTAATCCAAGCTTTGATCCAGTATTGAAGATGGGTCTGGGCTTTAATGAAGTTAATCCCCCTTCTGACCAGGCGTCATTTATCTACAACATGAAAGCCATGCGTTTATTCGCTGAAAAACAGATAAAACGCGAGCTGGAGTCCATTGAAGGGGTAGCTTCCGTCAAAATTGGCGGCGGGCTTGAAGATGAAATCCAAATTCTTATCGATCAGCGTAAAGCCAGCCAGCTAAATATCAACGTAAACACCATCGTAGACCGATTAAAGAGTGAAAACGTCAACGTTGCGGGTGGCCGCATCAACGATGGTAGTCAGACCTACTTAGTAAGAACCCTAAATCAGTTTGCCTCTATTGAAGAAATTGAGAAGCTATACGTAGGTAATATTGAAGGCCGCGCAATCCAGCTTAAAGATATTGCTTTTGTCGTTCCAGGCTATAAGGAGCGTGATGCGGTCACTCGATTTGATGGTATCGAAGGAATCGAAATTGCTATCTACAAAGAAGGCGACGCCAATGCAGTGGATGTATCCAAACGCGTCCAAGCGCGTGTGGATAGCATCAAAGAGTCTATGCCTAAACTGTATGGGCTGCAAACTACCTACGACCAAAGCGTATTTATTAACCAAGCGATTGAAGATGTAAAAGCGGCAGCCATAGTGGGAGGAATGCTCGCCATGCTGGTGTTGTATCTTTTTCTACGTGACTTCTGGCCCACCTTAATCATTTCAATTTCTATCCCTGTTTCCGTTATTGCCACCTTTAATCTGATGTATGCTAATGATATCAGCCTGAATATAATGAGTTTAGGTGGTATCGCGCTGGCGGTTGGGCTATTAGTTGATAACAGTATTGTAGTTTTAGAAAATATTGACCGACATAAACAAAAGCAGCGTGCTTTAGAAAACGCAGACGATAAAACTGCTGCGGCTGAAGGAACTAAAGAAGTATCCTCTGCGATTGTCGCTTCCACTCTTACCACGTTGGCTGTGTTTGTTCCTCTTATATTTGTGGAAGGTATTGCAGGTCAGCTATTCCGCGATCAAGCCATGACCGTTTCTTTCGCTCTACTGGCATCTCTGGTAATCGCAATAACCCTGATACCTTGCCTAGCTAGTAGAAAAAAAAGCAACACACCAGCGCACGCAGATTTATTTTTGAATAACGAAAAAAACAATAAGCCTAAAACGACTTTTGCAAAAGTATTGTATTGGACGTTTTTCCCTATCACATTTCTCTTGCGTTTCGTTTTTGTTTATTTACCTGCATCGCTAATTACTTTGGCTGTGGGGCTATGGCGTATCGTTAGTCGCGCCCTACACTTTATTTTCATACCCGTAGCTTCATCATTTAATCTTTGTTTTAAAGGTATTGAAAAGTGCTATGACGGTTTACTTAGAATAGCTCTCAAGACTAGAGGTATAGTACTGGCACTAACATTAGCTATCACTGCTGGCGCGTTTTTGCTTATTCCTAAACTGGGCACGGAGCTTATCCCGACAATGTCTCAAGGGGAGTTTTTCGTCGATCTTACGTTACCTACTGGCTCAACCGTGCGGCAAACCGATCAAATGTTAGCTAATTTAGCGCGTCAAACGGAAGCCTTAGACCAGGTTTCGCGAACGTATTCACTTGCAGGTACGGGCAGTTTATTAAGCGCATCCCCCACTCAGGGGGGGGACCACTGGGGACGACTAAATGTCGTGATGAAATCGGGTGTCGAAGCCGATGGTATTATCACGGTAAAAAAAGCTATGCGTAATTATTTGGCCCGCGAACCTGGTGTACAAAGCACCTTCGGTGAACCAGAATTATTCTCATTTTCCGCGCCTATACAAATTGAATTACAGGGATATGACCTGAATCAACTACAAATCAATAGTAAGCTCATCCAACAACGTTTAAGCGAAAGTTCACGTTTCGCCGATGTCACCCGTAGTTTACGGGAGGGTACCCCTGAATTAAAAGTCGTATTCGACCATCCGCGTCTCGCGCAGTTAAACCTAAATGCGGCGGACATTTCAGAACTGATCGCTACACAAATAGGTGGCAGTGTCGCGACCCAATTCAGCTATGACGATCGAAAAATTGATGTACTCGTACGCACCAGTGAGAATCAGCGTAAAAATGTGCAAGATATCAGGGCCATTATTATCAACCCCGAAAGTTCGCAGCCTATACCGCTTGGCGCTGTGGCCGAGGTTTTTATGAGTTCTGGCCCAAGTGAAATCACCCGCGTCGGACAGCAACGAGTAGTGTTAATCGAAGCTAACCTCGCCTATGGTGATTTAAACGAAGGGGTTGCTGAAGCACAAAATATACTCAATTCCATTACATTGCCAGTCACATTAAAAGCAACCATTGCGGGACAGAGCGAAGATATGCAGCATAGCTTCAGTTCCTTACAGTTTGCGTTGGTACTAGCAGTTTTCCTGGTCTATTTAGTCATGGCCTCACAATTTGAATCCTTACTGCACCCGCTTCTTATCTTATTTTCTATGCCTCTTGCCGCCGCCGGATCGATATATGGCCTATGGCTAACGGGGACTACCGTCAGTGTTGTTGTGTTCATCGGCTTAATTATGCTTAGCGGCATTGTAGTGAATAATGCAATTGTACTTGTTGATCGTATTAATCAGCTACGTAGCAAGGGAGTAGAAAAGCACTATGCCATTATCGATGCGGCCAAAAGTCGTTTAAGACCTATTGTTATGACATCAATGACGACTATTTTAGGTCTGATGCCATTAGCCATTGGGTTTGGTGACGGCGCCGAAGTACGCGCACCAATGGCGATCACGGTTATATCGGGGTTGTTGTTCGCAACACTGCTGACACTGGTTTTAATACCCGTGCTATACAGTTTATTCGACGTAAAACGCTTTACCGAACAGACGAGCAACAAGCTTGCACAACCCAACCCTAATGAGGAGCGCACTTATGGATAAGTTTACCGTTACAGGTGCCGGATTAGCGCGATTTGCAATGAAACGTCCGGTAACGATATGTATGGTATTTTTCTCGTTATTGCTTTTTGGTATTGCAGCTGGGAAGTTGCTCCCCCTAGAAAAGTTTCCTGGTATTGATATTCCTCAAATGGTCATTCAGGTTCCTTATCAGAATGCAACGCCAATGGAAATTGAACGTTTGATTACCAGGCCGGTAGAAGAAGCTATAGCGACTATGTCCGGCATTAAACGTCTTCAGGCCACATCATTTGAAGATCGCGCCGAGATAATGGTGGAATTTGCCTGGGACGAAAATATAAAGGCTAAAAGCATCGAAGCAAGAGAAAAAGTTGACGCTATCCGTCATCTGTTACCCAACGATGTTGAACGTGTCTTGGTATTTAAGTTCAATACCAATGACATGCCTATCTTTCAGTTGCGAGTTTCCAGCGAACGTGATTTATCTAACGCGTACGATTTACTGGATCGTAACTTAAAACGTCAGATGGAACGTGTGCCCGGAGTATCTAAAGTTGAGTTGTATGGTGTACTACAAAAACAGGTCGCTATTCGCCTCATTCCTGAGCGTATAGCATCTATGCATGTTGACACCGCAAAGCTTTATGATGCATTAGGTAAAGCAAACTTTTCATTAACGGCCGGGCATCTGCATGGAGAAAATCAGAAAATTCTAGTCAACCCAGTGGGCCAGTTTACCGATTTAAATGACTATAAGGAGCTTATTATCCAACCAGGCCTTCAATTACAAGACATCGCTACTGTCACTTATGAAACCCCACGTAGAAATGAGGGCCGCCATCTGGACAGAACCTTTGCGGTCGGCTTTAACGTGTTTCGTGAATCCAGTAGCAACTTAGTGGAAGTATCGGATGCAGTAATGAAGGTTGTCGAACAAGCCAAACAAGATCCGGCTTTCAATGGCATAAGTTTGTTTGTGATGGATGATATTGCCAGAAGTGTGACTTCTTCGCTTTCCGATTTGGTTAAAGCAGGACTACTTGGCGCAGCGCTATCCATTATTGTATTGTTTTTATTTCTTCGCCAACTTACTACGACGTTAATTGTTGTATTGTCCGTACCATTCTCTATCTGCATTACTCTTGGTGTGATGTACATGATGGGCTACACCCTGAATGTTTTATCGTTGATGGGATTATTACTTGCTGTTGGGATGTTGGTTGATAATGCGGTGGTTATTACCGAAAGTATCTTTCAAGAGCGGGAACATCATTCAGATACCGCCACCGCCATCCAGACGGGGGTCAGTAAGGTCAGTCTGGCGGTTATAGCTGGCACCGCAACCACAGCGATTGTGTTTTTACCCAATATTGTGGGGGTAAAAATTGATGTAACGATATTTCTTGAACATGTAGCCATAGCTATCTGCATATCTTTGTTCGCATCTCTCGTTATTTCCCAAACCCTGATCCCATTACTGACCAGCAAATTGCCTGTGCCGCGTAAAAGGATGAACAGCCAGCCATACTACATCAGAAAATATCGTAACGTTCTGGATTGGACTATGAAGCATCAAGGCAAAACCGCCATTGTAGCTGTGCTGATTTTGATCAGTACGGTTATTCCGATGCAGGTAGTTACCAGCGATGAGGAAGGTAATAATGACCCAGAAAGAGTGTGGCTTAACTACCATATCACTCACAATTACAGCCTTGAAGAAGTCGAACAAACAGTCAATAAGATGGAAGCGTTTTTATACACCAATCAGGAAAAATTTCATATTAAGCAAGTGTATTCGTATTTTACGGCGGGGTACGCTGTTTCTGGTCTTACTTTAACAGAAGATCTCCCTGTTGATGTCAACGAACTGAAAAAACAAATTCGTGAAGCGATGCCTGCTTTTGCACGGGCGCGTCCTTCATTTCAATGGGAAGAAGGCAATGGTGGTGGTGTTAGACTTACGCTGCTTGGGGAAACGTCAGAACATTTACGAAAGATAGCCACGCAAATTACGCCGATAATTGCTGGAATTGATGGTTTAGCCGATGTACGACCTGACTTTGGTGGCGAACGCCAGGAAATTCAAATTCGATTAGATAGAGAAAAAATCAACCGCTTTCATCTCAATACAGCGGATGTAGCACAGCTAATTTCTACTGCACTTAGAGGAAGAAATTTGCGTACATTTCGCTACGGTGATGCAGGCGAAGTTAATGTGAGTTTACTATACGGAAAAGACATTCAAGAATCTGTCGAAAACTTAAAAAAACTGCATTTAACCTACCTTGAAGGTAAAACGCTGACGTTGAACATGATTGCTGACATTTCGATAAAACCTCAACCCTCTATGATTACGCGTAACTTTAGGCAAAACGCTATTACCATTGGCGCGAATCTTGAGAAAGACGTCACCATAGAGCAGGCTCGCGAGCGAATAGAGGGCGCCCTGGCGTACGTAGCACTTCCAAATGGGTATTCATGGACTTTCGATGGAAGCTTCCGCAGACAGGATGAAGCCAGCGGCGTAATGCAACTCAATTTAGTGCTAGCAGTGTGCATGATTTATATTGTCATGGCGGCACTATTCGAGTCGCTATTGTTACCTTCCGCTGTCATTACTTCGCTGCTATTTTCATTTACGGGCGTTTTCTGGGCATTTATGGTAACCGGCACCTCTATGTCGATAATGGCGATGATAGGCATGTTAATTTTAATGGGCATCGTGGTAAACAATGGCATAGTCTTGGTCCATAGAATCAATCAACTAATTGCCGAGGGCAAGTCCCTCTATAACGCAGTTCTAGAGGGTTGCGCTTCGCGAATACGCCCCATATTGATGACTGTCGCCACCACCGTATTGGGGCTGGTACCACTTGCCATAGGCGCAACGCGGATAGGCGGCGACGGTCCGCCTTATTCACCTATGGCCATCGCCATTATTGGTGGATTGTTGTTTTCAACGTTCACAAGTTTGTTCTTGGTACCCCTGACGTACGTTTCGTTGCTTAAGCTTAGATGTCATACCCAAAGGCTTTTCCTTGAAAGTCACGCAAGGATATCCCGCTGGATACGGATATGAATTAAGCAACACATACCAACAATAATTAACCTCCGATTTAGAGGCTGTGAAATTTAGCAGTCTCTTACCAATTTCCATTAATTTCATTCGTAAATTGGGTGCGCTAGCAAGAAAATTATGTTCTGTTCGCGCACCCCTCCTTTGTGCAAATAGAATAGGTTTTCGCCGTTACAATGTAACCCGCCTGTTGCAATGGCTAAATTAAGTATCGTTTCTGGTAATGAGGCTATTTAGCCCACCTGCCGGAAGATATTTTTCGAAGTAGCCCGATATCACCCCGCACAATGGCCTAACAAAATCCGGTACTTTTGTTTCACCGATAAATCGTACCTGCTCAGCGGCCGACGTATCAATCGACCTAACAAATGCTGTAGAAAGGGTCGCGCTCAATAAATATGCGCCAAACGTTGTTGTTAAAAGTAATACTTGCATAGTTTTCCCCTTACACTTTTCACCTTCCACTTTTCACTTTTCACTTTTCACGTTTCACGTTTCACGTTTCACTGTATTGAACCAACCATATGGCGTAACGATTTTGGCTGTGGGTTCAGCTTTCCACTCATTATTAATGGCTGAAAACAACGATAAGTTCTGTTGTATTTTTTTAGTCTGAAAGTAAAATTATTGTAAATCGACAAATAACCAGAACCTTATATTAATAAGCCTCTGATCGTATTGAGCTTGTCAATGTTAGTTAGTAAGAAAAGTACTAAAGAATGAGTTTTAGTTAGGAATTAATATAAAAGAAGTGGGCTTTTCGACACGAAGATGATGTCGAAAAGCCAAAGGAGAGTAAACTTTTAACATTTTATACGTAATTACGGGGCTTTTTAGTAGTAATCGCGTCAATGTAAGCGTGCCAAGAGGCGTAACCTAGCAAAGGCATGAGAAAAACAAAACCGATAAACGCGGTAAGGAATCCTAGCGCCACGCAAGAAAAAATAATACCTCCCCAGATAAACATAGGCACCTTGTTTTCCCACACTGCATTCACACTGGTTAGAACCGCCGTAGCTAAGTCGACTTTGCGTTCCATTAATATTGGCTGGGTAAATGCGCTTATAAATAACAACACCACAGTAAATATCATGCCGACAAAAGTCCCTACTGCTAAAAAGGGGATAAAGCTTTGATATGTTTCATCATAAGTGGGTGGGTAAATTGCATGGATCAGCGATGCGACCCGTAACCAAAAGATCATAAGTACAATTAACAGTACAGCGAAGCCCCATTCGTGCACCGCATTACGTTTCATCGCATTTAAAGAATGTCTTAAACTGGGTGTATGCTGTTTTTCCATCTCCCAGCTTACATCATACAAACCTGCGGCTAAGTACGGGCCAAGCAACATAAAACATATAAGGGCGGGTAAGATGACTAGATGCCACCCGGTCATTGCTACTAGCCCGGTAATGGCCCACGGAATAATAGCAAACATTATTCCGTAAAATAATGAGATTCCCGGCGCTCGTTTAATATCCTGAAATCCAAGCGATAGCCATTTGATTGGATCGCTGACATCTAATTCCTTACACGGAATAACGCGTGCTATTCCACTTTCAGTAATAGCGTTCCGAGGTGTTTCTTTAAAGTGCTGCGACATATTTCCCCCAAATGATGGTGACTAGGTATTTCGGACGTGTCGATTCACATCTAACCTATATTTACGATAGGCAGAGATCGCAGGCTTCTCAACTTTTTACATTGATTAATTATCAATTTAGGTGCTTGTTACCGTTTGTTGCCATCTAACAGGGGATTTATAATGTCTCGCTATCGCTGCATTGAGTTGCGCAAACCGTGCTATTGGCGGGTTTTTACCCGTTAAACATCTATTCACATAGCGATGACAGTTATTTTCCACCAAATCGTATTTAGAATACTGGAAAATCGTTTCGCTTGTACGAGTTATAATATCTGGACTTGCCAGCACATTGCGCCTTTCATCGCAGGCAACGAAAATTTTGTCCCCACTACGGTTAGCTAAAAAACGCGCAGGAGAAATCGCCCGAATTAACCCTGTACCAGCTAACTCCACGACTTTATCATCTAGCCATATGCCAGTATGTTGGAAAACGCCATAGATACCACAACACACAATGGCACCGTCTATGGGGAGGACTTTTTTATCGCACTCTCCAGGAAAAACACCCACGTCACCGGACGCTTTTTGTTGCTCGCGGGCAAATTCCACACCTGCGGCAGCGGCAACCAAACCGGCTCCTAGCCAAATCAATGGTAATGGCATACCACCTCTCTATAAACAGTATTTTAGTTTTATCACCCACTCTTTCTATATTTATAAGCGTAGTTCAGGCTGAGTACAAAACGACTTTGTAACCGAATGTTTATTGAGTAAACAATTATTTCGTTGGTGCTGTAAATACCAAATTTTGAGTGATGAAAGATAAACTTTTTAAAAATAATTCGGATGCAGAAGGCGCTATTTTTTCTACTATTGCAGTAGGCTATGTTCACGTGAAGCTAACGAGGTGAATGCCAGGTTTTAATTCTTATAAATTTGGTGAAAACGCGTTGAATTATTACTATTTCATTTAAAAATAGTTCTTAACACTACACCGTGCGTTACGATACTCTGATATCACTTTTCTTCATCAGTGGACAATATGAAACCTGTAGCTCGCTCTCATAAATTGGATAATGTTTGTTATGACATTCGTGGGCCCATTGCTGCTCAAGCTAGAAAAATGGAAGATGAAGGTCATCGTATTCTAAAGTTGAATATCGGCAACCCCGCCCCCTTTGGTTTTGACGCTCCCGACGATATTTTACGAGATGTCATCCATAATCTGCCTACCTCCCAGGGCTATTCGGATTCTGCAGGTATTTATGCCGCCCGGGTTGCTGTGATGCAGTACTATCAGCAAATGGACATTCAAGACATACGGGTAGATGATGTATTTATTGGCAACGGCGTTTCAGAAATGATCATGATTGCCATGCAAGCATTGTTAAACACTGGTGATGAAGTATTGTTACCGAGTCCTGACTACCCCCTTTGGACGGCAGCCGTAAGCCTATCTTCAGGCACGCCTGTCCACTATGTCTGTGATGAGCAGGCAAACTGGTTTCCAGATATTGAAGACATAAAAAGCAAGCTCACCAAGAAAACCCGTGCAATTGTACTGATCAACCCCAATAACCCCACTGGCGCAGTATATGACCGAACGTTACTGGAAGAGGTTGTCGAACTTGCAAAGCAACATAATTTAATCGTTTTCAGCGATGAAATTTACGATAAGATTCTTTATGACCACGCTAAGCATACCTGTATCGCCTCATTATCAGATGAAATATTCTGTGTGACCTTAGGCGGCTTGTCTAAAAACTATCGCGTTGCAGGCTTCCGAGCAGGTTGGTTAGTGGTCAGTGGAAATAAACGCGTAGCAAAAGACTATATCGACGGTATCAACATGCTTTGTTCAATGAGGATGTGTGCCAATGTCCCCTGCCAGACTGCTATTCAGACAGCATTAGGTGGATACCAAAGTATCAATGATTTGATTATTGATGGAGGCAGGCTTAAGGTCCAACGGGATTTAGCTAGCACCATGTTAAATGAAATTGACGGCGTTCACTGCGTAAAACCAATGGGTGCGATGTATTGTTTCGCTCGAGTAGATGAAAAAAAGTTTTCTATCAAAAATGACGAGCAAATGGTGTTAGATTTGTTAAGTTCAGAAAAAATTCTGCTAGTACATGGACGAGCATTCAACTTACATCAGGGTACCTACTTTCGCTTAGTATTTTTACCTCACAGCGATATTCTGATTCCCGCACTTACGCGCATTCAGCATTTTTTTAGACATTACAAACAAATTGGAGTGTAGAGCATTGGAACAAGGCAGTCATTTTTTTGCCCATCTGGCGCGTATGAAACTAATTCATCGCTGGCCATTAATGCGCAATGTTAGGATTGAAAACGTACAGGAACACAGCCTTCAAGTTGCCATGGTTGCCCATGCATTAGCGTTAATTAAAAACCGCTTTTTTGAAGGTCAGCTAAACCCTGAGCGAATTGCGACACTGGCAATGTTTCATGACGTATCGGAAGTGCTTACAGGTGATTTACCCACGCCAGTTAAATACTTTAACCCAGCAATTAAAGAAGAATACAAAAAAATTGAATCTGCTGCCGAGCAAGCCTTGATAGATATGGCACCTGAAGCATTTAAAGAAGATTATGCGCGCCTGATTGATGGCGCGCATCACAGTGAAGAAGAAGCATTTGTTGTTAAAGCTGCCGATGTAATTTGTGCTTATTTAAAAACGTTGGAAGAGTTGGCGGCGGGCAACCGCGAGTTTATGGTGGCCAAGAAACGGCTCGATAAAATGCTAAAGGAATATCACTCACCCGAGGTGGACTATTTTCTGACCCAATACGTACCGAGCTTTTCCCTAAGTTTGGATGAAATTACACTGAATGAAAGTGAATTTATGAAACGTAGTGCCGATACGACTAATCAAGAAAAATAAAGGATGCTGTAACTATGTTTATAGACGAAGATGAAAATAATAATTGGGCGTCCCCTTGGTTAGAACGTCATCTACCACGCAGCCAAAATAGAGATGGTGATCATCGCAACCCATTTCAGCGCGATAAAGCCAGAGTGCTTCATTCGGCTGCGTTTCGACGACTACAGGCAAAAACGCAGGTTTTGGGGGTTGGGATTAGCGATTTTTATCGTACCCGTCTTACTCACTCTCTTGAAGCTGCTCAAATCGGCACCGGGATCGCTGCACAGTTACAGAAAAAATTTCCCACGGAAACCACACAACTCCAACTTGATAGTAATTTAATTGAAACGCTATGCCTTGCACATGATATCGGCCACCCTCCTTTTGGTCATGGCGGAGAAATTGCGCTTCATTTTATGATGCAGGAACATGGTGGATTTGAGGGTAATGGACAGACATTTCGAATCGTAACGCGTCTTGAACCCTATACCGAACATCACGGAATGAATCTTTGTCGCCGCAGTATATTAGGATTAATAAAATATCCGAATTTCATCGACAACCTGACCCATCATCAGTCAGCCGCGCGCCCGACGTCCTTACGTCAGGTAAAGGCCGAACATGGCATGCCCCCCAAAGGCTTATACCGATGCGATGAAAAGTTGTTCACGTGGTTACTGGAACCAATAAGCGAGGCAGATAAAACGGCCTTTATGAGTTACAGCCAATTTGAAGATCGTCACCACAAAACCCGCTTTAAGTCGTTTGATTGTTCGATCATGGAATTAGCCGATGACATTGCCTATGGAATCCATGACTTAGAAGATGCTATTGCAATGCAAATGATTACCCTACGTGACTTCATAGAAGGCATAGCTGAGCCAGTAAAAGACCTTCACGTTCCGTGGCTTTCAACTGAAATTCATGCTCTCGCTGAAAAACTTTTTAGCAACTATCAATACGAACGTAAGAACGCCATTGGTGCCTTAGTAAATTGTTTTATTACTGCCATTAAGGTCCACCAGAATGAACAATTTGAGCACCCGTTACTCGCTTACAATGCCCACCTGCCTGAAACGTATTTGAAAGCACTGGGACAGTTCAAACGCTTCGTATTTGAAAAAGTCATTCGAAAACCCGAAGTACAGTTACTTGAATATAAAGGCCAGCAAATTGTAATGGAACTGTTCGAAGCTTTTTCTTCAGATCCGGAAAGGCTACTTCCCGAAAATACCAGGCAACGCTGGCGAGAGGCTGCAAAACACGACAATGGACAACGCATCATTGCGGATTACATTTCTGGAATGACAGACGAGTTCGCTGCGCGCTTATATACCACCTTATTCATTCCTAAGCATGGAAGCGGGAAAGAGATATTAACGCCATAAAGTGAAAGAATGATCTCCTACTCCGAGTCTGATTCGTAGTTATTAATACGAAAACCAGCCCTATGCGAGGATTTTTATGGCCAAAAAGGTTTGACCATCGGTGGGGCTAACAGGGCATGATGTGACCGATGAATCTATATATCTGGATCTGCGTCGCTACCTTAAAGCCATGGAGTTTGTGGGCGTAAATAGCTTGTTATAAAACTAGACAAATGTTTTTGGCTGGTTTGACGACGATGACGAGGGTAGTTTTAAAGGACAACCTCTCGACTTTTCGTCTAACAAAATTTATCACCCTCATGAGACCATAACACCCTACGAAAAAGTCACCTCATACAATAATTTTTTTGAATTTGGCACTGGGAAAAGCGCCCCTGCTGAATATGCTGTTAAATTAAAACCGCGACGTGGTCATTAACGGTAAATGGCCTGGTTGAAAAACCGTTAAAGTGAGATCGTCAGCAACTCTTGCACAAATTTCTGCTGGAAGTACGAATCTATCGACAACGTTGTGTTGAAGCGTGGTCGATGGTTATTCCTTGGGGTGGGCTTGAACTCAACACCTTGCTTAAAGAAGCTCCCCTTTGTTTAAAGCTAAGTAATTGGCATTTAAAACCGTTGAATGACCGGCACAAATGAGGGAGTCGCTTAGTCGCTTAGTTGGGGGCGGCATAGATTACCCATACGTAGAAGGATTGCGACTTGATGAAGTTATGCATCTGCTCACCATGATGACCGTAGGCCTTTAAGGAGAGACACTGCCCCCCAAAATGGGTAGACGCGGCAAATACTAAACAGCTTTATTTATCTTTGTCTTTTGCTGGTACTCATTCATCACTGGGGGTCGCTAAAGGCCATTGACTATTCTGAGTTAATATAGGCTATCAGTAGCGTTATCTTGCTCCTGTTCAGGAAGAGTAAACTGATACGTTAACCATGTGAGTGAGTTGGCGTTTCCGCAGTAGACCATTCAGGTTTTCTTTTTCAATTCGGTCAGGTAAAAAAATTCAAATTACGCTTGCAGAGGAACTCTTTTTAAAATACTGTATATACATACACTGTACAAATAAACAAGGAAATTGCCATGACTGCTAACGTTTTTCAAATGCCTTTGCCTATTGATTATCAACCGCAACCGAAGAAAGTTCCTAGTAGTGGTAAACCTAAAGGATGGTCATATTTATTAGCTAAAACTCTGGCATTTACGAAAGATGCCACGCATGCAATTCGGATCCAGCAACCCCATAGCGAGATGGTACCTAGTTGGATAAAGAAGCTTATAGTGGCCGGACAGTGTAATACTATTTTTGTTGAAGATCTCCAGCTCCCCCTTAGCGAACAGCAGCAAATAATAGAACTGTGTAGTTTGCATTCGGTAACGTTAGTGAATGTTAAGAATGAAAAAGCGCTCACGGCGCCAAGTTTGCAGAACGTATGCGTTGGGCCTTGGATTAATTAGAATGTCCAGCTAAACTCCTGACCTGATTTGTAGGAGATGAGTATGGCTACTGACTGTTATTGCAACAGTAGAAAAAATTTTAATCAGTGTTGCCAACCCCTATTAGAAGGTAAACAGGTTGCCAGTACAGCTGAAGCACTTATGCGGTCGCGCTATTCCGCTTATTGCACAAAAAACTATTACTATGTACTGAATACCTACGTCGAATCGAAACGTGCAGATTTAACAGAAGATGACTTAGCAGAAACCGCAAAGTTAACAACTTGGTTATATCTTGATGTCATTCCACACGCAGGTTTAGAAGTGGATCAGGTGGAATTTAAAGCCTGGTATAAAGAACGTAATACTGTATTTTTATTGCATGAAACTTCTCGTTTTATTCAAGAAAAAAGTCAATGGCGCTATCTGGATGGGCAATTGCATCAGGATTGTGGAAAAGTCTCTATCGGTAGAAACGATTCATGTGTTTGCAAAAGTGGAAAAAAATATAAACAGTGCTGCATGCGTCGATATTAGCATTTCGTCTTATTTTGCTTACCAAAATCTAACAATTCAATTAAAGTATCAATCACTATATGATGCCCTCACAGGCAATGACGATCACGTTAAGACTTATGGCAGCTTACCCGCTGCTAACAACTCAATTAAAAAATAACAGTCGACACTCAAGGAATGTCTATGGAAATCTTTCGTAAGAAGACTCTCGTTGCGGCAATGGCAGGTGCAAGCTTATTTTCCGCTAGCGTTTTTTCACAGGGTGATTCAAGCACTAAAAAGCTTACCCCCGCAGATGCCATCAGTTTTTTAGAAAATGCCCAAGCTGAAATTGAGAAAATACAAACACCCGCAGCACATGCACAGTGGAGCTACGCAACCAACATAAATATGGATACCGCTGCGGTCAGTGCATATTTAAATGAAGTGATTTCAAACAAGGTAGCTAAGTTAGCCAAAGAAGCGGCAAAGTTCAACGATGTAAAGGTTGATGCTGATACCCGTCGTAAGCTGAACTTATTAAAAAATAGCTTAACCATGCCCCCACCAGCCGATGATAAAAAGTCGGAACGACTGGCAGAAATAAATTCTAAATTAGAAGGAATGTATGGTGCGGGCGAATACTGCCGGAGTGAAAAAGAATGTAAAAGCTTAGTCGATATGACTGCTGAAATGGCTACCTCGCGGGATCAAGATCTTTTATTGGAATACTGGAAAGGCTGGCGTGAAGTATCTGTCACCATGAAAGAGCTTTATGCCGAGCAAGTTTCGATAGCTAACGAAGGTGCTAAAGAACTGGGCTTTGAAAACGTTAGTGAATTGTGGCGAGGTAAATATGACATGCCTGCTGACGAATTTCCAAAAGAGCTTGATCGTTTATGGGGACAGGTTCAACCGTTCTATGAGTCACTGCATTGCCACGTGCGGGCTAAATTAGGTGAGCATTATGGAACAGATGTCGTGCCGCAAGATAAACCTATCCCTGCTCATCTATTGGGTAATATGTGGGCACAGACGTGGGGAAATGTTTATGAGCTAGTGAAGCCAGAGCAGGAGATGAAGGTTCCCGACGTAACAAAAGCTTTAAAAACACAGCAGTATGATGAAATCAAAATGGTGAAACAGGCAGAATCATTCTTTTCATCATTGGGTTTTGAAGAATTACCAGAGACATTCTGGGAGCGTTCAATGTTCCAGAAACCAGAAGGACGTGATGTACAGTGTCATGCTTCCGCCTGGAACCTGGATGACAAAGATGATTTACGAATCAAAATGTGCATCCAGAAAACGGGTGAAGAATTCAACGTGATTCACCACGAGCTAGGGCACAATTACTATCAACGCGCTTACAAAGACCAACCCTTACTTTACCGCAACTCGGCGAATGATGGCTTTCATGAAGCGATTGGGGATACGATTGCCCTTTCTATTACACCCAAGTATTTAAAACAAATCGGTCTGATTGACACCATCCCAGATGCATCAAATGACATTGGTATGTTAATGCAGGTTGCCTTAGATAAAATCGCTTTTATTCCGTTTGGCCTGATGGTAGACCAATGGCGTTGGAAAGTGCTTTCTGGCGAAGTTACACCTGAGAACTATAATGAAGCTTGGTGGGAATTACGGAATAAATATCAAGGAGTAATGGCTCCTGTTGAGCGTGACGCAAACGCTTTCGATCCAGGTGCTAAATACCACGTTCCTGCCAACGTTCCTTATACGCGATATTTCTTAGCGCATATTTTGCAGTTCCAGTTCCATAAAGCCTTGTGTGATATCGCGCAGGATGAAGGTCCACTCCACCGCTGTTCTATCTATGGAAGTAAAGAAGCAGGTAAGGCGCTGAACCAGATGCTTGAAATGGGCATGAGCGAGCCATGGCAGAATGCGCTTGAGAAACTGACGGGTACCAAGCAAATGGACGCAAGTACAATTCAGACTTACTTCGCCCCTTTGAAAAAATGGTTAGATGAACAAAACCAGGGACGCCAGTGCGGCTGGTAGGTTCATTCAGCTAAGTGATAAAAAAGCACCAGAGTTTTATCTGGTGCTTTTTTAAGTCTTATGAAGAGGTTCTCTGCCTATTGGGAGGAACACGTTTCCTGCCTGGCTCATTCCTCTTGTCGTCTGTCACTTCCTTCATCCTCCGTCATTCTCACGAAAGTGGGAAACTATAAACCGAACCATTCCTCTCTTTGTCATTCTCACGAAAGTGGGAACCTTTCAAACGGGCCGTACCTTTCTTTGTCATTCTCACGAAAGTGGGAACCTTTAAAAAGGAACCATTCCCCTCTTCGCCATTTTCACGAAAGTGGGAACCGATAAACCGAACTATTCCTCTCTTCGTCATTCTCACGAAAGTGGGAACCTATAAAACGAACTATTCCTCTCTTTGTCATCCTCACGAAAGTGGGAACCGATAAACCGAACTATTCCCCTCTTCGCCATTTTCACGAAAGTGGGAACCGATAAACCGAACTATTCCTCTCTTCGTCATTCTCACGAAAGTGGGAACCGATAAACCGAACTATTCCTCTCTTCGTCATTCTCACGAAAGTGGGAACCTATAAAACGAACTATTCCTCTCTTTGTCATTCTCACGAAAGTGGGAACCTATCTAACCAACTAAACAATTGGCTAGGTCAGCGAAAAACAGAAATTTACTATTTCAAATATTAACCGACAACGCTCCTGCTTATACAGTACCAGCTAACACAGTCTTGATGTTTAGTACCCTATAGAATCCACGAAACCATTCACTGTGGCACCATGAGTTGTTAGTTCAAATGTGTCGCGCGTACAGCAATACCCCATACCTTTATACTCCATTCCTAAATATTCGAAGGTCAGCTTGAACATTTGTTCAAAACAGTTTGGCGCAATGGGTTTTATCCCGGTGGCTAACAAGCCGACCCGCTTGCCGCGAAGCTGCCTCCCTTCGTCTTTGTGAAAATTAAGTAAATCAGTCAGACGATCCAGAAACACCTTCATTTGCGCACTGGCAGCGTACCAGTAAACGGGTGATGCAAAAATAAGTTGTTTGTACCTGAGTAGTTGGGCTATTAGACCAGCAAAATCATCTTCATAGCTGTTATGGTAATCAAATGGCGCGATTTGATAGTCTGCCAAGTCAAAAAAATCGGCGCCAATTCGTTTTTCAACCTGTCGTGCAAAGGCATTGGTGTTTCCATTCGAACGACTTGAACCCAGAATTATGGCAGTCTTCATCAGTTGTTCTCATACAAATTTCGTTCATTGGGAAGGTCCGAAAGGTATTCTACAAATTCGACTTCATACCCATTTGGATCGATGAAGTAGCAATTCTTTCGAAAGCGGGCGTTTGCACCCGCTTTATCCACCGAATAGCCTGACTTTTGTAATCGATTAATAACCGCATCAATATTATCCGTGACAAATGCAAAATGAGCTAAGCCCATATCGTTACTTTGCAGATTTCTGTTAATGCCACGCCCGTTATTGTTGAAGGTTAGATACGTATAGTCGTCGCCAAAGTGCAACCATCGTCGACCAGTACCATACCATTCACCCACACCTTCTCCTCTTACTTTCCAGTGCGGAAAAGCGGCTTGATAAAATGAAAGTGTTTTATCCATGTCCTTTACAATTAAATTAAGGTGCTCAAGTTTTACCATTTTATTCTCCGAATGATAGCTAGTTCGAAGACATGCTAAAACCTAAACCAAGGTTAAGGTAAAGTGTTTGTCCGATATTTTTAACGTAAACTACGTTTACCTTAAACGGGTATTACTTTATTACGCGTTTGGTTGTGTGGATTGCGGGATTAAAACGGTGAGGTGACTGCCTAGAATTGTTGCGTTACGAATATCTAATAATGAGGCAGCAATAAAGATACAAGCAATAACTGTATAGATCCATTTGTGAGTCAGCTTTCATGCCCAAGAAAAAAGGGAGCGGTTATGTCAACCCACTCCCTTTGCAACACGCTTCAAACTGGTATATTCCTTTAAGGATTTAGCACCGCGTCGATATCGAACGGACGCTCAGATACCTTTATAAAGCGGCGATTGTCAAAAGAGGCAGACCATAAAACATTTTCCGCTGTCTCTGTCCAGTTTGCGTAATCAGCGAAGTAATTCTTATAAAAACGATGTAGGTGGGCCACGTGGTACTCAGTTTCCCCGTCAGCATTTTCGCTGATGAGGGGAGATGACCAGGTACGTTCGTGTTGCAATTGACACTCTTCATTGAAACCTGGCGTGTACTGACTCGGCTTACAATAATCTGTCCAGTCTTTATATCGGCGTATATTTAATTGCGCACCATTATCCAGGATTGCCCAAAATCCTGGCATTTTTGTTATTTCATCAGGCTCAATGGAACCATTATCATTTTCGTCAAATACATCAACGGTAAGGGCAGTCCCATCCGCATTAACCTCTACCCAATAATAGTCATTAGGCGCAAAATGGTCCCAACTTAAGCTGTAGATGCCCGGGGCCAGCGATTCGGTCCATGGTGACATGCTGCTTTTTTCCAGCGCGGTGGACGATGTACCGCCAATGCTGCCAGCTCGGTCAATACTGTGTTTATTATTGACAAACAATAAACCGTCATCATTTCTTTTTAATACCGCCAAATCAAAAACATAGTCATCTGCGTTAGTTGCAATATTAATGAAACCCGCTTCAGAAATAGACCAGGAGCCTGCCAGGTTTTGTTTAGTAATTTGACCGGTACCATCAACATTACTGATGATAATGTTAGCAGTTCCGCCATCACTGAGCGTCCCGTTTAACTCTACCTCTGCTATTCCGTAACTACCGTAAGCTGGCTCTGAAGCAATTTCACCGGTAAATGCATTACGTACCTCAATGGATGCATACTTATAGTATTCTACGAAATAGGTACCTACGTTTAAGGTTTCGTTGGCGTTTAGCACGCCGCGAGATTTAACGGTTTTTAATACAAGCTCAGACTCTCTGGTTTCAGGGGCTTTTTCACCATTGGGGTAAACAACCTGATACGTCTCATTCCAGACTATTGTGTCCGCTTTTTCCGTTTGCTTAAGCCATTTGATGTTAGCACTGACAAGCTGTTCCTGAGTCTCAATCATTTTGCCGGATGTCTCATCGTGAGAAGAGTAATCATGTACCGGGCTATTACTGAATGTAACGTCTACCCCCGTGCTCGATTGTGTCCATGAAAGCTCGATTTCGTGTTGATGGGTTAAAAAGTGGCCAGTTCCGCTCTCATCTAGGCTAATACGTGCTTTGCCAAATTGGCCGTCAGGCATAATGATATAATAAGTATCAGCAAGCGGAATACGATCATTGCCGGCACTCACCAACTCTGGATCATCAATAATCTCATCTTGAGCTTGGTCAACAATTTCCGCAGCACTTTTTTTGGCATTATTGAAGTAGTTAGCTGCAGCCTGCGGATCGGTGACTAGCGCAAGCGTATCGCTTAATTCACTGGGGAGAGTCAGCTCAGGGTAAGCAGTTGAATAATCGATAACGAGTTTGATTGCTGTCGCATAAGTCAGTAGCAAACTATCGTCATAATCTTTTAGCGCGTCCTCTAATGATGCAACATCAGTAATTTTCCCACCATGAGCTTGCTCCATCAAAGCGGCTTGCGCAGTTGTCACATTCGTTACATTCACTGAGAATAAATCGTCCTTAGTAAGCGTTCCGTCATCCCCAGCAGCGTTAACCAGATTGGTAAGTGAATCTAAATGAGAAACCAGTTTCACTGGACTGTTCTCGCCTGGCCCCTTTGCAATGATAGTAACAAGGGCATCGTCCAAAGAATCATCGGCAGAAATATTGATGGTGTAGTCGCCATTAGCGTCGGCTGTAGTCGTATAGGTTTCACCGTTGATAGTAACTTCTACCTTCGCATTGGCAATGGGGCCGTCTGTGACTTTTCCAGATATTGCCATCTCGCGCATGTTCGCTGTGATTGTGACAGTGACTGTCTCTTCGGTTGAATCACCATCATCATCAGTGACTACCACTTCAAAAGTAAGCTCCGTATCTTCCTGGACAGCAGG
Organism: Alteromonas sp. ASW11-130; assembly: GCF_026183735.1. Lineage (GTDB taxonomy): Bacteria > Pseudomonadota > Gammaproteobacteria > Enterobacterales > Alteromonadaceae > Alteromonas. The sequence goes on along the minus strand of NZ_JAPFRE010000027.1, from coordinate 55,885 downwards.
TGCGGTAAACGTAATAGTCGAATCGCCGTTGTCGAAAGCAACCGTTGGGCCTGATTTTTGGGTCCACTCAAATGATGCGATACTGCCATCACTATCGGTTGCAGATGCTTCTACTACTACTGATTCACCTTCCGCCACCGACGTGTCTGCAACCACAAGCGTAGGCGCATTGTTTGGTGGTGGAGCTTCAATGGGTTGTGGGTCATTGCCGTCACTACCACCACCACATGCTGAAAGAAAGGAAGCACTTATCACCACCCCGAAAAAAGTCCTTAACTGCATATACCACTCCTCAAGACTACATTATTCTAATAATTATGTTACAAAGTAACGGCGCGCATTAAATCATGTAAACGGGGCGTTAGCAATTATGGAGTTTCCTCACCATTTTCAAAATAAAGGGTTGTTTTTGAATTAAAAAATTTCCTTTTTGTTCTAAAAAAAACAACAGCTTCTAACGGGGTTTTACAGATTCGTTCTAATGGGTATGTTAATGATGAAGTCTACGACGTGCCCTATTCCTAAAGTGTCTGAGGTCGATGTGTATACTTAATGAAAGCTAATTAGCACATTTGATTTACTTTTAAAAAGTCTCAACCAGCGAAGCATCTCATAGGATTTTAAGCGTCCGCTAACGTATTTACCATAATACTCGAACTTTATTATACATACGTTTTTCACCTCGTTTAGTCCCATTAAGACCTGGTAACAAAAGGATGGTTAAGGCGTGATTTGTTCTGTTTGCCACCGCGCTTGTGGATCAGAAAAAAATTTCATTCGCAAGTGGGGACTTTCTGCGACATTGAGATAATCAACTGTTTCAATGAAAAAATTTACGATAGCAAAATTCGCTGGGGGATTAGCACGATCTTGGTTCCGCCATTCACCGTAGGAGGAAAGCGGAGACCCAGGTGGAGGACCAAAAAACTGAACCTGCAAATCGTGGGACAGCAGGCTCCATTCTCGCGCAAGTTTACTTTTATCAGCAGTAGCGCATGTTAGAGTAGTTCGACATTGCATACGATATTGCTCTCGCGTCTCGGAGAAATACCAACAAATTGCTACGGACGAATTAAATTTTAGCTGTTCGAATTTTTCACTACGGCGGTCACTTACTATTTCAATTAATCCCTTTTCTGAATGGAAATGACGCATTACTACTGTGCGATTATGCGGACAGCCAAATTTATCTACCGTGGCTAATTGGAAAAAACGAGAACTCGGGTCATTCTTCGTTTTATCGATCGAATGATTGAGTTTGTCTTGCCAACTATCGTGTTTGGTCACGGGTAATTAATGAAAATAAAGTATAAAAATTATCAGTTGTCGCCCGGGCCACTTCTGCTACATCCACCCCTTTTAACTGCGCAATAAACTCTGCCACCTCTACCACATATCCAGGTTGATTTTCTTTGCCACGGTGCGGAACAGGTGCAAGCCAGGGCGAATCGGTTTCAATTAGCAGTTTGTCTAGTGGCAACTGTTTAACAACTTCACGTAATTCTGTCGCGGAGTTAAACGTGACAATACCCGAAATTGAAATGTAAAAACCGAGGTCAATTGCCGCTTGGGCCATATCTAATGACTCGGTAAAGCAATGGAGAACGCCTTGCGTGTGCTCCGCTTTATGCTCTTTCAATAATTGGATTGTATCTTCTCTGGCATCACGGGTATGGATAATTAGAGGCTTTTTCAGTTCATTAGCAACTTTAATATGAGTAACAAATGATTCACGCTGTACTTCCTGTGTGTCGGCACTATAAAAATAATCCAGGCCGGTTTCTCCCACCGCGACCACGCGTGCGTCACTTGCTTTGGTCAGAAGGTCTTCATATGTACAGGCATCTTCTTGATGTAGCGGATGCACGCCACATGAAACAGATACATCATCAAATTGCTGAACCTTTGCCAGCATTTCATCAAACTCTCGCACCGACACTGAGACGCATAGAAAATGCTGCACACCCCGCTGTCGGGCAAACTCTACCGTTTCTTGTAGAGTAGTATTAGAGGCTTTTAATCTGTCTAGATGACAATGTGAATCAACGAACAAAATAACTCCAAACTTAATTTAAATCTAAATAGGAAAACTGAGCCAACAAATTACTTAAAACTAACTTTTTATTCACGCCAGGATTTTGCAAATGTACGTGCGCTTTAATGCATTCATTATAAACTGATAGCGCAGACTGATTTTGGTTTTGAATATATTGCTGATGAACATAGTGCTGGCACCATCCCACAATACGTTTCGCTTCATCTTGCCAGTCAGCCGCAAGTTTAGTTTCATCTGCCTCGCCCGCAATTATATTTTTTAAATCCGCTACAAAGCTTGGGTAGTTAATTCCCTTCCCTTCCGACAAGCTAGCATGTACTTTCAACGGGGCATTGCCATAAGCTTGTAATTGGTCAACTGTGACCTCTTCCATACCTTGTTGTTTTAGCCATCCTAAACTCTGACCGACTGTGGGATTTGGAAGCGGATGTTTTTCACAACGGCTTAAAATTGTGGGTAATATTCTGGATAACTGATGCGTGACCAGAACTAAATATGTGTTGGCTGTGGGCTCTTCCAGCGTTTTAAGTAACGCGTTAGCTGCCGCCTCAGTCATAGTATCAGCGGCAGGAATAATAAGAACTTTGTTGCCACTTAATTGCGAGGTACGACTCAACTTATTTATTGCCTCTCGCACTGAATCTACGCCAATTTGTTTTTCACTTGAAAGCAGATGAAAGTCAGGATGTGTGTTCGCTGCAAATAGCTTACAACTTTGGCATACCTGGCATGGTTGCATATTGTCAGGTGATTTGCATAGCATAACGTTGGCGAGTTGCTGAGCCAACTGCAGTTTTCCAATACCTTCGGCCCCTGTCAAAAGTAAAGCGTGGTGCAACTTATTTGTGCGAAGTCTACTCACTATGGAATGATAATAGGGCAGCAACCAGGCTAACATCAGCTTAAATATCTCAACAGTACGTTTTTAACTTTTTTGTGCACCAGCTCAATTTCTTGATTAGCATCAACCATAATTATAGCGGGATCGTTCCCAGCTAAATCTAGATAACGCTTGCGGGTACGTTTGAAGAATTCCATTCCTTCTTTTTCGATTCGGTCCAACTCGCCTCGACCTCGCGCGCGTTTTAACCCCACTTCAGGCTCAACATCCATATATATGGTTAAATCGGGATTGAAGTTTTTAAGCGTCATCTCACGAAGCGATGCTAAGACATCGTCGCTAACACCCCTTCCGCCCCCTTGATATGCCTGGGTAGAGAGATCATGACGGTCACCGACCACCCATACATTTTTCTCTAAAGCAGGCTTAATCGTGTTAATTAGCAGTTGAAGACGGGCGGCGTACATCAATAGTAATTCAGTTTCTACGACAACATTTTCTTCCCAATCATGCTTGACGCAGTCTCGGATCGCTTCTGCCATAGGAGTCCCCCCCGGCTCCCGGGTACTGATTGACTCAATATTATGTGCAGCTAATGTTTTTCTTATCAAGCGGATGACAGATGACTTACCTGCACCTTCCAGCCCTTCTATTACAATGAATTTACCTATCATAATTTACTGCTTTTTTCTTTTTATCTGGTATTTAAAAACGGCATCGTTATGCTCTTCTAACGTTGCCGAGAAATGATGTGAGCCATCCCCTTTTGCCACAAAATAAAGGTTTTTCGTTTTCCTCGGATGCAGTGCAGCTTCTATTGCCGGCTTTCCAGCCATAGCAATGGGTGTTGGCGGCAATCCTTTTATTCGGTATGTGTTGTAAGGAGTCCGCTGTTTAAGATGTTTGCGTGTCAAGTTACCATCAAAGGTAGGACCAATACCATAAATAACGGTTGGGTCTGTCTGCAAACGCATGTTTGTTTCTAGCCTATTGACAAACACACCTGCAATTTCTTTACGCTCCGATTCGACTGCCGTTTCTTTTTCTACAATCGAAGCCATTATTAACGCTTCGTAAGCTGTATTATAGGGCAAGCCCGGCGCTCTATTATTCCAGGCATTATCAAGATACGACTGCATTGCTATCATGGCCCGCATCAATATATCGCTCGCTTTCGTACCTGCGGTAAAATAGTATGTGTCTGCGAGTAGTAACCCCTCAAGATTGTCAAGCCCTCCTGTAGGTGGCCAGGGCCACTTAGAAATTAAGGCTTGTTCAGTATTTTCGTCTATGTCATATTCAATTTGGTCGTGCGTTTCGAGCGACATCAACCACTGAGAAAAGGTCAACCCTTCTACCAAACGAACGGAAAACTGATATTCATCTCCACTGGCAAACAGTTTGAATACCTCCGCTACGGTCATTTGACTATCTAGCTGGTAGGTGCCAGCTTTTGCCGAATGGCCGTCATAAACAAATTTTAACCATAATTTGACTGAAATGGGATGAGATAATAGCCAACCTCGCTGTTCGAGGTCACGTAATAGCGCATGACCGCTACTTCCTTGCTCTACCGAATACAATACAGGACCGCTAACATTCAACGTTTTCTCTAAATCATGTTGCCACCAATATACAGTGGCAACAGTCATTAGTATTAATCCGACTACTATTTTAACCAAATGAGACATATTCATCCTTAAACGGTAAAGCTATGGCTTGTTGAAGATTAATGACATGGGCACAATCATATTCTGTTGACCCAGAAGCCACCGTAAGCTTGTTCACAGGAACGAGCTTCATTAACGCATTGCATATAAAAACTGCTTCTGCATCAATTATCTTACTGATTGGTAGCTGGCATATCGAAACGCTTCTAGTGTGCTGAGCAAAGTAGTCCAACATAAAACCTCTCATTACTCCCGCTACACCACTTGATTCTACGGAGGGCGTGTACCACGACCCAGTAGAAAACCAAAAAATATTGGCGGCGCTCGCCTCAACTACCATCTCATCAGAATCGCAAACCACCACATCGTCGAAAGGCGAGGCAGCGAGCGATTGTTTTATCATTACTTGTTCTAATCGATTTAGATGCTTACATCCGGCCAAAAGCGGCTGACGGGCTAATTGTACGTGGCTTACGCCAATATCAACGCCTTTGCGCTGCCAACTTGCATAACGGTCAGGAACGTCGTGCCATGAGAAATAAAGTTTTGGGTGTTTATTTTTATCACGGGTATAGCCACGCCCACCTTCACCACTACTTATTAACAGCTTAAGGACCCCGCTCTTACCTACCTGAACTTCATGCGCTATTGCATTGCGTAATAGTTGCTCATCGACACAAATACTTAATCTTTCACTATCCATCAATAATCGCGAAATGTGTCGCTCAAACAACGCGATGGCGCCATTTTCGACCAACATAGTAGTAAATATACCATCACCATAGTTACTGGCTCGGTCATTAATAGTAAACATGAAATTAGGTTAATTCAGATGCGTGAAAATCAGCTCTGCAGTATATCAAGGATGAGGGAACAAATCAGCGCGATAGCGAAGTTTGCTTATTTTTCATGTGAATAAATAGGAAAGAGATAGCAAACGCTATCTCTTAAGCAGATCAGTCAATGCGACGGAATATCAGTGAGCCGTTAGTGCCACCAAACCCAAAAGAATTACATAACGCATAATCTTGAGTGAACGGCTTCGCTTTATGGGCTACAAAATCCAAGTCACAACCTTCATCCGGGCTATCAAGATTGATAGTAGGTGGTGCCATTTTATCTTTCAATGCAGCCACGGTGAATATAGCTTCTACTGCCCCAGCAGCACCGAGCAAATGCCCTGTCATCGATTTTGTTGAACTGACTAACAACTGCTTTGCAGCATCCCCAAACACGCGTTTAACTGCCGCTACTTCAGCAATGTCTCCAGCCGGTGTAGAGGTGCCATGCGCATTGATATAGCCAATTTTATCAACGGATATTGCTGCGTCTTTTATTGCATTTTCCATTGATGCGGCGGCACCTTCGCCATTTTCTGGTGGAGAGGTCATATGGTGAGCATCGCCACTCATACCAAAGCCAACAAGCTCTGCATAAATGGTTGCACCTCGTTCCACTGCCGCTTCATATTCTTCTAACATGACTACGCCAGCGCCTTCACCCATAACGAAACCATCGCGATCTTTATCCCAAGGCCGACTTGCCGCTTGCGGGTTATCGTTACGATCGGACAATGCCCGTGCGGCTGCGAAACCAGATATTCCTAAAGGTGTAATGGACGCTTCTGCACCTCCAGCTAACATTGCATCAGCATCCCCATAGGCGATGGTACGTGCGGCCACACCAATATTATGGACACCCGTTGTACAGGCGGTAACAATATTAAGGTTTGGACCTTTCAAGCCTTCTATTATAGACAAAAAGCCTGAAATCATATTGGTAATAGTTGATGGTACAAAGAAGGGTGAAACGCGCTTTGGTCCGCTATTAAGCAACTTAGCATGATTCGCTTCGATCATTTCCAAACCACCAATACCTGAACCAATAGCCACACCGACACGGTGAGCATTTTTTTCATTCACGACCAACCCAGAATGAGCTAACGCTTGCTTGCCTGCAGCTACGCCAAACTGAATAAACCGGTCCATCTTCTTTGTGTCTTTCTTATCGATATAATCCTGCGGGTCAAAGTTATTGACCTCACCGGCAAATCGGGTTGAATAGTTACTACAATCAAAAAGAGTGATATCTCCAATACCACTTTCGCCCGCAAGCAAACGCTGCCAAGTCTCGTCAACAGACTGACCCAGTGGAGATAACATGCCAAGACCAGTAACCACTACGCGACGTTTTGTCACAAAAAGCCCTCGCATTGGAACTAAGGTAGGTAAAAACAGAAAACGGCTCGAAAGAGCCGCTTTTCTAGATCGCTTTACGCGTCTTTATTCGCGTTAATGTAATCTATTGCAGACTGAACTGTAGTTATTTTCTCAGCTTCTTCATCTGGAATCTCAGTATCAAACTCTTCTTCCAGCGCCATTACCAGCTCTACAGTGTCAAGTGAATCTGCGCCCAAGTCATCTACAAATGAGGCTTCAGGTTTTACTTCTTCTTCTTTCACGCCAAGCTGCTCAACGATGATCTTTTTAACGCGCTCTTCAATGTTACTCATAATTCTAGGTTTCCCTTAACGTCACTAGATATAAAATTTTCGCTAGTTTATTTTGCAAGGTATCAGCTTGCAAGTCCCAGTTGAAACTTCTTTTCTGGTCAAACCAGCGATCTACCAAAGTCTAATAAACAACTAATTAATGCGCAAGCGCCTTAAGTAATTGTTCACAATAGGAATTACTTGCGTAATAACGCAATTAACTCATAAACATGCCACCATTCACATGAATAGTTTCACCTGATATATATGCTGCACCTTCGCTCACTAAAAAAGCAACTGTCGCAGCAATTTCTTCTGGCTTCCCTAGCCTATTTGCAGGAATGTCCTTAAAGATCGCTTCTCTTTGCTCATCTGTCAATGATTTCGTCATATCCGTGTCAATAAATCCCGGAGCGACCACATTAATAGTAATACCACGAGAAGCCACCTCACGTGCCATAGATTTTGTAAAACCCACCACGCCAGCTTTTGCTGCAGCATAATTAGCTTGCCCAGGATTACCCGTACTGCCCACTACTGAACCCACGTTAACGATACGTCCAAAGCGTTTTTTCATCATGCCACGTAGTACCGCTTTTGACAGTAAAAAGATAGAAGTCAGGTTGGTATCTAGAATATCACTCCACTCTTCATCTTTCATACGCATTAAAAGATTATCGCGGGTGATGCCTGCATTATTAACTAAAATATCAATACTGCCAAATTCATCATTGATAGCTTTTAATCCATCATTGATTGAAGATTTGTCAGTCACGTTTAGCATTATACCTTTACCACCGGACGCGCCTAAATAATCTGAAATTGCGTCTGCGCCAGACTGTGAAGTGGCCGTGCCAATTACCTTAGCACCGTCATTCGCAAGCTGCTGAGCAATCGCTTTGCCAATTCCCCGGGATGCCCCAGTCACGAGCACTACTTTATCATTAAGTTGATTATGCATAAGTGTTTATTAACCTTTTAATTTACAGTTCTGCAATTAATTCAGGTGTATTGATAGCCGTAGCTTCCAAAGATTTATCGATACGCTTAGTTAAACCAGTTAGCACTTTGCCTGGCCCTACTTCCAACAGCTTAGCCACCCCATTTGATGCCATGTACTTCACCGTACGTGTCCACTGGACTGGGCAATACAATTGTCGAACTAAGGCATTTTTAATAGCATCTGGTTGCGTCTCTATAACTACATCTACATTATTGATAACCGCAATTTTGGGCGTTTTAATCTCAGTGGTTTGCAGCGCCTGTTCAAGTTTTTCAGCAGCCGGACGCATCAAATCACAATGAGAAGGCACGCTTACGGCTAAGGGTAAAGCGCGTTTGGCGCCAGCTTCTTTACAGGCATTTCCGGCGAGTTCAGCGGCGCTTTTTTCACCGGCTATCACTACCTGACCAGGTGAGTTAAAATTAACTGGCGATATAATATTGCCCGTCTCAGAAGCGATCTGCTGACATATCTGTGCAATCTTGTCATCGTCCAGTCCAATAATGGCGTACATAGCTCCGGTCCCAGCCGGAACGGCTTGTTGCATGTAGTTTCCACGCATTTCAACAAGTTTAACTGCATCTTCAAATTCCATCGCCCCAGAACAAACCAATGCAGAATATTCGCCTAAACTATGTCCGGCTAAAAATTTAAACTGAGATAAATCTGGATTTATTGTCCGCCATACGGCAACACTTGCCGTCAGAATAGCAGGCTGAGTGACTTGTGTTTCATCAAGTTTATGTTCTGCGTCTTCCTGAACCGTTGCCCATAAATCGTAACCAAGCACTTCAGACGCTTGATTAAATGTATCCTTTACAACAGAATGTGCTTGGGCCAGATCACTAAGCATACCTTTTGATTGCGATCCCTGTCCGGGGAACACGCATGCGGTCATGGTCATAATTATTCCTTACCGAAAACTGATAAATTAATACCGTACAAGTGCAGAAGCCCAGGCGAAACCTCCGCCAAATGCTTCAAGTAACAGATGTTGCCCACGCTTTATGCGGCCGTCTCTAATTGCCGTATCTAGCGCTGTAGGAACAGTTGCAGCGGAAGTATTGCCATACTTTTCCAGAGTAAGAACAACTTGATCTAAAGACATATCCAACTTTTTAGCGGTCGCTTTTATGATTCTAAAGTTGGCTTGATGCGGTACGAGCCAGTCTAAATCAGACTTTGCCATATTGTTCGCGGCCAACGTCTCTTCAACTACTTCAGACAATTTGTTGACAGCCACCTTAAATACTTCATTGCCTTTCATTACCCCCCAGTTTTCATGGATAGATTTTTCATCGCCACGAGTAGGGTTGCCAACATACAATAGGTTGCCATAAGAGCCGGCGGCATGAATATGCGTTGATAAAATACCTGGTTGGTCGCTGGCCTCAATAATTGTCGCCCCTGCGGCATCACCAAATAAAATCACCATTGTGCGGTCAGAGGGATCCACCAAACGGCTCAGACAATCTGTACCCACCACTAAAATGCGCTTAGCCATCCCGGATTTGATATATTGATCTGCGACACTCAGTGCATAGCAATAACCCGCACAAGCGGCGGCAACGTCAAACGCCGGAATTCCATCAAGTCCTAGGATTTGCTGAATTTCGCATGCGCTCGAAGGTAGCGCATAGCGGCCACTCGTAGTAGCACAAACAATCATATCAATCGATTTTGGATCGATATCAGCTGCCTCTATGGCCTTTTTGCTGGCCTCGGCACCCATAGTTGCAGCAGTTTCATCTGCACTAATGATACGACGTTCTTTAATGCCGGTACGGTCAGTTATCCACTTGTCGCTGGTATCTACCATTAATTCAAGATCAGCATTAGTTCTTACGTTGCTGGGATAATAACTACCGGTTCCAATAAATCGGGAAAATTTGCTCAAAGCTGCTCCAACAAAACGGTTTCTATTTTGTTTTTTATTTTTTCTGGAACACCCATTCTGGCTTCCTGCATTGCTTCTAAAATCGCATAGTAGAAAGCGTCTGAAGAGGCATTACCGTGACTCTTTACAACAATTCCGCGCAATCCTATCAAACTGGCGCCGTTATACTGGTCGGGGTTCACCCTATTATAGATAGATTTTAGTAACGGTAAGGCAATTTTCGCCATTAAGCGTGTGAACACATTAGCCTGAGACTGTTGCCGTAGCTCGCTTATAACAAGTTTCGCTAACCCTTCACTGGATTTCAATGCTACGTTTCCGGTAAAGCCATCAGTGACCACCACATCAGCATTATCGGTGAAAATATCATCACCTTCGACATAACCAATATAGTTAAGTTCGGCTGCGTCCTTAAATAACTGGTCTGCGTGTTTGACCTGGGCATTACCCTTTATATCTTCTTCACCTACATTTAACAAGGCCACTCTAGGTCTGGCTATACCACTAATTTGTTCGGCAAGCACAGAACCCATCACGCCATATTGAAACAATGTTTCAGATGTACAGTTAACATTAGCACCTAAGTCGAGCAAAAAGACTTTGTGATGTTCAGCGGTGGGCATCATCGAAATCAACGCGGGCCTGTCTATCCCTGGTAATGTTTTTAATATATAGAAAGCTAACGTTAACAAGGCTCCTGTATTGCCCGCGCTTACGCAAGCATCAGCCACACCTTCATTAACCAATTCGATAATCTTGCGCATAGATGAGCTTTTTTTTGTACGCAAAGCTGAAGTAGGCGACTCACCCATTTCAACTACTTGCTCGCAGTGCTCAACAGTCAACCGTTGGCGTTGTTTAGGCGTAAGTGCGTGCAACGAAGGTGTAATGACAGATTCTTTGCCACATAGGATAAAATAAAAATCAGGATGCTGCTGAATAGCCTTGATGGCTGCAGGTAGAGTAACTGGGGGACCATGATCGCCCCCCATGATATCTAACGCAATGGTTAGTTTAGACAAAATTGTATACCGGTCGCTTAGCGATCGATGACCTTTTTGCCTTTATAGTAACCATCAACGGTTACGTGGTGACGACGGTGTGTTTCACCCGACGTTGAATCGACAGACAAAGTCGCGCCTGTCAATGCATCGTGTGAGCGACGCATGCCGCGCTTAGCACGCGTTTTACGATTTTGTTGTACTGCCATAACTTACTCCTGGTCTCGCTTAAGTTCTTTCAAAACCGCGAAAGGGTTTGGGCGCTCTTGTTCCGGTGAAAGTTTGCCAAATTGCATATCATCTTCACCCACCGGGCAATCCTTCTCTGCATGAAGGGCTACTAAGGGTAATGATAAAATCAATTCGTCTTCAAATAATTGAAGTAAATTAACTTCTCCGTGGTCGTTGACCTCTACCGGATCGTAAGCTTCGGGTAATACTTCAGTATCTTCTGGCCCCTGCACTGGGCTAAAACAGAATTTCACATGAAGCGGGTAAGTAAACTCACCATTACACCGCTGACAGATAAGTGATACCTGTGTTGATAAATTGCCGTGAAAAACAGTAAGACCCTGCGCGTCTTTTTCGAACTGTACATCCACTTCAATTGCATCTTCACACGAAACAACTGCATCGAGCAGCCTCGCCATATCTTTGGATGCAAGAATACCCTGATAATCAGAGCGTTTCATTGCACTCTTGAACGGATCGACTGATTGCGGTAATTTCACTTTCTGCATAGGGCGCGCATAATATAGAGTCAACCGTTTTATGTCAAAGGTTTGTTGACGTTTACGAATCATTTTTTGAACAGCAATTCGGCGTATAGTTTTGCAAATTGACTACAAACGCATTACGTTTGCCCCTTTAACACCCATAACTTGTTAAAAATAAATAAATTTTATGTCTCAACCAATTATATTAGCAAGCTCTTCAGCTTATCGACAACAACAACTGTCTGCGTTGGGGCTACGCATAAAATCAGCCGCTCCTGATATCGATGAATCGTCTTCATCATCTGAATCAGCAAAATCGTTAGCTGAAAGGCTGGCTAAAGCTAAAGCACAAAAAGTGGCTGACCAATACCCTAGCTCAATAATTATAGGAAGCGACCAAACCGCGTCTGTGGATATTAATGGCAATCAACTTATACTTGGTAAAGCTGGAAATTTTGATAAGGCTAAACAGCAACTTACCTATTGTCAGGGAAAAACGGTGACGTTTTTCAGTGCCGTCTGCCTATATTGCGCTGAAATCAATAGAAGCATTGTGAGAACTGAAGTTACCAAGGTAAAGTTCAGGCGGTTAGATGAAAAAGATATAGTCAGTTATCTTCGAAGTGAACAGCCCTATGATTGTGCTGGTAGCTTCAAAGCAGAAGGCAGAGGGATATTATTGTTTGAACGTCTCAGCTCACGCGATCCAAATGCGCTTATTGGTATGCCTCTAATTTTGCTGCGGGAGATGTTGGCAGAGTTTGATATTGATTTACTTGCGCTCGCTACTCAGACAAAAGCCTGAGTATGAGGTAATATAAACGCGTTAAGCTCGGCAATATTGTGTACAATTTTAAGGGGGTTGTGGGCTTGTAAATTAACCGGTGCATGCACCCCATAAGAGACCCCTACCCGATCCATACCTATGGCTTGGGCCATAGCCATATCGTAAGTGGTATCACCTACCATCAGCGCCCTATCCGCACCAATCGCAGTTTCTTCGAGTATTTGCATTAACATATCAGGTGAGGGTTTAGAGTCTGCTTCATCAGCACACCGGGAGACGGTAAAAAAATGTCCTGTACCTGTATTTTTCCAAGCTCTTTCCAGTCCTCGGCGGGCTTTACCCGTCGCCACTCCCAACATTATATCGCTCGCTTTTAATTGGGTAAGCATCGCTTCGGTTCCATTAAATAAGGGACACGGGGTAGTATCCTGTTGAAGATACGCCACTTTATAAGCTTGTTTTAAGCTTTCGACCAACCCATCATCGTTAATTTGGAACAGTTGCTTAATTGCAGGTTTTAAACTAATTCCTATAATATGACTAACTTGTTCAAAACTAGGCACTGGCATATCGCACTGCTTGGCGGCAATTTGCATACAGCTGACAATTTTGGCAGCAGAGTCCATCAGGGTTCCATCCCAATCGAAAATTATAAGTTCGTACTGCTTCATGCTAACTGCCTTAAAATATTTTTTAGTTGATCGTCTAAAGGTGCTTCAAAGGAAATAGGCTGTTCTGTTTTGGGGTGAAATAGACTTATCTTTGCTGCGTGCAAAAATAGTCGACGTAATCCTTTTGCTTGAACAAAAGCATCAAATTGTGCGTCACCATATTTAGGATCGCACGCTATAGGGTGGCCAGCATGTTGGCAGTGAACCCTGATTTGGTGTGTACGACCTGTTATCGGTGAGGCTTCAACTAGTGTCGCGTTATCGAATTGCTGCAAAATGCGATAGCGCGTTTCTGAAGGTTTTCCCTGTTCACTGACATTGACCATTCGCTCACCCGATTGCAAAACATTTTTTTGCAATGGTGCTTTAACTTTAAAGCGGGACGCAGGCCAACTCCCCATCACAAGTGCCTGATAACGCTTATCCATTTGTCCATTGCGTAACTGTTCATGCATATGACGTAGTGCTGACCGTCGTTTCGCAATCAGGATACAACCTGAAGTATCTCGGTCCAAACGGTGAACCAACTCTAAAAATTTCGCTTGTGGACGTAAAGCCCGCAAGCCTTCAATCAAGCCAAAGCTTAAGCCACTCCCACCGTGTACAGCAGTACCTGAAGCTTTATTAATAACCAATAAGCGATCATCTTCAAACAAAATTTGCGATTCTAACTCTGCTACTTTTTGCAATTTCGGAGAGGGCGTTGGCGTGCCTTCTGAAACTCTGACAGGCGGTACACGCACCACATCTTGCGGACACAATTTATATTCTGGCTTGACACGCCCTTTATTTACCCGCACCTCTCCTTTACGCAGGATGCGGTAAATCAGGCTTTTAGGTACACCTTTAAGCTGCGTTTTCAAAAAATTATCAATACGTTGACCGGCGTACTCTTCGTCAACCTCAATAAATCGAACGGAATTATTCACTTCTGTATTCATGTCGCGCAGTATACTGCATTCGGTCAATACAACACTATTGAAAATAAAAAATTAAATGGGATTGCGTCATATTTTCTGGTTCTAATGGAAAAAATGCTAGTGGAAATGCGAATAGAGCCCCTTAATTAAGTTAAATAGTGGAAAGATAAAAGTGTTTTCTTGCTAAATTACTAGGTTTGATGCCATAATCTCCTTGTTTTATTTTCAGAAGTTAAAAAGAAGATAAAATCGGTTGAACAAACTGTAAAAAAGTTAAACCATGCTCTTTCGCGTTGGCCAGCCTAAAAAATGTAAGCGCCAAAGTAGTAAAAAATGCAGTACTAAAGCATTTTTGAACACCCTGCGATATGACGTAACAAACAATGAAGTTCGCCGTTTAGAATTACAGAATTGAATTGACAGCTGCGCTGGCGAAAAGTCGGTGTGGAAGATTACATTTGAATAGTTATCAGGGCCGTCGTTCCCGACACCCAGTGACGCGCTTACATGAGAATCTCAGCGCTAAACAAGTTATTTATTGGGTAATACGACATTACAACAAGGTCCCCGTCCAGCCGTGAGGTTGCGCGGTGAGGGTTTGCACATGTCACTTTAATTTTGTGTCTAAATGGCTGTTTATGCAGAGTTAGATACAATGAAAAGAATGTTAATTAATGCAACTCAACAAGAAGAGTTGCGCGTAGCCCTTGTAGATGGGCAACGGTTGTATGATCTTGATATAGAAAGCCCTGGACACGAGCAGAAAAAAGCCAACATATACAAAGGTAAAATCACGCGAGTTGAACCCAGTTTAGAGGCAGCCTTTGTTGACTATGGCGCTGAACGCCATGGCTTCCTACCCCTCAAAGAAATTGCACGTACTTACTTCCCTGATGGCTATAGATTTGATGGCCGACCAAATATCAAAGATGTGATCAAAGAAGGTCAGGAAGTTATTATTCAAATAGACAAGGAAGAGCGTGGCCAAAAAGGTGCCGCATTAACGACCTTTCTTTCACTCGCTGGCAGTTATTTAGTTCTGATGCCTAACAACCCTCGTGCTGGAGGGATCTCTCGCCGGATAGAGGGTGACGAGCGCACTGAACTTAAAGAATCCTTAAATAAATTAAATTTACCCGACGGAATGGGCTTAATAGTACGTACCGCAGGCGTAGGCAAGTCCTACGAAGAGCTGGAATGGGATTTAAAAGTCCTACTCACCCATTGGGAAGCCGTATCTAGTGTCGCCAAAGAACGCCCTGCCCCATTCCTGATACATCAGGAAAGCAACGTTATCGTCAGAGCGATTCGCGACTATTTACGTCGTGATATCGGCGAAATCCTCATTGATAAAACAAGTGTTTATGAACAGGCCCTGCAGCACATTCGTCTGGTACGTCCTGATTTTGCTAATCGCGTTAAACAATACAGTGGTGATGTTCCTTTATTCAGTCACTTCCAAATTGAAAGCCAGATTGAATCCGCATTCCAACGTGAGGTTCGCTTGCCGTCAGGAGGGTCTATTGTAATCGATCCTACTGAAGCACTAACTTCAATTGATATCAACTCAGCTCGTGCTACAAAGGGCGGCGATATTGAAGAAACTGCGTTTAATACCAATCTAGAAGCAGCAGATGAAATTGCACGTCAGTTACGCTTACGTGACCTTGGTGGGCTGGTAGTAATCGACTTTATCGATATGACACCCGTGCGCCACCAGCGCGAAGTTGAGAACCGTATGAAAGAGGCGGTCAGAAATGATCGTGCCCGGGTTCAACTTGGCCGTATTTCTCGTTTTGGTTTATTAGAAATGTCACGTCAGCGTTTGCGCCCTTCTCTTGGCGAGTCAGCGCACCATGTATGCCCACGCTGTTCGGGCCATGGCACCATACGCGGTACCGAGTCTCTGGCATTGTCGATTTTACGCATTATTGAAGAAGAAGCGATCAAAGACAATACAGGTCAGATTGAAGCGCAACTTCCTGTTTCAGTCGCAACCTATTTACTCAACGAAAAGCGCCGTGCTGTGCGAACCATAGAAAAACGCTATAACGTTGAGCTGGTGCTTATCCCTAATGCTAACTTACAAACACCGCATTACCAGGTCACACGCAGACGTCCTGAAGAAAAAGTAACCGACGTAAGCTATAACATTGAACTGACAGAGCTAAGTGAAGTGGAAACCAGTAAGCCTGCTGCGGAAATCGGCAAGCGGGAAGAACCTGCTTTACAAGGCCTGGTTGCTCCTACCCAGGCACCAGTGGTGCAGCAAGTAGAAAAAGCTGATACGCCTTCAGATTCATTTGTTAAAAAGATTTCAGGATGGATAAAAAGCTTATTCACAAGTAGTGAAAAAGAAGAAGAAGCTAAACCCACCCCAGATGTTCGGAAAAAACAACCTTCTCGTTCTCGCCGAGATGACGACAGAAAGCCTCGTCGCTCACACAATAAGAACAAGCGTAATGACCGTGGTTCGCAAGATAACAAAGACGACACAAATCAACGTCCGGATGATAAACGCTCACGAAACAAAAACCGCAATCGTAAAAGTACTCAGGACGATAATGTAAAGTCGCAAGAGAATGTCGTGCAGAAGGAAGGTCAGGATAAATCGACCTCCCATAAAAAGAAGCAGGTTACAGAACGGCGTAAGCGCCGCGATGGTAGACGTAGTGTACGTCTACAGGATTCAGACGCTTCAGCACCAAAGCAACAGGTAAACAAATCTCAGGACTCAGCGCCGAAAGCAGACGCTCAGCCTCTGAAACAAACACAAAAACCTGCTGACAAACCCGAGATAAAGAAGCAGCCATCTAAGCCAGTTGAAGATAAACCTAGCGTTTCTGTCGAAACTATTGCTGAAGATAAAGTTGAACCAATAATTGAGTCAACATCTTCTGCCGACGAGCAGAGTGAAAATGAAAACACCTCTTCTCGCAGTAGAAGCAGACGATCTCCTAGACATGTAAGAGCTGCTGGTCAGCGTCGTAAGAAATCGAATGATAAGCCGGAAAATGTGGATAGTGTTGTTGCAGAGGACGAAGCAACGTCTCAAATCAAGCAAGATGAATTGCAGTTTGATTTACCTGAAGAGACGTCAGCGGAAGATAGTTCGAAAGCAGAAGCTTCTAACCAAGACAGTGAACCTAAGCAGGTTGAAATTGACCTTGCTGAAGGAGCAGATGAAGAGGACACACCGTCTGAAGATGTGTCTAAAGACACAGAAACAAACGAACTTTTATCTAAAGACGCTGAGACCGGCGTTGTCATGATGACGGAAACGAAGCCTGAGGAAGAAAAAGCACCTACGTCAACTAAAGCAAATACAGTTGTAGTTACAGCTGCTTTGATTGCCAGCGGTAAAGGCAAGGTGAACGTATCACACCCCACTGCACTGCCTGCTGAAGTAGACGCTACGTTTGGTGAAGTGCCACTCACCGCGCGTGACGATTCCTCGCGGCCCGCAGTCGATGTGTCGGGCAGACAGGCGAGCATGGAATACAAGAAATCGGGCGCAACTGCACCGATGACACTTCCACCGAGTCAATAGCAAATATATTGGCCGCGCAATTAGTGCGGCCTCTTTTTATGTCTCTTTCCCAACCCTTTCTTAAGATCCTAACTGAACAACTACCTATAGCGAATCCAAGCGGAATTGAGTTAATACAGCCCCTGTGGAACGACTATGGTTATTGTGTTCGCTGCACCTTAAAAGATGGCGACAAGGTCGTCGTAAAAATCGTGACACTCCCAGATTCATTAAGTAGCCACCCAAAAGGATGGTCAACTAAAACCAGTCATCGTCGAAAAATTCGGTCATTCGATGTTGAGATGAGTTTTTATCAGCTGTTTTCGACACACCCCTCCCTTCCCCCCTTACCACGTCCGCATAAGTTAACCAAATTGGAAAATGGCTGGTTATTTGCGCTGAGTGATTTGGCTGAAGAGGGTTATACGCAGACAACCGGACATTTAACGGTCACGCAAAGCTACTGTGTATTAGATTGGTTAGCCCGCTTTCACGCTGTTTTTTTTAATCAGCACGGAACACAATTGTGGGAACAAGGCAGTTATTGGCATCTAAACACACGGCAAGATGAGCTGACAAAAACGCAAAACCCTGTATTAAAGGCTGCCGCCAATACGTTCGATAATCTTCTAGCCACGTGCCCCTACCAAACCGTCATTCACGGCGATGCTAAAGTTGCTAACTTTTGTTTTTCACCTGATTTCATGTCATGTGCGGCCGTAGATTTTCAGTATACGGGTCGTGCACCTGGAATTGTTGATGTGGCCTATTTTCTTGGAAGTGCGCTACATGAAGAAGACCAGCTTAACTACTGGGAAGACTGCCTACAACGCTATTTTGCTACCCTTAAAGATGCCTTGCCAACAACGCTTAATCCGCTGGCGCTGGAAAGTAAGTGGAGAGAGTTGTATCCGATAGCCTGTGCTGATTTTCATCGCTTTCTCTCGGGCTGGAGCCCGGAGCACGCTAAGATTAATCAACATCTAATAGAGCAAACAGCCGAAGCCTTAAAGCTTATCGAGTAGAGACCTGCAAAAGCTAGGGGGAGTCTACGTTCTGCTCCCATTTGTTTAACAGTTTTTCAAAATGCCCGTTATTTATGAACCTATTTACCCCGCGGTTAAATTGCTGCACCAAAGCCTCATCTAAACCTATACCGCCATAATGTTGTACAGGAAAAATGTTGTGTGTGGTTACTTCTAGCTCAGCGTGGTTTTCCTTTAAAATATAATGCAGTAACCGCTTTTCTCCAACCACCACGTCTGTGCGCTCAAAAGCGAGTAGTTTCAACTGAACATCTCGTTCAGCTAACTCTATATAATGTGAAAAAGAGACAGCCTTCTCAAACTCTGGGCCCAGAACATGTAGTGCGTGTTGATAGGCAACAATTCGCATACTTTTTAAATCTTCCCATTTGTGCAATCTAATTCCATCCGCCTTGCGGGTAATAGCCACATCACGATAGGGGAGATATCTAGTCGTGCGAAAACCTACTACCGAGTGAAACGCTGCTGGGCTGGCAAAATCAAATTTTTCGTCATTGAATTCTTTAATGAGTCGATTATAAGGCAAGATCCAAAAGTGAGTGGTATAGCCTAATTCGTTAAAAACAGCGCGGATGGTCTCAACATCTATCCCTGTAGCTTTACCAGTAGCATCATAATAAGCCCATGGCGGGCCTAAGTTAACGGCAATATTTAGCCGTTCTTTTTCTGCATAAGCAAAAGAAGAAAGCAGTATCGTGAGGAAAAAAATAACGGCAGCTTTCATGTATATTATTATTAATTGTACAACTCATTCTGTTACCCAAAAGTATAACCTTTCACGATCGTACAAAGCTATTTTTTATTCAACTAAAAATCAATATGTTAAGGTAAAGATAAAACTGAATTGAAAAATCGCGTAAATGCCTTATTTTATTTCGGTTGTCCCAGCTCAAGCACAGTTGGCGCGTAGGGTTAGTTATTCGCTGAAGTAGTGTTTTGTTTACTAATGACTTTTTACACTTCCCATACTTCTGAAATTATACTTCCCTGAAACTAACTGCATTGACCATCCTACTGAAAAAGTTTATGTATTTATACGTTCTATTTTGGGATGCATGTCGCTCCAAAACGCGCACACGTTATTTTTCGATACCCGCAACTTACCCCTCTCCCACGTTGAAATCGTTACTGTTTTCGAAACGCTAAATTTATCACGTTAATAGCCTTCCTGGTTCTTCAGAGTCAGTATTGCTGGGGGACCTCGCTCGTGAAGTCATTCGGTATCCTCTCAATCGTGGGGTTCGAGAACATAGTGCATACATCGACACAGGTATGGAATATTTTCACCATATGAACAGGGAGCGGGTTAAGTCCATTTAATGCCCGCCTTAAAGGCTTACGTTTGGGCGCCATAATGACGAACGTAATGAAGACAACCAGTGTGTATTTGACACTCGCGAATGCAATGAGCGATAACGCGGATGTTAAGGCATAAAAGTACCAATTAAGTTTGCCCAGGCTTTTTCCAGCTGACCAAACGTTTTACCGGTAACTTTTTGGATGTCTGCCCCAGCATAAATTTGTAAATACTTATCTAAACCATAATTTTCAATTAAAAACTGGGTAAATGCACCTTCTTGTAAATACGCGAGTCTTCTACCCACGCCAGTCTTTGCTGAGTGCCTAACAGTTTCCGATTCGCCGAGATCAATTAGGCCCCCATAACTAGCAGAAGTTTCTGCCACTGCCCTATACAAATCTTGACCAAAATTTGGGTATTCAGGAGTTTCGCCGAATCGATGTTGTAAAAACACTGCTAAACCATCGTCGTAAAAGCGATCTTCGAATCCGTTTTTTTTGTTTTTCCGAAAAGAGCTTACGGCATATACATGTGTTAGTTCATGAATGACGGCCATGCCACTATCTTCTGACTTTTCTGCTGAAAAAGCTGACAGCACCCTTTTTTCTGGAATATGTATGGTATTCCAATCTTGATAAGGAGTGCGACGTTGCTTCGAAATATATACAACTAAGCTTTCCTTTATCGGGGTGCCATAATATTCACTAGATTGATTAAGGTAAGCCTTCACCACATTTTTGTTCTCTTCAACCCTTAAGGCAAGTTTCTCTACGATTGAAATTGGTACATCCTCATCGTATTCAATGGTGAAGTCTTTCGCATCAAATGTTTTTGCGAATGTTGATGTGGAAAGTAAAAGGGTTATTAATAAAGACTTTTTAATCATAATTTCTTCCTTGTATACGTTCTAACGAGTACTTACCGAGATATAACATCATGCAATAATGGCAGGGATCGCTGCGCGTTGAACCCAGATCAACTTACGCACGTTTCAATGCCGTAAATATACGCCAACGACTTCTATTTGATTTAACAATTTCAGCGAAGACACAGAGAGCCTCCTAGTCCCTTCTTATTAGTTAACAATGCCACCATAAGGTCCTAACAATATGAGCTAAAATACGCAGCGCAGTGCCGATAGCAAACCTCATTTTGTGATTATTGTCAGCCGCTACCTATATCATTTTTTACGTATTTTTAAATACCACTTTAAAGGTTTCACATACGATTGGCATGTCTTCACTCGGAGTAAATTGTGTGCCTGCGAGCTCCCGATGATAATAGTCCCAATGAACCCGCTTCCAGTATTCCAAGCTTTTATCTCCCTCGCCTTCAAGTTCGGCATATTCTTCTGTAATTTCGTTGAAAGGAACAATAACCACATTCGTAGTTTCAATTATACATTGAGCCTCACCTGCCCAATTGGTCACAATATTAAAGTCTCCAACTTTTGGTAGCGCTGCATTATTCGCTTGGAACCACCACAGGGAGGGTGAAGTCGCTTTTTTTAAACCTTCCAAAACCAACTTAACGCACTCATTTGCATCTATTTCATTATCGCAAAAATGCCAACTATCCAGCTCTGTTTGCTGTAAATTAGAGTGGTTAAAGAACTTTTGGCTAATGCGTTCTATCGATCTGTGCATGACTTCCCTACACATAATTTTTCTTTATCAGACACAGATCCAATACAGTAAGCGCTTAACTGCACAACGTTTTTCGCCCGCTCGCACCTGGCCTGTTTTAATCAACTTGTTCTGTTTTACATCAATACGCCCGTCAATACCAGCCCCATGCAGACTAGATGAAATGAAAATTAAAGTAACCAATTTCGCCGGATGGAAAGACAAACGAGGGAGTGGCGAGGAAGAGAAAAACTATCCATGCCCTCAGTTGTCCAAACCGGGAACCAGATGACAACGACGCTTCACTATTGTAGTGAATGACGTTTGCACTACGCCCCCGCAACTTCTTCAACGGAAAGCCACAAAAACAATAACATAACAAGCGAAAAGCGTGTGTGTTGCGAGACCCAATAGCGCGATGGCAACTTCTTAAAGCCTACGGCGTTTCAATGGTTTAACCGTAAAGAAAGCTGTAGAATAATGCACGCAAGCTGATAAAGCATTACAGCGAAATGTCTCTGCCTGTTTTAATCCCAGCCCGCTCCAGCACACCAGCTAATTTCACCCGTAATGAGCACGTATTACGCCTTTTTGAAGAGCCAATATAGCCCTTGAATGGCAGTGGTCGGGAACGCAGTTTCATGGTTTGCCTCCTGAATAACTAACAGCTTTACTTCTGTATTAGGAAATAACCCACCAACAAGCTTCGACTCAAGTTTCTTAGCACCTTTGACCATATCGTGGTGGGGTGAGTCCAGCTCAATAGTTTCATTAGCACCAACCGCAATAAACACCTTGTGTTTATTTAAATTAGGCTCGGTCTTTATTTTGAGAATATCATTATCTTTATACCAAACCGACGGGCTGCCTAAGACATAATTATTGAACATATCGGGTTTAGTAAACAGTATGTATGCGCCAAGAAGCCCACCAAGTGAATTGCCAACAAATGTTCTAGAGCCATTTACCCTGTATTTTTTTTCGATGAAAGGGAAAACTGATTTTTCAATAAAGCTAATATGCTGGTTTGCTTTTCCTGTTTGGAACTTCCAGCTTGGATCTTCAGTATGAGTGTAATCACGAATCCTGCTTGCAGAACCTCTCGCCCCCCGGGAGTACGAGATTCCCACAATTATTGCCTCTTGCATTTTTCCAGTATTCATTGGGAATCGCGTAGCGCCAGAGACAATTTGAAAACTATACCATGCGTCAGTTAAGTAAATAACGGGGTAGGACTTATCTTTTCGATTGTCATATGACCGTGGTAATTTTATAAAAAGTGGGTAAACCCTATAAGAATCTGGGTCTTTAATTTCGATAATATGACTACGCGGAATTTCAAATCCTTTTGTATCATGCGCTTTTACAAATTGAGTCAAATCAACGATAAGAAAAATAAATATGTAAGGTAGAACTTTCACGTAAACTCCGTTTTGGGAATAGTTTTAAATTGATGCGCGAAAAGGTAGCTGTAAAATAGCATCCCTCTATTGCATTTGTCTCGGCGCTACTGAAGAACACACATAAAGCGCTCTGTTCGATTTTACTTGCATCTTAAAATCACTCTTTGAGCTTTGTGAATATATGGTTGTCAAAGTAACGCCCATTTTTGAAGATAGCGTTTTCCAGTATAGCCTCTTGCTTGAAGCCAGATTTTAGCAACAATTGCATCGACGCTTCGTTGCCTGAGAATACCGATCCAAATATACGTACAATATTCGTATTCGAAAATACATATTCAGACATTCGTCTAATAGCCACTGAAGCAATTCCTTTGCGCCAATACTCTTTGGCTAGCCAGTACCCTATTTCACCTGATCTTTGATACTCGAATCCTCCTCCATTGACACCAATGCAGCCTACCAAAATACCATTAAATGAAATGGCTTTAATAAGGTTGTTTCTACTCCCTGTATTTACCCACCATTCAGCATCTTCCATCGTGTAAGGTGAGGGGATTTTTGAGGATAGAAAGCGGGTAATAGAAACATCGTTTAAATTAGTAACCAAACGTTCATAATCGTTTTCTGTGAAATCTCGAAGTAAAATCATTCAAATCCGTTTTTGTGATAACTATAAGTCGGCAGAGAATATAACTTTTAAATAAAGGGTGAAAACTAAGCGTTACAGTCACGAGGCGCCGCTATGTGTTTGTTTCAGCGGTTTCCTACCCATATTTTGAGCTTTTTGTGAGCCCTTTGAAAGACGTCAGTCTAGTTAAACACAAACCTTGTCTTTAATAAGCACACCGACACTGCACCGGGGGTAGTATCTTCATGTATCAAGTGTATTTATTAGTATTTCATCATAATAGCCTTTAGCCGCAGTTGAAATAACGTTTATACCTTAGTTTGTACCATTCACCGCAACGATTGCAGCTGGCAATGCTCCCTGCTGATTTCATAGTATTGTGCGCTTACCTAATATTCCGGGTTGACTTGGAGCTTTTATTTAGGTACTTAAATTAACGAGGCTCCCCCATGAGAAATGATAAATTTACGGCTGAAACTCGGATAGTAATAATTAGCGAGAATACGGCTTTGGAAAAGCTCGGCTGGTTTTTGAATAGGGAGCACCGGTCCGCCGGATAAAATAGCGAAACGTCCCTTGGTGAAGAAATCCCAACAATCTTAGTGCGCGATGGGATTGCTACATTATTTTGTTTTTCCGAAACTCCCTTGATAGACGTTTGCACTGAATATTAACCATGCATGATTAATTTGGTGGCATAGATACAGTGAACGAAAATCGATGTTTGAACGGCCGGTTACAACACGCCAGGCGATATTAACCACCATTTCTTCAGAACTAAGCTCCTGACGGTCTAAAATATTAAACAAGGCTTTCTGATATCCAATACTTTCCATGGTTTTGCAGTTAGCACTAAACTTCGCTACTAATGCTGATTTCTCCGTATATGTTTGAACGCCATCTGCGTCCGAAATAGCACACGGGAGACGGTATAAGCTGGCGATAGCATTGCCATTTAATGCATCGAAAGCAGCGGTATAATTTCTAAAAAGTTCTTCCATGGTTGCCTGTTTCACGTAAAAAGGTAAAAGGGTCAGTTTACATTATCTATTAAAAATACACTGGCCTCATATAATAAAATACGACACGCGTCAAAAGTTTACGCGTTACGTGAAGGCGTTCGGATGGGAACCCATTTTGACAGGCTCACACAACGCCAGGTCCACCCCGCTAACGGTTGAAGTTAAAAAAGGGTCGGTGAAACGTGTTATCTACAATGAGAACGCAAAAGCGCACGACCCCGCCGATATTCTAACATGGTCAGAAATAACGGGACGATTTATTGCACTGGTGTATAATTGCAAGTAGACAAGGAATAGTAGATATATGTTAAACGCGATGAACCAACACCTATACCGCGCATTGGTCGCCTTAAAATTACCCGAAGAACAAGCCGCGGAAGTGGCGGCGACGAACTACATGAATCACAAAGAACATGATGATTCATTTATCGCAACCAACGAACGGTTAACAAAACTGGAATCGGACGTTAAGCACATACTTAAACTTCAATATGTAGTCATCGGACTAGTGCTAACAATCATCGGGCTAATGCTAACAGGTTTCGGAACCGTACTTACCTTACTTGTGGGTTACGGGGGTTAAAGATACCTCAGGGTCAGAATACATTATCTCTTAAAAATCCTCCGACCCCATTCTTTATTCTTTATTTAACCTGGGCTTGCGCGAAAAAGCTACATTATGTAAGGGCGCACATCTACAGCCTGTCTATGCATATCATTGGCAAGCATCTCCCTAAAAATAGCAGTGTGGCCTTGCCCTCCGATGACTACAACGCGGGTAGCCGGTTTCGCGACTTTCTGTATATTTGCATACATTCTAAAATTGCGATGCCACCAACTAGCGGCGGCGTCGGCTCCCGCGAAGTTTTGGCCGGCCCCTACGCTATTGGTAAGAAGATATAAGCTTTTATTGAGTCTATCCCATTCTGGAGAATTCGATTGCATTAATAGCTCAGCAAAGGATTTTGTCTGGTGGGCATGACTGATCTTTTGTGTAACTGTGGCAATTAACGCGCGGTAAGCCTCATCGCTCGCTTTATCGTGCTCGGGCATGTATTCAAGTAATAATTTATTGTTCCATCCGATTTCACTTTCGTTATAACATTCAATAGCTGTAGGTTCAGTGAGGCCCGCCACTTCAGCAATTCGAAATCCTAACTGGTGATTTTCGTTAGGTGACAATGTAAATTGATCTTTCAAATAAGCGGCATAGTCAGTTTGATATCGCGCCGTTAACTCAAGATCACACTCAATCAAAATATGGGTCGGCTTAAATTTCGCAATACGGTTAACCAATTCGCTCAGGTAGGTTTGATTATGCTCACTCATAACATCAATTTGTTCGGATTTAACTACATCTAAACCCGGATTTGAGAAGTGAAATACACCAAACACCATCACCTGGGCAGGCTTCTCAGCGCTACTTTCTGCCAGAGCTCCAGACAACAAGCTCACTACAACGGTGAGTAAAATAGTCATACTTTTAATTTTTATCATTTTGTGCCTACTTTTTCTTTTAAATGTATTTCCATACAAACTGTGAAAACTATTTTTCCACAAATTCATAATAAAATGTACAAAAACTCATGATAATCAGTAACTTTAAAATTTCATTCACTGAATTAGACAATAGGCAAGTGAGGTAAACTGAGATTTAAGGGCTAGAGGATTAAAGCGGTCAGAATTTATTATCTCGTTATCTCTTAAAAGTACCCTGACCCCATTTACCGTAGTCTCTTGTTAGACATGATTTTTATCAGGTTGGGTGTCTATTCCTTTGATTAACAACCAAAGGCCAAACGTTATTTCAAAAAAAGCTCCCGGCATCATGAAGTAACTCAATACTTGAGGTGAATTAAGTAGAACAATATTTGAAAAACCATACACCACCATCGAAATATAAGTGAATAGTCCCCAAAGAACCAACCACTTAGGTACGTAATTGGAAACGTAGAACAAATACATGAAAATCGTGGCACCAATACCCATGATAATTAAAAGAACATCCCACATCGAGCCACTTATTTTCACAAATATGCTAGCTAATGTATGCAACTGCTCATCTTGAAATACAGTTGAAAATTCTGGATTCTTTAAAACTGCTATCACTGCCAATGTAATGATTGTTGCGACAAAGCCGAGAAGCCCTTCTCCAAACCTGAAAAGTAGTGCCACAAGAGCAAAATTTTTGTTTATCGTTTTAGTAACTAAGTACTGTGCCCATGAAGCCCAAATAACAGCTATAAACATAATAATATCTATAGTTTGAGCAAGTCTGAACTTTATCTCAACCTCATCAAAGGCCCCAAAGTTGTATATACCTTGCTTAAATAGTAGTGAATTAAACATCCCTAAAATTATATAAATCAAGTACGCAGTACCTAAATGCTTAACATACAACTTAAATGATGAACCATTATTCCCCATTGATAATTATCCTGTGATTGCGGTGTGTTTAAATGCCTAACATTTATTAGAATTAGAAGCGGGGTAAACAAACTCCCAGTTTTGGGGGGCATTCCCCTTTGGTATTTGTAGAGTATGTCCTATCTACCCGATTTCTATAGTGAAAATTTATAAAAGCTTTCGATCTCATGTTTAAACACCCCAACATTACAATTATTTTATACATAGTGAAAAACGGGCGTTTTTGTCAGCCTAAAAACACTATTTTTTTACATTATGAAATGCCGAAATAAATAAGCCCGCGAGACACGGGCTTATTTAAACTAAAGTTGAACAGTATTACCAAGTCAAATCGTCAGGAATTTGATAATCGGCGTACCAATCTTCTTCTTCGCTTGTTGTTTCCTCTGTAGCTGCCTGGATATCTGCGCGATAAACAATGCTGGCTTCATCGCGCTGGGCTATTTTATCCGCTACCGGTGTAGGAATAAGTTCGTATCCATCTTCAAATTTAACGACAACGAGCTTTCCTTTCGTTACTTGCTTGTGAATCTCGTTACTCACATGCATTCGTTTAATTACATTGTCGTGGGGAAAGTTGAGAACAGTTTCATCCTTTCCTCTTTTCTGAATATTAATTGAGATAAGCTGTTTCACCTGTGCAGCGATAGAGCGTTTTTCACGCTCCTGCTGCTGCGCTTCATTTAAAGCGCGGTCTTTCGCTTTCTTTTCCTCAATCGCTTGTCGCGCAGCTACCGTTGCTTCATCGACTTGCTCAACTTTCTGTTTGTTTTTTTGCTTCTGCTTTTTGCGCTTTTCAGTGCGCACTTGTTTGGCCTTGGATTTATCTGCAAGGCCTGCTTTTAGCAATTGATCCTGTAACGATGCCATTTTTGCCTCTGTTATGACTTCTTACGGGAGTCTTTTACCTCCCACTTATTATCTTTATACCAGGCTGACCACCCTGTGGCTTTGCCATTTTCATTTTCTGACATAACATATTGTTGCTTAGTCTTACGACTGTAGCGAACAATTGTCGGGTTGCCATCAGGATCCTGCTGTGGCGCATCGGCCAGATAATAGAATTTCTGTGAAATTCGGTCCCGAAAACGGGCTAACTCTGTCACTTTCGGCGCCCGGGTTTCTCTCGATTTTGGAAAGTTATGCGCAGCCAGGAAAATACCCGAAGCACCGTCTCGTAAAACGAAGTGGGCATCAGATTTTTCACATTCTAATTCGGGCAAATCGACCGGATCTTCTTTTGGTGGCGCAGCTTCGCCGTTACGTAACAGCTTACGCGTATTTTTACATTCTTCGTTGGTACAACCGAAATATTTACCAAAGCGGCCATTTTTCAACTCCATGTCGCTGCCACATTTGTCACATTCAATAATAGGGCCATCGTAGCCTTTTATTTTGAACGCTCCAGATTCAACGTAAGTTCCTGAACAAGCAGGCGCATTTCCGCATACATGCAATTTACGAGTTTCATCGACCAAATAACTGTCCATCGCCGTACCACATACTTGGCATCGGCGCTTTGCACGTAGTGCTTCGGTTTCTAATTCTTCTTCGTCATCAACCTTCACCACTTCATCCCCGGGGGTAAGGTTCATGGTATTCGTGCAACGCTCTTTTGGCGGTAAGTTGTACCCAGAACACCCTAAGAATACACCCGTACTGGCGGTTCTCACATTCATTTCACGCCCGCATTTAGCACAAGTGATCCCTGCTGGAATGGCTTGGTTTGGCCGCATCCCTCCCTCTTCAAGGTCTTTCTCCGCGGTCAGCAATTTATTGTAGAAATCCTGGTAGAACTCGTCTAAAACCTGCTTCCAATCTTTTTTGCCTTCAGCTATATCATCCAGCCGTTGTTCCATGTTGGCCGTAAAGTCATAGCTCATTAAATCTTCAAAGTTCTCTTGTAAACGGTCGTTAACAATTTCACCCATTTTTTCTGCGTAAAACCGTTTATTTTCCAAACGCACGTATCCACGATCTTGAATGGTCGAGATAATGCTAGCGTAGGTTGAAGGACGTCCAATGCCGCGTTTTTCCAGCTCTTTTACCAAAGAGGCTTCGTTAAATCGAGCGACCGGCTTCGTGAAATGCTGTTGCGGATCAAGTTGTTTCAAGGTGAGCTCTTCGCCTTGCTTAACATCCGGTAACGTTAACTCTTCATCGCCCTTCTTACGAATTTGCGTTTGAACTTTTGTCCAACCATCAAATCGCAACACTCTACCCTTTGCTGACAACTCATAATCACCCGCATTCACCTTAATGGTGGTCGAATCATATTTAGCAGGCGTCATCTGGCAAGCCACGAACTGCCTCCATATGAGCTCGTACAGGCGCTGAGCGTCCCTTTCCATATCACCTAATGCACTTGACTGCACATTAACGTTTGATGGCCTTATCGCTTCGTGGGCTTCCTGTGCGCCTTCTTTGCTGCCATATCGGTTAGGTGAGTCCGGCAAATATTTATTACCGAAATTATCGTCGATATATTCCCGACAACTGTCCAGAGCCTCTTTGCTCAGGTTGGTCGAATCGGTACGCATGTACGTGATATGACCCGCTTCGTAAAGCCGCTGAGCCATCATCATAGTTTTCTTGACCCCAAACCCTAGTCGCGTGCTGGCCGCCTGTTGAAGTGTGGAGGTGATAAAAGGTGCCGAAGGACGACTTTGGGTTGGCTTTGATTCTTTGGATGCAACGATATATTTAGCCGACTCAAGGCGTTTAAGCGCTTCGTCGGTTTGCGCTTTATTGTTAGGCTTAAATGGTTTTTCCTGATACCGATTGACCAGCATACGCACACCTTGCTTTTGCGTATTCAAATCGGCATGAATGTCCCAAAATTCTTCGGGTACAAAGGCCTTGATTTCGCGTTCGCGTTCAACCACCAAGCGAACGGCCACGGACTGCACGCGTCCGGCTGATAACCCTCTGGCAATTTTTTTCCATAGCAGCGGCGAAACCATAAAGCCCACCACCCTATCAAGAAAACGACGAGCCTGTTGGGCATTAACCCGATCGAGATTCAGTTCCCCCGGTTGGGAGAAAGCGTCTTGTATCGCATTTTTGGTAATTTCATTAAACACCACACGCTGAAACGATTTATCTTTGGCATCCAGTAATTCTCGTAAATGCCAGGCAATGGCTTCCCCCTCGCGGTCCAAATCGGTTGCGAGATAGATAGTGTCAGCGTCTTTGGCGAGTTTTTTCAGCTCATTGACAACTTTCTCTTTGCCCTGAAGAACCTGATAGTGGGCTTTCCAATTCGCTTGCGGATCCACCCCCATCCGGTCGACCAGCTTTTTATATTCATAATGCTGAAGGTAATTTTGTTTTTCAGCATCACTCAATTGTTTTAACTCTTTGGCACTTTTTTTCGTTTCTACTTTGCCCAATGCTTTGGTGGGTAGATCACGAACGTGTCCGACAGAGGATTTCACAATAAAATTTTTGCCGAGATATTTATTTATCGTTTTCGCTTTCGCTGGGGACTCGACAATGACCAATGATTTTGTCATATAGGTGAACTTAGCCTGTTGATTTATTTAGAGTAAATCGTTCTTACCCGTTCCACTTTCATCGTTATTGGACACCCGTAGGGTATCTGCGCTTTTTTAACATATATCTACAAAGTGAATGGAAAACAAGATCTTCTTCATACTTATTCTCGCATTTATCGTAATACACTCCAATTCCTGCCCGAAAATCAACCACTAACATTGGCAAGCACGGCAAAACCCGTATAATGCCGCCCACTGATGTACATTTGATTGCTGAAATTGCAGGTTTGCGCTCGTCCATTATAGTTAATAATGACAAAAATAAATGCGTGTATCCGTTTGCTCATTTGGCAGCCAATACGACCTTTATTTACGCGGAGGGATTTATGAAGCAATACGAAGTTAACTTTGATGGCCTGGTTGGGCCTACCCACAACTATGCCGGACTGTCATTCGGAAATGTTGCCTCACTTAATAATGCCAATGCGGTCAGTAACCCTAAAGAAGCAGCCAAACAAGGGTTATCAAAGATGAAGGCGTTAGCCGACATGGGCATGCAACAAGGTATTTTGGCTCCACAGGAGCGTCCTGACATCGCTATGTTACGACGTCTGGGGTTTACTGGCTCAGATGCCACGGTTTTAGAGAACGCTGCCAAGCAGGCCAAACAGGTGTTTTTGGCATGCTGTTCAGCTTCCAGTATGTGGACCGCTAATGCCGCAACGGTATCACCCAGTGCGGATACGGCTGACGGGCGTGTTCATTTTACCCCAGCGAATTTAACCAACAAGTTTCACCGCTCGCTGGAGCCTAGGGTGACTGGCAATATTTTAAAAGCCACCTTTGCTAATGAAAAACATTTTGCCCACCACACGCATTTACCTGACAACGATCATTTTGGTGATGAAGGTGCAGCTAATCATACGCGCCTTTGTACTGATTATGGCCATGCAGGGCTTGAACTATTTGTTTACGGTAGGCATGCTTTCGACGCCTCTAAGCCGGCTCCTAAGCGCTTCCCTGCCAGACAAACATTGGAAGCGTGTCAGGCTATCGCCCGTTTGCATGGTTTAAGTGACGAATCGGTGGTATATATGCAACAGAACCCTGATGTTATCGACCAAGGGGTATTCCATAACGATGTGATTGCTGTTGGTAACCAAAACGTGTTGTTTTACCATGAACAGGCGTTCTTACATACGCAGTCTGCCTTTGATGAAATTCGTCAGAAGTTCGGTGATCATCCGTTACATTTCATTGAAGTGAAAACGGATGCTGTTTCGGTTGAAGATGCAGTTAAGACCTATTTATTCAATACCCAAATTATTACTCTACCCAATAAGAGCATGGCGATTATTGCGCCAACAGAGTGTCAAGATAACATTGCTGTCAGTCGATATCTTGAAGAATTAGTCACACTTGGTACGCCTATTAAAGAAGTGAAATACTTTGATGTGAAGCAGAGTATGCGTAATGGTGGCGGACCAGCATGTTTACGGTTGCGTGTAGCGATGACAGAGCAAGAACTCGACGCCGTTAACCCGTATACCTTGATGAATGATGAACAATTCAGCAAACTTAATGCATGGGTTGATAAACATTACCGCGACGCGCTAACAGAAAACGATTTACGTGACCCTCAACTTATTGAAGAATCGCGTGCGGCCCTAGATGAGCTTACACAATTAATGAAACTTGGTTCTGTTTACCCCTTCCAACAAGATTAAGTTCTAGCTTTGGGGTTATACACACAAAATTAACTTGTGTCGGTAAACACTTTAATAAAAAAACCGTGAACACGACATTCACGGTTTTTTTATTCTTATCATTGGATTTAATCTGTAGTCGCGCAGTCTGCTAACAATCCGTACGGGCTATTCGGTGGTCGCACCGCTTCATTAGTAAGATCTTCTGCCGCCACCGCCAACGGAAAGAACATGCTTTCACTTGACTCAGAGCCTCCAGATTCACTTCTTGCGGTAACCTTAACCGTTGCCCAGCCACCAAACTGTTTCGCATAGCGCAATGAAACTTTAGCTTGACCATTTTCATCTGTAGTTACGGTATCCGTAATAGACGTCATTATGCCCGGGGTCAGTTCATTATCGCCATTAGTGTCTTCATTCACTGGTGTGAAGTTTAAGATTCCGTTATAGTTAATATCTTCATTAGTACAGCTTTCATTGATCTGCTGTTCCCAAATTCGAGCTACCTCGTCCCAGTCCCAAAACCCTTTAAAAAAGGTGTTACCTTCGCTAGTTCTTAGCGGTAGTGCTGATAAAGTAATCTGCGTATCAGAAACGGGGTTACCATCCGCATCAACAACAAACACTGAAAACTCTTTTAAGTACGAAGAATCATCTGGAGCAGTTATGATACTTCCCGTACCTAATGTGATGTCAAACGCTCTGTCACCTACGGTTAGCATAGTTGAACCGCTAACGGATGCGTTATCACTTACTGTTGCAGTTACCGTGACATCTTCTGTAGCAGTGATTGCGTTAGACACATACACTGTACTGGCGATTCCGCTTTTGTTAGTGCGCGCCTGGGCATCCGTTAATGACCCATTAGATACATCGTTTACGCTAAAATTAACTAGCTTGTTCCGTACACGGTTTCCATCTTTGTCACGGACTACCGCTGAGATTGTACTTGTCTGTCCATCTGGCCCTATCGAGTCAGGCGTAGCATCAACTACAATGGTATCAGCCACGGTGGCAATAAAGGCAATGTTTAACCTCGTTGACACCTGTTCTCCCTCGC
Organism: Alteromonas sp. ASW11-130; assembly: GCF_026183735.1. Lineage (GTDB taxonomy): Bacteria > Pseudomonadota > Gammaproteobacteria > Enterobacterales > Alteromonadaceae > Alteromonas. The sequence goes on along the minus strand of NZ_JAPFRE010000027.1, from coordinate 22,589 downwards.
TATCCGTGCCCGTGGCGACGATTGTTGCTTCACCGGCGTTACTTGACTGGACAGAAACCGAAAGCTCACCCTCTGCATTCGTCAAACCAGAGTTGGGCGTAATTGTGCCACGAGAAATCGTTAACGCCACGGCACCACCTTCATACGCAAGCCCTTCTTTCAACCAACGGAGTGTTAACGTTTCGCTGGTTCCTAATGGGATATCGTCATTGACATTATCCACATCGGGTGGGTTTACGAAACTGAACTCATCTTGTTGAACGGTAACCACAAAAGACTCCATGGTACCCAAAGCTGAGGCAGAGACAGTAAATTCATCTGCGGAAGAAGATTTAAATAAAACAGTTGCTCGGCCGTCGCTGTCCGTAGTGACAGTAGATGAACTTAGTGACTCTGCGGTTACATCATTTCCGACAGAATCGGTTGCAGTAAGACTGACCGATTCCGCGCGCACGCCTTTTCCATCGGAATCTGCTAAACTAATCGTCAAGCTGGCGTTATCATTCACAATTACCGAATCAGAGCCATTAATATTGACAGAAGTGCCCACTACAGCAATTTCTATTGTTTTTGTTAGGTCGGGCAAACTCGATATAGAGGCGGTAGCCGTAATAATTCGATTTTCGTAATCACCGCCCGTACTTAAATTGACTCGAGCCACACCATTTTCGTCGGTTGTAGATTGGACATCTTGAATAGATGCATTCGCATCAGCTGAAAAATTCACTTTTACATCAGGTAATAAAACGTTTTGCTCATTTTTAACCACGGCCCATAATTCAATAGTATCTGATCCCGCAGATGACAATTGAGATTGGCTGGCAAAGAAGTCTAATGATGCGGCATCATTTTGGGCAACATCGCTACCACTGGAAGTAAAACCCACATTACCTGTTTCACCCGAGTCGATGGTTGCGGTAACCGTTCCACTACCAGAACCTGAGCCTACTTCCAGGCCGATTGTTGCTACACCATCACTATTTGTTAATGCGGTTCCGGTATCATTTGAGAAGCTCGCTAATGTATCAGATGACAATGTAAAGGTTACCAACTCTCCTTCCATTGCCGCGCCATCTGCATCTGTGACCGTTGCACGTACATTTAGCGGATTACTGGAATCTAGTTCGTTACTCGTCTCCCCAGCTAGGTCGACCATAGTAAGGGCAATACTGGAATTTCCACTACCATCTGGCGGGGTAGCTGTTCCACCGTCACTATCTCGCGTTAGCTCACCGCCACCGCCACATGCAAAAAGAAAAAACAGTACACTAAAGAAGGTTAGCGACTTGGCAAATGCTTTCATAATTGTCTTCCCAGACCTCTTTTGTTCACATTAGGGTCGTATTCGTGTTTAAAACTCAATAGAATCTGATAATCAGCAAATAACTAAAATCAGAATGCTCAGGGAACATACATGTCTCAGTCTTCACATAAATATAGTTTAACTACCAGAATCTTTATCGGCATGGTCGTCGGAATCATTACCGGGGCCATCCTCCAGGCTCTTTTCGATGATAGCGGAGATTTACGCTTTACGATATTCTCATTCGAACTATCCACGTATAACATTCTTGTAGAAGGTATATTTTCTACTGTTGGCCAAATATTTATTGCTAGTTTAAAGATGCTGGTAGTTCCTTTGGTTTTTGTCTCCCTTGTTTGCGGCACCAGTAGTCTGACTGAACCGAGCAAATTAGGCCGTCTGGGTATAAAATCAGTTGGATTGTATATTCTCACTACCGCCATCGCAGTAACACTGGCTATCAGTCTGGGCTTGATGGTTTCCCCTGGTGAAAACCTGAATTTATCAACTGAAGCCGAGTTTACAGCTAAGCAAGCTCCCTCGTTTTCTCAGGTGATTGTAAATATGTTTCCCACCAACCCCATCAATTCGATGGCTGAAGGCAACATGCTGCAAATTATTGTATTTGCCGTACTCTTTGGCATCGCGATGGCAATGGTGGGCGATGCTGGAAAGCGTCTGGCTTCATTTTTTGAAGATATCAATACCGTAATCTTGCGCTTAGTTACAATCATCATGAACCTGGCGCCCTATGGCGTATTCGTTTTGATGGCAAAACTATTCGCTACTATCGGTTTAGAAACTATCGCCAGTCTGGCTAAATACTTTGTGTTGGTACTTGCTGTATTGGCGATACATGCTTTTGTAACTTACCCCGTGTTGCTAAAAGTATTTACCGGCCTCAATCCGCTAATGCTATTTAAGAAAATGCGCGAAGCAGCATTATTCGCTTTTAGTACCTCATCGAGCAGTGCTACGTTACCCGTGACGATGGAAACAGCACGAAATAAATTGGGTGTGGGGAAATCTGTGACTTCATTCAGTTTACCTTTAGGCGCCACCATTAATATGGATGGCACTGCCATTATGCAGGGCGTCGCAACTGTATTTATCGCACAAGTTTACGGCGTGGACTTAGCTTTAAATGACTATGTAATGGTGGTGCTAACCGCGACACTTGCTTCAATTGGAACTGCAGGGGTCCCAGGCGTTGGCTTGATAATGCTCGCAATGGTTTTACAGCAGGTGAATTTACCTGTTGAAGGGATTGCATTAATTATTGGTGTTGACCGTTTACTCGATATGACACGGACCGCGGTAAATATCACTGGCGACTGCACAGTAGCGTGTATTGTCGGAAAAAGTGAGGGGGAATTAGACGAAACCATATTCTACGATCCTAATGCCGGAATTGCAGAAGAGGAAGTTGATTTAAAACATTTTGATCAAAATAGCTGAGATCAACCGCCAGCAGTTTTTCCTGCTGGCGGCCTACCTACCCGTTTAAGGCGGCAGCGGGTGCAACCTTAGCAGCCTTGCTGGCAGGATACAACGTCGCCAGCACACATAGCAATGTAGCGACTAATACAGTCAAAACCACATCTGTGAGGTGTAATTCTGAAGGGAGGAAGTTAATAAAGTACACATCCCCTGATAACACTTTTATACCTAACACATTCTCAATTGAACCTACGATAGTAGAAAGCTTTGGAGCCACCAGCACTGCGGCCCCAGTACCTAAGGCTATACCCATCAAGCCATTCAATAGTCCTTGGATCATGAAAATCTGTTTTATCAAGGTATCCGATGCGCCCATCGTTTTCATAATGGCAATAGCACTGCGTTTTTCCCTTACCGCCATGACCAGCGTTGAGACAATGTTAAAACAAGCCACTGCGATTACGAGGGTAAGCGCAATATACACCACGACGCGAACTAACTGTATATCTTCATAGAGATGTCCCTGAGTGCGGGACCAGTCCGACATGTAAATAGCCTGTGGAAACGCATACCCTATTTCGCGCATAACTGAATTCGCGGCAAACGGGTCATGCAACATTATACGCAGTCCTTGCGCACCTGAAGCAATGCCTGACTCTAAAGATGCAGTATCCAGATGCATTAAACCAATAAGATTATCCAGTTCACCGCCTATGGCAATACTTCCCGCCACTTCTAAAGATACGGTTTGCGGGGCCTTGAATGAAAGATCGGCGGTTTGTGTAGGGACTAAAAACTGTATACTGTCACCTTTTACAATATTCAGCTTCATCATGATCCCTTTACCCAGAAGAACACTGTAAGGGTTATTCTGAAAAGCCTGCCACGTTTTCTCTGACACTTGTGTAGGCCAGTCTCGCGGTTGCTCTTCAACTTCAATACCTGTTATTTCAGCTGCTTTCAGTTTGCCTTTAAATTGCACCATTCCGGTAATTTTAGTATAGGGTGTAACCGTTTTGATTCGCGGATCAGCTTTCAATTCTTCCTGCTGCGCCTGCCAGTTTTCTATACCTTTTCTATCAATTGCAAACAATTCTCCATGGGGAATAAACGACAAGATCCTATGCGTTAACTCACGCTCGAATCCATTCATTATGCTAAGTAATAGAATGAGTACAAAACAGCCAAGACCAACCCCCACCGATGATGAAAGTGAAATAAATGAAATATATCTGTTCGACTGTTTAGCACCACGAAGACGTGCGGCAAAATATAACGCGAGCTTCATGACGGTGTTTTTTCCACGGCCTGCAGATGTCCATCTTGGAGTGTGAGTACGCGGTCCATTTTGTTTGCCAATTCTCTGTCGTGGGTGACAACGATAAAGGTGGTGTTTAATTTTCGGCTGATATCTTTTAATAAAGAATAAACGCTTAAGCCTGTTTTATGGTCGAGATTTCCTGTTGGTTCATCTGCCATTACCAACTTAGGCTGCGATACAAGCGCCCTGGCGATAGCCACGCGTTGTCTTTCTCCCCCCGATAAGGCCGCAGGTTTGTGTTCAAGTCGATGCGCCAAACCTACAAGTTCTAGCATATGTTTAGCGGCTGAATTCGCCTTACGTCGAGAACTGCCACCTATCAACAATGGCATCGCCACGTTTTCCAATGCTGAAAACTCCCCCAACAAATGGTGAAATTGATATATGAAACCCATTTGCTGATTGCGAATTTGGTTAAGTTCTTTTGATTTAAGCGAATCAATTGCTTTCCCATCAAACAGTACTCTACCGTTAGAAGGTGTATCGAGCCCCCCCATTATATGTAGCAATGTACTTTTGCCTGAGCCTGAGCTGCCCAGGATTGCAATATGTTCGCCGGTTGAGACCGAGAAGGAGACGTTACTTAAAACAGCAGTATCATTTTCACCATCGTGATAGGTTTTACTGATGTCCTGACAAACTAGCAGGTCTTCCATGTGATAACTTTTAATTATAATTGAATGAATGGAAGGCATGTTATCGCGATAATTCGCGAAGGCCAACTTATTAAAAGGATTTTAGATGATGGCGGAGCGGACGGGACTCGAACCCGCGACCCCCGGCGTGACAGGCCGGTATTCTAACCAACTGAACTACCGCTCCA
>NZ_JAPFRE010000027.1:0-17694 GCF_026183735.1 Alteromonas sp. ASW11-130 | reverse complement strand
GTGGCGGAGCGGACGGGACTCGAACCCGCGACCCCCGGCGTGACAGGCCGGTATTCTAACCAACTGAACTACCGCTCCAACAGGAAATAAGCTGAACTAATGGCGGAGCGGACGGGACTCGAACCCGCGACCCCCGGCGTGACAGGCCGGTATTCTAACCAACTGAACTACCGCTCCGAAGACCTTTAGTTTCAACTTATTGTCGCATTATTAAAATAGTGGCGGAGCGGACGGGACTCGAACCCGCGACCCCCGGCGTGACAGGCCGGTATTCTAACCAACTGAACTACCGCTCCAGTTATTTTAATAATATCAGCAAGTTACAGAAATTGATAAAATCCCCTGCCCTCACTGCGGCGCAGATAATAAAGTTTCACCCCTGTAGAGTCAATGGTTTTTTTAAAGAAACTTTATAGAAAGCGTTTGTTTGCCTGAATATTCGCCATACTGCACATAGATTATCCAGCTAGGATGCTTTCGTATCCTCTTTTTCTTTATCCTTTCGCTTCAGCATATCCGCTATCATCTGTTTCATCTCCGCGAACTTGCCTTTTATATTTAAAGTCTTCAGAAAACTATCGCCTGATGAATTTGATAAATGGCTCCGACGTCTCGATAAAACCACGAAAACTAATGCCCCACCGCCAATAAGTAAAATTGCGCCATTAACTAATATCACTGTCAACAGCACGTTATCTTCTTCTGGCGCCGGCAACGACTCGTCCGGCTGGGGTTGCGGTAAACTCTGTATATCCACTTCAGTAGACGCTAATATGGGTTCCCCATTTTCATCAACGAGAGGTTGTTGAATAATTTCTGGCTCAACTTCAAAAGTATATTCGGGCACATCCAAAATAAAATCTCGGCCGTTAACTGTCGTCCCATAAACGGTTAATTTTACGCGAAACAGACCATCTTCAAAGGCTACAATTTTATAGCGCCGTGTATCGTCGCTGGTCTCAGTTAGGGAGAAGTTCTGAATATCACCATTCGGATAGCGAACTCTACCATCTACCAAAAGTGAATTAATATCCACGAGCTCACGATCAACATCAACCAATAGATTGTGATATCCCCTTTGCCCGTCATCGTAATCCACATCTAATTTAACCGGCGTGCGATGCAGTATAATCACAGGTTCGACTTGCTCACGGGTATACATAGGCGTGACCACCCTGAAAATGGGCTCCCACTCACCCGCAGGAATAATTAGATTGAACTGGCCCGTAAAAACGCCGTCCATCGGTCTTTCATCCATGCCCATACCATTATCTTGAAACGTGGCGATTAACTGATTGTCTGCACCAAAATTGTCATAATTAGGATTATTAGTGCTGACCAGTTCAATGGAGAGATCAACCGCCTCTCTGAACTCCTTGTATTCAATTGGTTTATCACCATTTGTTAAGCGCGCGGTGAGCTTTAGAATCTCACCAGAAAATAATAAACTTGGAAGCGGTTCAGCATGTAGCTTAACCTCGGACAGGATCATGACCCGGCTATCGGGTAGAATTTGACCCACCGCCTGCCATGGACCTGGGACGGGGTTGGTAAGTCTAATCATGTCGTACGTAGCAGCATCATACCACTCAATACCTTGTTCTTCTGCCTGGGTTTGAAAAATCTTGGACCCATCCGGCTTAACAAGCACAACAGGCGCTGAACCGTATTCTCGGAAAAATACTAACGTAATTTCTTCAATATGGTGATCCACACGAAACCGATTTTTCAATAACTCTATTGAATTCTGATAATTATCGCCCAGGGTAGAAATAGGAGAAGGTTCATTAGTAGAGGGGTGTTGAACGGCGCTAGTTTGCGCCCACACAATTTGTGGCACAAATAAGCCTAACAGTAAACAGGCTAAAGGTGCATATTTACCATTGTATTTGCGTAAAGCTATCCCAGTTAGCAAATGCTTCATATAAAGGTTTTAACTTTTGTTAATTATTCCGCCATAAACATTGGCCACCACTTTTTTGAACAATGTCCAGGCGAGCTTCATGTTGTTCTAATTCATCGGCTGTGGCATGAATAACCTTTAATTTATTTGAGGTACGCTGAATTCTGCGTATTTGCTCTGTCTGGGAACCGCTACCGTCTCCTTGTTTACCAGCCAAATTAAGTTTGGTTTGACCGCCCGTCATCATCAGATAAACGTCAGCGAGTATTTCCGCATCTAACAAAGCGCCGTGAAGTTCGCGGTGGCTATTGTCTATACCGTAGCGTCGACATAAAGCATCAAGATTATTTTTCTGACCAGGGTGGAGTTGCCGCGCTAAGACTAAAGTATCCAAAACATCACACACATCTTTAGTCAATACACGGGTAGATGCGGGTCCCATTGCAAATTCATGATCCATGAAACCCACGTCGAATGGGGCATTGTGGATGACTAATTGCGCACCTTTGATAAAAGCTAAAAAGTCGTCTGCGACGTCAGCAAACTTAGGCTTATCCGCTAGAAATTCGTTGGTGATACCGTGAACGTCTATGGCTTCCTGTTCAACTTCTCGATCGGGGTTAATGTATACGTGAAAATGATTGCCCGTAAGCTTACGATTAACGACTTCCACACACCCAATTTCGATAATTCGGTGGCCTTCTTTGGGTTCGATACCTGTGGTTTCTGTATCCAGTACTATCTGGCGCATGTAATTCTGCTCTCGGCTTACTTTTTTGATAGTATATCAGGCTGATGCATTGAAGCCATGATGAGTTAGAAAAAAGGGGCGTACGTGTCGAAAAAATCAGTCAATATTTTTACCGATGGTTCTTGTTTGGGCAATCCCGGCCCTGGGGGCTATGGAGCAGTTTTAATCTATAACCAGCATCGCAAAGAATTAGCCGGTGGTTTTGCTCACACAACAAATAATCGAATGGAGCTATTAGCAGCGATTAAAGCGCTGGATAGTTTGAGTGAGCCATGCCGCGTCACCCTTACGACAGATAGCCAGTATGTAAAAAATGGCATTAACCAATGGATCCATAACTGGCGTAAAAATGGCTGGAAAACCAAAGACAGAAAGCCTGTGAAAAACGCAGACTTGTGGCAACAACTTGACGAAGCCGTTAGCCGCCACGATATCGATTGGCAATGGGTTAAAGGTCACTCAGGACACCCTGAAAATGAGCGCTGCGATGAGTTAGCAAGAGAAGCCGCAACAGCTAACCCGAAAAAAATAGATACCGGGTTTGCCGATTAAAAATTTGATGTCATTGCCACAGAACCTCGGCATTCTCATCCAAGCGACAAACCTCGGTTATGTGCTAGAAATTTGCGCCCAATATAAAGGATACAATTAGCATAGATGGGGCTTGTTCTGACGTATTTTACCAGGTAATAATCAACTTACCTTTAGTATCATTACTTTCAAGCCTTTTATGAGCTAAACCCACTTCGCTAACATTATAAACGGTATCGATATTGGCAGTTAATTTTTGATTAACAAACGCAGATAAGCAGCTTTCACTGAATGTTGCTATTAGTTCACTCTTATATTTATCACTGCGATTACGCAATGTAGAAGCTGACAAGGTAGCGCGTTTTTTAAGCATTAATCCCAAATCCAGTTTATCTGCATAGCGGCCAGCTAATATGGCCAATTGCACCACTACACCATCGGTAGCTAACACTTTCAAGTTACGGTTAACATACTCCCCACCCACGACATCCAGAATAAAATTTATTTCCTGACTAAAGTGCTTCTTTATTTCTTCTACAAAATCCTGTTCTTTATAATTTATCTGCACACACGCGCCCATTTTTTTGCATAATGCTAGCTTATCTGCTGCTGAAGCAGTAACGGCTACGTTTGCGCCAAAATGCGTGGCTAACTGAGTAGCGGCTAATCCGACGCCACTCGCACCTGCATGGATAAGTATATTATCGCCTTCTTTCACGTCCCCTACTAAAAATAAACTTTGATATGCGGTTAAAAAAACTTCCGCTATCCCGGCCGCATCAGTGAAAGTAAGTTCATGGGGAATCGGCATGACATGGTCTGCATTTACCACTACGTGTTCAGCGTATCCTCCCCCCGGAACTAACGCAAATACGCGTTCACCCTGCTGCCATTGTGTAACACTACTGCCTACCTCATCGATAACACCGGCCGCCTCAAGACCAAGAATAGGGCTTTCGCCAGCTGGCGGGGGATAATTACCCATTCGTTGAAGCGTATCCGCACGATTTACTCCGAAAGCATGCACCCGTATTCTCACCTGATGTGGGGCAACGTCAGGAATGGCGCACTCATCCAGGAACAATTCGTCGGCTTCTGCGCCTTGTTTAAAATTTATATACTTCATAACATATCGTCTGTAATGTGAATTAATAACAGCCTAGCATGAGCCTAGACACCATCAAATTAAACTCAGGGTGCAATCGCTGATTAATTCGCTATACTTCGCGGCCAATAAAGGTAAATAGTCGAGCCATTATGTCAGCAACAGCAATCTTAGCACCGCAAAGAGAAAAGTCTCTGCTTCGTCGTCATCCCTGGGTGTTTGCCAGTGCCATAGACAACATCAAAGGACGTTGCAATAAAGGCGATACACTTGATGTGGTCGATAGCAAAGGGAAATGGCTGGGACGAGGTGCGTATTCACCCGATTCACAAATTCGAATTCGTATGTGGACGTTTGATAAAAACGAGAGTATCGACAACGTTTTTTTTGTCCGTCGAATTGAACAAGCGCTAAGGTTAAGACAACGTATTTTTGATCCCAGGAATACTAATGCCTATCGTTTGATTGCGTCGGAATCTGACGGCTTACCTGGGGTTACGATAGATATCTATGCACAAGTAGCGGTATTGCAACTACTCAGTGCGGGTGCTGACAAACATCGCGACAAAATTGTTTGGGCACTAAAAAAACTGCTTCCTGAAATTAAAGTGTTCGAACGCAGTGATGTAGATGTCCGCTTAAAAGAAGGACTTGAACCCCTGGTTCAACCTCTCAGTGAGAATGTGCCGGAAAACGTAGATATTATTGAGAATGGCCTCAATATTCGTGTCGATATTGCCACAGGACATAAAACGGGATTCTATTTAGATCAGCGCGATAGTCGATTTGCCGCCATGCGTTATGCTAAAAATGCGACCGTGCTTAATTGCTTCAGTTACACAGGCACGTTTGCCTGCTATGCGCTGAAAGGCGGTGCGAATCATGTAACCAATGTGGACGTTTCGCAGCCTGCTTTGGACCGTGCCACAGAACATCTGAAGATGAATCAGCTCGACGAGCAAAAATGTACAATGGTGAATGAGGACGTATTTAAAGTACTACGCTCTTATCACAAAGAAGAAAAACAATTTGATATGGTGATACTCGATCCGCCAAAGTTTGTAGATAGCAAAGCTTCACTGAATCGTGCTGCCAGAGGTTATAAAGATATCAATATGTACGGTATGCATGCTGTAAAACCAGGCGGATTGTTATTAACCTTTAGTTGTTCGGGGCTAATGAGTGCCGATCTATTTCAAAAAATCGTCGCCGATGCTGCGCTAGACGCAGGAAAGAGCATTAAAATTATAGAACGCTTAGGGCAAGCTGCTGATCACCCAGTATTAGGTGCTTTTCCAGAGGGTTACTACCTTAAAGGGTTAGTTTGCGAGGTGACTGAGTAAAGTATTAATACCACATGACTAGAATACCAATGAACTAAGATAGACTAGCAATTTGAAGAACAAATGTATTAATTACTTTTTACTAATTTTTACGTTTTGATGTTCATTTTTTCATGGCCCGTAGATAAAAGACTGCCCGGGCCTTTCAAACCTATGTAACATGGTATTGACGTTTCTCAGTCAATTTCATTCGACACAGTCCCGCCTTTTTTTGGGTCACACCAATTGCATTTGATTGAGACACGCAAAACCTTCACAACTTTGACATATCAAAAGTTGAAAATTCCTCTAGCTGAGAAAGCTCACATTACTGAGAATTGGTATGAGTCAGTTTGGCTTGAACAAACTGACTATGCATTATTTCATTTCTGAAATTTCAACGCCGATTATACAGCTATTTTCCGACTCAGGAACACAGCGTACGACAGTGGCCATTGCCGACAGTGAGGGGATCTGAGAGCTGTTCGAGTCAATAGAGACTTCCACCTGCGTACCCACTTCAACTGATGTCTCTGCGACTTCTAAAGACATGCCAGTAGCACTGATATCTTTACAGACAGCATGCAACGTGCGACTAGACTCTTCGTCATTCACCTGCAACTGGCATGGGGAATTTACCATCATACGAAAAAAATTACGCTTATCATCGTATCCCAACATCTTTACCTCTCCCGACTCGACCTGATGTTTAATTGGTATTAACAAACGCTAATTACACCGTTATAGGGTGCGAACCACTGCTTGTCAATGTGAAATTAGTTTTAACAAAACTTTAAAATTCCGCCAACACGTTCTGAATTCGTTTAGCTGATACAGGGTATGCGGCTTTTAGCTGTTGTGCGTATAGCGAAACCCGCAATTCTTCTATCATCCACCTGACCTCGCTTAACTCACTTGGAATTTTGTCTGGTGCATATTTTTTTAAGACCTGGTGATAAGAATTTGTTACTTTTTCTATTTCAAGTTGCGCCAACCGATCTTTGTTTGGATCTATCGGTAACTTTTCTAAACGTCTGGCTAGCGCTTTTAGGTACCTATTCCAATCGTTTAACTTTTCCGCGCCAATTGCAAAAACAAAACCAGGAAAAACTAATCCATTCAATTGTTGTTTGACATCGCTAAGCGCGTTAATCATATTCAGTGGTACATTGCCTTTCATTTTCTTCTGACATTCATGCGCCACTGTTAGGCCCGTTTCTACCTGTTGTGCGATAGCTAATACCGTATCGTTGATTCGACCACGGATATAATCTACACAGGCATCAAATGTCGGTTTATTTCGAATTTCCTGGTTGCCATGCTTTTTAAATTCGCCAATCAATAGATCAATACCCGCCAGAATACAGTCATCAATCAGCGCGTTAACCTGTCCAAAAGGATTAAAATACAAACCTAATTTCGCTTTATTCGGCAGTTTGTTTTGCAAATAGCTAAGCGGAGAAGGCATGGCTTTTTTTATCAGATGAACTAACCCTTCCTGGTGTTTTCGTTGGGCTTTATCTTTATCGTCAATCAATTCAATATTAATTTTGTTGTGCTTAACCACCAGCGCAGGAAACGCCTGTATCTCAAATCCGGCCATGTGTTGAGTGAAGGTATCTGGCAGCGATTCAAAATCCCATTTTTGAATATCTTTACGTTCCAACTCGTCGGTGGCAGCTTGTTCAAATGTCTGTTTAACCTGTCCTTGACAAACCTGCTTAAGCACAGCCAGATCATCCCCTGTTTCAAGGACTTTACCCTTCTCGTCAATCACCGCAAAGTGCATTTTCAAATGCTGTTCAAGATGTACTTCCTGCCAGTCCTCTTCTGTCACCTGAATGCCTGTCATACGTCTTAATTTATCCGACAAGGCATGGGTAAGGGCAACCGGATAACCCTTTTTATCCTGCATATCGATATCGGCAATACAGGCTTCTGCAAAGTTTGGCGCCGGCACAAAATTCTTTCGTAACCGCTTTGGGAGCCCTTTAATTAACGCAACTATTTTGGCCTGGCGCAATCCTGGTATCTGCCAGTCAAATCCCACATCTTCAATTTGATTTAAAACAGGTAACGGAATGTTAACGGTGACACCATCAACAGCTGAGTTTGGTTCAAAGTGATACGTTAACGGCAGCGTTAATCGACCTTGTTTCCATTCGTCCGGATACTCATTTTCAATGGCGGCAGAGGGGGGGGCGTTCAATACATCTTTTTCAGTAAGCAGTAAGTCCACATGCTTATTTTGTTTTATCCATTTTTTAAATGCCGCTTCGTTGTTCACATGCTCTGGTATGCGTTGCGCATAAAAATCTATTAAGGTTTGCTCTTCAACGATGAGATCCCGACGCCGTGTTTTTTGCTCAAGTTCATCGGCTTGCTCAAGCAACCTCATATTCTTGGTCAGAAAATCAAATTTTAGCTGAGTTTGGCCATTTATCAGTGCTTCCTGAATAAACAAATTGTGACACAAAGCAGGATCTATCTGGCTGTAAACCACTGCACGTTTGGTCACAATGGGCAAACCAAACAGTGTGACGCTTTCAAACGCAATCACCGCGCCCCGTTTCTTTGACCAGTGAGGCTCTGCATAGGAAGATTTAGTCAAATGTTTTGCAAGCGGTTCAATCCACTGTGGTTCGATACGGGCGTTTAAGCGGGCAAACAACTTGGAGGTTTCGACTAATTCAGCAGCCATCACCCACTTTGGTTGGCTTTTAGCTAAACCCGACCCAGGGAATATGGCGAAACGGGTATTTCGCGCGCCTAAATATTCTCGATCTTTATCTTTTAACCCTATGTGGGAAAGCAAACCAGCACAAATTGCGCGGTGAATGCTGTCATAATCGGCTTCATGCTTTGCGATCCCAAGACCAATATCCGCAAGAGACTTTTTAAGTTGGCTTACAATATCTTGCCACTCACGCATTCGTAGGTAATTTACAAAATAGGTTTTACACCATTTTCGAAGTTGACTATTACTTAACGCAGTTTGCTGAGCTCTGAATTCATTCCATAAATTAAGTAAACTGATAAAGTCTGACGCTTTATCATGAAACTCGCTGTGCTTTTCATCTGCCTGCTGACGTTTATCCTGTGGCCGCTCTCTGGGATCTTGGATAGATAAACCTGCCGCTATCACCATCACTTCGCGTACCGCATTCGTCGATTTAGCTTCAATAACCATGCGTGCATAGCGAGGGTCAATGGGAAGTCGTGCTACATTCCGCCCCAGTTGCGTTAACGCGTGTCTACCGTGATGCCTGGTAGTTGCTTCGATTTCCTCAAGTAACCTGAAGCCATCGTTAATATTGCGTTGATCGGGGGGCTGTACGAACGGAAACTTCCCAATGTCCCCTAACCCCAAAGCCAACATTTGCAATATGACGGACGCCAAATTGGTGCGTAAAATTTCCGGATCAGTAAACTCTGGGCGGCCAAGAAAGTCGTCTTCACTGTACAAGCGAACACAAATACCATCTGACACCCTTCCGCATCGACCAGCCCGCTGATTGGCAGACGCTTGAGAAATGGGTTCAATTGGCAGGCGTTGCACTTTACTACGAGCGCTGTAACGTGAAATGCGTGCCATCCCAGGGTCTATAACATATTTAATGCCCGGAACAGTTAGCGAGGTCTCTGCAACGTTTGTAGCTAATATAATTCGTCGACCACTATGCGACTGAAAAATACGGTTTTGTTCTGCTGCCGACAAACGAGCGTAAAGCGGCACTACTTCGGTATGTCGGTATTGTCTTTTTTGCAACGCATCCTGCACGTCGCGTATTTCACGCTCACCGCTTAAGAATACGAGAATATCGCCAGGCTTTTCCTGACCTAATTCATCAACTGCTTGGATAATTGAATCCGACAGGTCTGGTGTGTCCTCCTGTTCTGTTGGATCGCGATAGCGTATCTCCACCGGATATGTACGTCCGCTCACCTCGATTATCGGGGCATCATCGAAATGCTGTGAGAAACGTTCTGGGTCGATGGTAGCCGAGGTAATGATGATTTTAAGGTCCGGACGTTTTACCAATAGCTGTTTTAGATATCCCAGCAAAAAATCAATATTCAGACTGCGTTCGTGCGCTTCATCGATGATGATTGTATCGTACTGATTTAAAAAACGGTCCTGTTGCATCTCCGCTAACAAAATACCGTCGGTCATTAATTTGATGTAGGTGTTGTCATTAACCTGGTCAGAAAAACGGATTTTAAAGCCTACTTTTTCGCCCATTGGCGTACTTAGTTCTTCCGCTATTCTATTTGCGACACTACGAGCAGCTAGTCTTCTAGGTTGAGTGTGTCCAATGAGGCCGGCCACCCCCCGCCCTAATTCAAGACATATTTTTGGTATCTGCGTGGTTTTTCCCGAGCCTGTTTCGCCAGCAATGATTACCACTTGATGTTGGCTGATTGCCTGCTTGATGTCCTCCCGTTTTTCGCTAACCGGAAGTAGCGGATATTCAATAGAGGGTACGTTTTTTTCGCGTTCGCTTCGAATTAGTTGAGATCGTCGAATATCTAAAGTCAATTGCTCGAGCTTGTTGCTTTGATCTGCCTTAGTTTGTTTGTGCTTCGACGTAAGGTTGTTTAGCCGCCGTGTAAACGCAAACTGATCCACCATCATGCAGGTACTGATAGCATTTTTTAATTGTTTAATTGAAATTGGTGGTGAAGATAAATCAGGCAAATCCAGGCTCCTTAAATTCGATACCAACCCGCACTGAAACGTGCTGGGCTATTAACACCCATAGGTGGGTTAGTATAAAGATTGCGATCCTAGAAGATGCTGAAACGGAATACCAGCAAAGATTAAAGCTACATTACCGATAATGCGGCTTTATCTTTATGTTTTAGAAACGGTTTACAAAATGCTGACGGCTAACTAACCATTTTTTGATAGCCTGACCGAAGTTGCAAATCAATAGCGCGTAATACTGCTGCTCGATTGATTGTACCTACCAATACACTATCATCATCTACCACAGGGTAAATCCGTGGCTTCGATAGCAACAGCATTTGTGCCAGCTCCAGTACAGAAGAATAGGGTTTAACAGTTAACGCAGGTGATGTCATTACTTCTTTCACCCGACAAACTTGCTCACGATAATAACTGGATTCAATCATGCGTTGAAGACAGTCTTGTTCTGAGACAAAACCTACTACTTTGCCCTTCGCATCTACTACCGGCCCACCAGTTTGTCCACTTTGAAGTAATTTTTCGACGGCTTCGGCCACGGGCATTTCCACCCCCAGCTTAACTGGGTGTGTATTCATGTAGTCGCTTACCTGTAAAGATTCCATGTTGTTTCCCCTTAGATTTCACTGCTAACGCGTAAAATCTTGCGCTTGTAATTATCATTACTGCTCAATTATCAGACAAGATTAGTCGCAAAAATAAACCTTGTCTGTACTTGCACCGATATAAGCCAGAAATTAACAACAGGCTAAGAGAACATTTCTTTCTACAAGCAAGTTTCAGGGAGCCTGTTCAGGCTGATTACGTGCTAACTTAAGTTTAGTTGCTCCCCCCTGATCCAGCCATGCGAAACCAGACTATTTTTCACTTTTTTTCCAATCGTGCGCTAGCTGCCAGTGTTTATAAATACCCACCACCATATGCCCCTCGGTATTTATGCTGGCACGATACATTCCCGCCGTGTTAAAAGGCATCGTTATATTGCCATGACTATCAAGAGCGATGACACCGCCCTCACCTTTTACTTTGACCAATACCGAATTAATCACATCGTTCGCTGCTTTTTCTAAGCTTACTTTTTGATATTTAACACGTGCACAAATATCGGCTGCAACATGATAGCGAATAAAGTATTCACCGTGGCCAGTGGCTGAAACCGCACAGCTTTTGTTATCAGCATAAGTGCCCGCTCCAATGACAGGTGAATCACCAATCCGGCCGTATCGCTTTGCTGTCATACCCCCTGTAGATGTCCCTGCTACCAGATTGCCCTTACTATCAAGTACTACCGCGCCGACTGTACCGAAGCGTTCAGTGCCCTGTTGCGCGTTATCGTAAGCGCTGGTCTTATTTATGCGATTTTTTACTTTTTTCAGTGCCTCAAGTCGATGCGGAGTATCAAAAACACTATTGTCCACCAGCGCTAGCCCTTGTTCTCTGGCGAACGTCTCCGCTCCAGCGCCTGCTAACATTACGTGAGAAGATTTGTTCATCACCGTCTGGGCTAAAGCGATAGGGCTTAATACCGTTTTAACCCCGGCGACCGCGCCGGCATTTTTCGTTGCTCCGTGCATTATTGAGGCATCCAGTTCGTGCTGCCCGTCATAGGTATAAACCGCGCCAACCCCGGCGTTAAACAAGGGTGAAGTTTCCAGGATACGAATTGTTGAAACTACGGCTTCTTCACCTGACTTACCTTCTTTTAATAGTGAATAGCCATGCTTTACCGCTCGGGACAGAGTCGCGGTGAAGTCAGCTTCCATTTCTGGTGTCATGTTTTCTTTTAATATCGTGCCCGCTCCACCATGTATGGCAATTGCCACAGGCGCATGGTTACCTGCCGCCGAGGCGACAAAGCTAAGCAAAAATAAGAGAACAGCGAACGAGAGTTTCATTGGCAACCACCTTTAATGTTATTGTTTAATCGTAGGTTAGCACGGATTTATCAATACGGGTGATTGGTATGAGAAAGGGAAACATGTACACTGCCCGCTTTTATTCAACAGATTTGATTGAGGGCCGGGTGAATACGAATACGCCAAGTTTATTATTTCATGATTATGAGACGTTTGGCACCAGTCCTCAAAAAGATTTACCTTGCCAGTTTGCCGCTATTCGCACGGACCTGGCGTTAAATATTATTGGCAAACCCATAAATATTACATGCCAGATTGCCAATGATTATCTTCCTCATCCGCAAGCCTGTCTAGTCACCGGAATAATACCTCAGCAAACCTTGCGCGACGGCATGATTGAAGCTGAGTTTGCGCGTAAAATCCATAACTTTATGAGCACGCCGAATACATGCGTGGTCGGATACAACAGTATACGCTTTGATGACGAAGTGAGTCGTTACCTGTTTTACCGTAACTTTTTCGATCCTTATGCCAGAGAATGGCAAAACGGAAATAGCCGTTGGGACATTATTGACTTGGTTCGAGCATGCTATGCATTGCGGCCTGAGGGTATTAACTGGCCTGAACGAGAAGATGGCGCGCCAAGTTTTAAGTTAGAAGACCTCACCGCAGCAAATAATCTCGAGCATGGACAGGCACACGATGCCCTATCTGATGTTTATGCCACCATCGCGTTAGCTAAGTTGATTAGAGACAAGCAACCGAAACTATTTAGTTGGTTTTACTCGCTAAGACAAAAACACACTGTACTCAAACAGTTTAATTTCAACGAACCTAAGGCGTTAGTGCATGTTTCATCGCGCATTCCAGCCAGCCAAGGCGGATGTACCTGGGTATTACCCGTAGGTATCCATCCTCTTAAGCCCAATAGTGTGATTGTTGTAGATTTGAATAAACCGCTTTCCCCCTTACTGGATAATGACGCAGATACCATCCGTGAAATGTTATACACACCAACGGCTGAGCTTGAACACGGTGAGCGCCCCGGCCTTAAATTAATTCATATAAACCGCTCACCTTTCATCGCGCCAGCAAAATCGCTTACAGAGGAAACGGCCCAACGACTGGGTATTGATAAAGAGCTCTGCACACACAATTATAAAGCCTTGGTGCAAAATACAGCGCTTAAAGAAAAAATAATAGATGTATATAGTAATGAAAGCCACAGAGCCGAAGACGACCTTGATGCAGATTATGCTTTGTATAGCAGCGGTTTTCTCACGAACGAAGAAAAGAGTTGGTGCCACCGAATACAAGAAGCTGAACCGGAACAACTCGGCTTCTTAGCAAACGAAATACAAAACCCAAAGTTAATAACTCAATTGTTTCGTTACCGGGCAAGAAATTTTCCGCACACCCTCAATGACATAGAGGTACAAAGGTGGCAGGCGCATAGAAGAGCCCGCTTAACCGACCCGCAATCGTCAGCTTCTATCACGCTTGAGCGATATCTATTTGAAATTGAAAAATTAGCCGTTCAGTATCAAAATGACCCCGAACGGACCGCTATTTTACGGGGATTGTATCAATATGCAGAAAACCTTTGACGGCAAGATCTGCTTCACTATAAAGTATCGCTAAAGTAACTGGGCGTTCTTACCGTTAATAAAATAAACACCCTGTATAACGGGAAATAACCATGCATGGCGTAACTGTTTTTTTAGATGATTCCAAAAAATACGTAGATATCAAGCTTGAACCCGGCCAATTCAATAAAGAAGTTGAAATGCGGGAAATAAAGGCTGAAATAAAAAACAGTGAATTTTCTGATTTTTATTTTTCGGATAGTACACTTAAGTCAGCTATAGACAAAGCTAATCACTACTTCAAAAACAAAGAAGAAACCGTTGTCAATGAACGAGTTGGAGAACTACGAAACGCTGAAGTTGCGTTCAAGTTTGAAGAAGATAACATGGTTGCCAGCCTGGTTCTGACCACCCCATGCGGGGGAAAACTTCCTTCCGTGCAAGCAATACGTAATTTAGCGTTAAAGCATAACGTTAAAAAAGGGTTTAGCACTAAGGCGGTAAAAGCCGTTCTTAAAGAAGCCAGAGAAGTCGCTCCAGGCACAGTGATTGAAAAGATTTGTGCAAAAGGGTTACCTCCTAAAGAAGGAAAGAACTCTCGTTTCATCCCCCTCGTTCCAAATGCACTTGAACGAGTTTTGCGCCCTCAAAACAGTGACGGTAGCCGCGTGGATATGCGAAACCTAGGCGAAGTAATTTGTGTTAAAGCCCAAACAGAAGTGCTAAGAAGAACGCCTCCTACCAAAGGTAGAAAAGGATTTGACGTTAAAGGCAACGTGCTTGAACCCACTCCGGGCGAATGGCAAGAATTCAAAATGGGAGATAACACCGAGGTTAGCGATAAAGACAAGAATCTGCTGATCGCATCTATAGGTGGCATGCCCAAGTGGCGCGATATGGTTATGAATATCGACGATACCTTCATCTGTAATGGCGTAAATGTTGGATCGGGCCATATTAACTATGACGGTGCTGTTCTGGTCAACGGTGATGTAACCGAAAAAATGATCATCAAGGCTTCGGGCGACGTGACCATTAATGGGTTTGCGGAATCTGCGCGTATCGAATCTGGTGGCGATATCATTATTACTGAAGGTGCCATGGGTAAGGTAAACGAGAACGCCACATCCTACTCTTGTCAATTGATTGCAGCAGGAAGCATCCATGTGCAACATGGCCAAGGTATTGACTTACAGTGTACAGGTGATATCACTGTCGGTCGGCAACTTGCCTATAGCCGGTTAAAATGCGGTGGCTCGGTTATTGTTGGACAAATTGATAACCCACAAGGTAATTTATTTGCGTGCGATGTGGTAAGCCAACAAAAGGTAATCGCGGGTACGTTGGGAGCGGTATCGGGCAGTACACTTAAAGTAGATTTCAGTCCGGGTTTTAATTTATTAATTGAACGTAAGGACTCTTTGGATGATCTCTTACGTCAAATTAAAGAAAACAACTTACGTCACAAAGAAAAGTTAGAAATCATCAAAACCAAACTGGTTCCTACCGACTTAAAACCAAAAGTTGATGAAGCCTTGGAACTGCTCAGAAACGAAGAAGCTTTACTGCTTTGGATTGAAGCGAAAGCTTCAATGATGAAAGACTCCAAAGATAGTTATCAAAACGAAATCAGGCTTATCGCCAACAAACGTTTGTATGCGGGCGTCTCAGTAAAACTGAACAACCGAAACTGGCGATCAGAACGAGAGTATGACCGCTCTCAGATAAAGTATGAAGGCCATCAGTGGCATTATGAGCCAATTGTTTAATGGGCCAATCACCTAATCACGCTATGTGTGTATGATTCTTCCATTATCAATAGAGCGCCTTAATCCACATCGTAAACGAGTATAATTAGGGTTTAGCGCCGATATAGCTGCCCTATTCTAAGGGCCTCATTGTGTGCTAATCATTATTATCCCACTAGTGGCTTTAAAGTGAGTGAGTTTAAGGAATCCCCGCAAAGCGGGTTATTTAATTGCTAAGCATAACGATTATAGCTTTGACTACTTACCGCAGTCTAAATATGCGGATAAATTTGCAAGCACCTCTCTATCATTGCAGTATACAACCATCCTTTCATAGAGTGACAACAGAACTACGACATATCCCCTCCAGCGTTAACCTTTAGGCCCAAATGAACCGGTTGCTATGTGTTCGTATTACCAGTAACCTACTGAATCTAAAAAGTAAAAGGACTTCATGCCGATGTCAGCCTTGAATTCAGCTTTATCCTGGATACCCCAACCCTTGAAGGATGTTGTGAAGCTCTTGTGGGATATGGTGCTTAGTCTGGGTTTTTTCATTATTACTTTTATAGCATTGACAGGATTAGTTCTGTTTCATGGAGATACAAACAACGACATTATCTACGAGATCTCTAAAGTATTATTGAGCGTAGGTCTACTTGGTTGGCTATACAAGTCATACGTCATTAAAAATCTTATCAAGGAAGAGATGTTAAGTATTCTTTATGACCCAGAAGAGTTGATCAAAAGAAACCAAATTGACGAAAGAATTTCGGTGATAATTGCGGCGGCGGTCAAAAGATATTTACCCGGCATTGAGCAAAAATTAGTAAAGGAACTGATAGATTACCTTCCCTCCAAGGAAGACTTCTACTATTCAAGATATCACATCAATAGCCAAATCTCATGGGCCAATCCAGATGATCCTGATTGTAGAATCTTAAAAATTGAAGAAACATTACGGATTGAGATTCAAAATCAACCCAAAAGAGCCACAACGTATCGATTTAGCATAATAGATGATGATTCTGAAGTGTATAAGAACCATCCGGCGGTGGTGACTGCGTTTTCTTCAAACGAGGAACCTATTTTCAAAGAGAACGTAGTCGCCACACTTGATGAAGAAAATAATCATTCGATTGTGAGCTATAACGACGTGCTCCCTGTATCAGATGATGGATCGTATACAATCATTAGATGTACGACAAAATTCGTCCATATAGACAGAAAACCGTTTATCAGTCTTGCGCTAAATAGACACTGCGAAAAAGTTGATATTGATGCTACCTTTCACGGTACATCAGGAAGGGGAAGTGTTTGCATTGATGTTGAGGAGATTGGTGCTGAAGAAAGCTTTAGCTTTCCTAAAGGCACTAACTCCGGGATGACTGTACACGCCAATAGCAAAAGGTTGTTTTTGAAAGATCACGGCTATATAATGAGCTTTAGAGAATTCTAACATTATAGGGGTAAAACATGGAATTGAGAATCCGCGAAACCGGCTAAGCCTGTCGCACAAGAGCGGCAGGTATTGCTTTACTCCCTAATCGAAAATTCAATGGCTTTTCGATATTTAAGATATACCGTTTAACACTAGCTTTCCCTAAAAGACAAAATAGTACTCCCGTTCGTCTCCCCCTCCCTCTACGATAAATCCAATAGAAAAAATTTGAAACTTCAAATAGTCGCTTAACGAATGTTGAATCGGGGTGAGTGATTGTTTTGTTTGTTGATGCCGACGATGATTGGCCTTCGCCGGATTAATTCAAACTACACATGAACGATGCGTTTGATATATGTAGTTAGTTGCTAATATATAGTTATAGCTGGACAGGCACTAACCATCCTTCAGAACAGTAGGATTTTGGCCAAGCTCCAGCATAATTCCCCCCCCTTTTCCTTAGCGTTGGTAAAACTGTGAGTTATAGCTGGACAGGCACTAACCATCCTTCAGAACTGTGAGTTATAGCTGGACAGGCACTAACCATCCTTCAGAACAGTAGGATTTTGCCCTACCTTCAGCATAATTAACCCCCCTTTTCTTAGTGTTGGTAAAACTGTGCCTAGACCTCGTAAATGTCTTATCAATCTGTCTGATACCCCTGACGAGTTATAGCTGGACAGGCACTAACCATCCTTCAGAACTGTGAGTTATAGCTGGACAGGCACTAACCATCCTTCAGA
>NZ_JAPFRE010000026.1 GCF_026183735.1 Alteromonas sp. ASW11-130 | reverse complement strand
TGGTACCGGGGAATGTGATAGTGGTGGCACAGTGGCCGCTGACCCCGAATGGCAAGATAGATAAAAAGGCGTTACCGACCGCGGATGCGACGGCGTTGCAGGGGGCGTATGTGGCGCCAAGCAGAGAGATGGAAACGGAGCTTGCTATCTTGTTGTCTGAGTTATTAGGCATAGACAAAAATAGTATTAGCATGTCATCTAACTTCTTTGATTTAGGTGGTCACTCACTATTAGCTGTCCGTTTTGTTTCACTCATTGAAGCCAACTTTAACAAAAAGCTTAGCATTAAAGGTGTGTTTGAATCTGACAGCATAGCAAGTTTGGCAAGACTGGTGGAACTCGCCCCAGAGATGCAGAAAAGAAGCCGCGTGTGTCCAATAAAACGTGAAGCAGACGAGTCAATATTGAGCTCATATGCTCAACAACGTATTTGGTTTATCGATCAGCTTCAAGGCGGTAGTCCTGAGTATAATATGCCACTTGCCCTTACTGTTGAGGGTAGGTTTGAGTTAAACGCTGCAGAGTTAGCTTTATCACAGATCATTAAACGCCACGAGGCATTGAGAACTGTCTTTGCGGTTAAAGGTGACGAAACAGTTCAAATAATTAAGCAAGATTTCAGTTTTAACTTGGTACATCATGACGTCTCAATGTTTGACACTGGCATTAGACAGTTAAAGGTTAAGGAGTTTATTTCTCAAGACAGGCTAACCCCATTTGATTTACGTAACGATTTAATGATCAGGGCCTCGTATATTAAAATAGGGGAAGAGCTAGGTGTGCTTATCTTTAACATGCATCATATTGCATCAGATGGTTGGTCTACACGTTTATTAGTTGACGAGTTTGTAGCAAATTACAGTAGACTTGTGAAAGGATTGCGTGAGCAATTACCAGTGTTAGCGATTCAATATGCAGATTATGCGCAGTGGCAGCGAGATTGGCTGAAAGGTGAGGTGCTTGAGCAACAGTTATCGTACTGGGAAAAGCAATTAGAAGGTGTGCCTGCTGTACATAGTATACCTTTAGACTTTTCTCGCACAGAGCTGAGTATGCGACGTGGTGCATTGGTTAAAAGTGTACTTAACCCAAAAACTGCACAAAAGTTAAAGTCGCTTGCTGTAGAGCATAAGATGACACTATTTATGCTATTGCATGCGGGAATAGCGTTGTTGATTTCAAGACATTCTAACAGCACAGATATAGTGATTGGTACTCCTGTTGCGAACCGTATGCAGAGTGAGCTTGAAGACATCATTGGATTCTTTGCAAATACATTGGTGTTAAGAGCGAATACCGAGTATAAAATTCTGGTTGATTATTTAGCTCATATAAAGTCGTTACATCAAGATGCTCAGTCACATCAGGATATTCCTTTTGAGAAACTGGTTGAGCACTGTAACGTTACTCGAAGCACCGAACATACACCTCTGTTTCAGATCTTATTCAGCATGAATACTGCAGAGCAGGGAGAACTTGAGATTCCAGGCGTTAAATTTAGTCCTGTAGAAAATGAAACCTATGTTGCCAAATTTGACTTGGATATCAGTGCAAGAGAAATAGCGAATGGAATTGAGCTGTCATGGATTTATGACACGTCAATCTTTACACATGAACATGTTGAACAGTTTAGTGAACACTTGAATAGGCTGTTGTCTCAAATGGCTGAAGCTCAAAATGATGCTTTATCTCAACTGTCTATGCTAAGTGACAACGAAGTGTCTATGTTAACTGAGCAGTTGAATTCAACATCTTTCGATAATCCGTCGGAACAACTGATCCACGAGCTGTTTGAATTACAGGCCGACAGTGAGCCAGAAAAAGTTGCCATGACTTTTGCCGAAAAACATATGACTTATGGTGAGCTAAATAGTGCTGCAAACAAGTTGGCTCATTATTTAAGAGAACGAGGTGTTGTTGAAAACAGCGCAGTTGGACTATATGTAAATCGTGGCTTTGAAATGATAATAGGAATACTTGGCATTATGAAAGCTGGAGGAGCATATGTTCCTCTGGAACCCAGTTTTCCTGAATCAAGATTACAATATATACTGGACGAGTTGCAGTTAGCTTATATTTTGGATGGGCTAGGGGATTGCCAACAATTTGAATTACCTCATAACTGCAAAGTTATGAAAATGGTTGATGACTTTTTTACCACAAGATTGGAGGCTTTTCCCAGCAACTCTCCTAACTTTGGTTCACAAAGTTCAGAGAGTTTAGCTTATATTCTCTATACATCTGGTTCCACAGGTAAACCTAAAGGAATTAAACAAACACACCGTACGATCAGTAATTTAATTTATTCTACGGCTGAGCATGATGGAGTGAGTAAGAGCATGCGAACGTTGCAGTTTACACCTTATACGTTTGATGTCTCGATTCAAGAATTAGCAACATGTTGGTTTACTGGAAGCTGTTTAATTGGTATTAGTGCACAGACAAAAAACAATTTGAACGAATTGCCAAGGCTACTTCTGGCTGAAAATGTAGAACGATTGTTTATTCCTCCTGCCGTTTTACAGTTTATTGCTGAGCAGGTAGCTGAAACACAAGAGCAATTGCCTGACCTAAAAGAAGTGTTCTCTGCAGGAGAAGAGCTGATTGTTACACCTGCTATTAGTGCGTTTTTGAATAGTCATCCAAATTGTCGTTTATGGAATTGTTATGGGCCAACTGAAACGCATGTAGTCACCATGACGGAAATACAACATAATTTAGGAGTGCACTCGGCATCCATAGGGAAACCGATTAACAACACCAAATTATATTTGCTGGATATGCAAGGAAATCTGGCTCCTTACGGATCGCCTGGGGAGTTATATGTTAGTGGAGCCGGTTTAGCGAAGGGTTATATAGACTCAAGTCTTAATTCAGGTCGATTTATCAATAATACTTTCGACAATGCTCATGAAGCGCTGTTGTATAAAACCGGAGACTTGGTTAGATACCTCCCTGATGGAAACCTTGAGTTTATTGGTCGTGCTGATGAACAGGTTAGCATTAATGGTTTCCGTGTTGAGTTAGGTGAAATAGAGAAGCAAGTATCTGACTACGAAAAGGTGAACTCTTGCGTGATCTCATACAGAAAGTGTGGGCTTGGGATAAAGCGTTTGATGGCTTATCTCGTGCTAAAAGAGCAATACCTGAAAGATATAGAGTTTGGTGTACAAAATGACGAGTTGACTAAGGAGTTAGGAGAATATCTCGCCAAGATATTGCCAAGCTACATGCTCCCGTCATCTTACATTGTACTTGAGCAGTTTCCTTTAACGGCAAATGGCAAAATTGACAAGAAGAAGTTGCCTTTGCCTGAATTAGGCTTAGCCGAATCTGAGATTATTGCTCCCTCAAATGAAGTAGAGGAGCAACTGGTTGAAATGATGTCCGAGCTTTTGCAGGTGGCAGCAGACAAAATATCAGTGAACTATAGCTTTTTTGAATTAGGCCTTAGCTCATTGCGATTATTTTCGTGTGTTAATTATATTAACAAAGAGTTTGGGTTAACACTGACCGTAGCAGACTTATACAAAAATAATACGGTTCAGCTGTTAGCAGGGAAAATTAACGAATTTAACTTATTAACCCAAATATCGGCAGATGAACAGGAAGAAATGTCGTTCATTGAGGATGGAGAAATATGAATACTTTAGAATCACTTTTGCGTCATTTAAGTGCTAACGATGTAAAACTAAATGTTGAAAATAACAAAATTAAGTACAAAGACCCCAAAAATATTGTCCAAGGTGAGGTACTTGAAAAACTGAAGGAACATAAACTAAGTATCATTGATTTACTTCAACAAACTCAATCTGACGGCAATGTGTCCCTGGTTGGAAAATATCAGGTTGGCAAACCAATACCTGTTTCACAATATCAAAGAAGCTTGCTCTTTTCTGAGCAATTGACCAAAGAAGGTGAGGGCAACAATCTAGCGTTGAGCTTTAGGTTTAAATATCAAATCGATGGTGAACGCCTGACACACGCACTGGCTAATTTATTTGAGCATAACGACGCATTACGCTTAGGTTATCTGCATCAAGATAATGATTGGCAGGCTAGATTAAACCCTATGGAAGTGATGAGTTGTGAGGTACAGCAATCAACAGAAGATAAATTAGTAGAAGACTTTGGTAATGTTGAAAACTACTGTGTTCACTACATCAAAGAAAAGTTTAAATTTGATGGTTCTCCACTCACTCGAGCTCAAATTCTTCAGCTTGATGAGGAAGATATGTTACTCAATATCGCAATTCACCACTCTGTCTGTGATGGAATATCACTCTCGCATTTGGCTCAGCAGCTAGAGTCTTATTTTGGTGAAGAGAAAATTGACGGTGGAGCGCAAAAAGCTTCATATCTCGATTACTTAGTTTGGCAGGAAGAGCAAACACATAATGACGGTCTGTCGTACTGGAAAGATAAGCTTTCAGGCATACCTGATACAATAGACTTACCTTTTGATAATACTCGACCTAGTCAAATGACTTTTGCTGGCGCAACCTATCAAGTGGCGCTACTAGAGTCCCAAAACAAGAAGTTGGCTCAGCTGAGTCAGGCGCTAGGTGCCAGTCAGTTCAACTTGATATTGTCTGCATTTAATAGTTTCTTAAGTCGTTATACGGCTCAAAAAGACATTGTAGTCGGTGTACCATTTGCGAACCGCGAGCTCTCTGACGTTGAGCAAATGATTGGCCTGTTCATAAATACATTGCCGATCAGAACCCAGCTCACGGAACAACAAACTTTTAAACAATTGATATCTCAAGTATCTGAAACTCTGCAAGAAGCATCCATTAACCAACAAACACCATTGGTAGAGATCATTGAAGCGGTCAACCCTGTTAGAAGTGCCAGTTACTCGCCACTTTTTCAGGTGTTGGTTAATTATTTAGATGCTCCTGTTGGTCAGACTGTGAGTGAATTCCAGCAAAGTGTATTCAATCTTGGCGATCAGAATGAGCAACTCGCAAAATATGATTTGTCACTAAATATTGTAAACAGGGGGGGGACACACGAGCTAATATTCGAATACAATAATTTATTATTTACTCCGCAAACAGTGATAAGAATGGCTGAGCACTTTGTCTCTATGTTAGAGAGCATGCTGGACTCTCCTGACTTATTATTGAGTGAGCATAGTGTATTAACGGAAGATGAAAAAACACTTATTGAGAGTATCAATGCTACTCAAGAGCCATTACCGCCATTAATAAACCCTAGCCAATATATTGAAGAGTTGGCTGCAAATGTACCTGATAAAACAGCCATCATATTCCAAGACGACGAGTTGTCATTTGGTCAATTTAATAAAAAAGTTGATTCAATTGCGAGCTACCTTGTTGATGCTGGGGTTAACAAAGGTGATAGAGTTGGACTTTATTTTATTCGAACCATAGATATGGTTTGTGCTATGTATGCTTGCTTCCGCTTAGGCGCAGCGTATGTGCCATTAGATCCGAGCTATCCACAGCAACGTATACGTTATATATGTGATGATACAAAACCCAACTGCGTTTTATCTTTATCAATCTTAGAGTCGAAGGTTTCTGAGTTAGGCATAGAGTGCCCAATTTTATTTGTTGATACACAAAAAGATGCGTTGCAGGCTACACTACCCTCCGTGACTTTAGAAGGTGATGATACCGCGTATATCATTCACACTTCAGGCACAACAGGAAATCCAAAAGGGGTGGAAGTCAGTCACCGCAATTTACAAAACCTGCTGATAAGCCTGGATGAGACATTTGACGAAAATGCGGAACAAACCTGGCTAGCACAAACAAGTATTAGTTTTGATATCTCTATCATCGAACTAATCTGGACATTATCGCGAGGCAAAAAGGTTGTGTTACAACAAAGTAAGCCTGCAGATCTAGTCAAGTTTGAAAACAACAAAACAACTAAACCTCTCGATTTTAGTATTATGTTTTTCTCTGCGGATAGCAGGGAAGAAGATAAGTACGACTTGATGCTTAGGTCTTCTACGTTGGCTGACCAAAATGGCTTTAAGTCTGTTTGGCTACCGGAGCGGCATTTTGGGGAGTTTGGAGGGGCATTTGCTAGCCCATCCATCACTTGTGCTGCTCTGTCAACAATTACAAAGCATATTCAGCTTCGCGCTGGAAGTGTGGTGCTACCTTTGCACGACCCAATCCGGGTAGCTGAAGAATGGTCGATGATTGATAACCTCAGTGATGGCCGTGTTGGACTTGCCCTGGCGTCAGGTTGGCATCCAAATGATTTCGTTTTCCAAGGAGCTGACTATGAAAATAGGCATCAGATGTTGCGAGAAAAGCATGCTCAGCTCCAAGACTTGTGGCAAGGAAAAACGATTATTAGGAAGAATGGTATAGGTCAAGAGCACGAAGTTGCGATTCGTCCAACACCAAAACAAAAAGAGCTGCCAACTTGGATAACTGCCGCAGGTAACCCTGAAACTTTCCGTTATGCAGGTCAGGTAGGCGCAAATATTTTGACTCATATGTTGGGTCAAACAATGAATCAGTTAAAAGACAATATTGCCATTTACCACGCTGAGTTGGAAAAACATGGTCATGCTATAGGTGATAAAGAAATCACTTTAATGTTACATACATATTTGGATGTAACTACTGATATGGCACTGTCTACGACGGCTGAGCCATTTAAAGGTTATATCGGCTCTTCAGTTAACTTGATTGCACCATTTGCGCAAGAGATGGGCATGGATATGGAAGTGCAAAAAGCGCAAATCATTGATATAGCGTTCGAACGGTTAAGTCAAACCAGTGCGCTCTTTGGCACTGTTGAGTCGTGTCAAGATCTGTTGAGCCAGATCCACAACTTAGGTGTAACTGAGATAGCATCACTAATTGACTTTGGCGTAAAATCCGACAAAGTTTTGTCTAGCTTAGAAAAGTTAACTGTTGCTAGAAAAAAACATCAAACGACTTGGGAGCTTGAGAACAGTTTATCAAGCTCTAATTATATGAGTGAATTAGAACTCATCGAGAAACATGATATTAGTCATGTGCAAATGACACCATCTCAAATGAAAATTTTGCTCAAACAATATGAACAAAATGCGTGCGAGCTAAAGGTGACTGACTGGTTGCTTGGTGGAGAGGCATTACCTAAGACGTTGGTAGAGCAACTGACAAGCATCAGTGGTGGACGCTGTCATAACATGTATGGTCCAACCGAAACAACAGTTTGGTCAGCATGGCATGAAGTAACAGACGGGCGAGTTGTTATTGGTAAGCCGATATATAACACCGAATTTTTATTGTTAGATGAAAACAAAAAGCCAGTTCCTATTGGTGTGTCTGGCCAATTGCATATTGGTGGTAGTGGTGTATCAAAAGGATATTGGAATAAGCCTGAATTAACCGCCAAGTCTTTTGCTCAGGTTGACCTAGGGGCATTAGGAGCAGGTACTTATTATAGTACTGGTGACTCAATGCGAATGACCGCCGATGGATACTTCGAATATATTGGCCGTATTGATGACCAAATTAAAATTAACGGCTATCGAATCGAACAAAAGGAAATAGAGAAGAATATTACAGAGCTGAATGGAATCAAAGATTGCAAAATTGTTGTTAAGAGTAGAAGTGAGGACGACGTTTATCTAGCAGCATATGTTGTCAAATCCGATCTGGTTGTTGGTGGGTATACGCAACTTCCTGCGGAAGAAGAAGCTAAACCATACAGCTTTACGGATGGCTCGTTAATCTTTCATCAAAGTGATCATCAGCTTGGTGGCTTATACAAAGAAATATTTGAAGATGAAATTTACTTTAAACATGGAATTGAAATTGGGCCTGGAGATGTTGTAATGGATGTTGGGGCGAATGTCGGGGCTTTTACAATGGCTGCGCAACAACGCCAGCCACTCGCTCAGTTCTTTGCGTTTGAACCGATTCCACAAACTTTTTCTGCATTGAAAAAGAACTTCGAACATCGAAATATTAATGGGCGTTTATTCAACTGTGGTATTTCCAATAAACCTGAAACAGCCACGTTTACCTATTATCAAAATATGTCTGGCTTATCTGGTCGCTTTGCTAATATTGAAAGTGAAAAAGCGGCGGCAAGGGCTGTTATAGGAGATGGAACAGATCTTCTTCAGGGCGACTCCAGAAATGATGTTGAAAAGTATCTGCAGGAAGTTTATCAATCTCAAGATGTAGAATGTCGTTTAGACACAATCTCTAATGTAATTAAAACGCAGAGTATCAAACAGATTGATTTACTTAAAATCGATATAGAGAAAAGTGAGTGCCTGGCGCTGCAAGGCATAGAGGATGAATATTGGCCTCGTATCAAACAAGTGGCAATGGAAGTCGATGGTGATGAACATTTGGCGTTTGTTACTGATACACTTGAAGGCCATGGTTTCGAAGTATTTGTCGATGACTTTATTCGCGCCAATACGGATGAAGAAGGTGAGTTTAATGTTTACATGCTTTATGCGCATAACCGCCGTTTCCGGCCTGGAGAGTCAGAGCAGGCAACCTCTATTGAAAACTATACGGACACCGACATAAAGCAAAAGCTCTTAGAGAAGTTGCCTGAATTCATGGTTCCTTCGGAAATATTCTTCTTAGAAAAGATTCCAATGCTGCAAAATGGCAAGCTTGACGTTTCGTCATTAAAGCGCATGGCAAATGAGCAAATGAAGCTTAAGTCTAACAAAGTTGCAGTAAGTGAACATGAAAAGAAAGTTGCACATATATGGAACTTAGTCCTGAAGCGGGAGAATAGTCCTGTAGATATAAGCTTTTTCGAGCTAGGTGGTACGTCATTCGACATCGTTAATCTGCAACGAGAGATGAAGTTAGAATTTGACATCGAGCTTTCGATCATCGATTTGTTCCGCCATAAAACAATCATGGAGCAAGCAGCTTTAATCAAAACGGGTTTAAAAACGAAAGCAACAAAACCTGTAAAACAAGAAAAAGCCGTGACCCGAAGAAAGTCGATGCCAAAGCGTCGTAAGACTAAAAACAATATGACTGTAGAATAAGGAAGGGAATATCATGTTTAGCCAAGAATGTTCAGAATTTGACGTTGCAATTATCGGTATGGCAGGACGCTTTCCAAAGGCGAAAAATGTACAAGAATACTGGAGCAATTTGCGTGATGGTGTAAACAGCACGCGTTTTGCCAGCGAAGAAGAGCTGGTAAACGCTAGCGTTTCCGAAGAGGTTATTGCAAACCCAAACTTCGTCAGTGCAAGTATTCAATTAGAAGATACCGACCAATTTGATGCTGGCTTTTTCCAAGTTTCACCATCGGATGCAATGTTATTGGATCCCCAGATTCGATTATTATTGCAAACAAGCTGGCATACGCTTGAGGATGCGGGTTATGACAGCTTTAACTATTCGGGAAGTATCGGAAACTTCTGCAGTATGGGCACGGGTGACTACTTACAAAGGTTGATAAGTCATAATCCCGCACTTGCCAATCAAAACCAGCTGCAAACGCGAATTTTGAACGAAAAAGATTTCCTGGCTACACAAGTCTCTTACAAACTCAATTTAACTGGGCCAGCGATGACAGTGCAAACAGCATGTTCGTCCTCCCTATTGGCAGTACATCTGGCGTGCCAAAGCCTTATCAGTGAGGAATGTGATATGGCCCTGGCCGGTGGAGTGCAGGTAGATGCAAGTAACTCACAGGGGTATTTTTATGCTCCTGGTTCTATCATGTCTCCTGATGGTTACTGCCGGGCTTTTGACAAACAAGCACAGGGTACAGTGCAAGGCAACGGTGTTGGTATGGTTTTACTGAAAAGGCTATCCAGCGCTATTGAGGACGGCGATAAAATCTATGCTGTGATAAAAGGAACTGCGGCCAACAATGATGGTTCGGATAAAATGGCGTACACCGCACCCAATGTTGATTCGCAACGTGATGTCATTTTAGAAGCGTTGTCGGTAAGTGATATTGATCCGGATACTATTGGCTTAATAGAAGCGCATGGTACAGGAACGCCGATTGGTGATCCTGTTGAGATGACCGCTTTAACAGAAGCATATAGACAGTTTACGCAAAGAAACCAATATTGTGCTATTGGTTCTGTAAAAACTAACATTGGCCACCTTGACGCTGCATCTGGGATCGCATCTTTGATTAAGGCTGCATTATGTGTTCATCATGGTGAGTATGCGCCAAGCTTAAATTATAGTGAGCCAAACCCAGCACTCAGGATAGAACAGTCACCGTTTTATGTTTGTGATCAACACGCATCTTGGGAGTCTAAGGATTACCCTCGTCGTGCTGGTGTAAGTTCGTTTGGAGTTGGGGGAACTAATGTTCACTTAGTACTGGAACAGGCGCCAGTAATAAGTGCTGAGACGAACTCTCAACCGTATTACTTTATTCCATTATCAGCAAAGTCGCCTAAGGCTCTTGATCAGCTAAAACAGCAGCTTGTCCATCAACTTGAGACAGACGACACAGTAATACTGGCTGATATGGAACATACTTTGACGTTTGGCCGACACCCTTTTGAATACAAATTCAGTGCAATATGCAAAGAGAAAGAGCAATTGCTGGCTCAGCTTAAAGGAAGTAGTTCTGAGTTATGCCAGCAATCTGTATCAACATCAAAAAGCGATGTTGTATTTATGTTTCCGGGCCAGGGGAGCCAATACCTGAAGATGGCTCAAGGTTTGTATCAAAGTAATGTGACTTTCAAGCAACATATGGATGCGTGTTGTGAGTTGGCTGGACAATACCTGCCCGCACCGTTGGAAAGTTATATCTTTGGTGAGCATGGTGATTTACTGGCACAAACTGAAATTACGCAGTTGGCAGTATTTTCAGTCGAGTATAGCTTGGTAAAAATGTGGAAAAGTATGGGGATCTTGCCTGATGCTGTCACTGGACATAGTTTAGGTGAGTTTACCGCAGCCTGCATTGCTGGCGTGATAACACTCGAAGATGCGATAATGTTGATTTTCTATCGCAGCAAGTTAATGTCAGAAATGCCTCGTGGAAAAATGGTGTCTGTTAATGCAACTGTTGAGCAGGTCGAGCAGGTCTTATGTGACAACGTTGTAATTGCTGCTATTAATAGTCAGCACCACATCGTTTTGGCTGCGGATGAAGAATCAATGGCGCAGCAAGTACATGTGCTCACAAATCAGGCTCTTAGTTATAAAGACATAAAGACTTCACATGCATTTCATAGTCCTATGATGGAAGGAATGTTACCTGCATTTAAGGAAAAGCTTGAAGAGGTTGAGTTCCATAGCCCTTCACTTCCTTTTTATTCAACATTAACAGGCGAATTAGTTGACGATGAACATCTTTGCACAAGTGATTACTGGATTGAGCAAATTAGACAACCAGTGTTATTTGCCAAAGCGATTCGCTCCATTTTCGAAGAGATGGAAACGTCGCTATTATTAGAAGTTGGTCCGGGCTCTGCATTAACGTCTTTCTCAAAAGCGACTCTTGGGCATGCGCAAATAGCTTTTGCATGTTTGCCAAGACAGTTGGACTCGCTCGACGAAGTTAAGTCATTGTTATTGGCTAAGTCACAACTGTGGCACGGTAATGTTAAGTTTGACAAGCCAGCATTCTCACCTGAACAAATTGGCAAGATTGGCAGCTTACCTGGTACTGTATTTCAAACTCAGTCGTTCTGGGTGCAAGAGTCAGAGGGAACCGATACAGAGCGTTATCGTCAACATCAAAGTTTAAAAGAGCTGGCTGAATCAGCAGACAACAAAGACAAAGATATACGTGCACTTAAAGTAGGGGTGAGATTATCATTTGCCGAGTCTGAGCAGCATTCTGATGAGCTTATAAGTGCACTAGAACAAGCTCAGCACGCGTTTATTGAAAAGCTTGTGTCTATCATGCCTGAGTATGGCGCACAGCTGCAAACTACAGTTGAATCTCAGTGGCAAACCACGCTGAATGAGGAGGTTTCAGAGCAAGCTGTTGAAGCTCAAGCCGCACAGAGTAATAGATTAACAACGACAGAATATGTCGCACCGCAAACTGAAATTGAGCAAGGTCTCGCTAAGCATTGGCAAACCGTGTTGGGTTATCATCCAGTTGGTATTAATGATGACTTCTTCGCAGTGGGAGGAGACTCACTTACAGCAACAACCTTACTGGCAAAAGTTGTTAAAGAGTTTCAAATTACATTGTCTTTTGAAGACGTTGCTGAGGCACAGACAATCGCGCAACTTGCCAAAGTCATTGAACTCAGAATGTGGCTAAAACAGGAAAAAGGTGAGGAGTTAGAAGAGGTTTTTGAAATATGATGGCTGTTGAGCAATTATTATTGCGTTTAAAAGACAATGGGATTCGGGTCACATTAAAGCAGGGGAAGTTACTGGTTCATGCAGGAAAAGGAACATTTACTGATGAATTGAAACAGCAACTGAAAGACAATAAAGATAATATAGTCAAATACTTATCCCGAAATAATATCGATAACCGAAGTCTTGTTGTAGCTTCTGTTAGGCCTGATAAGATTCCTTTGTCTTTTTCTCAACATCGTCTGTGGTTTATCGACCACCTACAAGGAAGTAGTGCCGAATATAATATGCCTTTAGCTTTGAAGGTTGAAGGTCAGTTTGATGTGGGTATTGCTGAGCAAGCACTTACCACTATTATTGAAAGGCATGAGGCGTTACGCACGGTATTTTTGAGTGATAATGGAGAGCCGTATCAAGTTATTAAACGTGATTATCATTTTGCAATTGAGCAATTTGATCTTACGAAGTTTGATTCGGAAGAACAGCGGCGACGAGCAGAAGAGATAGTCTCTGGACAAATCACTAAACCCTTTGATTTAAAAATTGATTTAATGGTGCGAGCGGCTTTCGTTCGTACATCCTCAGAAGATATATTGCTGTTTAATATGCATCATATTGCTTCTGATGGCTGGTCTTTCGGTGTTTTGATAAAAGAGTTTACAGCAATTTATCAAGCGATCTCAGAAAGCAGCGTTAATCCGCTTTCTCCTCTAGCTATTCAATATTCAGATTATGCGCAATGGCAACATGATTACTACCGAGAAGAACTATTAGAAAGCAAACTGGAATATTGGCGTGAACAGTTGGCCGATATACCAGTTGTACATAGTTTACCGTTAGATTTTCCTCGCCCAATACAAAAACAAATTAGAGGTGAATTGGTTATTAGTCGTCTTAAACCGGATGTATTTAATCGTCTGTTAGCATTTACTAAAGAAAGTAAGATGACTCCATTTATGTTGCTGCATGCTTGTTTATCGCTTGTATTCTCAAAATATAGTAATAGCCATGACATTGTAATTGGCACACCTGTCGCCAATAGAACCCAAACCGAACTTGAGCCATTAATTGGCTTTTTTGTTAATACATTAGTGCTCAGGGTGAATACTGAATATGAGAAAGTTAGCCAGTATCTTGAACATGTTAAAGCTGTGCACCAAGATGCACAAAGCAACCAAGATCTGCCTTTTGATCAGTTAGTTGAGCATTGTGACATCCCTAGGGTGGCGAATCATTCTCCTATCTTCCAAATTCTTTTCAGCATGGAAGTTAATGGAGCTGAAGGTGTATCTCTGCCTGGCGTAAACTTTTCGCCCGTTAAAGGGAGCGAAGAGTTGGTACAGTTTGATATTGATATCAAGGTAAAGGTGACCACACATGGAATAGATATTTTCTGGAAATACGACACCTCGTTATTCACCAGAGAATCAATTGAGCGATTCAGTTTACACTTTAACAACTTAGTTGCCAGTTTAGTTAATGATTCAAGTGGACTCCTTGCCGACTTGGACATGATGGATGAAGAAGAGACCCGTCATCTGACTCACCAATTGAATGAAACAGCGGCGACGTACCCACACGATGTGTGT
>NZ_JAPFRE010000025.1 GCF_026183735.1 Alteromonas sp. ASW11-130 | reverse complement strand
CAGTTCTACTTCCGTACAACTGACGTAACTGGTGCCGTACAGCTTCCTGAAGGTGTGGAAATGGTAATGCCTGGTGACAACCTTAAGTTCGAAGTTGAACTGATTGCTCCTATCGCGATGGACGAAGGTCTACGCTTCGCAATCCGTGAAGGTGGTCGTACCGTAGGTGCTGGTGTTGTAGCTAAGATTATCGAATAATCAAAGCTGACATTGAGTCATCCATAGAAAGGTCGCGTAAGCGGCCTTTTTTGCTTTTTGCGACCCGTTCGGAATTACATTGATACGTTTTAAACTTGTTTTAGTGAAGTATGGTAAGCGGACAGGAGACAGTGTGGACAACTTTTCGCGCTGTAGAACTACAGTACGTTTAGGCTCGAAATCGCTGTTCAATTTCTATTGTTCTCATCAAGTCGCTATTGGTGTAATGGCGGGCGCCTTATTTACTCCGGCGATATAACTAAGTTTAATTGCGCTAAACTCCAAAGTTAGCTCACGATCCGAGAGCGCATCACGGAAAGCGTTAAACGCTTTATTGTTCGTATGATTCGGTCTGTTAACTTACCTTTGCAGGACAATTAGAACTCTTTCATTGACTCAAGGCATCTCCCACGAGCTACTACAAATCTATGAATGAATAAAACCTTGTTAAAGGTTGTTGTGTATACGCGCTCAGCCATGCCGTTTTGCACGAAGTGTACATAGCGGTTTCATGTGTTTTACCGCAACCTCCATGCTTTATCATAGCCTGTTTATATTCATTTCCTTAAACAATGGCACCTAGTGACCATTACTATCGAAAATGACGCTATTCTACAATTTGCGAACCCGCGCTGGGGGCACAAACTAAAGAGCAATCCGCTTGAAATGGTGATGTATATGCGTAGGCCCGGTAACCAAGCACAGTATTCCTAGCCTCTTATCTTACAAACAAAATCCGCGGGTAGGGTCTAAAAACATACGGAATGAGTCATTAACCACGTTCATAAAAATATCAAAGTTTCTGATATAGATAATCGGAACAACCGCTTTACCTTTAAACAAATAGTTAATTTAGGGTGATGAGTTCAGCATGGGTGGTTGGGTATCCCCCGAGGTGCCTTCTAGGGAAATTATCTGCATAATCTGTTCGAAATGCGGTTGCCAGCCAGTCAAACATTCGGCCCATATTTGCTCGGTTAATTGGCACTGTTCAGCGTCTTCTCGTTGTACGGCGAAAATACGCTCTCTAGGTATACCTACTTGTGAATAAGCTTCAAAATCCGTATGCGTATCGCCATAGGCTGCGACCAGCATCCATCCCTCATCGACATATTTTTGTAACATACCAGCTTTAAACTCCGCTGGGTTAAAGTGCTCTGCGTGAGTACGTGGAACATGAATTATGCCTGCGGGAAAATCATTTTCTTGAAGCCAGTCAGGAATGGGAAATTGAAAAAATAGGTTGCGTGCACTGAGATAAATAATGGTGTAACCGTTCTCTGCAAACAAATTTACGGCCCGCGCG
Source organism: Alteromonas sp. ASW11-130 (assembly GCF_026183735.1). Classification (GTDB taxonomy): domain Bacteria; phylum Pseudomonadota; class Gammaproteobacteria; order Enterobacterales; family Alteromonadaceae; genus Alteromonas. Next base: position 147,838 of record NZ_JAPFRE010000025.1, on the reverse strand, counting down.
GCGTTTTCTCTTGCGGTATTGATAGCAATTGGCTTTGGCGTTAGTGTACCATCCACATCAAATACTATGGCACGGCTTTTACCGTCAATAGCAACTGGCACAGGCTGATCGGGTAAGGTAGTACAGCCAGCAGTGATAAGAATGCTAAAAATAATTGTCAATACGCGCAAACCGAATCCTCCAGTAAGTGTTGTGCGAGATGGCAGATGTTGAAATTCCACAAAATAGCCCACAAAACTGTATTTGTTTATTTACCCATGTAAAAATACAGCGACAAACACCTTATTCAAATGCTTCTGCTTACTTACGGTATATTCGCTCAATTTGAACAACTTTTTTGGAGACAAATTGATTATTTCTATTTCCGCTAATGGAATACTATTATGTTGTTGTTGATGTTTTATGTGCTTATCGCACTTGGGTTTTCTTTTCTTTGCTCAATAGCCGAGGCGGTGATATTAAGCGTATCGCCTGCTTATGTTTCGGTTTTAGAAGCTGAGGGTAAGAAAAGCGGGGTGTTGCTACGCAAGCTCACTGACAATATTAATAACCCGCTTTCCGCCATCCTAACGCTAAATACTATTGCTCATACGATGGGAGCTGCTGGCGCAGGAGCACAGGCTGCAATCGTTTTCGGCGATGCGTACCTCGGCCTAATATCCGCTATTTTGACATTTTTGATATTGGTTTTTTCTGAAATTATTCCTAAAACTCTTGGCGCTACTTATTGGCGCGCATTAGCCCCGATTACCGCGTATTTCCTCAAATATTTAACGCTTGTCCTTCACCCTTTTGTAGTGATGTCCCGTTGGATGACCAAAAGCTTCAAAGAAGACAGTCCATTACGAGGATTAAGCAGAAACGAGATGCAGGCCATGGCTGAAGTATCCAGTCAGGAGGGCCAATTAGCCAACCACGAAGCCGCTTTTTTACAAAGCTTACTTACCTTACATGAGTTTAAAGTAAAAGATGCGATGACCCATCGAACTCAAATGTTTTCTGCTAATGAAACTATGTTAGTTTCAGAATTCTTTCATAAACACAGTGATATCGAGTATTCACGTATTCCGCTGTACTCAGAAGACGATAACGAAGATATTACGGGTTACGTCATGCGCACTGACTTACTGTTAGCCAAAGCTAGAGGGAATGAGGATAAGCCGTTGGCGACCTATCTGAAGAAAATGGTCACAGTACTCAATACTATGCCGCTTTCATCTACATTTGATCATTTTTTGCAAAAGCGTCGTCATATGTTGCTGGTAGTGGACGAATATGGCGGCTTGGAAGGTATTATTACCCTTGAGGACTTATTAGAGCGGTTGTTGGGTGTAGATATTCTAGACGAAAAAGATAACGCTGTGAGCATGCGTCGATACGCCAGAATGCTGGCGAAACGCAAAGAATCGATGATGCTTAAGAATGTACCAGATCATTCTTTTACACAAACAAAATAATTACAATTTGGGAAGTGAAATTGTGACAACCACCCCCGAATGATCCGCGAGGTTGTTAATCTGTAAGTGGCCTTTGTGAAACATTGCTATGGTATTGGCAATATACAAACCTAAGCCCAGGTGGGGGGCGGTGGTCGTATCCTGATGACTTACGTCCGTTCGGACCGATACCATAGATTGAAGCAATTCATCTTGCATATCATTGGGCAACAATGGCCCGGGATTAACCGCTTTAACCTGTAAATATTTTCCACTTTGGCATACTTGCAAGGTTATTGTGTCATCGGGTTGACTAAATTCAACCGCATTACTGACAACCTTGTCTAACATTTGAACAAGTAATTCGGGTACGCCTTTAATTAATCCGAGATCAATTTCTTTGGAAAAAACGAATTTTCGGGTGTCGTAAGCCTGCTGATAACCAGCGAAACAAGCCGAAAGTAAGTTTGTCAGGTCGACACGTTCAGATTCTTCCTGCGTAATTGCGTGCTCAAGTCGTGTGGCCTCACTCATGCGGTTTAATATGGTACTGAGCCGAGTGATCCCGTCCTGGGCTCTTTCGATGAAGCCTTCATTGTTGGATTCAGTGTTAAACTGTTTTAAGTTGTCTAATGATGACTTAACGATTGCAATAGGGGTGCGTAGTTCGTGAGATAACCGCGAAGCCATGTTTTCGAGGTATGAATTATACTGTTGCAACCGCTCAATGACCGTCGCAAAGGTTCGAGATAGGTCGCCTATTTCGTCTTGTTGTCTGGCAGTGCTAAGTTGACCAACAATTTTACCACTCTCGTCGATGACACTTTCGGTCTGATCCCGTAGCCTTCTGATACGTGACGATATACGATTAGCAAACAGAAATAACCCCAGCGTGCCTAATAGCATCACCGCGATAATGACGTGAAATAACTGTTCTAAGGCGCGATTGCGTAAGGTTCGGATGCCGTGGGTAGTTTGCTCTACTATGACAGCCCCTCTCACTTCACCATCAATAAAGATAGGGTGGGATGCGGATAAAATGACTGCTCGGTTATCCGGTGTTAAACGCCACAAGGATTCGGCACGACCTGCTAATGCAGTTTTGACACCCTGGGTTTCGATTTCATAGGCATTTTCCAGTTCATCCACAAAATTATCCGGCGGACGAGTCAAGATGTGATAGTACACAGGTAGGATCCAGTGTTTCTCAATCCAATTTAACCATGCCCAGTCAAACTGTTTACGGGGTTTCACCCGTACGCCTGTTGCAGCTTGAATATTCCCCGCTTTTGCTAAAACTCGCTGATGTCGATCGACTACCCATACTCTAGAATCTGCGTATTTTAACCCAGCTAAAATCTGCTCAATTTCTGGAGAAGGAGAGACAACCGTACCTAGCTTATCGAACTGGTTTGGATCGGCGGTACCAATAGCGTATTTTTTTTCGCGTGTGAGGGGATCATCTACATCTACCAAAGCGAAGGCAAGTGATCCTGAAAACAGGGACAATGGGAAACGCAATTCAATATTGTAACCCGTCTGGGTTTGTCGCCAGTGGCCCTGAATTTCTAGCGCATTCTCAATGGGAAAAATATGAGCGGAGTCATCATCCAAGCGATAGGCATTTATCCAGCCAGGTTGATAGGGAGAAATGCTGTAACGAGAAAACTTTCCATGCTTGTCGAGCAGACTGATTAACAAATGGTCGCTTTTATCTATTTTCAAACTTTTATTATTGCGCCAAATTAACTGTTCATCTTCGACCTTAAACATAGCGTACAGATATTGCTCATACTTACCGACCATATGGGTAAAGCTTAGAGATGTAGTGGAGTTGTCAGCTATGTACCGCTGAACGACTTTGTTGTTACCGTAAACTTGAGCAAGGCGAATAATGTCCTGCCAATCATCAAATTTACCGTCTAATCGAATTGGGTTGTCTAATTGAGGAGCGTACAAGTCGGTGCCCGGACGAATATTCTGTAAATAGGATGAGCGACTTTCAAACAATGCTTTTCTTTCATGCAACGCAGTGGCTACAGCGCGCGCCGTTCCCAGCATGGTTTGTTCTTGGCCATTACGAAGGTATTCTTCGACTTCCCACACATATTGATATCCCAGCCAAGGGATGGTGAATAAAAATAACGAGAGAATGACCAGTTGGAAACGGATAGAAAATCTAAAACGCATTAATTAACTCTGCCAGCGGTAGCCCATGCCATATACGGTTTCAATGTGATCAAAATCTGGATCTAATTGCACAAATTTTTTGCGCATACGTTTAATGTGTGAAGTAATCGTGGAGTCGTCGACCACCATTTGTGATTCGTCCATTAATTGTTGACGGCTTTTTACGTGGCCAGGTCGCTTGATAATGGCATGTAACATCCAAAATTCGGTTACCGTTAACGCTACAGGTCGTTCCTTCCAGCTCACTGTCATGCGACTTACATCAACCAATAGGTGGTTTAAACGTATCTGTTCACTTTGCTGTGAAGGCGTAGAAAGCAAGTCAGTACGGCGAAAAAGTGCGGCAATTCGGGCAAGCAAATGGGCCATACTGATATCTTTCGTCAAATAGTCATCCGCCCCCATGCGGAAGCCACTAATGGTATCCACATCGTTATCTCGTGCCGTGAAAAAAATGATGGGTAAGGTTTGTGAGAGTTGCCTTAACTGCTGACAAAGTAAAAAACCACCCTCCATTTCATCTACCAATCCAATATCTATGATGGCTAAGTCTGGTAGTGAATTTTCAAAAGCTTTCGAAGCCGATGGCCGGTCCCCAAATGCGTGGACAGTATATCCTTGTGCGCGTAAAGCAATTATGTAGTTTTCCCGAATGGCTTTATCATCTTCTACTAGCGCAATGGTGCGAGGCATAGGTAACGCCTATCTAAATACGATATTTCGCTACTATACGATAGTTTTCATTGGCGGTCAGAAACAGTTAGCTATTTCCCCTACATTGCCATTTTCCTGCCATATTTAGAGTTCAACGATTTGGTGGGGGTTGAAGAGTAAAGTCTTACTTGGCGTTATCGCAAAGTAGTTTGATTGCATTATCTTTTCTGGTCCCACCGCGTTTGCTGGTTATGACCTATATACGCAATGGAAGTTTTGTGCAGTTCGAATTGATGATCAATGTGTTTATATGCTGAGAGCGAAAGTAAATTATAACGCGAACGCATATCTGAGGCCTCTATTTTCTATCGACCCTATAAAAGTGACCACATAGGTTTAATATTAAAAAACCGAGATACAACGTTATAGTATTTATGCGCGAGACTATTTCTTATTGGAGCTGTTCTATCTAGATGCAGAGTATGAATACTGCCATTGGAGCCAGGCGTCAGAGCTCAGTTTGCTGGGCAGGCTGATAGCGATTTACAGAAATAAACAAAGCTAAAATCAATATATAATCTGCGTTTTGATATCTGTAGTGCAACATATATATACCCACCACGTTAGAGGGGGGAGGCTCGCTTCCAAACTGAATTGTGGCAACCGCGCCTCTTTTGTTCTCCATATTTCCACTTTTCCTTTCGTAGTTTGACAGAAAACTTCGATTTAATAAGTGCTCTTCACCCATAATTCTTAATAGAAAGAGTACAGCTATGACAAATACACTAAAACAAACCTTCATCGCAGCTTCAATTGTTACACTTATCCTGCCTGCTTCGGTAGCCGCTAAAGGTGATGAAAATCACCAACAAGATAAATCTATTGCTATCGGCTTGAGCACCGGAGCGGTTATTGGGGCCATCGTGGCAGGCCCAATTGGTGCTGGTGTGGCGGGAATAATCGGCGCGATGATCGGAAACGATGAAGTCCAAAAAGAAAGCTTGCTCAAAAAGCAAGCTGAACTTACCAAATCAACGCAAGCACTTAGCCAATTGGGAGCCGAAAACTATGCGCTAACTAAACGTGTAAAGGCTGCTGAATTAGCAATGCTGCATACGCCGGAATTATCATCGTTTGCTCTAGAACAAGCGGTACAGTTCAAAACGGGGTCGTATTCTATTGAACCGCCCTATGCGGAACAACTCAAGCTATTGGCAGCCGCACTCTTACACAACCAAAAGTTGCGCGTTAGAGTAACGGGTCATGCTGATAGTCGCGGCGACGAAGACTACAACGAAGCACTCTCTATGCAACGAGCCCTGTCTGTAAAGCAATTTTTAACCCAGGCAGGGGTAAAATCGGAACAAATTATTACTGCTTCAGTAGGAGAAAAGTTTGCGGCAACGGCGACAATTGAGGAAGCATTTTTTGACCGAAAAGTCGTAATGGAAATTTTCGATGAGCCTGAAAAGTTAACCGCGAACCGTTGAGTGTCTATCAGGTTAACAATCATCTCGTCATCACCACCAAAACTGAACCAGTATTTCGTCGTCACCACAAACGCGGTGATCTCCCTCGTCCACTATCATTGTTCAGGGGGCCCTGTCTTTCGACAGGGTGACGAACTTTCTTATGACATTGCGACGATGGTTTACCGCAAAGCGACACAAACACCTCGACATCACCGCGAACGCGGTGATCTCCCTCGTTCACTATCATTGTTTAGGGGAACCTGTCTTTCGACAGGGTGACTCTCATTTCGTCGTCACCGCGAAAGCGGTGATCTCCCTCGTCCACTATCATTGTTCAGGGGGCTCTGTCTTTCAACAGGGTGACTCTCACTTCGTCGTCACCGCGAACGCGGTGATCTCCCTCGTTCACTATCATTGTTCATCGGACCCTGTCTTTCGACAGGGTGACTCTCATTTCGTCGTCACCGCGAATGCGGTGATCTCCCTCGTTCACTATCATTGTTCAAGGGGCTCTGTCTTTCGACAAGGTGACGAATCTTTTTTACGACATTGTGACAGGGGTTACCGCAAATCGACACAAACATCTCGTCATCACCGCAAATGCGGTGATCTTCCTCGTTCACTATAATTGTTCAGGGGACCCTGTCTTTCGACAGGGTGACGAATCTTTTTTATGACATCGTAGTGATGGTTTACCGCAAAGCGACACAAACACCTCGTCGTCACCGCGAAAGCGGTGATCTCCCTCGTTCACTATCATTGTTCATCGGACCCTGTCTTTCAGCAGGATGACGAACCTTTTTTTCGACTGCGTGACGTATTGTGTTTCCCGCCCGTCCAGCCCCCTTTTTTTAGTACCTTTTCCCCTAAGGCTTTAGGAGAAGCTTCTAAATCAGTGGCCATAGAATCGTTCCAGCGATTCAAAAACCCGTAGAGGCTAACAGCGGCCAGAATTTCTACAATTTGATCATCATCCCAATGTTGCTTCATACGGGCCATCAGTGTGTCATCGACTTGATTGGGTACACTTCCGGCGGCGAGCGCGTAATCTAACGCCACGCGCTCCGCTTCAGTATAAAGTGAGCTGGTTTGATACTCCCAGATAGCTTGAATTTTATCATTACTTACCCCGTGTAGACCGGCAGCAATAAGTGAATGTGCTTCACAATACTGACATCCAGCCGCTCTGCTGGCAAAGTGAGCAAGTAACCGTTTGAAACCCATGTCGACAGTGCCATCAGGAGCCATAACTGCTTTGGTTAGTTCTGCAAAACCTTTTACAATTTTGGGACGGCGTTGCATGGTAAGTAATGAATTAGGCACAAATCCTAATATGTTCACAAAGACGGCAAAATCATCTTTTAACTCAGGTGAAGCGTCTTCAGATAAAGGGGATAGATGCGCCATATAAATGCCTCGCTTATTTTTGATTTGCTTTTAGGACAATGTCAGGGTTGAAAAATTCGAAAATATAACAATTTAAGTAGCTTGCAGTATTTTATTCTCTGTATAGCATAACAAAACTACATCTACTCTCAAAAGGACAGGCATCTTCATGAAAGCGCTGGATATTTCCGGATTACGTAAAGTCTACAAGGGCAATGTTGAAGCCCTTAAAGGCATTGATCTTGTAGTAAAAGAAGGCGATTTTTTTGCTTTGCTTGGCCCCAATGGAGCGGGTAAATCGACTACTATCGGCATCGTCAGTTCGCTCGTTAATCAAACCGATGGCGAAGTTAAAGTGTGTGGTTTTGATTTGGCTAGTCAGAAAGAGGCAGCTAAAGCTTGCATAGGTCTAGTACCACAAGAGTTTAATTTTAATCAGTTTGAAACGGTTGAACAAATTGTACTTAATCAGGCTGGCTATTACGGTGTACCACGAGGACTCGCCAAAGAGCGAGCGCAAAAATACCTGACACAACTGGATTTGTGGGAAAAACGCGGCGCGCGAGCCAGAGAGCTCTCCGGTGGAATGAAACGTCGTTTAATGATTGCTAGAGCCTTGATGCACGAGCCTAGAGTGCTGATATTAGATGAACCCACGGCGGGGGTGGATATTGAAATCCGACGCTCGATGTGGACATTTCTAAAAGAAATAAATCAGCAAGGGATCACTATTATTTTGACCACCCACTATCTGGAAGAGGCAGAAATGTTGTGTCGAAATATCGCCATTATCGATAAAGGGCGTATTGTGGAAAATACAACTATGAAATCGTTATTGGCTAAATTAAGCCTGGAAACCTTTATATTAGATTTAGGTGAAAACTCTGCAGTTCCTGAATTAAAAGGGTTTGAATACCGTCAGGTAGATAGCCATACCCTCGAAGTCGATGTAGAAAAAACGGAAGGGCTGAACCCGGTATTCAATCAGCTGTCACAGCAAGGCATCCAGGTAATGAGTATGCGTAATAAATCAAATCGTCTGGAAGAACTTTTCGTTCGTTTAGTGGAATCAGGCCGTAACCAGCAGGAGCAAACCAGCAATGCAAAATAAGAACAACTGGGTCGCTCTTACGACTATCTGGATTAAAGAATGTACGCGTTTTTTACGCATCTGGGTTCAAACATTAGTGCCCCCGGCTATCACCATGAGCTTGTATTTTGTAATTTTCGGTAGCCTGATTGGGAACCGAATAGGGCAGATGGATGGTTTTAGTTATATGGAATTCATTGTGCCGGGCTTAATTATGATGTCGATCATTACTAATGCCTATGCAAATGTGTCTTCATCTTTTTTTAGTGCCAAGTTTCAGCGTAACGTAGAAGAGTTGCTCGTTGCCCCTGTTCCTACCTGGATTATCATTGCAGGGTACGTGGGCGGAGGCGTCGCGCGAGCGGTGTTAATAGGCATAATTGTTACAATAGTTTCGTTATTCTTTGTGGATGTGCAAATTCATCACTTTGGGATTATCACCATAACATTGCTGTTAACGGCATCCTTATTTGCCACTGCAGGTTTAATCAATGCGGTGTTCGCTAAGACCTTTGATGACATCAGTGTAGTACCAACATTTGTCCTTACCCCACTCACTTACCTTGGCGGTGTGTTTTACTCCTTAAGCCTATTGCCTGAGTTCTGGCAATGGGTAAGTAAAGCAAATCCAATTGTGTATATGGTTAATGGCTTCCGCTATGGGTTCTTAGGCGTATCCGACGTTAATATCGAAGTCGCATTAGCCTTGCTGGTAGGGTTTAATGTTTTACTATTTGGTGTGGCGTACTACCTATTGGATACTGGCAAAGGGATCCGCTCCTAATGAGCGAATCTTGCGGCAATTCCCGGTCCATCAGTACCAATCAAACTAGTGTGCACGATAAGCTGGACGATATTGTCAAAAAATACCAGCAAAACGAAAGTAAGCGTCCAATTAGTGAACATACTGACCTTGCGTTCGAGCAAACATGTGATTGGCTTGAGGGTTGGCAGGGGCCGATAATTCTCGACTCATGCTGCGGTGTGGGAGAAAGCACCGCGAATCTGGCGAATAAGTTTCCTGACCATAAAGTTATTGGCATTGATAAGTCAGAGGCTCGCATAGGTAAACATCATGCCTATCAAAAAGGAGACAGTAACTATTTACTGATAAGGGCAGATGTAAATGATTTCTGGCGCTTAGTACGATCGTCAAATTGGCAGGTAAGTCAGCACTACTTGCTCTATCCCAACCCCTATCCTAAAGCCAGTCAGGTGCAAAAGCGTTGGCATGCCAGCGCCGCCATGCCCGCTCTCATGGCAATTACTGGCAATATTCAGGTACGAAGTAACTGGCTGGTGTATTTGATGGAATTTGCTCGGGCCGCTAGCCATTACGGTGTGAGAAGCGATCTTACTTCCATAGTGCAAGAGGATGCCTTCACCCCCTTCGAACGTAAGTATCAGCAAAGCGGCCAAACATGTTGGAAACTCGATTGCTATAGCGAAGAGGGTGAGTAAGTAGGTTTACCAGAATTTACTAATGTTCTACCGGCTTGGGTTCGGGCTTACTGAAAACATACCCCTGAGCATACCGAATAGGCAGCTGTTTCACCTTATCTAACGTTTGTTCATCCTCTACGTGCTCGGCAACCAGAGCAATGCTACGTTGCTGAGCAAGTTCACAGATATTTAGCAGAAACTCTTTTACCTCAGGCTGAGTATCGAATTGGCGAATTAAACCGCCTGCTAATTTGATCCCCCGCACAGGCATAGACATCAGGGTTTTAATGTTACCTGGTGATTTACCCACATTGTCTATAAATACGCCAAGCCCACTATGCATACTTTTATCAATAAAGGCTTTTAATCGATCAGGATATTTCAGTGCCGTACTGGCATTTACCTCAACACTCACCCGGGACGGGTTGGGATAATTAGCCAAATGCATAATTAATGTATTGGTAAGTTCTTCACAATCCAGATCGCTTGCATCAAGATTAATGTTCCAGGGAATATTCACGTTTTTAAAGTATTTTGCACTTTGCGTGAACATTGTTTCGGTTAGCTGATGAACATGATTATTACGCTCAATCAAATACAGAAACTCGCTTGGCAAAAACGTTTTATCAGAAGGTGTAACCAATCGAGCAAGGCATTCGTAGCGCCATACACGCACATTCTCCAGGTCCACTATAGGCTGAAAGTAAGGTACGATGCTTTCAATACTAAAATTTTCAGTCACTTCACGGATAGGCATGATTCTTAATTCCAGATCGTTCTTATTTGACTATAGCAGAGACCGCTAATTAAAAAATGACAAATATTCGTTGAAACCCCTAATTTGAATAAATTTGCAGCTTCACCCTCCATTAAGCGATAGAATCATTAACATGATTTATGCTCCAGATATCATTTGAAATAGTAGTAGCCCCTTGGCTAAACCCGCATTCTGGGGTACAGTTCGGCTCTTTGTCGTCGCAATGCTAAATTTTCATATTTAGTATCAAACGTTCATCCTGAATAAAAGGATAATTTAGTAACGTTTGATGTCGGTGAATAGTTTAGTTTAAATTTTTAGAGGTGCGTTTAGTGGGTGAAGCTCAGGTCAGTCTCAGGCATTTGTATAGGGTATTTACCAAGCCTGAACACCAGGATTCTAAACTTGCCCAGATAGAACAGCATCTATCTGATAATATTTTAGACTTTCTTTCTCAACATGTGGTCACCAAAAAAACCTTATTGGAAGAAATTGAGCAGGATTTTTCCGATTCCCGGGTCCCAGAATCGCCAGAATTCGTCTCTTCCCATGCTGAGTCTTTGTTAGACAAGCTGGTGGCCCACTCCGTGAACACCTATTCCCCTACCTTTATCGGACATATGACATCGGCGTTACCTTACTTTCATTTACCCCTTTCAAAACTAATGGTGGGGTTAAATCAAAATCTGGTAAAAATTGAAACCTCCAAAGCATTCACACCCCTTGAACGTCAAGTACTCGGTATGATGCATCACTTAGTGTACAACGAAGATGATATTTTTTATCAACGGTATTTGCATAGCGCACGCCATGCATTAGGTGCATTCTGCTCGGGCGGTACCGTTGCGAATATAACTGCCCTATGGGTGGCCCGTAACAAAGCCCTTGGCCCCGAAAAAGGCTTCGGTGGTGTTGCGAAAGAAGGGTTGGCCTCGGCGTACCGTCATTATGGCATCAACAACCTCGGTGTAATGTGTTCTAAACGAGGACATTACTCGCTGTCTAAAGCTGTTGATGCGCTCGGAATTGGTCGTCAACAATTATTAGCGCTGCCTTGTCCCACTCAGACGCTCAAGCCCGAAGATGCGCTTAAAGCCGGGAAAGCCTATCAGGAGAGCGGGAATCGTCTGTTAGCGATTGTTGGTGTAGGGGGCACTACCGAGACAGGGCACATTGATCCATTAGATGAATTAGCTGATGTAGCAAAAGAATTAGGCTGTTGGTTTCACGTTGATGCTGCCTGGGGTGGCGCAACCTTGTTTTCTAATAAACACCGTCACAAGTTGAAAGGGATTGAACGAGCAGATTCAATTACAATCGATGCGCACAAACAAATGTATGTCCCAATGGGGGCAGGTATGGCGTTATTTAAAGATCCGGAAAACGCCAATGTGGTAAGACATCATGCCCAGTACATTCTTCGTGAAGGTTCTAAAGATTTAGGTGCCACCACATTGGAAGGGTCAAGAAACGGTATGGCGATGATGGTTTATTCATCCCTCCATATTTTTGGTCGCCGTGGCTACGAGCTGTTAATTGATCAAAGTATCGAAAAAGCAAAGACATTTGCTGAAATGATTAATCGCCACCCGGATTTCGAATTGATTACAGCGCCGACGTTGTCGCTACTCACGTATCGGATATGCCCCCGTGACATTCAGACTCAACTACAGTCAGCCGATACAGAGAAAGTCAACGAATTGAATCAAGTCCTTGACAGGCTAGTGGTTAATGTGCAAAAACTGCAACGTGAAGCAGGCAAATCGTTTGTGTCCAGAACCCGATTAGAAAGCCCTGACTATCCCGCTAATTCCGTAACAGTTTTTCGGGTAGTACTGGCAAATCCATTGACTAGTCGGCACGATTTGCAGGCAATTCTAGCGGAACAACATACGATTGCACAGAAAACCCAGGAATGGCAGCATTTGAATTCCTCTGAATAAGGAAACGCTAGGTCAAATGATCTGTACTCACATTACGATAGCTTTCGTCTGAGGATGATTGATAAAGTTTCTAAGATAAAATATTTACTTCCTCGCATAGCACATATTAAGGTAAATAAAGTTAATATTTTAACAAAATAGTAATGTTTTAAATTAATTAAAATTTGCTTATAATTATATCTCGACGCTAACCCCATGAAAAATAAAGGCAAACATAGTTAGACAGTGGTGACTTAAAAAAAGTTCCCTTTGTTTAGCGTCGAATATCTCTTGTTCTTGTAACAATTACTTTACAAATTCGCCCTATTTTTTGCAAAAAACCCTTTCTTTATACACCCTTAAAAGCTTTCGTGTTGACTCTATGATAAGCCTATGTATATTATCGCAACAGAGGCTCACCACCTCATTATCAAAAAAACCGCCCAAGCGGTAAAACAATAATCACTAATAATTTTTTAGTGGTCTAGGGAGACAAACATGTATACAAGCTCAAAACTGGCAAAGTCAGTCGCGTTGGCTTTGGCCTCTGGTGTTGCATCACTTGCAGCATCAAATCTTGCGGTAGCTCAGGACAACACTGATGCAACTGCAGATACAGTCGAAAAAATTTCCGTAACAGGTTCACGCATCAAGCGTGCTGACCTAGAAACAGCAAGTCCTGTATTCGTATTGGACAGAAGTCAGTTAGAAGTAACCGGTCTTACTGACGTGGGTGATTTCATCCAAAGCATGCCTTCAATGTCTGGTTCACCTATTGGTACTACGACTAACAACGGTGGGTCGGGTTCAGTATTGGTAGACTTACGTGGTTTAGGTACCGACCGTACATTGACGCTAATTAATGGTCGTCGTGTTGTAGACGGTGGTGACTACCAAACCATTCCTGCTGCGATGATCGAGCGTGTTGAAATTCTTAAAGATGGTGCTTCAGCGGTATATGGTGCTGACGCTGTTGCGGGTGTTGTAAACATCATTACGCGCAAAAACTTCGAAGGCGTTGATGTAGAAGTTCAGACTGCTGACTTTTTCGATATGGACAGCGGTAAGCAAGACAGCGTTTCATTAGTAGCGGGTAAATCATTCTCTGATGGTCACCTGGTATTCGGTGCGGAATATGTAACCCAAGAGCCTGCGTACCAAGCCGACGCGCCTTGGGACTTCTTCCAGAACTCTTACTATCTGTATCCAGAAGGTTGTGAAAACCAGGTAGCCGCTGAGTATGACGGTACTGGAAGTGGAGGTTGTTTCCCAATTGGTTCTTCTCGTGTTCCAGAAGGTCGTCTTACTTTCGAAAATGCGGGAACCCTGATGAACGAAGGAAACGGGCTTGTTGATTATGATGGCCGTACTTATAACTTCGCGCCGGTTAACTTCATCCAAACGCCTTATGAGAAGACTAACTTCTTCGCTGAAGGTAACATGGACATCAATGATGATGTGCGTTTCTTCGGTGAATTACGTGGTAACCTACGTACTTCTGAGCAAGAACTAGCGCCAATGCCGTACGATTCGCGCTTTGATCCAGCGTACGACGGTACATTTAATGGTGAAGCTTATAGTGGTGTATCAGAAGATAACTTCTACCTGCGCCGAGCGATGACTCAAGCTGGTTTGGCAGTCGAACCGGCAACAGAAGTTCGTCGTCGTATGTTAGAGTCATCACGTAGATTTACGCAGGATATTACTCAGGTTTCTGCTGTGATGGGTTTTGAAGGTACACTAATGGACGACTACGACTGGCAGTTGACCTACAACCGTGGTTACCGTGCTCGTACAGACATTGACTATGGTCAAATGGTCGGTGCGCGTTTGAACAATGCATTTGGTCCATCTGCTGATCTAGACGGCGACGGCAGCCCAGAATGTTATTCAGACATAAACGATCCAACTACACTTATTGAAGGGTGTGTACCGTTCAACGTATTCGGTGGTCCAGGCACTGCTACACAAGAGATGTTCGATTATGTAGAAGCACCATTAACAGATCACTACGTAACTGAACAAGAAATACTTGATTTCAGCGTTTCAGGTTTAGCGCTTGAACTACCTGGTGGCCAGCTTGGTTGGGCTGCTGGTGTAGGTTACTATGCACAGAACTACCGCTTCTCTCCTGACTCAGGTAAAGCAACCGGCGCTGTAACGGGTAACAAAGGTGAAGGTACCGCTGGTTCGCTATATAACAAAAATGCGTTCGTAGAAGTTGATGCGCCTGTGTTCGATAACGGTTCTCAAATTCTTAACCTTAAAGCAGGTGCACGTTACGATAGCTACAACATCTTCGGTAGCGACACTACGTGGCAAGTTGGTGCTGACTTCCAAGCTATTGAAAGCTTAAAGTTCCGTGCTACAGCTGGTACCGTATTCCGTGCTCCCACCATTACTAACCTGTTTGCTGGTTTAAGTGATAGCTTCGTAACTGCTAGCGACCCTTGTGATCCAACAAGAAACGGTGGTTCCATTGCTGCGGGTTGTGCACAAGAATCTGTGCAGTCTGACAGTCAGTTAAGGTCTACGGTAGGTGGTAACCAGAACCTAGAGCCTGAAACAGGTGATACTTTCACTGCAGGTTTAGTTTGGTCGCCAGAATTAGGTGATAACGATGTAACTGTTACGCTTGATTACTGGAAAGTGGACATCGAGAACGGTATCAGTTCTTTCGGCGTCGGCTACATACTAGACCAGTGTTATAAAAATGGGAACAGCAACGCTTGTGCATTAGTTTCTCGTGCTGATGACTATAGCATTGTCAACGTTTTAGACATTGATGAAAACGTTACTTCACAGGGCGCCGAAGGTATCGATACTGAAATTCGCTGGAGCATGGATACTGATGTAGGTATGTTTAAAGCGACAATGCTTTGGGCGCACTTACTAGAGCGTAGTAAGGAACCAGCACCAGGTGTAGCAGAGATTGATCTTTCTGGTCGTTTCACTGACCCAACAGCTGAAGATGGCGGTGCGTATGCAGAAGACAAGATTAACTTGACGCTTGCATGGAGCATGGATGGATTGACTGTATCTTACTTAGGTGAGTTCATCAGTGCACTTGAAGCTGACACCAACTGTAACTGTGGTGAAGGTAACCGTCCTGATGGTTCGTACATCCAAGACATTGATTCAACCATGTATCATGACTTAGTGGCCAACTATGACTTCGGTCAAGGAACTAAAATCACTGCTGGTGTAACTAACATCACTGATGAAGCTCCTCCGTACATCGATGTTGGTTTTAACGCTAACACAGATCCATCAACTTATCGCTTGTTCGGACGTGGTTACTACGTTCGCTTGAAGCACTCTTTCTAAGATTAGAAAGTTCCGTAAAAAACGCGCGAAAGCGCGTTTTTTTTTGCCTGAATTTGAAGTGTCAGTTATGAGAATAGTCGTGAGGCACTATCAGTCGTCAGCAATTACGCAGATAGCTTCTAAGATCTTTTGTTATTTTGAGCTACAGTACGGTTACGCGAGAATCTGCTTTTCTATTTCTTACAGTGAGTTCATATTCATGAACTTTCTGGTGCCCCATTTACTTCCAGCGATTATATAATTGTTTAATCGTGCTTAACACTTCCAAAAGGTAATGAGTGTTATTACTGTTATATTGGCAATAAAATCGTGAGGCAATTATGGGCCTTAAAGTAATCTGTATGCTATTACTGTATCACTCAGCAATAATATGAGCTTAATTAGCGCTAACTTTCTAATTATCTTATATGCTGAATCGGGGAAGATAAATCAGGGTAAATCGTGCATCACGCAAACGTGTAAACGACCGTGTCACACGGGTTGTTAGGCTCATTCATCTGCGCCTGATTCAATTTGAAAGGACGTGTGGTTGTTGCATCTACGCGGTCTGAACAAGTACATTGCTAGTGCCCCCGCTCTTTGTCTTGCTGAGCAGATAAAACATTGCTGCTCAAGGATATTTCTGCCAGCATTTAAATCAGCTTTCGTCGTCTTAAATTCTTATTTCTGATATCATGTTTAGCTTTAAAATAGTAGTTGGGTAAAAAGGATGAGCGAAGGTATAAATAATCTTAGTCAGGTGGGGCGAAAAGCAATATTTGAACAAGACTGGGCCACGTTAGAGAAAGTAGCGCATGAAGCAGTAGATACCTACCCCCGTGAACCTGAAAGTCATTTTCTTATTGGCAAACTATTCGCATTGCAGCAAAAGATAAAACCCGCCATTAGTGCATTTACCAACGCTTTAAAACTGGATGATAATCGATACGACGCAGCCATTGAGCTTGGCCATTTATATGTATTATCCAAACGCAATGGGGAAGCAGCAGAATTGGTACGAACATACCAACAGCATCTGAACAACTCACCCTATTACCTAAGTTTGGCAGCGGTAATATGCGATCAAATATCGCTTCCAGAAACCGCTTATCGGTTGCATAAAAAAGCCTATGAATTGCAACCTGAAATAAATACCTTCAAAGCGAACCTTGCTGCGAGCTGTGTCTTTCTGGGCAAGACGTCTGAAGCGAAAGCGCTTTATGAAGAACTAATGCAATCCTCCCCTTCTCACCAACGTAACCACTATTTCTATTCACGTTTGCAGACCGCTCAGGATGATAGCCATGTAAGTCAGATGAAGACAGTGTTGGAAAAGGAATCTAATCCCGCCGAAAAAAATATATACATGTATTACGCCATCGCAAAAGAACTAGAAGATTTGCAAAGGTGGGACGAATCATTTTTCTATTACAAGATGGCAGGAGACGCGGCAACGCAAGTCGCTAACTATGATGTCAATGAAGACCTGGACATACTTCAGAGTGTCATAGACAATTGTACGAATACATGGATGCAGAAAGACACCAGGCGTCAGGAGCGTGAGGCCGAAGTCACACCCATTTTTATTGTTGGCCTGCCTCGAACGGGTACAACTTTACTCGAACGGATGTTATCTTCACACAGTCAAATAAGCACCCTTGGCGAAAGTCAGTTTGTGCCAATGTTGATACGTAACATTAGTAATATCAACGATAAAAGAAAAGTATCACCTGAGATAATAGCGAGCGCTGCAGAGAAAGATATTTCGCAGTTAGCGCAAATGTATCTTGCTGCCGCCGAGTATCGGCTGGATAAGACGAAACCATACTTTATCGAAAAACTGCCTCTGAATTTTATCTATCTAGGTTTCATTAAAAAAGCGTTTCCAAATGCGAAGTTTATCTACATGCAGCGAAATCCGATGGATGCGTGTTTCGCCATGTATAAGCAAGTATTTACATGGGCGTATAAATTTAGTTATAACCTGGAAAATTTAGGACACTATTATAAGAAGCATGTTGAATTACTCGACCATTGGCGCAATGTATTCGGCGACGATCTAATCGAAATCTCCTACGAAAAACTGGTAACGCAATCTGAGACTGAAGTAGAAGCCTTATTTTCAGCGATGAATATAAATTTTGAGCCGGAGTGTTTAGCTTTCTATAACAACACGGCGCCAAGCACTACAGCTAGCTCTGTACAAGTAAGAGAAAAGTTACATAGCAATTCAATAGATAAATGGCGTTCTTTCGAAGCGCACTTAAAACCCTTAAAGGAAATACTGCTCGACGCCGGAATTAAATGTGACTAGTAATGGCCGAGTTATGGATTTATCCACTCGCATAAAGCATAGCCTCGTCAAAAGGAACTGGGACACCGCCGAGCTATTGGCTCGTCAATTATTAGCCTCGGAAGGAAACGAATCTGAGGCGCTTTATTTTCTTGGAATGGTTCGCGTAAAAACAGGGGCTATTGACCAGGCTAAAGCGTTTTTTTCTCAAGCTGCAAAGGCTTCTTCTGAAAGGTTCGAAGCAATAATCGAACTGGCAGAATTGTTAATTAATAGTCGACAGTATGACTCTGCGATAGCGTACCTTGAGTCACTAGATTTTTCTCTGATAAGCGATGCTTACTACCTTTATAAGGCTGGACAGTGTTTTCAGCGCTTACAAAAGTTAGAACAGGCAGATGTAGTTTTGTCCAAAGCATGTGAATTGCAACCTGATAATGCCACGATCCTTACGCTACAAGTGGCGGTGTCGTCATCGCTTGGGAAACTTGAAAAGGCGAGTTCAATTTGCAAAAACATTCTCGCTAAGCAGCCTTTAAATCAGAAGTTGCATTATGATTTAAGTGTTTTAGCGACTGCTAAAGAAGAAAGTCATGTTGAACAGATGCTTAAACTGAAGCAAACCATTTCTTCTGGGCAAGGAAATAGCGTTTTTCTTGATTATGCGTTAGGAAAAGAATATGAAGATTTAGCCCAATGGGATAAGGCATTTGAGCACTATGAAAGTGGCGGGGCGCAAGCGAAACACCTTGGCTCGTATACCGTGGATGGTGACTTAAAATTTCTACATACTATGAAGTCGGTATTCGACGAAGATTGCTGCAACGCCGAAACGCAGCCGCTTTCTGAAGTCACGTCTCCCATCTTTGTTACGGGCTTCCCCCGTTCGGGGACGACGCTTTTGGATAAGATATTATCGAGTCATAGTGAAATAGAAAGTGCTGACGAAAGCTTCTTCTTTCAAGTTGCATTGCAACTGGAGGCGGGGCTTAAACCTTTAGCTACCCCGAGTAGCGATTCGCTTCGTCAACTAAGTAAAACCGAGCCCGCAAATGTTGGTCAACGATACTTGAATTTGATTAATCATCGTTTGACAGGCTCTCGGTATTTTATTGAAAAATTACCTGAAAACTTTTTGTACTTAGGCTTAGTCGCAGCTAGCATGCCCCATGCAAAACTTATTTTTGTAAAACGACATCCTATGGATGTGTGCTTCGCTCTTTTTAAACAACCTTTCTTTAGATATGCCTTCGATTTAACAGACTTGGCAAAATACTATATAGCAGCAGACCAGCTTATAAATTATTGGATCGACATATTAGGTGATCGATTAACTGTCGTTTCATACGAAAGCCTTACGCACTTCCCAGAAAGGACGGTAAAGACTTTATTTAAACAGCTGGACATTCCATACGAAAGCCAATGTCTACACTTTTACCAAACTCAGTCAGCGACATCGAGCGCCAGCAAAGCGCAAATTAGACAACCTATTCATACTCGGTCTGTGGGTAAGTGGCGATGTTTTGAGAACCATTTGTCGCCATTAGCTAAGATGTTGGACGAGGCGGGGATTGATATCAGCTAATAAATGCAATGAACTATAACTGTCGGCAAAACGCACAGTGAATTTCTGTAAGACAACCTGCCCGTGCGTTGCACTCTTGTTAAAGCTAATCTAGTCGTTATCCGTGTTCTTCATTGCCTGATTTTTCTTAAAGAATTTATCCGATCTGAAGCGTAGATTTTTGATTAAGCGCTTGTCTTCTTCCGTAGATAGTCGGGCTTCATATTTTAGCTTACTACGCTGAAAGGGGATAACGTGAATAAATGGCATCCCCATACGCAGCTGATGATCGGCAGGATAACTTTTAAAAAACGTATTCACATGCATATGATGATAGGTATCAGACTCAATCACCCCAGGTATCACCGTGAAACGCTCTTCCATATGATAAAAGGGCGAAGTAATTAATAACGACCATCCTTTAGGCGTCTTAACTTTCCATGGATTAGTAAATTTTACCGCGTCTTTATAATAATCTTTAGACGCCGGCATTTTATCGAAATGAATGTGTCTACCATGCAAACTAACCGAGGCTGTTTCATTTGAACCGAACGCGTATATCGTATCCTGACGAACTTGTACTACAAAGTCAGACCATAGAGGAACCACATAGCCTTGCGACATATAGGAGACCACCCCTGGGCAGCGTTTCACAGTAGCATTTACATTCGATAAGGTTAGCGCTTTGTCTAAACCAAAAGGGTAACGTTGTGTTGGCTGCACATTGTGAGCGCCATCCATACGTTTAAACCATTCTGGATAAAAGTGGGCTGCTGGTTTTGGCGCGTAGGGTAATAATTCTTCATGGTCGGTGAAGAATTCCACTTTGGGGGTTTTAAGTTTTTTAAACATATTTTGATTCTGACTATTAAATAAATTCGGCTTGCTAACTTACTACCAATGGTAATAAGTGCTCGCAATATATTTAGAACATGAAATGGGCGGATTACCGTGGTGCATGTACAACCAATAAGGGGGAAATATAAGTAATCTACCCGCTTTAGGTTGTACCTTAATATCTAAGCGTGGGAAACAGGTTTCTCCACCTTCTTCAACATCATTTAAATACCACAACACAACCAAGTAACGTGATGCTACATTGCCCAGCGAATCAAAATGAAGTTCAAATTTATCTTCACCATTCGGATTGTAACGTTTTAAAATTAATTGATCGATGCTTCCGGGTTCAGGAAGAGCAGGCTGCAGATTACAGTCAACGTTATACTGGTTAGTGTATTTAAACATGGTTTTAATCATGTAATCAGTTTCGTTTTTATCCAGAAACCTACCAATATCTAGTTCGGTCCATTGACTATTCGGCAAATGTTCGCGAACCGCTTTGCCATTGAGTATCTGCTTCGCAGAGTTTCTTTCAAACTTTTCTACGAGTATTTTACACACGGCTGGATCAATTGCATTATCATAAACTTTGATGAAGTCAGCTAAGTTATTCATACTCTTTACCGCACTTATAAGATAGACCTGCGAATACTATCAGCGAATCGAATGATCCGCTTAAACTTTAGGTATGTTATCAGAAGTGAAGCATTAGTAGAAACCACAACCTGTACTAATATGATCTCTGGAATGGCGAAGTAAGGCATGTGTAATGACTTATTGCCACGTTGGAACCCGGCCCGACACTTATTCAGATTACAGCTGTTTAGCCAGAGTGCGCTAGCAAGTAAACTGGATATTGTCGATCAAGCGGGTAGTGCCGAGAAACGCTGCTACCAGCACTACAAGCTGGGGAGCGTCTTTCTCGGCTTGGCTGAACGTTAAGGCATTTCTGATGCTTACATAATCGGTCTCAAAACCTTCACGATTTAAAGCAGAACGAGCACGCGTTTCCAATGCTAAAAAATCTCTGTCTCCGGCTTGAATGGCTTTTTTAATGTCTAACAATGTTTGATAGAGTATGGATGCTTTCGATCGCTCTTGCTGACTTAAATAACCATTACGCGAGCTCATCGCCAGACCATCTGCCTCACGTTCTATTGCTACGGGCTGAATGGCCACATCCATAGATAAATCTTTAACCATTGTTTTAATGACTAGAAGCTGTTGAAAATCCTTTTCACCAAAAAAGGCACTATTTGGTTGTACCATATTAAATAATTTTGCCACTACGGTAGCGACCCCTCGAAAGTGGCCTGGGCGACTTAATCCGCAAAGAATGTGTGAAATATCGGGTACTTCCACAAACGTTTGTTCAGACAGGCCGCGCGGGTACATTTCGTCAACAGAAGGGAGAAACAAAGCATCGACACCAAGGGATAACAGTTTCGCTTTATCTTGTTCTATTGTTCGGGGGTACGCATCCAAATCTTCGTTTTGACCAAATTGCATTGGATTGACGAAAATGGAAGTAATCACGACATCACATGCTGTACTGGCTGCTTTTACTAACTGCAGGTGGCCTTCATGGAGGTTGCCCATAGTAGGTACGAAACCTACCTCATTATTTTGTTTACGTTGAGCTTCGCGCCATTGACGAAGCTCGCTGACTGTCGTGATAATTTGCATCTATGTTACTCGAAACTATGCTCAGATGATGGAAACACGCCACTAATCACGTCTTCTTTGTATTGTTTGACTGCGTTACGAATGTCACCAGAATCGGTCAGGTAATTCTTTGAAAATTTAGGCATATAGTTAGCACTAATCCCGAACATATCATGCATAACTAATATCTGCCCATCGGTGTGAGCGCCAGCACCTATGCCAATGACCGGAATGGACAATTGCTCTGTCACTTTTTTACCCAGTGAGGTAGGAACACATTCAAGCACTAATAACTGAACGCCCGCTTTTTCCAACGCGATAGCATCATCTACGAGTTTTTGCGCTTTAGCTTCTTCCCGTCCTTGTACTTTAAAACCACCTATTACATTCACCGCTTGTGGCGTGAGACCCAAATGTCCACATACAGGAACACTGCGTTGTACTAAACCTTCAATGGTATCTAAAAGCCATTCACCGCCTTCCAGTTTAACCATCTGCGCGCCTGCTGCCATAAGCAAAGCTGCGTTTTCGTATGCTTGCGCGGGCGTGGCATAGGACATAAAGGGCATATCCGCCATAACAAACGCATTTTGCACTCCTTTGGTGGCACACTTTGTATGATACGCCATTTGTTCGATGGTAACCGGTAAAGTGCTATCTTCACCTTGGAGTACCATGCCTAAGGAATCACCGACCAATAATACATCGATACCCGCTTCATCAAATAACTTAGCAAAACTAGCATCATATGCCGTCAGTGCAGTAATTTTCTTACCTTTTTGCTTCTGTGCAAGGAGGGAAGAAACCGATACTTTTTTCATAACGAATACCTAAAGTTAACGTTAAAAAGCGAAATGGCGAACTATACGTTATTTATAGCTCATT
Organism: Alteromonas sp. ASW11-130; assembly: GCF_026183735.1. Taxonomy (GTDB): domain Bacteria; phylum Pseudomonadota; class Gammaproteobacteria; order Enterobacterales; family Alteromonadaceae; genus Alteromonas. The sequence continues at coordinate 124,935 of NZ_JAPFRE010000025.1, read as the reverse complement.
GGAAGGACGCAGGCGTTTTAAACCATCCAGTGAACAACTCGCTACCCACTGTGAAATAGGCTTGCCATCAGGCATTACCATATTGGGGGCAATTTCAAATAATGGGACTAATACGAACTCTCGATCTGCAATCCCTGAATGGGGAATGGTAAGAATATCGGTGTCAATTTCATAATTACCGTAAAGAAGGATGTCTAAGTCAAGTGTCCTCGGTCCCCAGCGTTCGCCTTTACGTTCGCGGCCGTGATCATTCTCAATTTGCTGCAATTGTTTAAGCAAGACCTCAGGCTCAAGCCCTGTTTCCACCAAACACACCGAGTTAATAAAGTCAGGTTGATTTTGTGGACCCATAGGAGCACTTTGATATAACGAGGCGGTGCGTAATAACCGTGTATGTTCTAATTCGGCAATTGCAAGAAAGGCGGATTCTATATGTTTGCCAGCCTCGCCCATATTGCTGCCTAAGCCTATATAAGCCCGTTCTTTATGCATTGTCATTATTCCTGGGCTTGCGCTTGCGTCGAGGCTTGTGCGGTGCGCCACCTTCTTTGTTGCGCAATGTGGTCAGCATTTTCTTTTGTTGAGCTGGATGCGCATCTTGAAATTGTGTCCACCAGTCGGCCAGCTCCAATAGGTCGCCACCTTCTATTTCGCCTCTTAAAAGCAAGAAGTCGTAGCCTGCGCGAAATTTGGGGTGAGCTAGGATTTGAAATGCTCGGCGACCAAAGCGTCTAGGCAGGCGTTGTTGCAACATCCAGATATCACGAATAACGGTGGAAAAACGTTTCGGTATCATGATTCGCTGAGTTTGTTTGCGCACCACTTCTGACATCGCAATGTTGTAAGCATCATGGGCACTTAAGCCTGATTCAGACATCATTTTCTGCGCGTATTCTTCTAATGGATACCACAGTAACGCGGCGTACAGAAAAGCAGGGGTCACCCGTTGTTCGTTGTTAACTCTGGCGTCAGTATTTTCTAATACACGATAGATAAATTGCATCTCTCTGGAAGAATCAGCTTTCAAAAATCCGGATAGCTGCGGAAACAATGGTTCTATCAGACCGTGCGCCTGGAGTAGCTTGAATGTTTCTACACCATTACCGCTGATAAATAATTTTAGGGTTTCTTCAAAAAGCCGTGCAGGGGGGATGTTAGTCAGCAAGCCGGCCATTTCTTTAATTGGGCTGGCGGTGCGCGGGCTAATGGTCATATTGAGTTTTGCTGCGAAGCGAATAGCACGAAGCATCCGCACTGGATCTTCACGATAACGCTCTTGTGGATCACCAATCAGGTCCACTTCCCGTTTTTCAATAGCTTGACGACCGTTTGCAAAATCGATGACTGCAAAGTCTACCACGCTGTAGTACATAGCATTAAACGTGAAGTCACGGCGTTCTGCATCTTCTTCGATACTACCAAAAACGTTGTCGCGCGTTAGGTGTCCATGCTCATTGCGTCTGGCATGAGAAGCTGAAGATTCTTCTTCTTCACCAGGATGATGACCTCTAAAGGTGGCCACTTCAATAACTTCTCTGCCAAAGACAATATGGGCAAGACGAAATCTGCGGCCAATTAAACGGCAATTATAAAATTGCTCTTTAATTTGTTCCGGGGTGGCATTCGTTACGACATCAAAATCTTTTGGTTTCATGCCTAGCATCAAATCACGAACACACCCACCTACCAGATACGCCTGATAGCCAGCTTTATTAAGTCGATAAAGCACTTTTAACGCGTTTTCGCTGATGTCGTCACGGGATATACCATGTTCAGAACGTGGTACAGTCACGGCTGAAATACCGGGCTGGGAAGTAGATGCTTTACCTAGCACTCGTTTGACGGAATTGACAACTCGCGTAATGATGACAGTTTCTCCAGAGCAATTAAGGCCCGTAATAATACGGGCTATTGTCCTGATCGACAATAATTTCAGCTTTTTTAGGCAGTTTTTTGCAATCCCATCGCATCGTTGCCCACTCCAGTAAGGTCTCACAACTATCAATGTTATCGCATTCGGGTTGCCAAATCGTAAGAAACTTCAGCACTTTACGCAAGTTTCCGAGTGGGTTTGAGTCGTCCACCGCTCTGGCACGATTTTGTTTGCTTAATTTTTGTCCTGGTAGCATTGCAGCTACAGGGAAGTGGGCGTACTGCGGTGGAGACTGGTTTAAGAGATTGTACAATGTTAAATGCGCTGCTGTAGTGTTAAGTAAATCATGCCCCCTGACAACATGGGTGACCCCTTGGGCAATGTCGTCTAATACCACTACTAGATTATATGAAAAGAGTCCATCTCGACGTTTAATCACCGTATCTTCCAATGCATGCGCGTCAGTAATGACAACTTCACCCTGTATACGGTCAGTAAACTGACGTTGAGGCGTATCAACGTAAAGCCGCACTGCGCTGCCGAATTCAGCATGTTGCTTATATCTACACGTCCCCTGGTACACACCACCAGTCTGTCTGATAATTTTGCGCGTACAGCGACAGTGATAGGCTTGCTGCTGGTCTAGTAATGTTTGTATCACGACTTGATAGTGGTGGTGCTGGTCAGACTGATAGCTCACCTTGCCGTCCCAGTGTAAGTGGTGTGCGTTAAGCGTACGCATGATCGCGCTATCCGCGCCCTCAACAGTCCGCGGTTTATCTATATCTTCGATTCTAAGTAACCATGTGCCGTTGTGCTTGCGTGCATCTAAAAAGCTCGCCACTGCAGCAACCAGTGAGCCGAAATGCAATGGACCTGACGGAGATGGGGCAAAACGACCAATATAAGGTAAGGGTGGAGTCATAAACGAACAAATACATCAGGCCGCCAGATGAACGGCCCGAGTCATTCACGCGGTTTTAGGGGTTAACCCTGTAACTGCTTTTCTTTAATTTCAGCCATCGTTTTGCAATCAATGCAAAGGTCGGCTGTAGGTCTGGCTTCTAAACGGCGAATACCGATTTCGATGCCACACTGATCGCAAAAACCAAAATCATCATCTTCAATACGCTTAAGCGTTTTTTCGATTTTTTTGATAAGTTTACGTTCACGGTCACGTGTACGAAGTTCTAAGCTAAACTCTTCTTCCTGAGCAGCCCGATCAACCGGGTCAGGGAAATTCGCCGCTTCATCTTTCATATGCGTGACTGTGCGATCGACTTCTTCACGAAGTTGATTGCGCCATGCCTTTAGCAACAGGCGGAAATGCTCCATCTGCGCTTCATTCATGTACTCTTCATCAGCACTAGGCTGATAAGGCTTTAGTCCTGCTAAGGCGAGTAACCCTAGCGATTTCGTTTCATTTCCTGTTGACATGTGTCACATCTCCTACACCACGACACTTAGTTCCGCCAAACCGATCGAATATCTATAGCAGAATCGAACAGTGCAAGCAATGTTAAGCGTCTTTGTAATCTATCCTCACCGGTATCGTTACAGGCAACGATCAATTGTGGAATCAAATTGATTTGTTTTGAACCACAACGGTAAAGCAAGGCGCAAATATGGCGCTTCATTTGAAAAAATCAACTTATTTTTTACAAAATTATTGGGAGTGATTGATTTATTGTTACTTTTTCTTCATCAATATAACAACTCACAGCCCTAATTTTGACGCCTTTCTGACTGGCAAAGAGTACGGATTCTGCATAGGCTGGATCAATATGGTTAGCCAGTTTCACTTCTTTTATTCCCGAGTGTTGAACACAAAATAAAAGTTCCGCTTTAATTCCCTGACTGGCGAGATTAGCTAACGCGAGACAATGTTTAGCTCCTCGCGTTGTCTTCGCGTCAGGAAAGAAACCACAGTTACCTTCTGCTAGTGTTACCGATTTCACTTCCAAAAACGACTCTTCATTGTTGAAGCGCAATCGAAAATCGAAACGACTGTCACTTCCCGGGGGCCTCACTTCGGCCTTAAAATCGTCAATATGTTCAAATCCGGGTAAGCGCTTTTCTATTAGGGCTTCAGCCACCAATTTATTGGCGTTATGCGTATTTACACCGATAAACTCTCCGGTAAACGTTCTGGCAATTTCCCATGTATATTTTAATTTGCGTTTTGGATCGTCGCTGTAGCGTAGATAGGCCAGGAAGCCGGGTTCCGCGCATCCTGTCATTGCCCCGGTATTGGGGCAGTGGGCGGTAACAATTGAGCCATCGCTCAATTCCACATCGGCTAAGAAACGTTTGTAACGTTTAATAAGTTTTCCTTTAATTAAGGGCGTACTAAACTTCATAGTTGAAAAGTGGACTAGGTGAACCAAGATCACTAGTCTATCAAAGCTTACTAAGGATTTGTTATGACACAATTTACTGTCTCTTTGGCAACGCAGCCAGCAACTGCTGGGTGGGGCGAAAAGGCGTTGGTTAGTTTCACTGAAAATGGTGCCACTATTCATTTGCCAGAGTCAGGCGACGGGCTTCTTGCTATTCAGCAGGCAGCCAGAAAACTGGACGGGCTGAGCATACCTGAAGTCGTGCTGACAGGAGAATGGCAGTTCGAACATCAGTGGGTATTTGCATTGAGTTTTACCAGACCGCGCAACCCATCAAAAATAACGTTTTGCGACAATGCTGATAAGGATCGTATTCAAAAATGCTATGAAGCAATGCTATTTACTCGCAAGCTTGTCAATGACACCCCCGAAGAGTTATCCCCTGAAAATTTGGCCAATCGGGCCGCAGAATGGATTAAGTCGCTTTCTCCTCAAACAGTAAGCTATTCGATGATTACCGGCGAGGAGTTAGTGGAAGCGGGGTGGATTGGTATTTACAACGTGGGTCGCGGAAGTGAACGTCCTCCGGTTCTGTTAGAACTGGACTATAATCCGACCGGTGATGCCAACGCGCCGGTAACTACGGCGCTTGTGGGTAAAGGCATCACCTTTGATAGCGGGGGTTATTCAATCAAATCAAGCGAAGGTATGTTAGACATGAAGTGCGACATGGGTGGCGCTGCTACGGTAACCGGCGCACTAGGGCTTGCAATACTACAAGGTCTTAATACCCGCGTTAAACTTTTCTTATGTTGTGCTGAAAACCTGATCAGTGGTCATGCTTATAAACTTGGAGATGTGCTCACATACAAAAACGGTGTCACCGTTGAGGTCGTGAATACTGACGCCGAAGGCCGTTTAGTTTTAGCCGATGGTCTGATGGCAGCCAGTGAAACAAATGCGTCGTTGATTGTTGATGCCGCTACGCTCACTGGCGCAGCCACGGTGGCGTTAGGGAACGATTACCACGCAGTATTCAGCATGGATGAACGTGCCAGAGAATCCATGCTCGAATGCGCCAAAGCGGAATCTGAACGTTTTTGGGCATTACCGTTGGAACAGTGGCATAAAGACAGATGTCCTTCTGCATTCGCTGATACGGCGAATAGTCGTCCTCAGAAAGGAGGTGGCGGCGGTGGTGCGTCTAATGCAGCAGGCTTCCTGGCGAGATTTGTTAATCCAGAAGGAAAAGGCTGGATTCATTTAGATTTGGCCGCGGCCTATCACAGTAAAGGGTCACCGGAAATGCCAGTGGGCGCGAGTGCTGTGGGAATTCGTTCAATTGCCCGCTTATTAAAACAGCAAGGCTAGAAAAAACTCAGCCCGAATTTGTATATTCGGGCTGAATTCGTTTTTAACCAACTTTGAATTGCGTCGGCTAGATACCACCTAAGCGTTCTGCCAATACTTTATAGCGTTCTACATCGCCTTTGTCGAATAAAGGGTTTCCATCTCCATCTTTTTCTTTTGATACCAACAAGCTTTCACGTTCGAGGCGCTCAACCCTGACCTCTTTTATATCCAAGTAGGCTGCGACTTCTGCTACGGTCATTAAACTCATTTCTTATTATCCTCGTTGGGGTGATAGTATTAGTTAAGCGCAAATGCGACAATTTGCTAAAATTTTCTAATTATAAAGTGTAGATTCAAGCAATTTAATGCTTAATTTAACGTTTACCATAAAATAGTAACAGTATTTTAACTTGTTGGGGAGATATGTCAGTTATGGATACATGGTCAGCTGCGATAATGTTATTTCTGATCATGGACCCGTTGGGCAATTTACCGGTCTTTATGTCTGTGTTAAAAACCATCGAGCCCAAACGTCAGCGCTTTATTTTATTGCGCGAATTACTCATTGCGCTGGCAATATTATTTATCTTTCTGTTTAGCGGGCAATCAGTGCTGGATTTCCTTAACGTTCGTCAGGAAACGGTAAGTATTGCGGGGGGGATTATCTTATTTTTGATCGCTATCAAAATGATATTTCCCACCTCAGGTAATGCCGCAGGATTACCTGTGGGAGAAGAACCCTTCATTGTACCGCTGGCTATTCCCATGATAGCCGGACCCTCTACTATGGCAGCACTGATACTGTTAGCTAATCAAAATCCAGATCGGATGCTCGACTGGACTATTGCTTTAAGCGCTGCCTGGTTAGTCAGTGCGGTGATTCTATTATTTTCAGGTCTGTTCCATAAGTTATTGGGAGAACGTGGCTTAACGGCAGTAGAGCGATTGATGGGAATGATATTAGTGATGATTGCTATACAGATGTTGTTAGATGGCGTGGGTAATTATTACACCCCTCAATTAGGAATGAAGTAATGACGAAAAAGTTAAATACGTTTGCCCGAGTACGCGAACTTGAGGGATGGAAAGCGGTAGCGTTCAGTGCTGCGCTTCTTGAACGTATGGTGCCAAATTATGAATTATTTTGTGCTGCCACTGACGCAGAAGACAGTGATGTATTGCGCAAGTGCTTGAATCTAGTCTGGGAAGCGCTTTTAAGTCCAAAAAGTAAAATCAACTTTGCGCTGCAACTTGAAAAGGTTGAGCAGGCAACGCCTGATACCACCGACTACGATTCTTTTGGTGTTTACCCGGCAATAGACGCTGCAATTGGTGTCGCTGCGTGTCTAAATTTGATCTTGAAACAGGATCTGCAAGGCGCTGTGGTTATCAGCAAACTGTCTCAAGGGAGTGTCGAAAATTACTTGCTTGCCTCGGGCGAGGCCGATGACGAAACTGTACGCAGCCATCCTCTAATGGAATTTGAAATTGAGGTACAAGCGCAGTTACTTGACTATTTGGATGCAGCAACAAAACAGAAAGAAGCTTGTCAGCAGGTTAAACAGCTTGCGCTGGAAGAGGGCATTTCGAATCTGGGTATTGTTATCGACGATGAAGAAGCAGACAGCTAACCTGCGCCGTTTGTTTCTGTTTAATTATTGTTAGGTTATCCGGGAGGTGCGGTAATGGATGCTGCTTTTCCTGCTCAAGATAAATTAACCCATCAGCATTGAGCAGTTGATGTTTTTCAATGGCATCTATGGCTTGTTGTGTCAGGCCTTGGTGAAAAGGCGGATCTACAAATATGAGATCGAAAGACCCCGTCAGCGATGCCGCTAATTGTAGTGCGTCTCCCTGGAGAACCTGCGCCTGTGCGCCCAGGGTAGCTATATTTTGTTGAATACATTGAACGGCTATTTTGTCATATTCTAGAAAGGTACAGTTTGTCGCGTAGCGGGATAATGCCTCAAAACCAAGCCCGCCGGAACCCGCAAACATATCGAGAACCTTGCTATCACGAACATCATGCATTAGCCAGTTAAAAAGCATCTCTTTATTACGGTCAGTGGTGGGACGCAGCCCGTCGGCGTTGATGACTGGAAGTTTTCGGCCGCGCCATTGCCCACTTATGATTCTAATCGAACCTGAGGCTATTCGGCTGCTGGCTTTTTTTGATGCTCGCTTCATTAAGACTGACAATGCTATGATAGGGAAATTCCATGGCGGCAAGTGTAGCCTAATTTGTATTTTCATATAAGGAATTGTCCCAGCAATGTCCAAACTTTTTAACTGGTTTAAAAAGAACAAGTCACCTGAAGAAAAACCTTCAACAGAAGTGACTCAATCAGACAAAACATCTTCCGAGTCAAGCGCGACGTCCTCAGCGCAGGCAGAGTCTTTAGCTGAGAAAGAGCTTTCGACAGAAAATCCGCCCACAGGAGAGAAAGAACCCGTAGTTGAGGAGGAACCTTCTACTTCTTTCTCTGTTGAAATAGAGGCTGAAACGCCATCAAAGCTAGTGAACGAGGTTTCAGAGAGGCCAGAAGAATCAACGAGTAATCTAGATCACGATCCTGTCGGCGAATCTGAAACTGTCGCTGTTTCTGAACAAAACGCTGAGCCAGTTGTAGATACTGTGGAACCAGAACCAGAACCAGAACCAGAACCAGAAAAACCTCGCCCGTCTTTATTTCAGCGGCTTAAAGCCAGCTTGGGCAAAACGCGCTCCAACCTGGGGAGTGGCTTTATCAGCCTGTTTAAAGGCAAAACCATCGATGATGAACTGTACGAAGATTTAGAAACGCAGTTATTGATGGCAGATGTGGGAATGGATACCACTCAGAAAATTATAGATAAGCTTACAGACAGTGCTAAACGTTCTGATTTAAAAAACGCTGAAGCATTGTACGGCATTCTTAAAACTCAGTTACATGATTTGCTGCTAAATGTGGATCAACCATTAGACTCCGTAATGAGAACTCACGATGCCAGTGAGGGGCCATTCGTTATCTTAATGGTGGGCGTTAACGGGGTGGGGAAAACGACCACCATCGGTAAATTAGCCAAGCAATTTCAGCAGCAAGGTAAAAAGGTTATGTTGGCGGCGGGTGATACCTTCAGGGCAGCAGCGGTAGAACAGCTTCAGGTCTGGGGGGAACGTAATAATATTCCTGTCATTGCGCAACCAACGGGTTCCGACAGTGCTTCCGTACTCTACGATGCATTAGAATCTGCCAAATCGAAAAAAATGGATGTGTTAATTGCCGATACTGCCGGACGATTGCAGAACAAAGACCACTTGATGGAAGAGTTAAAAAAAGTGGTCAGGGTAATGAAAAAGCTTAACCCTGAAGCGCCTCACGAAGTTATGATGGCGCTGGACGCTGGGACGGGCCAGAATGCTATCAGTCAGGCAAAATTATTCAGCCAGGCGGTGGGATTAACAGGGATTACGCTAACAAAACTGGATGGTACAGCCAAAGGTGGAGTGATATTCTCGATCGCAGATCAGTTTGGTATTCCCATTCGCTATATAGGTGTAGGCGAGAGCATCGACGACTTACGTCCGTTCAACAGTGACGAATTTATAGACGCACTATTCAGTGAACAAGAAAACAAACAATAAAAATTATTGAAAATAAGAAGTAGGTTGTTAGGGATGTCGACATGATTAAGTTTGAGCAGGTTAGTAAAACCTATCCCGGCGGGCAACGCGCATTAAGTAAAGTCAATTTTCATATTGAACCAGGGGAAATGGCGTTTTTAACCGGTCATTCTGGCGCTGGGAAAAGTACGTTGCTTAAGCTTATCAGTATTATGGAACGCCCCACCGTAGGGCGTGTATTAATAAACGGTCACGACCTAAATACGATTACTCGACGCCAAATCGCCTTTATTCGTCGCGATATTGGAATGATTTTTCAGAATCATCACTTGTTGATGGATAAATCGGTGTTTGACAATGTTGCATTGCCACTAATCATCGAAGGTTACACCCGCAAAGAAACCTCGCGCCGCGTAGAGGCAGCACTAGAGATGGTGGGATTAAGTCAAATGGCAAAAAATTCGCCTCTGATGTTATCCGGAGGCGAACAACAGCGGGTGGGTATTGCGCGAGCGGTGGTTAACAAGCCTCCTCTATTGTTGGCCGATGAGCCGACCGGGAATCTGGACCCCAAGCTTTCTATGGAAATTATTAGCCTGTTTGAAGATTTCAATCAGGCTGGCGTATCCGTGTTTATAGCTACCCACGATTTAGGCCTAATAGCGCGCATGCGTTACCGCACACTAACCTTAAGAAACGGCCAGATGATTACAGACGGTTTAAATGAAAAGGAAGGGGCGTGGCAATGAGTTTATTGTTTAAAGGTCGCGCTCACGGAGCGAGTGACGTACGCATTGGTTTTGTACAACAAGTTAGCATGCTTTTTATTAGCCATCTTAGACAAGCTTTGAACAGTTTGGGTGAGTTATGGCGTCAACCGGCAGCTTCAATTATGACAGTGGCGGTTTTAGGGTTGAGTATCACGCTGCCTAGTACTTTGTATATTTTGGTTAAAAACACTGAAAAGATCAGTGCAGGCTGGGATCAGGCTTCGGAGATTTCCCTCTTTCTTACCCCTCAAACGACGGCGGGTAACGCCCAGCAGTTATTAGCCCGCTTATCAACCTGGGAAGAAATTGATTCAACCGTGTATGTACCTGCCGATGAGGCGCTAAAAGAGTTTCAACAACTCTCCGGCTTAGGTGATGCAGTCGCGTATCTAGAATCAAATCCGCTTCCTGATGTAGTTCTGGTACGGCCGGCGGAGAAATTCGCTGGACCCGCTGCAGCAGCCGATCTGTTGCATAAATTGAAACAACAGCGCGAGGTTGATATAGGTAAGTTGGATATCGAATGGCTTGAACGCTTATACGCGCTATTGGATATTGCCAGAGAGTTGGTTTCGCTTATTGGGATATTGCTGTTTCTTGCCGTTGTGCTCATTATCGGCAACACAATTAGACTAAATATTCTGAATAAGCGTGATGAAATAGTAGTAATGAAGCTTATCGGCGCTACCGATTCTTTTATTCATAGGCCCTTTCTATACACAGGCTTCTGGTACGGCTTATTAGGAGGGTTGCTTGCCTGGTTAGCTGTTATCATAATTCTTTGGTGGATGGACAGCAGTATTGAAGCGTTTGCGGAATTATATCAAAAGGAGTTTGATATCACTGGGCTGACAGGAACGGCGTTGTTCACCATGCTGGGCTTGTCAGTAGCCTTAGGCCTGATTGGCTCAATGATTGCGGTCCAGCGCCATGTAAGAGAAATAGAGCCTAGGTGATAATGGAATGGCGCTGGTCGAACGCCCATGAGAATCGCTTTACTATACTCGGAAATAATAGCCGGGATGTGATAAATCGCGACGTTACGCCTACTGAAACGGTGTGAACGCGGAGCGCTATTCTATAGTTGATAGCGTTTACTGTTGCAGCGTTGACCCAGCATACTTCTTTAAAGTTTATAACTGCCTCTTGGATTCGATTGTCTTAATTTTCTCAAAGAGAGAAATTGGAGCTTGATGCTGATTGACCAAGTACATATTAAATGTAGCGCATGCATTCCCAGCGAATAATCGCGTACGTAGCTAAAAAAGTAATAGCGTGGTGACTGATTTCAACCGTACCATCACTTTGCTACTTGCTACTTGCTACTTGCTACTTGCTACTTGCTACTTGCTACCCAATCTGTTCGTTTAACTCGTTCTGAAAAAAAAAGGTAGCAATACTAACCATAAGCTTGTACGACACTCGTCTTTATCCAGACACACGGTACATAATATTTCACCAGTAACATAGCGATGAAACGTGTTTAAATAGTTGGTGTCGATCCACCTACAGCCGCCGTACCCTTGCTTGAAACTCAGCTAATGAGATTTAATCCGGTCTTTAAACTAAATCGAATGGGGATTAAAGTTCAGCCTCCTATTTACCCAACAGCAGGACGTGGGAAATAAGCTGAAATGGAATTTCTGACGCCATTACCCCATACAATTGCTTGATTGTATAAGCTATGTAGAAATTTTTGGTCAATTTCCAATGTGTGGGACTGTTTCACCACATTCAGCCACAATGCACCTTCAAACGCTCTTACTAATTGTACGTAACTGTTGAATTCTTCATTTCTGCCCATCAATGCATCGTTCACCGTATCGGTTAAAGGCAGCTGCTTTAAAATCTCTTCCATGTTTTGGTCAAGCAAAGCGTCCAGTAGGGAGAATAAGCCCACTAGAAAGCCGATAGGAGGATTGGTATTAATTTTTCGTTCTTGAGACAATAAATCGAAGAACTTCGCCCTTACCAAGGACATGTGAATAAGTTCGAGGGGTTTATCGTCACCAAGATTGGCTAACGACAACAGAGCGATAAATTTCTTTATTTCAATTTCGCCCATGTAGTTTAGCGCATGGTTAAGGGAGGTAATTTTGTAGCGCTTGTTAATTGTTGGGTTATTAATAAACTTAAGCAGGATATAGCTTAGTGCCGCATCTCGTTCAATTATTTGGTTAACCCGATTTAAATCTAAGTGGGACTGAGAGCTTTCCCCCATTAAATCCACTAGGTTCATCTTAGACGCAGGTAACTGACGTTGGACCCGAGTCTCGGGTTGTGCGAAGAAGTAACCTTGAAATAGATCAAAGCCCAGGTCCCGACAGATATTAAATTGTTCGTGCGTTTCAACCTGCTCTGCTACCAAGCGGATATTTGAATCTACAAAGCGAGGAATATTTTTCTCAATTAGTTCAAAGCGGCTTTTCGAAACGTCCACTTTGACAATGTCCAGCAGCGGGAAAATCTCGTGTTTACCACTTATCATCATAGGATCATCAATCGCAAGCTTAAAGCCAAGCTGCTTTATATGTTGGCAGGCTTCAAACAGTCCCGTTTGATGGGATGGATTTTGTGTGATTTCTACTACCACAGTTTCGGGGTTGAGCGTTGTAGGAAACCGGGATATCAGAGTTTCTGAACTAAAGTTGATGAAAGATGTTTTTTCCCCGCAAATATCGTCCAACCCTAAGGCATTAAATCGCCGCGAAATATAGCGCACTTTTTCTGAATCTAATTCTGGATAGGTGCCACCTTTCCCGTCCCTGAAAAGTAACTCATATGCAAACACCTCTTTTTCGCGATCAAGGATCGGTTGGCGAGCAATAAAAGCAAACATGTTACTGAGATGATTCCTCACGACAAACACTTCTTTTTATAGTTATGGTAATGCCCCTATATGGGAAAGCCTCCTCTGGGGAGGTATCACTTTACCTCACGGCTAAATTATAATCTACTCTTTCACTACCTCAGTAGTGAGTAAGAACGAGTAGCTTTGCTGTGAGATGCGAAATGAAACCTAATTATTGATGTGCGCAAGCTTGCATAGACCGGCCCCACTTTATGGATTCATTGTAAAAACTGTGTAATAAGGACTGTTTAAGCTCATGTTTCGCAGCGAGTTTTTTTATCCCAGCCCAGTTAGCACTTTCAAAATGTGTAACCAAAAGTAGACAATCCTTGAGCAAGTTTTGTCTCCCGCAAAGCGCGTCTTTAACCTCTTCGCTTACCGGTATTTTTTTCATTAACCCTTCCATTGGCTGTTCCATAAGCGCATCTAGTAATGACAAAAGCCCGGTGAGAAAACCTATGGGAGGGTTATCGTTTTGTTTCAAAGCCACAGATACCAGCTCGCAAAATTTCGCCCGAACCAGTGACATTTGCAGTAATTCAGATGGCTGGCCTTCACTTAGATTAGCTAAAGCAATTAAAGCGATGAATTTTTTCACTTCCACTTCACCCATATAGGTCAGCGCATGTTTAAGCGAAGTAATTTTATTGCGCTTGTTAAACATGGGATTATTGATGAAGCGTAATAACAGATATGTTAGCGACACATCGCGCTCTAATATAGCATTCACTCTATCAAAATCCATTTTGATAGCAGCACTGGCGGTTAGCAGCTCCAGAAGGGTGACTTTTGAGGATTCTAACGTGCGATGGCGAACAAGTTCAGGATATGCCAGGAAATATCCCTGAAAATAATCAAAGCCCATTGCTTTGAATTTTTCGAACTCACTATAGGTTTCTATTTTTTCGGCCACCAGTTTAATGCGGCGTTCCTTTAATTCCGGAACAAGTTTGGCTATCTCCTCCGCCGACATCGTGGTGATATCAAACTTTATTATGCTGGTAAAAGGTAAAAACGGTCGCCACTTTTCGGTCGAGTCGTAATCGTCTAGTGCCAATAGAAAACCCAACCCACGTAGATGTTTGCATGCTTTTACAAGCTGATTATCAACCTTGATGGTTTCTAACACCTCAATCACCACTTGAGAAGCATCAAGCGAAGTGGGGAATCGATACATCAGCGTATCGCGATGAAAGTTAATAAATGCTAACTTATCACCCACTATTTCTTCTAAACCCAGGCTTAAGTGGCTGGAAGCTAAGAGTTTAGATGTGGCTTCATCGGGAGGAATATCGGGGAAACAGTTTTTTTCACCGTCACGAAACAGAAGTTCGTATGCGAAAACTTCTCGGTTCACGTCGAATATCGGCTGGCGGGCAATATATGCAAACATAGTATTCCTGTTAATTCTCCACCGCTAAAGTAAATGTTAGCGCATTTATCTGAATTTCGTGCATGCAGTTTTCTAACTATACTGCCATTTGAGGGTGATTTTTTCATCATTTGCGTCACGAAAAATGGCAACTCAATATGATAATTATCATTCACACTATGATTAAGATAGTTTAATCTGCATGCTCGTGGGAACTTTTTTATTCCAACGCAGGTCTTGATATTTACTCAAGGTACTCTATATTTCTTTTTCCGTAGAGTGGAGATTTTTCATTAAACTCGCAAGGTGTCTTTTGCAATGTTATACTCCGGCGAGTTTTAAAATGAGGTGATTATGAGCAACAATTTGCGATCTATGGCCCTGACTGTGCCTCATAACGGTAGTATTGAGGGCTATATCCAGGCAGTTAGCGGGATTGATATGCTATCTGCAGCAGAAGAACGTGATTTAGCTACTCGTTTGCGCGAAGAAGATGATTTGGGCGCTGCGAGAAAGCTGGTTATGTCGCATCTGCGTTTTGTGGTACATATTGCAAAATCTTACTCTGGTTATGGTTTACCTCAGGCTGACTTAATTCAGGAAGGCAACATTGGGCTGATGAAAGCGGTAAAACGCTTTGACCCTACTGTAGGAGTCAGACTGGTATCATTTGCTGTACATTGGATAAAAGCGGAAATTCACGAATTCGTACTTAAAAACTGGCGTATTGTGAAGGTAGCAACCACTAAAGCGCAACGTAAATTATTCTTTAACCTGCGCAAGGCGAAAAAACGTCTGGGTTGGTTTACTCACGATGAAGTGCAAACGGTTGCTGACGAGCTGGGTGTGAGTACCAAAGAAGTATTGCAGATGGAAGCGCGCATGAGCAGTCAGGATCAAGCATTTGATTTGTCTGCTGATGACGATGAAAGCGGTAGTTTTGCGCCTGTTCAGTTTCTCGAAGATAAGAGCGCTGACGTTGAAATGGATGTGATTAACAATGATTGGGATACTAACGCATCTAAGCGTTTGTATTCAGCCATCAAAACCCTTGATGAGCGTAGTCAGGATATCATCGAAACCCGTTGGTTGGCCGATAGCAAAATTACTCTGCAAGATTTAGCTGACAAGTATCAGGTTTCCGCAGAACGCGTTCGTCAAATTGAAAAGAACGCAATGAAAAAGCTGCAAGCAGCAATGGTAGCTTAAGCTTTTCATCTACCCACAAGGTCTCTTTTCCAGAGGCCTTTTTTGTTTGAAGCGACGAAGCCTTTTTACCTTTTTACCTTTTTACCTTCTTACCTTTTTACCTTTGATGGTATTTTTCAGATTTCGTCGCTAAGGTTTTACTCTTCTTCGGAAGCGGCTCTCTTCTTTTGTTTGGGTGGCAATACCCAATATACGCCTTTGAATTCTGCGACCGGATCATCGCCATCTAAAATATCTACCTGAACGGTCAATTTTGCTTTTTTACCTTTATCTAAACTAGTTAACTTGCCTGACAGTGTTTCAATGTTACAAATAGCTCTGGGCTTCATGGTGATAGGTTTATGGTAATGAATATCACCATCTCCTAATACGATATCACCTGGCGTTTTCTTTTCTTTTAATTGCAGAAATATCATTCCCCACCCTGTCAGTGTGGCTAAGGAAAAAATGCTTCCAGCAAACATAGTACCGTGAATATTAATATTTTTATTTAAGGACGCACGGGTTTCCAGCGTCCGGCCAGTAAACTGGTGAATTTTAATACCCATATGGTCGGTTATAGGAATAGTATCAGACCAGGTTTTTTGTAATTCCTTACACCAGTTAGGATGCATGACAAGGGAACTTAAATCGCTTAGCTTTTTAACCATCTGTTGGCGACGCAGTGTGCCTAATTCAGTGGGCGCTTCTCTTTCAATAGAAAAGCCACAGGCGGTAAAGAATGGAATAGAAATTTCTCGGCTGTTAGTGACTGCCCTTATAGCACCTAGATCTCGCGCTACAGCTTCTAACGCGCCAAGAATCATTTGTCCCAATCCTTTGCGCTGGTAAGCTGAATGTACTGCGATATGCCTAATCTGCGCCTCTTCGGCGGTGTTCAGGTGAACTCTGCCACACGCAACAATCTCGCCGGCAGTATTGATGATCATACGGTGCTCTGCAACTTGCTCGTACTCATCTTTTTCAGAGCCCGGGGGGAAATTCCACGGTTGTCTGAGATACGTCCAGCGAAAACTAAAGTAAGCTTCGAATTCTTCATCGCTTTTGGGTTTTACAACTCTAAACACTGACAAACCATACGTTAACCTATAATTAATCCATTAAACATGAGGGGGGATAACGAAACAAGACCTTTAACCTTTAATTAAACCTTAAATGAAAAGGTGACCGGACCATCATTAATTAGTGATACCTGCATATCGGCACCGAATTTACCAGATTGAGTGTGGATTCCTGTATTGGAAAGTGTTTCGATAAATTCGTCGTACATTTTCTCGCCATGTTCCGGCGTGGCACCTCTTGAAAAGCCAGGTCGGTTACCTTTACTGGTATCGGCCACTAACGTGAATTGTGATACCACCAGAATACTCCCATTGACTTGTTGCACGTTGAGATTCATTTTTCCATCTGTATCAGCAAAAAGCCGATAGTGCGTCACCTTTTTAACCAGCTTTTCGATATGGTCTGAACTGTCATCTCTTTCTATTCCTAAAAGTAACAGCAGACCTTGGTTGATTTGAGCCGTGATGGTATGTTCGACCATTACACTGGCTTGAGTCACGCGTTGAATAATGCCAATCATTGCTGCTCCCTGATAAAACGCGCCATATCCCGGCTGGCGCGACACAACGCATAACCAATCCCAGGTTCTGAAGTGCTATGCCCTGCGTCAGGAACCATTTGAAGCCTGCTATTTGGCCACGCTTTGTGTAGTAAGTAAGCGCCAGAAGGCTTACATATCATATCGTAACGGCCATGGATAAGGGTAGCAGGCAGATGAGCAATTTTGTCGATATTCTGCATGATAAAATTTTCTTCAATGAAACAATGATTGAAAAGATAGTGGCATTCCAACATTGCTAGGCTGGTAACAAGATGAACAGGATATTGGTTGGTTATATCACCCGTCCCCATAGGTAATACCAGTTTTGAAAGCCTCTCTTCCCAACAATACCATCGTTTTAACGCGGCAAGTTTGTTCACTTCGTTTTCGCTGGTAAAGGCATCTCTAAATGATTTTAAAATAACATGGGTGTCAGTAGGAGCAGGTACCCCCTGGATAAATTTTTGATAATATTCAGGAAAATATATTGCTCCGCCGCCATCGGCTGAAATGAACCAGTCAATATCCTCTTGCCTGCCTAAAAAAATACCTCGCAAAATTAGCCCGTAAACTGCGTTTGGATGCGCCATCGCGTAAAGCAAACCTAGCAATGTCCCCCAAGAGCCGCCGAACACTACCCATTTGTTAATGTTAAGTTGTTCACGTAATAACTCGATATCCTCCAGTAAATCTTGCGTGGTATTTTTTTCTACATCACCAAATGGGCGTGAGCGTCCGCAGCCACGTTGTTCGAAACCGATGATGCGATAGCGGCCTGAATCAAAGAAACACTTATAGTTGGGTGACAGGCCCGCTCCAGGCCCCCCATGAATGTATAAAACAGGAATACCATCTGGATTCCCACTTTGTTCGTAGTAAATTTCATGGTGCGAGTAAGTCTTTAAGTACCCACTTTGATAAGCGGCAATATCGGGATAAAGTCGTTTCATTTTATTTCAGTTCGTTGTCTGCCGCGTTAAATTAGTATATTAATGAAACATATTCTAATCATAATTGCGAGAGAGATGATATGTCAGGTCAAGGTTCAGGTGGAAATGTTATTGCCGCAGTATGCAGTTTTTTTATTCCCGGGTTAGGCCAATTAGTGCAGGGAAGAGTATTAAGTGCACTGGTGTTTTGTGTTCTAAGCTATGGATGTTATTCACTAGCAATGACAGTAATTTTATTTTTCTTCTGGCCGATTGGTTTAATTTTCCATATTTGGTCGATTATCAATGCTGCCAGATATCGAAGACGGGAACTATAAGTAATGAATAAACCTTCAATAGCCTTTGTTACGGGGCTTTTACTACTAATCCTAGGCGGGTGCCAGTCTGCTTATTACGCGGCGTGGGAAAAAGTAGGTGTTGAGAAACGCGAAATCATGGTGGATCGAGTAGAAGATGCACGTGAATCTCAAGAGGACGCTCAGGAACAATTCAGCTCAGCCTTAGAAGAATTTAGTGCGTTGATTAATTTTCAGGGCGGTGAATTGGAAGAGGTATACGATAGGCTGAATGATGAATATGAAGATAGTAAGGCTGCCGCTGATGACGTTTCCAATCGAATAAACAAGGTCGCTTCAGTGGCGGAAGCCTTGTTTAACGAGTGGGAAGAGGAACTTGACCGCTATCAAAACGAAAATTATCGCCGCGCCAGCGAGCAGCAATTACGCGATACGAAGCGAAAATATGAAACAATGCTAAGTGCTATGCGTAAAGCGGAAGGGACAATGACGCCAGTATTACGAAAACTGGAAGACAATGTACTGTTCCTGAAACATAATTTGAACGCCAGTGCGATTGGCTCATTAGAGAGTGAGTTAACGGTCATGCAAGCCGATATCCGCATACTGATCCGGAATATGAACAGCGCAATAGCTGAATCTGATGCGTTTATTGCTTCAATGAAGTAGCAGGCTAAAGATTACGTGGCTATCAGTCACGTAATGGGCGCTAAGTTTATTCCAGTTTTTACGTTTCATTCTTAGCTGACACTGCCTAGTTTATCTAGCAAGATTCGCTATTGTGTTATATAGCATAATGCATCTATTGATTTACTCGATCCAGTTTCACCAGCAGCGCAGGTGCAAAACGGGCAGCTTGCGCTCTATAAGGAAAAGGGCGAGCTGTGTCGCCTTAGCTACTCGATTCACCGCACTGTCACGAATGGGTTGAAACCGAAGAAAACGGTGCGGTCAAGCTAACTCTATATTGGCGCTAGCATCGTAAATTATTGCGTAGAACAATAACTTTCGCCGTTTATGAAACATTTGCTCTCGCAGTTGTTTTTCTGTATTTATCGACCTCTATAAACGTGGTTAGTTTTTAACCCTTTTGTTAGCTGAATAAATTGATAAGTGGTTCGCGTATTTGAGAAGCTTAAGACGGCGTTTTTTTACATTGCTTTATTTCATTTAGCTTATTTTCTTTGGACACAATGAAACACAACAATTTTAGGATCACGACACATTTCTGTAAGTGTGTACTCACTTTCGTTATTTTCCTCTTATATTCGACTTTAAAAACGGCATGGAAGGTGAGGTGATCCATTACGGTTACTATGTGTCCTCGCTGAGCAAGGTAAACTGATCGACTCGGATAAAGCGTCGTGCGGTTCAACAGTAGAAATGCCGTTGCTCCAAATGAGCTTATTGGGTGAGGGTTCGCTAAGGTGGTAAAAGCGAATTATTCGTTAGGTAATTCGCGAGGTTCTTCACTTGCTTTGTGTTCATCGAACGTGTCATTCAAGCTACAGGTAAATTCAGCGCCAACTAATACCACTATCCATGAAAGATAAACCCATAGAAATAAAATAGGAAGCGTCGCTAATGCGCCGTATATAACCTGATAGGAGGGAAAGTTGGTGACATAAAAAGTGAAGCCATTTTTCATTATTTCAAATAGAATTGTGGCGACCAAGGCACCCGGCAATGCGTACTTGGGGCTCACTCTACGGTTAGGCACGAGCATATACAAGATAACAAATGCCAACATGGTCGTCAGACTCGGCACCATTTTTAAGATGGTGGTGCCCAGCCCCGGCGTATACTCTTCAGCAAAGTTGGCGATACCCGAAAGATAAGACGTTACGACTACGCTTGAGCCGATAAGCATAGGACTAAGCGTAATCACCATCCAGTAAATAGCTAACGTATAAATTAACGGGCGTTCGCTGGGTGTGCGCCAGATCCTGTTGAGGGTTTTGTCAACATTAGAAATTAGCAAAAGGGCAACCACCAATAACGATAAAATACCGATGGCACTCATCTCTGCCGCATTGGCAACAAACGACAAGATATGCTCATGCACCACATCGCTGGCGGTAGGGACAAAGTTTGTGAAAATAAAATGTTCTAATTTACTTCTAACTGAAGCAAAAGCCGGGAAGGCAGACATCATTGTAAATGTCACCATAACAAAAGGGACAAGCGACAGGAGTGTCACATATGCGAGGTGTCCAGCAGATATGGTAATGTTATCGTTAGCACACCGTTGCACAAAAATACGACCAAAATCGCGGAAGCGATGATGATGCTTGTGCCACACGGCTTTTACCCTGTCTGTGTTCACATTACACTCCATTTACCTTTATAGTCGATACTGAACTAATTTAGTATCGCGCAATATGCATAAGTGTAACGGCTTGTTCAAATAGGTAAAACTAAATTTTTCTCAACAGCGTCGGTTCTTCTACCCATCCCTGCTCACGCTTACCCAACATGTGGCAAATGGCATAACTTAGCTCACATCGGTTAAGGGTGTAAAAGTGAAAATGCTTTACGCCTTCTTTTGCCAACACTTTAACCATATCCAAAGCGATATTCGCGCCAAGTAAATTACGGGTCGTCTGGTCATCTTTATCTAAACCATCGAAGGTCCGGTGAAGCCAGCGGGGAATATGCACATTGGTGAAGCCGGCAAATTTTAATAAGGTATGATAATTAGTGACCGGTAGAATACCGGGTACGATATCCAATTCAATGCCGGCCGCCGCCGCGCGGTCACGGAAACGTAAGAACACGCTGGTATCAAAAAAGAACTGGGTAATGGCTTCACTCGCCCCCGCCTGTGCTTTGCGTTTTAAATTTAATAAATCAAATTGTGAGTTCGGGGCTTCTGGATGCTTCTCTGGGTAGGCCGCTACAGACACATCAAAATTCGCTACATCCTTTAGCAGCTCTACTAAATCAGCCGCATACATCTCAGTCTTGCTTACTCCAGTAGGCAAATCGCCTCTTAATGCAACAATACGCCTGATCCCCGATGCCCAATAATCCTTTGCAATTTGACGAAGCTCTTCTTTAGACGCATCCACACACGTCAGATGGGGGGCCGCAGGTACCCCGGTTTCTTGATGTATTCGTTTAACCACATGATGTGTTCTATCCCTTTCGCCACTATTGGCACCATAGGTAACGGACATGTACGCGGGTTGGAGAGGCGCCAGGCGCTCTACAGATTTCCATAATGTTCGTTCCATTTGTTCAGTTTTAGGTGGGAAAAATTCAAACGATACATCGATATCCGTTAATTCGGCGAGTGACTGATTTAGGGCATCTATCCCCTGCGCATATGAAACCATTACTTTGATCACTTGTGAATGGACGTTTAGACGTCCAAATTATTCGATATAAGGATAGACGTCAAGAAGTTTACACTGCTTAATTGACCTTTTTGGGATATTGGTTAGAATTTCCAGACTTAACGACACCCTATAAAATAACTTTTAATGAGACCCTCATGGCAGAATGGAACGGTAAATATATTCACCCTTACGCTGAACACGGTAAAAAAAGCGAACAAGTAAAAAAAGTCACCGTCTCGATACCTACCAACGTGTTGAAGGTACTGACCGATGAGCGGACCCGCAGACAGGTCAATAATCTAAGGCACGCGACGAATTCAGAATTACTTTGCGAAGCCTTCTTGCATGCGTTTACTGGCCAGCCTCTTCCCGATGACGAAGATTTGAGAAAAGATAATCCCAACAGGATCCCCGCGAGTGCGCGAAGGATAATGGAAAAAATGGGAATTGAGCCAGAAGTAGAATCAGAGGATTAGGTTTATTCGAACAAGTGCCGGAGCTGATCCGGCACTTTCCTATCATTTATGCGTAGCTGGTGGGGAGTGTTTGCAGACGCGCCACCCCAGATTCGATAGCAGCGGTGGCTACAGCCTTGGCAATACGTCCACACAAACGCGGGTCCATTGGTTTGGGAATAATATAATCTTTTCCAAAGCTTAGGTTGTTACTTTTACTTGCTTTTAGTACTTCCTCCGGAACGGGTTCCTTCGAAATGGAACGAATTGCTTCCACCGCCGCCACTTTCATTTCATCGTTGATAGCGCTGGCCCGAACATCTAATGCGCCTCGAAAGATGAATGGGAAACAAAGTACGTTGTTGACTTGATTTGGGTAGTCAGAACGGCCAGTGGCCATGATTAAGTCGTCTCGTACACTGTGAGCCAGTTCAGGTTTAATTTCCGGATCAGGATTTGAGCAAGCAAACACAATGGGTTTGTCAGCCATTAACTTAAGAGCATCGGGCGACAAAACGTCAGGACCAGACACCCCTACAAAAATGTCAGCGCCTTCCATGACATCTTCAAGTGTGCGCTTATCGGTATTATTGGCAAACAGCTTTTTGTGTTCGGTAAGGTCTTCACGCCTTGTATGGATAACGCCCTTACGATCAAGCATATAGATAAGCTCACGCTGAGCACCACACTTGATAAGCAATTCCATACACGCTACAGCTGCGGCGCCGGCGCCCATGCATACAATTTTTGCAGAATGAATGTCTTTGCCCTGGATTTCTAGTGCGTTAAGCATTCCTGCTGCGGTCACAATAGCGGTACCGTGTTGGTCATCATGAAAAACCGGTACTTTACAACGTTTGATGAGCTCTTGTTCAATTTCAAAGCACTCGGGTGCCTTGATGTCTTCAAGATTAATGCCGCCAAATGTATCTGCAATATTGGCAACCGTATTGATAAATTCTTCGGTAGTGCGATGTTTTACTTCGATGTCGATTGCATCTAATCCAGCGAAGCGTTTAAAAAGCAGGGCTTTTCCTTCCATAACGGGTTTTGACGCTAATGGACCAAGATTACCTAGCCCCAGGATAGCCGTCCCGTTACTTATCACCGCCACCATATTGCCTTTGGCTGTGTATTTGTATGCTGCGTCAGCATCTTCAGCTATTTCTCGAACAGGCTCCGCTACGCCTGGGCTATACGCAAGTGCCAGGTCGTCTACGCTGTCAGCAGGTTTGGATAGCTCAACTTTGATTTTGCCTGGGGTAGGGTAGGCATGATAATCCAGTGCACGTTGTCTGAAATCTGACATTATGGCAATAGTCCTTACTGTGTAGGGTTGGTAAAAACGTTGTTATGCAATTTTTATGAACGTTGCCAGTTTTTTATTATTTTTACACTGCACATACACCTTAAATTAGGGGGTACAGCGGAATGTGATAACTGTTTATTACTACGCTCTTCGAATGGGCGGAACTCTATCACACCTTCGTTTCCTCAACATATCAGATGAGGTATGCAGATTTAAAGTATCGTGGTTGGAAAATAAACGGAAGTATTAGTTTTCAATTTCAGGCATTCATCAGGGTTATAGATGGAATAGAAACAAAAACGTCGGCTTGAAGCCGACGTTTGGAAGAATTTTGTTGGTAACGCAATTCTTATTTTTTGCCCAGTGCACCGAAACGCTTCTTGAAGCGATCAACACGTCCACCAGTGTCAACGTTACGTTGCTTACCAGTGTAGAAAGGGTGACAGTTTGAACATACGTCAAGGTTGATGTCTTTACCTAGCGTAGAACGAACTTTAATCGTATTACCACAAGAACAGTTTGCAGTAATTTCGTTGTAATCCGGATGGATATCTTGTTTCATGGTTTACCTCAAAATAAGGCCGTATCGCTATTCGACCCGAAGTCGAACACCATACGTTATTAACAATTGCAGAGCTTCAAAAGAAACCCCGCCAATAAAGGCCGCGCATAATAAGGGAAGCTTAAGTTTTGGTCAAGTGGTTTATCATGGTCTAATGTATTTGTAACCTACAGAGATTATTCTACTACTCTGCTATTTATTCGGTATGATTATCGGATTGTAATTTTGCTCAATATTTTGGTTCCGTTAGAATTTAATGTCTCAGTGGTTTGTTGAAGTCGCCGTACCTGTCCCTTTGCGTCAGACATTTACCTATCTTTCACTTAACAAGGTAAAGAAAGGGTGTCGCGTAACTGTGCCGTTTGGGAAACGTACGCTAGTGGGAATAGTAGTGGCGTCTCACTCCGACTTTAATGGGACAGTTGATAAGTTAAAACCTTTGCACGATATACTCGATGGTGAACCCGTTCTAAGCCCCATACTCTTAACCTTGTGCGAGTGGTTAACGCATTACTATCATCATCCTATAGGCGAAGTATTTCATACCGCGATGCCTGTTTTATTGAGAAAAGGCGAGATGCTGCCACGGGATACTCAACAGTATGTCAAGATAACGCAAACCCCAGAAACGTTGGTTATCGAGCAACTTTCACGCGCGCCAAAGCAGCTTAACTGCTGGCGGCATTGTAAGGACAATCCAGCCACGCTAGCTAAAATCACCAAATTGTACTCAGCATCTATTGTTAAAGCATTGGTAGACAAACAGTTATTAGAGGTTATTGAAAAGCCAACGATCAATGAGAGTTGGCACGAAAATATCAATATTACCGGCAAACCTATCGCGAACCGAGAACAAGCTGCAGCAATCGCCGCAATTAATCAACAGACGGGCTTTTCATCCTTCCTATTAGAGGGGATCACGGGAAGCGGCAAAACTGAAGTGTATTTGCAAGCGTTGGAAAAAGTACTTTTAGCGGGCAAGCAGGTGCTTATTCTCGTACCTGAGATTGGGTTGACCCCGCAAACGGTCAATCGTTTCGCCAACCGATTTGGAATTGACGTAGCGGTTCTGCACTCTCAGGTTACCAATCCAGAACGCTTGTTAATTTGGCAGCGAGCGTCTACCAATAAATTGGGGATTGTCATCGGCACGCGTTCAGCCATTTTCACCCCGTTTTCCAATTTAGGAATGATTATTCTGGATGAGGAGCATGACGACTCATTTAAACAGAATGATGGGCTGCGTTATCACGCCCGAGACTTAGCCGTAGTCAGAGCCCAAAAAGAGCAAATCCCATTGGTATTGGGTTCGGGGTCGCCATCGCTGGAAACCTTAAATAATGCCTTAACTAAGCGTTATCATCACTTACAATTAACTGTGCGCGCTGGTGCTGCGGTTATTCCGACGCAACATTTGCTGGATGCGCGGGATCAAAATCTGGAATACGGGTTAGCCCCTGGGACGATTGCTATTATTAAATCCCACCTTGAAGCTAATAATCAGGTACTGGTATTTATCAACCGAAAAGGCTATGCCCCAGCGTTACTCTGTCACCATTGTGGTCACTCGGTCGAATGTAAGCGCTGTGAGCAACCGTTTACCGTTTATCAGTCCCCACCCCGGTTGCAATGTCATCGCTGTGAGAAAACCAAACCACTGCCGCGAATCTGCCATGCGTGCGGAAGTAACGAACTGATTACCTCAGGCACGGGTACAGAACAAATTGAAGCAGGGTTGAACCGGTTATTTCCACAGTATTCCCAAATTCGAATCGACAGTGATTCAATCCGGGGCAAAAATAAACTTGCCAATATCCTAAGTAAAATAGATAAGCAAGAGTATCAGCTTTTAGTCGGCACCCAGATACTCGCGAAAGGCCATCACTTCCCACATGTCACCTTAGTGGTGGTATTAGGGTGTGATGGCGCCCTGTATAGTGCTGACTTTCGCGCCCCCGAAAAGCTTGCGCAACTGGTCACACAGGTAGCGGGCCGAGCCGGTCGGGCAAGTAAGCCGGGGGAAATGTGGCTACAAACTCATTCCCCTGAACATCCGCTATTACAAGATCTTATTTGCAATGGGTACCAGGCGTTCTCACGTTTTCTGCTTCAGGAAAGGCGTCATGTTGGCTTACCCCCGTATCGTGTCCAATGTGTATTACGTGCTGAATCAACCAATGCTGAGTTGGCCTACGATTTTCTTATGCAGGGGCGTCAGCTATTGACCGGGGGAAACACCCTCCAATTCGTCGGTCCGATTCCCGCCCTGGTTGAAAAAAAGCAAGGGCGATATCGCTTCGTTTTGATAATATCTGCCCATAAACGCTCCACGCTTCATCAGGCGCTGCGATATGGTATTCCTAATATCACACAACTCTCACTCTCTGCAAAAGTCAGGTGGTCAGTAGATGTCGATCCCATGGACTTTAATTAACCTATGTAACGGCGCGTTCATTAAAGAAGCGAAATAGCGATTAGATGGTGGATAAGTGAGCAGCATTTTTCATTTATCCACGTTACACTGTTGTTCCTAATTTATAATCTACCCTATGTTTGGAAAATACGCCGATTATGGCTCAAAAAGATTATGTATCTCGGGGGCGCACCTCGCAAAAGTCCTCAAAAAAAGGTCCGGCCAAAAAGCCGCAGGCTCGGAAGCAGGCCAATTCGAAGGCTGATGCTTCAGCGCCCGCTACGCTACCGTGGGTAAGACTGATAATTGTCGTTGCCTTATTAATTGGTTTTGTTTTTTTTCTATGGTCGATAAAAGATTCCGCTGAACAAAAGGTCGATGCCCCTGTGGCGACTCAATCAGTGAACAATAAAGATGACCTCCCTGAACTTCCTGAAGAAGAATGGGAGTACATCAAATCTTTACCCGGTTATGAAGTCGAAGTGGACGTTGCAGAACAGGAAAAGTCTGATAAACGCTATTTAATGCAGTGCGCATCTTTCAGAACCCGTGCTCAAGCCGAAGAAATGAAAGCGACTATCGCTTTTCAGGGACTTGAATCACAAATCCGACCTAGTTCAGGGGCAAATGGCGAATGGTTTAGAGTGATTTTAGGGCCGTTCGATAGTAAACGTGACGCAGAGCGTGCTAAACATACCTTACGCAAGGTCAACATATCTACTTGTCAGATTTGGTTCTGGAATCTCTGATAACTCAGGTCAAGGCTATTCTTAACCAGCCTTGACCTTGAAAATTATCTGACCCTCCCCCACATACCTTTACAACATAAACTTCAAACTTTGAAGTAACTCTTCAATTTAATAAAGTGGGGAATTTACGTGACCACAATTGTTTCTGTCAGACGTGACAACCAGGTAGTAATGGCGGGTGATGGCCAGGTTTCCTTGGGCAATACTGTAATGAAAGGCAATGCCCGTAAAGTACGCCGTTTATACCATAATAAAATTTTAGCGGGTTTCGCAGGTGGCACGGCTGATGCCTTCACCTTATTTGAGCGTTTCGAAGCCAAATTGGAAGCTCATCAAGGACAAATTACGCGTGCCGCTGTAGAGATGGCTAAAGACTGGCGAACAGACCGCATGTTACGCAAATTGGAAGCTTTATTAGCCGTAGCAGACGAGAATGCATCATTTATTATCACCGGTAACGGTGACGTGGTGCAGCCTGAAAATGATTTGATTGCGATTGGTTCCGGCGGTGCGTATGCACAGTCAGCCGCTACTGCGTTATTACAGAACACGTCGTTAAGTGCAAAAGAAATTGCAGAAAAAAGTCTAACCATTGCGGGCGATATTTGCGTATTCACTAATCACAGTCAAACGCTTGAAGTGCTGGACTACTAACGTCTGAACCATTTTCCATTACGTCATCCCACGGGATGATATATGCAGAATTTTTATAAGAAGGTTTTTTATGTCTGAAATGACACCACGCGAAATCGTGCACGAATTAGATCGCCATATCATTGGTCAGCAAGACGCAAAGCGCGCCGTTTCAATTGCGCTTCGTAACCGCTGGCGTCGTATGCAGTTACCTGAAGAGCTACGTCAGGAAGTGACCCCTAAGAACATTCTGATGATCGGCCCAACAGGGGTAGGAAAAACAGAAATTGCTCGTCGTCTGGCTAAGCTGGCAAATGCTCCTTTCATCAAAGTTGAGGCAACTAAATTCACTGAAGTGGGCTATGTCGGCAAGGAAGTTGAACAGATCATCCGCGATTTGGCAGATATCTCGGTCAAAATGACCAAAGAAAAAGCTATGGCGAAAGTAAAGTATCGCGCCGAAGAAGCTGCTGAGGAGCGTATTCTTGATGTGTTGTTACCCTCTCCAGAAAATGCATGGGGAGAAAAGGAACAGGTCGAAGATAGAGGAACGCGCCAGAGTTTCCGCAAAAAGCTTCGTGAAGGCAGCCTGGATGATAAGGAAATAGAAGTTGATATCGCCGCGCCTCAAGTAGGGGTTGAGATCATGGCACCTCCTGGCATGGAAGAAATGACTAATCAGCTGCAAAGTATGTTTCAAAACTTATCAGGCAGTTCAAAGAAGAAGAAAAAGCTGAAAATAAAAGAAGCGCGTAAATTGCTTATTGAAGAGGAAGCGGCCAGATTAGTTAATCAGGAAGATTTAAAAGAGATGGCGATTGAAGCGGTTGAGCAAAACGGTATTGTGTTTATCGACGAAATCGACAAAATCTGCAAGCGTGAAGGGAATACGTCGGGCGACGTCTCTCGTGAAGGTGTGCAGCGTGATTTACTACCATTAGTCGAGGGTTCAACGGTTTCGACCAAGCACGGCATGGTCAAAACAGACCATATTCTGTTTATTGCATCGGGTGCCTTCCAAATGAGTAAACCGTCCGATCTTATACCAGAATTACAAGGCCGCTTGCCTATTCGCGTTGAACTTTCTGCTCTTGCAGTAGGCGATTTTAAGCGTATCCTGACTGAGCCTAACGCCTCACTCACCGCTCAGTATATAGCCTTACTTAAAACTGAAGGCGTGGATGTCGATTTTACGGAATCTGGTATCCAACGTATAGCTCAAGCAGCTTGGCAAGTGAATGAACGTACCGAAAACATCGGTGCACGTCGCTTACACACGGTGCTCGAAAAGCTCATGGAAGATATTTCGTTTGATGCTTCAGAAAAAAATGGTGAATCGCTAACTGTCGACGAAGCTTACGTGAATAAACATCTTGAGAAACTAGTAGAAGATGAAGATCTAAGTCGCTTTATTCTTTAATAACTTCAGCGCACATCAAAGGGTGTGTGCTACCTTTAAATGCTTAGGCTGATAATCGCGAGTGATTCTTGCTATGAGTGGATTGCGTAAGCTCTGTTACCAACATTCCACTAATATTAAGTCCCGTGTCATGCTCAACTCGTAAAAAGTATGGCGCAGGGTTAATTTCTAAAAACCAGTATTTACCCTCATTATCTAAGCGCCAATCAATCGCTCCCCAACGCATTCCCATTTGGTCACATAACTTGGTGGCTAACTGACTCACGGACATCGGTAGGTGGTGGACTGTGGCTACGGCTTCATTATCTGAACGAAAATCCGCATGATCACTTTTTAACTCTGCCGACAAACAATTTTCTCCGCAAACATAGGTTCGTATATTAGTGCCAGCAATATAGCGTTGTAGTGTTATCGGGCCGCCTTCACTTCCTAAGCAGTTTTCTCCCCCTAAAGTTCCCATCTTTACGCGGTGTGCATGCGCCCCGCCATAGACAGGTTTAGCAATACACTCTAAGTGAGTATTTACAAACTGTTTCAGTGTGTTTGTGTTTCCGCTAATCAAGGTCTCGGCCACCGAGGCCCCCAGACGACTCGCATGCGCTAACTGTAAAGGTTTGGATTGGTGATAGCGCACAGCGTGTACGCCGTTAACCCATTTAACTTGCGTAGAATGCAGGAGAATATTCAGTGCCGACTGACAATTCTGCTGAGCCATGGGAAAGCCAGCCTCCCTTAAAGCGGGAGATGGGGGCGTAAACTTATGCCAATAAACCGCGTCGATATCACCCAGAGATAGCGCTTCATTATCGACAAGCAACGTACACTGGTTATTCAGTACATCAAAATCTATTCCATATTCGGTGGGAAAACGTTGACTATCGTAGATGCGGGTTTGATGGCCCTGCGTGCTCAGTAACTTTTGTACGTGAACGACTTGCGGGTCGTTATAGGTACCTAATATTAGAATGGTCACAGATATCTTCCTTGCTTATAAATGTCGCCTCTGAGGAGGCGACATGCACTCTTAATATAAGTCTGGTAAATGCCCCCCGCCCTCACCAATAGCTAGAGTGAAATATCTTGGAGGGGCAATGGGCTCGATAGGAAGTGTCTGGTGCGATAGCTTAGGAACGGTTAACGTTGCGCCGCCCGCCACTTTTTGTGCCTCAGTTGAAGATAAGGTTTCAGGGTATTGGTTTAGATTTTTCATTACTCAAAGTCCTCTTTTGTAGTTTACGTTTACTGCATTCCATACAGTGTTAATAATTTTAGTCGTTTTGCTATGAGATGCACCTGACCAGTCGGGCTGTTTTAATACTTTTCTTCAACACGATTTGTTGATGAATCTTGGCCAACAGCGGTTAAAATCAGCACAACTTCTTTGAAGCTCAAAAACCAGACCAGGTTGATGATCAAAATGGTAAAAAGCCAGCTAGGTGGTGTTTCTGTAACGATCCACAATGATAAGTGGGAAAAACAAGCAATACCGATAGATAAGGTGGTATAACGTGCTATCAGGTAGCGGGGGGTAAGCATCGGTTTTTGGTCTCTATGCTATTGAATTCCGTGCAGTGAAGTTCAACATCACTGCACCCGGTAGTCACATGTCAGATGCTTGAAGTTGATAAAGTTGCCTAAAATAGGCCGCCATGAGCGCTGCCCTGTCACGAATCTCCAGTTTGCGATATATGTTCGCACAATGAAATTTCACGGTGCGCTCGCTGATAAAGAGTTGACTTGCAATACGTTTATTCGGTAACCCTTCCATAATTTTATGGGCTACTTGCAATTCGCGTTTAGATAGTTGAGATAGTTTGTCTTCCATAGACTTGGTGCACTGAGTATTAAGCATCATGCTCTCCTTGTTGTTTAAGATTTTGTAATTCAGCGTCAGGATCAATTAAGTGAAGGCACCCTTGATTTAGCACATACACTCTTTCGGCAAGCGCGATAGTTTCCGGTCGGTGCGCGACGAGGATTCGAGTAATAGACAACTTAGCTAAATTCTTGTTAATCCGTTGCTCGTTAACTACATCTAAATGACTGCTCGCTTCGTCAAGAAAAAGAATAGAGGGATTTCGATATAGCGCCCGGGCAAGCAGAACGCGTTGCAATTGCCCTCCAGATAGACTGCGCCCCATGTCGCCGACCAGCGTTTGATATTGCATGGGCATAGTCATAATTTCATCGTGAATACAAGCTTGTTGGGCGCACCACATCATGCGCTCAAAGTCGGCCACTTCGTCGAAACAAGTTATATTGTCAGCAATAGTTCCGCTCAAGCATTGATCGCCCTGCATCACTGATGCGGTATTTTTTCTAAACCATGCGGAGCTGTATACCGTTTGCCCCCGATACAAAACTTTTCCGGAAGTTGGCGCTTCTAGTCCCATTAAACATCGCATTAACGTAGACTTTCCCGCACCGCTTGGCCCAACTATGGCAATGATGCTACCAGGTTCAACAGTAAGGGATAAGTTGTCAAAAATGGGCTTGTCAATGTCGCTATAACGGTAGCTGATGGCATTTACTTCGAGTGGGGCAAGACACGCGGACTTTGAATCACCGATGCCAGCACGCTCTGTTAACATCGGTTCTTTTTCTGAAAACACAATGTCCGCTAGGCGGTCAAAATGAACTGACATCATTTTGAATTCGACATACTTTGTTATCAGACCATCCACGGACGATATAAAACGATTTTTGTAGCTCATAAAGGCGTACAGCATGCCCACTGTAAACGCATTGTCTAAAACGAGATGTGCAGCCAGATAAACGATTACAATATTTTCTATGCCAAATAGCAGTTTATTAATTGTGTTAGTGCTGATATCCCACTTTCCCAGATGTATATCGGCATTTATTACTTCTGTTAGTTTGTTTTGCCACTGACCTTCTCTCGATGATTCTTGTGAGAATTGCTTCACTGTTTGGACGCCTCGCACGGATTCCATAAAGTGGCTCTGTTCATTCGCAGAAGCCAATATTCGTTCGGCATTAAGACGCTTTACTGCCGGGACAATGCATGCCCTAGTAATAAAGTACGCTGTTGCTACAGCTAGCACGACGAAAGAAAGTTGTGATGAGTAAACGAACATTACAATGAGAGTAATAAGCGCCATAACCCCGTCCAACACTGCCGTTACCAAACCTACTGTGAAAAACTCCCGGATCTGACTCAGTGAAGTGAAACGTGACACTACATCCCCGACATGTCGCTTGCTAAAATAACTGACAGGTAAACGAATCAGATGGTGGAAGACATTCGCGGACATTTGTAACTGCAGGCGCGACGACAGGCTTAACACAAGGAATTGTCGGAACAATGAAACGCCTGTTTCAATAAGTAAAAGCAAACCGAATCCCAAAGCAAGAATCAGCAACAGGTCCTGTTGCTGATTGATTAGGGCATCGTCTATGACGGTTTGCATGTAGTAGGGCGAGGCAAGCGTAAATAGCTGTATCATCACAGAGAGTAAAAATAGAATACCTAATGAGCGCTTTAGCCCTTGCGCTTGATGCCAAAAATGACTTAAAGATAACTTGGTTGGGGTCGCCTCGCCTTTGAATTCTGCAGTAGGTGAAAGTTCCAAAGCAATACCGGTGAAATGTTTGTCTACTTCTCTCCACCGTATCTTACGAGCGCCTAAAGCGGGATCATTGATTAGAATGCCATCTCGATTTACTTTAGTTAATACTACAAAATGGTGCATATCCCAGTGTAGGATGCAGGGCGCTTTTAATTTTTGAAAATGTGAAATTTCTACTTTTAACGGCCTGGTGGTGAGCTGCAATTGACTACTTATTTCGATAATCTGTTTTAAAGAGGCTCCTCGCATGGAGATTGAAAACTTACGTCGAAGTGTATGTAGGTCCGTATTTTTGCCGAAGTAATTCGCGACCATCGCCAGGCATGCGAGGCCACATTCGGCAGCTTCCGTTTGAAACACCATGGGTGTCCGGCGGCTGCATTTCCCCGAGAGTGCTGCCAGTGAGTGTGAGGTAATGCTATCCATCACACTCTCCCTGCTAAGCTATACAATGGTTCAAAAAGCCATTCTATAAGTGAGCGCTTGCTTACTTCTATGTGTGCTGAAAATGTCATCCCCGCTTTTAACGGTACGGTCATACCATAGGCGCGAATATTGTTACTATCTATGGTAGCGTTCACGACATAGGCGGGCTCGTCGAACGTAACGGGTACCGTGTGAAGCTCGCCTGGTAGTGAGACTGATTGTGCAATATCTGTAACTTTACCGGAATAAACGCCAAATTTTTGGTATGGAAATGCATCATAGCGCAGGTCAATAGACTGCCCCGCTTTGACGAAGCCAGCAGAGCGCACGGGAATGATAAGTTTTGCGTTAATAACAGAGTCGTTTGGAAGTAGAGTGAGTAGAGGTTTCTGTTGCTGTGAATACTCCCCTACAAACGCGTGCAAGTTGGATACTATACCCGCTTTAGGCGCTTTGATAACTTCAGCCTGTTGGCTTATAGTGGTGGCGATACGCTGATTGATCTCCGACAAACTCACTTTTATGTCATTAGTGTTCTGCTCGAATTTAACCATAAGCTGTTTATGGGACGCCTCCTTTTCTTCCAAAGCACTAGAAAGTTTAAGCCGTTCCGCATTCATCTGAGACGCATCCTGTTTTACCGCTAAAAAGCTTCCCCGCAGCTGTCTAACCTCCTGTTGGGGTAATAACTGTTTTTCTGCCAACGCGCGGGCGGACGTGTAGTGTGATTGGGCGAGTGCTAGCCGTTCCATAACCAGCTCTTTCATTGCCTCAATATTGGCAAGCTGTTGTTCAGTATTGTGAATTGATAAGTTTAAGGTTTGCTGTTCTGCTGAATAGTGATTTTCAAGCATTGCTAGTTGGCTCTGCAATGTGATTTTCTGCGCCTTGTATTCTTCGAGTAGCTTTTGCTCCAAGCTACCGTCTACCGTGGTGGAACGATTATCAAGGGTAAGTAATGTTTGACCTGCGTTTACGTGTTGGCCTTCTTGGACGTTTATGGTAGTTATTCTTCCCCCGCTGCGGTGTGGATAAATCCGTATAACTCCTTCCGAAGGTTCCAGCCACCCATTTACCTGCGCGTGTTGAGCGTAATCGTGGGTAATTAAGAAGTAGGTAACAATACCTATCCAAGCAAAGACCAAGATTGTAATAAGAACAGTAGAAAACTGCGGTAGTAATACGACGTTTCCGTCGAGCTGCTGGCGTTGAGATTGAATAGCCTGCTCTCGAAATAGCCCTTTGCGCATAACTGCCTCCTTTTTTATTTGAGTTTTTGACGATTACGCAAAGCAAGTGGATACCAAATTAAAGACACATCCTTTTCGTCAATTCGCTTCCCTGGCATCTTATTTCCCTGACGCCTCCCTCACGATTTAATCGGGTATCCACTGTTTACGGTCAGTCATCCTTGCTGACGTTTTTCAATTTAGCTTGAATGTGGAGCATAAGGCTACAGGGGGGAGGTCCAGCCTAAAAATTGACCTGAAGAAATGCTGGATGGCCCAATTTTTACACTTTATGACCCAATTTTTGGTGTGGAGTGGAGGTTTCTTATGCAGTAAGGGTTTTTCTTATGTTCGCAATTAGCACCATTTATTCTTTTCTGTGCTATAACTTTTACAATTAATAGGTTTACCAACAAAATCAACCACAAGGAATTTGAATGTTTGTGCCCAGCATGTTGTTGAAACAACTTTATACTCATGGGAGTTTGTGTAGCACTTCTAAGGGCATAAAGTTTATGCTTAAAAACCGCTTAAAAGATGCAAAGATCCAGTCGTTAAATTGGATTTCACTGGATGGTAAGCAAATTGATGAAGACAAAATCTATTTACAGCTTTCGCCTGATGAGATACTAAGTTTTGCGGAGTTTAATCAAAAAGGCGAAGTGACATTCGACTTAAAACAGGTGATTACCGTACATTTACATGTAAAGGAACCTGTTAACCCAGAAAAGCGCAAAGTGGGTGTTTCATTTAAAGCATCACCGTTTGGTAAGCTAAAATTTGAAGTACAAGACAATGTGTCTGCAGAAACTTCAAACGAAACCCATATTCCCCGCAGCAGTCATAACGATTATGAAGAAGGTATTATCAGCGAGCGGCAAAAATATTTTGAAAATTTGACTAACGGTAAAGTCAATCATGTGGGCAAATACTCAATCGATCCGCAAGACTTAAAAGGGAACATTGAACATTTTATCGGAGTTGCCCAAGTTCCTATTGGGATCGCGGGACCACTTATTATAGATGGTGAACACGCTAAAGGTGAGTTCGTTGTTCCTTTGGCCACAACCGAAGGAACGCTGGTCGCGTCCTATAACCGAGGTATGAAACTCCTCAATATGAGTGGTGGCGTAAAATCAACGGTGGTTGATGATGCGATGCAGCGCGCTCCAGTTTTCGTATTTTCTGATGCCCGCGGCGCAAGAGACTTTGCAAAGTGGGTTCAAGAAAACATTGCCACAATTCGCGAACATGCTGAAGCTACGTCTTCTGTGGCCAAGCTTACCTATATTGACCATATTCTTTCAAACAAATTTACCTTTTTGCGATTTAATTATAAGACCGGCGATGCCGCGGGCCAAAACATGGTAGGAAGAGCCACCTTTGCTGCCTGCGGTTGGATCCTGGACCACTACAAAGGTATCGAAAACTTTTATTTGGAATCAAATTTCGCAACAGATAAAAAAGCGTCACAAATAAATATTATGCGCACCCGTGGCAAGCGTGTGACGGCGGAAGCAACTATTAAACGGGAACACTTGTTAAGTGTAATGCGAGTTGACCCTAAACAAATTGACTACCATGGGCGAGTGGCGAGCGTTGGGTCTTTCCTATCGGGGGTAAATAATACTGGCTTGCACTCCCCCAACGGGATCACCGCCATGTTTATCGCGACAGGGCAGGACGTGGCAAACGTTTCCGAGTCTTCAGCAGGCATGCTCTACAGCGAGTTAACGGAAGAAGGTGACTTGTATTTATCTCTCACTATTCCTTCGCTAATTGTGGCAACGTATGGAGGTGGAACTGGAATTGGTACACAAAGAGAATGCTTAGAGCTGATGGACTGCTATGGCCGCGGCAAAGCGTATAAATTTGCTGAAATTGTGGGGGCGGTGGCGTTAGCCGGTGAAATTTCTTTGGCTTCAGCGATATCTTCATCGGATTGGGTTTCCTCGCACGAACAATACGGTCGAAACCGCTAACAATATACCGCATACGAGAACGGCTTCCTTATGGAAGCCGTTTTAGTTTAAACACCAACGTTTCGCTAACTAGTGATGCCAGTGATATTTTTCCGCCTTGGCCTCAATTTCTACCGTGGTAGAAGCAGGCATAAAGGTCGCATTATCTTTTTCAAAGAAAAACGCTTCACGTTGTTTCTTACTGCCGACTTCATTCATAGTCGCGGCTTCGTAGATACGGCCATTTAGTACCGTGTATGCTACGTATTCACTGCGGCGCAAGTCGTTTAATACGTCACCCTCGATGACAACTAAATCAGCCAGTTTGCCTTTTTCGATACTACCGATGTGTTTATCCATACCTAAATGGCGGGCCCCATCAATTGTGCCACCGCGCAATGCCTCCCAAGGCGTAAAACCACCTTGTTCCATCGACCATAGTTCCCAGTGGGCGCCAAGGCCCTCACGTTGGCCATGGGCACCGATATGAACACTTACACCGGCGTCGCGTAGTGTTTTTGCATACTCAGCAACTTGGACGTGATTGTATTGATTGTCAGGAGCTGTAGGGCGTCTGATGGAGCGCGAATCAATAATATAAGAGGGCACATAGCGTAATAAGCGTTCGTTTTTCCATACCTCAGTACGGTCGTACCAATACTCTTCACCCATCATACCGCCATAAGAGACCACGAATGTGGGGGTATAACCATATTCTGTCGCTTGCCATAACTGGGTTACATCGCTATAGCCCTTAGGAATCGGAATACTGTGTTCAAGGCCAGTATGGCCATCCACCATCATGGTCATATTTTGTTGATATTTACCGCCCCCTTCTGGCATCACCATCATATTCAGATCTTTAGCTGCCCAAAGCACCTGTTGACGCTGATCCCGCCGAGGCTGGTTGTAACTTTTTACCGATATAGCGCCGCTTTCTTTTAAACGATTCACATGGAACCAGGCGTCGTCGTAAGTGTTAATAATCGCCTTATATCCTAATGCTTCTGCGCCGTATAAGATGGTGCCTGTCGAGTAAGTACGTGGTGCAACTCGTTTGCCCGCGCGCTGTAACTCTGAAGCAGCAAAAATCTCAGTAGTATCATTACTCGGATCGTGGATGGTGGTCACACCAAATGCAAGGTTGGAATATTGTGCCCAGTTTTGCTGTGGAATAATTTCATGACGACCTTGCGAACCGTGAGCATGCGCATCAATTAAGCCAGGAATAATAGTCATGCCTTTAGCATCAATGCGTAAGGCTTCGTCGGGAATCGATATTTCACCCACTTTACCCACTGCTTCAATGCGGTTATCCGCAATAAGCACCACACCGTTTTCTATGATTTCCTGTGAATTGTCTGCATTACGCATGGTGACGATTTTGCCGCCCACTAATGCTTTAACGCCCGATGGCTTATCAGACTCTACCCTAAACGACAGGTTAAGACCCTTGTCTTCCGGTTCAGGTAGCTCTTCAACCGCATTGGGTAAATAAGCAAAGGCTTGGGTCAACTCTCTTTCGTAGTAATGAGGGCCGTGAAACCAACCCACCGCTTTGTTGTCTGCGCTCCACGTTAAATACTCACCCGCCCGGGCCGAAAGCTGCTTTACAGGATAAGCAGAGGTTTTTGGTCCCAGGTTGATTTTTTTTCCATTATCGATAAAGGGGGCAACATAGGTTTTAAACTGATGTACGAACGCAATCCACTGTCCATCGTGGGATAGTTTGTACTCACTTACACTGTCTGCCCCGTAGAGATGGACACGCTTATCGTTTCCTTGCAGGTTGACGCTGCTGAATTGGGTTTCTGGGTAAGGTGTATCGCCGGCATATTCGGTAAAATATAAGCGCTCGTTGTTATCAGTAAAATGAGGTGACTGTCCACTATCTAGTACTTTGGTAGCCTTTTTTTCCTTCAGGTTCATCACGCAGATACCTGGATCGACAGAATACTTGGGATCTAATAGGTAACCACCCTCAAATTTTTGATAGGTTATCCATGTTCCGTCTGGTGAAAAGCTGGGGTTGATAAAATGGCCCGGCTGAGATGTTACGACGCGACTATTTTTACCGGACGCGTCAACAATGCGTACCGCACCAAGATTCTGATCGTCCCAGCTTACATAGATAATGGATTTTCCATCATTTGAGTAACGAGGATAATATTCATCATGCTCGTTCTGTGACGTTAAACGGCGGTTTTTACCCGTTTTCAAATCACGTACATAAAGCTTCCCCAGTGCTTGGAAAAGAATAGATTTTCCATCGGGCGATTTCTGTGACCAACGGATCATCTTTACATCAAATTGTTCTGCT
Source organism: Alteromonas sp. ASW11-130 (assembly GCF_026183735.1). Lineage (GTDB taxonomy): Bacteria > Pseudomonadota > Gammaproteobacteria > Enterobacterales > Alteromonadaceae > Alteromonas. The sequence goes on along the minus strand of NZ_JAPFRE010000025.1, from coordinate 86,307 downwards.
GCGACATCTACATCGAAACGCAATGCGTCAGCATATTGTAATTTAGCGTCGACAGAAATATTAATCGGTGTAATCGATTTATCTGCGAGGTTGATTTGATGAAATTTACCCCCAGCCCAATAAACTAAAGCCGAGGAGTCAGGCAACCAGTCGAAATAAGCATAGTAACCTTCTGAACCAAAGCCTTCTTGCATGTCTCGCTCTAATTCCAAAGTAAGAGGCTTCTCAAGACCGGTTTCGCGTTCTTTAATAAATAGACCGGTTTTGTTTTTTACCCGGCGTATAAACGCCACGTATTTTCCGTCGGGTGAAGGTGTGGGAACAATTGCTCCACCTGTGCCAGAGATATATCTACTCTCTTCGCCGGTTTCCCGGTCAAAACGGGTCACCGCGAAAATGCCCTCTAGTGGGTTGCGGTTATATTCGAAATTACTTCCAGGAACGGTATTTTGGGTATAGTAGATATACTTGCCATCGGCAGAAAACACTGGATCGGCTATATTGTTCTGCTCGCTTTTGCCATTTACCCTTTCTTTGATAGGGAGTCCGTCGCCTCCATCTTTGTGATACATCCAGATTTCGCCAGCAGGAATGCTGCGACTAGACATAATACCTTTGGTGGCAACTAAATAATTGCCATCTGGACTCCATTTAGGTGAGTGGATCAGGTTTTTATCTGACGTACTTATCTGTTTTAAGTTGCTGCCGTCTATATCCATCACCCAAATATTGGAGATACCACCACGATCTGAAATAAAGGCTATTTGTTTGCCATCAGGAGAAATTGCCGGATGAATATTCCAGGCAAAATCTTGAGTCAATGCTGTGGCTTTGCCACCAGACAGAGATACCTTGTACAAATCACCTAGCATATCAAACACCATGTATTCGCCGTCGGGAGAAACGTCAAGGCTCGACCAAGTGGTTTCTTGGGTCGTAATAGATACGTCGTTTAACTTAAACGGTGGCTCCAACACATTCCACTTTTCTTCTTTCTTATTTTCGTTTTCATCTGCTTTTTCGGTAGCGTGAAGAGAAAGTGTTGAAGAGCACAAGCTGAGTGCTAGCGCACTTAACCATAATTTGGGTTGCTTTATCATTAATGTAGTCCAGCTAAGCGTGAAAAAATCCGACCATAAATTACATTTGTTCTGGCAAAGTTGCAAAGGCTGGATTACTGGGTTCGGATTAGCCGTCGTTTTTACGCGGCAGAAAACATAGGGCCTAGTTAAAATGGCCTTAATATATTGCGGCGCGTCAATACATATCGTACACGCGGATTGTCTATGGGTAAGGGGGCGGGACCGTTGTAACGGTACTCAAAAAACTAAAAAACTATCTACACAAAAGAAGCATACTGTATTGCTCACTACGAGAGGTATAGCAGTTCTGACATTCCGGTAGGAAGGGCGCGATTTCAACCCTATCAGTCCGGATTGTCCGGAAATTTGCGTCTTATCTCGAAAAAGCTGGGTAAATCGTCGAGTAAAATTTCAACTAATTTTGGCTCGAAGCGCTTGCCTTTTTCTTGTTTAAAATACGTAACAATTTCATCTTCGTCCCACGGGCCCTTGTAGCATCGAGCGCTGCCAAGCGCATCGAATACATCTGCAACTGCGGTAATGCGGCCTGCTACATGAATATCTTTACCGGATAATCCTCGTGGATAACCCTTACCGTCCCAACGTTCGTGATGTTCGTGAGATATATGCGCACCTAACTGCAGAATAGGGTTATCAGATTTGATGAGCATCTCGTAGCCGATCGTTGGGTGTGTCTGCATAATTTTCCACTCATCGACATCATGTTTTCCCGGTTTGTTTAAAATATGATCGGGAATACCCACTTTGCCAACGTCATGCAGTGGCGAAGCAAGTTTAATCAGTTCCGCTTCTGACTCGGGAAGACCGTATTTTTTGGCAAGCAGATAACTTATTTGTGCCACCCGTTTAACATGCGACCCTGTTTCTTTCGAACGCATTTCTACCGCTTCACCGATTACATAGGAAAGTTCTTTTTGAGACTCTTTAATGACATCCCTTAATTTAAGATTCTCATGCGCCACTGCGATATTGTGAGTAAATACGCCAAGTAAGTGATGCTGAACGGCTTCAAGGGGCGTTTCGTTTTCTACATAGAGCACGCTCTCGGTGCCCCGTTTGGTAGTAAAGTAACCCACAAAATAGTCTTCTTTCTCAATATTTTCCTTACGTTGAAGCGCTTCGGCAATTCGATTATCCACTGTATCTGTCAGCAAAGTGTTATCTACCGCGATACTTTGAGTGGCGCCTTTGTTAGCAGCAAGAACCATAAGATCGGATTGCGATTGGGTATGCTCTTTTACTACCGCACAACACACTATTTGACTAGATTCGATATTTAAAATAACGGAAATTTGATTCAGGATAGTGGAAGCAAATTCGCTTAACGTATCACACTCTATAAATTGGGAGGTGGCGGCGATAATTTTTTCAAGACCACTTCGGTGTCGCTCAATTATGCGGATATCCCGATAGCTTCGTAACGTGGCGTATAGCGATGTTTTCAACCGTAGTACGGTAAGCTCTGTTTTGTTTTTATAATCGTTTATATCGTAATTGCGGATCACACTCTCTTCCGGCGCTTCGCCGGGCTGTCCAGTACGTAAAATTAGACGTATTGTATGGTTTTTTAATTCATCGCGAACCCACTGTACAAGCTCCAAACCTGCATGTGCAGATTCCATTACTACGTCAATAATGGCTACAGCGATTTCGTGGTATTTGTCGGCTTTTAGAATGGTTTTCGCTTCTTTCGCTGATGATGCAAATTCTAACTGAACGCCATGACCGTCAAACACAAAATCATTCATGACAAGGCGAGTAACCTGATGGACCTCAGCTTCGTCATCCACAACCAAAATCCGCCACTTTGCCTGTTTTGGCAACACATTCTCGGTAATTTCGTCGCTGGCAAAAACCAGTTCATCATCATCCATTAACGCTACCTATCTGACTAAGTTACCCTCAATATAGAAAACTATCAGGATAAATACAGTTAAATAATTTGATAGCTAACGATAAAGGTTATTTTGAAGGGGGCCGAGTTAAATAAAGTTTAAAAAGCCAAAAGCGTGATGATTTATCGTATGGCGAAAGCGAAGGCGCCTATTCGTTCAGAAAATATAAAAACGAAGATAGCCGTTTACGCTACCACTATATCTACGCATTATGGGGTAATTTCTACTAACCTGCGGATTTCACTAACTTGGCGCAACGCTCTAAATTTGGTTCAGATGAAAAGTCACGAAAAGGTGAAATGGGAAGACGTAGACGACCTACTATAGCTTGAGTGATTTTTTGCCTTAGGGCCGCACTTTTCAGGTTGGTATAGTGATGGATTGTAAAAGAATGCGCCGGTAGTGCTTTGTAAAAGAGCGTTTTTTGTTTTGTTCTGCATAAATAGGATTCATACGCTGGAAAGGGAGAGATAACGGCATCCACCATATTGCGCTCAAGTAATTTCGCTAACGCTCTATCGCCCTTCACGAACTGACATTTAATATCCAGCGCTCTACAAATTTCCTGACCCTGTTGGAAACTTGCCTGAATAGCATAGTTTTGTCCGCGTTGGATAGTACAACGGTACTTGTAGATGCAGAATACACCTACTTTTACTCGCGCTAAAGGGACGTCTATCCGATATTCAACTCCTACATTCGTTTCGCCAATATATCCGGCTCGATAACCCTCAGCCTGAATTTTCTTACGATGTAAATTGGTGAATCCTCTTTTCGCGGGGGAATAGATGTATATAGGTTGAATATCAACTTCAGCATACACAGAGTTAAAAAAATCAATGATTTTTTTGTTAGCTGAGGTCGACTCAATAGGCTCTGGGAGATTAATGAAATATTCAGCACCTTGAAGTTTGAACGGCGCACCTATCAAAAATAATATATAGACTAAGGGTTTTCCTACGTTCATCATAATCACCTACGCTAACGTCCCTTGTACTATAAAAGCAAAAAAGCCGGAATAGTGCCACCGCTTCGGAAAGCCTTGAAAATGTATCTCAAAAATAGAATATCTATGCTACGTCATATTCCAATTGAGGGAGTCGTCTTCGGCGTAGCCGATAAACGCATATAAGGTGACGTCCTATAACTACATTCGGTATTGCTGCAAGCTATTTTCGAAAATGCTCATTCTTAAATACTACCCCAGTAAATCAACAATAAGTTATCTGAGGTAGTATGTTGGATGCTATATAACGCAGACTTTACCGGTGATTCCCAGTTACATCGTCACGAACTCTTCTGCACTAGTAGGATGAATGGCAACACATGCATCAAAATCTGCTTTAGTCGCTCCCATTTTTATGGCGACGGCAAAACCCTGTAAAATTTCATCCATTCCAAAACCGATACCGTGCAAACCCACCACTTTTTCATCACTACCCACACACACCAGTTTCATGTGGGTGCTTTGTCTATTGCGGGTCACCGCCGAAAACATCGCGGCAAAGGTGGACGTATAGGTTTTCACTTCACTTTCGCCATATTGTGATTTGGCTTCTTCTTCGGTTAGGCCAATGGTGCCTATAGGGGGGTGGCTGAACACTACAGTGGGAATCTGTGAATAGTCCATATGCGCGTCAGGGGTGTTGTTAAAAAGCCTCTCGCTCAACAGTCGCCCAGCTTTTACTGCCACGGGGGTTAACTCTACTTGCCCGGTAACATCACCCACTGCATATACGCCCTTCACGGATGTTGTCTGATATTTATCAACTTCTATATAGCCTCTATCCGTTGTTTTTATTCCCGTATTTTCAAGCCCTAGGTTAGCCGTACTGGGGGTACGTCCAATCGCCCAGAGTAAGCTATCTACTTCGAGTTCTTTGCCGTTGGACAGGCTCAACTTTAGGGCACCACTTGTGAGTTTATCTACTTTTTCAATTTCCGTATGGTCATGTAGCTTTGGGCCATCTTCGTTAATAAATTCAACTAACTTCGAGTGAATGATATTGTCAAAGTGGCGTAGTGGGGCGTGATGACGGATAAGCATATGGGTCTCACTTCCCAGTGCATGTAACATACCCGCCAGTTCTACTGCGATATAACCCGCGCCGACAACAGCGACACGTTTTGGTTGCTCGCTGAGAGCAAAAAAACCATCCGAATCTATGCCGTATTCGGCTCCCGGAATGTCCGGTAAATTTGGATGTCCTCCGACCGCTATCGTAATATGTTGGCTGGTCAAGTGCTCGCCATTAACCTCTATCGTATGATCATCAACGAACGTCGCGTGGCCTTCAATACGAGTAATCCCATTGTTTCCCAATACTCTGTCGTAGGAAGCATGTACGCGGTTAATATAAGCTTCGCGATTCTTGATTAAGGTTTTCCAGCTAAAGTTATTTACCGTCAAATCAAAGCCGTAGTCCGGGGCATAATGAGAAATTGTTTCAGCTACTTGGGCGCCGTACCACATGACCTTTTTGGGGACACAGCCAACATTAACACATGTACCGCCTATAGGGCCCCCTTCTATTAGCGCTACTTTTTTGCCATGTTTAGCTGCACGATTAGCGGAGGCAATGCCACCACTACCACCGCCAATACAAATATAATCAAATTCTTTCATCACAATTTAAACCTTTTAGAAACGTATATCGTCATGCTACATGTTTGTTTCGTTAATGCCAAAGCTCGCTTCCGGTTCGATTATGTATAGATGCTTTTTAGACGCGATTCAAAAGTGAAAATTAATTTACCTCCATAGTGCTTGTTTTTATTTACGACTACCCTTACATCAATAAACGAATTTCATAACGAATGAGCGAAATATGACTGTTTCAGCATTGGAAAAGGTAGATGGTTTACCTCTGTTCTCTCAAATAAAAACCCAAGACATCAAGCCTGCTATTGAACGAGCCATTGCGCATTGCAAAGAGGCGATAGAAGAGGTGGTGAACTCGAAAGATTACAGCTTTAAGAATGTCGTAACCTATATTGACGAAGCTGATGACGGGCTTAGCAAAATATGGTCACCGGTCAGCCACATGAACTCAGTGCTGAGCTCAGATGATTTACGACAGGCTCACGATGCGTGTTTACCGTTGTTATCTGACTATTCAACCTGGGTTGGCCAACACGAAGGGTTATATAAAGCTTATTGTGCGCTTAGAGACAGCGAGGAATACGCTAAACTGGATGAGCAAAGTCAAAAGCACATTACCAATACTATTCGGGACTTCACCTTATCTGGGGTGGCGCTACCCGCCGACAAAAAAACGCGGTTTGCCGAAATTCAATCGCGTCTGAGTGAACTAGCCTCATCCTTCAGTAATAACGTAATGGACGCCACTATGGGCTGGACTAAACATGTTACTGATAAAGATGAGCTTAAAGGTCTACCTGACTCTGCCCTGGATGCAGCGGCGGAAGCAGCCAAAGAAAAGGAATTAGAAGGTTGGTTGTTTACGCTGGATATCCCCTCTTATCTTCCGGTAATGTTGTATGCAGATAACCAGGCCTTACGCGAAGAAATGTATGTGGCTTATGTTACCCGCGCTTCTGAATTAGGACCGAATGCTGGGAAGTGGGACAATTCCAGTGTGATTAAGGAAACTTTACAGTTACGCACCGAACTGGCCAGGTTACTGGGTTTCGACACATTCGCGGAGCGTTCCCTTGCGACCAAGATGGCCTCTTCAACCGAACAAGTATTAACGTTTTTGCACGATTTGGCTTCGCGTTCTTTACCTCAAGCGAAAAAAGAACTGGAAGAAGTCAAACAATTTGCCAAAGACGAACACGGTATCGAATCCTTAAATGCCTGGGATATTCCTTACTTCAGCGAAAAATTGAAACAGCAGCGTTACACCATTTCCGATGAAATGCTACGCCCTTATTTCCCAGAAGAGAGAGTGTTGGGAGGTCTGTTTGAAGTCGTGAAGCGCTTATACGGTATTACTATTAAAGAACAAAAAGGCATCGATACGTGGCATAAAGATGTGCGTTATTTTACATTAACGGATGAGGAAGATGTGCATCGAGGCAGTTTCTATCTCGACTTGTATGCCAGAGCAAATAAACGAGGTGGCGCCTGGATGGATGAGTGCCGGGTAAGACGCAGAAAAACAGATGGCGAATTGCAGCAACCTGTAGCTTTTCTTACGTGTAATTTCAACCGCCCGGTGGGAGATAAGCCTGCGCTGTTTACACACGATGAAGTGGTTACCTTGTTCCACGAGTTTGGGCATGGTATTCATCATATGCTGACGAAAATGTCGGTGGCTGGAGTGTCTGGAATAAATGGTGTTCCCTGGGACGCGGTGGAGTTACCCAGCCAGTTCCTGGAAAACTGGTGTTGGGAAAAAGAGGCACTGAGTTTTATCTCCGGCCATTGGCAAACCCACGAGCCGTTGCCTGAAGATTTGCTAGAGCGTATGTTAGCTGCACGCGATTTCCAATCTGCCATGTTAATGGTACGCCAACTTGAATTCAGCTTGTTTGACTTTATTTTGCATAGCGAAGATGGGGCTAGTGTAGATGTGCAGAAAATATTAGATGAAGTCAGAGAGGAAGTGGCGGTAAATATTCCCCCTGAATTCAATCGTTTCCAACACAGTTTTGGGCATGTATTTGCCGGCGGTTATGCGGCCGGATACTACAGCTATAAATGGGCAGAAGTGCTTTCTGCAGATGCATACAGTAAGTTCGAAGAAGAGGGTATTTTCAATCGCACCACGGGGCGGTCGTTTCTGCATAATATTCTCGAAATGGGGGGCAGTCGCGAACCTATGGACTTGTTTGTCGCCTTTAGAGGGCGGGAGCCTAAGGTCGACGCACTGTTAAGACACAACGGCATTGTGAGCCATGCCTGAGTCATTTGCTGCAATTTACCAACGCGCCTGCGAACGCAAGGGATCTGAGGAGGCGCTTAACGCTCAGGTGGGAGAGCCCCTTTCCAAATCGGATATTGCCAAAATTAGCAATGATCGCTTTTTGGCACACATGACAAAAAAGGTCTTTCAATCAGGCTTTGTTTGGCGGGTCGTCGAACAAAAGTGGCCATACTTTGAAGAGGCCTTTTTCGGCTTTGATATAGAAAAAATATTGCTCATGCCTGACGAAATGCTCGAGCAAAAAGCGACTGATAAACGTATCATTAGAAACTATAAAAAGGTTAGAACAGTGCGCGACAACGCGTTGATGATTAAAGATATCAGTCAGGAGTACGGTTGCTTTGCTGCGTTTGTAAATCAATTCGGGCCGGGCAATATCACTCAACTATGGCGCAAGTTGAAGCATCATGGCACGCGTTTAGGGGGCAACACCGGCCCCTACATGCTGCGGGCAATCGGTGTCGATACCTTTTTGCTTTCGCGGGATGTAGAAGATTATCTGCGTAAAAACGATATCATTACAGGTGGAATGTATTCTAACCGTAGTTTAGATGCAATGGATGAGGTATTTTTCCATTGGCATGAAGAAAGTAAGCAGCCTTTACAGCATATCAGTCGTATATTAGCCATGAGTTGGGGCACGAATCAGGCGCTTCCGTAGCCCCTAGCCGATCAAAATATCGCGATGGCGTTTAAATTAACAAGGTAAAATGGGTAAATGACTGTCTTCATTAAAGCGAATTGGTTACACTTCAGTGCAAATTCAAACCCAGTTTGACAGGATAGCCATGAGCGACCATCAACCAGCAGACAACTCGCTTCCTTCTGAAGGGGAGCACGCGACTACCCATTTTGGCTATAAGCAGGTAGACAAATCATCCAAGGCATCAATGGTGGCCGGAGTTTTCGATTCAGTCGCAGCTAAATATGATGTGATGAACGACGTAATGTCTATGGGCGTTCACCGATTATGGAAGCGATATACGGTCGATTGTGCAGCCGTTAGAAAAGGTCAACATGTATTAGACCTGGCGGGGGGCACAGGTGATCTGGCTGCTAAGTTTTCTCGCAGAGTCGGCCCAACGGGTTCGGTTACACTGGCTGATATTAATTTATCCATGTTAAAAGTGGGACGTGACAAGCTTCGGGATCAGGGGCTAATTAAGAATATTGAATACGTTCAGGCTGATGCGGAGGCGCTACCCTTTGCAGATAATACGTTTGATTTAGTTACCATGGCGTTTGGTTTGCGAAACGTCACAGAAAAACAAAATGCCTTGAATTCAATATTTAGGGTTCTTAAGCCTGGCGGGCGATTGTTAGTCTTGGAATTTTCTAAACCCACTATCGAACCGATTAGCAAAATATATGATTGGTATTCATTTCATGTGCTACCGACCATGGGTAAATTAGTCGCGAACGACAGTGAAAGTTATCAGTATCTCGCGGAAAGTATCCGCATGCATCCCGATCAGGAAACGCTTAAAAGTATGTTCGAACAGGCTGGCTTCGAAAATTGTGATTACCAGAACCTCACCAGTGGTATTGTCGCGCTTCATCGTGGGTACAAATTTTAAATGCCGGCTAAGTCTATGCTAAGCGGCGCGTTAGAAACACTTATAAACCAAGTGATATTTCTCGATCCCGATAGTCAGCAGCGGCTTGCCAAGCTAAACCATGCATGCCTAAGTGTTTATATCGAAGGCTTCGCCGATGGTATTACGCTGCACTTCTCCGATAAAGTTGACGTCAGCGTTGAAAGCGAATCGTTCGAAATGCTCGCTTCCAACCTTTCCCCTCAACATTGCTGTATCAAAACGCAGCTTGCAGTATTGCCAGAATTAAAAGAAACCAGCCAGTTAACCCGTTTGATCCAGCAAAAAAAACTCCATCTGGAAGGTGACATCAATGTAGCGCAGCACGCTAGTGCGCTGTTCCGCGAGTTAGATATCGACTGGGAGGAACAGGTAGCCAAGTATACCGGCGACGTATTCGCCCATCAGGCTTTTACAGTCGCTCATCGTTGGTTCAATTCCGTATCTGAGTTTACTCAAAAGGGGCAGCGAGTATTGGCTAATGCCCTAGTCGAAGAAAAGGAATTAGCTGCTCACAAGTTAGCTGTCCTCCACTTTTGCGATGAAGTCAGCGATCTACGTAATGATGTAGAACGTTTCGAAGTGCGTTTGGCACAATTAGAGTCACACTTATCTTAAAAAAATTATGCGAATAGTCAGGCTGTACCAAATCAATAAAGTGCTTTTACAACATGGTTTAGACGAACTTATCCCCAGTCGTTGGCAGCCTTGGTATGCCAGAGTCATGCGAAAAAGTATATTTTGGATCCGCAATAAATATAAGGATCAGCCTCCCGGCGTTCGCATAACATTGGCACTTCAGTCGCTGGGTCCGGTCTTTGTCAAATTCGGACAAATGTTGTCTACCCGACGGGATTTGTTACCGCCGGATATCGCCAATGAGCTTGCCCTGTTGCAAGATAAAGTAAAGCCCTTTTCAAGCGTCAAAGCCCAAAAGATAGTAAAAACATCACTTAAACTTCGCGAGTTGACGGAGTTGTTTACAGAGTTTGATGAAACGCCCCTTGCATCAGCTTCAATCGCCCAAGTTCACTCAGCCAAGCTGAAAAATGGCGGACAAGACGTGGTGGTTAAGGTGCTTCGGCCGGATATTCGTAAAACTATTTTTGCCGACATGAAACTACTGTTTACGTTTGCGCAAGTATTACAGAAGTGGCTTCCAGATGGCCGTAGATTACGGCTAGTAGAAGTGGTCAGAGAGTATGAAAAGACAGTAATTGATGAGCTCGACTTGTTGCGCGAGGCAGCCAATGGCATTCAGTTAAAGCGAAATTTCGAAAACTCTGACTCACTTTATGTACCTCATATTTATAGCGACCTATGCCGGAATAATGTGCTCGTGATGGAGCGTATATACGGTATACCCGTTTCGAATATAGATGCGTTACTTGCGCAAAAAACTAACTTGAAGCGATTAGCCGAAACCGGGGTGGAAGTGTTTTTCACTCAAGTATTCAGAGATAGCTTTTTTCATGCTGACATGCACCCTGGTAATATTTTCGTATCCACTAAAAATCCACAAGAACCTCAATATATCGCTATCGATTTTGGCATAGTGGGCACACTGAATGAAGAAGATAAGCGTTATTTGGCAGAAAACTTTATCGCATTTTTTAATCGCGATTATCGCAAAGTCGCCACGCTGCATGTAGATTCCGGTTGGGTTCCTGGGGATACTAACATCGATGCATTTGAAGTTGCGATACGTACGGTATGCGAACCTATATTTCAAAAGCCATTGGCAGAAATTTCTTTTGGCCACGTACTGTTACAGCTATTCAACGTGGCACGCCGCTTTAATATGGTGGTGCAACCCCAACTCGTTTTGCTACAAAAGACGCTATTGTATATCGAAGGATTAGGCCGCCAGCTGTATCCGCAACTCGATCTTTGGCAGACTGCCAAACCGTTTTTAGAAAATTGGATGAAAGAGCAAATTGGCTTTAGTGCTATGATGGGCAAAATAAAGTCAAATCTGCCATATTGGTCTGAAAAGTTACCTGAAATTCCCGATTTGCTACATGATGGTTTAACGCAACTTAAACGTCTTCCTCTCCAGCAACAATACCTACAGGCACAAATTGTTCAGGAGCATCATAAGACGAACTCAGTGATTGGATTGAGTGCGTTTGCGGCCAGCTTTACTATTTTAGCGGGCGTACTTCCCCTATATTCCCCCTCGTGGGTTTTTCCTGCGTTAGCTGGAGGGGTGGCAATTACGTGTTGGTTTAATGCCTGGCGCGTGAGTAGAATTCAGGTTCTCTGATCACTGTCAGCATATAAGTGGTTGCTTATGCACACAAAAGTAAAATGAACTTTTTGTGAAAATTCACTTTTTGCAAGATAAAAAAGTATCAATTTTCTGAAGCAGTGTTATAGTGAAACGGTCTTTAAATAGACGTGATTATTGAAGCTCTGCCTTGATGTAAAACCACTCAAGTTACCTAGTGATTTGTTGTTAGTTGTTTACCGCAATAAAGTAAGACCCAAATAACCGTTTATTAAAGACGTTTGGTGCGCATATGCGCAGGTTTTTGCAAGATTTTTGAGGTCTTTATGTCTAAAGTAACAGGCACAGTTAAGTGGTTTAATGCTGACAAAGGGTATGGTTTTTTAACGCAGGATAGCGGTGACAAGGATGTGTTCGTTCATTTCCGTGCTATCGTTTCTGAAGGTTACAAAACTTTAAACGAAGGTCAACGCGTAGAATTTGAAGTAGAGCAAGGTCAAAAAGGTTTGCAAGCCGCAAACGTGAACGCGCTTTAGTTCTATTAGGCAGTGGTAATTCTTACCGCTGCTTTCTTTCTCTTCCTTTCCTTTTTTCCATACGTAGTTCACAAAATTTACTTGCTTATGCTCATCGCCTTCGTATGATGGTGTGCATACACAAGCAATGTTTTCATCTCTGCTGAGTTTTTCAGCCATTTTTAGGTAACATCAGTTTTGTTACAAGGATGAGAGTGATCTTTTCTGGGGACGTATTTTCATGATTCACAAGTGGTTGCATACGCTGCTTATATTCTTTCTGATAAGCAGCATTAGCGCATTTGCACAAGAAAAACCCATCGCTGAACTTTATGGTAAGCCTATCTATGAATCTGCTCTCATGCCAGACAGTAAAACCCTAAGCCAAATTGCGAGAATGAATTCAGCGAGTAAAGAAATGGCGCTAATACAGTATTTACATAGCCAGTTCGCTGAAACGCTGATTGAAGGTGTGTTAGAAGATTTTGCCAACAGACAGCGTTTAAAAACTGATAATAAATTAAAAACGGCTTTTATTGAACGATTTAAGTCACAGATAGTAGACGAGTTTGATGATACAGATACCGAATTATATGATGAAAAAATTAACGCCATAGCAGAAAGACAGGTCAGGCACTGGCAAATAAATAAAGCGCTATATGAAAAGTTTGGCGGTGTCGTAATATTTAAACAGAACAACCCACAGTTTCCGGTAGGGGCTTACGAAACCTTACTTAAAAATCACCAAAAGGCTGGAAAGCTTAAAATATTTGAAGATCGCTATCGGGCGGTGTTTTGGGAGGCGCTTGAGCCCCCTTATTCGTTTGAAATCGACCCCGCCAATGTCGATTTTGGGGTGCCCTGGTGGCTTGAAACAAAAGTTACACCCTAGTACCGCGAACGCTAGTCAAAAAGTGGTGTAGAAAAGTAGCGCTCAGCACCATCAGCCAGTATCACTACAATGGTTTTAGTACTGTAATCATCGTGCCTCACAAGCTCAGCAGCTGCATGCAATGTTGCGCCTGAGGAAATGCCGACCGCTAACCCCTCCAGTCGCGCAATTTTCCGCGCTGCGGCGATGGCATCGTCATCTCTCACGATTATAATTTTGTTGATAAGACGGGTATCCAGAATCTCGGGTACATGCCCTGAGCTGAGTCCTTGTATGTTATGCACACCACCTCTGCCAGAACTTAATATTGGACAACTCGCCGGTTCAACCGCCACTATTTTGGTCGAAGGTTTATACTCTTTCAGTTTTCGCGCCACCCCGGTCAAGGTTCCGCCAGTACCTACGCCACAAACCAGCACATCAATACTTCCCCCACTGTCTTGCCAAATCTCCTCGGCGGTAGACTCGCTGTGTGCTTGCGGGTTTGCATGGTTGCCGAATTGATCTAGGCTTATGGCGTTAGGGTTAGCAGCTACCAACGCTTTGGCTTTATCGATTGCACCTTTGGTTCCTTTCGCTTTGGGCGTAGTTAATACGTTTCCGCCAAAATGTTTAATTAGCTTTTGTCGTTCAATCGACATATGTTCAGGGATAACAATGGTAATGGGAATATTATGCATTGCGCAAAGCCAGGCACAAGCCACACCATTATTACCCGATGATGCCTCAATAATTTCCGTTTTAGGGGTAAAGTGTGGTGAAGTTATAAGATTTTTGATCATCGCTAATGCGGGACGGTCTTTAATAGAGCCAGCGGGATTAAAAAACTCTATTTTGGCTAGCAGATCAGCTTGAGTTTTAAGCTGTGTTTTCAACTTACTCATTCGCACCAGCGGTGTTTTGCCAATAGTTTCCGTAATATCGTTATAAATATTGTTCTTATTGTTCACACGTTTTGTACTTGATGGAGCACAATCAAACATTAGTTATCCCCGCCTAGCTATTGGTTACTTATTACTTATTACTTCTCACCGATATCTAATAGTGCCATTTCAATACGAGCAATAATTGCTAAATATATATACCTAACTAAAATAGTGTAGAATTATTATTTAATATAGAAACAAAAAATGAAAAATAATTCTATAGACAGAATAGATAAAGAAATCCTGGCTCTTATTCAGGATAATTCAGAGCGGTCTGTTGCTGACATATCAGAAACGGTAGGTTTATCCCAAACGCCGTGCTGGCGCAGAATCCAGCGTTTGCAAGAAACAGGCTATATTACGAAACGTGTAGGATTGCTCGATGCGCAAAAGTTAGGGCTGTCGATGACTGTTTTCGTACAGGTCAAGGCGGCACGTCACGACGGCAATTGGTTGGATAAATTTGCTCAACACGCATCGGGTTTTGACGAAGTGGTCGAGTTCTATCGTATGTCGGGTGAATATGATTACTTGCTCAAAGTTATGGTAAAAGACATGGTGAGTTTTGATCACTTTTATAAGCGCCTGGTCAACGGAATAGACCTCAACGATGTGACATCAAGTTTTGCAATGGAACAAATTAAGTACGCGACCGCTATACCCCTTAATCACCTTTAAATATGATGAAATCGATAGAGAAATCATTTTTATTGCAACGAGTATTTATGGCACTAACAGGATCGCTAAACAGTGCATAGCGCTAAATTGAATATAACTTCTCTAAGGTAGTGAACACTCATACAGGTAAAACAAACCCCGCGAGTGCGGGGCTTGAAATTGTTCAATCAAGGGAGTAGCTAGTGTTACAACTTACTCCGCCTCCAGACTGACTTTTCCTGCTTATACGCGCTCAAAAATAGTCGCTATGCCTTGGCCTAAACCAATACACATGGTCGCCAATCCAACGGATTTATCGTTAGATTCCATTAAGTTAAGCAAAGTGGTGCTAATACGTGCACCTGAGCAACCTAAAGGATGACCCAATGCAATTGCACCCCCATTTAAGTTAACGTGGTCGTCGTACTTTTCTAACCAGCCAAGCTGCTTAATACAGGATAACGCTTGCGCAGCAAATGCTTCATTAAACTCTGCTATTTCAATATCATCCATCGTCATGCCAGCGCGTTTAAGTGCTTTTTGGGTGGCAGGAACTGGACCGTAACCCATGATTGCTGCATCACACCCCGCTACACCCATCGCACGAATGCGCGCCCGAGGCGTTAAACCTAATGCCTTTGCTTTGTCCGCTGACATCAATAACATCGCTGACGCACCGTCAGAAATTGCCGATGAGGTGCCAGCCGTCACTGTACCATTTACAGGATCAAACACTGGGCGAAGTGAAGACAAGGTTTCTACTGTGCTATCAGGACGGATAACTTCATCGTGGTCTATTAGTTTTAGTACGCCGTCGGCGTCATGGCCTTCAGTGGCGACAATTTCATTGTTCCAGCGACCTTCCAAATGAGCGTTGTGTGCACGCTGATGAGAACGTGCGCCAAATTCATCCTGCATTTCGCGGCTGATACCGTTCTGACGACCCAATAACTCGGCTGTCATACCCATGTTACCTGATGCCTTAGCCGTGTGTTTAGCTAAAGCTGGATGGAAGTCTACATTAAAGGTCATCGGCACGTGACCCATATGTTCAACACCCCCAATCATAAAGATGTCACCGTTACCGGTCATGATACCTTTAGTGGCGTCATGTAGCGCTTGCATGGATGAACCACACAGACGATTTACGGTTACCGCGCTGGTTGTGCGAGGGATATCGGTCAATAGCTGCGCATTGCGCGCGATATTGAATCCCTGTTCTTTAGTTTGCTGGACACAACCCCAAATGATGTCTTCTATTTCAGCCGGGTCAACGCCAGGATTTCTGGCCAATAACTGTGTCATAAGATGAGCAGATAAAGATTCTGCTCTTACATTGCGAAATACGCCACCTTTGGAGCGACCCATTGGGGTACGTATGCAATCAATCACTACTACGTCTTTCATTGTCATTCTCCTGTGGGCTTAAGCGAAGTAAGATTTGCGGTTGGCCGCCATTTCGCGGACACCGTCAGTTACTTGATAGATTGGTCCAAGTTCAGCATATTTGTCAGCTAGTTCAACGAACTTGTCTAATCCAATGGTTTCAATCCAACGGAAAATACCACCGCGGAAAGGGGGGAAACCAAGGCCATACAGAAGAGCCATATCGGCCTCTGCGGCGCTATCCACAATGCCTTCTTCTAAGCAACGAATTGCCTCGTTAGCCATAGGAACCATCAAACGAGCAATGATCTCATCTTTATCGAAATCACGACGTTCGCTAACATGGCCAGCCATTAATGTATACGCTTCATCGGCGGCGGCCTTAGTCGGTCTGCCACGCTTGTCACTGCCATAGTTATAGAAACCTTTTTGGTTTTTCTGACCCAGACGTTCGGCGCGATATTGTATGGTAACCGGATCGTTATCGATTTTCTGCATGCGTTCTGGGATACCTTCCGCCATAACACTAGACGCGTGATCAGCGGTATCGATACCTACTACATCTAACAGATAAGCCGGCCCCATAGGCCAACCAAAATCTTTTTCCATTACCTTATCTACGGCGACGAAATCGGCGCCGTCCAACATAAGCTTGCTGAAACCAGCAAAGTAAGGGAACAGCACTCGGTTCACTAAGAAGCCGGGACAATCGTTCACTACAATGGGGGTTTTACCCATCTTCATCGTCGTAGCAACCACAGCATTAATTGTATCTTCAGAGGTATCTTTGCCCCGAATGATTTCAACTAATGGCATTCTGTGAACCGGGTTGAAAAAGTGCATTCCACAGAAGCGCTCAGGCTTATCTAGGCTTTGCGCCAACTGATTAATCGAAATGGTCGATGTGTTCGAGCAAATGATTGTGTCATCGCTAACAGCGGCTTCTGTTTCTTTCAATACTGACGCTTTGATCTTGGCATTTTCCACTACGGCTTCAATTACCATATCAGCATCTTTCATTGCTGAATATTCAAGGGTAGGGGTAATCGCGTTGAGCGTCGACGCCATTTTCTTTGGTGTGACTTTGCCTTTTTCCATGCCTTTGTTAAGGATTTTCGATGCTTCTGATAAGCCTAAATCCAGCGCATCCTGTTTGATATCTTTCATCACCACAGGGATACCTTTAGCGGCACTTTGATAAGCAATACCGCCACCCATGATGCCCGCACCCAGCACAGCATTCATTTTGACTTCTTGTTTAGCCGCTTTCGCGCGCTTTTTACCTTTGCTTTTGACTAACTGGTCAGCCAGGAAAATACCGATTTGCGCTTGAGCTGCGTCGGTTTTAGCTAGCTTCACAAAGCCTTCGTTTTCCAGCTTAAGCGCGCCCGCCCGGTCCTTGCTTGACGCATTTTTGACCGTTTCTACCATCATGTGTGGCGCAGGATAATGTTTGCCCGCCTGTGCAGCAACAACAGCTTGTGCGGTGGAGAAGCTCATCATGGCTTCATTTTTGTTTAGCTTAAGGGGGGATGTTTTTGCCTGGCGACGCGCTTTCCAATCAATCTTACCTTCAGCAGCATCTTTTAGCATAGCCATCGCAGCGTCGCGAAGCTTTTCAGGGGCGACGACCGCATCAATCGCTCCTTCGTTTAAGGCCTTTTGACCATCGCGATCTTTACCTGTGGTCATCCACTCTAACGCGTTATCAGAACCAATGATACGAGGTAATCGCACTGTGCCACCAAAGCCAGGCATTAAGCCAAGTTTAACTTCAGGCAGACCAATACGCGCACTTGTATCCGCCACACGTAAATCGCATGCCAACGTCATTTCGCAACCACCACCCAACGCAAAGCCATTAATGGCGGCAATCGAAGGGAAAGGAAGGTCTTCAAAGTGGTCAAATACCTGCGACGTTTTGCCCACCCATGCCAGAATTTCTTCATCTGTTTTGCTAAACAGGTCGGTAAATTCAGTAATGTCAGCGCCTACGATGAATACAGGCTTTGCACTACGTACGAGTACACCTTTAATACCGCCGTGGGAGGCCATTTTAGCAGCAGCTTCGTCAAGCTCCTGAACTGTTTGGCGGTCAAATTTATTTACAGAACCTTCAGCATCGAAGACTAATTCTGCAAATCCCTCGTCTGAAACAGAAACTGTCAGACTCTTGCCTTCATATATCATTATCATCTCCTTTGGCCTGGGCCAGGATGTAAACTTAATTTAATCTTTTTAATTAAATTGTCGGTTAGGGTGGCTAGATTTTGACAACGCCACGAAAAATTTCAATCAAAAATTCAAACAAGCGTTTCAATTCGTTTCGTTATGGTGTTCGATCGTTCAAAAATCAAGCTCGTAATTGAAAATCTTCTCAGTATAATAGTGAGTAAGCCGATAAAATAAACTTGTTCAGCTTAGCCTCGCAACCATTCACGTACAAATAAATAAGATTAATTACCAAAAAGTACGGTGAGACAACAATAAAAAAATTAACTAGGCTCTGCTGGGATGTCAGGTTTTTCAGCTTTACTTATTTATATACGTGCACTCACACGGATTATGTTCTCAAGAGATATCGGCATTCGATTAGTCGATTGCACTGTAGATTCTGCATGCTTTATGCAGCGTATTCTTCGTTATAAAAATAAGGATGGCTAATGGTAGTAAAGTTTGGTTCTTCTCGTCTACTTGGTTGGTTAAGCGGTTGGTTGCTGTTCGCGGTACCCGCAGTTATGGCTAATCCCCTGTTACCGAAAAATGACGCTATGCAAGCGCAGCGTACCTTATATCTTGAAACTGAAAGAACCATACAAACCTTGCCGGTTAGTCAGTTATATAAAGTTGACAGTGATATGGCTGCGCTACAGTCCTATCCCCTCTATCCCTATTTAGTACGCCAGCGTCTATTTAGAAATGTAACTATTGCCAACCGCAGAGCAATCGAATCTTTCTTAATGGCTTACGACGGCCATCCTATGGTGTATTCACTCAGAGCGAAGTGGCTGCGCTATCTTGCAGATAATAAACAGATGTCAGCTTTTTTAGCCAGCTATCGAGATAACATGGGCGCGGAGATAACCTGCCATTATCTGCAATATCAACTCGCTGAAGCTTCTAACCCCGATTATTGGTTGGACAAGGTAGATGATCTTTGGCTAAGTGCACATTCGCAACCCGACTCCTGCAATCCTGTGTTCAAACGATGGGAAGAACAAGGACACTTAACTGACGCTCGACTACTAAAACGAATCGAACGCGCGGCCTTATCTGGTAATTCTCGTTTGGTTTCTTACTTACAACGCAGTCTGCCACCTGAGCGTCAATATCTGGGTCAGTTGTGGCTTAAGGTACGCAACGATCCTACACAGGTCATGAAGCCGTTTAATTTCCCATTGGCTGAAATCGAAATTGAATCGCGCATCCTCGCGCATGGGCTGGAACGGCTTGCATGGAAAGATCCAGATCAGGCAGTAAAGGGGTATTACCAGTGGCAATCAAAACTCAAGATTTCCGAAGCTCAATGGGCGGATATTCACCGCGCTATTGCACTTAGCTTGGCTATAGATGATAAGCCTGGCGCCCTTACGTGGTTGGAAAGAGCGGACGTGACAGGTGCAGCGCAAGATGTTAAGCGCTGGCATTTGGCTTATTTACTGCGAAAACAGAATTGGCAGAAAGTGCTGGAATTGATTGACCTGAGTCGCCCTCAAATTCAGCAACAAGATGCCTTTCGGTACTGGCGAGCACGGAGTTTCGCCAATTTAGGTGCCCCCGAGATGGGTAAACATACCTTAGAAGAACTCGCATCAGAAAGACACTATTACGGCTTTATGGCAAGTGCGCAACTTGCTAAACCGGCTAGCCTAAAGCATATGGAAGCACCCACTGACCCCTCCATTATACAAGCTATTGAATCTCGTCCTTCGGCACAACGAGCCTATGAATTTTTGCAATTGGGACGGTTAATCGATGCCAGAAGAGAGTGGCGCTACTTAATTTCAAAATTAGATACGACCAAAATCAAGGATGCAGCCGTTCTTGCGAGTGAGTGGGGATGGTACGATCAGGCCATAATCAGTTTTACCCAAAGTGGTTATTTAGATGATGTAAAAAGGCGTTTTCCATTAGCCTTCGCGCCAAAATTTTCCAGGGTTGGCCAAACCTATGACGTTTCGCCAGCGTTTGCGATGGCCATCGCACGGCGAGAAAGCTCTTTTATGGTGGACGCGGTCTCACCCGCTGGCGCAACAGGCTTGATGCAGTTGATGCCAGGCACAGCGCAATATTTGGTGGATAAAAAGATAAATAGAGCGGCCTTAATTGAACCCGATCAAAACGTTCAGTTGGGTGTGCAATACCTACGTTATCTTATGGATAAGTTGGATAATAACCCGGTGTTGGTATCTGCGTCTTATAATGCAGGTTGGAAGAAGGTGTTGAATTGGCTTCCTCGCGACGAGGCACTTCCTACTGATGTTTGGATTGAAAATATCCCGTATCGTGAAACCCGCGGTTATGTTAAAGCCGTGTTGGCGTATCGCTATATTTATGAGCAGCAATTAGGTACGCCTTCAGAAATATTTTCTCAGTTATCCACATCATCCATTCCTGCGGTACCCAGGGACAGTTTAGGACAGATGGCTACAGGTCTACAATTAGCGCCAGAATAACGATTAAGGGTGCGGCAACAGCTATGCTCATGATAAGGTAGATTCATTGGTATGGCAGGCAGATAGCCAGCATTATTGTTTGAATATTGAGGAAATATGAAGGATTTAACGCAGCTTTATCACGCGCATATAACAACACTGCAAAACCGCACTCGGGAAGCACTGGAGCGGGAAGGGCTGGATGGTATGATTGTCCATTCAGGGCAAGCAAAGCGATTGTTTTTAGATGACAATCATTACCCGTTCAAAGTCAATCCCCAATTTAAAGCCTGGCTTCCGGTGATAGATAACCCTAACTGTTGGCTGGTGGTTAATGGCGTGGATAAACCTAAGCTCATATTTTATCGTCCGGTGGACTTTTGGCATAAGGTACCCCCAGAGCCCCGCGATTTTTGGACTGAATTTTTTGATATCAGTTTACTTAAGCATCCAGAAGAAGTTGAGCAATACCTACCTTACGATAAGCGTCAATTCGCTTACATTGGCGAATATCTTGAAGTAGCAAAAGCGCTCGGTTTTGACCAGATAAATCCTGATCGCGTACTTAATTACTTGCACTACCATCGTGCTTATAAAACAGATTATGAACTAGAGTGTATGCGAAAGGCTAACGATGCGGCTGTCGCTGGACATCAAGCGGCAGCGCAGGCGTTCGTAGAAAAAGGGAGTGAATTCGATATTAATCTGGCCTACTCAAAAGCGAGTAGACATGGCGAAAATGATGTGCCTTATACCAGCATTATCGCCCTGAATGAACATGCTTCAATTCTGCACTATATGCATTATGACACTATCGCCCCTAAGCAGCATAGATCGTTTTTAATCGATGCAGGGGCGACATATGCAGGTTACGCTGCCGATATCACCCGTACTTATAGCAGCGAAAAAAATCACTTTTCTGAGCTTATCGAGCAACTCGACGCTTTAACCCTGCAACTTTGTGACCAGCTCAAGCCTGGCGTTGATTACACCGATATTCACTTGCAGGCGCACCAGGGTATAGGCGTGATTCTGGCAGAAACCGGGTTGGTTTCAGGTCCTGTTGAAGATATTGTTTCACAAGGAATAACACGCACTTTTTTCCCCCATGGAATTGGTCACTTTTTAGGTTTGCAAGTGCATGATGTAGGCGCTTTAATAAACGATGACCGCGGAACACCCTTACCCCAACCCGAAAATCATCCGTTTTTACGCTGCACTCGCTCTATTGAGCCAAGACAAGTATTTACGATTGAACCAGGACTTTACTTTATTGACAGTTTACTCGCTGAATTAAAAGCTTCTGCTAATGGCAAGCTGATAAATTGGGAGTTAATCGAGAAGTATAAACCGTTTGGTGGGATCCGTATTGAAGATAACGTAATAGTCCATCGCGACCGCAATGAAAACATGACCAGAGACCGTGGGCTGAATTAATCAACTTGAAAAGTCTATTTAAAAAGACGGTTTAGTATCATTTTGGCGGGTGGTTTAAATCTACTTTAAACCCACTATTCGTTTTGTTACCTATGGCACAACCGTACTGGCTAGCTAATGAAGTGTGACAGCGCTTTATGGCATTCAGAGTGGTTCGTGCTAAGGACATGTCATTATAAGGACCATTTATTTGCGCGCAGAGGTTTGTCAAAGGGCTTGCCGTGTTTCGAAAAGCACAGTGAAGTGGCAAACTTAGGTTATCTTTATTGCGCTCGGATCACGTTTCATTAAGAAGGATTAACAACACCGCAAACATTCGGTAGAGCTGATTATCTTAAAGACTTTTAGAGTTTGTATGCTTTCTTATCAAGCAATTGCTTAACAGACTAAAGTTAGAAAGCGTGGGATCCAGCCAGAAAAGGGGATCCTGATTTTAAATTAGCTTTCTCGGTCCGAAAATTAGACAACTACATCTAACCTTGCTTATGAAGAGCGTTCCACCGAAAGTTTTGCCAACGAAATTAACGCCTCTTTATACTCAGAATCCTGTACGCAAGATAGACTGGCGATAGCTAATTCTGCTTCTTTATCCGCGCATTGTTTGGTGTAGTCAAGTGCGCCCGTAGCGTTCATGATTGACTGAATTTTAGCCAGGTGAGGGAGCCCGTTGGATTGCTCAATCGCTTCTCTGATCAATTCACGATCATCCGCTTGTTCTGCGTGCCACATTGCATACAAAAGAGGTAACGTAGGTTTGCCTTCTGCTAAATCATCTCCTGCGTTTTTGCCCATTTCGTTCGCGTCGGCTTGATAATCTAAAATATCATCGACTAACTGAAAAGCAGTACCTAGATGCTTGCCATAGGCTTGCATCGCTTTCTCAATTTCAGGCTCTTTATCAGTAATGACTGCGGCTAATTGTGTAGCCGCCTCAAATAAACGCGCCGTTTTTCCATAAATTACATCAAAATAGCGTTTTTCAGTCGTCTCAGGATCATTGCAATTCATTAGCTGCAAAACTTCACCTTCCGCAATTTGATTGGTTGCTTCTGAAAGGATCTCCATTACGCGCATACGCTGCAAACTCACCATCATCTGAAATGAGCGGGTATAAAGGAAATCGCCAACCAACACACTAGCTTGATTGCCAAAAATGGCATTAGCGGTTTCTCGCCCCCTACGTAATGTAGATTCATCTACCACGTCATCGTGCAAAAGAGTGGCGGTGTGAATAAACTCAATTATCGCAGCAAGCGTGTGATGGTCCGAAGATTGAATTTGCATAGCTCTAGCGGCCAGCACGCACAGCAGAGGGCGTAATCTTTTACCGCCGCTGTTTACAATGTAAAAGCCCAGCTGGTTAATTAGCGCAACATCTGAATCCACTTGTTGCTGAATGATTGCATTGACAGCATCCATGTCATCTGAAGCCAGGGATCGTATTTGATCTATATCCATGTGTCTCTGTATTGGCAGATGGTTTCGTTTGTGTGGATTGTACCTGAATTAATATGTGTATCCAGCGGATAAACGTAAAAATTGACGTCTTTACCCTAACAATATCTTCAGTTGTCAAAATTCAGTCTTCGTTTTACCAGGAGTCCAACTTATTTGAACATAATGAGAGGCTTAGTATGTTGTGAAGTAGATATGCAAGTAAAATATGACCCAAACTGGGGTTATATTGAGATGTAAAAATTGCGCTGAAAGTTACGCTAGTCACGCATTCCGGGTAATGTGCGAAAAATAATCTAATTTTCTCAAATGTGGGGTTGTGATCGGGGGATGTTTCACGTACAATTCGCGCCCTGTTTTTTGAATTGAAAGCGTCAGAGACGCAGAGCGGAGTTAGATATGTACGCGGTTTTCCAAAGTGGCGGTAAACAGCACCGTGTGGCTGAAGGCCAGACCGTTCGTTTAGAAAAAATCGAAGTCGCACCTGGTGAAAGTGTTGAGTTCGGTGAAGTATTAATGATTAGCAACGGTGATAACGTTAAAATTGGCACGCCTTTCGTTGCTAAAGGTAAAGTGACTGCTGAAGTGGTAACTCACGGTCGTGGCGAGAAGATTAAGATAGTTAAATTCCGTCGCCGTAAGCACTCACGTAAGCAAATGGGTCATCGTCAGTGGTTCACTGAAGTGAAAATTACTGGCATTAGCGCATAAGAGGAGCACGAACACATGGCACACAAAAAAGCTGGTGGTAGTACCAAAAACGGTCGTGATTCAGAAAGTAAACGCCTTGGTGTAAAACGCTTTGGTGGTGAGTCAGTACTAGCAGGTAACATCATTGTTAGACAACGTGGAACACGTTTTCACGCAGGTGACAATGTAGGCATTGGTAAAGACCACACTTTATTTGCACTTTCAGACGGTAAGGTTCAGTTTAACGTTAAAGGACCTAAAAACCGTAAGTTCGTGAGCATCGTTTCTGAATAAGCGATATTTACGCTAACCTGTATTGGTTTTAAGAAACCCCGCGTTAGCGGGGTTTTTTTATGAGAGAATTACCTAACTTCCTGCCTAAGTGAGTGTCTTAGTGTACACTTACATTAATACTTTGTTTTCTCACTTTTAATATTTAGCTGGTTATAATAGTCATTGTGAATTAAACACTCGGCAGGAAAAGCACGCAGTGTTTCGAACCAATGAACACTGAAAATAGTTACGATCAGAGCAGATCGACGCTGGAGCGATAGATGAAATTTGTTGATGAAGCTGAAATTCGGGTTGAAGCTGGTGACGGCGGCAACGGCGTAGTTGGCTTTAGACGTGAAAAATACGTACCAAGAGGTGGCCCCGACGGTGGCGACGGCGGCGACGGAGGTAGTGTATTTTTGCAAGCTGATGAAAACCTGAATACCCTTATCGATTACCGCTTTGAGCGGTTTCATCGAGCAGAGCGCGGTCAGAATGGACAAGGTAGCGATTGCACGGGGCGTAAAGGCAACGACCTAACCGTAACCGTTCCTGTAGGAACACGGGCTACCGATTGCGATACGGGTGAAGTATTGGGTGATTTAACCCGTCACGGCCAACGACTCAAAGTTGCTCAAGGTGGCTTTCATGGGCTGGGTAACGCGCGCTTTAAAAGTAGTACTAACCGCGCTCCACGCCAAAAAACGAACGGTACACCAGGCGAAATTCGGTCTCTCAAGTTAGAGTTAATGTTGTTAGCGGATGTTGGATTACTGGGTATGCCTAATGCGGGCAAATCAACTTTTATCCGCTCAGTTTCCGCCGCTAAGCCTAAAGTAGCCGATTATCCGTTCACCACGCTAGTACCTAATCTAGGGGTCGTGAGACAGGATTCGCAACGTAGCTTTGTGATTGCGGACATCCCAGGGCTGATAGAAGGTGCGGCGGAAGGTGCTGGGCTAGGTATACGATTTCTTAAGCATCTTGAGCGCTGTCGTATTTTATTACACATGGTCGACTTACTACCTGCAGATGAGAGCGATCCAGCTGAAAATGCAAAAGCTATCGTCGCAGAGCTCGAGAAATACAGCCCTAAGCTAGCGGGTAAGCCCCGTTGGTTAGTGTTCAATAAGACCGATTTATTGCTCGAAGAAGAGGTCGAAGAAAAATCACAGCAGGTTATCGAGGCATTAGGTTGGGAAGGGCCAGTGTATAAAATTTCAGCATTCCAAAAGCTTGATGTTGAACCGCTGTGCAAAG
This sequence comes from Alteromonas sp. ASW11-130, assembly GCF_026183735.1. Taxonomy (GTDB): domain Bacteria; phylum Pseudomonadota; class Gammaproteobacteria; order Enterobacterales; family Alteromonadaceae; genus Alteromonas. The sequence continues at coordinate 60,446 of NZ_JAPFRE010000025.1, read as the reverse complement.
ACATAATGAATTTTATCGAGACCTTACCCTCGCAATTAGAGTCAACTGATGATGATGCATCAGTCGAATTCAATTGGGATAGCTACAATCGTAATTCGGTTGAACAGGCCGATTTTGACGATGACGACGATGATGATTTTGACGATGATGACTATGATGTCGAAGTAGTTTACCGTAAATAGGGATAGGTAGTGTCAAACAAAGTTGCAATGATAGCCGCGATGGCGAAAAACCGTGTAATAGGTGCAGACAATACAATGCCCTGGCATCTTCCGGCGGATTTACGTTACTTTAAAAAAACTACCCTGGGTAAGCCGGTCATCATGGGGCGTAAAACCTATCAATCAATCGGTAAGGCGCTTCCAGGCAGGCCGAATATAGTCATCAGTCGGAATGCTAGTTTCAGACCTGCTGATGCATCTGTGGTGTCTAGTCCAGAAGATGCACTCGGTATGGCTATTACATTACCTACTCGGGATGAAGAAATCATGGTAATTGGGGGGGGAACTATCTACGAGAGCTTTTTACCGCTAGCCCAAACCTTATATCTAACCCTTATTGATGTTGAGGTTGAGGGGGATACTCAGTTTCCTGATTACTCCCAAACTGGAGCGTGGCAGGAAGTGACCAATGAACAGCATTACGCGGATGAGAATAATCCATACAATTATCAATTCGTCACGTTAAACCGCATCACCTAGTTTTTTCAATTCGCCGCTAAAACGTTTTATCACTGTTCTACATAGATATCACTAAAGGCACCGAGGTTTCTTTATTCCGGTTTCACGTAGTGAAAACCGGAACCCCTTGATTCGAGCACGTAGCAGACAAATACGGGAGTGGGTGGTAACGCATTGGTGGCTGCGTTAGCAGATCCCCGATTGCTCGGGGATAACGTGTCGATAGGCTGACATATGGATATGAAGTTGAAGATGTACTTCTATAACTTCACGCGTTTATTTTGTCGAATAAATTCTCTAACGTTAGACCTTGATGCCCAAGCATATCCTTAAGTCTTCGCAAAGCTTCCACTTGAATTTGACGTACTCGTTCTCGGGTTAAACCAATTTCTGTACCTACATCTTCAAGGGTTGAAGGTTCATAGCCCATTAATCCAAAGCGTCTGGCCAGTACTTCACGTTGCTTTGGATTCAGTTCGGTAAGCCATTTAACAATATTGTCTTTTATATCATCGTCCTGAAGATTGTCTTCTGGGCCAAACTCTTTTTCGTCAGCCAAAATATCCAACAGGGCTTTATCATTTTCGCCACCAATGGGTGTATCTACAGAAGTAATTCGTTCGTTCAAACGCAACATTTTACTGACTTCATCAACAGGCTTATCTAGACAATTAGCAATTTCTTCAGCGGAAGGTTCGTGATCCAGTTTTTGGGAAAGCTCTCTAGCGGCTCGCAGATAGACATTTAGCTCTTTGACAACATGGATAGGTAAACGAATCGTGCGAGTCTGATTCATAATGGCACGTTCAATTGTTTGTCTGATCCACCAAGTTGCATAGGTAGAAAAGCGAAAACCTCGTTCAGGGTCAAACTTCTCTACAGCGCGGATTAAACCTAAATTACCTTCTTCAATTAAGTCGAGTAGCGCTAGGCCGCGATTATTGTAACGCCGTGCTATTTTTACTACTAAACGGAGGTTACTGACAATCATCCGCTTTCGAGAGGATTCGCATCCTTTCAATGCACGGCGTGCAAAATAGACTTCTTCTTCGGCGGTTAGAAGAGGGGAAAAACCTATTTCCCCCAGATATAACTGGGTAGCATCTAGGTTCTTTGGAAGTTCGTCCTGACTGAATACAACATCATCGCTGCTATCGTCGGGGTCGGATTCGTCAGCTTTAATATCGGCTGGCATTTCTATATCGTCGAGTTCATCCCGCGATTTTCTTGCGACTACAGTGTTTTTATTTTGATCCACAACTGCATCTCCTGCTTTGAGGTTATTTAATACATTCGCTCCCTTAGCTTATTATTGTTGTTTATAGTTTTTATGGACGTGATGATGGCAGGTATCGCATCGGATCTAACGATTTACCCCGATACCTAACTTCAAAATGAAGCCTGACCGAATTTGTACCGCTATTCCCCATAGTGGCAATCGATTGACCCGCGTCAACCCATTGTTGTTCGCGCACCGCAATGGTGTCGTTATGCGCATACGCACTTAAGAAGGTGTCAGTATGCTTTATTATAATCAGGTTCCCGTAGCCCCTTAGCGCGTTGCCGGCATACACCACTTTTCCAGCGGCGGCTGCCAAGATAGGACTTCCTTTTTTGGCACTTATATCAATTCCTTTGCTGCCATTTTCACCTGTTGAAAATGTTGCTACCAACTTGCCATAGGCGGGCCAGACCCACTTTTCAACCCTTTTTGGGAACCCCTTTTTACCAGGTTTACCACGTTTTGGCTGAGTGTTTCCAACAGCCTTAACTGGCTGGTTGTTAACATTATTTTCACTTTCACCATACGCCTGCTGTTTTCTACGGTCAACTTTATTTATAGATTTATTTGACGAGGTCTGACCAGATTTCGCGCGCGAGATCGCTTTGGCGGATCGCACAGATCCCGTGGAGGCTTGAGTGGCATTGAGTTTCAGCTCTTGACCAGGATAAATAGGATAAGGAGGGGCTAAATTATTAAATTTCGCTAAGTCTCTATAATCTTTGCCCGTAAACCAGGCAATGGCATAGAGCGTTTCGCCACGTCGGACAGTATAAGTGGGTTCATCATAACCTTGTTCTTTGACAGGTTGACTATCAAGCAGGACAAGCGGTGCCGGTGCACGTCTTCCTGCGCAGCCTGCAAGCATGATAACCACACAGGTTGCGACAAATAATACGTTTATCCGCAAGCGGGGGGACTTCATATTAAACAATCAACGTAAAACGAAATATGCGCCAATTGCCAACAAGACAGTCGCCCAGCCCAGCACTTCTACGTACTGACGTAGTTTTGCTTCCATTGCTGTCCCGCCCCATTTCATTAAGCCTGCAACTAAAAAGAACCGGGCACCCCGGCCCACGGTTGAGGCGATAACAAAAGGAAGAAATGCCATTTGCATCACCCCCGCCCCGACCGTAAAAACTTTGTAGGGAATAGGTGAGAATCCTGCTAAAAATACCACCCACACGCCATATTGTTCAAACCAGGATAAGGCTAAATCAAATTTAGGTTGGTAGCCAGAAGAAGCGATCCAAGGGGCTAACCACGCGTCAAACGCAAAATAACCCAGTAAGTAGCCGCCAATTCCACCTAGTACAGAGGTAAGTGTGGTCAATAGCGCAAAGAACCAGGCCTTATCAGGCCGCGATAATGACATAGGTGCTAACATTACATCTGGTGGGATGGGGAAGAACATAGATTCAGAAAAACTTAATCCACCCAGGTATACACTAGCGTGTCGGTGGCGCGCCCAACGTAATACTAGATCGTAAAGAGGTTGAAATACCTTCAAAGAATATCTCCAGCTACGAGGGGAACAAAGCGGACAGATTCAATCGTCTGTGTCGATAACGCGTTTTCCTTATTATCAACACAGGTTAAAATTTGTTGATCACTACCAATTGGAATAATTAGCCTTCCTCCTTCATTGAGCTGATTACATAGCTCTGTGGGAAGTGAACTGGCAGCGGCTGTAACAATGATTGCGTCGAAGGGACCTTTTGATGCCCATCCTTTCCACCCATCACCATGCTTCATAGAAATATTATGTAAATCCAGCTGGTTCATTCTGCGCTTAGCTTGAAACTGTAGCGACTTGATTCGTTCAACCGAAAAAACCTTGGCAAAAAGTTGGCCTAAAATGGCAGTTTGGTATCCCGAGCCCGTGCCGATTTCTAAAATGTTTTTTGCCTCGTTATCGGCCGATAGCAGCAGTTCAGTCATTTTCGCAACAATATAGGGTTGAGAAATGGTTTGTCCCTGTCCAATCGGAAGCGCAGTGTTTTGATAAGCTTTGTGCTTCAAAGCGTCTGGCAAAAATAGTTCTCTAGGCGTGGCCGCAATGGCGTTGAGGACTTTTTGGTTACGTATACCCTCGTTGAACAAAAGCTCGGCGAGGGCATCTCCTTTACGTGTCGATCTCATAATGACGTTGCTTTTCACTTTTCACTTTTCACTTTTTATTCTAGTTATACAGTGGTTATTATAATTTTTTACCCAGCCAGTCTTTCATATCGTCCATGCTCTGATATGCGGTCATGTCTACACTTAAAGGCGTGACGGAACAGTAGTTATTCGCAATTGCATCAAAGTCTGTACCTGGGCCAGCATCTTGTTCGGCCCCCGCTGGACCGTACCAATATATAGTGTTGCCGAAGGGATCGGTATCGGGCACCATGCCTTCTGCTCTATGCCTTCTTCCCTGGCGCGTAATTTTGATCCCCGCCAGTGAATCATAAGGGATATCGGGCACATTTACATTTAATATTTGATTAGGCGGAAGTGGATGGGTTTTTAATTTATTTACGATATCCAGTGCGACCCGTGCAGCAGTATCAAAATGATGGCCTTCTCTACCTACCAATGACACCGCGATAGCCGGTAAACCCATATAACGCCCTTCAGTCGCGGCGGCAACGGTGCCGGAATAAATGACATCATCGCCCAAATTTGCTCCATGATTAATGCCGGAAACTACCAGCTGGGGGTCGTCATCTAAAAAGCAATTGAGGCCTAAATGCACACAGTCAGATGGCGTTCCGTTTACTGAATAAAATCCATTTTCCATTTTTTGGATCCGTAGTGGATTATGTAATGACAATGCATTACTGGCTCCGCTACAGTTACGATCCGGGGCGATTACCGTAACATCGTGTTCGGCGGCAATCGCTGTATGGAGCTCTGCCAGTCCCTTCGCGAAAACCCCATCATCATTGCTCAACAATATATTCATGATCACTCCTTTAACTGGTATGTAGCAAAACTACGCATTCGCGCAATACGCTAGTGGCGAAGCAGCCGCCGGGTAATGCAAACGAAACCGTTAATTTATCACCCTCGACCCGCCATTCAAGATCACGGGGCCATATTTTTATTGCCCGTCGTTCCTGTTCCATGCCTACGGAAGCTAAAAAGTCTTTTACGGCTACATGTTCGGCGCAAATCTTTTGTTCAAACCTGTTCGCTTCCGCTGTAGGAATGCTGTCGCCTTTACCCCACAAAGGAGCCGTGGGGGATAAATCGCCTTGTTGATAGCGACGGCCTTCTTCATCTGAAGGGTGCTCGCAGATGAAAAAGCTGTTCGACCCGGTTAGCATTAAAGCATCGCCCGCCATGATCGTATCAAAACGCTGCACCTGTATACGCGCAGACACGACTTCATTAAATAACCAGCTTCGCAACGCGGATAGCGCAATATTACGCTTGTTCCTATTACGAATCGGCTCACCGCTCACCATTCGTTCTGCCAGTGCAAGGTTTCCCCCTTTGCTGGGTTGACCTTCGGCATTGAATGCGACCCCAAAACGCTGTTCACCAAAATAATTAGGTACGCCCGCTTTGCTTTGCTCAAGGGCGCTAATTAATAAATTGGTATCGGACACTTCCCGCAAACAAATAGTGAAATGATTCGCCTTTGCTTGTCCTGTACGAAGTTTTTTATTATGGCGAGTTTGCCTAAGGATCTTTACCCCGGGCAGATCCCACTCCCCAAATTCAATGTCGGCTTTGCCTGGCGTATGGATGCCGAACCACTGGCGTGTGAGCGCATGCTTGTCTTTGCGACCCGCATAAGTCACTGCGCGTAAGGGTAAATTGCAATATTTAGCTAGTTGCTCGGCGACAAACGCAGTATTCGCATTAACTTTTTCTACCCAGATAAACTGATGTTCGCCTTCACCTGTGGGGCTAAATCCTAACTGTTCTTCAACCACAAAATCTTCAGGATGTTGTTTAAACCGTGCGGTGCATGTAGGCGTCGAATACAAATATTGCCAGTGTTCAGTATCCAGACTCATGATGTAACCTTAACTAACAACACGACCGCATGGGCGGCAATCCCTTCTTTACGTCCGGTAAAGCCTAATTTTTCGGTCGTCGTTGCTTTAATATTAATATCGGCGATGTCACAACCGCAGTCTTGCGCAACATTTTCCCGCATGGCTTGAATATTCGGGGCCATTTTGGGTGCCTGAGCGATAATAGTCATGTCGGCATTGCCCACGGCATAGCCTTTCTCAGCAAGTAACTGCATAACATGTTTTAGTAAATTGCGGCTATCGGCATTGGCATAGGTGTTGTCAGTGTCGGGGAAATGCTTTCCAATGTCACCCATTGCCGCCGCCCCCAGCAAGGCATCACACAAGGCGTGAATGAGCACATCCCCATCAGAATGAGCCAGCAACCCGTATTCGTAATCGATATTCACGCCGCCAATTACAATGGGGCCGGTACCACCGAACTTGTGAACGTCGTAGCCATGGCCAATACGCATGAGTCACTCCTTATTAGTGTTTGCTCGCTGGGATAAATAAAATTCAGCCAGAGGTAAGTCTTCCGGATGAGTTATTTTAATATTGGCCGGATTGCCCGCCACCAGTTTTACCTGATGGCCAACCGCCTCCATTGCCGATGCTTCATCGGTGATGGTTGTTCCGCTGGTTAAGCCTACTTGAATAGCGTGCGTTAATTCGCCCGCTCTAAATAACTGAGGTGTAAGTGCATGCCAAAGTGATTCACGACTTTCGGTATGCGAAATAATTTGCGTTTTAGTTGGATGAGCGCGTTTCATGGTATCGCGAACCGGCGTTGCTAAGATGCCGCCCGCAATCGAATCATCATTGATTAAACTTAAAAGCTTTCCTATGTCCTCTGTACAAAGACACGGCCGGGCTGCATCATGCACTAAAGCCCACGACGTTTCAGGTAAAGTTTTGACGGCGTTTAACACTGACTGCGCGCGTTCAGTTCCACCTTCTACTACGGTCAGCCAACTTTTTTTATAAAATGGCAAAGTAGGGAGAATGTCATCATCCGGATTCGCCGCCACAATAATATGGTTTATCAGCGGGTGACTCATTAACGCATGTAACGTATGTTCGAGAATCGTTTTCCCGGCTACGTTAAGATACTGTTTGGGTTTGCCTGCTTGCATCCGACTACCGACCCCAGCAGCAGGCACCACCGCGGTTACAGATAAATTAAGATTCATTAACTAATTCGCTTCTGCAGGCAAGATACGATAAAAGGTTTCACCTTCTTTGATTAACCCAAGTTCATTGCGGGCGCGTTCTTCAATTGCTTCGAGACCAATTTTGAGATCATTAATATCGGCCTCTAACAACGCATTGCGTTGCGCAAGGTTTGCATTTTGTTGAGATTGTTCTTCAACCTGACCGGTGAGGGTATAATAATCGGGAATGCTATGTTTACCTAACCATAGGCGATACTGGAGCAATCCCAGCAACACCAATAATACGACTGTAATCCACTTATCCCGCCACACGGCCACAACCTGAGTCTTCGACATGAGGGCTATTATGCCCACTCAGCAAAGACACGTCTATGCTGGTTTTCCCGTAATCAAAAATGTCACTCGTTTTTACCGAGTTTGTCTTTCAGTTTATCGAATAACTTACTTTTTTGTTTATCAACTAAATCGGCTAATTGAGCTTGTAATAGCTCTTGCAAATTATCCGTATTCCCTTTTGCCGTTTCTAACATCGTGTTGATATCTTTTAAACTCTTATTTATTTGCTTTTGATCGCCTGAAACCATGGCGGTAAGCTTTTGCTTAAGCTCGTCCAATTTATCTTGTTGTGACAAGGTTAATTCGGTTAAAGCTAATTGTGCAAAGCGATTGTCTAAATCAGAACTGATATTAAAGCTTGGGTTATCTACCTGACCAGAAAATTCTAAATTCAACTTGAGTTGGTCAAGTTGCTGCAATACGTTAGCGATAGAGGTGGTTAGTTGATTTTTTCCTTCAGCTTGCATAGCTAATTCAGACAGGTTAACGGTACTGTCACCGCTCACAGCGTTGTTTTGTACTTTAAAGTGACCGCTGCTGGCAAGCATAGCGGATTTCAGCAAAGCAGATAGTTTTTCTGTCTTTAGGAAAGGGATACCCGATAAGTTAATACCTTCTAGTGTCCATTGCTGCTGAGCATCCACTCCTTCATCGTCCAGCCAGAACTGCCCATTTGATTCAAATTGTTTAAATTTAGTCCCGTTGGCGGATATGCTATAGGTTGTCGGCTCACCCACCAACGGATGAGTATTGGTAATGTTTTTCCATTCAGAAGCTAGCCTTTGTTCTAAAAATTCCACTGACACATATGCTTCTTTTACCCACACAGAAGGTATGTCAGCTTGGGTGTTTTGGTCTTTTTTATCATCTTTGAGCAGAGGTAATATGATCTGGGTAGCTGACGTTAGATACTCGGTCATTTGCTCTGCTTTATCGCCGAATACCATGTGGGAAATGCGTTGCATTGCTGCTTGATCGCCCGTAAAGGCACCTTTTAATAAATCATAATCCTGCACAGGGGCTTGCTTTAAATCACTAAGTGAACTTTTTAGTGCCTTTCGAGCTTCTTTGGCTTCCTCGGTAAAAGCACTTATACGTGCTCGGTCTTGTTTAATGTTCTGTTTAATTTTATCAAGCGTTTGCTTTGCTTTGGCAAATGCTTGAGGTGACTTATAATCAGCATTTTTAAGCTTTTCTATTTGTTCTTCATACTGGTTTATACGCGCTTTATCCGGTAATGCCTGATAGTTTTCTTTAAGTGAATCATTGTATTGTTGATACCGTTTTTCCGCGCGCGCTGCTGCTTGAGTCGATTTTAATTCTGAACGGGCCATTAGTTCATCAATTGTCGGGATGGCTTCTTTTGCATCCGCTTTAATATCTTTAAAGCTCACAGACTCTTCGGGTGGGCGAATAACGGCCCCTGCGAATTGACGAGGCTGAGCAAACTTCACGTCTAACAAATTCAGCTTCGATAGAACGACCTGATCGGAAAAAAGCGGGAGTACCTCTACATCCGCACTGGCCTCGCCAATTTGAACTTTATTTTGATTAGGCTTGGCATGATCGGTTAACTGAATTTCATAAAGAGTGGCGGTAACAGGTATCAAAGAGTGATTCACTTGCCCGATGTTGACTTCAGCACCATAGGCTTCAGAAATTTTATCTTCCAATATCCACTTGATAATCGGATTAGCAAACAACCAGTAGCCGATAATGATAATTAGAAGAATACCCAGTAAAACATACCAGAAACTTACGCCGCGTTGAGAGTCCATACTTGTCTTCTTAAGGGTTAATTGATTACTTCGCAAAAACAATTTTGTGCGCTTTATATCACTATAGTTCAGTTGCTTAGTTAAGAAAACTGCGGCTTGAAAGCACTCTGAATTTAATTTTGCGATGAATGACATGAATTAGCTAACTGGTATGCTTGGCGGATACAGAAATTATGCTAGTATCCGCGAAATTTGTGCCGCATCTTGATCTTTGTGGCAATGCAAGAGTTTAAAGTACACGTTTAGCTACTTTTTGGTGGAAAACGAATATTTAAGTCGCTGTGCGATCCAGCCCTGTTTGTGTTGTCCTGCAATGGGGTCCACAGTTGTAATTATTAACGCATAGTCAATTTTTGAAGGGTAGCAATGCTCATTAACGACGACCTCTATACTACTACACCTCTGCGTCAGCGCATCCGCGATTATTACCGGGTTGGTGAATCAACAGCCATAGATCAAATTCTTCCAATAGCTGAAGTTAACCCCCGTGCACGCAGTCGTGCCTGGGAACGCGCAAGAAAAATGGTGCTGAAGATTCGGAAAGATCAGGAAGGACACGGTGGCATTGATGCGCTGTTAAATGAATTTTCGTTGTCAACGGCGGAAGGTGTGGTGTTGATGTGTTTGGCGGAAGCTTTACTAAGGGTGCCAGACGAAGACACACAAAATGAGCTTATTCGTGACAAGCTATCGAAAGGCCAATGGACACCGCACCTAGGTAATTCTGACTCATTGTTTGTCAATGCATCTGCTTGGGGCTTATTGATGACCGGTAATATGGTCAATTACGCCGATCGTCGAAAAAGCGAACACTTAGGCATTCTAAAACGAACATTAGGCCGTTTGGGCGAGCCGGTTATACGTCGTGCTATGAATGTTGCTATGCGCATCATGGGACGTCAATTCGTGATGGGGGAAACCATTGAAACGGCGGTAGAACGTGCCAAAGATAAAGAAAAGAAAGGGTATGTTTACTCTTACGACATGTTGGGTGAAGGTGCGCGAACGATGGCCGACGCCGATCGTTACTTCAAAGCCTATGAAGATGCGATAAAGGTTATAGGTAAAAATGCGCATGGACGCGGTCCAATTAAGTCTCCAGGCATTTCGGTGAAACTTTCAGCTATACACCCTCGTTATGAGTTTGTGAAATACGAGCGGGTAATGGAAGAGATACCTCCCCGTTTAAAAGCGTTATGCATGATGGCCAAAGAATTCGATATAGGTCTGACGGTTGACGCTGAAGAGGCTGATCGTCTGGATGTATCGCTGGATATTATTGATAAGGTATTTAGTGATCCTGACTTGGACGGCTGGAACGGTTTTGGTTTAGCAGTACAAGCGTATCAAAAGCGTGCGCTATATGTGATTGAGTGGTTACGTGCATTAACCTTGCGGGTGGGGCGTCCGATGATGGTACGCCTAGTGAAGGGCGCATACTGGGACACCGAAATTAAACTTACTCAACAGGCTGGTTTAGAAGAATTTCCGGTGTTTACCCGAAAGTCATCCACCGACGTATCATATCATGCCTGTGCTAACCGCTTGTTAGACTACCGCGATACCATCTATCCGCAGTTTGCAACCCATAATGCTTATTCCGCGTCGGTTATTATTGAGCTGGCGGGCGACGACAAGCAAAACTTCGAATTTCAGTGTTTACATGGCATGGGTGATACGCTTTACGACCAAATTGTTACTGAAGAAAAAATTCAGTGTCGTGTTTATGCGCCGGTGGGTGAACATGAAGACTTACTAGCCTATCTAGTTCGACGTTTATTAGAGAACGGCGCTAACTCTTCGTTCGTTAATGCTATTGTCGACGATTCCAAACCCGTGGAATCACTTTTAGAAGATCCGGTAGAAAAAACACAACGTCTAAAAGTGCGCTACAACAAAATGATTAGTAAGCCACGAGACTTGTACGCACCCGAGCGAGACAATTCTCGAGGCATTGACTTATCCGATCACAATGCCGTTCATGCCTTAAGCCATGAGGTTGAACGCTGGCAAAATGTGTATAGCGTCAACGCGAGTGACCTACCTGATGGGGCTACGGCGGTTAGAAGCCCCACCAACCATAACGATCTGGTTGGTTATCATATTTATGCCACAAAAGAGCAAATGGCTACCGCTCTAGAAAAAGCCCATGATGGTTTTCAAGGATGGTCAAAAACGCCGGTGGCTGAACGCGCTGAAATTTTACACCGTACCGCCGATGCGCTTGAACGTCATATGTCTGAGCTTATCGCTATTTGTATTCGCGAAGCGGGCAAAGTCACTCAGGACAGTATTGATGAGGTTAGAGAGGCAGTGGATTTCTGTCGCTACTATGCTGTTAGAGCAAAAGAGCTTGATGACGATCAGCGCTTACTTCCTCGTGGTGTAGTACTATGTATCAGTCCATGGAATTTCCCTTTGGCGATTTTCTTAGGTCAGGTTGCTGCGGCATTAGCAACGGGCAATACGGTGGTTGCGAAACCAGCAGAACAAACCAGCATTATCGCCAAGCGAGCTATCGATATAATGCGTAACGTGGGCCTACCCGATAATGTGGTTCAGCTTATTATTGCGCCTGGCAAGGAGGTAGGTGAGTTACTATTGCCTGACGAACGCATTAAAGCAGTCATGTTCACCGGTTCAACCCAAACAGGTACATTAATTTCGCAAACACTGGCGAACCGTGGCGGCGAGCAAGTCCCCCTTATCGCAGAAACAGGCGGCCAGAACTGTATGATTGTCGATTCAACGGCCTTACCAGAGCAAGTGGTAGATGATGTCGTTCACTCAGGTTTTCAAAGCGCAGGGCAGCGTTGTTCTGCGTTGCGTGTAATGTATGTTCAGGAAGATATTGCCGACAAGATCATCACCATGCTGATTGGTGCAATGAAGGAACTAAAAATCGGTGATCCTGCGCTATTGAGAACTGATATTGGTCCTGTAATAGATGACAAAGCACTTAAAAGCTTGAAAGAGCATGAAAGTTATATGGAAAGTAATGGCAAGCTACTGTATCGCGTTGAATTACCTACGGATGCGAAAGATGGCACATTCTTCCCCCCAACGTTATATGAAATTGATAATATTGATGTGCTAAAACGCGAGGTGTTCGGGCCAGTTATTCACATAGTTCGCTTTAAGTCGAAAAATCTCGAAAACGTTATCGACGCCATAAACGGTACAGGTTTCGGTTTGACAATGGGCATTCATTCTCGTCTAGAAGAGCGCGCGAATGAGTTAGCTGCGAAAAGCCGTGCGGGTAACGTTTATATTAACCGCAATATGATTGGCGCGATTGTTGGCGTACAACCCTTCGGTGGGCGCGGTTTATCGGGCACAGGTCCAAAGGCTGGGGGGCCAAATTACCTTCCACGTCTAATGATGGAGCGCGCCACGCCTAAACCTTCTGTGGTTGATGACGTGGAGCAACTGGATTCTGCGTTAACAGGGGAAACCGCAGAAAGAAAAGCCGCAGAAAAACTGATGTCTCAGGCTACTGCTGTTGAAGCTAAGTGGCGTCATACACCGCTAAATGACCGCGTTTCTATGGTGCGTCAGCTTCTCGCCAAAATTGCTAATGTGGATATTCTGGAAGAGTTTGCCGATGACCTTAATCGGACATTAGCCACTTCGCGCCAGCAGATCACCAACATTGAGCGCAAGCTGGCAAAAGCTACCGTACTGCCGGGACCAACTGGTGAATCAAATAAACTTTATCTTGAGCCTCGAGGGGTTTTAGTCTGCTTTGCAGATAAAGGGGTAACGTTTGAATATTGGACCCTATCAATTGTGACTGCCCTCGCTACAGGTAACGTAGTGGTCTCTGTTGTATCAGAAACTTTTTATGAAGAAGCGCTGGAATTTCAAAAGAAAGTTGAAGATACCGGTGCAGATAAAGGGATTTTTCAGGTCGCACGGCTACAGCATTTGCATGATTTGATTATGGATCCGCACCTCGCGGGCGTGGTTGTAGATTCAAGCACCGAGCGGACCGCTCAAATCTCTGCGATGTTAGCATCCCGAGAAGGGGGGGCAATCCTGCCGGTGATCAGTGCGGAGTACAACGATAATCTGATCCAGCGTTTGATGACAGAGAAAACGATTAGTATAGATACCACGGCATCGGGTGGAAATACTTCGTTAATGACATTGGTCGAAGACGACGAGTAACCCTTCGCGCCCTCTGCCATTGCAGAGGGCGCTTTAATCTTTTACGTTTTCCCGTCCTCGTCCACTTCATTATTTCGCAAGTAACCGGCCGCCTGTTCGTCTTCCTTAATCGTAAGTTTTTCACTAGATGGTGTAACATCGCTACCTAGTGCCCGGGTTTGCTGATTAACTTGATGAATATTACTAGCATTACGTAAATCAGCCTCACTCATGATAGACGCAATCGACTCGCGTCCTTTCAAAAACGCTTTAAGTTCAGCAACAATTTTGTCCAGCTCAATGTCATCCCTTGACATGCACATTATAAATCGAGGAGATTCAAGGTTTGTGCGTCCGCTGGTGGCGAATATAGACGAGTTGATACGCGAAATGATTATCCACGGTGTAATGGAACTTCTGACAACGGTATTTTCAGAACGTGTAGAGTCGTGAATTGACATGCCCGTAGAGACTTTCGACTCAGTAAAGGTGCCTTCCGTTTTCATAAACATAAGTAGTGAGGAAAATTGTAGTTCACCCCAAAAAAGATGTGAAGCGCGGTTCAAAATTCTTCCCGCTAAATAAAATGTCAACCAACCAAAAAAATGAAACTTAGCAGCGTTGATGATACTCATACCGGCAGTGAAGGTGTTCATTTCCTTATAGTCAGTGTTTCCTTGAAAAAATTCGATCGCTGCCCCCATTTTCAGTAGGAACATGGCAAAGAAAGCAAACCCTGTTAGCACGCAAAGCTGAGCTAATACCGTAGTAAAATAACGAAATCCGTTTTTATAACAGTGTTCGCTATCCGCAGCCAAAGCTGGCTGGGTTTCCATTACCAGCTCGCCGAAGAAGCCACCTTTTTCCGCCGCTTCGCTTTTAAGTTTTGGATCATAATTCTGGTAAATCCGATTCGGAATTTCTTTATAGCGTCGATTGGTAAGAATGATATTTTCGACATTGATAAATACTTCATTCGGGTGAATACTTTCCTGTAGATTGTCGCGGTATTCACTCACTTCTGTTTTTGGCGTTACCTTCTTTAATCGGGTATAAAGGTTAGGGGTGATTCCTATTACCACAATTACGCAGGCGGCCAAGAGTAAGCCTAGGTTATTCCATACGCTGAAGGTGAGCAGCCTTTCTTTAACCACAATAACTGTTTCTAACTCGGCACTGAAAATGTGATCAAAAAAGAAACCTGTGACCACAGGAACAAGAATACTCAAGGCCAACAATACACCAAATGATAGGCTACCCGTACTGTGTATCGATTGATTGCCTTCATTGTGAATGCGCCTGGCGGTGTTTCGCCATGTAATAATGAAGAAAATAAGAAGCGCAAGCGCCATGATGGGAAGCGTTATTTGTTGGGCTACTTTACCTGCCAGACCGGTGGAAACGACAAACCAGACTACGGCGAAAAGCGCCAACCCGGCAATAAAATTTATCACTAATGATCCCACTTCCTGTGCCAGATGACGCAAAGGGTAGGGCAGAAATGTCAGGTTGGGTGATAAGGAATGAAGCAGCCGAGACATCCAGCCGACGGGTTCCACGAAGGTCACATTTTTTCGTCCCATCAACATCGAGAATAATTGTTGCCGGTCATATAACAGGGCATTCCGCTCTTTTTCCTGAGCCGCAGCGTCTCGTTCAGAGGGGGAGTGATTATACGCCAGGGAGCTGGGAACGGAGCGGCCAACGAAGTAACGAAAAAGTTGAAAGACACCCCGACCGAGATGTCTCGCTCCATCCGCGATTAAAATAAACCCTAATATCGCGTAGATATAACCAAATACAGAGCCTTGCTGAAGTTCAGTTGCCACTTTCATCAGTGGAAATACACCTGCACCAATTAATATGGCACCAGTAATTACTCTGCAACGCCCTTCGGGTTTAAACGGATTTTTAATCCCTAACGTTTCCGAACCAAAATCATAGGCCATGCTCCACTCCCTGTATTATTCGTGTTGTTTTTTAAACGTCATGCCCATAGGCCCAACCAGGTCTCCGGCATCGTTTATAAGGTAAACAAGATTAGCTTGTTCTGATACTGCCACAATAATCTTGTCATCGTCTACTTTGTAATCAAATTCAACCTCAGTACCAAAGGTGCGCTGGGTGAATTTTCCGACCTCTATAGTAATACTCGTCATTTTGTCACCATAAGTACCATCAATATTGGGTGAGCAGGCAGATAGCAAATAACTGAAAATCAATACAACAAGCAATCGGTAAGTTAAAGGCTTCAATACTTTTTCTGCTTAATAAGGTTTCCTTAGGTGTTATCGCCCTTCGGACTTTCTAGGATAAAACTATCGTCCAAAAGGCGTAAAAGGCTAGTCTTTCACCTTAGTATAAAACACGGAGTAACCTGGCATAGCGTCAACCCCGGAGGTGTCTGGGGAAGTTCGCTTCAGCGAGATAAAACGAATGGGTAATTTTATATCGCATCGCCTCTTCTGAGGAAAAAAAGGCTGTACCATTTTTAAAACAGGCGGAGAGCAGTTGTAAAGACGCCCAAGCAGCTACAGACCCAGCCATGAATACAAATTTATGGGTAAAGATAACCAACAACCTTGCTATTACTTACGCCTTTAATGCGGAAGTTGACGAAAATGCTGATGTGCCTGAGGTGAGTATTGACACCTTTACGCAGGCTAAAGATGCCTATGAAGATATCCTGGCTGATATTGAAGCTGCTGCAATTGGTGGAAATTTAGGTAAATTGCATTGCAAGCTGGCAACATTAAGAGACAACAGAGAAATACTGGCGCAATCGCTCACCTATTTAGATAGGGCAATTGCGGTATTTCATAAACATGCTGCGAAGGAATATATATCCCACTTTGCTTCGATGAAACGGCCTATATTAGCCAGCCACGACTCGACACGTATAAAAGAGTGCGAATGCAGTGCTTAAGCACTACATCCACTGATCATCCCGGCGTTTTTTCTTCGGTAAGTAGGTTAAAACCACACCCAAGATGATACCTGCCCCAGCTACTATTCCGCCGCGTGTAAACCAACGTACAAGCTCTTTTTGCTCACTTTCATCAACCTGCTGCGAAAGTTGCTTTATTTCACGCTCTTGAGTAGTGACCTGGGCGGATAATTTAGAAACTTGTTGGCGTGCTTCGTTAAGTTGCTGGTTTAATCGTTGGTTGTCCGATTGTAAACCTTGTGTTCCCGACTGAGCTTGGGCCAAGCGTTCAGTGAGCACAGGAACCAATTCGCCGCGTGAAATCTCATCACTGACAAACTTCGTTTCTACCCAGCCACGTCTACCTTCGTTATCCCGAATTTCGGTAAACTCCTGCTCTCGGTTATGCTGCAAGACAGTGATAGGGGTTCCAGCTTCAACAGAACCGAGAATACGATAATTTCTGCCAGCGCCAGCGTGTAAGAAAACAAACAAATCATCTCTGATGTAATGATTTGAAGATTGCTCAATATCCAGTGTGTTTTCTTGTGCTAACACAGAAGCAGATAAAGAAATGACAGCGAGTAGCAGCCAGCTTCGAAACATAGAAAATCCGTAATCCAAATTAAATCAACTCCCGATGGTAGGGTGTAGCCAGGATAAAGGCAAGCCCCATATTGATTGACTGGCCTTAATGTTTAGCATTTCGGCGGTTACAGATTGCCAATTTTTGATGACAAAGGTAAGGTGACGCATCATCATCTGTAAGTGTACCTGCCCTTTATATGGCCGAAATTGAAATTAAGTTTGCTACGCGTCAACCAAGCCATCAATTGCTTGAAGAACGTGTGGTCCCATTTGTGGAAAAAGCCGGCGCGAAGTTGGAAAAACTTACGCCACAATCGCTGAAAAACGATTATTACGACACCAGTGAGCAATTGTTTCATGAGCATAAAATAGGTTTTCGCGTTAGACAAAACGGTGATCAGATAGAACAAACAGTCAAAACACAGGGTAAAGTAGATGCTGGTCTGCATGCGCGCGGCGAATATAACGTGACTTTGTCGAAGCCGGTTCCCGATCTTACCCTGTTTCCTCGCGATATTTGGCCTAGTGGCTGGAACATTGTAGACATTAACACCCAATTGACCCCCCAGTTCAGTACGCATTTTGAACGGCAAGGCTATTTGGTACATTGGCAGAACAGTACCATTGAAATGGTGGTGGATAACGGCGAAGCGGCCACCGAAAAAATTAATGCTGCGATAAACGAAATCGAACTAGAGCTCAAAACCGGCAAGGTTGAAGACTTATTTGCGTTGGCCGCCATGGTTAATCAACATTCAGAAGTGCGTTTAAGTGATGTATCAAAAGCCGCGCAAGGCTATCAGTTACTACACGGTTGGCAGTTACAAATCAAGCCACTGCCAGCAGTGCTACCATTACACGGTAATGTCTCAACCGAAATGGCTTTTGCAGAAGCAGTCAAGTGCGCACTTGCTCACTGGCAGCGCCATGAACATTTATTTATAGAAACTGGTTCGGTAAAAATGTTGCAGGAAGTGGGGACAAGCGTGCGACTACTTTTGCAAAGCGTGTCGCTGTACTTACCCGTATTGCAATGTCCCGAGATGCTGGCCTTACACAAGCAATTAATGGATTATGCGCAGCAATGGAGTTGGGTAGAAGATCTACAGAGTTTACGTTATTTACTGTCGAAAAAAAGCCTGTTCGCCAGGTTTCTGACCAAGCATCCACCGTTAGTGAGTTACCTACAAGGTCGTAAGGCCGGGCTAATACATGCACATGAGCCCACCCAGGTTTTTTATTCCAACGAATCTACTGCCATTAAATTATGTGCAGCGCAATTGCTTGAACTAAAACCCTGGCAAACCCATTCACAAGGCTTTGATGTGCCAGTTATGGAGCATGCAAAAGGATGGCTTTCCCAAGGGTGGCAGACAATTCAGCAAAGTATGTCAAAAGAACGAAGCATGCAGGAAGCCAACTATTCTTCCATTGAAGTATTGCTTCGCCAGACATTATGGAATGGCTTTTTACTGGCCGACTTATTTCCGGCTGAGCATGGTCAGTTTCGCGCCCCTTGGCTTGACATTGTAATGGGCATAGATGAATTAAAGGCATTGTTAATGTTACGAAATGCGTTAACAGACGCCGAATTAGATTCCCCCGAAGAAGCTAGCGCATGGGTTAATAATAAAATAGCAAGCCTGGTTCAGGTGATGGAGAGAACGCGTAAAGTAGCAGTGCAGGGAGATCTATATTGGCAAAATTTGAACTTGGGTAGCGAGTAGACACGTAATGAGTTATGCCTTATTCCTTCTCGCAGTATGCTACATACTGATTGTTGCGCTGTATAAACGTAACGCGTCTCAACTAGTAAAACCTACCGAATACGCTTTCGCGGTAGGGTTGTGGCCTCTATTGTTTCTTACTATGTGGCTCAACGCCAGCACCGAATCAACTGTGTTAAGCGTGATGATCTACTTGGCTTACACTTTAATACCCGTAATATTGGCCCTGCAATATAAGGTTGTTATTGCGCAGATTGTCAAACATCCAGTGCGGAATAGCAAGATATGGCTACCTGCTATAGCTGTTGGTTTAAGTTGTATAAGCTTACTTGTAGTGCCACCCGACGCGCTTATAGGTTGGTTACAGCACTCCCCTTCGAGTGGCCTATCAGTAAACTGGCCCTTTTACCTTATTCATTTGCTGCTAGGCTTTGCCGTTTTGATGTTAGGCGTGGTGATTGCTGAGCATGTGCAACGTTATCATTATTATTTAAGCGACCAGGTGGTAGATCCGGGCGAATATCGAATAAAAAAAATAAAACACGGGTATGGTTTTGTAGTCGCGTGTGCGCTTTGTAGTATTGTGCTAGTGATAGTGAGTGCCTTTGGGGTACTCACAATTCCTAATTGGTCGCTATTAAGTAGTACATTGACGGCGGCAGCGGTATTAGTAGCAATGCTGGGTGCAATATTACCACATCAGAGTAGCCCCTCACCGATAGACTACTTTCTTTTAGAAAACAAGAATCCATCTAGAGCAGTGTTACAGCAGGCACTAGACAAAGCACACGACGCTATCATCAAGCATAAATTGTATAAAAAATTCGGCTTAACCCTTGCCGAGTTAGCCGAACTTGCAAAAGTAGATCCCACTATTCTAGCGAAAGCCACACGAGAAATTAATCAGCAAAAATTTCGTCGATATCTTTATGAATACCGTCTTGATTATGCCAAAAAAGTTCTACTTAGAAGCGATACAAAAATAGCAGATGTGGCAAATAAACTCGGACTAAATTCTAAAAAGTTTTTAAATGAAGTGCTAGTTGAGCATTTGCGAAATTTTAAATCATAGCTAACCAACCTTAACCAAACGTACCCCGCCGCCAGCCCATTGTTGTTGCGTGAGGATATAAATTGGGGTGGTGCGTACATCAGTATGTTCCCATCGCCCCTGTACCGTCGGTATATCGGCAACTGCGAGCCACATTTGGCTCGCAAATGAATGGTGAAACACTTTTATTGATATTTGCAGCTGAGCTGGCAATGTTCACGGTAGGTTGAATTCGTTTTTCATTGATATGTTGTTGTAGATTGGGGTGTTATCGATATATCACGTTTAACAGACAAATGAGTTAAATAGGCTTCAACGTCTTTGTTGCCCAATTCATGGGGGTTTTGATACGAATGAAAACGAATGTAATCAGCAATCCAGGTAAGGTAAGTGTTTACCGTACGTTTAGCCTGTTTCATACGCATAAAGTCTGAAACTTACCTTAAGAAAGGCCTTTGCACGAACCTTAAAAATAAAAATATGTTATTTAAAAAAGTGGTAATCAGGAACTGGCAAAAAAGGATAGAGTGTGTAATAAATTAGCGTTCTTTAATGGAGGGGATTAAAACTCGCCACAAAATGTCGATAAGCAGTTTCCACTATGGGACCATGGCAGTGGTGGAATACTGCGAAAATAAATACTGTGAAATTACCTCCAAACTCGGGCGTTTGATTATCCTGTTTTTGATTCTAGTAAATGTTATATGCACAAGGAGAGCAAGCATTGTTCAATAAATTAATACCAGTTTGGTTGATAATTTTGTTATCGGCATGTGATGCAACTCAACCACCACCTTATCAAAAAGATAGAAAACCCGAAGACAGAAATCACTATTACGGTATAGAAGGTATGGCTCAGTATCAAAAAGATCAGAGTTACTTAGCTAATAAAGAGCTATCTGATAAATGTGCAAAAGCTAAAGTCGACCTAGCAATCGCAGAAACGGATAGAAATGCTAGTGAAATTAAAATGCAAACTGCATTAATTAGCAATACGTGCATATAACAACCACATTGTGTTCATTGGCTTCGCTCTATCGGACGCTAGCTCGGTGGCTGGTGGATGAGGCTAACATAGCCAACGAGCCTGCACCTCATAAGTGACGCCTTAATAACCTCATGAAATTCTGCATATTTTTCTTGTCACTTTGTTTTCTTTCCTCGGCTGTTTGCGCAGAAAAAAGTGTTGTCGATATCACCAATAACATCCTAAGCTCCCCTCAACTCGAAAAATCCTTTAGTGAATTTTATCAAACCGAAAAATTTGAAACATTCCAGAACGCAGTTGATGAGTTCGGTGGAGTTAGCAGTTTTACCTGCCAGCAAAATCATGATTCCGTAGCCTTCGACACAGTTGCTTGTTACATTACATATGAAAACAAGCCTAGCGGTATTGTTTGGGAGTTTTACTACTTTTTAGATATTACTGGTTGGATTGGTACAAATGTAGGTGTGATACAAAATATATCTTCTGCTACTTGCGTTAAAAATGTTAAGTTTTTAAAGGCGTTGAGCAAAGGTATAAGTTATACATCTGTGCCATGTACCTAACAAAAAAAATCAAAACGCGCGTAAGGCGCGCTCGGACAGTAACACCTTGCAGCTTAAGGCTTAGCGCAGTGTGGTCGCCCTGCCTCTAATGGTGGTGTCTATATTCAAAAAAGGAAGTTTCAGTTGAAAAGTATTTGTAAGTTGTACCTCATCGTATTTAGCTTAATTTATTCGCAATATGCGTCTTCGGGCTGGTCCAGTTATGGGGAAGTGACGTCTGTGACATCTCATAATGGACTACATCTTTTACATACTACTATTCAAGATTCAACCTGCGATGGGCGAGGCAAGTTCTGGTGGCCCACGGATGACACTGACGCCAAAGATATGCTCTCTATTAGCTTAGCGGCATTAATGTCTGGAAAGCGAGTCAGGTTAGTTCATGACAATCAGAATTTGCAGTGCAGACTGGGTAATCAGTTTAATATGGCTACTCATATTGAAATCGTCCACGACTAAATATAACAACAACTTAAACACGCCCGCCGGGGCGGGCTAGGACAAAAACATGGTGTCGTTAAAACGTGGCACAGTGTTTGTTCCCGTTCAGCAAAAGTTGGTATGACTCCCTTTGAGAACACTAAAAGCGGGCTTGTTCGCGGTATAGCTCATGCCGTGGTGACACCAAGTTAGAAAGTTAACTGTATAAAGATACCTTGGCTGCAATTAAACCTGTAAATAAGTTTAAGGGTTTAATTTAAATTAGAATTCTAATTTGACTTGTGTGGCTAAATTAATTAGTCTGGTTCTATTCTAATTTGGAATGGAGTTGAACTATGTCAATTAAATTTTGGACACCTCGCCATCGAGCCATACTTTACAACATCTTTGATCAAGTGCGCCTTTGCAACTTTGGGCTGCTTGATTCAGCCTTTGTGGGTGATATGTTGGATCAAAAAATCACGCAAAAAGCTCAGCGTCGAATAGAAAATGAGTGGCTTACGTATTGGGAAGATGTTTATGCCGAAGAGCCCGTCGATAAGGAGAAATTATTGGTTTATAAAATTAATTCGAATCAATTTCTTCTGCTTAAGGCAGGCAATGCAACAAGTGTTGCCAAGCTGGTTCACGAAAAATACGAAGATCTATTTAATGCCCGTGTGGGCGAAATAGATGAAGAGTAGATTATTAGTTAACAAATTATTGAAAAAGTAGTAAAACGTTGGGCTAGCGCTCCTTCGACTCTAATTTTTGCCAAGCCTTTGTACGCTTAATAGTAAGGTGTTAGATCTTACTGAGAATAGTGTGCTAGATTAAAGTGTCATGGCTATTTTTTGGTACGAGCAAAGGGAGTGATAAAGCATGCCATTGATCGCGAAGCGCACGATCGATATAGCTGAAAGCCGTGATGCAGTTTGGAGGATAGTCTCAGACATTCGGAACGCTGCATCTGTAATCTCGGGCATCAAAAATATTGAAATTCTCGAGGCTTCTGATGCGTCATCTATCATTGGAACAAAGTGGAAGGAAACGCGTGAATGGATGGGCCGGGATGCTATCGAGGTCATGTGGATAACTGACGCTAGCGCTCCTTCGTTCTATGAATCTCGGGCCGAGAGTCATGGATCAATTTACGTTTCGAGGATCGAGCTCGAATTAACACCAGGTGGAACACGGTTGAGTATGAGCTTCAGCTGCAATCCCCAAACCTTCATGGCGAGGATTATGTGGATGTTGACTGGATGGATGGCGAAAACGTCACTTCGCAAAATTATCGATCAGGATCTCGAAGACATCAAGGTGGCAGCTGAGAGTGCCGCAATCGGTCGGTCGGGTGCGTGAACGCTCGAGCATCGCGTTGGCTTTATTTTCATAGCCGCAGTGGGTATTGCCGACAAACCTAGTAGCGTGTGAGTCTGTTTTTTACTGGTCGTTGGTTCCATCGATAATGGAGGGTACGATGTTGCACGTTCGAATCTATACAGTGACTCAGTTGCATCGTTTTCGAGGCACCATTCCCACGTTATTTGGCTGATATTTTACCGGACATAGTAAAGTAGTTGAGAATCAAATGGTTAAGGCTGTTATATGCGTTCATCAAGCCAGATGTGGCGCTTCACTTAGTCGCTCACTCAGTTCGTTGAGAGAGATACGCAACGCCTTGCTTTGCATGTTGCGCCATTCAGTTACTTCACGTTAGCTGAAAGTTATACGCAAGGAGGTTAAATGGAGCTTAATCAGGTTACTTTGCCAGTAAAAAATATGGATAAGGCTGTTAGCTTTTATTTAAAGCTTGGCTTAACGCAAATTGTAGACACACCTCATTACGCGAGGTTTTCGTGCCCAGATGGACACGCTACATTTTCTTTATTACTAGAAGATGAAGAGTGTCAATATAACTCGGTAATCTACTTCGAACATGAAAACCTTGATGAGCTTTACAAAAACTTATCTCAAAAAGGCATTCAGTTTGACCAACCACCCACGGAGCAACGTTACCTTTGGAAAGAGGCTACCCTAAGAGACCCTTCCGGTAACAAAATCAAACTCTACTGGGCTGGTGAAAACCGCTTAAACCCTCCGTGGAAAGTGAAAATACGTGAATAGCAAGCGCATAAATTCGCCCGAGGGGGGCAAGTAATACGAAGACGCGCGCGATATCCTCGTCGCTGCGTTACTGCTCATTAATCACAAGTACTAAGGAAGTATATGCACCTAAATTTAATTTTAATAATAACTTTATTATCTATCTCCCTCAAAGCGCACTGTGAATTGAGAAAATTTGACGGTGCTAAAATTGAATCTATCTTTGTGAACGGTGCGGCCGATGCTGCGAACTCGGGAGTTACATGCTTTAAGACAGACATAGTGCCTGTAGATGTGTGCACCAATGGTTATATTGGTGTACCCAATAACAATAACGAGTTAATTTCGGCGTTATTGACAGCGAAAACTACCGGAGGCGAAGTATGGATTTACTACACAAACAATGATACACCCGCTCAACATTGCCCTGGTATTGTCAATACACCCTGCTCGCTTATATCGGTAGGGTTGAAGTAAGCACTAACCAACCAATCATTTGTAGTAAATACGCAGCGCTGCTAAGCGATTGAAGCGCTGTTTGGTTGTGTTTTAGCAAAAGGTAATACACCAACCCTATTTTTCCCAATAAAAGAAACCGGTAAGGGTGCGGTCGACCAAACCAACGGGAACGCCTTTAATTAGCTAGGGTAACTATGGTTTCGAGCTTAGTCTCGCTGGCTATTCATCTCTTTTTTCCATGCTTTTTTTAAATTCAGTACAAACAATTCACTCTTTCGAGGTTGTCTAGGCTTGGGCCTCTTTCATGATTTTCTTTTACTACTAGACAAGTTAGGTTAGGTTTAGGAATAATAAAATTTACCCCCCCAACGAGGGCGGTTTAGGGGAAAGTGAAAAGTGATATACCAACAGCGTTAATAATTTAAAAGGAAATTTATGAAAAGGTTTTTGTTGGGTTTGGCTATATTGTTTAGTTCGTCCAGTAATGCTGGGTTTCATTATTGTTCAGGAAAGATTAAAGATCTTATAACTAGGGCAACAATAGAAGAAACCCAAGTAGTACTTGAGAATATGCAGGGCTATGCAAGATTAAGTTATGGTGGAGATGCGATGAATGAAATGCATCAGCGTCAATTTAGTATGCTTTTAGCAGCTTACCTGTCTAATGAACCGGTGGTTCTAGAATTTGTAAGTGATAGCGGCGTAGACAGTTGCGATGATAATCATGATGGTTTTCCAATAAGGTATGTTCGACTTAGAAGGTAAGCGCATAATAAAAATGTTTAAAACGCACCCGCGGGTAGCTGTGGGGACAAAAACGCAATGTGTTTAGCTATTATTTCATTGCGCCTTTAGTTAGGCGTGTTGTTCGCGGTACTTCACAATCATTTGCGGCGTCGCTGCGCTCTTGTAAGGGGCGGTAACAGGTCAAAATGCACGCTCCGACGTAAAGAGTACTTTGAGCCTTCTGTGCTACTGGAGCCAATTGTGGATAGAGTTATCTGCAATGGTTTATTGTTGCAGGCGGCATAGATTTTGTTGCCCGCTGCAACCCATCGATCATCAAGAAGCTATGGCGAATCAATCGGTACAACAGCGTCCATCTTTTGAAGAAATGCCTGGCAAATCCATTCAGTCTGTTCCGAGACAAGATCTCTCTACCGGACGCCCTTGACCGGCCGCGGTTATGCGGCTTTGAATAAACTATCTGGAAAGGATAAAGAAAGATGAGAAAATTGGTAATTGGTTTAATTATTTTAGCGTTTTCGGCCTACTCTTACGCAGGCCGAAGTGCTCCAACTAAAATTACAAAACTCATTGTCAAAGCCGACTATATCGAAATATGGACTGACTCGACAGGTAGTTCTTGCTCGAGTTCTGACAAGTGGCATTTGGTTAATTCACACCCAAATTATGACGCTTTATACAGCGGTTTTTTAGCTAGCAAGGCGAGTGAGAAAAGAGTGGATATCGTAGGCACAGAAAAATGCTATGGTAGTTATGAAGAGGTAAGTTGGGCGTATGTTTTGATGTGAGGCATATCAGTCTCAGAACGATTACTCAAAAAGGGCTCGCGAAAGTCGGGATAAGATAAAAGTTAACGACCAAGGAGGATGGAGATGACTGCCGCTCTATTAACGCTCAGTGATTTTACTCGCTCTATTTTGGGTGAGTGCAATATTCCAATACGTCTTTTTAGGCGAGACAATCTTCCACCTATGGTGGGAAGCTATGAATTCATCAAGAGCACACGCCGGTTTGCCTGGCACAACACATCTTTGGCATGGTTCGGTTTTGCAGGATTCTTGCTGTTTCAGCAATATTCGCCTTTGGCTAGATTGAACACTATTAGTGCTTTTTTTACACTTAGTGCTCACCGCGCTGCATATCTCACAAAGGGTAAACATTTCTCTTTGCTGCTCTTTGCAGGCATTAGCATCCTTATGTGCCTAAGTACTAAAAGCGGATAATAAATCCATTAACGCGCTAAGCAGGAACATTCACTAGCAGATTTACACCTTAAGCGACGAACATAGGCAGCGGCAATTGCTCTAAAAAAGTATAAAGATTGGGTAAATTTTAGTCACAGGTTACGTTATCAATACGAAGGATACATATGAAATTTAAAGTATTATCTTTACTGGCTCTTTCACCTATTGTTTGGGCTACGCCCCAAGAGGGAACTGTTATAAAAATGGAATTTGGCCCAGCAACTGGAGCTACAATTCACGTCGATATGAGTTTTAATAACTCCACACCCTGTGCGAATAATAGTAATGGTTATGATTATTCATTTAATATTAATACAGAAATAGGGAAAACGATGTTCGCTACATTTTTGGCGGCTCAACGAAGTAAATCAAATATAAAAGTAAGTGGCACGGGGAATTGTGGTATTAATTCAAATACAGAAGATATTAGATGGATACAATCAAAATAATATAACTTTAAAATTTGCTTAGCTTTTCGTAATAAGTTAAACGGAGTTAAATAAACGCCATGAGGCAGATACTTAGAGAAAAAATAGTTTCCGTATGCAACGCTAAAATAGCAGCCAAAGGGAATAATGTGGGATTATCTTTTTATGCATTCTTTGCAAATAAGAACGATAATCCAGAATTACTAATGGAAATGGCCACATGGTGGATTCAAACACACCGGCTAGATCATTTTGTCAAAGCACGCATTATCAAAGAAATGGTAGAAAGCGGACTGTAATAACCAGTGTTTCGTTATTAAAGCACAACGCCACCGTGCTCTTAATACGGTGGTGCATAACTTCAAAATTAGAGAATTAAAATGAGAAAAGGATCTTTATTCTGTGTAGTTACCACATTATTTACTCTTCAATCTATGGCAACCCCAATGTCTACTTCGGAAGCCCAAATCAGAGAATTAGTTGAGAAGTTTCGCGTTAGTATAATCAATAAAGACAAAGAAGCGTTTAGCTCACTCTTTTTCGATGAAGATGTTCCTTTTATTGCTGTCTTCAGCAAGGAAATGTTAGATAAAAAACGTGCGCATAAACCTAACTATCCTTCTGTTGTAGATTTTGGCAAATTCGGACCGCCCGTTACTATGTTGGAAGGTGAGGAACCGCAAGAAGAAAAAATGTGGAATATAAAAGTTCAGACAGACGGGTATCTAGGTAGCGTCCACTTCGATTACAGCGATCATGAAAGCGGAATTAAGAAAGCGTGGGGTACAGAATCATGGAGCTTAGTTAAAGTTGGCGCGGACTGGAAAATCACGTCAGTGTCTTTTACCGTTACAGAAATAGAGAACGCGCAAAAGTAGGATGGCAACGCTGTCGCCCCGGCCCCTTAAATCTTTTGGAACCCTACAGCGAGGCGCTTCGCGTTTGGAATGGAATGTTTATTTAATAGTTAAGTCGTTGCAATACGATGGCATTGAACGAATACAATAATTATCTTAGCTATGTTTATCGCTATTTCTTTTCAAGTTCAGGGTAAAACTTCTGTAACAGGCAGTAGAATTATTGGATTCGAAGAAGAGTATGCAAAGTTACCAGTTTTTAAATAAGGAAATGTTTTGAAAAAATATATGGTTGTGGAGAATTTTAAAGAAGGGTTGATGGAAGAAAATTACAGAGTGTACAACGAAAAAGGGAGGCAGTTCCCCGACGGTTTATACTATTTGAACTCGTGGGTAAATACTGAGAAGAACATTTGTTTTCAACTCATGGAGTCAAATGACGAAAAGTTATTTGATCAATGGTTCAAAAAATGGGAACGATTTGTCGATTTCGAGCTTTTCCCATTAGATTAATGGAGCTTATTTACACATAAAGCGCTGAAGCTACCTTCAATAATTATAGTTCTGAGGGTGAAGATAACATAGCGTCTCCTTCGTTTATTTACGATACCTTCATTAGCAGGGGCGACTAACGACGACGCAATCAAAGGAAAAAAGTGTATGAAGTCTATTTATCGTTACATTTTTACTTTCGTACTATTGCTGGCTGCCATATCTTCATATAGTTTTGGTAATCAAACAGGTATGTTTATATTCGTTGCATTGGGCTTCATCTTAGAGGGCGCCTTCTGGTTTGGATTATTTCCGTTAAAGCGAAATAAGTAAGTATTTTCGTATTGGCTGTTGCAGGTGGATAACAAAGGGAAGGCAGCGTTCTTCGTAAGCGCTACAGCCAATGGATTATGACCTCAGAAGCTAAGTTTGGACTGGTGACGCAGGCAGTTAAGTAACTTCAAAATAGGACGTCATCTTGGCAGACAGTTTGAGGAGGTCGTATTACACAACATCTAAAAGCATGGCAGTTGCAAGTGCGCCCGGTATGGCTGCTGGCTAATTTAATAGCGTTTGACCTCAGTTATCGCTTAGGCTTAAATACATTGGCATCGCACAGTGGGTGGAATGCTTTGATGTGTAAACGGCATATTATAAAAGGAATTTTAGTTTGACTATCAATGCGACATTATTAGGCCTAATCATCGTAGTTCTGGCGTGTGTCATGGCAGGCCTGGGTTATTATTTGGGTAAACGGAAAACGCAAACTCCTGGTATTACCGCAGTGATCGCATTTGTTACCGCATTTATTCCGCCGGTTGCTCTTATATTTCTCATCGTCTTAGTGTTTAAAAGCGATATTCCTAAAGCTAGCAGTCATCCGACGTAAAATGACATATAGCAACATTCGAAAACCTAATTAGCTGCCCCCAGCCAACAAAGAGCATTCCTTGCAGCGAATTTGCTGCTAGGAGTGGTTCCAATATGCGAACGTTTGAATTCAATTTAACAGGCGAACTTATAACGTATTTAAAAGGAGTTTTGTAAACGTGTGAAAGTTGTAAAATCACTTATTTTGGCCATGGTTTTGACGGTGATAGCGTTAGTGTTTTTCCACGAGAAAATTATTTCCAGTGTGCTGTTACCCCAGTATATCCAATGGGCATATGAAACGGATGAGAAAGGGGGAGAAACAGGTATTCCACTCAATCAAAAGCAACTGAAGCTAGCCTTTGAAGTGGGCCTTCAACATCCGGAAAAAGTAAGGTTGGTATACGTAGACCAAGTTCCCTTTCCTCGGGAAAACTTTGCGCTAAAAACGCTTGGCTTTATTGGTGAAGGTATAACCAATGATGCGCAAGCGTTTGGCTATTCGATTTATATTCGAAATGGTTATGAATTAAATAGGCCGAAACTTGCACATGAGTTAGTTCACGTGCGGCAAATCGAAAAAGCCAGTCTTGACAGCGTAATTACTCAACACTTTTCAGATTTAGCTACATACGGATACGAAAACGCCCCGTTAGAAGTCGAAGCGTATGAAGCGAATAAAAAATATAGTCTCGATTGGTAAGTTGACATTAACCTGGCTCACTTTTATGTTCGCCATAAGTATACCATTTAGGGCTAAAACCAGGTGCAGAATTGCTAGCCTTCACCTGGTAAGGTGTAGCCGTCCGAGCTGTTCTCTCGTCTCTATTTCATGCTATGTAAGGTTAAGCGGGTTTATAAAAATCCATTGCATTACTTCTATACCCGATACACACGTAATTCGTGGCTTTAAAAAAGGGTTGTAAACGCATCTATGAAAACGCTTCTAGCAAAATCTGACGGGTGAATTCTTTGCGTAGATAAAATCCACGGGGGCGCGTTTTGATTTTCTCCCCCTCAGGACCAAAAGCCTCGGTCAATACACTGCCATCGGCCGCTTTTGGGCGCAATTGCATAACTATTCCATGCCGTGCCGTTATTCTTTCCACTTCTCCCAGTATAATCATTTCGGTAATTTCTTCCCAGTCATGCTTAAGGGCCGCATCCTGTTCTGGGGTGGGCTTCCATAACACAGGCATAGCTATGCGTCGTTGAGCGACCGGAATTTGTCTTTCACCTTCAACCGGAACCCATAGCACCTGAGAAAGTTTATTACGCACATTGCAATTCTCCCACGTGGTTCCGGGAGGAATGAGTAATTGTGCATAACATGCGTAAGTTGTTTCGAGTGGTTCACCTGCTGAATTGATTGGGATGGTTTTTAATTCGATTCCTAGCTCAGGGAAGTCTTGGGTAGGTTTAGAGCCGGCGCTTGCTCCTAGCCAAGTTTCGATCAACTGACCCGTCCAGCCCTTATGACGCTTGAAGTCAGGCGGAATGTTAATCTTCGCTAGCGAGGCTAATTCACCTAATGACAGCCCAGCTATTTGTTGACACCGCGCCATCAAATCGTCGGTATTTGCGGGAGGTGTAGTAGGTGGATTCACAGATATATGGCCCTTTTTGCGCTAGAAAAATATTAATACTTTGAAAGGGCTATAGTTTATGGAAGAATGCAGAAATAGAAAAGTTTATCGTGCCCGGGAGTCTGAGTGATAGATGCCGATGGATTCCGTGCGAATGTGGGCATAGTGATTTGCAACAGAATCGGACAAGTATTTTGGGCAAGGCGTTATGGTCAGCATTCATGGCAGTTTCCACAAGGCGGAATTGATGAAGGGGAAACTGCAGAAGAAGCTATGTATCGGGAGTTGCACGAAGAGGTAGGGTTGAACCCTGAAGATGTCTCTGTGCAGGGGGTAACGCGAAATTGGTTGCGTTACAAGTTACCAAAACGTTTGATCAGGCAAGGAAGTAATCCAGTTTGTATTGGCCAGAAACAGAAATGGTTTTTACTGCAGCTGGAGTGCCCCGAGAAAGATGTGGATGTACTTAAAACAGGTCACCCTGAATTTGACGACTGGCGTTGGGTCAGTTATTGGTATCCCATCCGCAACGTGGTGTCATTTAAACGCGATGTATATAGACGGGTGATGAAGGAGTTCTGTCCTGTGGTGATGGCCCCAGGACGGGCTCAGGCTACTCATCACAAGCGATCCCGTAAAAAACGAAGAAGTGGATAAGTTATGTAGCCGTTAAGGCAACACAAGGTGGCAACAATGCAAAGCGGTAATATGCTTACAACACTCAAGCGAATCGTGCAGGAAATGATCCAAATTCCTGTGCTTGATGAAGCATTGTTTCGCCTGACTACACGGGTAAAAGAAACCACTGATGTGGACTCGTGTTCAATATATTTGGCCGACTACGAAAATCAGGAATTTGTACTAAAAGCCACAGACGGCCTTGCCCGTGATTCTGTTGACTTAGTACGAATAGGATTTTCTGAAGGACTCATCGGGTTGGTAGGGCAAAGGGAAGAGCCGTTAAATATCGAAAACGCGCCATCTCACCCCCGCTTCAAACACTATCCTGAAGTTAAAGAAGAAAATTATCACGCATTTTTAGGTACTCCTATCATTCATCAGCGGCGAGTGCTAGGCGTCATTACCATGCAACAAGGTGAGATGCGTCGCTTTAGTGAAGATGAGGAAGCATTTTTAGTCACGCTGGCCGCGCAGGTTGCACTGGAAATCACGAACGCAGATATTCGCGGGGCCTTAAGCAATACATCGGTAGACTCAGCGCCACGGCAAAAAAATGTGCGCGGTGTGGCGGGGTCTCCAGGACTTGCGGTAGGCAAAGGTTTTGCGTTTGATACTAAAGTAGATTTGCGCAATTGGGTGGCCAGAAAAGCGCGCGGCGATATTGACGAGATCAAAGCTTATCGCACTGGAGTAGAAGCGACACGCAAAGAAGTGGATTCCTTGTCCGACGGATTAGATGAAGGCATTCCGGACGATGTTAAATCAATATTTCAACTTTATCACCACTTATTAGATGCGAGCAGTCTAGGTAGAGAAGTCGAGGCAAAGATTCATCAAGGTTGGGATGCGGCGTCGTCACTGAAAATGGTGGTTGAAG
Source organism: Alteromonas sp. ASW11-130 (assembly GCF_026183735.1). Lineage (GTDB taxonomy): Bacteria > Pseudomonadota > Gammaproteobacteria > Enterobacterales > Alteromonadaceae > Alteromonas. The sequence continues at coordinate 28,420 of NZ_JAPFRE010000025.1, read as the reverse complement.
ATTATGCTGCCCGTTTTCAGAATATGGAAGACCCGTATATGCAAGAGCGGGCGATTGATATTATCGATTTATCAAACCGCATTCTGACCAACATTCTTATCACAGTAAAAGGCCATACACTCGAACGTAAGGTACCGCAAGAAGACAGCATTCTTATTGCGGTGGAAGTGTCTGCTTCTATGCTCGCTGAATTCCCTTCCCATTTTCTAAAAGGGATAGTGTCAGTGCGAGGCTCTAACAATTCCCATGCAGCAATTCTGGCCAGAGCGATGGGGGTCCCGGCGGTGATGGGATGTCAGAATGTTTCGCCTGGTTTACTCGATGAAAAAGAAATTCTGCTAGATGGTTATGCTGGGGAGGTTATCGTAGCGCCTTCGCCCGCCATTCGGGCTGAATTTCTACAGCTTATTCAAGAAGAACAGGTGCTGGCAGAGCGAATTGCAGAAGCAGAAGATAGGCCTGCTGAAAGTCCTGACGGTTGGCGAATGTCACTCTATATGAATGCAGGGCTGTCTACTGAGATTGAAATGGCAGGGAATTCACAAAGCACGGGTATCGGACTTTATCGCACAGAAATTCCTTTCATGATACGGGAGCGTTTTCCTTCTGAACAAGAGCAGGTGGCACTATACCGACAAATTCTTGAGTCTTCACCTACTCAACCTATCACCATGCGCACACTAGATGTGGGCGGCGACAAACCCTTACCTTATTTTCCCATTAGTGAAGAAAATCCTTTTTTAGGTTGGCGCGGCATTCGTTTGACACTAGACCATCCGGAGATTTTTTTAGTTCAGGTTCGGGCCATGCTGCGTGCCAGCCTTGGGCTGAATAATCTTCGAATTATGTTACCGATGATCACCTCCGTAGGGGAAGTTAAAGAAGCTAAGCGTCTCATTGACCAAGCATTCTACGAAATCGGCGACGAAATAAAAGGCCAGAAACTTGTCCTTACGAAGCCCCAAATCGGCATTATGCTGGAAGTACCTTCCGTACTCTATCAATTACCTCAATTGGCAAAGTGTGTCGATTTTTTCTCGGTTGGCAGCAACGACCTGACCCAATATCTATTGGCAGTGGATCGCAATAATTCGCGGGTGGCAAATTTATACAATAGCTATCACCCTGCCGTGTTAAGTGCCTTATACGATATCGTTAAGCAAGCCGATAATTTCCGTGTCCCGGTGACAGTCTGCGGAGAAATTGCTGGCGAGCCCGGGGGCGCAATTCTATTGATGGGAATGGGGTATCGCAATCTGAGCATGAATGCGTACAACCTAAGAAAAGTAAATTGGCTTATAAGGAATGTAACTTTGCAAGAAAGTAAGCGATTACTCTCCTGTGCGCTGACGTCCACCACCCACGAAGATGTTTTCCAACACATAAATGAGTTTTTAGAACAAAAAGGTTTAGGTGGATTGATCCGAGCCGGCGGATAAATCCCGCTCGTCAGGTCACCAATTTGTGGTAGGCTAAGCGCACATTTTTCAGATTGGAAGTTGCATGGATTCAACAGCCATAATATTTGTCAGTTGTTTGGTGATCGGGTTGATCGTGGGTTTTCTGGCTGGCATGTTTGGTATTGGTGGCGGTTTAATTATTGTACCCGCTCTTACCTACCTATTGATGAGTGTCATTGGGTTACCGCTTGAACTGGCAATGCCTATGGCGATAGCGACATCGTTGTCAGCCATCATTTTTACTGGCTATTCTTCAGCCCGTGCGCACTATAAGTTGGGAAACTTAAAACGCAACATTGTTATTTGGAGTGGTGTAGGTATTTCGTTTGGTGCCATTTTAGGGGCGCAGGTGGCTAGTAGTATTTCAGGCGCATTGTTGAAAAACGTATTTGCGGTGATGATGATATTGATTGCGTTACAAATGATATTCGGCAAACGTTCTACTTCATCTCACCAAGCTTCGCGCCTAACGTTGAGTTATATTGGTGCGGGGAGTGGCTTTTTCAGTGCATTAATGGGCATCGGTGGGGGAGTGTTGTTAGTACCAGCGTTAACCTGGTTTCAGGTGAACATGCGTCAAGCAATTGGTTGTGCCTCGTTTTGCGGTTTGGTGGTGGCGGTTTTTGGTACGATGAGCTTTATTGTTGCGGGTCTAGGATCACCCGATTTGCCTTCATTTACGCTTGGGTACGTGTACCTGCCAGCAACATTTGGTATTGTAGCTACATCTATTTTTACCGCTGGTGTAGGTGCACGCGTGGGCCAAAAAGTGGATACTGAATTATTAAAAAAGCTGCTGGCAGGGTTATTGATCTTAGTCAGCATTCGAATGATTGTAGGAATGAATTAAAACATGTCAGTAAGCAGTTATCTGGTATTTCCAAGCATAGATCCTGTAATTTTCAGCGTCGGGCCATTAAGTGTACGGTGGTACGGGCTAATGTACTTGATAGGCTTTGTCGCCGCCTACGTTTTGGCGCATAAACGGTTGGAGCGGACGCCGTGGAACAAAGACCAGCTTAGCGATCTGCTATTTTGGGGGTTCTTGGGTGTAATCTTAGGGGGCCGCATAGGATATGTTCTCTTCTATCAGTTTGGTTTGTTTTTAGAAGATCCTCTTTATTTATTTAAGATTTGGACCGGTGGAATGTCCTTTCACGGGGGGTTACTGGGGGTGATAGTTGCTATTGTTATCCAAGCAAGACGGATGAAAGCATCGCTTCTGCAAGTCGGCGATTTTGTTGCCCCATTAGTTCCAATCGGGCTAGGAGCCGGGCGCATTGGTAACTTTTTAAATGCCGAATTATGGGGACGTACTACTGACGTGCCTTGGGCTGTTATTTTTCCAGATGCTGGACCAGAGCCACGACATCCATCGCAGTTATACGAATTTGCACTGGAAGGGGTAGTATTATTCGCAATCCTTTGGATTTATTCAGCGAAACCCCGTCCGGTGGGCGCTGTAGGTGGATTATTTTTGCTCGGCTATGGCGTATTCCGTTTTATTATCGAGTTTTTCCGCGAACCGGATGCGCATATAGGATTGTATCAACTTGGGTTAAGCCAAGGGCAACTTCTTTGCTTGCCTATGATCTTAGCTGGCTTGTTCCTAATGTTCAGGGCGTACAAAAAAGGGGAATATCCACCCGCGGTAGAGCAGGCGAAGTAATTATGAAAGAGTATTTAGCGCTTATGCGCCATGTAAAAGAGCATGGTTTTAAAAAAGATGATCGGACGGGTACCGGGACCCTGAGCATTTTTGGGTACCAAATGCGCTTTAATCTGGCAGAGGGTTTTCCACTCGTCACCACTAAAAAGTGCCATCTCAAGTCAATTATTTATGAATTATTATGGTTTTTAAAAGGTGAAACCAATATTGCTTATTTGAAGGAAAATGGTGTTTCCATCTGGGACGAATGGGCTACCGATGAGGGGGAGCTTGGGCCGGTGTACGGTAAGCAATGGCGCAGCTGGGATACAAGTGATGGCAATAGTGTGGATCAGATCAAAGCGGTTATTGAGGAAATTAAGTCTAATCCAGATTCACGTCGATTAATCGTGAGTGCCTGGAACCCCGCCGTATTACCCGATACCCAGTATTCACCTAAAGAAAACGCTGCGATGGGCAAACAAGCGTTGCCGCCCTGCCATACTATGTTTCAGTTTTATGTATTAGATGGCAAATTGTCCTGCCAACTATACCAACGCAGCGGCGACGTTTTTCTTGGAGTGCCTTTCAATATCGCCAGCTATGCTTTATTGACTATGATGATTGCGCAGGTTTGTGATTTAAAATTAGGTGACTTTGTTCACACCTTGGGAGATGCTCATCTATATTTGAATCATCTTAGTCAAACCGAGGAGCAATTGAGTCGTGAACCTTTTGCTCGACCAAAAATGATATTAAATTCTGATGTAAAAGATATTTTTAGCTTTACGTATGATGACTTTACACTAACCGACTACCAGGCCCATCCCCCCATTAAGGCGCCAGTAGCGATATAATAATAATAAAAGGATCATGATAACGTTATGACTACGCCAATTCTAATATGTGATGACTCAGGGTTTGCGCGCAAGCAGATGGCGCGCTCAATCCCTGATGGTTGGGATGTAACTATCACTTATGCCGAAAATGGACAGGAGGCAATAGAATGTATCCGGCAAGGTAAAGGCGACATAATGTTTCTTGATCTAAATATGCCGATCATGGATGGTTATCAAACAATGGAAGCCATTCGCAAAGATGATTTACCCTGCCTCGTCATTGTAGTCTCGGGAGATGTGCAGCCAGAGGCTAGAGAACGTATGGTGTCGATGGGAGCATTGGATTTTATTCGCAAGCCTATTGATAACGCGAAATTAATGACGCTCTTAAAACAATATGGCATCTACGATGGGGAAGCGACCGCATCAAACCGCAGAGACGGCGCGAAGATAACCCGTGCCGCCACCCAAGATGAACGGCTAGATGCGTATCGGGAACTGGTTAACGTCGCGATGGGCCGCGCTGGTGAAAATCTGGCGAAATTACTTAATGAATTTATCGATCTGCCCATACCCAATGTAAATGTGATTGAATCGAATGAACTTCACATGGCCATAGCAGAAATCAATCATAGCGACAGTGTCTCGGCTGTATCGAAAGGGTTTGTAAGCGCAGGCATTAATGGGGAAGCGCTGGTAATTTTTAGCGATTCAAATACGTCAGATATGGTTAAGATGCTGAAATACGAGGATGAAGGGAATGAGCTGTTACAGCTGGAAGCCTTGATGGACGTATCCAATATCCTAATTGGCGCATGCCTGAATGCGTTGTCGACTCAGCTAAATGTGAGTTTTAGTCATAGCCATCCTATCTTATTGGGAAGGAATAGAGGATTGGACTCTTTGCTAAGTGATTCAATTTCTCGGTGGACGAAAATAATGGCAGTAGAAATCGCCTACTCGATCAAGAGTCGTGACATCAGCTTTGATTTATTATTACTGTTTCCTGATTGTTCAATGGAAAAAATCTACACTCGTCTGGTCGATATCACGGAGGATAATGCATGACTAATAGCGAATTAGCTCAGATGCACTGGCAGCACCATCTATTAAGTTCTATTGAAGTGGGAATAATTGTTCTTAACCACGATTTTGTTGTGGAAGTGTGGAACCAGTTTATGGAAAACCACTCAGATATTTTACCCAGTGGTATCTGTGGAACCTCATTATTTGAGCACTTTCCTGAAATAGACGAAAAATGGTTGCGAGCCAAAGCTGATCCAGTGTTTACTTTATCGTCGCCGGTATTTTTAATATGGGAGCAACGTCCATATTTGTTCAAGTTTGGCAGCAATCGACCCATTACATCTGACTCCGAGTTTATGTTTCAAAACGTTACTATGTTTCCGCTGACTTCACCTTCTGGAAATGTAGAAAAAATGTGTTTAATGATATACGACGTTACGGATCAAGCACTCAGTAAAAGGCGAGTTGAGCGTTTAAACGAAGAATTAAAAATTATGAGCCGAATTGATGGTTTAACAGGCCTATACAATAGACGCTATTGGCAGGAACGGTTTGACATGAAGTTTAAGTTGGCCAAACGTCGCGATAAGCCTGTTACTGCAATGATGCTCGACATCGACCATTTCAAAAAAGTTAATGATACCTATGGGCACCAGGCTGGCGATAGGGTGATTCAAGCTTTAGCGAATGTGATCAAATGTTCCGTCCGTGAAACGGATTTAGCGGGACGTTATGGGGGGGAAGAATTTGCAATCGTACTGACCGACACGGATGCAAAGAATGCGCACACCGTGGCAGAACGAATTCGCTCAGCAGCTGAGGCTACGACAGTTGCACACGACGGTAACAATATTTCATTTACTGTTAGCTTGGGATTATCGGAATACGGAGATCATTGCCAATCAGCGATGGAGTGGTTAGAGCTAGCTGACCAAGCGTTGTATGATGCAAAGGTCAGTGGTCGAAACCAGATCATCGCTAAAAACCTACCTGATTAACCCTCTATTTATTTACCAAAGGTTTGGCTTCGAGTCGTTGAATATCATGTTTTATGGTGCGTAAAAACAGTAAGCTTGGGATCACCATCAGCGCTGTTATAATAAAAAATAGACTCCAGTTACCATCAAGGCCGTCTACCACAAAGCCACTAGAAGAAGCTACCAAGGTTCTCCCCATTACGCTTAGTGAAGCCATTAACGCATATTGTGATGCGCTGAACGATCGATTACATAAAAGCGATATGAAGGCCACCATGGCCACGGTGCTCCACGCTGCTGTGAAACCATCAACAATAACGGTGGCGGCGAACAGCGTTTTATCAGGCCCCACTTGCGCTATCCAGGCAAACATCAGATTGCTGCTGGCCATAGCAATACCAGCGATCATTAACCCGCGATAAATACCATAACGAATATTAACCATACCACCGACTATTGAAAATACGATAGTTACCCACCAATTTAACAGTTTTGACAGCGTGCCAATGTCCGAGTTAGAAAAACCAATTTCCTTGTAAAAAACGATGCTCATGCGTCCTAAGAATGCTTCGCCAATTTTAAAAAGAAAAATAAATAGTAACAGTGAGAGCGCGAGCTTTACGCCGTTTCGATGAAAAAATTCGCGGAATGGTTCGATGATAGCAGAAAGTAACCAAGCCGTAATGCGCGATAGCATAGTGTTACCACTATGCTTGTTTAATTGTGCTTGGTAACGTCGTTCTGCCGCAGCTAACGTAGCAGTGTTATCCACTTTGGGTTCTTTTGCGAATAGGGTGGCTATTGAAAGTACTATCATTATGGCCGCCAGCACCACATACACTTCAGGCCAGTTCCAATCATTCAGGTCAGCCATGAAAAACGGTATTGCTCCTAATCCCCCATAACCAGTCCACCAGCCTGCGGTGGCCATAGATGAACCGGCTGAAAGCTTTTCTTTCTCATTTTCATCAATAATATCAATGCGGTAAGCATCAATAGCAATGTCTTGGGTGGCAGAGAAAATAGCGATAAAAAGACCGGTCAGTGCAATCAAAAACAGATCACTTTGCGCGCTGTGCAAAGACATTAAATAGCAACACCCTGCAACTGCTATTTGCATGGTGACTATCCAACCTCGTCGAAGACCCAGCCACGGCAGATGGACTTTATCTAAAAATACCGACCATAAAAAATTAACTGAATAAACCGCAAAAATAGCACCAAATAAACCTATAGAAGCCCTGGACAGCCCTTCGTCTTTTAACCAGGCAGATAATACAGAACCAATCATTACCCACGGAAACCCGCTGGAAATGCCAAATATAAACACACTAAGTAGGCGCCGGTCTAGAAATGCTCTGATAGATGCGTGCAAAAGTTGAAACTTATTTAAATAGCAATGACGCTATTGGATCATGAATTGATTCGGAGTGCAATAACCGGGCGGAGCTTATGGCCGTATGCCCACACAATCAAACGGACAAATACCTTTACCTTCGAGAAAAACGATACAGTTAGCTAATTCTTCGACCAGATAGTTATCGTGAGCTAACTTTTCTTCAGCCCAGAAATGAATTTGATGTAGTAGGTGCCAGAACACCCGTTCTTTTTGGGAGTAAGGTTGATCTAGTTGATAATCTACTTGTGACCACTCTTCCAACGTATCCCAAAAAAACAGTTCCAATTCAGCATGCGGCAGATCGCCCTGCCAGAAAGCTCGCAGGTAAAAACATAACTGTTTGGCTTTTTCGTCGATAAAAGAAATTACTTTCACAGTACAACCGTCTTATTCTAATTCGGGTTAAGTATAGTCTTTTCTGCTACTTTTTCCCGCTTTTGGCCCAAAGTTACACCAGGTACATGAATTTAATCAAAAAAAATTATTTTTGTGATCCTTTTTGAAGTATCAGATTAAAGCAGTAGGCTATCGGAATTTACCAACCGAGATAGCTCGTCCAACCATAAATTTCTTTACTCAAACGGGTAATTTGCGGCGATATTGATTCAGGGTAGGCGTACGACGAAAAATGGTCAGCATGAATAGAGCGCTGTCGGTAATGTAGCTTGAGCGCGTTGACTGCCTCCAATCTCCGTTGGCGATACGTTTTTGAGTCCCACAGATTACTTTGAATAAGGTTGATATCTAGTACTGGGAATTCAGTTTGAGCAAGTGATTCACCAATGGCGAGATTTTTACCTCTGTCTGGCCAAAAGGGGGAAATGACTACCATACTATCTGGGGAAGCAATTTGATTCTCGGCCGCGAGCTCGATGAGGTGGGCCGCTGTCATGCCCTGACTGACTACTATTTTAAACCCTTTATGAGTGGATGCGTGATTATATAAGGCATTAATCAGCAAGGATAGTTGTGTCTTGGTCTTATCGAAGTCATACCAAACCTGTTGACTAGAGCTGCGAGGATGGATCATTGTATTTTCAGAGCTTTCGGTTGCCACTAACGACACATCAAGCAAAGATGGTGCAATTAGTGTGTGCCAACCCCATTGGTTAAGTTGTTTAGCTAATTGTTGGGCGGCTGCAAGTCTGAGGCCCTGATAGCCCGCGTCCACTAGTAAAATGGCGACCCCTCTAGATAACGGGATAGCCGACTTTTGCGGGATGACCGACAACGTTAATTCACCGACCAAAATCTTTTCAAGCTCTTCTGCATGAAAGCGCCTCTCCAAATCCTCGGATAACGTACTTACCTGCGCCAATACCGTGAATGACAGCACAGATAACATTATACCTAAAATAGGAATACACACTTTTTTCATGCTTGACCTCTTACAACTTCGCTGCCCCTTAGTGTATCGACCTGAAATTAAAAAAGTTAAATATGAGTACTATACCTATTCACTCAGGAGTACAGTAGTTCATCGATAGAGCCACGCTCTTAGCTCCTGTACGTGTATTCGTTTAACATAGGGATAGCTCCTATTTCGCTTAATCAGGCGCGAGTGAACTTTCCCACTAATGACCACACAAAAAAGTGATAAGTACGATGCCACTTAAGCGCACGACATGACGGCGTAGGATAAGCAGCGCACGACGTGTTTGGACCAGCTTCCCCAAATCGTTTCCCAATTGGCCTATCAAAAACTGAAAAATGAATACCGTGAATTAGCACTTAGCACTTAGCACTTAGCAAGCGATATTGCTTAGGCTACTAGTATAGTCCATGAAATTAGGCTTGCTCATTTAACGCAAGAGGGGGAGGCGTAAAATGGCTGAAGGGGAGTGGGCTTTCGAAGGAGTGAAGCTGGTTAGTGACAGGGTGTCGCAGCTGCAGCACATTGGCGTGTAATTGTAATCGAGTAGCTGCCTGACGACTTTGTTCAGAACCATATAATCGATCACCTAAAATAGGGTGACCTAACGACAACATATGTACCCGTAGCTGATGAGAGCGCCCAGTAATAGGGTAAAGCGCGACAAGAGTTCTGTTCTCGCATCGCTGAATAACTTCGTATCGGGTCACCGCTGGCTTACCCGAATCGAAATCGACCTTCTGTTTCGGCCTATTTGGCCAGTCGCAAATGAGGGGTAAATCAATCTCACCCTTGTCGTCGGGAATGCTACCCCAGACATGGGCGAAATAGCGCTTTCGGGTTTGTCTGGTTTCAAATTGGCGGGATAAGTGCCGGTGGGCTGGTTTATTTAAAGCTAAGACTATTACCCCAGATGTCGCCATATCAAGACGATGCACCACTGTAGCGGTGGGGAAAACGCAATTGATACGTGAGATAAGAGAATCGTAATGTTCAGGGGCTTTCCCGGGAACACTTAGGAGTCCGCTTGGTTTATTCGCCACCACAATATCGTTATCTTGGTAAAGAAACTCAAGATAAGGAGATTGTGGGGGGCGATAGATAAATGCTGGATTGGCCATTAAGGGTTATTTACCACCACGCGTAGTGCATCCAACCGGACATCTGCCGAAGTGAGCGCTTTTTCCAGCGCCGTCATTTGTTGATTAACAAATTCAATTTCTTCATCACGAACCGCCGGGTTCCGTTTTTGTAGGGATTGTAACCGCTCGGCTTGGTCTGACAAACTTTCGCGCATCGTTGTCAGTGCACCTTGCAGTACTTTATTTGCCTGTGTATGGGCTAAAGCTGTTACTCGACTTATCTGGGTTTCAAGCTGTGCTTTTAACGCGCCCACAAGTTGCTGCGCAACCTTTTTACCGGCTGGGCGCACATCGGCAAAACTTATTTCCGCAGGCTGGCCTTTCGCATCCAAACAAATACGCAGAGGAGTGGGCGGCAGATAGCGACCTGCTTGCAGAGCTTTTGGTGCACTGCATTCGAGTACAAATAAGGATTCTAACCAATAAATGCCGGCAGGCTTAGTGGAATCAGCAATGAAACCTACGCTGCTTTTGCCCAGCAATTCAGTAAGCACTAATTCAATAGCACTATGTACCAGAGGGTGATCCCAGGTCAAAAAGTGCACATGCTCCAAAGTGGTAGCGACTCGCCGACGATAGGTAACGGTCATCCCTTCGTGATCAAAGCCTGGAAGATGATTAACCATTGATTCTGTTGGCGTAAGAATAAAACAATCGTGGCCTTTTTCTTCCTGATGGATACCAATAGCGTCAAATACACGGCTCATAAAATTTGCCAGCGTAAGTGAGGTATCCAATGCGACCATATCTTCCAGTAAAGGATCGACTTTACCCGTTCCCGATGCGTTTAATTCGAGCAACCGATCACGGCCTTCGTCCAGTTGTTTTTTTAATGACGCATTCAGTTGCTGCGAGTCAGCTATCAGTCGTTCGCTAAGCTGAATATCGGTGGGAGAGTGACATGCCGCAAGAAGCTGTTCAGCCACTTCTTCGAACACACCCGAACCGGTAGGACAGGTATGGCAGAAGGCATCAAGCCCTTGATTATACCAATCTAGAAGTACTTGTTGTGCTGAACCTATAAGGTAAGGAACGTGGATTTGTACATCGCGGGTTTGGCCAATTCTATCCAAACGACCTATGCGCTGCTCAAGTAAGTCAGGGGTTAATGGCAAATCGAATAAAACCAAATGATGAGCAAATTGGAAATTGCGGCCTTCGCTGCCAATTTCACTACACAATAATACCTGCGCGCCCGCTTCTGGATCGGCAAAGTAGTGAGCGGCTTTGTCGCGGTCTACGATACTCATCCCTTCATGAAAAACACTATGCCGAATACCTGATTTGGTGCGTAAAACTTCAGCCAACTGCTGGGCGGTAGTAGCACTTGCACAAATGAGTAGCACCTTCGCTGGTTTAATAGAAGTTAAAAACGCCATCAACCATTCAACACGCGGGTCGAAGTCTACCCACGCTTCCGCGACCGAAGCGTGACGTTCAGGGAACAATTTATCGGTGAGCTCTGCGCTATTAATAATATCCGCATATTCGATAGGCAAATTTAAAGGCTGTGAATCAAGCTTTCTTGAAGGAAACCCTTCAATATTGGCGCGACGGTTTCTGAATAAAATCCTCCCAGTACCGTGTAAATCAATCATTTTGTGCGCCAGTTCAAGCCGCTCTTGTTCAGTTTTAAGGCTTTCAGCTTCCATGGCTATATCTGGGGCAAGAGATTGTAACGCCTCGATATGTTGTTCAGTAAGGGGGGCATCTTCGAGTAACGGTGTAACAGCTTCTGCAACTTTTGCATAAGTCGCTTCTTCTGCAAGAAATGCCTCATAACTAACGAAACGCGCCGGGTCAAGCAAGCGCAACCGAGCAAAGTGACTCTGATGCCCTAATTGGTCAGGTGTGGCGGTCAACAATAGTACCGAAGGGATGGCGTTGGCTAATGCTTCTACCCGCGAATATTCAGTGGAAGGTGCTGCTTCAGACCAGCCTAAATGGTGCGCCTCATCTACTACCAACATATCCCAGTTTGAATCCAGTGCCTGTTGATGATGTCGTGGGTGTTGAACCAGAAAGTCCAAACTACAAAGAACTAACTGCTCATCGTCAAATGGGTTCGTGCCATCTTCAGAAGAGGCGGCACAGCGACTTTGATCAAACACCGAAAAATGCAAATTTACACGACGAAGCATTTCAACTAGCCACTGATGAACCAGCGAGTCAGGCACAATAATCAATACACGTTGTGAGCGGCCAGTTTGCAACTGTTGATGTATGATTAATGCTGCCTCTATGGTCTTACCCAACCCGACTTCATCAGATAGTAAAACGCGCGGCGCATAGCGCTTGCCTACTTCGGCAGCAATGTGCAGTTGGTGGGGGATAAGTTCTATGCGTGCGCCTGCTAATCCGATAGTAGACGACTGTTGATAAGCGTAGTCGTGCTCAAGTGCTTGAAGACGCAGATCAAACCATTTGGGTAAGTCGAGTTGATTGTTAAATAGCCGCTGTTCGGGTTCATTTAACTGCACTAAAGGGCTGAGCAACGCCTCTGAAATGGTGACCGATTCTTTCGTATCTTCGCGAATAGCTTCATATACGAGCACGCCTTGCTTTTCATTTACTTCGGTGACAGTTGCCAGCCATTCGTCAGTATGAGTGATACGATCACCCACTGCGTAAATAAGACGCGTTAGTGGGGCTTCATTTTTTGCATAGCGACGGGTTTCGCCTGTTGCCGGAAAAAAAATTTCCACGGTTCGAAAATCAACACTAATTATTGCGCCTAGGCCAAGTTCAGTCTCAGTGTTGCTTAGCCAGCGTTGGCCCACGTGGAACCCGTCGTTTTTCATGGTGATGTGTCTGCTTGTTCTGAAATGGGCCAGTATTGTACAGACTGACCGCCTACTTATAAAGCCAGCAGCCGTGAGAAGTCCATAGCTTTTTGCGTCTTTTGGCGGGAAGCGATTGATCGCTATACTTTTTAATCTAGATCCACAGCTGTAGATTTCTATTCAGCGGTCTGTAGCCAGAGCTTTGTTGCTGCTCCTGCCGCCGACGTGAAGTCCAATTTATTTTGATTGGGTGCGCTGTTATACATATGAACGCGGGTTTCTATCGCTCTCATTACAACAATAATGCGCCCTACCGTGACATATATAAAGTCCTCATTAAAATGGCACTATGTATGAGACAACAAGCCGTTCACCGCCCGCCGAAGAAAAAAGAACGCATTTTCTTAAATAGGTTGCACATTTATGGGGAACATTGGGTAAGAAGCAGGTATCTGATAATTAAGGTGTTTTCAGAGGGGGAAGCATTTTTTTATGTAAAGTTAAAAAAAGTAAGTGATTCTGCTTTCAATCTGAACTAAGGTGAAAGTGTAAGTCGAAGAGTCAGTGTGGTAGTCCTGTTCGACCGCTCTCACTGTCACTTTGATGAGTGCTCGTCCACAAGTTGTTAAGCGGGCCTGGTGTACATTACCGGAGCGACGGATGCCAAAAAACAATCCTATTGAAACCAAAATCTACGTCTTAGATACCAATATACTGCTACACGAACCTCACGCTTTCCTATCTTTCAAAGAACATGATGTTGTCGTCCCCATGACAGTGTTAGAAGAGCTGGATTACATTAAAGATAGTAAAAAAGATGTTGCCCGCGATGCACGCGTGTCTATTCGTTCCATGGAGGACTTACTGCATAATGCCACCCCTGAAGATATGATAAATGGGGTGTCTTTGGAAGGGCTGGCCGCGGGTGAAAATAAACCGACGGGTTCTTTGTCTATTTTCACCGACATGAACATGGCAGAATCTCAACAGGTTTTTACCAGCAACGAAAATGACAACCGTATTATTAATGTTGCTTTGCATCTTCAAAAAACGTTTTCTCGAAGACAGGTGGTATTGGTAACCAAAGACTTGAATATGCGCCTGAAAGCGAAAGGTGCAGGTCTTGCGCATGTGGAAGATTACCGCACTGACCAATTAGTTAGCGATATCAAGTATCTATCTAAAGGCTACCATATCTTCGACGGCAATTTTTGGGAAAAGGTTAAATCGGTAGATAGCCGCGCCGAGGGCCGTGACACTATCCATACCGTTTCTCGTGAGTTACTTCCCAATGCGTTTATCAATGAGTTTCTTTTAGATGAAAGTAAACACTTTGCTGGGCTTGTAGAGGCAATAAACCCTGAAACACTTGAAGTACTCGATCTCGGCTATGAGCGACTAATGGGGAGGCATGCATGGGGCATTACTCCTAAAAACATTGGTCAAGCCATGGCGCTCCACGCGCTGCTTGACCCTCACGTCGATTTAGTTATCCTCACTGGTCCTGCTGGTAGCGGGAAAACAGGTATTACCGCAAGCTTTTTTTCAATATTTGTGCAGACCCACCTGAGAGCCTTGTATTTATTGGGAATGCTATGGTCGTACTTCACCTTCAACCTAATCATTTTCTCTTTGACAGCTACGAGATGACAACAGAGAGCATCCACTAAAAACAGATTATGGATTTCACCTGCATGAGGCACAAAGAATAATTAAAAGCCGAGGTAAATCTTAAATGACTACTCTAAAAGTAATTCTCAAAGAGGAATTAAAATGAAAAATCCAAACGAGAATAAGAATCCAAGAATACTAGACACATCAGCATTGGTTCATGATCCCAAGAGTCTGCTTTCCTACAAAGATGATGTTTACATTTGTCTGACAGTGCTAGAAGAGTTAGATAATTTGAAAGAACGTAGGGAGAAGAGCGTTAGTGCTGACGCTAGAGTCGTTATCAGAATGCTTGAAGACATCGTTAACGGACATAGCGCAGAGCAGATGGAGAAGGGTATTCCACTGCCCTCGAACGAATCTGTCAAACGAGGAAAACTTTTTATTGGTATTGACACCAATTTAGATGTTCAAAGCGAATTAAAGCAAGGAATTGGTAGCGACGCCGATAATCGTATTATCAACTACGCGCTGCACATGCAGAAGGTGTTAGGTCAGGAGGTCACATTAGTATCACGTGACATCAATATGCGACTTAAAGCCAGAACCATTGGTGTAGATGCCGAAGATGTACTCGTAGATCATCAAATATCTGATATCGATTTGCTGTACACCGGAGTACAAGCTATCGAAGGCGATTTGTTCGATCGTGTTAAGTCAGATGATGGGTTTAAGCTTTCCGGCGAGGTTTATCAACTTGATAGAAGCCTCTTCATTGAAGAGGTCCAATACAACATGTATTGGTATGATGACGCAGGGCATATTGGTTTTGTTACAGAAGTAACAGACGAACATGTCTTCACAAAGTTGCTACCCAGAAAACACAACAAGATCTGGGGAATAAGTCCCAAGAATTCGAGACAAGCGATTGCTTTAAGTCAATTAACTGACCCTCATTTTGATTTAAATATCATCCTTGGTCCTGCTGGTTCCGGAAAGACATTTTTGGCGGTAGCGGCTGCGTTGCACCAAGTTCTGGAGTTAAAGCAGTATAAAAAAATCGTTGTTGTGAGGTCTCGTGACTTTATGGATGAAGACCCCGGCTTCCTTCCGGGAGATCTAAAAGAGAAGTCCATGCCGTTATTAGCAGGTATTACAGATGCGCTGATTTCGATGCATGCCGATGATGATAATGATGCAAATATCCATGCCACTGTGGAGCATATTATCGAGAGAGCGAACATCGAATTCACTTCAATGGCTTATTTCCGAGGCCGTTCTATCGACGATGCCGTTTTAATAATTGACGAAGCTCAGAATATGACTCGTGCACAGATGAAAGGGATGCTTAGCCGAGGAGGGAAAAACTGCCGAACCATCCTTCTAGGCAACTTAGCGCAGATTGACGACAAATTTGTAACACCCGCATCTAGCGGAGCTACAGCGGCAGTCAACGTATATCGTAAATATGATAAAGGTAGTGTTCTGATATTTGATGAGGTAGAGCGAAGCTCGCTGGCTCAGTTTACAGAGCAGAATTTGTAAACAAGAAGTAGGTACGGGTACTCAAGGTGTCATTATTGAGCGTTGAGTACTCATATTATTTATTAGCCAGACAATTAAATCTTTGTTCAATCGAAAAAAGTAATCAATTAAACAAAAAAGAACTCGGCCTTAGATTTAGCAGAAGCTTTATCAATACATCAACAAATCGAATCATCAATCTCTCAATTAGATTGTCTTGTTCTATTAGAATAGATCGAATGTGAAACAAGAGTGAAATCAACTGTTCGAATGTATTGCCCCAAATGTCTATGAATGCGGGGTAGAGAATGATGAATGGTATTACGAGATATTTAAATAAATTTAGAACCAAATAAGGAGTATTTACATATGCAAACATCAGAGAGTCTTTTTGTTTTTCTTTTTTGGAAGAAAAGCGAATACCATCGCCGTAAAGTGAAATGAAATAGGTCAGAGTAGTAAAAAAATAACAATTCCAATGAAGCCTTTTACAAAGTCTAAATCGAGACCGCCAAACGAGAAAGGTGTGGAAAGTGGTTTCTAATTTGCCCTCATTGGCTCCGGCAACAAAAGTGCAAACCCAAGAAAAATTAAATTCTTATGGCAATTATTCGTTAGTGTGCTTTTATCGAAGGACACCATATACTTATAAATTTTCTAAGGTAGCAGTAGCATTCCCATAATTATGCTAAATATAAGGATGAAATAACCCCATAAGAAGCCTATCGCCGAGCCTAAAACACTCCGAAATGAAATATCATCAATGATAGAAATAAATATCGCGGAAATGAGAACCAAAATGCTAATGTGTAGTGGCTCATATCTGACCTGACCCTGTCAGACGCGGGTTGAGACCTCATATGACATACAGCTTCAGACTGCGAATAATCTGACACCGGATTTCTCCCATTGGTCCTTAGTGACTAATTGCTGTTGCTTTCAATAAACAGCAGTTTCATCCAAAGTGAACGCACAATAATACTATCTCTAATCATGTTATGACTGCTGAAATTAATCCCAGCTAACAAGTTGCGGTGATTTGCGAGTTGTGAGCTCCGCCTTAGTTAAAATTGTATGTGCTATCACCGTGTACCACTTGATAATGGTCACCGACCACTATCATTGATTGATGAAGTCCCGAGAACGATGTGATGTTTTTGTGCAAACCTAGCCAGCCTCTTGTCGTAAAAAACCTTATCCTGTTTGTAACGGCAGAAAAAACGGAGGGTCTCTGAGTCCTCATTATAGTATGCGCGGATATCATTATCGCCAGCGTCAATATTAAAACCTCCATCATCAAGCATATATGCTTGATGACCGTCAGCATAATGTTCTCTCGTATAGCCTGATAGCAATTCCACAACGTGGTTTTGCTGAACTGCATGAAAAACAGTCTGACAAAAAGGCATCTGCATTCAACCTAATCAATGGTGTGATACAAATAGTAACTCATATTAAAGAAGTTGGTATCGCAACATGACATATTTTTCGTTATATGATGATAGAGTAAAAAATCTTTTAAATTATGAACATCGCTTGCCATAAATGCTCAAAATATTGAATTTTAATTATTAAACATTTTTCAAAATGAATGTTACTAAATTCAAAGAGTTGCGCTTGTAAACTATAAAAATGGAAGCACAGCAACACCAATTGCAAGCCATCCATACGCGACAATCGAAAGCGACAGCAGTATCCAGTCGCCAAGGCTTCGATTAGCTGACATCGATTTTTCTTTTTTGTAGTAATGCCAAACTATGAATGCAGCGGTTAGCGCGAGAAAGAGCAAATTCAAGAAAAACGTGTAGTCTATGTTAAAAAACTCACGATCTGTCATTGACTGAAATCCTGAAGCATCAGGCAAGTGTCCCAAGAGATCGAGTCCATAGTGCATGACAAGCGAGACGCCCACAAGCGCACATAGAAATACAATCAGTATATAAATGGCCATTTTCCAGCCATAGTACTGCGCCTGAATCCGCAACACTGGAAATACCACCAGATCACTAAAGATAAACGCCATTACTCCAGCGAAACTTACCCCCTGCCCGAATAACACGGCCGCTAGCGGAATGTTGCCCATGGAGCCGATAAAAGTAAAAAAGGCCGCAACGGGGCCAACGATGGTTTGTGCAAGAATTTGCAAAAAGGAGTTCGATTCTTGCCCGGCTCCGATGAAAAGTGATTGAAAAAATTCAGTGGGAACAAATACCGCGATGATACCGGCGACCGTAAACCCAATGGTTACATCTTTCCATACCATCTTCCATTCCATCGTGTAGCGGCTAGCAACTTGGTGCCATCCCGCTTTACTCACTATTTTATCTTTCCAGCTTTTTTCCTTGCTATTCGCTTGGTTATCGCCACCTTCTGCTTTTTTTGCATGCTCTCGCGATTTTTCCTCAAACTCTTTTTTACACGTCAGTTTGACCAAAAGCCAAACGGCTAGGATAAGTAGAATACCACCGACATATTCTCCTACAACAAACTGCCACCCAAGAAAAATAGAAATGATTATGCCTAATTCCACCACCAAATTGGTGGACGCCAACATGAAAGCAAGCGAAGGGATTAAGCCTGCACCTTTTACAAATAGAGCACGCGTTGTAGATAAAGCTGCGAAGGAACAGGAACTGGAAATAAAACCAAAGAAAGTGCCCAATGCGACACTTTTGGGTCCGGTTTTTCCCATGGATTTTTGCATTCTCTCTTTGGTGACAAAGACTTGGATCATTGAGCTTATTAAATAACCAAGCGCGAAGGCCCAAAAAGCCATCCAAAATAGGCCCAATGTAGTGTGGGCGGCCTCTTGCCATTGCGTTAAAAACTCACTCATATTTAT
Organism: Alteromonas sp. ASW11-130; assembly: GCF_026183735.1. Taxonomy (GTDB): domain Bacteria; phylum Pseudomonadota; class Gammaproteobacteria; order Enterobacterales; family Alteromonadaceae; genus Alteromonas. The sequence continues at coordinate 9,797 of NZ_JAPFRE010000025.1, read as the reverse complement.
CCTCCTTTCGCACGATGTAAATCTAACCCTGATTCAGTTAACAGCTTTACGGATTCCTATTGATTTTTATACCCTAAACATTGGCTAAATGGCTTCGTACACTCTGTGTAGTCTTCCGAAGACTAGGCGCTTCGTTTTATCTGCTCAGTTAACAGCATTACCTGATAAAAATCTAAGTAATTAAGAAACTATTATAGTTTTTACAAAATGAATAACGTCAGTTTTGAGAGAATGTATTGTAAACGTCTATACGCCTGTTACTTCTTATCAACGTTGATTTTTCTTGCTTTAGTGTAGGCCTCCCAACCTTCTTTTGCTGCATAAGGTACAATGAGCAACGCCGCCACAGGATCTGCCCACCACCAGCCAAACCAATTTACCAATAGCAAACCAGCAAGAACAACAATAGTTTGGTATAAACAGATAAAGGTATCTTTGGCATCGGCAAGCAACGCTGGACTGTCCAGCTTACGACCATATTTTCTTTTGAAATAAATAAGAATAGGGTTGATAAGCAAAGAAGTAACTAAAATGACTAACCCCATAGTGCTCCAGCTTGAAGTTTGCTGACTAAGAAGTTTTGTAGTTGAATCATAAGATATAAATATGCAGACCAAAGTAAATGATACTGCAATCACGTAGAGAGTAATTTTCTTCCGTCTATTTACCTGATCTTCATCAATTCCTTTAAGCTCGCCGTGTAGACGCCAGCCAAGGGTGGCAGCACTTATCACCTCTATTGTGCTGTCCAATGCCCATCCTATGAGCGCTGAACTATTGGCAGTTATCCCTGCTATTAAAGCGACCATTACTTCAATTGCATCATAGATGACATTTAATATTTGAAGCGTTCTCGCCTTTTTTAAATCACTTTTTCTTGTTGATTCCATACTTTTTCCTGCAACGTCAAAAAATGAACGACACGACAATATTCTAGTTTCGCCGTTCTGGATAATTCGAAATAAGGGCTTTCGTCATCAATCAGAAAGCCCTTAACATTAGATCGCAGTTTTGCTGTGAACGAGTCTATAGAGTACGGGTAATACAACCAGAGTTAACAAGGTCGAAGATATGATCCCACCAATGACCACGGTTGCCAGAGGTCGCTGCACCTCTGCGCCAGTACCTACGTTAAGCGCCATGGGCACAAAACCAAGGCTCGCCACTAGCGCGGTCATCAGTACTGGCCGCAAGCGAGTCATTGCTCCATCAATAATCGAGTTTACCAACTCGCCAGTCTCTTCCATCCTCTGCCTAATAAAAGACAGCATCACCAGTCCATTCAATACAGCAATACCAGAGAGCGCGATAAAACCAATCCCTGCGGATATTGAAAGAGGCATATCTCTGATCCAAAGTGCAAAGACGCCGCCAGTTAATGCCAAAGGGACGCCTGTAAAAATTATCATGGCGTCTTTGACTGAGCCGAATGCAATCACAAGTAATGCAAGGATCAGAAAAAGCGTTGCGGGCACAACCAAACTCAGTCGCTGACTTGCGCTTTCCAATTGCTCAAACGTACCGCCATAACTTATCCAGTAGCCACTTGGCAGTACCACATTGGCGGCGATCTGCTCTTTAGCATCATCTACAAAAGAGCCTAAATCACGATCTCTCACATTTGCTGTGACGACGATACGGCGCTTTGCGTTTTCTCGACTTATCTGACTGGGAATATTGGTATATTCAAGCTCAGCCACCTCGGCGATTGGCACATACTCACCATCATTGGTCATGATTTGGATATTTCTCAGCGCTTCTAAATCACTGCGAATCTCTTCAGGATAACGAACAACAATCTCAAAGCGTCTGTCGCCTTCAAATACCAAACCAGCTTCTTTGCCGCCAACTGATGCACTTAACCACGTTTGCAAGTCAGTTACGTCTAAGTTGTAACGCGCCAGCGCATAAGGCTTCGGGTTCACCGTGAAGATGGGGATCTCATCTACTTGTTCTACTCGTGCATCAGCAGCGCCCGGAATATCTTGTAATACGGATAAAACATCACCAGCTGAATCCCGCAGCTTATCCAGATCATCACCATATATCTTGATCCCTAAATCTGCCCTAACGCCACTAATTAATTCGTTAAAGCGCATCTGTATAGGTTGCGTAAACTCATAGTTATTGCCGGGTACATTTTGAAGATCCCTCTCCAATTGCTCGACAAATTCCGCTTTCGATAATGCAGGGTTTGGCCATTCATCAATTGGTTTTAGCATTACAAAAGTGTCAGTGACGTTGGGTGGCATAGCATCAGTAGCCACCTCAGCAGTACCCGTTTTAGCAAATACGGTGTTTACCTGTGGGTATTGCATAATGACCTGTTCAAGCCGTTTTTGCATATCGACAGCTTGTTCAATTCCTGTGCCGGGCACTCTCATTGCATGAAGGGCTATGTCACCCTCATCTAGTTGCGGCACAAATTCAGAACCTAGGCGCATCCCAAACCAAACACTGATAACTACGAGTAATGTTGCTGCACCTACTACCAACCATCGTAATTTTAATGCCCACTCCAATACAGGGCGGTAAACTGATTTAGCCCCAGTGATTATTGGACTCTCTTTTTCACTGACTTTGCCCGACATAAACATAGCAACGGCTGCGGGCACAATGGTGATTGAAAATACCATTGCCGCTAGCAATGCCAATATTACGGTAGCCGCCATTGGGTGAAACATCTTCCCTTCGACACCTGTTAAGCTAAAAATAGGAATATACACAATCGTGATTATCATCACGCCAAACAGACTTGGGCGTACCACCTCATTCGTTGCCTCAAATACGACTTCCAGCCGTTCTTTAAGAGGCAGTATTGCACCCGTTCGCCGCTGCGATTCACTTAATCGCCTAATACAGTTCTCGACGATAATAACCGCTCCATCGACAATCAGTCCAAAGTCTAACGCGCCTAAGCTCATTAGGTTCGCGCTAACGCCCGTTTGTACCATGCCTATTATTGTGGCAAGCATGGCAAGTGGGATGACAGCGGCGGTGATAATTGCTGCCCGTATATTGCCCAGCAATAAAAATAAGACAACAATAACGAGTAGTGCGCCTTCAACAAGGTTTTTTTGTACTGTATTGATGGCTTTATCCACGAGCGTAGTGCGATCGTATACACTTTGGATAATTACGCCCTCTGGCAGGCTTGCTTGGATTTCATCCACTTTATCAGCCACGTCTAGCGCAACAGCTCGGCTATTTTCGCCTATTAGCATCATAGCTGTGCCCAACACCGTCTCTTGACCTTCTCGTGTTGCAGCGCCCGTTCTAAGCTCCTTACCGATGGCGACCTCTGCAATGTCACTTACCGTGACGGGAGATCGGTTTGTAAGCGTTACCACCACGTTACTGATGTCCTCAACGCTCGAAAGTCTCGCTTGTGAACGTACTAGTATTTGCTGGCCGTTGCGTTCAATGTACCCAGCGCCCTGATTAGCGTTATTCCGATTTAATGCCCGCAATAAATCGTCAGTACTAACGCCGTAATTAAGCATAAGTTGAGGATTAGGCTTCACATGATACTGTTTGGTAAACCCCCCAATAGCATTAACCTCTGTTACCCCTTTAACCAAGGCCAGTTGAGGTTTCACCACCCAATCGTGTAACTCTCGAAGCGCCATTGCATCAAATTTTCTGCCATCGGCAGTTACTGTGCCGGGCTTCGCGCTAAGCGTGTACATGTAAATTTCACCCAAACCTGTGGCAATCGGCCCCATCTTAGGCTCAATACCATCGGGTAATTGGCTTTTGATAATGCCTAGCCGTTCGTTTATGAGGTTTCTGGCAAAATAGAGATCCGTGCCTTCTTCAAAAACGGCCGTCACTTGTGATAAGCCATAGCGCGATAGTGAACGTGTGTAGTCCAAGTTTGGTAATCCTGCCAAAGCGTTTTCTACCAAAAAGGTGATACGTTGTTCAGTTTCAAGCGGTGAATAACCTTCTGCTTGTGTGTTGATTTGTACCTGAACGTTGGTGATATCGGGTACGGCATCAATAGGCAGCTTTTGATAACTGAATAGGCCTAATCCAATCACCAAAAAGGAAAGCATCAGAAAAATACCGCGCTTTTCGATTGCGGTACGAATAATGGAAACTAGCATCTTAAACCTCCCTTAGAACTACACGCCATTTGACAGGGAAATATCAGTTGTAGTGAGGCATTAATGATCATGGCCTGCCTCCGATTTTTCCAAATCTGCTTTAATTATGTAGCTATTGGAAGCCACGACGCGTTCGCCTGCTTCAAGGCCATTGATAACCTCGATATAGTGACCATCTGAGACACCAAGCTCTACCGCTCTGGGCGCATACTCATCACCCTCAACTACAAAAACAACTTGTTTGGCTTCATACACTTGCACAGAAGATAGAGGAACCGAATGACTTACTGACTTAGTTGACGTCGTAACTTGTGCTTTGACCAGCGTACCGAGTGGCCAATATCCAGTACTATTATCGACAGCTACATTGGCAAGAGAGTGTGGATTGCCATCAGCTGAAGGCGTAATATATGCAATCTTGGAGGTTTGGTTGAAACCTGCGTGGCTTAGTTCAACTGACTGTCCAACCTTGATGCTGCTAAGCATTTGTGAAAAAACGGTCAGCTGTGCCCATACGTTTTTATAGTTAGCTAACGAAAAAAGTACTTGCCCGTTTGATAACTCACCATTATTCGCATGTCGCGCAATCACATTGCCATCAAAAGGTGACGTGATGGAATAACTTTTTAAACTCTCATTGGACTCAACAACCGCTAAAATATCACCTTTCTTAACGGAATCGCCAATGTTGACTTTTACATCTTTAATAACACCGTCAAACCGTGCTCTTATATGACTTAATGAGGCGGGGTCTGCACTAATTCGCCCATAAAGCGTACTCGTTAACGCAATATCGCGTGCGAGCACGGGAGTTGCAGAAATACCATTCTGAATTGCTGTTTCATTGCTCATTCTTACGACTTCACCTGCGTGATTGTCTTGATCGCTGGAACTTACATCACTGTGTTTACCTCCTGCGATTGCGGTTAGGCTATAAAGGCTAAGGGTGAAGATAGAAATAAGTACTTTTTGTATTGTGAATTTATTCATAATCATGACTTCTTATCGAAATGTTAGATGACTGCTGCCAATTGCTTTTGTGACTTGGGTGAATTGAGTCATCATTGTGCTCATTCGTCAGCGCGAGACCTGTGAGTGTTTCAATTTCTGTTTTGCTTAAGTGAACTTGAGACGCTGCCTCTATTAATGTCAGCCGGGTTGTCAGAAATTCTTGTCGAGTAGTTACCCATTCCAAGTAGCTGAAACGGCCCTCCAAAAAGGCGTTCTCGACTAAATCTAACGCGCCCTTTAACGGAGGAATCACCTTGCGCTGAAGTGTGTCGATCTCTAGCAATGCTCGTGTATGTTCGCCTAACGCTTGATTAACTGAATGTAATAGGCTTCGAACGTTGTTTTGTCTTTGCTGCTCTATTGCGTCAAGACGTGCCCTGTTTGCTTCATATTCACCAAGGTTTCGTTCTTTTTGAAACAATGGAACGCTTACTCCGGCAACCAGTGCTGTTTCATCAATACCTTGCATTCTGCGAAGCCCCGCTGACCACTCAATATCAGCGCGGTTATTCGCTTGCACTAAACGAAGCTGCGCCGCTTGCACACGGCTTTGTTTAGCGTATAGGTCAATGTGAGGGCTATTTCGGATTGCGACTGCCAGCGCATCAAACGACGCAACTTTGTTAAAAGCAAAAAGATCGCCTTCCACATGCTTAAAGCTCGGGGTCTGCTCCCCCCACATGATGGATAAACTGCGCAAGGCAAACGTTAGGTCCTGTTGAGCTAGATTAACATCGAGCTTTGCTTGGGCCAGCGCAGCTTGGGCACGTTTTTGTTCTAACAAGGGGGACGCGCCTGCTTCAACGCGTTTCGTTACGGCATTCAATGTATAAAGTGCAAGTGCCTCTGCATCTTTTATGACGTCTAAGTTCGCCTGCAATACGAGTACTTTGATGTAACGACGATTAAGCTCACCGAGGATATCTAAGGTGAGTATTCGCTTTTCAACATCTTGCTGTATTCTTCGTTCAGAGAGTACATTCAACCTTGCTGCTGGCTTATCATTGAGCTGTAACACTGATGATAATGTCAAGGTAACTTCAAGCTCTTTGAGACCTGATACCTCGCCAGTTCCCAAAAAGTTCTCTAATTCAACCCCTGCATTCAATGCGGGTTTAAGCGCCGCCGTTTTTGACTCTCCGTCTATAACACGTTGTTTAAATTTAAACTCATACAGACTTGGATTATTGGCAAGTGTTAGTCTAATAGCGTCCTCAAGAGTCAGCGTTTCTCGTATGGGCGCTTGGACACTTTTGTCTACAAATCTGTTGGTTTTCGCCGCATGAGCGGTCGTTGGACTGAGTAATAAGCCCAGTATGCAACTGCACACAATGGCAGATGCATGCCCGAAAATAGGAAACATTTTCATTGGAATATCCTAATAATTTATCAATATTTAGCATCGCGAGTGTTATCAGCGCGGTGCTATCGAAAAAACGTACTAGGAAGTAATTTTGGGGGGGCGAAGTAAGCGGTTAATAGGTGCGTCAATTACCGCATCTAAATAGTTGAAATTGTGGACTGAAACCACTGTTTTCAGACTGTTGATATGACTCTGACTGACCCATTGTGCATGTGTGCCATGGCAGTGGCCGCAATGGTGACAATCAGCAGGATTGTGGTGCTCTGTACTTACTTTATCACTGGTTTCATTGGCAGACAGCTCAGACTGCACTTGCTCGTGCTCAGAATGCTTATGCTCGTGTTGCAAGTGCTGAATGTCTATTGCATGAAAATCTAACGAATTCGCCACAGCAGAAAACGACTGAAAGAGTATCAGCGAGATCACGATGTAACTTATGCGTTTTAGATTTTTCATGTATGAAAGTTTACCAAGCCTAATTCACTTCGTCACGACATTGTTCATTAGCAAACTCCAGCTCAACTGTCGTATGTTCAAATTTATACTTTTCTAACGAACTGTGTACGTTTTCTTTGAGTGATTGGAGGTGCTCAAGACTGACATCTTCATCAAGAACAAGATGGACCGTCATTACGTTACGCTCACCGTCTAGAGACCAAATATGAAAATGGTGAAGATCACTTACCTTATCGTTTGCCAGTAAATCGCTTCGAATCTTTGAAAGCTGTTTATCGGGCGTTGCTTGCAAAAACAGCATTAGGGTTTCTTTGAGATTGCGGAACACATTGAAAAGGATGAACAAAGTAAAGCCAATGGATAAGATTGGATCTAAAATAGGCCAAGGCTTAAACATTAAGACGATGGACACGATAAATACTGCTACCCAACCAAGCACATCTTCCAGCAAATGCCAGTTGAGGACTCGCTCATTTAATGAGTCTCCCTCACTCAGTTTATAAGCCGCAAAGCCGTTTACTGCCATCCCAAAGATAGACAATAAAACCATCCCTTCAACTTGGGGCATTTCAGGCTCAGCCAAACGAGGTATCGCTTCAAGCAATATCCAAATGGAGCCTACCGTCAGCACAATACCGTTAATCAATGCACCGAGTAAGGAAAATCTTTTGTAGCCGTATGAGAATGTTTGATTAGAATCTTTATCGCTAAGCTTGTTTAATCCCCACGCTGTACCAATGGAAAGACTATCACCCAAATCGTGCACTGCGTCAGCCATAATAGCGGTGCTGTTGGTAAGCCATCCACCAATGAATTCAATAACAGTGAACACCACATTTAAGAAAAACGCCCATCCAATACGTTTAGACGCGTCGGTTGAATTCTCTTGCGAGTGTGAATGGTTATGACTGTGCATTTCTAATTTTTTCCAATATGGCTTTGTTTTCGGGTGAAATAGACATTGGCTTGAATGGACTCACGTTTGCCCCACCAGTATTGCCCTCAGGCAATAAGCCAATTGGAGTTTTAGTCAGCGCACCTAGCATTCTAAAAATTTGTCCAAATATCTCTTTAAGGTCGCGGCGTTCTATTCCAAATTTAAGCATTTCATAATGCACTCGTGTGTGGTGGTATGTTGAGTGCTGACCGATGACATGAGCATCCTCTAAGGCCTTAAATCCTGCTTTATTGTCATTGTTCGAAAGGGATTGATGCGCGGCGCTCAGTTTTTGAAGTATGTAAGGTTTTGCTGCTTGAGTGAAATTCATACGATCTCTCCATTCGTCGAGCTGTTTTCACGGAATTCCTTTCTGGCGTCTTTTAGAATTAAGACTGCGCCTCGTAACACAACGATAGACACAATAAGACCTATGACCAAATCAGGCCAACGAGTATCGAATAGATAAACCATCACACCCGCCAATATCACTCCTATGTTTGCAATGACGTCGTTTGCCGAGAATATCCAACTTGCTCGCATATGCACCTCGCCATTTTTTTGTTTTCTGATTATCGCCAAACATATAACGTTAGCGATAAGTGCAACACCGCCCATGCCCATCATAAGCATAGATTCAGGCCCACTTCCAAAGGTTGCGCGACGAGCTATGTCAAACAAAATTAATAGGCCTAATGCCAATTGAAAATATCCACTTACCTTTGCAGCATTGGCTTTGTGAACAATTGTTTTCCCTACTGCATATATACCAACACCGTAAACGACTGCGTCAGCCAACATATCAAGGGAGTCTGCAATAAGTGCTGTTGAGTCAGCGAGTAACCCTACACTCATTTCAATGATAAACATCACAGCATTGATGCCCAATAGCCAGTAGAGAACTGCCTTTTGTTCTTGGTCTTTTATCTCAATTTCGCACCCACAACCACTCATAAAAACACTCGCTTTACTCACCTATAACGCGAGTGTAAACTCTATACTTGGTATAGAGTCAAGCTTTAGGCAAGTTAAAATGAAAATTGGGCTTCTGGCAGCTAAGACAGGGTTAAGTATTCAGACAATTCGTTTTTATGAGCGTAAATCACTATTGGCTGCACCTGAGCGAACGGCATCGAATTATCGAAGCTACTCTGAAGATGCACTGAAGCAGTTATTGTTTATAAAGCAATGTCGCGCATTAGATATGACAATCGAGGAAATTAAATTAGTACTGGAAACCCGAGCAAACCCAGAGAATAGCTGCGAAAACGTTAATACTACAATAGATAAGCATGTTGACGATATCGAACATCGGATAGCTGAATTAAAAGTACTACAAGAAACACTGATTTCAATTCGTTCTGCTTGCGATCATGATAAGAAGGTTAAAGAGTGCGGGGTATTGCATCAATTAGATAGCATTGCAGAAGTGTGTTCTTCTAGTACGGAGAATTAGTCTCGAATTATCAGTTTTATGTTGGAGCTTTGTCATAGGTATTCGGCTAAAGCAGCCATTCAATTTTTATTGGTAGTGTTTAGAAATCTGTGTCATTTCATTAATATATCCAAAACGGAAATGACACATGATCAAAGACTTCAATATAGACGATGCCATTAAAGCACTTCAGTCAGGACAAAGCCTGACTGGCAATGATGGCGTTTTAACACCCCTGATTAAACAACTCACAGAAGCCGCTTTGAAAGCAGAACTGGAGCAGCACCTCGACTCTGAGGAACAGACCAATCGTAAGAACGGATTCAGCAAGAAAACAGTAAAGTCATCCGTTGGAGCGTTCGAACTCAATACACCTCGTGATCGCTCCGGTTCGTTTGAGCCGAAGTTAGTGAAGAAGAACCAAACAAAACTCACTGATGAGATTGACCGTAAGATCCTGTCGATGTTTGCCCTTGGCATGAGTTA
>NZ_JAPFRE010000024.1 GCF_026183735.1 Alteromonas sp. ASW11-130 | reverse complement strand
GAATATGCGCATGCAATCTTCCAACTTATATTAAAAATATCCTTGAAATGAACCGGGAGTCCATATATGCAATGACGAGAATCAATAGCGTGTTACGCTACTTTATCCTTTTCCAAGTCGTCGAATTGTTTTTTCAAATCATAGTTGCTGTCAGTAACAATTTTTTCCAGTACTTCAACCCGTTCTTTCAACTGCGCAATTTCAGATTCAAGCCGAGAAACTTCTTGATTGGCCTTTTTCAGGTTTTTAGAGCGATGAGAACCGGTGATCGAAACGATAACCCAGGCTATAATAGCGACGATGGCGATAGCAGTCATATTCATCTTTTAGTCCTTATTCGTCAGATATAAAATCAGTTTAATGGGAATTGATTGAAAATGCTTCTTTTTTATTCAATCCATTTTATTTGGGAAAAAAGCAATATATTGGCCAAGGTTAGAAATCAATTTAAAAACAATGGGATATGTAATTCTCACTCGTGTGCGTGACGCGTGAGTTTGTTATTTTAACTAACTGAGTGGTTAATCTCACCAATGCATAACGAAATTTATAATCAAGATATAAAGTGGATGCATCACGCTTTACAACTGGCGGATAATGCGGAAAAAATGGGAGAAGTGCCGGTCGGTGCTGTGGTGGTGCTAAATGAGAACGTTATTGGAGAAGGGTGGAATACGCCAATAACATCCCACGATCCTTCAGCGCATGCGGAAATGAATGCATTGAGAGCCGCCGCGAAACGGGTTGAAAATTATCGGGTAGTAAACTCAACACTGTATGTAACGCTCGAACCTTGTCCCATGTGTGCCGGTATGCTGGTTCATGCGCGGGTTAGTCGAATTGTCTTTGGCGCATATGATCTTAAAACCGGGGCCGCAGGATCTGTTATCCAACTATTGCAACATCCTCAGTTAAATCACCAACTAGATATTAGGGCAGGGGTGCTGGCTGAAGAGTGTGGTAGTAAACTTTCAGCCTTTTTTAAAAAACGTCGTTTAGAAATAAAACGTGCTAAACAAGCACAAAAATACATTAAGATGCCTTAGCGACTTGTTCGAATAAATCACTGGCTATAAATACGCGACGACGGTGCAACACCTTTTGATGGTCGCGTTTAAGCATTCTTTTTCTGCGGTTGTTATTTGAAAGGGTCTTGCGCATGGTACTTTTTCTAATCCTTTGTTTATTTTAAGTCTAACTTTTTATTATTTTCAAATTGTATAAAGAGAAGATGAAGGCTTTATGACACAATTCAAGGAGAGGGCATGAATTTTGTCGGACGCTTTTCTTCTTCTTTCAATCCCGCTGAATGGCGTTCTTCAAGCCAGACAAGGGTGTCAAAGTAACGGCGAATATTCTCAACATATTGTTTTGCTTCATCTCCGCGTGCATAGCCATATTTGGTCGTACGGTAGTATTTTTTCTGCCGAAGTAGAGGGAGGCGCTGCTTTACTTCTACCCACAAATCTGGGTTTGCACCTTGGCGTTCAGTCAAAACTCTGGCATCTTCTAAGTGGCCCATGCCTATATTATAAGCCGCGAGTGCCATCCATATACGATCCGGGTGGGGAATCCGATCAGGAATTCGACTAACCAGACTAGAAAAATACTGAGCGCCACCCCGAATACTTTGTTCCGCATCAATGCGTGAGGTTACGTTCATATCCATAGCAGTGTTACGGGTCAGCATCATGAGTCCTTTTACCCCTGTCACTGATACTGCATCTGGTTGCCAGTGACTCTCCTGGTAACTCATGGCTGCCAGCAGTCTCCAGTCAATATCGTCAGCATATTGTTTAAACCATTTTTTATAAAGAGGCAGTTCTGTGTTGGCTGCTTCAATAAAAGAACGCGTGTCAACGTAATTAAACTTTCGAACGTGACCGAAATATTTATCTTCCAATACTCTGAATCGACCGTTTTGCTGGATAAGGCCAAAATACTCAATGAGTGCAGCGCGTAACGAATCATCTTGATTTGGATTCAGCAACCATGCAACAGGTAGCAGGGGACGTACGGTAAACCCGATACTTAGCTGCGGATAACGCCTCCGTTGGATAGCCAGTGCGTTGGAATCTGCCAACGTGTAGGGTAATGCCCCTTCAGCAACCATCTGAAGTAATTCTTCAGCGTCTTTATCAGGAGTAGATTGCCAGCTCAAATCAGGCTTTTCGCTCGTTTCATGAAGCAATGTTTGGGCGTGACTACTGCCTTCCACCACCAACAAAGTATCGTCAATGTCGGCGAGGGTGCGTGGGCGTTGGTCCCCCTGTCTGAAAACTAATTTATGGCTAACTTGCTGGTATGCAGGTCCCAGTTTGAACTGCTTAGACACGGCAGAGGTAATAGCGTCTCCCGAAGCCCCAATATCCATATGCCCACTTTTAATTTGAGCGAGCAAAGCCGGATAAGAATAAAAAGGGTAAACCTGTAATTCGATACCTAAGTAGTCAGCGAAGCCTTTTGCCAGTTCATATTCGAACCCTAAAGGACCGTCGGGACCGATATAATATGTGGTGCGACCATATACAGTGGCTAACTTAAGGACCTTTCCCGCCACCAAAGAGTTCAGGGAATTAGGTATGTAATAGGGCTGGCAACTTGTAAGTGTCAAACCCGCCAATAAAATGAACAGGTACCTAAATGTAAAAAAACGAATGCTTTTCATTATTTCTTGTTAGCCAAAATCAATCAACCAGTTAAAAAAACGTAGAAGTGATGCTATTGCTGGTTAAAAATTCTGTCAAATTCCTCTATAATCCGCGCCGCAATCTTCTCAAACTTTTGAAACCGAATTCATTCTTAAAACGGTTTCTACACTACTTTAGGTAAAGCGATATGTTGGTCCTAAGAGGCGCGCCTGCACTGTCTGTATTCAGACAAACTAAACTGATTGAGTTGTTGGGTCAATCAGGTATTGCTGTAGAAGGTATTCACAGCGAGTTTGTTCATTTAGTTTCATCTACCTCACCTTTAACTGAGCAGCAATCTAGCGTACTAAGTAAGTTGCTAACATATGGGGCTTACGAAGTTAATCACGAGGGCGCTGTCGGTACACTATTTTTCGTCACTCCTCGACCTGGTACTATTTCGCCGTGGTCATCAAAGGCTACTGATATTGCACATAATTGTGGTCTTAAATCAATCGAAAGAATTGAAAGAGGGATTGCATTTTACCTACGCACTAAATCTGATTTAACCCCTAAGCAATATCAAACCGCCGCAGCACTTCTACATGACCGTATGGTTGAAGTAGTGTTTAACGAACTTCACGATGCGGAAGTATTATTTACCCATACCGAACCAAAAACATATGCCGTTGTAGACATTCTAGGACAGGGTAAAACCGCGCTTGAAAATGCTAACGTTAATCTTGGCCTTGCCTTGGCTGATGATGAAGTCGATTATCTTTATGAGAATTTTGTACGTTTAAATCGGAACCCAAACGACATCGAACTATACATGTTTGCGCAGGCAAACTCTGAACATTGCCGTCATAAAATATTTAATGCAAGTTGGACAATTGATGGCGAAGAGCAGGAAAAATCACTTTTCAAAATGATTAAGAACACTTACGAACTGTGTTCGGACTTTGTCTATTCAGCCTACAAAGATAACGCCGCAGTGATGGAAGGGTGGCAAGCAGGCCGTTTTTTCTCGGATCCGCAAACTCACCAATATGAATATCACCATGAAAATATCGATATTTTGATGAAGGTGGAAACGCATAACCATCCCACTGCTATTTCGCCATTTCCTGGCGCAGCAACAGGTTCCGGGGGTGAAATTCGTGATGAGGGGGCCACTGGGAGAGGCTCAAAACCTAAAGCGGGATTGGTTGGCTTTAGTGTATCTAATTTGAATTTACCTGGTGCTCTACAACCTTGGGAGCAGAACTACGGTAAACCTCAACGTATTGTTAGCGCACTAGATATTATGACGGAAGGACCATTAGGGGGGGCTGCGTTTAATAATGAGTTTGGGCGTCCTAATCTTCTGGGTTATTTCAGAACTTACGAACAGCAGGTTAACAGCTTTAATGGTGTGGAAGTGCGCGGTTATCACAAGCCCATCATGATTGCGGGTGGCTTAGGCAATATTCGCCGCGAGCATGTGGAAAAAGGCGAAATCACTGTGGGCGCCAAATTAATCGTGCTTGGCGGTCCGGCGATGAACATCGGCTTGGGTGGTGGCGCAGCTTCCTCTGTTACTTCCGGCCAATCCAGTGAAGATTTAGACTTTGCTTCTGTGCAACGCGATAACCCAGAAATGGAAAGACGGTGTCAGGAAGTGATAGATAACTGTTGGCAAATGGGCGATGAAAATCCCATCCAGTTTATCCATGACGTGGGGGCAGGGGGCTTATCGAATGCTTTACCTGAGCTAGTAAGTGATGGGGGCCGCGGGGGGAAGTTTGAATTACGCAAGGTGCTGACTGACGAACAGGGTATGACCCCGCTCGAGCTGTGGTGCAACGAGTCCCAGGAACGCTATGTCCTGTCCGTTGCGCCTGAAAACTTAGCCAGATTCACCGCAATATGTGAGCGAGAACGTGCACCATTTGCCATTGTCGGTGAGGCAACAGAAGATAACCATCTGTTACTAAATGATAGCCATTTCGACAATCAACCTATTGATATGCCTTTAGATGTGTTGCTTGGCAAACCGCCGAAGATGCACCGGGATGTGCATTCGTTATCCGTCACCGGTCAAGCATTTAATCGCAGTGATGTGACTATTAAAGATGCGGTTTCTCGAATCCTGAAATTACCCACGGTAGCTGAAAAAACGTTCTTAATTACCATTGGCGATCGCTCCGTAACGGGCATGGTTTCGCGCGATCAGATGGTAGGTCCCTGGCAGATTCCTGTTGCTGATGTGGCCGTAACCACCTCAGCTTTCGACACTTACCAAGGCGAGGCAATGGCGATGGGGGAACGTACGCCGGTCGCACTTCTTTCTCATGCTGCCTCAGCACGCATGGCCGTGGGTGAAGCGTTAACCAATATCGCAGCGGCTGATATTCAGGATATTAAACGCATTAAACTCTCTGCCAACTGGATGACCGCAGCCGGTCATCCTGGTGAAGATGCAGGTTTGTATGAAGCCGTCAAAGCGATAGGTGAAGAGCTTTGCCCTGCCTTGGGTTTAACCATCCCCGTTGGTAAAGACTCTATGTCTATGAAAACCGTGTGGCAAGATGAGAAGGGGGAAGACAAAGCGGTCACAGCCCCTCTTTCACTGGTCATCTCCGCGTTCGGCGCCGTCCAGGATGTTCGTAATACCCTTACCCCCCAACTCAAAACTGATATTGGTGAAAGCCGTTTAATATTGCTTGATTTAGGCGCAGGTAAAAACCGTCTGGGCGCTAGCTGCTTGACGCAAGTATATAACCAATTAGGTGACCAACCCGCTGATGTAGACAGTGCAGAAGGGTTGTTAAACTTCTTTAAAGCGATACAAAAGCTTATTCGTAAAGGTTTAGTTCATGCCTATCACGATCGTTCCGACGGGGGCTTATTTGTCACCTTGGCTGAAATGGCGTTTGCAGGTAAAACGGGTATTAGCGTAGAACTGGACAGCCTTGACGCAGATGATGTAGCAGTGTTGTTTAACGAAGAACTGGGTGCTGTGATTCAAGTCAAAGACGCAGACTGGTCACAAGTTGAAGAGGTGCTGGCTGAATTTGATTTGCTCGGGTGCAGCCATTTAATTGGTACGTTAAATAGTCAAGACAGTATTGAAATTAACCGGGATGGTGTCGCTGTCTTTACTGACAGTCGGGTAAGTTTACGGACCATGTGGGCTGAGACCACCCATGCAATGCAGCGGCTGCGTGATAATCCTCAGTGTGCAGATGAAGAACATCAGGCAAAACAGGATGTGACCGATCCCGGCCTTAATGCCAAACTGAGTTATGATGTGAATGAAGATATTGCTGCACCATTTATCGTGAAAGGTAGTAAACCTTCAGTGGCAATTTTGCGCGAGCAAGGTGTTAACTCTCATTTGGAAATGGCTGCGGCATTCACCCGCGCGGGGTTTAATGCTATAGATGTACACATGAGTGACGTACTACGAGGCAAAGTATCATTGAATAACTTTAATGGTCTCGCTGCCTGCGGAGGGTTTTCTTACGGTGATGTCCTGGGGGCTGGTGAAGGTTGGGCAAAATCCATTCTATTCAATGAACGCGCCCGTGACGAGTTCAGTCAGTTCTTTGCCCGTGAACAAACATTTAGTCTGGGCGTGTGTAACGGCTGTCAGATGTTGTCAAACCTCAAAAGCTTAATCCCCGGTACTGAGCACTGGCCTCATTTCGTCACCAATCGCTCAGAGCGATTCGAAGCTCGGGTGGCGATGGTAGAAGTGCAACAGTCTACTTCAGTGCTGTTTGATGGCATGGAAGGCTCAAGGATGCCTATCGCCGTCTCGCATGGGGAAGGTCTGGCGCAATTTAAGACCAATGATGCATTGGGCGCTGTCAATGCCAACAAACAGGTAGCGTTACGTTATATTGATAATAAGGGACAGGTAGCATCACAATACCCTGCCAATCCTAATGGTTCTCCAGAAGGGATCACAGGTCTCACTTCATTAGACGGACGATGTACTATCATGATGCCGCACCCTGAACGCGTATTCAGAACGGTTGCCAATTCCTGGCATCCTGATGACTGGCAGGAAGATAGTGCGTGGATGCGTATTTTTAGGAACGCGCGAGTATTTGTTGGATAAATGCTTATTGGTCCCACTGCGTATAGATGACAGTCTTTAGCAAGCCACTTAATAATATGAATTCGCCCGAAGACAGGATATGTATTTAGAATGCATATCTTGTCAATGCGCATTAATTAGTCTAGAGTAGCTAGTTGGCTAAGGAATGCTCTACTAAGTAATGGATACGACATGCGCTAATCTGGGTATTGTGTTACACATTGTAAATACCCCCAGAAAAATAAAAAGAGACGGCAATGAATCGCTCATCAAGAGGCTTCGGCTTAACAGGCGTTGCTATCGCAGTGTTATTTATGACTGTGACGGCCATATACAGTACTTCTGCTAGTTCGACTGAACTAGAATACATTAACCTAGCGTCGACGATTACGTTCCCGATTAATTAATTTTTGATCTGGGTGCTTTTTCAGTAAAGCATAGGTTGCTCCTAAACCGCCGTGCATGGGTTGCGCGGTGTGGAATGCTATTACTTCCTCTAAGTCTCGTAACCATCTATTTAAATAGCTTTTTTTCAATCCTGGGAATGGTTTGCTCTGTTCACCTTTACCGTGTTGGATAAGTATTGCTCGAACACCTTTTTCATGGCAACTTACCACCGTCTGATAAAGCTGGTCACGGCTTTGTTTGAGGGTTAATCCTTTCAAGGAGAGGCGATAGTCGATGACATATTTTCCCAACCTTAAATTTTTAAATACACCATCCTGAATACCAGGTTGTTGGTACGCGATAAAGTCATCGGGAGAAACCGGCTCCACGGCCTCCAAACTTAGTGGGTTCGCCGAGGTGGTTTGATTGGTGTGGTCGTTAACTAACTTATTCGCCTTTTCGGCGAGGCTTTTTTCAGGAGAATGGAGATTAATTTTATCGTCCCCTGCCAATGGCCTGACATCTGAAAACGCTTCAAAAAAAGATAGGTCGTTGTGATTTGATGTAGACATGGAACCCTCCTGAGAATGACCGCTCAATAATCTCAAACTGTCTTACGTCTTATTTAAGGGCTAGGCTCAAAATAACAAGAGGTAATAGAGCATTATTAGCTGATGCCCCTTCTGCATGTTTTAGAAGACTTTGCGGAAAGCGTAGAATGAGCTGGTCACGCCGATCGTGAGGTACAATGGCAGCTAAGCGCTTCTAAATATTTATCCCTTGTGAAATCATAATAAGTATAGCAACGCTTTTTCGAATGATGTTAGCCTACTCTTGGGCCAAACACTGCTCATATATATTGCTGACGCTAACTTAGTGATCAGATACGCTAGGTAGGACCCTGAGTCTGCGATAATAGAGCCTTCATGCTCATCCGTGATTTGGGGGCATTAAATTTCAAAGACAATGAAAATCTAAAACGTTTGTGAGTCATAGCTATAGTGTATTGTTTAGTTAAGATATATCTTAAGTACATTACAAATATTTCAAATGCACCTCTATAAATGACGACGGTTAGAATTGGTTGGTAAAATATTATTCACTTGGATCTATCCGTGTGACTTCACTCGGCTATCTTCATATTTGCTAAAGGCAGGGAAAGGGGCTTTCACCACTAAATAGCCTGCCCATTGCCAGTTGCCCATCAAATTATTCCTGTTGAATAAAATTTTGGTAGGGATAGATATGAACCCCTTGCGGCCCATCTTCACCGGTAGAATACGAACTAGGTGGATTGCGCAGTACCACCACGACGTAGTCACCATGAATATAAATTGAGCTTATACTGTTTTCAATCTCTGCTGTTACTCGTCGTACAACTTTACCCTCTTCGATGATAAAGTGAATAAGCTTTTTGTCATTACCCAACATGAGCCCCGCAGGTGTTTGAGCAATAATATCGTAACCTGTATTATCCGTAACTAAATCTGAAATTTTTACGATTTTCTCTATCGACGAATCAGAAATTTCGAACTTTACTAAACCACCACTCCCATCACTATCAGGCTGATCAGTTGGTTTAACGGGTGCGTAAATATTCCCCTCAAAGCTATCTATATCTAAAGGCCACCACGATTCTCCCGTCTCCACATCAGAAACGGTTTCATAATGGCTGCCGTGCTTTTTATATATAGTAAGTTTACTATTTTTTGACGCGTCGTCGATTGGCGTGCTAAATATTGCTAGATGATCATCGGAGAAGGCATACACATTATCGATGTAATCCTCCCGCATGATAATAGTATTAATAATAATTCCATCGTCTTCTATACAGGCTTGTTTGACGGAGCTTAGGGACGTTTGCTGTTCGGCAGTAACGAGCCAATAGAAACAGTTTTTATTGTGCGCGAGAGCAGTTTGCTTTAACGCTTCATCCGGGGTTTTTTCAATCAGGCTAAGGTTGTCACCGTCATATGCGTAAAATTCAATGTGATTGAAATTATGGGCGGCGATAACATTGTCTTGAACTTGTATAATGTTAAATAAAAATTCGGGCAATAACTCATGCTGGTCGATATAACCGTTTTTATCTAAGGTGAACCTGAGTAATCCAGTCAAAGTGGGTATAAGAATTTGCTCGTTCCAGCTGCTAATTACATTTTGTGTGCCCGAGGCCCAAAGGGAATCAATTGCTTCAATTTCAATATATATATCGGCAATGCCGTCATCGGCACCGTAATCTTGTTTATCGTTTTGGATGTCATCAACGACTTCAAATTCATCGTTTTCTTGAATGGATTCTTCTCGGCTCTCCCCCCCACACCCAAGCAGGAATAAACTAGCCAATACTAATAGTTGTATACTTTTAATCATCCTCTATCCTTGAATAGTAAGGGAGGTTTATTCCTCCCTTATATTACCCATTAATAACACGCAGATGCATATCGCAGAGTAACACTATTTGAGCTAGCACTACATCCGGAGCTATTGCAGGCTTGCACCGTAGCACTTTTCGTAGAAGACACGTTCACACTCTTAAACGTAGAGGTTTGCGATGTCCAGTACGCGCCATTTAAATAAATTTTATAGGAAGTGGCGCCTGGTATAGCATTCCATGACATCTGGTTGCTCCCATAACACGCATCCCAGAAAGCGGACAAAGAAGGCGTCGCTAATGTCCCATAATCAAGTTCATCAATCGCATCTCGTAAGTCCGGTCTTACCCCCACCTGCACCCCAGACGGTTCCTGAACACCGGTAGAACTCAAAATTGTTCTTATCGTTTCGACATCAAGTGTAGCGCCTTTACTTTGCTTGCTAAAACCTTGTAAAGAGGCAACGGCACCTGCAACGATAGGACTTGCTGAAGACGTACCACCAAAACCTGCCCCATATCTTCTATCAATTCCTTCATTAAAAAGATCGGTACCATATAGGCCCGCAGCGGCTACGTCATCTCCCCACGCATTAAAGTCGATCCTGGTTCCGTGGTTTGAGAAACCGCTTCTTGTTATAGTGGAAGAACTAACTGTAGCAGCGACAAGAAAAGCACCAGAGTCTCTGGTATTCAGGTCAAATCGATTATTATAAATACTTGAGTCTAAGTCTTCGTTACCGTTACCTGCCGCTTCCACTACTACGACCCCTTTAAGATACGCGTATCTAATTGCATCGAAGTTAGCCTGGTTCCACTCCATAGGAACGCATTCATCATGGTTCGTAGTGTCGCAGCGGTCGCCCGAATTAATGTTTCGGTTAATTTGTCCTTCCAACACCATCACATCACCTGCCGAAAGATTGTCTGCTGCGGCACGTATAGATCCAGACGTACTGCTTCCCCATCCATAAAAACCTAATTGGCTTCCATAAGCGATACCTTTAACACCAATACCATTGTTTCTGGCGCCTAAAACACTCATCACAGCCGTTCCATGGTCATCATTATCGTTATCATTTACGCGAATGAAGGGGGAAGGCAAATCTTCATGATTCGAGTTATAACCGTTCTCCATATCTATAATTTTTACCCCTGCACCATTTCCGCCTGGTTTTGTCCAGGCATAATCTGCATCAATACCGTAAGGACTTGAAGTGAGATAGCCTTGATGACTTTGTAAATTAGGGGTCGGAGTTGTTGAACCCCCCCCACCCGGAGGACCTACGTCATCACACGTATATGGGCACTGAACGTACTCTGTCGATATCACAGGCGTTTCCAATTCAATGTGTGAGATTATCGGTACAGCTACTAATGCATTGTATATCATTAGTATTTCATCGTGCGACATGTCAGCTGAAAGAGGCACTGAATACCAATTTTCTAACTTTGGTAATTTTTTTCCTCTGGCCTTAAATTCTTTATACTTTTTACGGTATTCCTTATAGGTTTTATCTCCATGTATTCGCTTAACTTTCTTTAAAAACGGGAGTGAATTTAATGAAAATGTATCCTTATCCAACATACCGTCAAGCTTTTTGAATTTTCCTTTATTCAATTCAAAATTTTCAAGCTTTTCATCAATTTTAAAACTAATACTTAAATATTCAGTCTGGTCATTTAAGAACATTTTGTATTGCGGGCTGCTGTCTTCATCAGCGTATGATATTGAGTGGGTAAAGGAAGCTGTAATAAGTGTGATTAAGGCTAATTTTTTTATTTTTTTCATGAAATGTAATCCTTATTTATTTTTCTACAAGTCCTGTCGTCGCGCCTAACCTTTCAAAACTGCCATATTACGGGAGACAGTAAGAAGTCTTAGTCGACAAATCATCAGCCCAACGCAATGATGGAAGTAATCGATAAATGAGCTAATATCAATAAGTTAGTATAATTATAATTTTGAGTCTATGTTTTTGGTGTTTTTTATTTTTGGGGTGAATGTGGGGGCGGTGCTGGTTCCCGCTTTGGCTGGTTAGTCGTTTTAAATTGGACAACGTGGCTAGAATGGCCGGGATCTACGCGATCTGTAAGCGGGGTAGTCACATGCTAAATAGATTAAACCTACCGGACTGGAGTGAGGTTTCTCCTTAATCAGAACAGGTTAACACTGGAATATAATCCACATTTAGTGGTGAAAAAGGCCAAAACGAACAAAAAGACGTAATAGAACGGGATTTACACAAGAAGCTTCACCCATAGTAATCTTATAAAGGTAAAGCGAATTCAAGGCACAGTCACGTTAGACGGCAAAGAACCGTAGCTTTATTCCCGGAAGATTGCATCTGATGTTGGCTCATATCAGCTGCGAGGTTAAGCGCCGATGAGCGCGTTAGGTGGGTAGCAGATCACAACAAAAATACGGAGCTACCAATAGAAATATTAATAACTACCAGCGTTAGAGGAAGCTCGGAAACACTTCCACCGGTTTAAAGGGTATTTTCGGTGTTTCCAGTAGGCAAGCTTTGCAAACTAACGAAGGCTAGTGCTAGCGCTTCGGAGTTGAATTCGCGCTTGAACGATTGACGAGATTTCAAAATATTAATAAGAAGGCTGGCGTCCCCACCGCGACTCGAACGCAGATCTAAAGCTTAGGAGGCTCTTGTTTTATCCAGTTAAACTATGGGGACGTATAGCGGGGGCATTGTAAACGGAATCGCGCTGATTGTTAACAATGCAATTGATTTTGCTTTTGGCATACTATCATGCCATTCCAATTCCTATTATGTTTGCGCATTCCGACAAATTCAATCGAACTAGTGAAAAATAACGCAGGGCTGGTTTGGCCTGGGACTATGCTGGTGAATTACACCGAGTAGGTAGATTTCTCTATTGCCCTGCGGAAGAGACTTTTTCACGTCTTACAGGTTCCGATTACTCTTCACTTGGATTCATCCTGTGTCACAAAATTGACGGGGCAGAAACTAACACTGACTATTCAGGTTCTCTTTGTTCAATAGAGGGGGAAAGAAATCGCCCCCGGTCGTGGGAACGGGCGATGATAATCCCCCAAACTCACAGTTAACCACCCAAATAATAATGTGTTCTGCTTTCTCTTAGCGTTTTGCGACAAAATCGTTAGGTTGAATATTGGCCAGTACAAAATCTCCCACCGCTTCAACCGTAGCAGTATCAGCGAATGCCGCTACTACTTTTACCTTTCCAGGGTAAAGCCGATATTGTAAAAAGCCTTGTCCAAACGCATCTTCAACAATATTTGTTTGGTATAAGGACAGCTCATCCCCAACTTTAATACCATGTTCGCGACCAATTGAGACTTGAATTTTATCGTTATAAATTTTGAGTACTCTACCTGTAGCGGGGTGACAAATTAAGGTTTCCGCCACGTCGGCAACCAACTCAGATAATTTAGAAGAAACGGCATGCCCATAGGACGATTGCCAAAAAGTGTGACTGCTTGTATCGATCTGGGCAAAACGGTCAAATTGCCATGGGGCGGTTGTTGCGTAATGCTTGCGTAAAAGTGTTGCGCCATTCATTCCATCGATCAGTTGAATATCCAGCCCAAAATGTCTGTTTGATTCTTCGTTCTCCCAAAAGGCATAGTCCCTAGGCTGGGTTCGTGACACACTAATATCGGTAATGGTACCGGCAAGAATGAACTGCGCTTTGCTTTGCCTCGCTAAAGCAGGAGCCTGACGCAGCACATTCACGTCATCCCACCGTGCTGTGTAGGGAGCAATATAATTAATAATAACGGTATCAGTAGCGTTATCGAACTGCGTTTTTAGTTTTCGACTCGTTTCGGCACCAATTTTATGTAATTGCCCGTCTTGTGCTTGCAACGGATTTTGTAAGGGCAAAAAGCTAGTGGCTATCGTTTTCAGGTATGAAGCTGGCTCACATTGAGCAGTTTTGGGGACGACATCAGCTCTTATAGTAACCGTAACATAATCATCGTGCCAGGTTTCACTAACAAGCTCGACACTGTCTATTTCGCCGTTTGCGGCAATCTGAAAAGCGTCGTTTTGAAGCAATCCGTTTGTCAAAGTTTGCACACTTCGAATAGACGCGCCCGCAAATAATAACGCTTGTTTTATGGCTTCATTAGTTGCTTGCTCTTTGGCGCGTTCTCTATCGCCAGAAATGACAACGGCTTGCCCCTGTGCTTCATACCAAGCGGCATAACTTTGCCCCGGCAAAAAACTAAGGCAGCTCAGCAGTAACCATCCTGGGATGACTTTTGCGTGAAGAATAAGGTTTATTAAACGACTGCTACTCATGCTCTTTACCTGCTTAACTACGCGCCAGAATCTCGACTCGGTCTGATTAAAGCATAATGCATTCCTCTTTTGATGCTGACTTCTAAATGCACCTCAATTTCGTTGAGTAAGGGGACCGTTCATACAGGCACGTTAATTGCCTTTTAAAAACTAGAGAGAAAAAAGTGAGTTCTTTGTCGCCTGAAAGGGGTGGGTAGCACGATGTCAATTAGCAATAAATTTCTATTATCAATTTCTGTAGTGCTTTCATTGAGTGCGTGCACCAGTATGTACGATAAACACGTAGAATGGGAAGTGATTCAACCTAAACAATATCCGGTATTAAAGGCGGTGGGTTACGCGCCTGTAGATGCGCAACATGGAACCACTAACAGTATTAAAGAAATTATGGCAATGAAAGCGTCTAAGCTGGACGCCTATCGCGAGCTGGCAGAGCAAGTCTATGGACAGCGTATCGCCGGTAATCAATCTATTGCTAATATGGTGATGGGTGATACACAGCTACAAGCTTCTGTTGAAGGCATTATTCGCGGCGCACGAGTGGTAAAATCTTATCCAGTGGGTGAAGATACCTACGCTACTGAGCTTGAATTGGATATGAGAACAGTTTATCAATTGTATTTGTCGACGGCTAAACCACGCCAAATAAAAGAAGTGAAATATTATTAGAATCTACGATAAGGCGTTATGCGCTCACACCTTTACCTGTGCTTCCTGGCTTTGGTTTGCCACTTTTGTCGTAGGTGAGCGATTCTTTCGCCCGAACCTCAAGCATTAAATTTCTTAGGTGGGTAAGACGAAGCTGCCCTTGTTCGACAGCTTTCTGGTTCACTTGGGTACGATACTGGCACTGTTCCAGAAGGGCTTTAGCGTCGGCAATCAGATTTTCGATTTCGGCTGGAATCGAGCCTGTAGCAACCAAATCAGAATAAAGCTTGTTAACAGTTTGGTCGAGTTGCTGGATTTCTTCGAGGGTCTGCTCTTTTTCCTTAAGCAAAGTCATTAACGCTTCAGCATCTCTGGAACTAATTAAATGCAACTCCTGTTCGAGCAAAACGGCAAGCTGATTTAAATTATCAACTTGTTGCGTAAGCAAAGATTGCAATGATTGTTCCATTACCTACCCTTAAGAATTTGAACCGAATACCTCAGCTTCCAGTCGAGCGATCTTACTTGCTAAAGCTTGTGGGTCGATGCTGTAGTCACCGCTTTGAACGGCTTTTTTCAGCTTTTCCACACGCTCTTCATTAACTGGCGCTTCATTACTTTTCTTTTGCACTTGATTCAACTGCTGAGCAGACTGTGTCAGTGACACTGAATCCTGACGGGGTGCAGTTGCAGCCGCGCCTTTTGCAGTTTGCTGTTGGGCTGCTGCCTGATTAGCGTTCTGCTGATTATTTAGTTTCGCATTGTCTAATGGCGTTTTATGCACACCATTATTATTTACATTATTGATTGCCATGATAAAAATTCCACTACCGTTAACACCTCATCAAGGTTATCGGCAACAGTCTTCGATACTTTAGTCTAAATTTTCCAGTAATGTCATGAAAATTTATACTCAGCAACTTCACTAGAGACTGACAATAACCTCATTCGTATTGGCGACCTCTGCAATCACAGATTTTTGTGAGCTTGCATTGGTAACCCGAATACTTTCTCCGACTACGCCATCCTGCTGCGCTATTCCCGCTGTTTTAATCAGCATTCCAGAGGTGCGAGCGCTAATTGTAATACGATCGCCCTTACAAACAAAGCATAACATGTTTGCCTGGATTGGCTGACCTTGCCGCACACGGTGCTTCATCCTAGCGCCAATTAACTGTGATAAGTCGGAGTAGGCTGTATGCCTTAACCACTTAATATCAATATCGGCAAGCATGAGATTTTCTTTAGTCAACACTGTGCCCGGACTTACCATACCCGAAGTGACGACCACGGAACGCGTGCGTGTAACGCGACCGTTGGTAAATACATACCATTGATTATTATTACAACTCACTCTGACCGAGATATACGCCTGTGATAGGGACTCCGAGTCGGCGTGATATTGAAAGCCAGTAGGGCATGCCGGAATTTGGATACGGTCATCGACAGGGGATACCTCAACCACGATGTTGTCCTCACCATGGTTATCGCCTATTGCCTGCATCAGGTAATCATGCGCTCCACGTTCAATTTGTTTATGCAAGTTTACTTTCTCACTTGCGATTGTCGGAAAGGCCATTATCATCCATAGCATCCCAGACATACTGGCTCGCCAACATTGAGATTTATTCTTAAATAGTGAAAACATACTCTTTTTGCATTTTTTCGTGTTCAGTTGGTGACATTTTGTCTATGATTAAAGTTCACTACATGGCAGAAGACCGCTAAGTGGAAAGTGTTATGTCACTTATTTGACGATTTTTACTGCTCACGTTTCAGTAGTCAGGTCTAACGCAATGTTCGTGCCCAATTTTTAAAGAGGTGATGTATGTCAGGCATTCTAGATTCCGTTAACCAGCGAACCCAGTTAGTTGGGCAAAATCGGCTGGAATTGCTGTTGTTCCGTTTAAATGGGCGTCAGCGGTTTGGAATTAATGTTTTTAAAGTGCGTGAAGTTTTACAATGTCCCCCTCTCACTTCAATGCCAAAACTTAATGCTTTAGTTAGAGGTGTAGCTCACATTCGCGGGCAAACTATATCGGTTATCGACTTAAGTATGGCCACGGGCGGAAGAAAAATTGAAGATCTTTCTTCCGCTTTTATTGTAATTGCAGAATATAACCGCTCAGTTCAAGGGTTTTTGGTAGGTGCAGTGGAGCGAATTATCAACACAAACTGGGACGCCATAATGCCACCGCCTCAGGGTACTGGCCGAGCAAGCTATTTAACAGCGGTGACCGAAGTTGAAAATGAGCTGATTGAAATCTTAGATGTTGAAAAGATTCTTAACGAAATTTCTCCCCTGAATGCAGAGGTGAGCGCAGATGTGGCAGCTAATCTGCAAACTGAAGGTAATGAAGATAAAATCATCTTTATCGCGGATGATTCTTCCGTTGCTCGTAACCAAGTGAGAAAAGCATTAACGTCTCTAGGATTAGAAATTGAGACCGCAAAAAATGGTCTTGAAGCCTTAAAAAGGTTAAAACAAATTGCCGAAGAATACGGCGATGTAACCAACCGGGTGGGCGTACTGGTGTCTGATATCGAGATGCCCGAAATGGATGGTTATACATTAACTGCGGAGATCAAAAATACGCCTGAACTGCAAAAGTTGCATGTAGTCTTACATACCTCACTGAGCGGTGTCTTTAACCAGGCTATGGTGAAAAAAGTAGGTGCTGATGACTTTATTGCCAAGTTCCATCCAGACGAGTTGGCAACAGCGGTACAGAAATGGCTAGTTAATCCTAAGCAAGAATAGGACGGCAACGGATTGAAAAATAGAGAGGTTTCTGAGGAAAGTTACCTTCAGTTTGGGCGCTTTCTTGAGCAACAATGTGGCATAGTACTAGGTGAAAACAAGCAGTATCTAGTACGTAGCCGTCTGTCTTCTTTGCTCTATACTTATAATGTTGACGCCTTGGATACCCTAATCAATAAGGTGGTGACGGGTAGAGACAAGAATATGCTGCAGTCTGTTATCGACGCCATGACGACTAATGAAACGTTATGGTTTCGTGACACTTACCCCTTTGAATTATTGGTCAATCGCATTTTGCCAGAATTTTCGACCCTATCTCGCCCACTCAAAATTTGGAGTGCGGCATGTTCTTCAGGGCAGGAACCCTATTCTATAGCGATGTCCGTTTTGGAGTTTCAACGTCAAAACCCCAGTTCTCTGAAACGCGGAGTCGAGATCGTGGCCACTGATTTGTCGACATCCATGTTGGCTCGTTGCGAAGAAGGTATCTATGATGAGCTATCATTAGCCAGAGGGTTATCGGAGGAACGCAGACAACGTTACTTTACGCGTCATGAAGATGGTCGCATGATGGTGAAACCCGAATTAAAACGTATGGTAACGTTTCGCAGTATGAATTTGCTGCATTCCTATGCGAATTTAGGGAAGTTCGACCTTGTCTTTTGCCGTAATGTCTTAATTTATTTTGCCCCGGCAATTAAACAAAAAATACTGCAACAAATTGCCGGATTACTGCAACCGAACGGTATTCTTTTTCTTGGCGCATCTGAATCGATCAGTACAGCTACCGCGTATTTTAACATGGTGAAGTGCTCTCCAGGCCTCTATTATCAACGTAAACCCTAACTACATTCTTTTTTACTTAAGCCAATAAATCAATTTGGCATCTCAATTGCTATATCCTTTGTGTAAGAGGAGTAAATAGTATGGCAATTGATTTAGATCGTTTAGTCGGATTTCATCAGAAGGCGTTAAATTTGAGAGAACAGCGAATGGAGCTGATCTCTGGCAATATCGCAAATGCTAATACCCCAGGGTATAAAGCCAAGGATATAGATTTCCAAGCTGCGATGAAAATGGCTCAGACCGATCACAAACAGTCAATGGTTCGCACAGATAGCAAACACATGGTCGGAAGCATGCATGCAACCTCCATGATTCAGTATCGCTTACCTCTTCAGCCCGATACAGGCGATGGTAATTCAGTAGAGTTACAACAGGAACGTAATGCGTTTTTGGACAACGGCTTGCGTTATCAGGCCACACTTGAATTTGTTAAAGGCAAGCTGAAGGGTATGAAGAAAGCGTTAAGTGGAGGGCAAGGCGCATGAGTTTATTTAATGTTATGTCAATTTCCAGTCAAGGAATGGAAGCTGAGTCTGTTCGTCTTAATACCACGGCTAGTAATATTGCCAACGCGAACAGTGTAAGTAGCAGTGAGGGCGAAACTTACCGCGCACGTAAGCCAGTTTTTGCCGCTGAGCTGCAAAAAGCAACCGAACACCAACGTGACGGCGTCGGGGTCAAAGTATTAGGTATCGTAGAAAGCAAAGCCCCTTTGCAAATAGAGTACTCGCCTAATAATCCTATGGCTGATGCAGATGGTTATATATATAAGCCGAATGTAAATATCGTTGAAGAAATGGCCGACATGATGTCTGCTTCAAAAGCATACGAAACTAACGTTCAGGTAGCCGATACCACAAAACGTTTATTTCGCCGCGTACTGCAATTAGGTCAAGGGCAGTAATTAGCCTAAGCCGTAATTGAGGAATTGTAATGAACACAATTAACCCTTCCGATTTAACCAACGATTTATACTGGCAGGAAGAGAAAGTAAAAGTCGCTGATGGTAGCGAGCAGAACCTGACGCAGGAAGACTTCTTCTCATTATTAACAGAACAATTGGCTAACCAGGATCCGACCAAACCGGTAGATAATGATCAGATGGTCGCGCAAATGACCTCCTTTACGATGGCGGATGGTATTTCGCAACTTAACGATAAGTTCGAAGCATTTGCCACCTCAATGACCTCCAATCAGGCGCTTCAGGCTTCCAGTTTGATAGGTCAAAACGTCCTTGTTGAAAGTAATATTGGCCATATGAACGCTGAAGGGGCGGGAGTTTCAGGTGTAGTGGTAAATGGTGAAACTGTACAGAATATGAAAATCACTGTTCAAAACCAGCTGGGTGAAATTGTTAAAACTATTGATGCAGGTACGCAAGGTAAGGGCAACGTCCGCTTCAACTGGGACGGTACGGATGCCCATGGCAATCCAATGCCTCCCGGGGACTATGTTGTAAAAGCCACGGGGGAGGCTGGAGGCGAAGGGATCGCAATTCCCACTGCAATTAATCGCCATGTTGGAAGCGTAAGCCTTGCCGGCAGCGGTAAGGGTATTATTTTGAATTTGGATGGAAATGTCAGCATCAAGCTAGATGATGTTATCCAAATTGGTAGTTAGTAGGAGAGAGTGAGTTATGTCTTTTAACATTGCATTAAGTGGCGTTGCCGCCGCTCAAAAAGACCTTGATGTCACCGCGAACAACATCGCAAACGTGAACACCGTTGGCTTTAAAGAATCCCGAGCTGAATTCGGTGACGTCTATGCATCTTCATTATTAGCAGGTGGAGATACCAAAGTGGGTGATGGTGTTCTCACATTGGAAGTGGCACAACAGTTCTCTCAGGGAAGTTTACAGTTCACAGACACGGCACTGGATCTGGCAATAACAGGGAACGGTTTTTTCGCCACCGTACCTGAAATTACGTCAAGAGATTATTCGTTTACCCGGGCGGGACAATTTAAGCTGGACTCAGATAACTTTGTAGTCAACAGCAACGGGGATAACCTAATGGGTTTCCCAGTAAATAGTGACGGTTCTAGTTCATCAGTGGCACTTAGTACTACTGTACCAGTGCGCATCCCAGATTCATCAGGTTCGCCACAAAAAACGTCTGAAGTTGATATTCGTATGAACTTGCCTGCAAGCGATACCGCCGTAGACCCTATTCAGTTTGATCCTGATGATCCGCTTACCTATAACGCAGCAACCTCAGTAACCATTTATGATTCACTGGGCGACAGCCATGTTATGACCTACTATTTCGTTAAAGATCCTGATCCTGCGGTGACCAACGAATGGTTTTTTGCCACCGCGGTTGATGGAAATTTGGTCGATTTAGTGAACTCGGATGGCTCCGATTCCGACCCAGCAACCGCAGCAAACGCTTTGGGGACCGCCACCGGTAATGATGTTACCGCCGGTAAACTAAAGTTTAGCGCAGGGGGCGACTTTATTGGTATAGAGTCACCCGATGGCGTGGGGCAAACTGACTTTAAAATAGTGACTGAAGCTCTAGGTGGCACCATTCTTAGTAATGGCTCTGATGTTTCGCAGCAAGTCGCTGTCGACTTTAATTTAAACCCCGCTATAGCGACTACGAACGAACCTACACAATTTGCTTCATCGTTTGAAGTAACCTCACTTGAACAAGACGGTCTTCCAGTAGGTAGATTGACGGGCATTGATATCGGCCCAGATGGGTTAGTCAGAGCAACGTTCTCAAATGGTACATCCGAACCTATTGTCAGAGTCGCCTTGGTTCGCTTTTCTAACGAACAGGGTTTAACCCAGGAAAGCAATACACAATGGAAAGAAAGTATTGAATCTGGTGAAGCACTTGCAGGTGAAGCAACTACGGGAACGTTTGGTGAAATCAACTCCTCTGCACTTGAACAGGCAAATGTTAACCTCACAACGGAACTAATTGACCTCATCATTGCCCAGCGTAACTTCCAGGCAAACTCAAGAGCGCTTGAAGTGAATAACCAGCTTAACCAGACAATATTGAATATTCGTTAATAAAATCATGATCTTGAAAAGGCCGCTTCCGCGGCCTTTTTTCTTTTCTCAAATTGTCACATTTGGCATCACCCTTGCAAAATTAGTTGTATGAATTACTTATCGTCAAAAGTCAGTCATGGATAAATTACTTTGGATTGCCGCCAGTGGGGCCAAACAGGATTTGCTGGCTACAGGAATCAGAGCGAATAACTTAGCCAACGCTCAAACTATTGGTTTTAAAGCTCAACTTGAACAAGCTAGAGCAATGCCAGTATATGATGGCGGCTTACCTACGCGTGTATTTTCCCTGACAGAAAGTCCTTCTAATAATTATGAAACGGGCGCAATGATACAGACCGCTCGTGACCTTGATGTCGCTATTCAAGGAAAAGGCTTTTTCGCCGTTCAAGATGCCAATGGTAATGAAGTCTACTCCCGCGATGGGAGCTTTCAGTTAGGACCCGACGGCGTTTTGACGGATATGCACGGTAATATCGTATTAGGTGATGCCGGTCCAATATTTTTACCCGTACCGCTAGACAATTTAAACATTGATATGGATGGGACTATTTCAACCCGTCCTATAGGCGCACCTGTTAACGTTTCTGAAGAAGTGGGAAGGCTAAAGCTGGTCAATCCTGATCTCAATAGTATAGAAAGGCGTGCCGACGGTTTATTTCAGGCCAAGAACGGTGACATTTTTGAAGCTAGTGAACAAGTGAATTTGCTATCAGGTACGCTTGAAGGCTCGAACGTTAATGCAGTTAACGAAATGGTCAATATGATAAGTCTCCAGCGTCATTACGAACTGCAAGTAAAGCTAATGAAACAAGCGGATGATCTGGATCAGCAAGGCAATATGATGTTGCGTATTCTGTAACTTTTGAAAGTAAAAAGTAATAAGTAATAAGTAATAGAGCACTAAACTCTTTTAGGAGGTCGTTATGCATCCAGCGTTATGGATCAGTAAAACCGGACTAGATGCGGCACAAACAGATGTGGCTGTAGTTTCCAACAACTTGGCGAACGCATCGACAGTAGGCTTTAAAAAAGACCGCGCTGTTTTCGAAGATTTGCTTTACCAAAATATTAACCAGCCTGGCGGACGCTCATCGGCAGATACTGAACGGCCTTCGGGTTTAATGCTGGGCGCCGGGTCTAAGGTGGTAGCCACGCAAAAATCCCATACTCAGGGAAATATGATTACCACGCAAAATTCACTGGATATGTCTATCCAGGGGCGCGGATTTTTCGAAATTCTGCAACCTGACGGCACTATTGCGTATACCCGAAATGGACAATTTACTCTAAATGATCAAGGCCAAATAGTAACGCCCGGGGCCGGATTTTTATTGCAACCAGAAATTGCTGTTCCAGAAGACGCCCAACAGATCAGTATCTCCCAGGATGGCGAAGTGTCAGTGACCGTGCGAGGTGAAGCCGAACCTCAGGTTATCGGTCAAATTAACATTTCCGATTTTATTAATCCGACTGGTTTGCAACCGACAGGCCAGAACCTGTTCGTTGAAACCGCTGTTAGCGGTGCGCCAATTCAAGGTATTCCCGGATTGCAAGGCTTAGGCACTATCGTTCAGGGGGCGTTGGAGACATCCAACGTTAATGTAACGGAAGAGTTGGTAAACCTGATTGAGAGTCAGCGCTTGTATGAAATGAACTCCAAAGTTATTTCTTCAGTTGACCAGATGCTAGGTCAGGTTATTCAACAATTATAACAGGTGATATCATGCGGTTTGGAATAGTTTACATTGTCGGTTTAGTACTTAGCGGATGCATGAGCACTTCTGAGCCGCCAGTACAAGCCAATGATCCGCTTTTTGCGCCCGTTATCCCAAATATTCCTCGAGAGCATATCATTGAAGATGGGGCGCTTTTCCGAGCCAATATGGCGAATAGCCTTTATTCAGATGTCACGGCGAGACGAATAGGCGATCTCATAACCGTGACATTGAGTGAAAACACTAACGCTTCAAAATCAGCAAGAACGTCTACCTCGAAAGACACAGAAGTTGATTTGCAACCTATCACAGGGCTAGGGGGGAATACGGTTAACCTAGGACCTCAGTCAATTCAATTGGGTGTGTCTGCCGGAGATAGTTTCGATGGCGACGCGCAAGCAAATCAAAGCAATAGCTTATCTGGCGCAATATCAGTCACCGTGGTGGATGTATTACCCAACCAAAACTTAGTAATTCGCGGTGAAAAGTGGCTCACTCTGAATCACGGAGACGAATATATTCGTCTGACTGGGATAATCCGCCCGGCTGATATCAGTCCACAAAATGAAATTGTTTCCACAAAGATAGCTAACGCCAGAATTCAATACAGTGGTACTGGCTCTTTCGCCCGTTCTCAGGAAAAAGGCTGGTTATCTCGCTTCTTTTCTTCTGAATGGTGGCCAATTTAGGGGATGTTATGAAAACGTTTTACCTCGTTCTGACTTTTATATTAATTGCAATATCCAGTAGTGTAGACGCGCAACGTATAAAAGATGTGGCCAGTATTCAGGGCGTGAGAAGTAATCAGCTAGTGGGTTACGGTTTGGTAGTGGGTTTGCCTGGCACGGGTGAGCAAAGTCCATTTACTGAGCAAAGCTTCCGAACCATGCTAAGCAATTTTGGTATTAGTTTAGATCCTAATACTAAACCTAAAATTAAAAACGTCGCAGCAGTAGCGGTACACGCTAGTATGCCAGCCTTTATAAAGCCAGGCCAAACTATCGACGTCACGGTCTCTTCAGTAGGCGAAGCCAGCAGTTTGCACGGTGGCACCCTTCTACAAACCTTTTTGCGTGGGGTAGATGGTCGTGTATATGCTGTTGCTCAGGGAAGTCTGGTTGTCAGTGGTTTTGGCGCTCAAGGTGGCGATGGCTCGCGTATTGTGTCCAACACTCCTACGGTAGGACGTATCCCTAATGGTGCCTTGGTTGAACAAACTATTCCCAGCGGGTTTGCTAATGGTGATAGCTTGACACTTAACTTACACCACCCTGATTTTTCCACAGCCAAACGCTTAGCCGATACGATTAACGAACGCTTAGGTGCACAACCGGATCAAGGGTATACCATTGCCGAGCCAATCGATGCTGCGTCGGTCAGAGTCAGGGCCCCTCGTGATAGAGGCCAGCGAGTCGGTTTCCTAGCGACATTACAGAGCTTTGACTTTGAGCCTTCTGCGGCGCCAGCCAGGGTAGTGATAAATAGCCGCACTGGCACCATTGTCATCGGCCAAGATGTTCGCTTGTTACCCGCGGCGATTACGCATGGTGGATTAACCGTGACGATTTCTGAAAATCAACAGGTGACCCAGCCTAATGCGTTAGGTGAAGGTGAAACTGTGGTGACCACTCGCTCCATCGTTGATGTGGATATGAGTGACAGCAGAATGTTTAAGTTTGAACCAGGTGTAACCCTCGATCAGCTCGTGCGTGCTGTGAATGAAGTTGGCGCAGCACCAGGTGATTTAATGGCTATTCTAGAAGCGTTGCGTCAAGCAGGGGCGTTACGTGGTGAGCTGGTGGTGATCTAATGAATATGAATTCCGCGCATAGCAAGCTTGATATGGCAAGGAATGTTCATGACTTAGGTAGCGTGAACAAGCTTCGCGAAGCCATTGCATCTGGTGATGAGGAAGTGTTGGAGGAAGCTGCGCAACAGTTCGAAGCCATTTTCGTCCAGATGATGTTTAAATCAATGCGCAAGGCGCAAGAAGCCATTGCAGATGAAAATAGTCCATTCAATTCGCAGCAGGTTAAGTTCTATCAGGAAATGCATGACCAGCAGCTAGCCGCTGATTTATCTGCGGGCGGTGGTCTGGGATTGGCAGATTTGATCGTGCAGCAATTAGGCCAGCAAGATAAAGATTTCACACCAGCCAGTGTCATACGTGATGACGGCAATATTACTTCGTTGAACCAATCCCAACGTGCACAGGTCAAAATAACGCAAGAAAAGGTTTTAGAATCAAACAGCATGGGTGCAGCATCATCTTTTAAAGCGCCTATGTTTGACGATCAGGAAAGCTTTATTCAAGCATTGTATCCCCATGCTCGCGAAGCTGCTGAATTATTGGGTACCGACCCTAAAGCTATAATTGCCCAGGCCGCGGTCGAAACGGGTTGGGGGAAATTTATTATTCACGATGCAAAAGGAAATAGCAGCCATAACCTGTTTGGTATTAAAGCAAACCGCTCATGGGAGGGAAAGCAAGCAATTGTCGATACGCTTGAGTTCGAAGGCGGCGTAGCAAAAAAACACAAAGCAGCGTTTCGTGCGTATGAATCTATTAAAGAAGCTGTGCATGACTATGTTGACTTTATTCGGTCACAGCCACGGTATCAGCAAGCAGTCGAAAACGGTGCTGATACGCAGAGCTATTTCAGCGAGCTGCAACGAGCTGGCTATGCCACCGATCCGAATTATGCAGATAAGATTATGGCGGTATTCAAAAGCGACATTATTAACGGTTTTATGCCATGAATGTAAATAACGGGCAGAGGAGCAACTAATTATGGTCCGTCCTGTCGATATGTTTAATATTGCAAGAAGCGGTATAAACGCGAGTAGTACCCTGTTGCAAACTACCAGCAAAAACATCGCCAATGTTAATACTGAAGGTTATGTACGTGAGCGAACGACTTTTGAAGGTGGTATTCTTGGTGGAGTAGGAGAACCTACCACCGAGCGGGTCATTGACGTATTTGCACAAAACCAGTTGCGCCGCGATATTACTAAGGTCGGCGAGTTCGAAGTATACCAACAAAAGGCCTCAGCTATTGATAACCTTCTTGCCAGCGATGCCAATTCAATAGCCCAAGGGTTAAGTGAGTTCTTCGGTTCGCTACAGACGGCTGCCGATGACCCCTCTAATCTATCATCACGCGAGTTAGTGTTAGCGCAAGGACGGGATGTGCTAAGACGATTTGGTACTGTGTCTGATTTTCTGGAAGAAAAAGAGAAAGAAGTCAATTTAGAGTTTACCTCTATGGTAAACAAAGCCAACGATCTCATTAGAAACATCGGTGAACTAAATAATGCTATTCAGGTCGCTAGTGGTGATCTTGGTTCCGCCAGCGAGCCTACTACATTAATGAATCAGCGGGACAAGGCGATTGATGAACTGGCTGAGTTGATGGCGATTGATGTTAAAGACAGCAAAAGCGAGCCTGGATCGGTCAACATAAATTTAAAAACTGGCGAGTCGCTCATTTTAGACGATGGCAGTTTTAACCTGATTGAAATCAGTACAGATGCAGATTTAGGGCGTAAACAATTACAGCTGTCGACAGAATTTAATGGTGCAAAAGACGATACAAAAATAAATTTAGGTGAGACGAGTTTAGGTGGACAAATTGGTGGTCTGTTTCGTTATCGAGATGAAATTCTTGCCCCTACCCAGCGTGACATAGGACAGATGGCCCTGGCATTTGCTGATGCCGTCAATAGTAAGAACAGACTAGGAATGGACTTAGACTTTCAGCTCGGCGGTGACATATTTAATCTACCCGAATTTGTTGGGGTAAATTATTCAGGAACACCAGATAACCTCCCCGTTACTGGGCGTGTTATCCCAGGCAGTGGTGAGTTGATAACCGACGCTGATTATAAAGTTACGGTAACCAGCGTCACCGCTGGCGTTCCTGATGAAGTGCAGTTAGAGTTACTAAATAGCGATGGGTCGCCCAAAGTGGATGCCTCTGGAAATCCTGTAGTTTATACGGGCATTACAATTGGAAGTGGATTCTCTGAGCTTCCCGCCGGTCTGGAAATTGACTTCGAGGCAGCTGGAGGACACGCAGTGGGAGACGCGTTTTTGTTTCAGCCCACGAAGTA
This sequence comes from Alteromonas sp. ASW11-130, assembly GCF_026183735.1. Taxonomy (GTDB): domain Bacteria; phylum Pseudomonadota; class Gammaproteobacteria; order Enterobacterales; family Alteromonadaceae; genus Alteromonas. The sequence continues at coordinate 6,548 of NZ_JAPFRE010000024.1, read as the reverse complement.
TGCAGGTGCTGATATTGAATTAGCGACTAACCGTCCACAAGACTTGGCGTTTGCTTCGCCATTACGCGTACAACCAGATAGTGATAATTTGGGAACAGCCACAGTTGAAGAAGTAACAGTGAGCAATACGACCGTTGATCCTACATTAGGTGCAGAAGCGTCTGCTTTTGATGGGGCGGGTGGTATTCATGGTGTAGCTGGATCACCGAGTGCCACAGTTGGCGCTCCGGCAGAAATTTTATTTACTTCTCCTACTGATTTTCAGGTTTTGGATAGTGCTGGTAATGTCATCACCAACGTTACGGGCGTCACCGATTACGACAACTTGTTAGCCCAGGCAGAAGCGGCAGGCGCAACTCCTGCTTGGCCAGCTTCTTTTTCTGCTTTGGATGATTACCCAGGTTACGATTTAAGTTTAAATGGCAGCCCTAGAGCTGGCGACTCGTTTGCATTTTCCTATAATACAAACGGGGTAAATGACAATACGAATGCACTGGAAATGATAAATTTGCAGGACGAAAAGTTAGTCCAGGTTAGCAGTGATTCGGCGAATGAACCTCGTTCATTATTTGATGCATTTTCGTCAGTTGTAGGAAATGTTGGAGAAAAAGCGGCGAGTGCCGATATATCGTTAGAAGCTGCTGAGGCAATGAAATCACAATCACAGGAATGGTTTGATTCAGTATCAGGTGTAAGCTTAGATGAAGAAGCTGCTAATCTTGTACGTTTTCAGCAAAGTTACGCTGCCGCTGCGCGAATTTTGACAACGGCACAGCAAATGTTTGACACGATACTTTCGGCTGCCAGGTAATAAATAATGCGTATTTCGACCAATCAATTCTTCAATCGTAATCTCGATGCGATTATGGATAGTCAGCGAAAGCTTGCTGATACGCAGGAACAGCTAGCAACGGGTAAACGGATTAACCGACCTTCTGATGACCCAGTGGGGGCAGCGCAAGTTGTGAGGTTAACTGAGCAATTAGCGAATATTGATCAGTATAAACAGAACAATGGTTTGTTTATAAGCCGATTAGAACAGCAAGAAACAGTGCTTTCCAACATAAATGATGCAGCGCTCCGCGCTCGCCAGTTAATTCAACAAGCTGGATCAGGTGTATTAAATGACGCGGATCGACGAGCAATAGGTTCTGAAATTCAGCAAATTCGAGACGAAGTGCTCGATCTTATGAATGCACAAGATCCATCGGGTGACTATATGTTTGCGGGGTTCCAAGCCGATAGCCCTGCATTTAGTTTTAATCCGGCTGCACCAGGAAATGCTGTTCGTTATGAGGGCGATAGTGGAACGAATTCAGTTAAACTGTCCGATAATGTAACGCTTCGGAGTACAACGAGTGGCCAGGATGTTTTTGAAAACGTCCTGGCTCCCCAAGGCTTTTCGGTCACCGGCAGTGTGGGAGCTACAGTAGATGACTCTGATGTAGCAAATCAGGATGCGTTCGATAGTTTTTTTGATGCTAACTATGATGGCTTCACGGCAGCGAACAATGACTTCCGGTTAACGCTGACAGCGGGTAATCAAGTCCAGTTAACGAATGTAGCCAGCGGTGCTGTAATTGATACTGTCGATTACACATCCGGGAATCCTTTTACTATTCAGGGCATGAGTTTTACCGTTTCGGGTAATGCTGGCGATACGGTTGACTTTTCTTTGGACAAACCAGAAAAGAAAAATATTGCCGAAACGCTGCACGATATTTATACCGCGCTTTCAGTTGATGGCGAGTCTGGCGATGCGTTACGTAAGTCAATTCAAGGTGCTATTTCGAACCTTGATTCTGCCACTGACAAAATATCTGCGGAGATATCGTCCATTGGGGGGCGGCAAAATGTCGCCTCTTCAGTGTTTGAGACAAATTTGGATTTAGAAGTCAACATTCGCTCCGCGCGCGCGAATATTGAAGAAACCGATTTTGCAGAGGCATCAGCTGAATTTGCTCGACAAGAAACGGCGCTCAACGCCGCTTTACAAACTTTTCCGCGGATTTCGCAGCTTTCACTATTCAATTTTATTTAGCCATTTATCAAAATTTCTGATGGTGGCTAAATAGACCCGTGTTTGGTTATCTATGTGCCCTGAATAATAAGATAAATAACACGTATCCTCCTCTAATACGATGCCAGGGTAACTATTATCTGCTGCACTAGGCACTGTCAGTAAATGCGTAAGCTTTGCTGTGTTAAGTTGCAGATGCCATAACGCTGTTCTCGGCTGATTATTCTGCCAAATTCGACCCGCTACCAATACAGAGTTTTCTGTTAAACCATGCATCACCGGGCCACCAATATAGGTTTGCAGATCGTGCCACTCCCAGCGCGTATAAGGGGGCTTGGCACGACCCAGTTGCGCAGTAAAACTATCTGCATCTCTTCTGATCAAGGCCCACATCGTGCCTTGTCTATCAAATATCAAATCACTTTCATTAGGATAACCCAATTTGTGGTCACGTAAGGATAGAGCATAGGATTTATGAAGATACATCGTCTTTTGCGGGTGGCCTGAATAAAGATCAACCCTATTATGTTGCCGATTATAAGCGAACCCATAAGCCTGGCCCTGCTGCCATCTTATACGCCACAGCCACCAGCCGTTGGTACCAAAAAAATGAGGTGAAGACCATGTAAGGCCATTATCACTGAACCAGCTTACCCAGCGAGTTCTTGAACATGATTTTTCAGTGGCATCCATCCGTGCGTATGCCAATAAAAATATTCGCCCGCCTTCGTCAATGCTTAGCTTAGGATCGCGCAAATCACACCGAGGGAACGAAAGGTGCTGGCGTGAAACAACCTCAGAATTAAGGTCAGTTACCGTGATTTCTATACGACCATCACCACTGACATGGTTGGTAGCCTGACGATAGCAACATACTAATTTATCGTTAATTTTAACCAGATCGGTAAAAGCACTGTGCTTTTTATCACTCGAGATACGTTTAAGATGAAAAAAATTTGAACTTTTTTTAATCATGAAAAATCTTTAAAAGACATGGCGTTATAAAAGTATAGACAGAAAGAATATGGTTTTCTAAAAACTTTCTCGATATTTTTGTTAAAGGAAAATTTTGATAAGGCGATAAAGATGTCGAGAGAGCCAGGTTATCAGATCATAAACAGGATCTTGATAATTTATAAGTAGTAACGCCGGTAACCCGGTAACCCGACAACAGTCGGTTGAGAGTTGTAGTTGGAGAGATCCTCATGTCTATGTTTGTAAACACTAACGTTTCAGCGTTAAACGCTCAACGTCAATTGTTCGATACCAGTAATTCATTGAACACTTCATTTGAGCGTCTATCTTCAGGATTCCGCATCAACAGTGCATCAGACGATGCAGCTGGTTTGCAGATTTCTGACCGTATGACATCGCAAGTCCAAGGCCTGAACCAGGCTGTACGAAATGCGAATGATGCAATTTCACTGTCTCAGACAGCAGAAGGTGCGTTGGATGAAACCACTAACTCATTGCAGCGTATGCGTCAGTTAGCGATTCAGTCACAAAACGGTATTAACTCAGATTCAGATCGTGCAGCACTTCAAAAAGAAGTAGCCGCGTTGAAGACTGAAATGTCCCGTACATCTACTGATACAGAGTTTAACGGTGTCAATATTCTTTCTGGTAGCTACCAAGCTGATTTCCAGGTAGGAGCGAACAGCGGTCAAACGATTTCAGTAGATTTAACTAAATCTGGTGGTTATGGTGCTTCTGGTCTGGGTGTGGGTACGCTTGATATCAGCACGTCAGCAGGTGCGGCAGCAGCCCTAACAGCAATTGATTCTGCGATTTCACAGATCGGTGGAACGCGTGCTGATTTGGGTGCATTGCAAAACCGCTTCCAGTCAACTATCCGTAACTTAAGTAATGTTGCAGAAAACGTATCTGCGGCACGTTCACGTATCCGTGATACGGATTTTGCTTCTGAAACGGCGGAACTGACGCGTAACCAGATCCTTCAGCAAGCAAGTACCTCAATTCTTGCTCAGGCGAAACAGCGTCCACAGGCAGCATTGTCACTATTAGGTTAATTCCTAACTAGATTAGGGTTGAGCCAGGAGGTAGTGAGATACGACCAGGTTGCATCCTAAAGAGTGTAAAACGCTCAATTGAAAATACAAAACCGGGCTTAGCCCGGTTTTCTTTTTTAGCTTAATAAACATGGTGATACCTTTCATATTATCGTATTAATAAATATACGTCAGTATGTAAAGTGCTATAAATGGCCATAATTTACTCTTTTTTAGATTAAAGCCTCAAAAAGATAAAGTTTCTTTGTTTTTACGTTAAAGGATATTTTTTAAGCGTCGATAAAGAAACTGAGAGAGCCAGGTTATCAGATCGAATAAAGGTCTCGATAACATCTAATTAATAATGCCGGTAATCCGGCAGCCGACCAATGTCGGTGAGAGTAGTAGTTGGAGAGATCCTTATGTCTATGTTTGTAAACACTAACGTTTCAGCGTTAAACGCTCAACGTCAATTGTTCGATACCAGTAATTCATTGAACACTTCATTCGAGCGTCTATCTTCGGGTTTCCGCATCAACAGTGCATCAGACGATGCAGCTGGTTTGCAGATTTCTGACCGTATGACATCGCAAGTACAAGGTCTGAACCAGGCTGTACGAAATGCCAACGATGCAATTTCACTGTCTCAGACAGCAGAAGGTGCGTTGGATGAAACCACTAACTCATTGCAGCGTATGCGTCAGTTAGCGATTCAGTCACAAAACGGTATTAACTCAGATTCAGATCGTGCAGCACTTCAAAAAGAAGTAGCCGCGTTGAAGACTGAGATGTCTCGTACATCAACTGATACAGAGTTCAACGGTGTCAATATTCTTTCTGGTAGCTACCAAGCTGATTTTCAGGTAGGAGCGAACAGCGGTCAAACGATTTCTGTAGATTTAACTAAGTCGGGTGGCTATGGTGCTTCTGGTCTGGGTGTGGGTACGCTTGATATCAGCACGTCAGCAGGTGCGGCAGCAGCCCTAACAGCAATTGATTCTGCGATTTCACAAATCGGTGGCACGCGTGCTGATTTGGGTGCATTGCAAAACCGCTTCCAGTCAACTATCCGTAACTTAAGTAATGTTGCAGAAAACGTATCTTCGGCACGTTCACGTATTCGTGATACGGATTTTGCTTCTGAAACAGCGGAGCTGACGCGTAACCAGATCCTTCAGCAAGCAAGTACCTCGATTCTTGCCCAGGCGAAACAGCGTCCTCAGGCAGCATTGTCACTATTAGGTTAATTCCTAACAGCTCACTGGTTGAGTCTATTTCCCATGTTGACAGGCTCAATCAGAATTAACGGAGCTACTAGCCGGGCGATGCCCGGCTACCCTTGTTACAAGTGAGACGTGCTCTATAACCTTTTATATTCACACTTTACGTTTAAGTGTTGTTTTAAGGGGCCTCCGGTTTAATAACCCGGTATGCATGAGAGAGTAATTTAGAGATATAACAAGTATGTTTGTAAATACTAACGTTTCGGCATTGAATGCTCAGCGTCAAATGTTTGATACGAGCAATGCCCTCAATACTTCTTTTGAGCGTCTATCGTCAGGTTTTCGTATTAATAGTGCTGCCGATGATGCAGCGGGTTTGCAAATTTCTGATCGCATGACTTCTCAGGTTCAAGGATTGCAACAGGCCGTGCGTAACGCAAATGATGCCATTTCAATTTCTCAAACCGCTGAAGGTGCGCTTGAAGAAACCACTACCAGTCTGCAACGAATTCGTCAGCTGGCGATACAATCGCAAAATGGTATTAATACTGACTCCGATCGCGACGCACTGCAAAAAGAAGTGGCAGCCCTAAAAACTGAGATATCCCGTATTGGTTCTTATACAGAGTTTAATGGTGTAAGTATTCTTAAAGGTGATTTCGCAGCTGATTTTCAGGTGGGGGCGAATAGCGGACAAACGATAAAAATGGAGTTAACCCGCACAGGCGGCTATGGTGCGTCAGGTTTGGGCGTGGGTTCATTAGATATTAGTACGTCTGCTGGCGCTGCTTCAGCCTTAACCGCAATTGATAGTGCAATATCTACTATCGGCTCTACGCGCGCCGACTTAGGGGCACTGCAAAATCGGTTTCAGTCTACTATACGTAACTTAAGCAATGTGGCAGAGAATGTCTCTGCTGCCCGATCACGCATCCGTGATACCGACTTTGCGTTAGAAACAGCTGAGCTAACCCGTAATCAGATTCTACAGCAAGCGAGTACGTCCATTCTTGCCCAGGCGAAACAACGTCCTCAGGCTGCATTATCACTATTGGGTTAATACGTTTTTGGGGTTGATAACTCGTCGGCCCCGAATCGTTACCATACCGACACTCCTTATCACAGCGTATAAATAAATATACATACGTATAAAAAATATAAAAATAATGGCTTTGTATCGTTTTTGTATCCAAGTCATCTTTTTTATGTTTTTTTACTAAAGGATTTTTTTCCTTCGACGATACAGTATTTGAAAGAGCCAGGGTGACAAAACACGGCAAACAGTGTGCTTACCTT
>NZ_JAPFRE010000023.1 GCF_026183735.1 Alteromonas sp. ASW11-130 | reverse complement strand
CCTTGATAGACAAGGCCTGGGCTGGAAGCGTATGAAATCAAATTCGTGGGGATCCCTCAGACTCTGACCCCTTTTTATTTTTTTTCGTTTACGCTTCAACAGGTGGAGTACGCACCCATCCTTCCATAAGGATACGGGCGCTGCGGCTCATAATGACCTTTTCCACTTGCCATTGGTCGTTATTTTTTTGTGCGGCGGCACCGACTTGTAACGTGCCTGAAGGATGACCAAAGGTCACTGATTCCCTTACGTCTCCGCCGGCCGCTTTATTAACCAGCGTCCCAGGGATAACGGCAGCAGTACCAATCGCTACTGCTGCCGTACCCATCATGGCATGGTGTAGTTTACCCATGGATAACGCACGAACACATAAATCGATATCATCGGCCTGTACTTCCTTGCCGCTGGAGGCGGTGTAAGACGTAGCTGGGCTCACAAATGCAATCTTAGGAGTGTGCTGACGGGTGGCCGCTTCGCCCAAATCTTTTATTAGGCCCATCTTAACTGCCCCATGGGCACGGATGGTCTCAAAGCGCGCGAGCGCATTGGCGTCACTATTAATATCATCCTGCAGTTCTGTTCCTTTATAACCAATCGCGTTAGCATTAACAAAGATAGTAGGGATCCCTGCATTGATGAATGTCGCTTCTAAACTACCCACGCCTGGCACGTCAAATGTATCGACTAGATTTCCGGTGGGAAACAGGGCGCCTTCGCCGTCAGCTGGATCGATGAACTCAATTTTAACTTCGGCGGCAGGGAAGGTGACGCCATCTAGTTCAAAGTCGCCCGTTTCCTGCACCTCGCCGTTAGTAATCGGAACATGGGCAATAATCGCTTTTTGAATATTGACTTGCCAGATACGTACTTCTGCGATGCCATTGCGAGGAATGCGCGACGGTTCAATTAAGCCATTATTGATTGCAAATGCACCTACGGCAGCGGTAAGGTTACCGCAGTTACCGCTCCAATCTATATGCGCTTTATCAATAGCGACCTGACCAAATAGATAGTCGACATCGTAATTTTCTTTTTCACTTTTCGACAGGATCACCGTTTTACTGGTACTGGACGTTGCACCGCCCATACCGTCAGTGTGCTTTTGATAAGGATCAGGACTACCAATAATGCGTAGCAACAAATTATCGCGATAGCTACCAGGTTGTTGCGCTTTTTCAGGTAAATCTAGCAGGTGAAAAAAGACACCTTTACTGGTGCCACCGCGCATATAGGTAGCAGGAATTTTAAGTTGCGGAGCAAATGCCATAGTAAAAAATTTCCAAGTTTGCATCTGGCCATTAGGCCAGATCACTTAATTACAAAAGCCTGCAAAAGTATTTGTAGGCTTACATTAACTAATTAGCGAGGTGAGGCTTTATGCGCTTTCTTCCGCTTCAAGAAAGTCTTTGGCGAAACGTTGCAGAACTCCTCCCGCACTATAGATACTGACTTCTTCGGCTGTATCTAATCGACAGGTAACAGGAACGGTCTCAGTCGAACCATCCGCTCGGTTTATTACCAGATCAAGGGTCGCGCCAGGCGCTGGTTTACCTGATACATCGTACGTTTCCGTGCCATCAAGATTAAGTGTCTTACGCGTGGTGCCAGCCTTAAACTCAAGCGGCATAACGCCCATCCCAATCAGGTTGGTACGGTGAATACGCTCAAAGCCTTCAGCCACAATCACTTCAACACCCGCCAGACGTACGCCCTTTGCTGCCCAATCACGCGATGATCCCTGGCCGTAATCGGCACCTGCTATGATGATCAATGGCTGACCCCGATCCATATAGGTTTCAATAGCTTCCCACATGCGCACCACTTCACCCTCTGGCTCAATACGGGCCAGAGAACCTTGCTTCACCTCGCCATTCTCAACGACCATCTCGTTAAAGATTTTAGGGTTAGCCAACGTGGCGCGTTGAGCAGTGTGGTGATCACCTCGGTGAGTTGCATAGGAATTGAAATCTTCTTCAGGTAAGCCCATTTTCGCCAGATATTCACCTGCTGCACTGGATGCCAGAATGGCGTTAGAAGGCGATAAATGGTCAGTAGTGATATTGTCACCAAATATGGCAAGTGGGCGCATCCCTTTTAATGAAGGCGCTTTTGCCAGCGCACCTTCCCAGTAAGGAGGTCGGCGGATATAAGTGCTGGTCTCACGCCACTGATACAGGGGGGATAAATCTTTACCATATTCGACTTTTAAATCAAACATGGGTTCATAAACCTTGCGGAACTGCTCAGGTTTCACGTGCTTGCTGACGATTTCATCAATTTCTTCGTCGGAAGGCCAAATGTCACTTAAGGTAACAGGGTTGCCCTCTTCGTCATTGCCTAATACATCTTTTTCAATATCGAAACGGATAGTGCCGGCAATGGCATATGCCACTACGAGTGGTGGAGAAGCCAGAAAAGCCTGTTTCGCATAGGGGTGGATACGACCGTCAAAATTTCGGTTGCCAGAAAGTACCGCAGTGGAATAAAGATCTCGCTCTATAATTTCTTGTTGAATGGCTGGGTCAAGCGCGCCACTCATTCCGTTACAGGTTGTACACGCGAAACCTACGATCCCGAAGCCCAAGCTCTCTAAATCATCCATCAAATCGGCTTCCTCTAAGTACAGTTGCACTGCTTTAGAGCCGGGGGCTAATGAAGATTTTACCCAGGGTTTGCGCATCAAACCTTTACGCTTAGCGTTACGGGCAATCAACCCCGCGGCAATGACATTTCGTGGGTTACTGGTGTTTGTACAGCTGGTGATAGCAGCAATAATCACCGCACCATCAGGCATTTTTCCTTCTTCCTGCTCGACTTGCTTGCTTATTCCCTTACTACTTAAGTCACTGGTGGACAAGCGTGCGTGAGGGTTAGAAGGACCGGCCATATTACGGCCAACACTTGATAGATCAAACGTCAGTACGCGCTCGTATTCAGCAGATTTCATATCCTCTGCCCATAACCCGGTTTGTTTAGCGTAGCGCTCTACTAATGCCACTTGCTTATCTTCGCGACCCGTTAACTTCAGATAATCAATGGTCTGTTCGTCAATATAGAACATCGCTGCCGTGGCACCATATTCAGGCGTCATGTTAGAGATTGTCGCCCGATCACCCAATGTCAGATGAGATGCACCTTCACCATAAAACTCGAGATAAGCAGAGACTACACGCTCTTTACGCAAGAATTCAGTTAGCGCCAATACAATATCGGTTGCGGTGATGCCTGGCTGGGGCTTACCGGTTAACTCCACTCCTACAATATCAGGTAAGCGCAAGTAGGAAGCGCGACCTAGCATTACACTTTCGGCTTCCAGACCACCCACACCCACTGCAATTACGCCTAATGCATCCACATGGGGGGTATGGCTGTCTGTCCCCACTAATGTGTCAGGGAAGGCGACCCCATCTCTGGCATGCACCACCGGTGACATCTTTTCCAGGTTAATCTGATGCATGATGCCGTTACCCGGGCCAATCACATCGACGTTTTTAAATGCAGTTTTAGTCCAGTTGATAAAATGGAAACGATCATCATTACGACGATCTTCAATAGCACGGTTCTTATCGAACGCGTCTTTTTCGAACCCTGCGTGTTCAACTGCTAACGAGTGATCCACAATAAGTTGCGTCGGCACAACAGGATTAACTTTAGATGGGTCGCCGCCTTTCGCAGCAATAGCATCGCGAAGGCCAGCCAAATCCACAAAAGCGGTTTGCCCTAAAATATCGTGGCATACTACGCGAGAAGGAAACCACGGAAAATCCAGGTCCCGCTTACGATAAATAATTTGTTTTAATGAGTCGCTAAGCGCTGCAGGATCACACTTTCTCACCAGGTTTTCGGCAAGCACTTTAGCAGTATAGGGGAGTTTGTCGTATGAACCGGGTTCAATGTCTTCCACAGCTTCGCGGGTATCGAAGTAATCCAGTGATGCACCGGGGAGCGGTTTGCGGTAATCGGTGTTCATGATGATATCCTGTTTCGAATGAGAAGAAGGCCAGATTAATGAGTCTGGCCTTGAGGTCTTGGCGTATTTAGATAAGGCTAGTCACGATCAGCAATGGGCGTAACCGAACGCAAATCTTCACCTGTGTATTCTGCCGAAGGGCGGATAATACGGTTATCTGCACGTTGTTCCATTACGTGCGCTGCCCAGCCTGTTAAGCGCGACATTACGAATATAGGTGTAAATAACTTGGTCGGGATACCCATGAAGTTGTAAGCAGATGCATGGAAGAAATCGGCGTTACAGAACAATTTCTTTTCACGCCACATAACTTCTTCACAGCGAACCGATACAGGGTAAAGCACCTCATCCCCAACATCTTTAGCTAGCTTTTCAGACCATTGTTTGATGATTTCATTACGGGGGTCCGATTCAGAATAAATCGCATGACCAAATCCCATAATTTTTTCTTTACGAGCGAGCATGCCCATCATCTCTTCTTCTGCATGGTCAGGCGAGGTGAATTTTTCAATCATATCCATCGCCGCTTCGTTTGCACCACCGTGAAGCGGTCCGCGTAATGAACCTATAGCGCCTGTTACGCAAGAATGCATGTCGGATAATGTAGACGCACATACACGCGCAGTAAAAGTCGACGCGTTAAATTCATGCTCGGCGTAAAGGATTAAAGACACGTGCATGACCTGTTCGTGTAACTCACTTGGCCTCTCGCCGTGAAGCATGTGTAAGAAGTGCGAACCGATCGAATCATTGTCGGTTTCAACATCAATGCGCACTCCATCATGTGAAAAACGATACCAATAACAAATGATACTTGGGAAACAAGCCAGCATTCGGTCAGTGACATCCTGTTGTTGTTCAAAGCTGGTTTCAGTTTCTAAGTTACCCAACATAGAGCAGCCGGTGCGTAACACGTCCATTGGGTGGGCATCTTTAGGAATACGTTCTAAAACGTCTTTTAATTCCTGGGGTAAGCCACGTAGCTTCTGTAGCGTTGTTTTATAAGCATCCAATTCTTGCTGATTAGGCAATTTACCTTTTAAAATCAGGTAGGCAACTTCTTCGAACTGGCATTTATCTGCCAAATCCTTTATGTCGTACCCGCGGTAAGTCAGACCAGAGCCTGTTTGTCCAACAGTAGAAAGTGCAGTTTTTCCCGCTACCTGGCCGCGCAATCCGGCACCGCTAAGTTGTTTTGCCATGAGTTAATCTCCGATTAATATTTTGTAGAGTTCTTTAGCTGCGCCGTTTTCATTGGCACAGTATTATTATTCTTTTTTATTTGTTCTTACCTTGCGCAAACAATCTATCCAATTTCTTTTCGTAGTCGTGGTAACCCAGATAATCGTACAGCTCCATACGCGTTTGCATCATATCGGTAACAGCTTTTTGATCACCTTTTTCAAGGATAGATGTGTATACCATTTCTGCTGCTTTGTTCATTGCGCGAAAGGCACTAAGTGGGTACAAGACCATCGCCACGCCCCATTCGCCCAATTCTTTTTTATTCCATAACTCTGTTTTACCGAATTCGGTGATGTTCGCGAGGATAGGCACATCCAATGCTTCTGCAAAAGCACGGTAGTGTTCTTCGGTTTGTACCGCCTCTGCAAAGATACCGTCCGCACCTGCGGCGACATACGCTTGCGCACGCTCGATAGCAGCATCAAGGCCTTCTTGGGCAAAAGCATCAGTCCGCGCCATGATGAAAAAGTCTGGATCTGTGCGGGCATCTACCGCTGCTTTAATGCGGTCAACCATTTCATCGGTCGAAACAATTTCTTTATTCGGACGATGACCACAGCGCTTCTGGGCCACCTGGTCTTCCATATGCACTGCTGCGGCGCCTGCTTTTTCCATATCTTTGATAGTTTTAGCGATGTTAAACGCGCCTCCCCAACCGGTATCGATATCCACCAATAGAGGAAGATCACAGGCGGAAGTAATTCGCTGAACATCCGCTATTACATCGTTCAAAGACGTCATACCTAAGTCAGGAAGCCCGTAAGACGCATTTGCCACTCCGCCACCGGAAAGATAAATGGCCTGATGGCCAATTTGTTTCGCCATAATGGCCGTATAAGCGTTAATGGTGCCTACTATTTGAAGCGGTGTGTTGTCAGCCAAAGCCTGACGGAATTTCTTACCTGGGCTCATTTCATTGTCCTTATAGGTTTGAATGATTGAGAAGTTTAGTTTGAATATTATTTTTTGAGTAAAGTATGTGACGTCGCATAAGAATTTCAGCCAGTTCTTCGTCCCGATTAGCAATGGCTTTTACAATATGCAAATGTTCGTCAAATGCAGTAGTCACACGGGGTCCTGCCATGCCTAACTGAACGCGGTACATACGTACCAGATGATAAAGGCCATTAACCAGTACCGAAATTAGATGCTGGTTCTTACTACCTTGAATAATGCGGTAATGAAAATCTACATCACCGGCTTCCTGATAATAAGACTCGCCAGCTTGCACTTGTTTATCAAAATGCGCATCAAGTAATTGCTGGAGGTTTTGAACTTCCGTATCAGTCATATTTTTAGCCGCCAGCCGAGCGGCCATACCTTCCAGTGATTCTCTCACCTGATATAACTGCTCTAACCCTTCTGGGGAAAGCGTAACGACTCGTGCGCCAACATTAGCTTTTCGTTCCACCAAATGACACGCCATCAGTCGATTTATGGCTTCCCGGATTACTGCACGGCTTACAGAATAGTTTGTCGACAGTTCAACTTCACTCAGTTTGGTGCCTGCGGCGATACGCCCTTCAACAATATCATTGCGCAGCTGTATATAGGTTTTATCGGCACTGGTAATGACTGTTTCGCTGGTAAAGTCCATAAATGACGTCAACAATAAGCTAAACTTTGTCGACAATATAAAGAAGGGTGGGCACTATGTCAAATTAAGGAATCATGCTTGTTTAAAAGTTAAAATCACCTTTTAACCATTTTAAATAGTCAAGTTGGCAGAAGGGCTATTGTTGAATTAGATGTAAATTGTCGACAAGCGGGGCTGGATAATGACGAAATTTCCAGCCCGTCTGCTTTATTGTAATATCTGGAACGCCCTGACTACCCGTGTTACGCCAGTGATGTTGCGCGCAATATCCACCGCTGATGTGGCTTCCTGGTTATTGACTCGACCAAGTAGAAATACTTCACTGTCTTCTACTACCACCTTTACCTGAAGTGCGGGAATGCGCTCGTCGGCCAACAATTGTGCGCGAACTTTAGAAGCAAGCCAGATATCATTCGCTTGAGTGGTAGCGGCAATGGGTTCACCAACACGAATTTGATTGTGGATTTTACTGATTGAATCTACTTTCTTTGCAGCGCGTAAGGCGTCTTCTATAAGCGAAGCTGAAGGCGCTTGACCTGTTAATAAAGCAACCCCGTTATACACATTCACCTGAAGATTCGTTAGTTCCTTTAACGCGTCATTTTGTGACCAGTTGAAAGCAACTTTGCCTTCAGACGTCTGATCGTCCAGTTGAGTGCCCACTGTACGTCTATCAGTTGCGACTTTCGCCGCTACTCCCGCTGCGCCTACGGCCACTACTGCGCATCCTTGAATAGATACAATCGATAGTATTACTGTGCATAGCGCAACTAGACGTTTGGCCCCTTTTTTTATCATCATTATTCCTCGTGGTCGGCGGGAAACAGGCTATCGTCTATACATTCGCATAAGTTATGGATAACAAGCAAGTGCACTTCCTGAATGCGTGCAGTGCGGTTAGAAGGCACCCGTATTTCGACATCATGGTCGTTCAAAAACCCCGCCATCTCGCCGCCATCTTTACCGGTTAGTGCTACGATAGTCATGTCGCGGGAAAGCGCTGCTTCCATTGCTGCAATTACATTACGAGAGTTACCGCTGGTCGAGATAGCCAGTAAAATGTCACCCGGTTGGCCTAAAGCTCTTACCTGCTTGGCAAATATTTCATCATAGCTGTAGTCATTGGCAATTGAAGTTAAGGTAGAGGTGTCAGTTGAGAGAGCTATGGCCGGTAAGCTAGGACGATCACGTTCGTATCGGTTTAGCATTTCAGATGAAAAATGCTGAGCGTCCCCAGCAGAACCACCATTTCCACAGCTTAGTATTTTATTACCTCGAATGAGGGCTTCAACCATCATAGTCGCTGCTTTTTCTATCGCTTCAGGTAACATTTCTGAAGCCGCTATTTTGGTTTGGATGCTTTCGGTGAAATTTGCTTTAATATTTTCAATCATAATTTTGTCTTGTTTATTTCTAACTTTTCACGCTGCTAAGATTGTGAGTTTAGCACTCTACATTCTGAAGCCAGTCAAGGTGTGTTGAGTTTACAGCGATAACATCTATTCGCATAGGGGTACTGGCTGGATTAAGACCCTGCCTAATTAAATATTGTTCAAAGGTAAGCCTGATTTTTGCTAACTTTGCTGATGTGACAAATTCCATGGCATTACCGTATAGGGTAGAGCGACGAAATTTAACCTCTACCGCTACCCAGTAAGCCTTATCTTTCATAACTAGGTCGAGTTCACCGTACCGACTATGAATATTCGCTGCCACAAATGTAAGCCCTTGGTTCTGTAAGTACAATCTGGCTTTATCTTCCGCGTTATCGCCTATCTGCTTCGTTTTAATCACTTGGCCTGCTTAAACAATGTCACTTTTTGATTGTTTATCCATGCCTGGGGAAGCGTTCTAATAATTTCGCCTTGCTCATTCATTGTAAGCTCCCCAGTCAAGCCTGAGACGGCTACCTGAGGCAGTAGGGCCATACTCGCTAAATTAGGCAACAGTTGGAATGCATCAATGCCAAATGCGAATAGTCTTGATTCCTGTGTGCTGCGATCTTGCCAAAAATTACTAATTTCTTCTTGCATCCTCTTTCGGGGATTATTCGGAAGCATCCATGGCATGTCCAAAAAGCGAACATTTTGTAAATCTCGCCATTGATTCTTTGTGCTGTCGTATTCCATTGAGCGTGAGGTGGCGTATACGGGCACTGTTTTCCCGTAAAATGGACTAATACTGGCCTCAATTATGGGATTTAACAACTCAGTTTGTTCAGGGGAGGCAAAGGCGACGATAGCATCTATGTCTTCACGGTTACGCGGCATATTGTACAATTCTTCGTTTACCATATAACGAATTTGATTAATACGCTTCTCACTTTGAGCCACACCCAGCGCCTGGGTAACGCTATCTCTCAGGGAGTTGTTATCGGTGTAAGTGACCTTAGTTAAACTAATTTTATTGCGACCCTTCCGTAACGCATTGAGTTCCTCCCAGCGGCTACTAAACGACATTAACATCCGCTGATAGATACTACTGTCTGAAGTGATAACTACGGGCGCTCGATAACCATTGAAAAATATCAAGTCTGCTAGCTGAGCGGCTTCGTCTTCTGGTGCAAGAGCGAAGTAAGCCGTTGCATGAGAACCGACATGTTGACGCGCACTATCTGTCGTTATTGCTGACCGAGTAAGGTCGTTTGTTAAACCTTCGGTGGAAAGCGGCATCGCGGTTTTATCTAGATCAATACGATTAAGTGCCAACATATTTGTGGATGGAGGCAGTTTTCCTTGTAGTGATTCTATTGTTTCTTTGATTAACGGCCCGATAACCCAGCGGCTTTCGCCTATCGCGTCGACCAAGTCGATAGCCGATTTACCGACGGTGTCTACAAAGTGTAAGGTTGGAACATTTCGGCGATTGGAATAGTTGGCGGTGTGCTCAAAATACGCGGCGACAATACCTTCTTTCACTGCGTTACCTGTTGCTTCAAGTCTTCCACTTAACGGAAGTAATACCACAATATTATCGGGCGCAGGCGGTGATATCTGTGTAGCCTTAGTGACTGCTTCTGGCCAATAATCTATAAGAGGGTGACCACGGAATACTCGTTTAAATTGCGTGATATCTTTACTGAGTTTTTTGGGTTGCAGCCCATAAGAAGCAACTAAGTCACGCAATGCAATATAGGGTCGTAATTTGGGAAACTCTTGTTGGGCTTTTTCCAGTTGTTCTTTCGGGATGCGGTTGGTCCACTCCCATATTTTCGCTACAGTGTCCTGAGTCGCCGCTTGGGAATGGATAAGCGCATTAGCTGCCGCTGCCCAATCCTGTAATCGAAGATAAAGCTCAGTTTGCAGTTGACGTTGTTGTTGACGAACCGTCTCATCATTCGAAAGGGGAGAAACTAGCGTTATCAGTTCGCTGGCCGAAGCCTCACTACTATTCATATAAAGTTGCGCGATTAACAAATTAGCGCGTTCGCTCAATTTGTCAGACAAGCTCCCACGCTCAATAGTTTTTAATAATACCTGCGCTTTTAATGCATCTAATTGATTGATATACATAGCCACCGCGTCAAGCAGTAGCGCATCCCGCTTCTCTTTATTTTGCTCATTTTGCCAGACCATTTTGGCTTGCTCTATGAGCTCTTCAGGCGTAAATGTGGCGTTAACCTGCTCCACTGGAGAGATGACCTCGGGAGCCACCTTTTTCACCTGCTGTACGGGAGAACTTGAACAGGCAGCTAATAAAACCAGCATAGCGCTGATGACGGCAGGTTTTATCGACGTTACTATACGGGGTAAATGCACTCAGGGGTCCTTGCGTTTTTACGTATCGATGCCAAGTTTAACGATTCCAGCCAGAAAAGCTATGGTCGCCACCGATAACTGTACCATCTTTGTCGTAATTACTGGTTGATTACAATGTATGATCCAATTAACTAACTGAAATAAGGTTACTATGTCAGCATCTGCTACCCTTTATATTGTTCCTACACCAATTGGTAATTTGCAGGATATCTCACAGCGTGCGCTGGATACGTTAAGAGAAGTCGATTGGATTGCAGCTGAAGATACCCGGCATACCCATAAATTATTGCAACACTTTGCTATTAACGCGCGTACTCTCTCCTTGCATGAGCACAACGAGGATAAACGGGCAGCAATGCTGTGTCAGCGTTTATTAGACGGTGAGTCCGTTGCGTTAGTGAGTGATGCTGGCACGCCCCTAATCAGCGACCCGGGATTCATTTTAGTAAGAAAATGTCGAGAAGAAGGAATAGTGGTGACGGCATTGCCTGGTCCTTGCGCTGCAATAACTGCTCTAAGCGCATCAGGCCTACCCACCGACAAATTTGTATTTGAAGGCTTTTTACCTGTCAAAATGTTGGCAAGAGAACAAGCGCTGGAAAACTTACAAAAGCGAACAGCCACATCGGTTTTTTACGAAGCCCCTCGTCGTATTGCGGAAACTATTGAGGTAGTAGAAAAAGTTTTAGGTACAAGCCGCCAGATCGTACTAGCCAAGGAAATTAGTAAAACATTTGAAACCTATATAAGTGGAAACGTAGAGAAAGTACGTGACTATCTAAGCCAGGACCCGGCCCATCAGAAAGGAGAATTCGTTCTGATAATCGCTGGCTGCGATGCAACGCCCTCGGAAATCCCTCCGGAGGCGCTTAAACTACTTACTTTGTTACAAACAGAGTTGCCGCTTAAAAAAGCCGCCGCCATTGTGGCCCAACAATATGATTTGAAAAAGAACCGCCTTTATCAAATTGGGCTGGAAATGAACGAACATTGACAAAATGCGTATTGTTTACCAAACCACTGATGGGAGACGATATGACAGTTTCAACGCTAAAAATTGATATTCAGGATGGCCGCTGGACCGTGGATATCTTTTCTCAAGGACAAGATAGCGGACAGTATGAATTAATATATCCGCAGCGCGAAGCTCAGGTAGAGCTTAGTGAAAATAACATGTACGGGTTCAATTACAGTATTTCAGCACCGAAGGGTACGCGTTACGCTATTTATCTAGATGAAAAACGCTTGATTGAAGGTGAGGTGAATGAATCTCAAGTTGCCAGAGGAAATAGTGTAATTTAACTGATAGTGGCCTTTGGTAGTTACGTTAGTCCAATCCGCGATAGTGATCGGTTAGTTACGAAAAAAGTTAAACCTCTAGCCAACGCGGATAACTGGGGTATTACGTTGGCTTTTCACCCCAACGTAATATTCAATAGAGGCTAGCTTTTTGACCGTCGGGCCAGATTTTTTTGTAACCTAAGCTTCCGCTAAAGTGCATCCGGCGGCTGGACGGTGATTACTATCGTGAAGTTTTGATCAGGACAACCGCGATTTAAAATCTTCATAGCTAAAACGACGTACTACATCAACCGACCCATCTGTGCGTAAAATAGCGATAGCAGGATGTTCTACGCCGTTGAAGAAGGTTGTTTTCACCATGGTGTAGTGCATCATATCTTCAAACTGCAAACGATCACCTATTGTAAGGGGGTCATCGAATGAATAGTTGTCAATAACATCCCCAGCTAAACAGGAATTTCCACCAAGTTTATACGTATGTGCTTTCACCCCTTCTTCACCACTGTGCATTACCGTTGGACGATATGGCATTTCCAACACATCAGGCATGTGCGCGGTGGCGGAAATATCCAGAATAGCAATAGACCCTTGGTTATCCACAATATCTACCACTTCAGCGATTAATGGTCCTGTATCCCAAGCTACAGCTGAACCGGGCTCCAAAATTACATCTAAGTGTGGGTAACGATCTTTAAAACTTTTCAGCGTTTTAATTAAATGCTCAACGTTATAACCCTTTTTAGTCATAAGATGGCCACCGCCTAAGTTTAGCCATTTTAGCTGCGGTAGCCATTTAGCGAAACGCTGCTCTATAGCACTAAGTGTTCTTTCGGTAGCAAAAGAATCGCACTCGCACAAATTGTGACAATGAAATCCTTCAATACCAGCCAGATCAAGGCCCTCCAACTCACTGGCGCGAATGCCCAAGCGCGAGCCTGGGGCAGCCGGATCATATAGAGGGGTGTTGGCTTCTTGATGTTCTGGATTTATACGTAAACCTACTGACAATTCACTTACATCAGCCTGATAGCGCTGCCACTGGCCAATACTGTTGAATGAAATATGGTTGACTAGATTCTTTAACGCCGCAATGTCCGTTGGTTTATAGGCAGGTGCATAAGCGTGCACCTCTTTTCCCATTTCACTGGCTAACTTGGCCTCCCACACAGAACTAGCTGTAGCCCCGTGAAGATACGGTTTTATAATGTCGAAACTAGACCACATGGAAAAACCTTTTAAGGCCAAAATGATACGCACACCAGAATCATTCTGTACACGTTTCATTAATTCCAGGTTACGAACAAGTTTTTCCTCCTCCAACACATAGCATGGAGAAGGAATATCAGAGCGTTTAGTTAAATCAGACAACCGAGCTACTCCACTTTTTACTTTTTACTTTTTACTTTTTACTAAATGGGCTTTGGTCACATTCAAGAACGTGCCAGGGTAAGCCATGCTCATTGAGCATTTCCATGAACGGATCAGGGTCAAATTGCTCCATATTCCATACCCCTGATTTTTTCCAGGTGCCATTGAGCATCAACGCAGCACCTATCATTGCCGGTACGCCTGTAGTGTAAGAAACGGCCTGTGCACCCACTTCTTCATTGCACTTGGCATGTTCGCAGTTATTGTAGATAAAAATGGTTTTTTCTTTGCCGTCTTTAATCCCAGTAATATATGTGCCTATACACGTCATGCCCGTGTAACCTTCAGCTAAGGAGCCTGGGTTAGGTAGTACGGCTTTAAGGAATTCAAGAGGAACAATTTTTTGTCCTTGGAATTCAACGGGCTCAATGCTGGTCATGCCAATACCTTCAAGCACACGCAAGTGATTTAGGTAAGCGTCACCAAATGTCATCCAGAAACGCGCGCGCTTCAAAGTGGGGAAGTGCTTAACCAGCGATTCAAGCTCTTCATGAAACATCAAGTATGAGGCACGTACCCCAATGTTTTGATAGTCCAAATCTTCTCTAACACTTAGTGGGTCGGTTTCTTTCCATTCACCGTTTTCCCAGAAGCGACCACGCTGAGTGATTTCGCGGATATTAATTTCTGGATTAAAGTTAGTGGCAAAAGCCTGACCGTGGTCGCCGCCATTACAGTCGACGATATCTAGATAATGGATCTCGTCAAAGTAGTGTTTTGCCGCATAGGCGGTATACACATTAGTGACGCCTGGATCGAAGCCACTGCCAAGCAATGCCATAATGCCGGCATCCTTAAATTTGTCCTGATACGCCCATTGCCAGGAGTATTCAAATTTCGCTACATCTTTGGGCTCGTAATTAGCAGTATCCAGATAGTCAGTACCGGTGGCCAAACAGGCATCCATAATTGGAAGATCCTGGTAAGGTAGGGCGAGGTTAATCACCAAATCAGGCTTAACTTCGTTGATGAGCTTTTCTACTTCACTCGCATTATCAGCGTCGACAGCGAATACGGCTTTAACTCGATCAGCACCTACTTCTTTTTGCAATGCTTCACATTTAGAGACTGTGCGGCTTGCCAGGTAGATTTCATCAAAATGTTGCGGCAAACGCGCACATTTTTTAACAGTTACGGCGGCCACACCGCCAGCTCCGATAATTAATACTCGAGACATAATTGTCCTTCCCAGGGCATTTAGAATTAGCGCTGAATGCTAGCAGACAATCCGCATTTGGCAAACTAAGTTACATTATTTTTAGATGATTACGCGGGGGCGTAACGATTCCAGCCAAAAAATAAACAAATCTATCCGTGGATGGGAGGCGATAAAACAATGCGTTGACCAATTCGGAAAAATGGATAAAGCAGGATCGTTTCTTCGTCATCAGGGGGGGATGCGTTAATGGCAATGGCATCAACTCTTTTTTTATTTTGAGTTTGTACCGTGACTGCATAGACAAGCACACTGTAACTATCCGTATGGGTAGTCGTGTCTATTATCCGCCATTGTAATTGTTCAATTAATTGTTTTTCGCTTTCTATTTGTACGCTTTCATCAGAAAATAGACAGCCCACACGGCCTGCTTCATAAACGGCCGCGAAAGGGTAGAGCACCTTAGTGTGAGGTAAAATCATTTCGCACAAACGCAAACTGCGACCCACCAAAATTTGTAATGGCCTGGGCAAGTCATCAGGACAATGGATCAAGGTGGCGGCCCTCCTTTAAATGGATCTCACGGAAGAGAGCGGCAGCTATAAAAAGCGCCAATCTAAATGGTTGAACAATTATCGTACAAATTTAGTACGCATATCGGATACGGTACTATTGCTAAAGTTTGAACGACCTTAGCGCTAATACAGATCACAAAATAATGCAATGTTGATGCATCTTAATTTTTAGTGGCAAAACGATTAATCTCGTGCACCTTGCAAACCGCCTGTATGAACTATCAGAATCTTAGCGCCTGAACGGAAGTAGTTGTCTTCAATAAGCTTTTTGGCAGCATAAAACAACTTTCCTGTATATACGGGTTCAATTAACAGCGTATTATTTTGAGCGAAGGTTTGACAAAATTGGGTTAACTCAGGAGAACGTTTTGCGTATCCGCCGTGATGATAGTCGTGGTTTATGCTCCAGTTGGTTGCCGATGAGGGTAATAGGCGTTCAACTTCCGTTTCCAGGTATCCTTTACCTTTCAATACTGCAATTCCCAGGGCGTGTTGGGAAATACTGAGCTTGGGAATAAGGCCAGCTAGCGTGGCACCCGATCCTACGGGTACTAAAACGTAATCAGGCTTAAAAGTAAGTTCCTCAATAATTTCGCCCACACCTTTCAATGCACTTAACTGTTTCCCTCCTTCCGGAATTATTTCGGCATCGGGATAACGTAATTTGATATTCAGAAGGTATTCGCTCGACTCCCGAAGCTGGTACTCTTTTTTACTCACAAACAGTAATTCACTATTCCACGATAATAGATCTTTAATCATGGGCGTGGGAGAGGCGGAATAATCACCTCTAATTATTGCGGTAAAAGGGATGCCTAATTCGTTACAAACAAAGCTTAGTGCATGTAAATGATTAGAATAGCCTCCGCCAAAGCTAACTACGCGTGAGGTGTGTTTGGGTAACTCATCTATTGCATATTTAAGCTTCCGCCATTTGTTACCCGAGATGACGGGGTGAATTAAGTCGTCTCGTTTAACAAAAAGGTTTAACTTATCCGCATGTTTCCAATTTGGTTGAAAAGGCTCACACGGTGAAGGGATTGAAAGCGCTAGTTTTTCTTCGATCATGCGTTTAACTTTGCTCACTTTGTAGATTTTGGTTATCGCACTGATTTGCATTAATGATTGTACACTTATGATCAGAGCAAAGCAGTATTGAGTATCTTCTCATATAGGAGCTTTCTATGAAGAAATCTACATTGATCATATGCAGCGCGATTTCATGTTTCGCAGCAGGCTCGGCGAACATAACTGAACAGGAACTCGCACTCGTCCCCAATGCCAAATTAGTCGGAAAAGGTACGTTAAATTATCTATTTTGGGATATTTACGACGCTTTTCTCTATGCTTCTGAAGGGACGTTTCAATATGACAAACCCTTTGCGTTAACCCTTGTCTACCGAAGAGATTTTGAAGGCAAAGAGATTGCAAAGCGCTCTATAGAAGAAATGGTTGAACAACATCTTTGCCAGTCTCCTCATTTTAAAAAATGGGAAAGTAATATGGCTAGTATCTTTCCCGACGTTTATGAGGGGGATGTGCTAACAGGCGTGCGAGGAGAAGAGGGGGATACCCGATTTTATTATAATGGCAACGAAATCGCTGAGGTAAGTGATCAGGCGTTTACCCAGTGCTTCTTTGCCATTTGGCTAGATGAAAAAACCTCAGAGCCAAAATTGCGACAACAGCTATTAGGGGCATCCAATGAATAAGGCTTTTCTGTGCGTGTTGTTGGCTCTTACTCTGTTGATAGAGGGGTGTGGTAGTTCGATGGAAGGTGAGCAATACGAAAAAATGGGGCCAGAACTTGACCTGTTCACCTTTTTTAATTCCAACGTCAAAGCGTGGGGCATTGTGCAAAATCGCTCAGGCAACGTTGTTCAACGTTTTACTGTAGATATAAAGGGAAGTGTACGCGATACCGAGTTGGTTCTAGAAGAGTCGTTTACCTATCACCAGGGGAAAGGCCCAACAAGTCGCACGTGGCGCATAAAAAAAATCAGTGAAGATAAATTTACGGGTAAAGCAAACGATATTCCCGGGGATGCAATAGGAACATCCCACGGAAATGCCTTCCATTTTACGTATCAAATGGATTTACCAGTTGAGGATGACACTTACAACGTTGTGTTTGATGATTGGTTTTTTGCTATAGATGATCAAACTCTAATTAACCGCTCCTATATTAGAAAGTTTGGCCTGGTCATGGCTGAAGTGACCATCTTTATGCGGCAACGCGATTAATGGTTTTTCGTGCTAATTTTTGGTAGTGTGATCGTAACACCTAAGCCTGTTTTCTGCATTTTTGGGTTATCTATAAACCATAAATTACCGTCGTGAAGTTTGGCTACCGCCCTTACCAGCGATAAACCTAACCCATTCCCTGACGAGGTGCGACTTTCTTCCGCCCGGTAAAAACGTCTTTCCAAATGGACGAATTGGTCACTAGACACGCCTGGCCCAGAGTCGTTAACGCTAATTCCGACGCAACGTTTATATTCTTTTACTACCACACTAATAGTAGAGTTGGCGCCAGCGTATTTAATACAATTATCAATAATGTTTGCGATGGCTTGAAAAATAAGATCTCTGTCTCCAATGATAACAACGGGATCAACATCCACCTCAATATTCATTTTCTTTTGTTCGGCTATGGGCTGATACAACGAAAGTACATCATTGACAATCACATCTAATTGCACGCGCTTAAATGCTCTTCGCTGATGTTGGGTTTCAATATCACCTATGCGCAGAAGACCATTAAACATTGCAAGCAGGCTATCAGTCTCTTGCAGACTCTTCTTCCGCAGATCGGGTTCTGGTATTTTTTCAAGGGTTGTGCGCAATCGGGAAAGGGGGGTACGCAAATCGTGAGCTATATTGTCAGTGACCGATTTGATATTGGTAAAAGACTCATCGATTTTCGTCAACATTCTATTGAACACAATAGCAAGTCGACTTAAGTCATCCCAATGGCTGTCCACATGAAGTCGGCGTTTAAGGTTACCTGTCTTCATTATATTATCTGCGGTTAACGCCATTCTATTTATTCGATTTACCACGTACCAAGCCACAAAATAGCTTAATACAACAATTGCTAATAAAAAGCCGATAAACACCCAGCTAAAGTAGCTGCCCATCCATTGCGCAGAATACAAGTGTTGGACATCTCGGGCGAGAAATAAAATGCGGTCTTTATTGAATTTTCTGATAGTTACCAAAAAGTGCTTAGAACGGGGGTTAAATTTCTCTGCATAGTTTTCAGAAATTAATTGGTTTAGACGTTTACTGACTTGAAAAATACTTCGTTGTTGCTTGACTTCAGGCCACTTTGAGAGGTTGCCCGCCAAAGGTTGAAGATTTTTATCGAACAGGCCAATCAGCGTGCGATTTTTCATCACGTTCACTTTGATTGAAACAGCCTGCTCCAATGCATCTTGACCGCCAAACCGATAGATGGAACCAAAAGTGAATTGTTCGTTTTCCAAAGCCGCATAGGCTTCTTTGACAAACACTTCATCATTCGCCAACGTCCAAAAATACAGTATGAAGATGACTGCCGCTACTGATAGGGCAGTCATTATTGCGCCTATCCTGAAGCTGGAGCTTCGGGTAAAGGCACTAATTGCACTCACGTTATAGCGTCCGAAATCCTATAGCCAGTTCCACGAACTGTTTCAATAAGCGGGACATTAAAGGTTTTATCCACCTTTTGACGCAATCGACTGATATGAACATCTATTACGTTGGTTTGTGGGTCAAAATGGTAATTCCAGACGTGCTCCAATAGCATACTGCGTGTTACCACGTGACCGCGATTTCGTAACAAACACTCAAGCAGTTGGAATTCTTTCGCTTGTAACTCTATTTCTTGCTCGCCTCTGGTTACGCGACGGTGAACAAGGTCGAGAGTTAGATCTCCCACCTGTAAGGTAGTTGTATCATGATGTTCACTACGGCCTGCCAAGCCTTCAGCCCGGGCGAGTAATTCTTCAAATGCAAAAGGTTTCGTGAGGTAATCACTTGCGCCTGCACGTAACCCCTGCACTCTGTCTTCCACTTGACTCTTAGCACTAAGCACTAATACCGGGGTGTTGTTACCCTGACCTCGAATAATATTAAGAATATCCATTCCATCAATTACAGGTAGCATGACATCAAGAATGATTAGGTCATAGTCATTAACTTGTGCCTCATGTAAGCCTGCGTCACCCGAATATCTTACTTCACAGCGGTGACCGGCCTCTTCGAATCCATGCTGGATATGTTCAGCGACAGTTTGGTCGTCTTCAATGAGCAGCGTTTTCATTAAACGATAATCCTTTGGAAAAAAAGCTTCAGCTATTGCTTCCTTTAGTACTGTTAAAAACCCATGACCCGATCACTTAAGTATTAAAAAGGTTTAATTATTTCACCCACCTCATAAATTTGAGTGATTTTTTTTATTATTGTATAAACCATAGTGACGACTAATAAGGGAGTTTTTTTACCTCAATAAATATACTGAGCCCCATGTGATAGTGTTCACACCGTAAGTGAATTGGTATCGAATTCAGCATGATAATGGAAAGGATGTATTCAATCATCCTGGCTAAGTAACCAGGTTTTACCTCTATATTTTCAATATATCCTACAAATATGCCATAGCGTCTCTACCTCATTTTTCCAATGGCATTTTTAATGCCTCATGGTATGACGTGATTTTCCATAAAATTAGTACACGTAGGCGTGCGTCGCTGGTTTTATACTGATTCCCGTTAAGGGTTATCTGCTAATAGATAGAGGAATAAATAGCGCAGTCGCTTTGATACTAATTGGCTTAATTCATTGGAGAAGGTAAGGATCTCACAACTCTGCTCACTATGACCAAGATAATGTAAAACGAGATAACTGCCCGACTAAGTAGGCATGCAACCCTGCACCAAAAGGCGATGGAGAAGAACCAGTTGATAATACTCTCGTGGGCTCGAGGCACTAGCCCTTTATAATAACGTCAAATAGATACTTTCCCCGAGCCCCACGCTTGAAGGTTGCAAAATAGACATGACCTGTAACGACTGAGCGTCTTGTCTTGGTTGGGGGCTTTCCGCTGAGCCCGTCCGGTTTTGATGGAGCGGAAGGCACGCTTAACGAACATTAAGATAAAATAGGCGCAACCATACATAAAAATGAATTTAAACTTTTATTACCCTTCTTGCCGGCGGGGAAAACGCATCGATTCGTTATAGGGGGTAAAGTTTTGCACTTCTCCATTGGCCGTGAGGGCTTGAATTTCTTTCCAATAAGCAGGTGACATTAAATCACCATGTAAACGTTTTAGCAGGTTTTTTAAATGCCTTTTGCCTACAATAAAATGTTCGAATTGCTCAGGGAAAACATCATTGGGCGCCACTGAAAGAGTGTCTATGGCAAAGGGATCGTCAGAGGTTGGCAGTTCTCTGAAGTTACGTTCGTGCATTAAACATATTTCATCGTAATCATAAAAAATGACACGACCATGCCGAGTAATACCAAAATTTTTATGCAGCATATCACCCGGAAATATGTTCGCTTTGGCGATCTGTTTGATACATAAACCTAACTCATTTACAGCGTGTTCAATTTTTTCAGGTGACGTTTCCTGATCAAGGTAAATGTTGAGTGGCGTCATTTTTCGTTCAATGTACAAATGGCGTATGATCAATTCATCTTCGGTTATCGCTATACTGGAAGCGCATGTTTGTTGCAGCTCTTCAAGTAGCGTGGGCGATATACGAGCTAATGGAAAACGAAAATTTACGTATTCATGGGTATCTGCCATTCGACCTACACGATCAGACATTTTGACTAAGCGATAACAATCTTTCACATGTTCTCGGGTAATCTTTTTACTTTCCGGAAATTCATCTTTAATAATCTTAAACACGACACCGTATGAAGGAAGATGGAAAACCATCATTACCAGCCCGCGTATGCCGGGAGCAGCCTCAAATAGATCGTCAGTTTGAGAAAGGTGGGCAAGGTAATTGCGGTAAAAGTCTGTCTTACCGTGCTTAAAATGCCCCAAAGCCATATAAAGCTCAAACGCTTTTTTATTCGGCAATAACTCATGCAAGAATGCTACGATTTCCGCAGGATTTTGCGTATCGGCCATAAAGTAGCTACGGGCAAAACCAAAAATGACACTTAGGTCTTTTCGGTCGGTCAGCAACGCGTCAACAAAGAGCTCCTGCTTTTCATTTGTTTGCATTGCTACCACAAAAGGAAGCGTCTCATCAGGCATGCAAATTCTTCCAATAAGATACGCAGCCTTTCCTCTATAAAATACCGGCTTTAGTAATTCTACCGTATGCACTCTCGCTAACTGCTTTCTATCAAGCCGTTTACGTAATGCTTTTTCCAATTGCCATTTGTCACGAGGGAGGTCTTCAAAAGGGATATTGAAACGATAAACGTTGAATATCGTATCGTACATTTTTGCTACGGTGGTTGTAGTGTCGAAGCTATTAATAACATGATGCCGATCTTTACCCGCTAAAAAGCACTGACTTGGATACACATACATTAAGCTGTCATCAATCTTCTGATGACGAAAAATCCTACCGATTACAGAATTATAAAACGTTTCGGCAAGCTCAAACTGCGGATGTCCTTCAAGTAACAGAGTAAATCGTAGCTTCATCTCCTGCCAGAACTGATCGTTTTTTTGGTGCACAGCCACCTGATGATAGATTTCTGCTACGGTGTCTGAAACACTTAAATCATATAGTGAAATGCGCTCTTTGGATGCATCCAGCGATTGTTGCCAAAGCCCTTTTTCGAAGCGTTCCTGGGCCCCCTTGGTGATGCGTGTAAACCAACGATAATTTTTGTCAAAGTGATGAATGATTTGATAAGCAACTTGTTTAGCTGAAATCGCAGTAGACATGTGTTATTTGTTATTCCCTTGTTCCAAGCGTTTACCATATCACAGGATGAAGGTGCATCCAGTGCAAAAAACCGTTGCAATCATGCATGATTGAGGTAATTTACCCTCTTCTCCATATAACTATAATCGCAAGATAAAAGTTGAGTTTTTATCTGCTCTGTCGTTTAAACAGGAAGTCATGTGAGTTTTAAAGTATTAATTTGCGATGATTCATCATTGGCACGGAAGCTAGCTAAACGGAGTTTACCCGAGGGTTTTGCCGCCGAAGTATATCAGGCCAGTAATGGCGCAGAGGCGATATCAGTTATTGACGAACATGGCATTGAAGTAATGTTGCTTGATTTAACTATGCCCGTACTCGATGGAGTAGGTGTACTGGAAGAACTCCGGCGTCGAATGCTGGATGTGTTTGTTGTGGTGGTGTCAGGTGATATTCAACCACTTATGCGAGACCGCGTCATGCAACTGGGTGCGCTGGACTTTATACCCAAACCCATTAATGCAGGCCAGCTACAACCTATTTTACGAAAGTTCGGGTTGTATTAGCGTGCACCTCGAAATAGCGGTCGTCCAATAATATGCGCAAATCTGACGGCAATGGAGTGAAATCCTTGCCCGAAGAGAGAAAGAGAAACGCATATACCGCGCGTTACTTTAGTTCGAAAGGTCGATGCATACCTTCGTCACGGCGGGTGGGGTAGAGCGTATTCTTTCTCGGCGTGGTTTGTACGCTATTACGAATTGGTATTCGTGGGCATAAGATAAACTTCTCTTACATTATTACGCTGTTCAGCTTCAATCGCGTAGGCCACGGCATCGGCGACATCTTCAGGTTGCAATTTATCTTC
Source organism: Alteromonas sp. ASW11-130 (assembly GCF_026183735.1). Lineage (GTDB taxonomy): Bacteria > Pseudomonadota > Gammaproteobacteria > Enterobacterales > Alteromonadaceae > Alteromonas. The sequence continues at coordinate 37,524 of NZ_JAPFRE010000023.1, read as the reverse complement.
TTTTGGCTCATCAAAAAAGGGTGTATTAACCATCCCTGGACAGATAGTGGTACAACGTCCACCCCATTCCGCCATTTCTTCTGCTAAATTACGCCCAAACCCATAGGCGAACCATTTACTCGCCCCGTATATCGAACCTTTTATAGTCGCTCTACCCGCCGCTGAACTAGTAAGGATGAAATGACCATGGTTTTTCCTTAAGTGTGGAAGACTATATTTGGCGGTGTAGAGCAAGGCGTTAATATTGACATCTAACATCGACTGCCACTCTTCAATATCACCGTCCTCGGTACCAGCAGATGAAACCCCTTTGCCGGCATTAGCGAATACACAATCCAATTTCCCCAATGCTTCTGCCGCCTCATTGATAACCTGTTCAATGGCACCGGGGTCAGTAGCATCGGCCGGATAAATATTACAATTTTCGCTGCCCAGCTCTTCTTGTAGTGCCTTTAATTTATCTTCACTGCGAGCTGTAAGGGCAACCTTATGCCCGTGGGCCACGAGTTTCTTCGCTGTCGCAGCGCCAATACCACTGGATGCGCCTGTTATCAGAATAGTTTTTTGATTCATGAGCATTCCTATAAGTAAGTCCTTACAGTGTGTTCTGTTTCTGGCTGCTACTAGATCACTCCAACGAAAAATCAACGCTACGTATTAATAAAGTTAAATTTACTTAATGATAAAAGCGAAGGCAGAGTCTGTAGTTTTACTTTTACTTACCGATAAATTAACTGTTCGTTAACGGGTTTTCGCTCTTAGCCAACTAATTTATTTTTGCAGGATGCATCTCATCATGAGTTTTATGCAGTTTTAAGCTCATTAAGTTTTTATGTTTCACATTAATTTAATTTGAAGCAGTCGTAATGACAGAAATGGGATAGGTATGTTTAAAAAACTTCAATCGTTTACGTTAATTTCTGTGGGTCTTCTTGGCGCATCCGTTTCAACCGCAGCGCATTCTTCCAATAGTGAAGTCAATGACGCCCAAAACTTCAGTTTATTATTAAAAAATTCATTATCGGGTGCTATCAGTGCGAAAGCTGAAGAGCGTTATATCGTAGAATTTCACGCCCACAACGACGACGCGGATAACTATGCGGTTGCCAAAAAGAATGGCAAAGCCTTTAGCGAAAAAGTTGCGAAATCCGCTATTGCTGCGGTAAAAGGTAAGTCGCTGAAAGTGCTTAAAAAACAGAAAATGGTAGTGGCCAAATTAGACAAAAAAGCCGTAACCGAATTACTCAAAAACCGTGAGGTTAAGCGCGTATCGATTGACGCAAAACGTGAACTTATGGCCCAGTCAACGCCGTACGGTTATAACATGGTCGAAGCGAATCAATTAGTACAAAGCGATACCAGCGCACGAAAAGTATGCGTTATCGATACAGGTATTAATCGAGGACATAGTGATCTTCCTGATACCAATAACGGTTTAACAGGCATTAGCAATAACCCGGCGGTAGGGAATTGGTACACCGACGGGCATGGCCATGGTACTCATGTAGCCGGTACCATTAGTGCGCTTGATAATAGCTTTGGGATGGTAGGAGTTTATCCGGGGGTGAGTCTGCATGTCGTTAAAATTTTCGACGACAACGGCGGCTGGACCTATGCTTCAGATCTGATAGGTGCAATCAGTCAATGTCAGGATGCCGGTGCAAATGTTGTTAATATGAGTCTAGGTGGCAGCTATTCCTCGGCCGCGGAACGTGACGCTATGCAGGCATTTGAAAATGACGGCATGTTATTAGTCGCTGCGGCGGGCAACGCAGGTACTAGCGCTAAATCCTACCCAGCCTCATATGATGCGGTTATGTCAGTGGCGGCGGTGGAATCCAATGGCAACCGAGCGAGTTATTCGCAATATAATAATCAAGTGGAGATCGCTGCGCCCGGTTCGTCGGTGTTATCGACTTATCCGCTCGATAGATATGCAAACATGAGTGGTACATCGATGGCAACGCCGCATGTATCTGGTGCAGCCGCACTATTGTGGAGTTTTTATCCTCAGTGTACAAATTCAGAAATTCGCCAGGCGCTTACTGCTACCGCGTTGGATAAAGGTAGTGTAGGTAAAGACGACTATTATGGTTACGGTATTGTCAAAGCTAAACAAGCCTATGACTATCTTGCAATTAATGGTTGTGCAGCAAATGCACCAACCGCGCCAGAGGAACCTGAAAAGCCTGTCAGTACTTTTACAGAAGTTCATGAAGATATCTCTTTGAGTAAGAGAGGGTGGGTCTGGATGTCATGGAATGTCCCTGCGGGTACCGAAAGTATCAACGTTCGTACAGAAGGCGGAACGGGTGATCTGAAATTATTGGTAAGATATGAAAACGCACCCACGCTGTCGATTTATGATTGTATGTCATCGAACCCGGGAAATTCCGAAGAATGCACGATCAATAATCCTGCAGAAGGTAAATGGGTAGTAGGTCTTCGTGGTTGGAAGCCATTTAGCGGCGTCACGTTAACCTATACGCAGAATTAGTGCGCAGCGTTAAATAAACGAGGTCTCCTCTATTGAGGGGATTTTGTTTAGAGAAGCATAAATTGGTATTGTTGAATAAAAAATATCAAAAATAATCGAAATGCCAGTTGACATATAGACGTCTATACGGCAGATTGAAGGCATGAAAACAATAATTCGCACCACCGGCATGATGATGATTACCACCTCACAGAGGGCGGTTGCTGGTTAGTGTACGTATCAAAAGTTAACCAAAAACCCGCTCAAAAAGGAGCGGGTTTTTTTTTAGTTGCCATAGAGTCAGGGGAAAGGAGTAACAAATGAAAGTGTTGAAGTTTGGTGGCTCGTCTTTAGCCGATGCGCAAAAGTATTTGCGAGTAATGTCCATCAGCGTGGCAACGCATCAAACCGAGGGTGCGGCGGTGGTTTTATCTGCACCCAAAGGGGTGACCAATGCGCTGGCCTCATTGTCCGAACAAGCTGCAAAAGGTGAAGATTATCAGCCATTACTTTCGCTTTTCAAAGATACGGTCAATGGCATCGCCAGTGAGCTTAAGGCTGAACTCACTCTGTTTGATTACGATAAAGTCAATCGCTTTATCCGTGCTCAGTTAGATCAACTTACACAACAGCTGGAAGGTATTAAGTTGCTAAGGTGTGTACCTGATCCGGTGGCAGCGTGCATCCTTTCGTTTGGAGAATACATTAGCGTTACTTTGTTCACGGCGATGCTGGAGGCGTCGAACGTTAGCAATAGGTTACTGGATCCAAAAGACTTTATTTTAGCTGAAGGCGACTACTTAGATAGCATAGCGGATGTAGCGATGAGTAAAGCGCGCTTTTCTGATATCCCGGTAAACGGAAGCTACCTGCTCGTGATGCCTGGATTTGTGGCGGCGAATGAGCAAGGCGAAAAAGTCACATTGGGGCGAAATGGTTCAGATTATTCCGCAGCAGTGCTCGCTGCCTGTATAGACGCAAAATGCTGCGAAATCTGGACAGATGTTGATGGAGTATACAACGCCGACCCTAATCAGGTAGAAGGTGCCGTTTTACTCGATAAACTTACCTACCAGGAAGCGATGGAGCTTTCCTATTTTGGCGCCAAGGTACTTCATCCTAAAACAATAGGTCCCATAGCCCAACACCATATTCCGTGTTTAATTCGCAATACGTTAAACCCTGAGGCTCCGGGAACACTCATTTCTAATGAAGCGAGTGAAGTATGGACATCGGTTAAAGGTATATCGCAACTTGATGATGTAACCATGTTCAACGTGGCAGGGCCCGGCCTGAAAGGTATGGTTGGCATGGCCAGTCGCATATTCGAAGTCATGTCGAATGCGAATATTTCAATCAGCCTTATAACGCAATCCAGTTCTGAATACAGCATCAGTTTTTGTATCCACACTAAAGATGCCACCAAAGCCCAAAATTTATTAGAAGAGTCGTTTGCACTAGAACTTCAGAATCAACTGTTGGAACCTATCGAAGTGCGGCGGGATCTGGCTATAGTTACCTTGGTCGGGGACGGAATGAAACAAACAAAAGGCTTAGCCGCACGTTTTTTTAACGCGCTAGCGCAAGCTCGCGTCAACAATATTGCTATTGCGCAAGGCTCTTCAGAACGTTCTATTTCTACTGTTATTGAAGGTAATAAAGCGAAAAAAGCGGTACGGGTGGTACATCAGAATTTTTTTTCCAAAGGTCACAGCATTGACGTCTTCCTGGTAGGTTGCGGGAATGTCGGCAAAGAGCTTTTAAGCCAGATCGCTCGCCAGCAGCCAGCATTGGCGGATCGTAATATTAAACTTAAGGTTTACGGAATAGCCAATAGTAAAAAGCTTTTGTTAGACAGTAATGGTATTAACATTACCAATGATTGGCCTGGAAAGTTGAGAGATGCAAAAGATTCATTCAGCATTGACGTACTGCGTGACTTCGTCAACCTTAATAGCCTCGTTAATCCAGTCATCGTGGATTGTACAAGTAACGCGAGTGTTGCATCACAATACGTTGCCATGATGGAACAAGGCTTTCATGTTGTCACCCCCAATAAAAAAGCGAATACCGATACCTTGGCTTATTATCGTCAGCTCAGAGAAACAGCGCTTAACACCAGCCGTCAGTATCTCTATGAAACAACGGTCGGCGCTGGCTTACCTGTAATCGATAATTTACAAAAGTTATTCAGCGCGGGCGACACCTTACACCGTTTTGAGGGGATCCTGTCTGGTAGTTTGTCTTATGTTTTCGGTAAGCTGGAAGAAGGCATGACCCTCTCAAAAGCCACGCGTCTGGCCAAAGAAAATGGCTATACGGAACCGGACCCAAGAGACGACCTTAGCGGTATGGATGTCGCGCGGAAATTACTGATTATGGCGCGGGAAGCCGATCTTGAGTTAGAGTTGTCCGATATTGAGATTGAATCGGTGTTGCCACCGGGCTTTGGTGACAACAAATCTATTGATGAATTCATGGATACCCTAAGTGAACTAGATGAATCTTTTTCGGATCGGGTGGCAAGTGCGTCCAGTGAGCAAAAAGTTTTACGTTATATTGGCAGTATTGAGGGTAAAACGTGTAAGGTAAGCATCCTGGCAGTACCGCAAGACCATCCGTTGGCTGCCATTAAGGATGGCGAAAATGCATTAGCAATCAGTAGTGATTATTACCAACCGATGCCTTATGTAATTCGAGGCTATGGTGCAGGTGGAACGGTCACCGCTGCGGGCGTTTTCGCTGATATATTAAGGACTATGCCATGGAAGCAAACAAACCATTGATATGGCTAAGAGGTTAAATGAAAAGAATAACAGCGTATGCGCCCGCCTCAATAGGCAATGTCAGTTTAGGATTTGACGTATTGGGCGCTGCACTCGCGCCAGTGGATGGAAGCAAAATAGGCGACGAGGTGGAAATTAAATCTACCTCGGGGCCTGAGTTGTTTAACTTGTCAGTAGCCGGGGAATTTGCAGATAAATTACCTTCAAATCCCCGCCGAAATATCGTTTTTCAATGTTATCGGCGGTTTATACAAAGTGTTCAAAATAACAAAATCAACGAAACACCCATCCATTTTACCTTAAAGAAAAACTTGCCCATTGGCAGTGGGCTAGGTTCAAGCGCCAGTTCAATAGTAGCTGCACTGACAGCACTGAATGCATACTTTGACAATCCGCTTTCAGAAAATCAGCTATTAACCATGATGGGTGAAATGGAAGGGGAGATTAGCGGCAGTATTCATTACGATAATGTGGCTCCTAGTTTTTTAGGAGGGATTACGCTCATGACCGGCCTGAAAGATAAAGTTGCCGTCAAACTGCCAGTAATTTCAGAATGGTACTGGGTTATTTGCTACGCGGGTATCGTGGTATCCACGGCAGCGGCCCGAAAAATTCTTCCAACCTCATTCTCTATGCAAGACACCATAACCTTTGGTCGACAACTGGCTGTTTTTGTTGAGGCCCTGCACGCTCAAGATGCCAAACTGGCTAGCTCTGTTATCCATGATGTTATCGCAGAGCCACACCGTAAACGTCTTCTGCCTGGCTTTGATGAGGTGAAAAAGGGGTGTATTTCATTAGGCGCCAGCGCATTTGGCATTTCTGGCTCGGGTCCCACCGTTTTTGCGGTATGCGAAAGCCTTCCATTAGCACAGCAGGTTGAAAAATTACTTGCGCAACGATATATCCAGACTGATAAAGGGTTTACCAAAATCTGCACAATCGAAGAACACGGCACCACGGTAAGCGGTAAGCTGTAAAAAGTAAAAAGTAAAAAGTAAAAAGTAAAAAGCTAACCGTTGCACTATAACAAAAATGTATTTAGAGGTTGCGAAGTGAAATTAGTAAATTTAAAAGATTCAACAGACACAGCAACATTTGCCCAAGCTGTGAAACGCGGACTCGGTAAAAATCAGGGCTTATATTTTCCCACCAACATTCCAGTGCTGAAGAATATTGATAAAGTACTGGCAATGCCATTTGTTGAAAGAAGTTCCTTTATTTTGTCGACCCTGCTAGAGGAAGAGTTGGCTGATACAATTAGTGAAATTGTTCAACAAGCTTTTACTTTCCCAGCTCCCGTGGTCGAGCTAAATGATAAAATTTCAATATTAGAGCTATTTCATGGCCCAACTCTGGCGTTTAAAGATTTCGGCGGACGTTTTATGGCGCAATGTTTATCGCGTCTAACCAACAACGAGCCTGTGACCATTCTTACTGCTACATCGGGTGACACGGGGGCCGCCGTAGCCCACGCCTTTCACGGGTTGGAAAATATTAATGTGGTAATTTTGTTTCCGAAAGGAAAAATCAGTCCGCTTCAGGAAAAATTATTCACTACCTTAGGGGATAATATTCATACGGTGGCTATTGAGGGCGATTTTGATGCCTGCCAAAAACTGGTTAAAACGGCATTCGACGATCCTGATGTACGTGAGGGACTACATCTAAACTCCGCAAACTCCATAAACATCAGCCGTCTGTTGGCTCAAGTGTGTTATTACTTCGAAGCCCTAAGCCAAATTCCTGCTGAAAAGCGCGACCAATTGGTCGTTTCTGTTCCAAGTGGTAACTTTGGTAACCTTACCGCAGGTATAATTGCTAAAGCCATGGGCTTGCCTGTTAAACGTTTTATCGCGGCCACAAACGTAAACGATACGGTACCACGCTATCTGCAAAGTGGCACCTGGGAGCCAAAAACAACTGTAGCGACGATATCAAACGCAATGGATGTCAGTCAGCCTAACAACTGGCCTAGAATTGAAGCGTTAATAGAAAAAGGATACGTAGAAAAATCTATCCTGCACGGCTATTGTGTGGATGAAGATTATACCCAGATAGCCCTTCGTCAGCTGGCACACCAGGGGTACACTAGCGAACCTCATGCGGCGGTAGCGTATCGCGCGTTAATAAATAACTTAGGCGAGGGTGAAACAGGCTTGTTTTTAGGTACGGCGCATCCGGCTAAATTTCGCGAGACAGTTGAAAACGTGCTCGGTCAGCCAATTAGTTTGCCGCAAGCGCTTTCTGATGTCGCGACTAAAGACAGCTTAGCTGGAACATTGCCCAGCGATTACGAGGCATTAAAACAGCATATGTTAGGATTACTTAAACCTTAATGAACTGGGACACAGCATTAGCACAGGAAAAGCAAGAACCTTACTTTCAGCATATTATTCGTTCAGTCAGTGCACAGCGTCAGGCTGGAAAGGTGATTTATCCGCCAGCCGACGAGGTATTTTATGCGCTTTCCATTACCCCGTTAGACACGGTAAAAGTGGTGATTTTGGGACAAGATCCTTACCACGGTCCGGGACAAGCCCATGGGTTAAGCTTCTCCGTACAAAAGGGCGTTGCTTTTCCGCCTTCATTAAGGAATATGTTTAAAGAGCTGCAAACGGATATACCCGACTTCCAGGTTCCTTCACATGGCAATTTGACCTCATGGGCAGAACAAGGTGTATTACTACTTAATACGGTGTTAACCGTCGAACAGGGCAAGGCGCATAGTCATGCTAAACTTGGTTGGGAGCAATTCACCGATAGAGTTATACAGGTGCTTAACACGCAAACCCATAACACGGTATTTATGTTATGGGGTAGCCACGCACAAAAGAAGGGTAAAGATATCGACGCGACTAAGCACTTAGTGTTAGCTGCACCCCATCCGTCACCGCTTTCGGCACATCGTGGTTTTTTTGGCTGCAAGCACTTTAGCCAAGCCAATGCGTACCTGCAATGCCACGGTAAAAAACCTATTGAATGGCAACTGGAACGCTGAGGCCCGCCAGGCCGCCACTTTCTGGTTTCTATAAAGACAAAAAAGCTATCACGCAGTGATAGCTTTTTGCTAATTATCTTTCCAGGGCTTCTAGCTCATACTCGAATTCACAATCGTATTCGGCAAGTTCTTTTTCGAGTCTGAACCTATCTTGAAGTGCTTCTATTTCTCGCCACTTCCTCTTTTTACTTTTCGTTTTAGCAGGGCTGGTTTCAATATCAAGTAATGCAAATAAATCTGACTTATCCACATGGATCTCCTTCAATTATACCACTTACAACAAGTGTCAGAGTGAGTAGATATATCCCTCTGGGCAAATTTGTATCACAGCTGAGAAAAAAATAAAACATAAATGTTTACTTTTTATTAACAAATCGTGGCAACAAAATGACAAGTGTTTGGTGAAGGCGTGCATTTGCCAGACGGACTGGCGAATGCACCAAGCAGTAGATTGCTCTATTTGGGGGCGTTAGCGTGTTTAAAACGTGCAATTAATTGTTGTGTAGATGCATCGAAATTAGCCCCTTCGGTACGACCGGTAATCCCCGCCAACACCTTATTTCCCAATACTTTGCCTAGTTCCACGCCCCACTGATCAAACGAATTAAGCTGCCACACCACGCCTTGCACAAACACTTTGTGTTCATACATAGCAATCAGTGCGCCAAGTGTATGCGGGGTTAACGCATCGAATAGAATAGTATTACTGGGCTTATTACCGGGCATGGTTTTGTGATGAGCCAAACGAACTTGCTCAGCTTCACCCAAACCTTTATCGGTGAGGTCTTCAAAGCACTCCTCATAGGTTTTACCTTGCATTAATGCTTGCGCCTGACCAAAACAGTTCGAAGCCAACATCGCATGGTGAGTATCATCCTGATTAGGTACGTTTAATGGCAAGATAAAGTCAGCTGGGATAATGCCATGTCCTTGATGGATAAGTTGGTGGAAGCTGTGTTGACCATTTGTGCCTTCACTCCCCCATATAATAGGCCCGGTTGGATAGGTGACCCTTTCGCCCTGTTGCGTAACCATTTTCCCATTACTTTCCATATCCAATTGCTGAACATAAGCGGGTAGACCGCGCAAATAATGGTAGTAGGGCAGTAGAACGTGCGATTGTGCACCAAAAAAATTGCGATACCACACCCCCAACACCGCTAAGATGACTGGAAGGTTTCGCTCATTGGGGGCGGTGGCAAAATGCCTGTCCATTGCATGTGCGCCTTCCAATAACTGTTTGAAATTAGCAAACCCTAATGCAAGTGCAATAGGTAACCCAATCGCCGACCATAACGAATAGCGTCCGCCGACCCAATCCCACATAGGGAAGATATTTTCTTCTGCAATACCAAATTTTACTGCCGCCGATACGTTAGAAGAAACCGCCACAAAGTGCTTAGCCACATCTTCCTGAGAACCGCCCTCAGCTAAGAACCAGTTCTTTGCTGACTGCGTATTTTGCAAGGTTTCCTGGGTGGTGAATGACTTGGAGGACATCACCACCAGTGTTTCGGCGTGATCGAGCCCACTTAACACATCGTGAATATGACACCCATCTACATTCGCAACAAAATGAACGTGAATGCCGTTATGTCGATAGGGTTTAAGTGCTTCGGTCATTATTTTGGGGCCAAGAAAGGACCCGCCAATACCGATACTTACAACATGCTTAATAGCTTTGCCAGTATAGCCCGTATGCGCTCCGCTATGCACCGATTGGGTAAAGCTTTCAACTTTTTCCAATGTAGCTTTCACTTCAGGCATAACATCTTTGCCATTTACCAATATGGGTGTATCGGAAAAGTTACGTAATGCGGTATGCAATACCGCTCTACCCTCGGTAGTATTAATCGCCTCTCCAGCAAACATACTTTTGCGTTGCTCTTCCAGACCTTGGGCATCAGCCAATGAGAAAAGCGTTTGCATAACTTCATCAGTCACACGGTTCTTTGAAAAGTCCAGATAAAGTCCACAACTTTCCACCTGCATGCGTGCTGCACGATCGCTATCCTCGGCAAACCAGTCACGCATATGCTGTTCGCCGATAGAGGAGGCAAGTTTTTCAAGGTGGTGCCATTGGGGTAGTGCGGTTAATTCAGTCATAATCCTTTCCAACTTGTATGGCTAAATTCCAAGTTTCTCTTTTAACATTGATTCAAGCTTCACCTGATCGGCCGCGAAATTACGGATACCTTCAGCTAGTTTTTCAGTAGCCATTGCATCTTCATTCATTTCCCAGCGGAATGCTGCTTCGCTCAGCTTATTGCCAGGCACATCAGTGGCACCGTTATCTTTTAACACTGCTTCTATTTCACCCGGTTGGTTGGCCAGTTCTTCTAATAACTGCGGGCTAATCGTCAAGCGATCACAGCCAGCCAGCGCCTGAATTTCACCGATGTTACGGAAACTTGCGCCCATCACGACAGTTTTGTAGCCGTTAGCCTTATAAAAGTCATAAATTTTCGCCACCGATACCACGCCAGGATCTTCCTCAGGCGTGTATTCTTTCTTATCGGTATTTTGTTTGTACCAATCAAGAATTCGACCTACGAATGGAGAAATAAGGAATACACCTGCTTCCGCGCATGCACGGGCCTGTGCGAAACTGAACAACAAGGTAAGGTTACAATTAATGCCTTTTTGTTCCAGTGCTTCAGCAGCCCGAATGCCCTCCCAAGTGGATGCTACTTTAATAAGAATGCGTGATTTATCAATGCCTTCATCGCTATACAGTTGCACTAACCGTTCGGCTTTCTCAATGGTGGCCTGCGTGTTAAAAGACAAACGTGCATCCACTTCGGTTGAAATACGTCCTGGAATTAATGCTGAAATTTCTTTACCAATCATAACCGCAAGTTTGTCGGCAGCGTCAGTCAATTGCTGGTTATCGTCTTTTGATTGTAATTTTGCCCAGGCTACGGCATCGTCAATCAAACCGCTGTATTGAGGTAAGGATGCAGCCTTCAATAGTAGCGAAGGATTAGTAGTAGCATCAACAGGTTGATACTTTTTGATGGCCTCAATGTCGCCGGTGTCGGCAACGACAGTTGTAATTTCACGTAATGATGCTAGCTGATTGCTCATTCTTTCTCTCTGTCAAAAATTAATTGGTATCTGCTGACTTACTTCAACAAACGAATGAAATCCTGATGGTTTTTTTAACAAACACGTAAGGTATTACAGGGTAGGTTGTAAGACGGATTGCATCAGGTTTAACATTTGTTCTTTATAGCAGAGATGGCGCTATTTTTATACCCTTAGGCAATGGCGTGATATGATATCAACGTATTAATTATTTCAAAATCGAGCAAATTTAAAAATTTCAGGAGAATAGATGTTAGTCGTTGTTTCGCCAGCTAAAAATTTGGATTACGAATCAAATGTTCCAGTCACTCAGTATACCCAGCCTGAAATGATGGAACATACACAGAAGCTGGTGGAGGTATGTAGAGAATTATCCCCTGCTGATTTAGCCTCACTAATGAGCATTAGCGACAAGCTGGCCACCTTGAACGCTAATCGGTTCAGCAATTTTACGCTCCCATTTACCATTGAGAATGCTAAACAAGCGCTGTTCGCTTTTAACGGGGACGTGTATACAGGGCTAGATGCCTATTCATTAGATGACGACACAATTCATTACGCGCAGTCACATCTGCGTATTCTGTCAGGGTTGTATGGATTGCTAAAACCCTTGGACCTGATGCAGCCTTATAGATTAGAAATGGGGACGAAGCTAAATACCCCCGCTGGCCCAGACTTATATACCTATTGGGGCGATGCGATCACCCACAAAGTGAATGAAGCGATGCAGGCGCAAGGAGATAACATTCTGATTAATTTGGCTTCAAACGAGTATTTCCGTGCCGTCAAAAAGTCGAAAATTGAAGGTATGATTATTACGCCAGTGTTTAAAGATAAAAAGAACGGGCAATACAAAACTATAAGTTTTTTCGCCAAAAAAGCTCGGGGTATGATGGCGCGATATATTTTACAAAACCAGGTAAGCGATGTGGATGCCCTTAAATCTTTTGCGGATCAAGGCTATGCTTATAGTGAAGAACAAAGCAGTGCAACCCAACTTGTGTTTCTTCGAGAGGAACAATAAACCTGAGGACGGCTAAATGTATACACTTTACGGTTATCCCAATACTCGCTCCCTGCGTGTGGCATGGACTTTGGAGGAATTGAACATTCCGTACGAGTATCAATTAGTCGACCTGAGAAGAGGCGCACATTTAAGTGACGATTTTGCCGCACTTTCTCCTACCGCAAAAGTGCCTCTTCTAAAAACCCCCGAGGGGTTATTATCTGAATCAGCTGCCATAGTAACGTATCTGGCGGATAAACATGGCGCCGGTACGTTAATTCCTGAATCGGGCTCGTTTGCCCGAGGTCACTTTTCACAAATGTTATTTTTCTTAGTGGCAGAGTTAGAGCAACCCTTGTGGAACAAAGCTAAGCATACGTTCATTTTGCCCGAACAATATCGACTTAAAGATATGGCGGACTGTGCAAAGTTCGAATTTGAAAAAGCGTTAAAAGCCTTTTGTAGCCTATTAGAAAATAATGAATATATTGCAGGTGATTATTTTACGGTGGCAGATATTGTTGCTGGCCATATTTTATCCTGGGCAAAAAGTGAGGGAATGAATTTAACTTACGATCACGTACAAAGCTATGCAAAGCGCGTGGTAAAGCGACCTGCGTATAGCCGCGCGTGGGAACGAGAAAATACTTACTTAGCGGGTTAAAACAATACCCATAGCTACGCAGAAGTCTCCGGGATGGCCTAAATCATGCGTACTTTTGGTCGCTTTTTTGTCTCACGCAGCTCGGTGATTGAAGTGTAATTGATTTTTTCATCATTAGTTCTCAGAAAGTCAGCTTGAGGGGGAGCGAAAGTCACCCGTCCAAGTGATTGGTTTAGTAATTTGGAAATGACCGACTGAGGAAAACTTGTAGAAATAATCACTTTGATATCATTGGGTTGGAGCTTTTGCATTCGCTGGTTAAGTTGCTTTTTGAGATCAGCTACTCGTGGACCAAACGCCTCTTTATTACCCATGAAAAAAGGTTGACCGCTGTTCACCTTATTCACTGGATGCGCAAAAACCTGAAAAGTTTGTTCCCAATCGATGAGCTCGAGCATATCGTTCTTTTGGACCCACTCATTATCGATTGCAATGACCTGTGCATTTACCGTGTCATCGTCTAGATTCAAACTTGAGAATGAGCCAGCTAATAACGAAAACAACGGCGCTAGCGCCTCTTCGTCAATCGAATACCAAAAACGTAATGATGTGGTACTTGCACCTGCTCGCCGTTCACCTCCATATTTCGCTAGCAACTGGTTTATTGCCGCTGGGTTTGCATCAATATTGCCGAGGTTGAATATGTGCTCATAGAGGTGAGCAAGCCCTTGTTGGTTGGCATTATAAAGATGTCCAGCTTTGATATAGACGGCTACAGACGCCGGAGCTGATGCAGGTGAATGTAGCCTTGTAACAGGTATCTTATTATGAAGCTGAAAGGTTATCGGTTCCTGGCCAAAACTGAATAACGTACAGGCTAACGTTGTTATGGTAAACAGTATTTTTATCCCTAAATTATTGCTCGCCACTTTTCGTCCTTTTTGGTTATCGATACCTTTCTTTCGAGCGCGACTTACCGGATTAGCCGCAAAACTTCCTCTTCTTGCGAGGTTGTCACCGTCAGTACGTCAGTCCCGGTAATCTGAATGGCAACATCTACGTACTGATTGTTGTACCCATCAAACATAGAACCCGTCCATCGATTACGCTGCATAGGATCTTTTTGAATATGTTTAATAAGATTCAGACCCGTTGAGTCGGCAGTGTCGTGCTTGTATATAGTGGCTGATTTATTCGTCATGTCGAACTTAATCACTGCTGGCTTCTCGGCATGCGACCATAAGCCGGCGATAGTCGGTTCGCTAGAGTGTTTTTCTATTCGTTCGAGTAGCAATGCCAACTCTTTTAATACAAGTTCAGGTTCGTCTTTTTGTACATAGTGACTACCCTTAGTGGTTGCTATATAACGCCCCTGTGGAAAGGTCGATACCCATGCATGTTGAAGCTCGCCCCAGCGCTTTCTGGCTTCGTCTGTGTGAAAAATATACTTCGGTTCTTCGACTTGCTGTGTACTGGCTATTAGCGTAACAGGGATATCACCAATATCATCAAAATCCTTCGCCTCTTTTTTACTCCAGACCGCATCCAAAAAACAATGGCCATTAATAAGCGTGTAATCTTTTTGCTTTATTCTTTCGATTTCAGCTGGACCATTGACAGGGTCAATGTCAATGACCATCTCCACGTCCTTCGGATTTTCTGGGTCGACAAGTAACATACCTAGTACATTCTCAGGGTAGGTGGCGGCATAATTTCTGGCCGTGGCACCGCCCAGAGAGTGCCCGATATATACAAACGGCATATCGACATCCAGACGTTTAAGAACCTGCTGTACTTCATCCACAAGATCCTTACTGGAACGGTTACTCTCACACATTTCAGAGTTACCTTCGCCAAGGCGGGAAAAGCGGATTGCGGTTATTTCATCTGGCAAGTCATGCCACAATGAGTCCCAGCCCGCCATACCGGTCAAAGCGCCGGCATCAAATAACACCCAGGTATCACCCTCACCCTTGATCTCAAATTCGAGGTGTTTACCGTCAATAACTAACGATTGATTAGCAAATGAACTTGTAGAAAAGAGTGTAAAGAAAATAACAGCAACCGCTTTTAACATGAAAAATAGTCTTTTTAAACAGAATGTTAAGTTACAAGAACCATAGCATAATCGGAGACTTGTTACTATCTACAAGAGTTTTTTGAGGGGGGGAATGTAACCGTCTTGCGCTAAATCTACGTTTGGTATGTCCAGAGGGAACAATATGGCGATGCTCACATGAAATTAAACTTCTTACTGAAGAAGGTAAACAGCGACGTATCGGGGCAGCCAATAAAAATGGGCGTCAGATCTCGACTGCCTTCTTATTCGACGTATTGGCATGAACAGTTGTTGATTCTGAATATGGGCCTATCAAGCATAACCTGTGCTGATGCTCTATTCGATAGTGATTTATCGCGCAGATTTTTGTTATCAATATGGTCGACAAGGTAGGTATGTGCGCCGCTACACTTTGTCCGACTCCCCCTTACTCGCGTAAGCGTGTAAAGAGTAGAAAAGTCCTCCGGCTGGGTGAGTACACGCCATGATAAGTTGGTGTGAAAGTGAATTAAAAAGGAAGTGGAGGACAGGGTTATTGTTTTTAACCCAATCCTCGTTGCAATCCATTGTGTTCGATAGATTGCTTAGTCGGGGTTTCTATATTAAGGCGTTTAATCTAGATAGATTTTTTGCTGAAACTTAAGTTGTTTGCTGTCATTACCTGATTGAATATTAATGACAAAACGGTAGGTTTCAGCATCGTTCACGGCCAAAGTGGCAAGATAGTAAATGGAGTCTCCCTCTTTTACTTTTCTGAATTTCAGTTCTTTTGCCGTACCTATCAGGTTGGTGGCTTTACCAGACAGTGCAACATCCAGCGCTTTTTTACTATCCTTATCCAGCACCGCAATATTAACTAAGGCGTTATATCGGCTACGTACGAGCCCATAATTACGGGCGACCTCGGGGGTGAAGAATGTGCTGTTTACAACCATGTAGTGCACTTCATAATCATCCAAGATTTGCTTTTGTTCAGCGTGAGCCAATCTCACGTTGAACAACACAAATACAATTGTGATGAACGAAAACGCTCTACAGAATCGTTGGGCAAAAAGTGTCATAAATACCTCAATATAAACCAAAGGTATCTTGAATCAGAAGCTGCAAAAACTGCAAGGCAACAATCGCGACAAGAACCGACAAATCTAACCCTCCTATAGGAGGTATCACCTTTCGGATGGGGGCAAGGAAGGGCTCTGTTAATTGATGTAACACATATTCTATAGGATTCTGACCCTGCGACACCCAACTTAAGATTGCGCGAATGATCAGTACCCAGAACATGAGTGACAAGGCTTCTTTAATAACATCAAAAAACGCAAATAAGATAAACCCGACCACGTGGATCGCGCCGCTTCCAAATACAAATGACAAGGTCGCGACTTTGATAAAAGATACGAGCAAAGCCAGCACAAAAGTGGCAGTGTCGAACCGTCCTATAGAAGGAATAATCCGTCTTAGTGGTCCAACAATAGGATGGGTGGCCTTAACTACAAATTGGCTTAAAGGGTTATAAAAATCGGCACGCACCAATTGCAGCCATAACCGTAAAATAACCACCATCAAATACAAATTAAACAATGTACTGATGAGAAATACCGAAGCGTTCATTTCAATAAACTTCCTGAAAATTATTAAAGTTGTTTTGCCATTTCGTCAGCACGGGCGACGGCTGCTTGCATTGCTTTTGATATAATACTTTCCAATCCATTATCAATAAGTGTATTCACCGCAGCAGCAGTCGTTCCACCTTTTGATGTGACCTGGGCACGTAGCTCGCTCAGTTCTAATGCTGGGTTTTGACACACCATTTCCGCGGCGCCTAACATGGCTTGTTGTACCATTTGTCTTGCGTCGTCTTTGTTAAACCCCATGCGCATGGATTCTTCCTGCATAGCTTGCAAGAACAGGAAAAAATACGCCGGGCTGCTGCCCGCCGCCGCGATTACCCCATTAATATCATCTTCTTTATCAACCCAAATGGTCTCGCCCACGCTGCCCATCACATCGTCAACGTAATGTCTGTTGGCTTCACTCACATTGTCATCTGCATACATTCCAGACATACCTTTGCCCAGCAAGCTAGGTGTGTTTGGCATAATACGTACAACAGGGTACTCACCACCTAACATTTCCTGTAGGCGAGCCACCTTCAGACCCGCCGCGATAGACAGAAACAATTTGCCTTCAAGCGCATTATTTTTCTGAAGGTCGGCACACATCTCGCCCATAATTTGTGGCTTAACGGCAAGTACAATCGCATCAGCAAACTGACAGGCATCATCGTTGGACTGGGTAATTTTGATGCCAAAATCGTGTTCAAGCTTTTCCAGTTTTGGCATGCTAGGATTGCTTGCCATAATATGATCAGCAGGGTAACCAGAGTTGATCAAGCCGCTGATGATACTGCGTGTCATATTGCCTGCACCGATAAATGTCAATTTTTTGTGTTGCATGAAAACCCTTTTTGGTTACTAACTCGTCTTAAATGATTTGCATGATGGCGATAATGAAATAATAAGGTAATAAGGTAATAAGGTAATAAAAAATTAGTTACGCGCGCCAAATATAGCCGTCCCAATTCGTACCATCGTCGAACCATGCTTAATTGCCGCTTCAACATCATCGCTCATACCTACGGACAGGGTATCAAAATTGCTCAGCTTTGTACGATATTCACTGAATAATTCCGCCAACGCCCCAAGCGTTTGTTCCTGCTCCTCGGTCTTCATTTCGGCTTTAGGAATCGCCATCAGCCCTCGTAAAGTTAGATGGGGGAGGGAGTTCACAATTTCAATAAGTTCAGGTAGGTCTTTAGGTTGTACACCTGATTTTGAATCTTCATCGTTGATGTTAACTTGTATACAACAATTCAAAGAAGGCAAGGTGGTAGGACGTTGATCGTTCAACCTACGCGCAATTTTGGCTCGGTCAATTGATTGGACCCAATGAAAATTTTCAGCGACTAATTTCGTTTTATTCGACTGGATAGGGCCAATCATATGCCACTCAATGTCAGTAAGATGTTGAAGTTGATTAATCTTTTCAATGCCTTCCTGCACATAATTTTCGCCAAATAAACGGTGTCCGGCTTCATACGCTTGGTTGATATCAGATACCGGTTTTGTCTTGCTAACGGCTAGTAATCTAACCGAGTTTCGGGGACGATTAGCACTATCAGTGGCCTGTTCGATCCGTACATAGGCGGATTTCAGCCGTTCTGCTATTGTTTGCATTAGTCACCATTCGTTTTGGGGAGATAGCCGTGGATATTACCGAACTTTTAGCTTTCAGTGTAAAAAATAAAGCCTCCGATCTGCACTTATCAGCTGGCTTGCCTCCGATTATTCGAGTTGACGGCGAGATGCGCCGCTTAAATGTTCCAGAACTTGACCACAAACAAGTTCACGCGCTGGTTTATGAAATCATGAATGATCGTCAGCGTAAAGAGTACGAGGAAAACTTAGAAACCGATTTTTCTTTTGAAGTGAAAGACTTATCGCGTTTTCGAGTGAACGCGTTCGTACAAAATCGTGGCGCGGCGGCTGTACTACGTACTATTCCAAGCCAGGTGTTAACATTAGATGAACTGGGCGCGCCTTCGATTTTTAAAGACATTATTAACCAGCCGACTGGATTAGTTCTGGTAACAGGGGCTACGGGCTCGGGTAAAAGTACCACCCTCGCTGCCATGGTTGATCATATCAATTCGTATAAACGAGAACATATTCTTACAATTGAAGATCCAATCGAATTCGTGCACGAAAATAAGCTGAGCATTCTGAACCAACGTGAAGTGCATCGTGATACCTTAAGTTTTTCAAATGCGTTGCGCTCGGCGTTACGCGAAGACCCCGACGTGATATTGGTGGGCGAGCTACGCGACCTTGAAACCATTCGCTTAGCGATGTCAGCAGCTGAAACGGGTCATTTGGTGTTCGGTACGCTGCATACCAACTCTGCACCGAAAACGATAGACCGTATTATTGACGTGTTCCCGGCAGAAGAAAAAGCCATGGTGCGTTCTATGCTTTCTGAGTCGTTACGTGCAGTCATCTCGCAAACGTTACTTAAAAAAGTCGGCGGGGGGCGAGTCGCCGCGCACGAAATTATGGTGGGAATACCAGCAATTCGTAATCTTATTCGTGAAGATAAAGTGCCGCAAATGTACTCTGTTATCCAAACCGGACAGGCCCATGGCATGCAGACGATGGATCAATGTCTGCAAAGACTGGTGGCTATGGGTGTGATTACGCATCAGGACGCTGCGGCTAAATCGATAGATAAAGCTAAAATGGGCTAACGTTAAGGAGTAACCATGCTGGACTCTTATTTAGAAAAAATGGTGGAAACCTCTGCTTCAGATTTATTTGTTACCGCAGGCTTTCCGGTGAGCGCCAAAGTGAATGGTAAAATGACCCCATTCAGTGACGAGCCTTTGTCTGATGCAGAAGCGCTGCAACTGGTGCATGAAGCAATGGACGATACGCAACAAAACACCTTCCATGCCAGCAAAGAGTGTAATTTTGCTATAGCGCGGGAAGGGGTAGGGCGTTTTCGTTGTAGTGCCTTCTGGCAACGGGATAATGCCGGTATGGTGGTACGTCGAATCGTTACGCAAATCCCCCAGGCCGATTCGCTGGGATTACCGCCAGTATTGAAAGATATCATCATGGCAAAGCGCGGGTTAGTTTTGTTCGTAGGGGGGACAGGTACCGGTAAATCTACCTCTCTGGCAGCATTAATTGGGCATCGAAATGAGCATTCTCATGGGCACATACTGACTATCGAAGACCCCATAGAATTTGTCCATGAACACCGCAACTGTGTGGTCACCCAGCGAGAAGTGGGAATTGATACCAAGTCATTTGATGATGCGCTGAAAAGTTCGCTACGCCAGGCTCCTGATGTCATCCTGATTGGTGAAATACGCTCCATGGAAACCATGGAATATGCCATGTCATTCGCTGACACTGGCCACTTGTGCGTGGCTACGCTTCACGCCAATAATGCTAATCAGGCCATTGAACGGATCATGCATTTAGCACCGAAAGACATGCACGATAAGTTAAGGTTTGATTTAAGTTTAAATATTCGAGCCATTGTTGCTCAACAGCTCGTACCTACTAAAGATGGGAACGGGCGTGTGGCCGCAATTGAAATTCTGCTGAATTCGCCTTTAGTTTCAGATCTAATTCAACGAAACGAGATAGGTGGTTTAAAAGAAGCAATGAAAAAAGGTAAGGAAATGGGAATGCAAAGCTTTGATATGGCGCTATATGAGCTGTATAAAGCGGGCAAAATTGAGCTAGACCAAGCCTTACACCATGCTGACTCACCCAATGATTTACGTCTAATGATTAAACTGGATACGAAAGAAGGTTCGGGTTTGGGATCGTTGTCAAATGTGTCAATTGATATGGATTAGGCATGAAAAAACTGTTTTCCAGCGATGACAGATTTTTAGTCCAACAAGTTCGCAGTGAACTCGAAGCATTGGATATTCCTTATTTAATGAAAAATGAGTTCACCAGCGGGGCCATGGGTGAGCTGCCCTGGCAAGACGTCATGCCGGAAATATGGTTAATCGATGAAGAATGGGAACCTAAAGCGCGAGAGCTTGTCTTTGCTCTGGTAGAGCATACCAAACCGGGTGAAGATAAAGTGTGCGCGCAGCTATGGCGCTGCCCACACTGCCAGGAAATGAATGAGCCAGAGTTTGATGTGTGTTGGCAGTGTGAAGGCGAACCGCGAGTCTTGCCACTTAATTAACTAATTCATAACACACCTTTAATGAATGCCCTTATTCTGCTTTAATCTCTTATAAGCAGACCAAAGACTAAAACGTATGACTATCCTATTAGTATGTTTATTTATCGCAACCTTAATGCCTATTTTAGCCAAAGCTCCCTTAGCCTATGCACAAAACAAAATGCAGGGTGGCTATGATAATAGGCACCCACGGGGGCAACAGGCTAATCTAAAAGGCTTTGGTGCGCGGGCTAAAGCTGCACATGAGAACTGTTTCGAAGCGCTTGTCATGTTTGCGCCCGGTGTGCTGGCGTGCGTCGCTACTGAAACACTAGGTTCAATGGTAACTAATTTGGCAATCGTTTTCGTGATAGCCAGAACTATCTATCTATTTGCTTACTGGTTTAATATTCACTTATTGCGAAGTTCAGCCTGGTTAGTGGGTTTTGGTGTGTCATTAGCACTGATATATTTCGCCATTCCTTAATTCGTTATTATAGATAGGCTCCAACAAAGGTATGTAGATCTTTCGCGTTAAGGTTTGCCGTGGGTGCCGTGCCTTTTTTTACGGTCTGACGCGGCAGAAAATGCCAATGTATTATTTTATATAAACCAATTATAACCTTGTTTAAATAGGCAGAAAACTTAGCTCCCGGGGTTTCTTTACCTAATCGTCTGCGTTTAGGTATGTCACAAGTTACATCCTGTAACAACTCAACTGTTCTTAACGTAATTAAAGTTGGTACTCTTTGGTAAAAGGTTTTTTAAACTGAGTACACGATGAACACTAAAAAAGCAGGTGGCCTTTCTGCCTTATATGCGGGTTGTGCTTATATATTTGGATTTGCTGTTTTATTGCTTTTTCTTTCTCCTGAACACGCGGAAGGATGGTCACGTGAGCAGCATTTAGCGTTTCTTCTCGACAATAACACCCTCGTTCATATATGGAATAGCGTTATATATACTGTATTTGGTATTGCGCTTATTTTCCTTACTTTAGCTTTAGATGCGCGTATTGCGCCAACGCAAAGTATATTCAAAAGCACTGCTAAAATATTAGGGTTCATTTGGGCCGGGCTTCTTATCGCAAGCGGAATGATTGCAAATGTAGGCATGGGAAAGGTGGCAACGTTGGTTACCTCAGAACCGGATATGGCAATACAGCTATGGCAAACATTGGGAGTGATTCAGGATGGTCTGGGCGGGGGCGTAGAAGTCATCGGTGGACTCTGGGTATTCATGTTAAGCATTATCGCTTTAAAAACGGGTATTTTTCCCAAAATTTTTAACTGGTTTGGTTTGATAGTAGGAACCGCAGGTTTAATTACCATCTTGCCGGGGCTCGGGCAATTCGGGGCAATTTTCGGTCTTGGTCAAATTGTATGGTTTTTATGGTTAAGTGGTTTGTTTTTTAAAGAGAGTCCGGAAGCAATAGGGAACGGATAGTAATTATTTGATTGCCCGGATTGATATTACTTTTGCAATAACTGTTTTTGCCCAGGCTTCATATCAAACGATTGACGTTAAAACTTCATTGTGTACCGAACGAACAGCATTCTACTTGCGTGCGGCGTAACATGTGAGGAGGTCCCGATTTTCATCGGGATGACGAATTGAGGTAACGAACTGAAGTGACGAAGTTGTTTAGCGCTCACCGCTATACCGTCATCGTGATGCACATCACGACCTCCTAATATCTATCGTCATCGTGATGCAAATCATGACCTCCTAAGATTTACCGTCATCGTGATGCACATCACGATCTCCTAACATTTATCGTCGTCGTGATGCAAATCACGATCTCCTAACAATTTACCGTCGTCGTGATGCAAATCACGATCCCCTAATATCTATCGTCATCGTGATGCAAATCACGTTCTCCTTCTCAAACGACCAACACCCAAACTTCATCGTGTACCGAAAAAAAGCAGTCTTTTTGCGTGCGGCGTAACATGTGAGGAGGTCCCGATTTTCATCGGGATGACGAATTGAAGGGACGAATTAAAGTTTGGAAATTGATTAGCGCTCACCGCTATACCGTCGTCGTGATGCACATCACGATCTCCTAATATCTATCGTCATCGTGATGCACATCACGACCTCCTAACATTTATCGTCATCGTGATGCACATCACGATCTCCTTCTCAAACGATCAATACCCAAACTTCATCGTGTACCGAAAAAAAGCAGTCTTTTTGCGTGCGGCGTAACATGCGAGGAGGTCCCGATTTTCATCGGGATGACGAATTGAGGTAACGAATTGAAGTTTGAGTTGATTAGCGCTCACCGCTATACCGTCGTCGTGATGCACATCACGACCTCCTAATATTTATCGTCATCGTGATGCAAATCACGGCCTCCTGCTCAAACGACCAACACCCAAACTTCATCGTGTACCGAAAAAAAACAGCCTTCTTGCGTGTGTCATAACATGCGAGGGGGTCCCGATTTTCATCGGGATGACGAACGGACGAACGGGATGACAGACGAACGGACGGGATGACGAATGGACAAACTGACACGTTCGGCGTAAATGTGAACTGCACAATACATCCTATAGGTTGGGGGTTGTGTAATGAACCGAAACCCGCTAGTTTTCATTGTGGAGACCTGTCTAAGTACGTACCATTTAAAAAGCCTTTTTTTTGAATTAATTAGAGTGAATGAGTGATCGACACCGACATTACCTCAGCAGCCAATGACAACGCCTCGCGCACTGTCAGCATGTCACCCGCTATAGCCGTTATCGGCATGCTATTAGGGTTCTTTTTAAGTTTCGTTTTGCTAAATGGCGACGCCCAAGGCCGGGTAAATTTATTTTATCTATTACTTATTTTTCTGCTGTTTCCAGTAGTGGGTTTGATCACGTCAGTGGTGTCCTTAATTAGCGGTAAGGGGCTAAATCTGGCGCGAGTTGTGAGTAAACTTTCGTTTTTAGGTATTTCACAATCGACAGTTTTACGGCAACTACGACAGCGTCATTTGGATAAACATTGGTTTTTCCTGCAAAGTCAGTTCGCAATGCTGGCTTATTCGCTGGCCGGAATTTTAACCTTATTGATATTACTACTGGCCACAGATATCAATTTTGTATGGCGAAGTACCCTATTAACCGCGAGTGATATTTACCCAATATTAAAATTCGTCGCCTCGCCCTGGTGGTTTTGGGAGTCAGCACAGCCAACTATCGAATTACTTGAACACACGCAGGATTCCAGACTCACTCAGCTTTACGAAACACCGTCTAACCTCGCACAATGGTGGCCTTTCATTTTGGCCACGCAGATATTTTACACGTTTATATTAAGAGGTCTGCTGCTCGTCATTAGCCGTTCGATAATAAAACGTAAAATGGATAGTGATTTCGAACAACAATTACATCAACGTATTAATCAGAATAAGCGTCGTCAACCGGAACGCTTTGTTCTTGCTGAGGTGAATCATCAGTTGCCTTCAAGTTATGCGGTGGTAAATTGGAGCGCATTACCAGACGCGATCGTGTCGCAATTGGAAGTTGCCACGGGCCACCAAAAGCTAATGGCAGGGCCACTTGCAAGTGAAGCTGAACAAAATCAGGCTGAACAATACTCTCAAAGTAAGTTGGTCCTGGTAAAGGCATGGGAGCCGCCTTTAGGAGAACTGCAAGATTTTCTGCAACATGGTCAAGGATTCCTTTACCCAGTGAATTACCACAAGCAGCATGTGCGCGATGCAGATAAAAAACATCTGGATGAATGGCGTCGTTTTTGTCGAGAACTCAAAAATTGGCAACTATTTCAACCCGCCCACAATGCGGTGAATAATAGCGAGATAGATACATGAGAGCGAATAATCAGGCTCGCTTTGCGGTGGTCGGCCACCCTAATAAAGGTAAATCGTCTATTGTTTCAACGTTATCGCAAAATGACGATGTGGTTATATCTAGTCGAAGCGGGACCACTGAAAAGGCAGAAGGTATTTCAATAACCACTGCAAACGGGGGGTATCAGCTCATTGATACCCCTGGATTTCAACGCCCAGTTAAAGTACTGCGGTGGCTTAAGGAACAAGGAGCCAACGCCAGTGAACGTGCAAAGGTATTAGCTAAATTTGTAAACGATAGTCAGTGTCGTCAGCAGTATCCTGATGAAGTGGAATTACTTCGCCCCATAGTAGAGGGGGCTGCAATCTTGTATGTAGTGGATGGGTCACATCCTTATGGCGCTGAATATGAAGCTGAAATGGAAGTGCTGAGGTGGAGCGGCCAACCCTCTATGGCACTTATCAACCCCATAGAAAGTGTAGAGTACATAAAAGAGTGGGAAAACGCGTTATTGCAGTATTTTAAGTCTGTTCAGGTGTTTAACCCGATGAAAGCAGACTTTGAAAAACAAATTACCTTGCTGAAGACATTTTCCTATTTAAATCCAGTATGGACCGAAGGTTTAGATAAAACCATTGCAGATTTGCTACAACAGCGCAAACAACAGTTAAACCAGAGTATTGCCTTACTGAGCCGGTTGGTCGAAGATTTATGCCAGCATCGCGAAAGTCAAAAAGTTCTGACCACCCAGCAAGCACAAAAAATTAAGCCCCTTTTGGAAAAACAATATCAGCATTGGATGCGTGAGCGGGAGTTGCAATCGGTAAAAGAATTAATGGCAATTTATGGTCACTTTCAAAGCGATGTAATAACCGACCAGATCGATCTCCCCCCTGATTTATTTGATTGTGACCAGTGGTTCGCCTGGGGATTGGATAAGAGGCAACTGGTGTACGCCGCCACCGCTACTGGCGCCTTGGGAGGCGCAGCCTTGGATGTGGCCGTCGCTGGTTCAAGTTTTATGCTTGGGGCATTGGGGGGAGGGTTGATCGGAGCGTCAAGTGCATGGTTCGGTGCGGATAAGCTCGCCGATATGTCGGTGCAGGGGCTCCCCGTAGGCGGATACGAAGCCAGGTTTGGGCCGATGAAAAACCGTAATTTTCCCTATGTGGTTATCGGACGCTTTGTTCATTTACACGCCCAGATCTCACAACGAAGCCACGCCAGTCGTGAAGCTTTGTCAATCGACGCAAATGACTTTCAGCAACGGGTTCAAAGCCTTGAAAAAAGTACGCAACGGGAGTTGCACCAAGAGTGTGAACGTTTGATTAAACAACGGCCCACTGACGACTTGGAAAGTGCACTAAGGCCCTTGTTCGAGAAAAACTGACCCTATTACTGGCGGGCAATATTTCTAATTTGGTTAAATGCTTTTTCGGTAACCGTGCTACTGTTGCCCCCCGTACTTGCGGTGAAGACAACGATAACGGTATCAGAAGCCGCGTCATAACGGGCAACGCTTTGATAGCCCGGCAGCCACCCGGTATGTTCGTAAAAATAGGGATAAATGCTGGCTTCATCCTCACTTAGTAAGGTACCCCTATTTAACGCGCCTATAAACACACCAATATCGTCAGCAGAGGCGACCATTGAGCCGCCAGGAATGGTATATTCCTGCGCTTTCATATCCCGACCATCCCAAAAACCTGTTACGAGTGCTTCCTGGGGGGCATCAGCTTGTTGTAAAAAAGTGTTTTGCAAGGCAAATGAATTGAGGATTTCATGCTGAATATACTTCTCATGGTTAAACCCTAACGCAACGTCCATCACCATGCCGAGCAGTAAATAGTTGCTATTAGAATATTCATAATGGGCATTAGGTGAAAAATCGGCGGGTTTGTCTTGAATGAATTTTAGCATGGCTGAGGTGTCGGTATGGGGATGATCCCATGAGAAACCGGGTTGGCTGTCAAAGTCAGGAATACCGCTTCTATGCTCAATCACTTGCTTAAGCGTCGCAGTCTCAAGATTAGCAATGTTTGATGCCAATTCTGGTAACCAAATTGCTACAGTGTCTTGCAAATTTAGCGTATTTTCATTCGCTAGCTTTGTGGCTGCTACCGCCATAAACAGTTTACTAATACTGGCTATTTTAAATAAGGGCTGGTTTTGTATGTCAATTCCGGATGCGACGATATGCGCTTCCTCCTCACCCTTTTGAGAAAGCAAAATAATACCCGAAACGTCATTATTTTCGACTGCATTATCGGCAACTTGTTGCAGTGTAGAAGGCGCTGACGCAGCAGCGGATATCGTCGTTGGTTGTGTAGTAGAGTGAGGCTGCGTGGTGTTACTCTCGCCACAACCAGCAAGAATAAGAAAAGTGATTATCGTAATGAAATAATCACGTAAAATACGCATGTTGGGGTAGCCCGATCAAAATATTGGTTCAATGCTAGCACAAAAACCAGACATTTCTACTTTGTCGGTAAAGCGATTTAGCTATATTGGTTCTCTGCCCAACTGGTAAAAATGACGCAAGCAGAAACGCTATCCACTTTGTCTTTTGTGAGCTTTTTATAGCCCCCTAACTCGAATAACATGGCACGGGCGTCAACTGTAGTTAAACGCTCATCCCAGGTTTCGACTTTTAGGTTAAAGCGACCATTAACTCTGTTGGCGAACTTTTTCGCTCGTTGTGTAACATCCTGTTCGGTACCATCCATATTTAACGGCAGGCCAACCACCGCGAGGTCAGGCTGCCATTGTTCGATAATTCGCTTTAACGCATCCCAATCAGGAACCCCATCGCGTGCTTTTAAGGCTGCAAGTGGTGCCGCTGTACCTGTTACTTCCTGCCCTATGGCGATGCCAATGCTTTTGGTGCCAAAGTCAAACGCTAACACTGTGCGTTGACCCATATCAGGCACGTCCGCTCTCCGGTGCCAACTGCCACACATCAATACCCAATTTATTAACCGCGGCCTGCCAACGCTTGTGAATGGGAGTGTGAAAAAGAATATCGGGGTCAGCTTCAATGGTAAGCCAGGCGTTATGCTGCATTTCTTCTTCCAGCTGACCGGCTGTCCAGCCAGCATAACCTAATGCGATAACGGAACTTTGCGGCCCACTTTTATTGCCAATTGCGGTAAGTATATCCTTCGAAGTGGTTACCATAATATCACTGCTAAGCGCCAGGCTTGATGCCCATTTTCCTTCATGGGTGTGCAGCACAAAACCGCGTTCCTGGCTGACAGGCCCGCCAGCCAGAATAATTTGGTCTTCACGGTCTTCGGTTACAATTGCATCTTTGTCTGTTTGTTCTAGCAACTGCTTAAGGTTCATGGTGGAGGGTTGATTAACCACAATACCCATCGCCCCATCATCGTTGTGTTCACATACATAAGTGAGTGAGCGCGAGAAATAAGGATCCTCCATAGATGGCATGGCGATCAAAAAATGGTTTTGTAAGCTTTTTAACTCCGTCATGAATTCCTCGTTACTGTTTGATACGACGCTCTACCGCATCGAACAGTTTGCCCATAATATTAACGTTAAAATGCGCCTCAATTTCTCTTACGCACGTGGGGCTGGTTACGTTTATTTCTGTTACTTTATTTCCGATAACATCCACGCCCACAAACAACAATCCTTTTTCTTTCACGACTGGGGCAATTTTCTCTGCAAGCTCGCGATCAGATTCTGACAGCGGCTGTGGTCGACCCGTTCCGCCAGCCGCCAGGTTGCCTCTTGTTTCTCCTTGGGTGGGTAAACGCGCAAGGGCATAGGGGATAACTTCACCATCCACGATTAAAATGCGTTTATCCCCCTCCCTGATTTCTGGCAAATATTCTTGCACCATCATATAGCGTTTGTTCAACTGCGTTAGGGTTTCGATCACCACACCCAAATTATTGCCATCTTCTTTAATTCTGAAGATAGACGCGCCGCCCATACCATCTAAAGGCTTACAAATAATATCTTTATGTTGCTGATGAAAGGCTCTGATAAGTGCGGGATGACGCGTAACCAACGTGGCCGGAATTAAGTCAGGAAACCAGGACGTAAATAACTTTTCGTTGAAATCCCGCAAACTGGATGGTTTATTTACCACCAGCGAACCCGCTTCCTCGGCCAAGGTCAAAATCTGAGTGGCGTACAGGTATTCACTGTCAAATGGCGGGTCTTTGCGCATTAAAAAAACATCGATATCGGCCAGCTTCATGTGTTGGCTATCTGCCAGTGTATAGAAATCGGTAGCCTGATCTTTAACCGACACGTGTCGCCCAATTCCCATCGGTAAACCATTTTCAAGATATAAATCACTCATCTCGAAATAATAAATAGTTGCGCCGCGACGCTGTGCTTCCAGCATCATTGCAAAACTGGTGTCTTTATGAGGTTTGATGGACGCGATTGGGTCCATCACAATGCCGACAGAGTAACTCATGATAGTGATTTAAATACTGTTAATTTTGGCTTAGGGCATACTATGGCGATTGCTTTTGATTTTTCAAGCGATAAGGGACACTAAAAGTCGCCGTGCAGGGCCTGTAATATGCTTAAACTAGTTAACGCGGCAGTCTCTGTTCGAAGGACACGAGGCCCCATGCTTACAGTCAAATACCCACTTTCCTGCGCCTGATGGACTTCATTCTCTGAAAGCCCCCCTTCCGGCCCAATTAATAACTGATACCCGTGGGAATGATAGGCCAGCTTTGTAATCGGATCCCGTGCTGTGGGTGAAAGGGTAACACGCTGGGCCTTAGTGGACTTTGCTAACCACTGACTCAACCCTGTGGGAGCGTTTAGTTTAGGTAGGGTGTTGCGGCCACTTTGCTCACACGCCCCATAAATTATTTTATGCCATTGCTGCTGCTTTTTTTCCCAACGTTTTTCATCTAATTTGACGGTACAGCGTTCCGTGATAAGTGGAGTAATTTCAGTTACCCCCAACTCTACCGCTTTTTGCAATACCATTTCCATACGATCACCTTTCGAAATACCCTGTCCCAAATGAAGGTATAAAGGTGATTCTTTGCTTAATGATAAGCAGGCATCTGCTTCAACTATTACCTGACGTTTGGCAACGCTTATCAGCTCGGCGCTATATTCATTGCCGTCACCGTTAAATAGAACAATGGGGTGGCCCGGCTTTAGACGAAGCACATTGGCTATATGGTGTGTAGCTTCAGCGGTTAATTCAAACTCTGTGTCGATGACAATCGGCTGTGGGTGAAATATGCGGGGAATACGCATGAAGAGAATCCAACAATATCAATCTAGCTGCGCATAATACTGACAATTGCTACCAGCGTGCAATAACTTGCGCACATTTGGGGAAAATTGGCCGAGAATAATTCAAGCGGACACAAAGGTCCGCTCGAAATACTTGGGAAGAAAACTACTTCGTTTCAGATGAAATTAATTAGCGTGCAATGCCTTGGATTCGGTTTTGGCCATTACTTGGACTGGTTTGGTCACGATATTCGGATTGTTCCGTCTTGCATGAACAGTATTTTTACCTTTATCGGTTGACAATGCGTACGCTAATAACAACAAAACTACTAAGAAAAGAACAGTTATAAATAACATTTTCAAGTCCTTTAAAAATATTAACTATCAATGGCGGCTTTAGTTCGAAAGGGCATGCATGCCGCTTCGGAGACAACAGAACGAAAGCGGGCGCGATTATACCCTACCTATGCCTGCTCACGCCATTGCTAAAACACGTATTTCCTTCATTGACGTTAAGTAAAAAATATAGTCAAAAAATGATTTAATTCCAGTTTGGGAACCCATTTCTCAGCTTTTTTTTAAGCAACCTTGATAAATCAACGTGTTAGCTGGTTGCTTATTTTTTTGCTTGTCCAAACGTCTGCAAAGAATAGTATTGATAGGTGACAAAGTTGTTACGGATCATGCCTTTTTTCATATTTTTTTTAAGATCTGGTGATCATAATTGGGTATAAGTTTTAATAAAGGTAATGAAACATCTTGATTCATTGATGTTTTTAATAAACAACTAGAGTGTATTGACCTTAACTGATCGAGAGTGGTTTATTATGATGGCTTTCAGGATAAAAGTGCGACACGTAACCTAGTGACTTAGTGATTTAGTAATTTAGCCATCTAAGTAAGTGGTAACCAAACAAAGCACGAGGACACGCTATTTAACAATGAAACGCAGTGTTGGGCGCACCTTCGCCCAACATTAGGAAAGGTGAATTACTTTATTAGTACATTGCACCATTTAATCCGCTCATCCGTGCGCAACAACGCATGGTAAAATTAGACAACAAAGGTCAACACGCTTTACTAACAAATTAAAATTATGGGGGCAGCAGAACTGCAACGCTATGGAAGAAATATTTTCAAAGTTTACCGCTGAAGATGTGGAACGCTATATAAACGTCTATGCGATACCATGGGCGATCAATATCGCCATGGCCGTTATCATTTTCGTTTTAGGCCGCATTATTGTTTCCGTTGTCATGTCGATGATTACTAAATTAATGGCGCGTTCTAAATATGACCAAATGCTAATTGATTTTTTAGAGTCAATTATCAGCGCTGTGCTGATGCTGTTCGTAATCGTCGCCTCGCTAGACCAACTTGGTGTGAACACCACCTCGCTGGTAGCCATTTTGGGTGCAGCAGGTTTAGCCATTGGTTTATCGCTGCAAGACTCGTTAAAGAATTTCGCAGCAGGCGTGATGTTACTGGTGTTTAAACCGTTCAAAGCGGGAGATTTTGTTGAGGTGGCTGGCACAGCGGGCTCGGTGCAGAAAATTGGTATTTTTACCTCTTTGCTTACTACGCCTGACAACAAAGAAATTATTATTCCTAATGGAAAAATATACAACGATAACATCACGAATTATTCGGCAAAAGAAACCCGTCGTATCGATATGGTGTTTGGAATTGGTTATGACGACGACTTGCTCAAAGCAAAACGCATATTAGAAGACATCATTGAGCAGGAAGACCGCATTCTTGAGGAACCTGAACCATTAATCGCGGTGTCCGAATTAGGAGATTCGAGTGTTAATTTTAATGTTAGACCTTGGGTAAACTCCGCTGATTTCTGGGCGGTTAAATACGCCATCACCGAAGCCGTGAAACTGCGTTTTGACCAAGAAGGTATTTCAATTCCGTTTCCACAAATGGATGTGCATTTTTATAAAGAAGATGAAGAGGAAGAGGGAAAAGGAAATAAAGAAGAACAAGAAAAAGATAAGGTGAAGGTAAAGCCGCAAATGTAATAATGTAATAATGTAATAAAACAAACGCCACTCCTGTGAGTGGCGTTTTAGGTTTTACGTATCGTTATTTACAATCAGGTCGTCTTGGTGCTTGTTGATAAAGCGCATTCGCTTCGCTCATATTCGCTTGCAAGTTCTGAATACGCGAGCTGGGGGCAGGGTGAGTAGACAGTAATTCTGGGGGGCGGTTACCTTCGCTGGCTGCATCCATGTTGTGCCACAGCGAAACAGATTCCTGTGGATTAAACCCCGATTGCGCCATTAGCGTAAGTCCAATCAGGTCTGCTTCAGATTCATGACTTCTGCTGTAAGGCAATTGTACACCTACCTGAGCGCCTAAGCCCATGGCGGCCATAATTGGCCCCGAATAGGGCACTTCGTTGGCAGCTAACACCTGTCCCACTACTTGCGTAGTTAATTGGCTAGCAGTGCCGATAGACATACGTTCATTACCATGATTGGCAATAACATGGCCTACTTCGTGACCAATGACAGCGGCAAGTTGGTGCTGATTCTCAGCCACTTTCAATAAACCCGTATAGACCCCTATTTTACCGCCCGGCAGGGCGAATGCGTTCACTTGCTCATCGTCGAATACAACCACTTCCCACTGCCCTGCAAACACCTCCTGGGGCACATTAGCAGTGATAGAGCGAGCTACACATTCTACATAAGAATTCGCCACCCGTTTATTCGATATCTTCAGTTCTTCTTTCATACTTGTAAAAGCTTGCTGACCCATGGCTGACATTTGGTCTTCCGGGAACAGCAGCAACTGATTACGGCCTGTTGGCGAAGTGCCACAGGCACTAAGCATTGCGACAAGTGACGCAGCGCCAATCTGTTTTACCCATTTCTTCATAAAGGTTTCCTTTTGGTTTACTGCTACCAGGGCAGTCAAAAAAACGTTGATGCGTTGCTGCTATACGAAGTATTTAGAAATTTGGCTTCATTAATACAACATGACATTAACTTAAGTAAAAACGAAAACTTAAAAGTTTTCAAGATATTAAGTGGTAATGCGAGGTGAGCGTTGAAACAACATTGGCGCTCAGAAAGTAATATGCAATCTGAAATAACAACTTAACGTAAAGAAATAGATAGTTTATTAATTTACGGAGCATTTAATGGCAAAGATACTGGTACTTTATTATTCATCGTACGGACACATTGAAACCATGGCAGAAGCGGTAGCCGAAGGAGCAAGAGGGGCTGGCGCAGAAGTGGATATCAAGCGGGTGCCCGAAACCGCGCCTGAGGAGGTGGTTAAAAACGCGGGGTTCAAAATTGATCAGAAAGCACCTATCGCTAAGGTAGACGACCTCGCCAATTACGACGCCATTATTGTGGGCGTTGGCACCCGTTATGGGCGCATGGCCTCACAAATGGCCGCGTTCTGGGACCAAACCGGCGGCCTCTGGCAAAAAGGTGCGCTAGAGGGCAAAGTGGCATCTACCTTTACTTCTACAGCGAGCCAGCACGGTGGACAAGAAACCACGCTAGTGTCAAATATGACCACCTTTTTTCACATGGGGATGGTGGTAGTGGGCTTACCTTACTCCTATGAAAAGCTAGCACAACTTGAAGAAGTGGCAGGTGGTACGCCTTATGGCGCAACGACATTAGCGGGCGGCGATGGTTCTCGACAGCCTAGTGAGATTGAATTAGGTGGTGCGCGGTATCAGGGTAAGCATGTAGCAGAAATTGCAGCTAAATTAGCCAAAAATTAATTGGACAAAAAACCTTGTGTTTTACCTCATTGAGCCCGTGATATTCTTACAACAACCAGTTTAAGAATAGCGAGGCTCAATGCTTATTTCAAATCATAACTCCTGGCGCAATGCCACGGACGCGCAACGCAATGACGAAGTACAACACTTATTATCGCAAGGGCTAAGTACGCGTTTTGATTTTATCGATATCAAGCAGTTTGAGTGTGCCGGGCTTTCTAACCCTATAGCTCGTTTTAAACATCGGCAGACCGGTATGGTGATGCACCTTATTCCGGGGAGTGATGATTTTAAGCTAGGCATTTCGCCTGAATTTTATGCTACAGCTAAACAAAACCAGTGGATGGACATCGACGAAAATGACTTTGAACAAAAGTTTCCCCATTCAGTGCCTCCTTTTCTAATCGGCGAATTCGTTATCACGGAAGCGCAGTGGAAAGCTATGGATGGGAATAAGCTTTTTAAGGAGTATGGCGAAGACCACGGCGTGGATGCGGTCAAGCGCGAAGATGTTCGTGAAGTCGCTAAACGCGTTGGGTTACGCTTACCTAGTGAAATAGAGTGGGAGTACGCCTGTAAAGCGGGCACAAATACGTTGTTTTATTGGGGAAATGAACCTGATGATGATTATGCATGGACGAGCAATACAGTCACCTTTCCTGCAGAAGGCTACTTCACAATAGCAAGGCAGCATCAAAAGAAACCGAATGCTTTTGGATTGGTAGCAATGTTAGGCAACCAAAATGAATGGGTTGAAGATGACAAACACCTGTACGGCGTGCGCCAGTCGTCTAATGCTCCCTATTATTCTGCTAATGCCGATTCCGACGGTATTTTGCGTGGTGGTTGGATATGTTACGACTGGGACTTATGTCGCTCAACCACACGGATCGCCTGTGGTGCAGCCGACGGGGGGTGCAGTGCAAGGTTAGCTGTTGGCTTGAGTGAATGTGTTAGTGACTAAAGTGGCTTTTGCAAAAATATTCGCAATGCTTTTACTGCTGTGTTTACTAAAGGGCTGTATCACGTCGCCTTTTGCCCATTGCAGTGCGCGCGCAAGTGAAAATTCTCTCTCTTGTAGCGCAGATACAGTTACCGAAGCTGCACATACGCTGCAAAGCTTCGCTAACACCAAATGCTGTGCTGGGAAAGCCGTGTTAAAAGCGCCTAACGTTGAAGCCATACCCAGAGACACTCAAACGTATGTGAACAATAGTTGGGTAAAATTTAATGGAGGTTACTACTACAGGTTAGCCGCCACATATTCATGTGACGGGGCAGAACCTTAAACCTTGGTTTATTTTACGTTTTTTAGTCGCATGCTAGTGGCTGCCTTATGTTCACTGGCATGTAAAAAGCTTCTTGCGCATCGCGCCACTATACATAGCTTTAAGTGTGATGGAATAAGGCTTTGTGTATCCCGCGGTCTTACCCTGCGCCCTCGTTTTCAGGGGTAAATCTATTGTATATCCACCACTCAGGCAAATAGTCGTTTTTATGTTTAAGTGTCCAGCCGTGACGGTCATAACCGAGGCTGGCCGCAGCGATAATGGCTGAGGGAAAACGTGTTTGCGTCGGATCGATGGGAACGCCGTTGGCTTTGCAAGCGCTTCGATGGGCCTGGGTAGCACGGA
Source organism: Alteromonas sp. ASW11-130 (assembly GCF_026183735.1). GTDB lineage: Bacteria > Pseudomonadota > Gammaproteobacteria > Enterobacterales > Alteromonadaceae > Alteromonas. The sequence goes on along the minus strand of NZ_JAPFRE010000023.1, from coordinate 2,322 downwards.
TAATCGCCTGTTCGAATCCGTCTTCGTCTTCCTTGGCAAGATAATAAAAAGGCACCACGCGGGCTTGGGCGTGAGGCTGCAAATCAGAAGAAAAAACTTCATTTAGTTGCGTAAATAAGCGGTCGTGGTCGCCGTTTTTATCAAGCATTTCTTTAATATAATTTACCTGGAATCTTGCCAAATCTGCAAACTCGGGCTCAAGTTGTGCGGCGGTTTCCGGATCATATTTGAGTAAAATTGCGACTAGGTCGTCTCTGCGCATGCTAATTGATTCAAATAACCGAATGCTCCATCCGCTATATTTGGGGGGGGGATAATGTGGGTCTAGTTTACCGGTTACCCCTGCTACCGTAATTGCTTTAGAACTATCTGGTTGTTCAATTAACGCTGCCAGGGCGGAAAAACTGGTGTGAAGGTTATGAAGGACGGCTTCCCAGTCAGATTTATCTTGGGTTAGCTCATATATAACAAGGGAAAATTCAAGAAGAGATCGATACTCTTTAAACAAACGCTGTAACAAAAAATTAAATTTATTTCCATTTACTTCTATCGAATAGGCGATGGATTTCATGATCCTAGTGAAGACGTAGTTTTTTATATGTTCAAGGCGTTGCTCCTTGCTTTGTTTCGGTGTAGCAATATGGAATTTGATATGCAACTCTTTCAAAATATTATTTCCTTACGAACCTCATTAAAGATACTATCTCAAGCCCCTAAAGGCCTGTTGGTGGATTTTTACTTAAAAACACACTTTTCGTAAAACCTGCGAACGAACCAGTTTGGTCGTAAATGGCCTTGCTAATAGCGACATATTCGAAGTTGTTACGTTCCATGGCATTGATAATTGAGTTCATGTCGTCTGGAACAACTTTTCCATTTCTCACCATTCTATTTCGCTTATTCACCATATCTTTATACAAACTATTCCAATACTCTTGCGAACCTTGTTGGGCATAATGTTGCTTATCAGTAGTAAGGCGTTTGCCTAATCCCGAGCCGCCGCCTTTGGCTTCAATGGCAACCCATCTGATTTCGCCATTCAGTAATTGGACTGGCCAGTTACTTTTTATTATGACTAAAAGAATGCTTCAGCATCGCGCCACTATACATAGCTTTAAGTGTGATGGAATAAGGCTTTGTGTATCCCGCGGTCTTACCCGGCGCCCTCGTTTTCAGGGGTAAATCTATTGTATATCCACCACTCAGGCAAATAGTCGTTTTTATGTTTAAGTGTCCAGCCGTGACGGTCATAACCGAGGCTGGCCGCGGCGATAATGGCTGAGGGAAAGTTTAGTTGCGACGGTTCGATGGGAACGCCGTTGGCTTTGCAAGCGCTTCGATTGGCCTGGGTGGCACGGATAATCGCCTGTTCGAATCCGTCTTCGTCTTCCTTGGCAATATAATAAAAAGGCACCAAGCGGGCTCGGGCGTGAGGCTGCAAATCAGCAGAAAAAACTTCGTTTAGTTGCGTAAATAAGCGGTCGTGGTCGCCGTTTTTATCAAGCATTCCTTTAATATAATTTACCTGGAATCTTGCCAAATCTGCAAATTCGGGCTCAAGTTGTGCGGCGGTTTCCGGATCATATTTGAGTAAAATTGCGACTAGGTCGTCTCTGCGCATGCTAATTGATTCAAATAACCGAATGCTCCATCCGCTATATTTTGGGGGGGGATAATGTGGGTCTAGTTTACCGGTTACCCCTGCTACCGTAATTGCTTTAGAACTATCAGGTTGTTCAATTAACGCTGCCAGGGCGGAAAAACTGGTGTGAAGATTATGAAGGACGGCTTCCCAATCCGATTTATCTTGGGTTAGCTCATAGATTTCTGAAAAATCTTTGACCAGAAATCTGTAATCGTTAAAAAGTATACCTAATAAAAAGTTAAAACTTTGTGAGTTAGTATCTACTTTATTTGCTATAGAATCGAAACGACGCCTTACCAAATAATTTTTCAGAAAATCAAGATGCTGATCCTTTGTTTGCTTCGGGGGCGCAATATGGAATTTTATATGAAGCTGTTTTAACAAAATATCATCCTCTTCAGTTAGCCTCAAAATCACTACAAAGACCCCTAAGGGCCTGTTGGCGGCGGTGACTTGGTTGAAAAAATGCTTTTTGTAAAACCTGCGAACGAACCAGTTTGGTCGTAAATGGCTTTGCTAATAGCGACATATTCGAAGCTGTTGTCTTCCATTGCCCTTATAAGGGAGTCCATATCGTCTGGAACAATCTTGCCCTGTCGTTCCATTCTATTTCGCTTATCCACCATATCTTTATACAAACTATTCCAATACTCTTGCGAACCTTGTTGGGCATAATG
>NZ_JAPFRE010000022.1 GCF_026183735.1 Alteromonas sp. ASW11-130 | reverse complement strand
ATTGGGTAGGGGAGCGTTGTGTAAGCGGATGAAGGTGAGTTGAGAAGCTTGCTGGACGTATCACAAGTGCGAATGCTGACATGAGTAACGATAATGGGGGTGAAAAACCCCCACGCCGGAAGACCAAGGTTTCCTGTCCCATGCTAATCAGGGCAGGGTAAGTCGGCCCCTAAGGCGAGGCAGAAATGCGTAGTCGATGGGAAACGGGTTAATATTCCCGTACTTGTATATTCAGTGATGGAGGGACGGAGAAGGCTAAGCAAGCTTGGCGTTGGTAGTCCAAGTGAAAGTGAGTAGGAAGTGAGATTAGGTAAATCCGGTTTCACAATTCCGAGACACGAGACGATGCACCACGGTGCAGAAGTTGTTGATGCCCTGCTTCCAGGAAAAGCTTCTAAACTTATGAATATATGAACCGTACCCCAAACCGACACAGGTGGTCAGGTAGAGAATACTAAGGCGCTTGAGAGAACTCGGGTGAAGGAACTCGGCAAAATTGTACCGTAACTTCGGGAGAAGGTACGCCCCTGTTTGTGAAGGCTTCGCGCCGTAAGCAGATGGGGGCCGCAGTGACCAGGTGGCTGGGACTGTTTATTAAAAACACAGCACTCTGCAAACACGAAAGTGGACGTATAGGGTGTGACACCTGCCCGGTGCCGGAAGGTTAATTGATGGGGTTAGCTTAGGCGAAGCTCTTGATCGAAGCCCCGGTAAACGGCGGCCGTAACTATAACGGTCCTAAGGTAGCGAAATTCCTTGTCGGGTAAGTTCCGACCTGCACGAATGGTGTAACCATGGCCACGCTGTCTCCACCCGAGACTCAGTGAAATTGAAATCGCAGTGAAGATGCTGTGTACCCGCACCTAGACGGAAAGACCCCGTGAACCTTTACTACAGCTTGGCACTGAACATTGAACCTACATGTGTAGGATAGGTGGGAGGCTTCGAAGCATTGTCGCCAGATGATGTGGAGCCGTCCTTGAAATACCACCCTTGTATGTTTGATGTTCTAACGTCGGTCCCTTATCGGGATTACGGACAGTGTCTGGTGGGTAGTTTGACTGGGGCGGTCTCCTCCCAAATAGTAACGGAGGAGCACGAAGGTTAGCTAATCACGGTCGGACATCGTGAGGTTAGTGCAATGGCATAAGCTAGCTTAACTGCGAGACAGACACGTCGAGCAGGTACGAAAGTAGGTCATAGTGATCCGGTGGTTCTGTATGGAAGGGCCATCGCTCAACGGATAAAAGGTACTCCGGGGATAACAGGCTGATACCGCCCAAGAGTTCATATCGACGGCGGTGTTTGGCACCTCGATGTCGGCTCATCACATCCTGGGGCTGAAGTCGGTCCCAAGGGTATGGCTGTTCGCCATTTAAAGTGGTACGCGAGCTGGGTTTAGAACGTCGTGAGACAGTTCGGTCCCTATCTGGTGTGGGCGTTGGATGATTGAGGGGAGCTGCTCCTAGTACGAGAGGACCGGAGTGGACGAACCGCTGGTGTTCGGGTTGTTTTGCCAAAGGCATTGCCCGGTAGCTACGTTCGGAACGGATAACCGCTGAAAGCATCTAAGCGGGAAGCCGGCCCCAAGATGAGTCATCCCTGGACGTAAGTCCTGGAAGGGTTGTTAAAGACGATGACGTTGATAGGCAGGGTGTGGAAGCGTTG
>NZ_JAPFRE010000020.1 GCF_026183735.1 Alteromonas sp. ASW11-130 | reverse complement strand
ACTGGAGTGGTACAGCTCCTTGATAGACAAGGCCTGGGCTGGAAGCGTATGAAATCAAATTCGTGGGGATCCCTCAGGGTCAGAGTCAATTTAACTAAAGAATAGACCCAAACGAATCGACATAAAGTCGGTTTAGAGAGAGTTCCAGAGGCCGAACTCTGACTGGGCCGACACTGGGACGGCACACCCTTTGGGACACTTTGGAGCAGACACAAAAAAACCGACTTTCGTCGGTTTTTAATAGCGTTCTATACATGATGGTACAAGAGGCCGGGCTTGATTCGACCGAGACTCGGACGGCATACCCTGTAGTAAAAGGGGGCAGTGTACTTTAATCACTTGAATCAGGACTCTGATTGGACCGACACTTGGACGGCACACCCTTGCGGGCTCAAACATCAGACACAAAAAAACCGACTTCCGTCGGTTTCAAATAGCTATCTAAACATGATGGTACCAGAGGCCGGACTTGAACCGGCACACCCTCACGGGCGGCGGATTTTGAATCCGCTGCGTCTACCAATTCCGCCACTCTGGCATGGATAGATGTGCTATCAATTGCTGCTGCATTATAGCGTTATGCTAATCGCTGACAAGCCTTTTTTGACAATTGGCGGCGATTAGCAGTTCAAGTGATGTTTTATTCACCATATTGCAGCCTTTGCCATGTGCTATGCGTAAATTATTTTTGATTTGTTCAGCCGTGTGGCAAACTTGGTAGCAGATTTATTAAACGTGTTTAGTGTAGTGTCCAAATCCAAACTTCAATCGACGTCCTTCAACCGCGCCAGTTTTTTCAAACGCTTGTTAGCGATGATCTATGACACGCTGGTGGCAACAGCGGTGGCCATGTGTGCCGCCATGGTGATGATAGTTACGTTAGTGGTACTTTTTCACAATGGTGGGTTGGACATGGGCGAGTACTCGCAACCTTCTGAGGCTATTCAAGCTTCCTGGCAAATCAAATTACTCATTCAGGTGTGGGTGCTAGCCTGGGTAATGGGCTTTTTCTTGTGGTTTTGGAAACGGGGCGGGCAAACTATTGGAATGCGAGCGTGGCGCCTGAAAATTTATAACACTAAGGAAACGCCGATAACGTGGGGACGTTTAATACTTCGATTGATTGCTTCTCTTGGTGGTTTAGGCACATTGCTGGTATTGATTGACTATAAGCACAAACAATCGTTGCAGGATAGGGTGGCCGGCACTGAAGTGTTGCAGTTAAGCAAAAATCAGAACGACCACAAAAGCTGGTAGCGAAGCAAATGCTATCGTCGCAATAAATACGCGGCAATGGCAGCGAATAATACACTTGGCAAAATCGCGCCTAAAATGGGTGGAAACTGATACACCAGACTTAACGGCCCGAAGACCTCGTTAGTGATAAAAAAGCCAAAACCAGTCAGCACGCCCATAATAACTCTGGCGCCCATGGTAACGCTTCGCAAAGGTCCAAAAATAAAGGAAAGTGCCATTAACATCATTACGCCAATGGAGATGGGTTGTAAAATTTTACGCCAAAAGGCCAGTTCGTATCGCGAGGTGTCTTGATCATTGTTGTCAAGATAAGCGATGTAATCTGTTAATCCTTCTATCGATAACGCTTCAGGCTTCACGGCAACAATACCAAGTTTGTCGGGAGTGAGTGAAGAATTCCAGTTTTGGCGCTTATGTTTTTCAACGTCAATTTTTTCTTCGGTGAAGCGGGTTATATCCACATTTTCTAAAAACCAATTGTTTTCTTCAAATATCCCTGACTCGGCATACGTAATTGCATTTAGTGTCAAATCCTGGTTGAACGAAAAAATGCTGATATCTTTTAAGGACTCGCGTGTAAGTACCTGTCCAATACTGACAAACTGATCGCCGTCTTTTGCCCACACCAATTGTTCTGAAGAAAATAAGCTTCCGCCTGTTATAGCTTGAGTTTTTATTTCTTTAGCACGCGACTCACTGAAAGGCGTCACCCATTCACTGATGGCCATAACCATTAAAATTAATGCCAACGTCGACTTCATCGCGGAGCCGATAATGTTCCATCGGCTTAAACCCGCAGCTTGCATAACCACCAGTTCACTATTACTGGCGAGTAAACCCATACCCACTAGCCCGCCAATTAAGGTTGCCATCGGGAAAAACTGTTCTAAATCTCGCGGTAAACTAAGTAACACAAACAAACTGGCGGTGAGCATGTCATAATCACCTTCACCTAATTTGCGTAGCTGCTCGACAAATTTAATAAGTGCACTCAACCCGACTAATACCGAGAGCGTCACAATAATTGTACCAATGAGCGTTCGGGCTATGTAAAAATCTAGAATACGAAACATTAGCCCTTCCTGAATAGTAACGCGCGAATAGTCGCACCCGTTTTACGATCGCGAACCAGCAAGCCAATACCAATTATCAACATTATGCCATGCACCCACCATAAACCAAGTTGGACAGGAATACGGCCATCTTCTAATACCCGTCTGCTGGCAAGTAGTAAAAGGAAATAGCCTAAATATAATAAGATAGCGGGGAACATTTTTCCGAAACGACCTTGCCGCGGATCGACTGAACTTAACGGTACAGCAATTAAAATGAGAAACGGAATTGACAGAGGAATCGCGAGACGCCATTGCAGTTCTGCGTGCGCTTCGAGCGAGTCCATTTTCCACAGCTCTTGGGTGGGTAAGACGCTTATTTTTACCCGCGACTGTTCTTGGGCCTCATCGGCAACCTGCATGCGATATTCGTCAAAAGCAACTTTACGATAGCTTTTTAGTCGCTGCTCTCCTTCATATTGCACGCCGTCTTCAAGAATGAGCGTACGCGTGCCATCAGGCTCACTGCTTATCTTCCCCTGCTCTGCGTAAACGACTTGCACTTTGTCTGCCGCCGCATCGCTTTGATGTTGAGAAAGAAACACACGTTGTAAAGTGTCATTTTGTTTGTCTATATCGTGAACAAAAATAACCGCTCTTTCATTGCCCGTTTGCTGAAACCGGCCAGGAATGATGGCAGAAAACCCGGCTTCAGACCGCGCTTTTTCTTTTAATTCATATTCGCTTTGCGCCGCGGTAGGTGCAAGGTATAAGGTTATGGCTCCCGTAACCAGCATGATTAAAAGCGACAAAAATAACATTACCCGGGTAACGTACCATTCACTGATGCCGCACGCTCGCATGACTGTCATTTCGCTGTCAACGTAAAAGCGGCCATGGGCCAGCATAATACCCAGGTAGGCACTGATCGGCAGTATTAGTGAGGCAAGAATAGGCGAGTATAGCGCAAGAAAACCCGCAACTAACCCGGCCGGTATATCGCCATCTGAAGCGTCACCTAATACACGAACAAAACGTAATGTAATGAATATGGCCATTAGTATTAAAAAAATGGCCAGCTGGGACTTAAGCGTTTCCTTAAGCAAATAGCGAAATATTAACATCCCACTCCCAATGAAAATTTGGAATTATAGTGAAAAAGCGCGCAATCTTGAGTAAACTTTGTATTTTTACAAGTTAAGCAATTAACTTTAAAACGATTAGCTTTGGCTTTAGTTCAATTTAGCTTAGCAGTCAGGCCATAAAATATCATTGGCGTGGGCTGCCAGCGTGTGTATTAAACCATAACCACGCATAAAACGTTACGTGATTTTGAACCCTATGCCAGAACAAATAAAATAGCAAAGGAGATATCGTGGAATTTAGTGTGAAAAGTGGCAGTCCCGAAAAACAACGCAGCGCCTGTATCGTAGTGGGAGTATTCGAGCCACGACGACTAACTGCGGTGGCCGAGCAATTAGATGAAATCAGTGAAGGGTATATTAGTAACCTGTTACGCCGCGGTGATCTGGAAGGCAAAGCAGGACAGATGTTATTGTTGCACCACGTTCCGAACGTATTAAGTGAACGCGTATTGTTAGTCGGCTGTGGTAAAGAGCGCGAGCTGGACGAAAGACAGTACAAACAAATTATTGCACGCACCATTAAAACGTTAAACGAAACAGGCTCGATGGAAGCCGTCTGCTTTTTGACCGAATTACACGTAAAAGGCCGTGACACCTATTGGAAAGTGCGTCAGGCAGTGGAAGCTACCCAGGATTCCTTGTACACCTTCTTGCAATTAAAAACGAAAAAAGGTGAGCCACGCAGGCCGTTACGTAAAATTGTGTTTAATGTACCTACCCGCCGTGAGTTAACTGTGGGTGAAAAAGCGGTCGAACACGGTTTAGCGATAGCGGCAGGTTCTAAGGTGACCAAAGATGTGGCGAATATGCCACCCAATATTTGTAACCCTGGCTACCTTTGGGAACAAGCACAACAGCTGGCTTCGAATTACGACTCTATTACTTCAGAAGTGGTCGATGAAGCGAGAATGGATGAGCTTGGCATGCAGTCTTATTTGGCGGTTGGTCGTGGCTCTAGAAATGAATCTATGATGAGTATTATTCATCACAAAGGCGGTCCAGCTGATCAAGCGCCAATTGTGTTAGTGGGTAAAGGGCTCACCTTTGACTCAGGTGGTATTTCAATTAAGCCCGGTGAGGGCATGGATGAAATGAAATACGATATGGGCGGAGCCGCCGGCGTACTGGGTGTAATGCATTCGGTTGCTGCCCTGAATCTACCTATCAACGTCATCGGCGTATTAGCTGGTTGTGAAAACATGCCTGATGGCAATGCGTATCGCCCAGGTGATATCCTAACCACAATGTCAGGCCAAACGGTTGAAGTACTGAATACCGATGCGGAAGGCCGTTTGGTATTATGCGACGCGCTGACCTATGTTGAACGTTTTGAGCCAGAACTGGTGATTGATGTGGCAACATTAACGGGGGCCTGTGTTATCGCATTAGGAGCGCACGCGACAGGATTGATGAGCCAACATAATCCATTAGCGCACGAATTATTGAATGCATCAGAACAAAGTTCTGACCGCGCGTGGCGCTTGCCGCTTTGGGATGAGTACCAGTCTCAACTCGATAGCCCATTCGCTGATATGACGAACTTAGGTGGTCGTCCGGCGGGCAGTATTACAGCAGGGTGTTTCCTTTCCCGTTTTACTAAAAAGTATAACTGGGCACACCTGGATATTGCTGGTACAGCGTGGCGAAGTGGCAAAAATAAAGGTGCAACTGGACGTCCCGTGCCAATGCTTTCGCAATTTTTGATGAATCGTGCAGGCGTGAATCACGAGGATTAAGTATTCATGCCACAGGTTGTATTTCACGCCCTAGGAAAAGAGCAGCAGGCGTCTCATCGCGCATGCGAGTTGGTCGCTGATGCTTACTCAAAGCGTCAGCGATGTCGCATACTTTGTGCGAATCAAAAACAAGCTGAAGAGGTTGACGAACTGCTTTGGCAAATGCCACCTGACAGATTCATTCCACACAATATGTATGGCGAGGGCCCTGCATCTGGAACGCCAGTGGAAATCTGCTGGCAACCCCAGCAGATTGAAAAGTGCCATGTCATCATTAATTTAACGGATGAGTTGGTCAATCAGCCCCAGCAATTTTTATTTATTTATGATTTCGTGCCGGCGGATGAAGAAGCCAAACAAAAAGCACGATTACGCTACAAACATTATCAACAAGCCGGCTTTGCCATGCAATTTGAGTCGGTGGAGAATTGAGAATTAGTATGGATAAAACCTTCGAACCACAATCCATTGAAAAGCAGTGTTACCAGGAGTGGGAGTCCGCTGGGTTATTTAAGCCCTCAGGTGAGGGGGCACCCTATAGCATTCTGCTACCTCCTCCAAACGTAACCGGTAGTCTGCATATGGGGCACGCGTTCCAGCACACCATTATGGATGCACTCACTCGTTACCATCGTATGAAAGGTGACAATACATTGTGGCAAGTGGGTACCGACCATGCCGGTATTGCGACTCAAATGGTGGTAGAGCGTCAACTTAATGCTGACGGTAAAACGCGTCATGATTTAGGGCGTGAGGATTTTGTTAAAAAAATCTGGGAGTGGAAAGCGCATAGTGGTGGCAACATTACTCAGCAGATGCGAAGACTGGGTACTTCAGGCGATTGGGATCGTGAAGTATTCACTATGGATGATAACTTGTCCAAAGCCGTCACAGAAGTATTTGTTCAACTACACAATGAAGGCCTAATTTATCGCGGCAAACGGTTAGTAAACTGGGACCCAGTACTACTAACTGCTGTATCCGATCTGGAAGTCCTTAACGAAGAAGAAAACGGCAATATGTGGCATATTCGCTACCCACTTGAAGAGGGAAGCGAAGCTATCGTTGTTGCCACGACACGACCCGAGACTATGTTAGGCGACACGGCGGTAGCGGTTCACCCAGATGATGAACGCTATCAGCACCTTATCGGCAAAAAGATCAAATTACCGCTGACCAATCGACTCATTCCGATCATCGCTGATGACTACGTGGATCCAGAATTCGGTACAGGTTGTGTGAAAATTACGCCAGCCCATGACTTCAATGATTATGATATGGGTAAAAGACATGATCTGCCGATGATTAATGTGTTAACCCAAGATGCCCGCATTAATGACGACGCACCTGAACAATACAGAGGCATGGATAGGCTTGATGCGCGTAAGCAAATTGTGGCCGATCTTGAAGCGCAAAACCTATTATTAAAAGTTGAGCCTCACAAATTAAAAGTACCACGAGGCGACCGCTCTGGTGCTGTTATCGAACCGTACCTGACCGATCAGTGGTACGTGGCTGTCGAATCACTGGCTAAGCCGGCGATCGAAGCTGTGGAATCAGGCGAAATCCGCTTCGTGCCTGAGAATTGGAACAAAACATATTATCAGTGGATGCACAATATTCAAGATTGGTGTATCTCTCGTCAGCTATGGTGGGGGCATCGCGTACCCGCATGGTATGACAAGGACGGCAATATTTATGTGGCACGTACAGAGTCAGAAGCCCGTGAAAAACATAACCTGGCGGCGGATCTAGAGTTAAGCCAGGACAGTGATGTTCTTGATACCTGGTTTTCATCAGCATTGTGGCCATTCGCTACTATGGGCTGGCCTGAGAAAACCCCTGAGTTGGAAACCTATTTACCCACTTCTGTGCTAGTGACGGGTTTTGATATCATTTTCTTCTGGGTGGCCAGAATGATAATGATGACGAAAAAGTTTACGGGTCAAATTCCGTTTAAAGAAATTTATATTACGGGCCTTATTCGCGATGAAAATGGCGATAAGATGTCGAAGTCGAAGGGTAATGTGATTGACCCGATCGATGTTATAGACGGCATTGAGGGTGAGGCACTGGTGGCAAAACGTACTAGTGGTATGATGCAACCTCAGCTGGCTGAAAAGGTAGCTAAGCGTACGCGTAAGCAGTATCCAGACGGTTTTAATGCCTATGGAACAGATGCACTGCGCTTTACTTTTGCGGCTATGGCTTCAACCAGTCGAGACATTAATTTTGACATGGGTCGCGTAGAAGGCTACCGCAATTTCTGTAACAAAATCTGGAATGCCTCTCGTTTTGTACTGATGAATACTGAAGACCAAGATTGCGGTTTACATGGTGGTGAACTTGAATTAAGCCTGGCTGATCGCTGGGTATGGGCAAGATTCCAGCGCGTCGTGCAAGATTTCGAATCAGCCATAGCTGATTACCGTTTTGATATCGCGGCCCAGGTAGCTTATGAGTTTACCTGGAATCAGTTCTGTGACTGGTATCTTGAATTAACCAAAGCGGTATTAAATAATCCGCAAAGCACTGATGCGCAAATGCGCGGTACGCGCCATACGCTTATTAACGTGTTAGAAAACCTACTTCGGTTAATGCACCCCTTTATGCCGTTTATTACGGAAACCATATGGCAACGGGTAATACCTCTGTGCAAGCCCGTTGCAGATAACGCAAGCATTATGGTGCAACCTTTCCCTGAGGCAGGTGAAGATAAATCTGATGAGCAGGCGCTGGACGATATTGAGTGGGTAAAACGCTTTATCCTTGGCATTCGTAATATTCGCGGGGAAATGGATATTTCTCCGAACAAACCACTTGATGCGCTGCTAAGGAACGCTTCCGACGAAGATAACCGTAAATTGCAGGCCACCCGCCCATTTATTGATAAGCTAGCAAAATTACAGCATATCGATACGTTGGAAGCGGGCGAAAAAGGGCCTGCAAGCGCCACTGCATTGGTAGGAGAAATGGAAATTCTTATCCCGATGGCCGGGCTGATTGACAAAGAAGCTGAACTTTCTCGCTTAAACAAAGCGATCGAAAAAATGCTAAAAGATGTGGATCGTACTGAAGGGAAATTGGCAAACGAGAAATTTGTCAGTAATGCGCCTGAGGCGGTTATCGAAAAAGAACGAACCAAACTTGCGCAAGCTAAGGCACAACTTGATAAGTTGCAGGAGCAGCGCCAGACTATACTGGATCTGTAATTCGTTTGTACTAGACAAGGAAAAGCCCGCGTGTTGCCCACGCCGGGCTTTTTTTTTATGAGTGATGTCGTAAATATCGAAGTAACGTACTACTCATGGCCTGTCTTTTAATTGGCTTAGTCAAATAGTCATTCATTCCAGCTTGCATACCTTGGTTACGATCTTCTTTCATAGCATTAGCCGACAGGCCTATTATAGGGATATCGGTAAAACCTTGTGCGCGCAATTTTCGCGTGGCTTGGTATCCGTCCATTACCGGCATCTGAACGTCCATGAGTACCAGGTCGTAATGAGGTGAATTAGTTATCTTGGTTATAGCCAATGCACCGTTTTCGGCAATATCATAGGTCAAACCAAACGATGACAGCATTTCGCCGGTAACGACTTGGTTAATGTTATTGTCTTCCACCAACAACACATGGCCTTCAAGTGATTTTTCGTTTTCGTCTTTACCACTTACGATGAGGGAGGAAGTATTCTGCCCTAGCAATTCTTTGATAAAACGCGAAAACTGAATAGGGGTAAACGGATGAAATAAGATAGGGCCTTGCCATAAGTCATTAAATTTGGATTGGACATGGCCTGTTTGGGAGTTCGCCACTAAGCCGATCACACGACCGTTGTTCTTCAATTCCTGAAGTCGATGTCGCTTATTTTGCAAGTCTTCATATTCAGGTGTATCTATTATCAAAACAGGAACGGTTAGCGCTTTATTCGATTGGGCTATTTCCACTTCCGCAAGAGGCTGATGTTTGATGTTTAACAATTCGATGTAATTTAACGAAAGCAAGGGGCCATCGGTAATATACAAACTTTTTGCAGGCAAGCTTGCAACTTCAGACAGTACGCCTTTCTGATTCTTGAATGCCCTTAATGGCAAGGTAACCGTGAATTCAGTACCTCTACCTAACGTTGACGAAACTTTTAATTTACCTTTCATCAATTCAGTTAGCTGGGTGACAATGGTAAGGCCTAAGCCAGTACCGCCGTATTTGCGGTTGGTCGCGCCATCAGCCTGAGTAAAGGGCTTAAAAATTCTGTCAAGTTGTTCGTCGCTCATGCCAATACCTGTGTCCTTAATGGTCACTTTTAGTCTGAGCAAGTTGCCTTTTTCATTTAGCGTTCCATTAAACATTATTTTAATCGCACCCTTTTCGGTAAATTTAACCGCGTTTGAGGCGAGATTCAGAATAATCTGAGTAATTCTCAGCGGATCGCCGATCACTTGGGCCGGTAGTGAGGGGTCAACTTCCATACGCACGTGAAGGTTTTTTTCTTGGGCGCGTAAACCAATTACTGCCAAAATATTGTCAAAAATTGAGTGAAGTGAAAAGCTCACTTCTTCGATATCCAACTTACCTGCCTCGATTTTAGAAAAATCGAGGATATCATTGATAACACTCATTAGAATGTGCCCGGAGTAAGCAGCTTTATCTAAATACTCTTTCATCACCTGGGACATAGGCTGTTGCTGAGCAAGTTCGAGTAGACCAATTATACCGTTCATCGGTGTACGAATTTCGTGGCTCATGTTTGCGAGAAAAATACTTTTCGAAGCGGTGGCTTGTTCCGCTTTCACCTTCGCTTCACGGAGCTCGTTGTTCAAACGGCCTAGCGTCGTGTTAACTTCCTGGGCATCAGTCAGTAATTGGCGAGTTTGTCTATTTTTTTCGCTAAAAACTTGAGCGGCATTGGCTAGTTGACCAATTTCATCTTGGCGTTTTCGCCCGGGGATAGATTCCACATCTTCACCCGCAGATAGCCTTTTAAAAACATGGGTTATAGAGCGAATTGGGGAAAGTATTCTGAACGCGGTATAACCCGCAGCTATAAGCGCCAATAGAATAGCAAACAAAGTAAAAAACTCACCTTTTCGCTGAGCATCAATGCTAGCACGCTGTGCCTTGCGTTTTATTTGCTGGTACCGTTTTGACACCTGTTCAGCTAATTCGCCACTTAAGAACAAAAATTCGTTAGCTGAACCAGCCATGACAACATTAACTAGAAATAAATTACCCCGGGTGATTTGGATAAGTTCTCGAAAATGCTCCTCCAGATAGCTAAGTTGACTGTCAAACTCTTCTAAAAACAGTGCAGGGTTGGCGTTACGTATCGATTTAATTGCTTCAAGGGCTTGGTTAAACTCCCCAATATGAGTGGAGTTAGGTTGAGAAACGTATTGCAACGCTGCACTTTCAGCTTCGGATAAATGCAATTTCAATAATGCCTCATTAGTAGTAGTTAACTGTGTGTCTGATTCTGGGGCATTAATTAATCTTTCCAGTGCAGCAATTTCAGCTAATGTGCCAGAAGCGATCAGATTATCTCGTCTAAAGCGTGCATCCACCACTTGACGAAAATTTTCCTGATAGTCTGCCAGATGTCCGCGCATTCGCTTTAGTACGTCAGCGCCTTCCATTTTCTTAAAACTTTTATTTGTCGAGGACTCTAATGAAGATAGTTTCGAGTGGATAGCGAGCATTAAGCGTTCAAAGCGGGTCACCGCCGATTCACTCGTTGTTTCTTTAAAAATAAGTACATTACGTTGCAAGTCGATAACGTCTCTTTCAAGTTGACGTACTAGCCCAACATCGGTAAATGCGCGGTTTAATTGCTCTAATCCTTCAGAAGATACAATTTGGTTGGTACGTGCAATATAACCTTGTAAGATGAGCAGGCTTACAAGTGCAACTAGAATCAGAATAAGCTGTCCGCGGATAGACGCTAACATATAACGATACTCAACTCTTAACAATTAGGATGTGATAAATTCGTACCACTTTTGCAAACTGTATTCATACGAGGGCATAACCGTATTCCATACGGCCACATTGCTGAACCTGTCTTCATAACTGCCGCCTGAACGTTGCTGGCCCTTTTTTACCGATATTTTACCATTCGGACCTCTAAGGTCTTCAGCTGCGGGCAAACCCTGATACCAGTAATCCCATTCGGCTTTGCTTAAGAACTTAGCTGAGCGAGAAGGGTTTGAAATATAATAGCCCTGCCGAGCAATAAATGCCCCCGGCCATCCAGACAACCACCAGTTCATATACTCATAACAGGCGTCTTTAACTCTTCCCGTGGTGGAAGACGACAAACACATCACACCATGCCAGCCCCTATAGCCCTCAACTGGCGCTGCAAACCGTACTGGGATGTTTTCGCCATTTAACGCCGATACCGCGGGCGAAAACATACTTTCGATGTGCACCCTTTGCGAACGCATAAAATGCATAGACTCAGGCACAGAGGTCCAAAAGCCACTAAAGTGCTGAAGCTGTTTCAACTCAATCAAGATAGTAAATAACTCATCTAGTTCTTGGTTGGTAATGGCACCCATATCTTTGAATTTAAGAAAGCCTTTGGCTTCTGCTGCCAACGCTAAGTCAAATAACCCGATAGTGGGGTCATTAACAATCCCGACTTTTCCTGATAAACGTGAGTCTAGCAACCAGCCCCAACTTTCTTTGCTTTGGTCAAATTCGTCGTCCAGTAGGGCGGTGTTGTATCCAAATGAATCCACATTATGGACATAAGGCAAAAAGCTTAATTTATCGGTATGCTTTGTTCCAAGTGTGCCGTCAGCCTGTATGTGTAGTATTTTATGTGGAGCATCACCAGCGCCCATGCGAGCGTTACGGGTAATTTTTCCTGTTTTAGTCAGGCCGTTTATTTCGTCCCAATAAATAAGTCTTTTTTTTTCAATTGGCTGAATTGCTTTGGAACGCCACAGTACGTTGATGCTATTTGACCATTGTTCATAAAGATCAAAGCTTGAAGGATTCATAGAGGCTTTTTGCAGTAATGCTGCACTGCCTTTGGGTTCGAAGTGCAGTTCTATGCCTAAATCTTCCATCGCCCGTTTTCGCAAAGCTTCTTGTAACGTTACATGGGTGCCCAACACCCTCACTACAGGCCTTTCTCGACCTATAGCAAAAGGGGCGACCGTAGCTGAAATACCCAGCGCAGCCGCACTTTTGATAAACGAGCGTCTATTTACACTACGTGCAGAGGGCGTTGAAACTTTATCCATATACAGTCGATTGATTAAAATATTAGTGCTAAGTGTGGTTCACAATTCAAAGGCATACCACTTTTTACTGAGATAGGAATAGAAAAGTTTGACAGGACTCAATATAGCGTCTTTACTTGATATCATTATGATATCAAGGTGATTTACTATGAATGAAAAGCAAGGATTTTCATTAAACGGTTATATTGCAGGGTTGTTAGTATTACTGCCACTTCAACTGCTGTCGGTGTACTGGATGAATGAAGCCCCGAGTATCCCAAAGCTGCTATTTATTGTCATTGTGGCCGTATGTTGGAGTGGTTTTTTCATGGTGCAACCTAACCAAGGGAAGGTGTTTACTATGTTCGGGAGCTACATGGGAACCGAACGCAGAGACGGATTACGCTGGACTATTCCTTTTTTTATGCGCCAAACAGTCTCACTTCGTATTCGAAATTTTGAAAGCGCAAAAATGAAGGTTAATGACAATCAGGGTAATCCGATAGAAATAGCATCAATAATTGTATGGTCGGTGACGGATACGGCTGAAGCGGTATTTGAAGTAGATGACTATGAAAGCTATGTCACTATTCAAAGTGAATCGGCTATTCGTAATATGGCAAGCGACTTTCCCTATGACCCCAGAGATGATGCGATGGCGGAAATAGCCTTACGTAGCCATCCCGCTGAAATATCATACCGATTGCAACAAGAAATTCAGGACCGTTTAAATAAAGCTGGGATAACGGTACACGAAGCAAGAATCAGTCATCTGGCGTATTCCGCTGAAATTGCTAGCGCAATGTTGCAACGCCAGCAGGCGACCGCCATCATTGCCGCTCGCAGTAGAATTGTTGACGGTGCGGTTGGTATGGTAGAAATGGCGCTGGCACGCTTAAGTGAAAACAATATCGTGGAACTGGATGAAGAACGCAAGGCAAATATGGTGAGTAATTTACTCGTAGTGTTGTGCGGTGATAAAGCTACACAGCCTGTGGTGAACACCGGTAGCTTGTACTAATCCATGGCTTCAGATGTGAAAAAGAAAGCTTATCCATTGCGAATTAAAGCCGACGTATTAGCCGCTATGCAACGCTGGGCCGATGATGAAATCCGAAGTTTAAATGCGCAAATAGAATTTGTGTTGCGCGACGCATTGGTAAAAAATAAGCGGGTAAAGCTGGTAGAAAAAGTGGTCACCGAATTGAAACCTTCAAGTGACCACGATAAACGGGAAAGCAAAGACAGTTAAGACTTCTTTATTTTTCGCCAACAGATAATTGCTGCCAGGAATGCCAGGGAGGCAATCATCACACTTCCTCCATGGACATGGCTGGTGACGACCACTGTTTCGCGATAAATATCGTAGTTTTGGCTTTCTAAGCTGACAAACGCCAGATCAGCATCTTCGTAACCATCACTAAATGCGACGAGTTCATCCGTATCGGCATCGTAGATTTCAATCAAAATGTCGTAGTCATAAGCGCTGAAACCTGAAACGAGTTCACTGTCGACGATATAGCTATCGGTGGTGGTTTCTCCATGAACCCAGAACGTGTCGGAAACATGTATAGCTTCGTACTCATCGGCATCCCCTAAATACACTACGGCGTATACAGGGGCTTCAACATAGATAGTATCCACATCAAACTCGACTAAAAATCGTGAGTAGTAGGCATCCCCATCAATATCGTCTAAAAGTGTTATCCAGCTATCATAAACCCAAAAGTCGTTATAGATAGATTGCGAAGTAACTTCGTCTCGGGTTTTGCTGGCAAATTGGGATAGTGTTTTTTTATTATGCCTGGTGACTGGTTTAGCTGCTTTTAAATCTGATGAAGCCATCTTTTCACTAACACTAATAATTCGTTGTTCAGCTTGCGCCGCCGGAAGCCAAATAAACGGTATCAAGACAAAGAGCCAGGGTAGGTTTTTGAGTAAGGGTTTCATTGCTCACGTTCTTCCTTTGATTAGTTCAAGGTAAGTGTGGACTGAACAAACTGAACAAAAACTGAAAAGAAACTTAATACGAAATCGGGCTGAGTGAGATCCGCTCAATGCGGATTAAAATGATGCCGGTCAAAAAAAGAAATGCTACCGCAATGGTACGGCAGCAAAGAATGCGTTTACTCTATATCGTCATCGTCTTCACGCGGCATAAAGTAGGTGCCCCAACCGTCATAGTGAACACCATGCTTGCTGGCAATAGCGAGGAGAGCATCGGTGTCTTTATTCAACAAGTCACATTGCAGTTTGCGTTCAGCGACTGCATCAAAACAAAATACCGTGCCGCCGTCGTCCAAATCAAGCTCTTCGGCATCGGTCACTTCATAACCTGCTTTGTAAACATCAACAGCGACTTTTTCCAACTTATCAAAATTTGTCGACGCAAAATGATGTTCAATTGTGTAATCAGCATCTGCTTCGCTACCGTCCTCAAGTAAAGCATCGATAGTTTCCTGATTAAAGGTATACCATTCCTCACGTTCGTCTATTTGATTCATAACAATCTGAATTTGGAGAGAGATGAACTAAGTTTACTGCTTTTTTTCCATTTCAGCGACGAGTAAATTTAATTCTTCATACTTAGCTTTCATTCGACTGTGAAAAATATCAGTCCATTCTTTAATGCCATGTTCTTCCGTCAGCGGTTGAGGTGCAGCTATATCAATCAGAAGAATTCCATTGTTCCAACGGTTCCAATTGATTTTTCCATGCATATTACTGGCAGTAACCATCACTACTGGCTCTGCGGTATCCTTGGCTAGCCGAAAGGCCCCTGATTTAAAAGGAAGGACACCTCTGCCATAACTACGTGTACCTTCTGGAAATAACCATACGGAAGCGTGCTTTTCGTTCACTTTACTGGCTGCGACTTTTAATGTGTCGCGCGCTCTACCTGTATTTTTACGGTCAATCAGAATATTGCCTGATAGCCAATATATTTGACCAAAAATGGGGATCCATTTTAAGCTTTTTTTACCAATTGTCACCACGCCTGGCAGAGCAGCTTTGCAGATGGTGATGATGTCATAGCTATTTTGGTGGTTAGCGATGAATACATAAGGTACGCGGGGTTTCACTGCCTCTGAGCGCCGGATGATAATTTTCAGCCCTAAAATTTTCGCCATTTGACTGTAGGCTTGTCCGGCAAAATGAACATTATCGCGGTGGAAAGGACGCACTAAACATACAGCCAACACCACAATATTGATTAACAAAAATGCTATCAACATTAAAATAATTCGAAGAATTGCTAACACGTCGAATCCTTATCAATAATTTGCCGCGCAGTATAAGGCATAAGGTTAATACCACATGTCCGATCAGTTTGACTTATTATTTCAGAAATAACCAATAAGTTAGCGAAAGGACGTGTCAGATGTTATAAAAGAGTAGTTACGATCCAATAGACTAAAAAGAATCATGCAAACATTTGTACCTGACGAAGTTGAAGACGATATTCTCACTGACTTAATGGAGGAGATAAACGAGCTCTATGAGGCCAGTGAACAAACCCTGATCGAGCTTGAATTACGTCCGGAAGATAACGAATTACAACGGTCGCTGTTTCGTTCAGTTCATACGATTAAAGGTGATTTAGGGTTGGTGAGTTTTTCACCACTTATTCCTTTGTTGCAACATGTTGAAGATTTGCTGGATTTCCTGCGTAAAGGCCAAATCGAGTATACCAGTACCATGAGCGATCTGGTATTGCTTACCATGGATAGGGTAAAGGCCTTCGTCGAAAATATTATGGCAAAGGGCAAAGCAGAATACGATAAAACCCTGTATGAACAGTTGGTGATGGCAATTGCTCGTATTCAGCCTGAAAATCCTGGTGAGCACGAAAGGTTTCTCACAGAAGCGGTGTTGATGCTTAATCCTGATTTGGATTTAAAAGCAGAACCAGGCGCCAGGGAAAATCAGGCATTAACCGGCGCTACAAAAACCTTGGCTAATACGGGTATCCCAAAAGATATTAGCGCAGAAAAACAAATGGACATTTTGTTTTTTCGTGAGCTAATGAAAACGATAGAACATCGTTCGAATTACTGGTCTGGGCGGGGAGACAGAATTGCCAAACTGGCGTTGCACATAAATGGGATAGCAGAAAAACCTATTGAAGAAGATCAGTTAGCCGTTGCCTGCTATGTGCATGATTTTGGAATGGCGTTTATGCCTTTAAAATTGTTGCATAAAAAAGATCCATTTACCGATAATGAATTCAATCTAATGCGTTCGCATGTTTATAAAAGCTCACGTTTATTGGAGCATTTAGACCAGTGGGATCAAGCTAGAAAAATTGTGATGCAGCATCATGAGCGCACTGACGGCTCGGGCTACCCATTGGGTATCAAAGAAGATGATATTTGCGAAGGCGCTAAGCTACTGGCTATTCTTGATACCTACGACGCTATGACGCATTCCCGTTCGCACAACAAAGATAAACAACTATCGCGAAAACAAGCGGTGATTGAAATTAACCGCCAGGCAAAGGGACAATTCAGTATGAAATGGGTACGCTTTTTCAATCAGGCTATGACAACATTACTCACCCGCAACTAGTTAATCGATAATTCTTTTAGCTTTCGCGTGAGTGTATTTCGGCCCCATCCCAATCGTTTGGCGGCATCCTGTTTGTGGCCGCGAGTGTAATCCAGCGCTCTTTCAAGCAGGATTCGCTCGAATTCATGCAATGCGTCATTTAAAATATTGTGACGGCCGTTATGTAATTCATTATCTGCCCATTGGGCCAATAATTGCTGCCACTGCGTTTCGCCAGTAGTTTGTGACGCAGAGGTAGTGGCGGTCTGAACTTCCGGGGGTAAATCAGAGGCCAGGACTTCTTTACCACTGGCCATCACGGTTAGCCAACGACACATGTTTTCAAGTTGTCTGACATTGCCAGGCCAGGCTAGTTGCGTCATTGCTTTTTCTGCAGGCTTACTTAAGCTTTTGGCTTCAACGTCAAGTTCCTTTGCGGCTTTCCGTAAAAAGTAACGGGTAAGTAAGGGAATATCTTCTCTTCGCTCGGAAAGCGAGGGTAGGTGAACACGGATTACGTTTAAACGATGGAATAAATCTTCGCGAAATTTTCCTTCCGCGACTCTTTGTTCAAGGTTTTGGTGGGTGGCTGCGATAATTCTAACATCCACCGATACAGACTGGTGCCCTCCCACCCGATAGAATTGGCCATCAGCTAAAACACGCAATAAACGAGTTTGAACATCAAGAGGCATGTCACCAATTTCATCCAAAAACAGCGTTCCGCCATTGGCCTGTTCAAATCTTCCCTGGCGGGCATTCTGAGCGCCAGTAAAGGCGCCCTTTTCGTGCCCAAACAATTCTGATTCCACTAAGTCAGCGGGTATTGCGGCCATGTTCAACGCAATAAAAGGTTTGTTAGCCCGCGGACTATGGCGGTGTAGCGCATGGGCGACAAGTTCTTTACCCGTACCGGATTGGCCATTAATTAACACGCTGATTGACGAACGAGATAAACGGCCAATAGCTCTAAAAACCTCCTGCATTGCAGGCGCTTCACCGATTATCTCAGTCTCTGGCTCTGCCGAAGGGATGTGCCGTTGTTGCGATTGCTCGCGGGAGTGGGCCAACGCACGATGAGAAAGGGTAACAGCCTCATCAATGTCAAAAGGTTTGGGTAGATATTCGAATGCACCACTTTGGTATGCATTGACGGCACTGTCCAGGTCAGAGTGGGCAGTCATGATAATAACTGGGATTGAGGGATGCGTTTGATGCACTTCATTCAATAATGTCATGCCATCCATTTCAGGCATACGGATATCGGAGATTATTACTTCGGGCGCTTGTCCACTATTGAGTTGTCGCAATAGGTCATTGGCGTTATCGAAGCAACAACAACTAATACTTGCAGCTTGAAGTGCTTTGTGTAAAACCCAGCGAATAGAACTATCATCATCAACAATCCATACGGATTCATTATTCATGGGTTAACTCCTTGCGAACAATAGGCAGAAACAGGGTGAACTCGGTGTGGCCATGACGGCTGTCTACGTCGATTCGCCCACCATGGTGATTAATTAACGTTTGCGCAATAGAAAGCCCCAAACCGCTTCCATTCTGTTTACTACTCACCATTGGGTAAAATAAGGTGTCGCGGATAGTACTAGGAATACCAGGACCATTATCGATAATATGAATTCTGGCAACCAGCGGATGACGTTTACCTTGGATGGTAAGTTGTCGTCCGACGCGGGTTATTAACTTTATTTCTGGTCCAGTTATATGGGCATCGGTGAGGGCCTGAACACTGTTTTTTACAATATTCAGCACGGCTTGCTGAATCATTTCCTGGTCGATATGTACCTCAGGGATGCTGGGGTCATAATCACGAACGATCGTGATGGCATGTTCCGTATCCATCTTCATTAGCGCACGCACCTTTTCAAGCGCCTGGTGCAAGTTACTCCACTTTAACTTCGGTAAAGCATTGGGGCCTAAAAGACGATCAACCAAATTGCGGAGCCGGTCAGATTGCTCCACAATCATCTGGGTAAACTCACGTAGCGCTTCATTAGGTAACTCTTTTTCGAGAAGTTGCGCTGCGCCGCGGATACCGCCAAGAGGATTTTTTATTTCATGCGCTAAACCACGGATAAGCTCTCTTGCTGCGAAATGTTGGGCATTTTGCAAGTTTTCCCGCGAAATTCGGCTTTGTTGATCAATTCGTCTAAGCTCAAACAACAAATGTGTAGCGTTGTCGTAATACACGTTTGTCACAGTTAGGTCAGCCATAACCACTCTTTCATCGCGAAAACGCAGTTCCAGCTCATTCTCAGTGAAGTCTTCGCCACGCCGCATAGCAGCTTTTAGTCGGCTGGCCTCAATAGACCCTGCCATAAAAAAATCAACAAGCGCATGACCCAACAAATGCTTACTGCCCGTTTCGAAGAGCGCTTCTCCCGCTTGATTAACATACACAATAGATAATTGATGATTCACCATCACCAATGCAGTGTTCATGAAATTAAGCAGATTTTCCTGATCTAATCCGGGTGCTTGCAACAGTCGACATCCTCATTGCACGATTTTGGTGCATTGTACCTCATCCCGATAGTGGTGTGTGACTAACGGCGGTCATTTTCTTTATTGACTAATGAATGTTAACCGGCGGGCCTTATTTATTGCCGCTTGTTATTAATCAATGCAGAGGCTTGATGGAGGTACAATGTTTGTAGAGAAGACGATGCAAGAGTCTTGCCCTTATTGTCGATAAATTTAACCTGATATTCATGCGCTCCTCGGTTGACATTGTTCAAACTGAACTGGCCCGTCTGATTTGTCTTCACCGCTTCTCCATCAAACCATAACTGATAGCGACCGCTAACGTTGGGTGTGGCGTTGGCCTTGACCAGAACATGTCCTTGATTATTTCGTATGGTTGCCTCAGGGGCGGGTGAAAGAATACTAATCTGAACGCGGGGCCTTACTTTCTGCATGGATTTTAACGTAGGTTTTTGACCGCTTTGGGTGGTTAAGGTAGGTACAGCATTTTGTGTGGTTTCGTCTAGCTCCACTTTTTCGGCGTCTTGTTGTGGCTCGTCGGTATAAAGAATCGTGCCGTCTTCTTGCACTACTTTGTACAGTGTATCGGCACTTGCACTGGAGAATACAAATAAGGTCACCAATACCGTCCAATTAATTCGTCTATACATAGCATACTTCCTCGTACAATTTGGTAGAGCTATATTTTATTCTAGTCTAGCGGCTAAAAAAAAGCCCGCGAAAGCGGGCTTAGGTATTACACAGAATAACCTATTAATTACAAGCTGTAATAAAGATCAAATTCAACCGGGTGGGTGGTCATTCTTACTTTATCAACTTCTTCCATTTTCAGCTCAAGATAAGCGTCGATCATATCATCGGTCATAACGCCACCCGTTTTAAGGAAGTCACGGTCGTTATCTAATGCCGTTAACGCCATTTCCAACGAGCTTGCTACGGTTGGAATATCTTGTGCTTCTTCAGGAGGCAAGTCATAAAGATTTTTATCCATCGCATCGCCAGGGTGAATCTTGTTTTTGATCCCGTCAAGGCCTGCCATCAACATAGCAGTGAAGGCCAAGTAAGGATTCGCTGTCGGATCAGGGAAGCGAACCTCAATACGACGTGCTTTATCGCTGGTTACATAGGGAATACGTATGGATGCAGAGCGGTTGCGTGCCGAGTAAGCTAACATAACTGGCGCTTCAAAACCGGGGACCAGACGCTTGTAAGAATTGGTTGAAGCGTTGGTGAATGCGTTTATAGCACGCGCATGCTTAATGATACCGCCAATATAATACAATGCTTCATCCGACAAACCTGCGTATTTATCACCGGCGAAAATGTTAACCCCATCTTTTGAAATAGATTGATGACAGTGCATTCCAGAACCATTGTCGCCTACTAGAGGTTTAGGCATGAAAGTGGCAGTTTGGCCGTATGCGTGTGCAACATTGTGGACAACATATTTGTAAATCTGAATTTCATCAGCTTTCGTTACCATGGTGTTGAATTTACACGCTATTTCATTCTGGCCGGCTGTAGCGACTTCATGGTGATGTGCTTCAATATGTAAACCCATCTCTTCCATTACCATACACATCGCCGCGCGGGTATCATGGGACGAATCGACAGGAGGAACTGGAAAGTAACCGCCTTTTACGCCGGGCCGGTGGGCCATGTTGCCACCTTCAAACTCCGAACCAGAATTCCATTTTGCCTCTGAAGAATCGATTTTGTAAAACGAGCCTGCCATATCTGTGTGAAAGCGAACGTCATCGAAAAGGAAAAACTCTGGCTCGGGTCCAAAAAGAACAGTGTCACCAATACCCGTCGACTTAAGATATTCTTCTGCACGGCGAGCGACTGAACGTGGGTCCCGCTCGTAACCTTCCATTGTATTTGGTTCCACAATGTCACAGCGGATATTTACCTGAACCTCTTCGGCAAACGGATCGAGTACCGCAGTTGCTGAATCTGGCATTAGCACCATGTCAGACTCGTTGATGCCCTTCCAGCCCGCAATAGATGAACCGTCGAACATTTTGCCTTCTTCGAAAAACTCTTCATCGACAAGTGAAGCAGGAATAGAAACATGTTGCTCTTTCCCTATGGTATCTGTGAAGCGTAAATCGACAAACTTGGCTTCTGTTTCTTTTATCAGTTCTAATGCCTTTTCTACTGACATCGTGTCCTCCAGCAAATGAAAAAATGGGTGTCGGATTAACAGCTCGTTACGCTTGCGTTTTCCGACTCAATACTATCTGACGTTCTAAGCGATATTCATGCCATGTCGTTGTGCATGGTGTTACACGGGATAAAAACCGTTATCTCTTATCTACAATACAAACAAGGGATCTTTTAGGTGCATACGTGCACCAAGGTGGTGCGTTCGCGCTAATTAAAACGCTTTCGTCATTTTATAGTCTTTGGTTACTGACATTTCACAGAAATTGATCATCACACGACGTGGATAAACCTTATACAAATCAGAATTTAGATGCTCTTTGTATAAAATTCACGAAAAATAGTGCGCATTTCATTTCAATTTTCTGTACAATCTGCGCCCAATTTTGCGTTAAGCGCCTAGATAGCATGGATTGTAGGGCTAACATTGGTTACCGTTTTTTTGTCATTAGTGGTATTTTTTCATTGAGCCTCGTTACCATTTGACGTTTTAAGCTACCTTATCACTTGATTCCAAAAATAATAGCAGTACTACTCTTATGTTTGTCGGTTACAAACACCTCTGACCTTCATTACCACTCCGATTTCTTTCAATTTTGTCATGCCTGTGATTATTTATAGTTGTCTCCAGTACCAATAATTGCAGGAAACATCAATTAATGTGCTCTCAATTTAGGAAAATAGACATTGAATATCGATTGCTTTGGTCACCCATAGTATTGAAATAGAATAGGTGTTTCCTCAATTTGAAAAGGCCGCAACAAGCAATGCCAGCCTAACCATCACAATAATAGTATTTGTAAAAGGGTTTTCATGACAGATTCAATTCCTTCCCTCGTTCATTCAAATTTCTTCTATTCACCCTAACCTTCCATACTAATAAATTCAGTTAAGAACCTATAGTTGATGTCTGGCCACATTTGTCAATTTTTGCCTATCGTTCGTAAGAGAGTCCCCAAAAAAAGCTAAATAAGTATTTCTATTGGTTATGTATTTATCTGGCTGAATTTTTTTAATAAATTTCGTTTGTAACAGTAGGTTATGCTCATCTATAAGCTTTTTAATCATCAATTTTCAATTTTCCTATGTTTTGAGATTAAAGTTTTTGTTTGAAGTGCCTTGAAATTAAGCTGTTTATAGTTGCTTTAAGTTAATGTATGTATTACTTTTTTACATAGCTCGAGGCACTGAATATTTATTATAATAATGAATTTATGTGTGCGAGTTTTAGTTCTACTAGTTTTTTTAATAGTAGATGGTTATGGATATTTTGAATAGTTTAATGCACATGAATGTGCGATATGGAGATTTCAGTTATGAAAAAGCTTATTATGTTAGTGACGTTTGCGCTAATATCAGTCTCATCTTACGCAGAGGATATCTATCCCTGTGATTTCAAATGTTCTTCTGCATTCTCGCAAGCGGTAAAAGTTTCTGCGAGTGTATCTACAGGTACAATTTTCTCGGTTGTTGATCTCAAGGATTATAGTGCCAGAACCTATGTAGCTGAAAGATATTACAACCGAGCTGCGGGTGAATATCTTGAACGTGCTAAGCAAATCACAACAACCACTAGAGCAAAAAATGTTGCTAATGAAGTCAAAACTAGAATGAAAAGCATTCAAGAGCAAGGCATTACTATTCCAGCATCCACTGCACGCTCTGCTCATGACCTGATTTTAGTTCCTTCAACAAGGCAGACGGTTGCTCAAATGCTATACAGTAATATGAATTTTGAAAATAAAGCTAGGTCATATTTCTCATTCATAGTAAATACTCTTAGCTCGATGGTTCCTGTTCCAAATATTACTATTTATTTTAAAGTTCCTTTTTCAAATGGATCTACCGCCCTTTTTGTCGTATCTGGTCTAAGTTTTGACCATGGTGACATAATTGGTGAATTAACCTATGAATATGTTGAAGGCTCTGCTAAAGATTCTGATGGAAATATAATTCCTTCTTCCACATCCGGATTAATGGGAACAAGGTATTTCAGAGTTAGCCAAAATCAAAGTTTTTTCAACGCAGTTGCTGATATGTATGGTGCGCAGGTTAGGGTCGCTAATTCGTGTAAGAATACTTCGTATACTATCTGTAAAACCAGTAGCTCTGGAAGTGCGACTTGTACAAGCTATACAACTTGCTTTTAATTTGGAGTAATTAATGATGATAGATCCAATGTATTTATTTGGCGGACTGATTTTGATTGGGTGGCCGCTATTTTATATCGTTACTTTCTACATGATATGTAAACACCATCAATTGTCGCCTGCGGTGAAAGTAATGGGGTATGTCCTGTGGTTGTTGCCACCTATTGGCCTATTGTATCTGCTTGGAGTCGGATTGTTCACCAAACAAAAGCAGGTTACCGTTTCTGAAAGTTAAAGAGAGAGCCTAAAAGTATTTTCGGATACATTTTATGAGGTTGAAAAGTACTTTCGGCGGGTGCAGACCAATCGAGAATAGTTTTGTTAAAGGTCAGTTTATCTTTCTCAAATTTAAGAACTCCGATGGCAACTGCCATCGGATTTTAATTTAAGCCTACCCATGTTAGATGCTTCCTTAATTTTTAGCGAAGTCAAAAGAGGCAAATAATATAAGTAGATACGAGTAACCATTACATCTGTTCTGACGATGTCAATATCACATTGTATGAACGCCGAAGTATCGATTTCGGATTTTAAGGAATAATGTTGGCAAGGAAGTCTATAGGTGCGTTCATGTGTAGTGCAGCCAATTAGGTTGCATTGTGATGAACTTAAATGTGCAAATAGGCCATGTCCACTTGTTGGTCAACGTACCGTCTGAGCTATCCATCTCACACTTGATGGGGCTTTAAAAGATAACGTAGCGTTAAAGCTATTCAGTTGGTTTCCACATTTACGCTAAAACAAGATGGGGGGTAACCACTTCTGGCTGCGAGGATATTTCGTTGATTCAGTTAGGATTAACGAAGAGGTTATTCGGTATTAAGTAAGGCAACGCGAGAAAGCTCAATTTGTTCTGGAAAAGAAGGTCCCTCTTCTAAGAGGTAAATACAAAGCTACCTTCTTAAGAAGGCCCGAATCCAGATAATAAGTGCACCACTCACGGTTAATAGGTGACAGACAAACAACCCCCAGTTGGAGATATTCGAGATTGTAACCGATTCTGTATAACTGCCCTTTAGTTAATATGCTTTTTGAGACGTTCCTCGAACAAATCATTTTGTTGGTCGATTTATCCCAAACCTATTGATCATCGTGCCAACTCTCATTTGATTACGTTCTAGACTATGTTAAATGCCTCGGGTAAAGAGATCATGAAACTTCAAAAGCCTTTGGGAAAGTGACAAAACTTTACTCAAGACAGGTTTAATTAGTGTCTTAATCAGATAAATTCGACACTCTTTTTCTATTATAAATATTTGCTCTAGTTTCCGAGCGCCGATGATATGGGAGTGATATTTATACAATTACATCAGTATAAATAATCAGTTACAACCAAATGAAAATTGTTTTTCTATACTATAATAACGAAGGTCAACTTTAACTGTTATTTATCAGATATAGGATCTGCGTTGAAGAGGCTTACAGGTAGAATTGGCCAAATCTGATGGTGCCACTTCGCAAAAATAGTTAATGAATAAAATATGCGCGAAATTTTTTTATTTCGTGTAGAATCCGCGCCCAATTGTGCAACCATGAGAAAGTCTAATCAAGACTTAATGGCATCTGCAGCGGCACCCATTCAAATTTGAGAATTTTACATGAGTAATAAACCCATAGATATCAACAAGCTACGCAATATCGCCATCATTGCTCACGTCGACCACGGTAAAACAACCTTGGTTGATAAGCTTCTTCAGCAATCCGGTACTCTGGAAAGCAGGGGTGAGGCTCAAGAGCGTGTGATGGACTCAAATGATATTGAGAAAGAACGCGGCATTACTATTTTGGCAAAAAATACTGCCATTAATTGGAATGATTACCGCATCAACATTGTCGATACTCCCGGGCACGCGGACTTCGGTGGTGAAGTAGAGCGCGTTATGTCAATGGCTGACTCGGTGTTGCTATTGGTTGATGCTCAGGAAGGCCCAATGCCGCAAACCCGGTTTGTTACGCAAAAAGCTTTCGCACAAGGGCTTAAGCCTATCGTTGTTATTAACAAAATTGATAAACCTGGGGCACGTCCTGACTGGGTAATGGATCAGGTTTTTGATTTGTTTGACAACCTTGGGGCAACTGATGACCAGTTAGACTTCCAGGTGGTATACGCCTCAGCATTAAATGGTTGGGCATCACTTGATTCGGATACTAAAGGCACTGATATGACGCCTTTATTCCAAACTATTGTTGATCAGGTCGAGGCACCGAACGCGGATCCTGATGGCGCACTGCAGATGCAGATTTCTCAACTAGATTACAACTCGTATGTAGGAGTCATCGGCGTTGGTCGTATTACGCGTGGTAGCGTGAAAATTAATCAGCAAGTTACTGTGGTTACGGCCGATGGTAAAAAGCGTAATGGTAAGGTCGGGCAGGTTTTAGGGTACCTTGGCCTTGAGCGTCATGAAGTAGAATCGGCCCATGCTGGTGACATTATTGCTATCACTGGTTTAGGTGAATTGAAAATTTCCGACACTATTTGTGATGTGAACAATGTTGAAGCGTTGCCGCCGCTGACGGTTGATGAACCTACCGTTACCATGACTTTCCAGGTTAACACTTCACCGTTCTCGGGCAAGGAAGGTAAGTATGTTACTTCACGTAATATCCTTGACCGTCTTAAAGATGAACTAGTGCACAACGTAGCGCTACGTGTAGAAGAAATGAACGACCCTGATAAGTTCCGGGTATCAGGTCGCGGAGAGTTACACTTAGGTATTCTGATAGAAAACATGCGTCGTGAAGGTTATGAATTAGCCGTCTCTCGACCCGAGGTTATTCTTAAAGAAGTGGATGGTGAGTTACAAGAACCTTTCGAAACGCTTACCGTCGACTGTGAAGAGGGCGATCAAGGCTCTATCATGGAACAGCTGGGTATACGTAAAGCTGAAATGACAGATATGTCTCCAGATGGCAAAGGTAGAGTGCGTATAGACTTCATTATTCCTAGCCGCGGTTTGATTGGCTTCCAAACTGAATTTATGACGTTAACGTCGGGTTCGGGTTTGCTATATCATTCGTTTAGCCATTACGCAGCACACAAAGGTGGTAAAATTGGCCAACGTAAAAATGGTGTTTTGATTGCCAATGCCCCAGGTAAAGCGCTGACCAATGCTTTGTTCAACCTTCAGGAGCGTGGACGTTTATTCATCGGTCATGGTGTTGAAGTGTACGAAGGAATGGTAATTGGTATTCACAGTCGTGATAACGATCTCACTGTTAACGCTTTGAAAGGTAAACAGTTAACCAACGTACGAGCGTCTGGTACAGACGAAGCACAAACGTTGGTTCCACCGATCGTTATGTCTCTTGAGCAAGCACTCGAATTTATCGATGATGACGAATTGGTTGAGGTAACGCCTAAGAGCATTCGTATTCGTAAGAAGTTGCTAAGCGAGAATGACCGTAAACGAGCTTCACGCGAAAAAAGTAAGAGCTAGTTATATCGTTTTCTGACAAGGGCGCTTTTTCAAGCGCCCTTTCTTATCTCAATCTTATCCCCCGTAAACTTGCAAGCTTAGAATCAACGTATATTCTCAAAGTAACGTCAATTAGTAGATTATAAGATGTCTGAGTTAAATATCGTGGCTATCGACGACGATGACATTACTTTGGAAATTATAAAAAGTATTCTCGAAGAGTCATTGGATGCTTTTGTGTTTACGTTTTCACGCAGCAAACAAGCGCGCGAATTTTTAGTCAAGCAGTCGCCTGAAACTCTCCAACTGATCATCAGTGATCAAAACATGCCTGAATATAACGGGCTCACACTATTGAAAATGTGTAATGCAGTGGAGTTGAACGTACCATTTATTTTATTAACAGCTGATGCTTCGCGGGAAACGGTTGTGAAGGCAAAACAATTAGGTATTGATGGTTACATTGCCAAACCCATCAATAAGAATAACCTTATCGCAAAAGTTAAAGATGTATTGCAGCTGCCTAAATAACCACCGCGTTATTGCCTATACCGATATCTAGAAGTGTAGGCAAACTTTTACCTAGAGCCGGGGTGCTGTTGCCGTGCGAATAGTAGAAGGTTTGATAAGGCTTGAGTGAACGAAGACTTAGCACCCCATCGGTAAAGAAAGCGGTGTCCGAAGGGAAATAGACGTACGTTGCCTTACTGGGCTATGAAGATACACTAGACTCCTACATTTTGTATAAAATGTATGTTGCACAAATAGGCTCCTTTTTAGCTGAAAGAGACTTGCTCCCTTGCTAATGAATATTTTTCGAGAACCCCCTTTTTTCTATACAGTTAGCTAGTTAGACTGGACTTATCATTCAGCAATGAGCCAGTCGACACGTGTACAATTTTGATAACCCGCCATCTCGCGCTAACACCTATGCATTTAAATGGAAAAAATACGAAGGTACAGACATCATCCCCGCCTGGGTGGCGGATATGGAGTTTGAATGCGCCCCTCCCATTCTTGAAGCTATACACGGGGAAGTTACCACGGGTGTCTTGGGCTACACCTTACCTAATCAATATACTCCTGCTAAAAACGCAGTAATTAGGTGGCTAGCCGACAAGCATGATTGGGCAGTCGAGACGGACTGGATAGTATGGATGCCTGGCGTGGTGCCAGCTTTTAACGTGTTTTGTAAAGCATTCAGTCAGCCAAACAGTAAAGTGATAGTACAAACGCCTAATTATCCGCCCCTTCTCGCCGCCCCACAGTTAAACGGCTTGGAGCGAATAACAGTTGGTACGCTAAAAGTTGACGGCAGATGGGCTATAGATTTTGATCAACTCGAACAGCACGCTACGGACCCATTGTGCCAGCAGTTGATTTTATGTAACCCAATGAACCCAGTGGGATCTGTGCTGACCGAAGCTGAGATAGACCGGATAGCACACATTTGTCAAAAACACGATTTACTGCTTTGCTCCGATGAAATCCATTGTGATTTAATTTTAGAACCGGACGTTAAACACATACCGGCAGGTAGAGTGGCTTCGCTTGAACAGCGAAGTGTGACTCTGATGGCGGCAAGCAAGACATTCAATATTGCTGGGTTGGGAACGGCATTCGCTATTATTCCAAATAAAAAAGTTCGCCAACAATTTGTTAATGCTTCCCTGGGTATGCTGCCTTGGGTATCGAAAATAGGATTAGTGGCAACTGAGGCGGCGTTCACTCAGTGTGACGAGTGGCATAGCTCGTTACTTGATTACCTCCGAGTCAACCGAGATCTGCTAGTGAGCCAAATCAATGCCATCGATGGGCTAGCCATGGAGGCACCCCAGGCGACCTATCTTGGTTGGATAGACGCATCGGGGCTCAAAGTAAGCTATCCCCAGCAATGGGCTGAAGGTAAGGGCGTTGGGCCTTCACCAGGGAGGGACTTTAACGATCCTAACTTTTTCCGAATTAATTATGGTTGTAGCCGCACGATGCTGCAGGACATTATTGATAGACTGAAAGCGTAAAGCTCACTAGATAACCATGTGGGCAAGTTTATATAGTGCTAGTACAAGAATGAGCATCACTACAGCCCCTCCAACTAAATTCGAAGAGTATTGGTTGCGAAACGTGCCCAGTTTCGGATGTGTGTTCATAATAATTAATAAAAAAACAGCTACGATAGGAAGTAAAAGGCCGTTTGCTGCTTGTGCGAATAATATCGCTGCAAGCGGCTTAAACCCTGCACTGGCAACTAAGACTCCGGCGGTGATGACGATCATCCAGATAGCTCTGAATAAACGGTCATTTAAGTCCGCCGGACGATTTAATGCGCCACAAACGGCGTAAGCCGCGGCAAGAGGTGCTGTTATCGCGCTGGTAAGCCCAGCGGCAAATAAACCTAAAGCAAAGAACCATTGGGCATATTCTCCTAAAACCGGTTCAAGTTGTTTGCCTAGGTTTCCCGCCGATAGTGAAGTTTCGCTGCCAAAAAAGGTTGTCATTGCAGTAGCCATCACTACCAGCGTTATAACACCGCCGAAACCAATTGCGCGAACAGACTGTTTGCGACAATCATCAATAGTATGATGGGGAGGCTTATTGCGCGTCAATTGGGCCATCAAGCTGGCGTGCAGAAACAAGTTATAAGGCACAATAGTAGTGCCGATTAAAGCAAATATCATGGTTAAAGAAGCAAGCGATAATATCGGTGACGTAAATTGATGCCACATTAATGAGAAATCTGGACGGGCAAATACTAGTGTAATAAGAAACACTACTGCCATCAGAAATACCAGACTAACCAATGTGGACTCAATAAGCTTGTATCGTCCAGTGTAGAGCAAAACAGTCGCAAGTATACCTAATATAATTACCCAGTATGAAAGCCCAAGTGGCACTAGGGCATTCAGGCCAATAGCTGCGCCTGTTAGGTTGCCTGATTCATACGCTGCGTTACCTATTCCAATTGCGGCAACAATCAAAAATGCCATTAGCTTTCTTACAAGAGGAGAGGAAATGCTTTTGGTTATTCCATCTGCTAATCCTTGCCCGGTTACAAGGCCTAATCTGGCTGCCATGTCCTGTAAAACTATGGTAGCTATAACCGAAAAAAGAAGAGCCCAAACCAGGTGAAAGCCATAATTGGCACCTGCTAAGCTAGCAGTGGTAATTGTCCCTGGACCTATAAAAGCGGCTGCTATTATGTAACCCGACTTATCTTTCATCACATCTGCTCTGACATTATTTATAATTTTCTTACTCAGAATACCGTCAATTAGCTAGATGCGGCAAGAATACTATGGTTAGATCTTGGTAAGACGAGTGACGCAAAGCAAGCGAGATCGAAGTGAATTCCCCCTTACGTGCTGTATATCAAAATTCGACTGTAACCAACGTTCTACCTTCCCAGGCTTTTTGTGAAGGGTATATTTTTGCAATAGCTGCGGCACCCGAAATCCCTATGCCGGAGCAGTGGATGCCAGGAGTAATAAAAGGGAGTAATAACAGCCTCAGCACCGAGCAGGTGGACGAATTAGCAGAAGCTTTAATGAGCACTTTACGGGATTCATTGATGCTCATGCGAGATGGGGCGAGCTTATTGCCGGATTACGTGGTGTGGTCACACGATAAACAAAAAAGGATAGATGCCGAACAATGGCTAACCGGACTATTGGCTGGACATCAGTTTGTCGAAGATAGCTGGCAGCGAGCGTGGCAAGTAGCGCAGCAAGATAGTTTTCAAAATGCAACAGATGAAACGCCGACTAAGCGCTTAACTCGGTGTTTAAAGCTCTTTAGCTCACTGGCAGACGTCGATCTTGCATTGCATGTACGTACAGAAGAACAAGCACAGGCATTTCATCAGAACTTACCTGCCTTGTATAACCAATTGCCATTTATACTTAAGGAATATGTCGCATTGGCAGGGGAATTAGCTAAATCGCTCCCCAATCAATTTGAAACCTTTCAACGGGTTGAGTAGATAGTGGAGAAACAATTTAACGCTTAGCTAAAGTGGAGCGCAGGCTTGCCACGTAGGAATCTAACTCTTGTTTGGCCTTCTCATAGTCAGTATTGCGTTCAATTGAACCCGGCTCCTGCATTAACGCTTTAAATGCGCTGTCTGTTCGTTCAAGTAAGCATTTTAACTGTTCGTTTTGTACATCCATGTTCTCTCTCGCTTTTAATATGTGCGATCTGTCATTGATCTCATCTTAAAATATATTACTTAATACTGACTAAAACGGTTTAACTACCGCAAGAAAAACTATCCCCAGTATGATAATTACGGGGGCTTCATTTAAGAATCGATAAAATCGTGGGCTATGTTTATTCTGATTTTGAGCAAAACTTTTTACCAGTTTATATAAATAAAAGTGGTACCCATAAACTGCTATCAGCAAAGTCAGTTTGATATGAAGCCACAGTGAAGCCCGCAGCCAGTCAACCCCGTAAAAAGCTATTAACCAGACGCCAAATACTAATGCCAATCCTGCAAACGGGGTAACAAACCACCATAACCTTCGTTCCATTATTTTAAATTGCTCATGAACTGACGGATTATCCGACTGAGCGTGATAAACAAAGATTCTTGGCAAATAAAAAAGCCCCGCCATCCATGTTAGTACGAAAAAGATATGTAATGCCTTAATCCATAATATATTCATGATTTTCTACATCATCATTTTAGATCGCTAAAAATTAATATTGTGCTTTTTGTAAAAAACTTTGCAGGATATTCCATGTAATAACACCTACCAGCACATCTGGCTCCTCGTCGTAGACGTAAACCGCGCCTGATCGACTTTTTTTCAATATTTCATAGACTTCATGCAAGGTAGATTGAGCGCTTACCCCTTCCATCTCTGTGAAAAGGATGGGTTTCGAGTCGTGTTCAAGACTAACATCAAGGCTCACCCATTTATACTGTACATCGAGTTCAAATTTCTCTTGCTGTACTACTAGTGAGGTGGGCTTTTGCGAAAGAAAGTTTGACAGTACATGATCGGGCGCGTCGCGGAACAATTTAAAGTCTTCCGCCATTGCCGCCAGAACCCCGGTTTTTTCAAGTGACTCGCGGATAGACGAAATAGCATAAGGTAAGTTTTGATAATCCAGTTGTCTAATAAATACAGACCGGTTCCCTAAAAACTGAGTAGACGTTACATATGCAGGCACGATAACCAGCATTGCCGGTAAAATAATTTGAGGACTATAAGATAGTTCCATTACCGCTGACAATGCTGCAAGCGGCGCGTGAAGAACCGCCGTGAGCATGCCCGCCACACCCAACAGTGCAAAGCTACTCGTATATTCTTCAGCGGGCAAAATGTGGCTAACGGGCAATAACAAAATTGCACCGGCCAACATTCCGATGACCATTACTGGCCCCATAATACCCCCAGGAACACCTAAGCCGATGGCGAAAACAGCAAGAACAAATTTAGCCAATAGCACTGCAAGTAAGAGTAAAACACCCGGAGAGCTGGCAAAAAGCGTGTCTATATCGACAAAATCTGCCCCTCTAGCCTCCGGAAGTAGCATAGTGACCAGTCCAGTAATGACGGCTGCTAATACAAGCCGCCAAACCATACTCACCGGACGAAACAGTTTTACGATGCGCATAAGTTGGTTATTGAACAGCGTGGCCAACCAGCCCAACACAATACCCAGCCCAACCAGATACACATACATCCATTCACTGAAATCGTTAAAGGTAAGAAAAGACAGTTCGTTGACCGAACCAAAAACTAATCTTGTCATAACTGAACCGCAAGCGGCAGCTAACATTACAGGAACAAAAACATGTATCTTGTATTCCCTTAACACCACTTCCATTACAAATATAACAGCAGCAAAGGGGGTGTTAAATGAGGCCGAGATACCAGCCGCAATACCACAACCGGCCAAAATTCGAATTGTATTGTAAGGTAATCTCAGCCATTGACCGAAATAACTGCTTCCAGCGGCACCTAAATGAACTGAAGGACCTTCACGGCCCACCACGAATCCCCCTGCCAACGCCAGCATGCCCCCGAAAAACTGATTAATGGTGGTGCGAAAGGGGACATGACCATAGTAATATTTGACGCGGTGGATAACGAAGGGGATACCCATGCGGTAGTGTTTAAAGCCAGTTAGATAGGCAATTATAAGAATAGCCAATACAGCCAGTAATGGCATTACCATCCATATCAGCTTGTGAGATCCAATAATACTTTGAAGGTGCGATAACGCGCTATTTTGCACCCATTCTACACATAAGCGAAATAGAATAATCAGTAGCGCAGCACTGACGCCTCCGACGATACCTAACAAACAAATTTGGATGGAGGTCCGTGGATGGGCTAATTCTTTTCGTAGAGCCGACAGCCGCATGTCATGATACTATCTAACAAAATTAAGCTATAGCTTATCACAAGTGCTTGCTTTGCAAATGCTTTAAGCTTTTTTACGTCATAATTAAATGAAAATAACCAACGATAAAGATTCGGGGCCGGTTATTCCCGCCAAACGATCCATTGCAATAGCCATGTTGATAATGATGGCCTTCGGCTATTTTTTGGCACACTATTTTGCAGAAGAACAAGTGCGGGTGGCTTCGGCAACTAAACGAGCTATCGAATCTTTTGCAGAAGAAAACAACCAATTGACTACAAAAACTCATCAACTTCAGGCTGAGCTGACGCTATTACAAGAAGAAAATGAGCAATTGATAGCCACCGTTGAGAAGTATCAGGTGGAACAAAGCGAGCTACTCGATACACTTTCGCTGTACGAACGAATTATTGCGCCGGAAACCACGCAAAAAGGTTTTGCGCTTGAACAATTAAAAATAACAGAAGCGGCTGGGAAAAATCGCTACCGGATGGCGTTTATTCTTTTACAGAAACACCAAAATAAAGCGGTGGTAAAGGGAAACCTGAAGATTACTATTAAGGGGAGACAGTCAGGTAAACCAGCCATCGTGGCTACGGGTTCTGAACACTTATTGGCTGAAGGTGAGATGTTCTATCGGTTTAAATTTTTTCAGGCAGAACAAATGCATTTTACCTTGCCTGAAGATTTTACCCCTGAATTTGTCGAAGTAGAAACTGACGTTTATCAATACACCACGCTTAGAGGGAAATATCAAAAACAATTTGCTTGGAACTCAGTTTTTGATAACTAAGGCGAAACACATTCTATAGTAGTGCATTGCTCATTGGTTGAACGATTTCACCGCGCGGGATGCGTATGCCGTGACGAGCCGCAAACGTATGTAGTATTAGAGCGTGGCAGACAATTATAATTCCTACCAAAATCCCCATGAATAATGCGACTACAGGGGACTTTGCTATGTCTGTGATAGCAACAAGTGAATCCAGGTTATAGAAAGTATTCATTCACACTAAAGCATATCCTTCTAATCCGCATCACTCATTTATGTTTGTGGGACGTTAAATTTGGGCAAGAACCAGATTGACCCATGAATAGCTGTTGATAGCAGCTCCCAACTATACGATAATTGACCAGGTAAACTTTTGAGGTACCTATGACTGTTGAAACTGCCCTTCCTATTGAATTTTCTGATGCCGCTGCCAGCAAAGTTAAAGAGCTGGTAATGGAAGAAGAGAACCCAGAGCTAAAATTGCGAGTTTATGTGACTGGTGGCGGCTGTTCGGGCTTTCAGTATGGATTTACGTTCGATGAAAAAGTAAATGATGGTGATATGACCATCGCCAAAAATGAGGTGACTTTGGTTGTTGATCCGATGAGCCTGCAATACCTGGTTGGCGGAACGGTTGATTATATTGACGGATTGGAGGGTTCACGCTTTATTGTTAATAATCCAAATGCGACAACGACATGTGGTTGCGGAGCCAGCTTCAGCGTTTAATCTTCTCCACCCTGTCGTCCTGAAGCTATAACTGCTATAACTTATACTAGAAATCTACAATGATATGTGCCGAGCTGATCACATCTTAATGTGGGTTAGTATTAAACAAACGATTTGGTATTAAGGATTGTCAGTTATTATGAAAATATTTGGCTCAACCACCTCTCCTTATGTTCGTCGTCTTCGCATTTTATTGGCTCAGACTCCTCACGACTTTGTCAATTTAGAGATCTTTCAAGAGGAAGATAGGGCTAAACTGGCTGAACAAAATCCCACGCTCAAAATTCCTTGTTTAGAAGATGAAGGAGGCGTGATTTTCGATTCGCGGGTAATTTACCGTTATATAGCAGATAAATTTCAATATACGCCCTTGAATTGGGAGCAGGAGAATCAGTTAACGTTAATCGATTCCGCTAACGATTCATTGGTGCAACTGCTTTTACTAAAACGTTCTGAATTAGATATCGGTGAAGACAGGCTTTATTATCGCTTGCAAAAGGAGCGGGTGCAGACAATATTGCTAGAGCTGGATAATCAGGTACGCTTGAATGGCTTTGAGGGGTGGGACTATCCAGCTATTTGTCTGTTTACATTAATCGACTGGATCGAATTCCGCGAGATGCATAATTTACAAGCGTTCGATAATCTTAAAGCATTTCGAGAGCGCCATATCGATCGTATCGAAGTCACTGCGACTGATCCCAGACATTAATATCCCTTTTCAAAATCGAACTGAAAACGAAGTGGCCGTCCGGCCACGTAGCGTTCCACATTATCTAAAAATAACGCCACAATGTCTTCGGGCCGCGATTCTGCTGCGGTATGTTGCGTAACGATTACTCGAGGGTGAAGCCAGTAAGGATGATCTACCGATAAGGGTTCATCTTTGAATACATCAAGCACCGCCCCGCGTAACTGGTTGTGGTTTAGTGCCGCTAGTAGACTTTCGTCGTCAATGGCAGATCCCCGCCCTGCATTGATAAGTACTGCATGAGAAGGTAGGGCTGCTAAAAATCGCTCGTCGATAAATTCGTTGGTGGCTGCGGTATCCGGAAGAAGATTCACGACATAGTCACACTCTCTGGCAAAAGTTTCCTTTTGCTGGGCACTAAAAACTTTATCAAAGCCTGGCACTGAATTACCTGATGAGTTAAGTCCAATGACATTCATGTCAAAGGCTAACGCCGGAGATATCAACGCACGCGCAATTGACCCCGCGCCAAGAATTCCCAGTGTTTTCCCTGCGACATACTCATAGGGAATCGTTTGCCATGATTGTTGAAGCTGCTGATCAGTAAACGCCCGGACATTCCGCGCAAAATGAAACAGGTAAGTAAATACATACTCTCTCATCTGTTGACCAAATACGCCTTTTACCCCTGTCAGGCAGTAATCTTTGCGAGGATGATTTAACAAAGGCGCATTTCCAGCCCAGGTTGACTGGCACCAGTGCAAGTTTGGGCAGTCATCTAGTATTACAGCTGCCATTGAAGGAGAGGCGAGTAAGCACTTAACTTGTTTACAGTTCACTTTTTCGGGTTCAGTCGCACACTGAACAATGGTAACGTGTTGATAAGCTTCCGCTTCAATCAATTCACGGTATCGAAATGCGTCGCTACATAAAATCGTCAGCTCGATGTGTTTTTGGTCCTTATTGGTCTTCATTGTAAACAATTCTTTCCTTGCAGGTTTGGCTACAATTCTGTTTCATATTTATAAATTACCGTTAACAATTTACATTCGCTAATCCCAAATAACCAGAGATAATCGAAATGAAGGATACATTACAGTCGGCAAAATGCCTGTCACCTAGAAGAAACACGACACAGGCGGCTTCTTTGGATGAATTGGTCAGTGAGCAGCTAGCCCATTTTGGCATTAACGCTGACTCAGATTACGGTAAAGCGTTAAGTGATACTGCGCGTAATTTGTATCAGGCGCAAGCAAACGTGATGACCCTGTGGGATATTACAACAAACACGCTTGGCTCTTTAAATAAAGAAGATCGCGTTGCGTACTTTAACGCAAAAAAGTTTTTATCTTTTCAAATAGCGAAAATTCTCGATACGTTACAAAACCCTTTCCGTAAGACCTATCAAAGTTTATCGTCGGGGGACAATTCACAAGGTCATTATCCCCTTTTCGATAATGTGACAGCATTATTTTCAGCTACGCCAGTGGTGGTCCGCACCGCTACTTACGTTTACGCGTGTACAGAATGGGTGGACGATGCCTTTCAGGGTAAAGAGTTTACTCACCAGATATACTCGCGCTTGTTAAACCCCACCAATATCTCGCTGGCGAATGCGATAGTGGACCGGGAAGCTGGCAAAAATGCTTCAGAATATATGGCATGGAACTTTAACTCCGGCATGGCAGCTATTGATGCGCTACTTTCAAATGTGTTGACTCATGGTGATGTACTGATCGTTTCACGCAATGTTTACGGCGGAACCTATCAATTACTGCATGACTATTTTGCGCGACGTAACCGCATGGATATTCAGGTGGCATGGTTCGACGGATACTCAAAAGAAGAGTTTGTCGAATTTATGGAGACGACGCGTGAAGAAAACGCTGCCCGTCTTGAAAAAGGCGCAAACATGCACGTGTACATGGAGTCGCCATGTAACCCTCATGGATACGTGCTGGATGTGCCTGCTATTTGTGAAGAAGCTCATAAGGTAAATGCGCTGGTCATGTTAGACTCTACGCTAGCTACGCCGGTTCTACATCAGCCCTTGCAACATGAAAATCGTGCGGCTCGGCCAGATTATGTGGTACACAGCTATACCAAAGATATTTGCGGAAGCGGCGCCACTACGGCAGGTGTGGTTATTGGGGAAAATCATCGTATGTTTCAATCGAAAGGCGATGAAGTCAACGGCGTAAAGTGGTCAGAAACCTTATTCTGGGACGTGTATTACATTAAGGGTGCCTTCCTCGATTCGGAAAAAGCGTTTGACGTGTTAAACGGCATGAAAACGATGGAGCAGCGTATTATTTCTAAAGTGATTAATACGCAAGTATTTACTGAGTTTTTAGCCGCACACCCGAAAATTCGGGTCAATAGCCATGCATTGGATAATCACCCTAACGCAGAGCTTAAACGCAAACAACATAAGCACGGTTGGCCTTGCCCACTCTTTACCGTGGATATGGCGCCTGCCAATCTAGAAAGGGAAGTTTTTACCCGTTTCTTTGATGCACTCGAGCCCGCGTTCAGCCACCAGGTAAGTATAGGACAGACAAACACTATCATTCTATGCCCAGCATTAACTTCCCATTCAGAAATGAGTAAAGAGGAGCAGCGTAAAGCGGGTATCGAGCTGACTACAATGCGTATCGCCATGGGAACAGACAATGTGAAGCAGCTTTTAGCACACTTTATGTTGGCAGCCCGTCACTTTATCGATCCTGTCGTAGAGGGTTTCAGCGACGCGTTTATGAGCAATGCTGAGATTGACGAGCTGTATCGTAAAATCAGTCTGCATGTATGCGAGCAACATTATACGGCTGTTCCGGGGATTGCCGAAATTCTTCAAGAGTGATAGTAATGCTAGTTTGCGTTTTTTGAACATCGTAAATTAGTATAAATGGCGGTTTCTTGCGTATATAAAAGTCTGTGACTTTGGCGCAAGAAACCCATATGTATAATTTCAAAATGAATGTAATCTTTCATATTCCAATTACTCAACTTTTCGATGCTTTTCATAAGCCTGAATTGATTAGTCAATGGATAGCGCCACCGCCAATGCATGTTGTGCAAGTGGTCTCTGACTTTGAAGAAGGCGGACAGTATCGTATCGTTATGGAAGAAGCTACGGGTAAATCTTATACGTTGACTGGGGAATACACGCGAATCCGCCGAAATGACCAGCTGATGTTTTCATGGGCCTGGGAAGACGCGTTAGAAGAAAGCGTAATTACCAGTGTTGACATACAATTTGAGCAATTAAACGATAGTACCACCGAGATTATTTTAATTCATTCAGGGTTTGCCAACGAGAAAGAAAAAGAACAACATAATTTAGGCTGGATTGGGTGTTTGGAAAAACTGTCCACTATCAGATTTCACTGATTCCGAATAGCAATATTGGGATTACACTTAGTGCTGATTATGCGTCGGTGCGAATTAGCCTAAGCTGAATACAAAGCTCCTAAAACACACGCCCTTCTGGCACCCGTCACGTCAGGCAAATTACCGGTAATTCGATTGGTATAAGCCCAAGCCAACCACGCAAAAGCGGCTCCTTCTACCCATTGAGGGTTTATTCCCAATTGTTCGGTTGATAGCACGTCAATCCCCGTTTTCACAGCTAGCGTTTGTAATAAGTGTACGTTGAACGCGCCGCCACCACATACGTATATTTCATCAACTTGCTTTAAACGGTGGATAGCATCAGCAATCGACTGGGCTGTTAAACACAACAAGGTAGCCTGAATATCGTTCGCACGAATCTGACATAGTGCATCAAATTGCGTCAACCACTGTTCGTTAAAATATTCTCGTCCAGTACTTTTCGGTGTATCTTTTTTAAAGTAGGGGTCATCTAGCATTTCCTTTAACAGGCTTATATCAGCTTCACCCGAGGCCGCCCACTGGCCATTAT
This sequence comes from Alteromonas sp. ASW11-130, assembly GCF_026183735.1. GTDB lineage: Bacteria > Pseudomonadota > Gammaproteobacteria > Enterobacterales > Alteromonadaceae > Alteromonas. Next base: position 63,711 of record NZ_JAPFRE010000020.1, on the reverse strand, counting down.
TATCGTAGCGCTTCCCTGTATGACGCTGGCACCAGATGTCCATTAAACGGTTTCCCGGTCCAGTATCGAATCCCACAACAGGCTTCGAGTCATCGGCAGGTAAATATGTAACATTAGCAATTCCACCAATGTTTACAATTGCTCTTGTAGCGGACGGTGAACCAAACACCTGGTGATGAAAAGCAGGCACTAAAGGGGCGCCTTGTCCGCCTTCGGCAATATCTCTGCGTCTGAAATCGGCTACCACATCAATATCCGTAAGGGCAGCAATCCTGTTAGCATCGCCAATTTGAATAGAGTAACCAAAGAGAGAGCCCGATGTAGGTTGATGACGAATTGTCTGCCCGTGAGACCCAATGGCAACAATATCACTTGGTTTTAAATTCGTTGCACAGAGCAGTTGATTAACTGCTTCAGCAAATGTATGTGCAACATTACGATCTGCTTCCGCCATGCGTTCTAGTTCGTTAACTCCCGGCGAACAAAGCGCGACCAATTGATTTAATAATGCATCAGAAAAGGGAAGGGAAAGACAGTGTTTAGTAGAAATATTATTATGAGTGATATCACACAGGACGGCATCTACGCCGTCCATACTGGTGCCCGACATCAAACCAATGTAATAGGCCATATTTATTGCATAGCCAACATTATACGTTTGTTTGTATCTAATTGTTTAAGTCGATTGCGCGCAATGACTTCAAAAGCCGCACGCTCTTCTTTGGCAATCGGGAGTGCTTTAGGTAGTGCCACTGTGCGTGGATTACGGTGCACACCATCCACTAAAAATTCATAGTGTAAGTGTGCGCCAGTTACCATACCTGTACTACCTAAGTAGCCTACCGTCTGACCCTGTTTAACTACATCACCGACTTTTACGGCATTTTTCTTGAAATGCAGGTATTTGGTAGTGTATTTCTCACCATGCTGGATAAAAACGTGATTACCATTAAAGCGATCATAGCCCGCTTTCACTACTTTTCCGTCACCGGCAGCCATTACTGGCGTACCCGCCGCGGCTACGTAATCTGTACCGCGGTGTGCTTTCCAACGTTTTTGAACGGGATGGAAGCGAGCTTTAGTAAAGTTAGAGCTAACGTATTTAAAGTTAATTGGCGCACGCAAAAAACTCTTGCGCATGCTACGGCCTTCTGGGGTGTAATAGTTTCCATCGCTGTGCTTAATTGCAGCGAATTTTTCGCCCTGATTGATAAATTCAGCAGCAACAATATCGCCAAAACCTACAAATTCACCATCAATGTACTGTTCTTCAAATACCACATTAAATACGTCTCCTCGACGAATCTCCATGGCAAAGTCGATGTCCCAGCCAAATATACCAGCAAGATGCATAATCTGGTTATCGGTTAATCCTGCAGATACCCCCGCATGCCAAAAGCTTGAGGTAATCTCTCCCTGGGCAAAATTATGACGGACTTCGATTTCTTTAGTCTGAAGCTCAGCAATCAGTTTGGCTGATTCTTCGGAGGGCCCGATAGATAGAGTTTCCTTTGCGGATAACTTGTATTTTAGCCCTGCAAAGCCGCCATTATCATCAGCTTTTAGCCAGAGTTCATCGCCAGGTAAAATGGTCACCAGCGTTTTAGCTAGTTCACCGGAGCTGCTTACTTCATAAGTGTCGCGAGGAGAAAAGCCGGCGCGCTTAAAAATCTTTGCCAGCGTATCACCCCGACCTACTTTATAAAGCTGCCAACCCGACTCTTCTTCAGGCAACATCACATCTGTATTCTGGGTTACCGCCAACTTAAGTGGATATCGGACGCCAACGTCTAAAATGGCGGCTTCAGCATGACGGCTGGCTTCAACCGGTTCTGACGGCAATAGTACCATCCCACACAGGAACGCACTGGCAATCGCCAACCCGGTGCGGTGTGGCGAGGGTAATCTTTTTACGGTGTTTTTCACACCCGCGTATAAATTGATTCTCATCGTACAACCTAATTAGAGAATAAAGCTTTCAACATGGACATTTATTCATTATAGCTGCTCATAATTTGCTCAGCTCGTTATCTTTATCGGCAGTTTGCGCTCAAATATGAACACCAAACCTTTCAAAGGTTCCCATCCATGCGTAAAATGCCAGCCAGATTAAACCGTGATACCAGTAGATGTGAGAAAAAAATGAATGACTGGCAAACAGCATTAGCTGAAATAAAGCGAGGAACCGATGAAATCCTGCCTGAACAGGACTTAATTGATAAACTTAAAACCGGTAAAACGCTTACGGTTAAGGCGGGTTTCGACCCTACCGCGCCAGACCTGCATTTAGGTCACACTGTACTGATCAACAAACTAAGAACATTCCAGCAACTCGGTCACAAAGTGGTCTTTTTGATCGGAGATTTTACTGGTCTTATAGGTGATCCTACTGGTAAAAACGTCACGCGCAAGCCTTTATCCCGAGAACAGGTATTAGAAAATGCACGTACGTATCAAGAGCAAGTTTTTAAAATACTTGACCCTGAACTGACTGAAATTCGCTTCAACTCCGAATGGATGGATACATTAGGAGCAGACGGTATGATCAAACTCGCCGCAAGTCAAACTGTGGCAAGAATGTTAGAACGAGACGACTTTAAAAAGCGCTATGCCACAGGCCAGCCCATCGCCATTCATGAGTTTTTATATCCGTTAGTACAGGGCTGGGACTCGGTTGCGCTAAAAGCCGATGTTGAACTTGGTGGAACCGATCAGCGGTTTAACCTGTTAATGGGTCGAGAATTACAAAAAGATCAGGGGCAAACGCAACAAGCACTGGTAATGCTGCCACTATTAGAGGGGCTGGACGGTGAGAAGAAAATGTCAAAGTCACTCAATAACTATATTGGTATAACTGATGCACCCAACGATATGTTTGGTAAAGTTATGTCAGTATCGGATGATTTGATGTGGCGTTACTATGACTTGATAAGCTTCCGTCCAATTGAAGAGATTGAAAGTTTCAAGCAACAAATTGCTGCGGGCGCGAATCCGCGGGACTTCAAAATTATGCTAGCAAAAGAGATTATTGCCCGCTTTCATGATGAAGATGCAGCTGCCGCAGCACATCAGGATTTTATTCAGCGTTTTCAGAAAAATGCGATTCCTGATGAAATGCCCGAATTTACTTTTGACTTAACTGATGACGGATTAGGGTTAGGCAGTGTATTAAAGGATGCATCGCTTGTTGCTTCAACCTCAGACGCTATGCGAATGGTTAAGCAAGGAGCAGTGAAAATTGATGGAACAAAAGTTGAAGACCCAAGGTTGCAACTTACCTCACCAGGTGAGGCGGTATATCAGGTGGGCAAACGTAAATTTGCCCGTATCACCCTTAAATAATCAGTATTATTCAAATAGGTGAGCCCAGGTATAAAGGGCTCGCAACCCCATTCTGCGCATCGCAGGCATGGGGTATTTAGGTAAAGCATTTCGATAAAGGGGTAAGGACGTATCCAACTTTTCGCCTAAGGCCCTTTGCACCAGTCTGGCGCCTGCAAGAGTAGCGAATGATACGCCAGAACCACAATAACCCATAGAATATCCAATTCGTTGCTTTTCATCGAATACCACTCTGGGCATACTGTCCAAGGCGACTGACACCCACCCACTCCAGAAATAATCGATATCAATATGCTTTAGTGACGGAAAGCTGGCGGTCATAGCATCAATTAACCGATTTTTGGCCAAAGGACTGTCGGCATTTTTACCCGCTACGGCTCCGCGACCTCCAAAAAGTAGCCGTCCATCTGGCAGTGTACGATAGTAATATTTCATCATGCGCGTATCCATCATGGTCATCGCCTTATTGAGCCCAGTGGTTTCGCGTACCGAGTTGGAAATAGGTGCCGTAACAATGATGCTTGATTGAACTGGGAACTGCCGTTTATCTATCATAGGATGGAATTGGCGCGGGCTGTATGCGTTGCTCGCAAGTAAAATATTCTCAGCGTTAATGGTTGCTTGGGGGGTCTTTATCTTCCAACCATTCGCTGTGCGTTCAATGGACTCAGCTGGTGTGCGAGTATGAATTGTTACCCCATCGTTTTCTGCAAGTCGAGCGAGCCCATCGACGTACTTCAATGGGTTTAAAGATTGTCCCGGCTGGATAGAGGCCCCGTATGCGTGCTCAATTTTAAGTTGAGAGGCAAGCTTGGCGGGGGACAAAAAGTTGGCATCTATGTCGAAATCGCGTTTGTTTGTTTCTACTGCAAGACGAAGTAAATTAGCTTGTTTGGCGTTGTGAGCAATTTTTAAATAGGGCCCACTACTTAAGTCACACTGAATATTTCCTTGCATAATGTGTTTATTTAATGCGTTTACGGCACTCTGCCACTCTCCATGCATTTTAACCGCCACCTCGACGCCCCACTTTTTAGCAATAGCCGGTAAGCTATAACGTCCTGTGCCAGAAAGCACAAAACCACCATTGCGACCGGCACAGCCAAAGCCAATGTCATGACTATCAACCACCACAACGTCTGAGCGGGCGGAGTGGCGTTTTAATTCACACGCAGCGGCAAGACCAGTGTAACCCGCGCCTACAATTAGCCATTCACACTGGATATCTTGAGCAAGGGGATTTCTCGATACGACTTTATGTGTCGAACGCCAGTAAGTTGGTGGATGGGGAAGTTCCGTGCTTACTGCGTTGACAGTTAATGGGTCATAACTCATTGGAAAGGGAGTATCATTTCAGCAGCTACACATTCGCAATATCCCGTACATACAGGACAGTTGTAGCCCTCATGAATAGATGCATGGCGCCACATATTAGGGTGTTTCTTCACTAATTTACCCCCATTTTTAGTGAAATATTTGTAAGCACTGTTTCCAGGGCTAGCCAGCCATATATGGGCAAGACCTGCTTGAGCACCTTGCAACTTAGCTTGCTTGATGGAACGTTTTAATAATTCACTGCCCACCCCATGGGCGCGAATAGATTTGTCAACAGTATTACACTTGAAGTAACAGACCTGTTCTTGGGGAATAGGCCAGAGCGTTGGAGAGCACCATTCGTTTGGCGTCCATTTAGATGCTGCGAAAGTAAGTCTAAAACCCACTACTTTATCTTCGAATAATGCAATCCAACTGGCATTAATATCATCCTGCCAACTGTCCTCATAAATTGTTTTGATAGATTCAGACGAGAGGTAATTGTCGCCATGTACTCTATTCCCTAATTCAACCACTTGTTTAAAGTACTTGGGTTCAAGTTGTACGTAACTTACCTGCTTAACACTCTTCATGGTTGGATTTCCTCGCCACACCCGCTAAATGTACATCTAAAGCTTCCACTGAAATAAGAATTTCTCTCACAGACATCCACAATGAATAAAGTAAACAAACTAAACTCACACCAAAAATCCAACTGCCGACTTCCTGATACGTTAAATAGATGGCCAGCATAGCTAATACACATAAAAAGAAGCTCGCTACACCGGCAATTTGCATGCGCTTAATTAATTGAATCCGTTGGCGTAAGTTCTTTATTTGCGCTGCGGTATTATTGTCTAGTTCGTCTTTAGCAAAATTGCGAATGATAGTTGCTAATGTCAAAAAGCGATTAGTATATGCCAATAGTAATAATGAGATGGCAGGAAACAGCATAGCCGGCGTAGCAAGATCGATAGTCATGTAAGATTAATGCTTTAAAACGATTTTCAGCATTTTAGCAAACACCGCTTAGGTTCATCCACCAAAACAGATCTGCCAGCTATATTGGCTGGCAGATAGGTAAGTGGGTGGCCTTAGTTACGCTTAGTAACGATAGTGTTCAGACTTGAACGGGCCGCATTTTTCTACATGAATATAATTTGCTTGCTGGTCTGTCAATTCGGTGATTACACCCCCGAATCCTTCTACCATATAACGCGCGACTTCTTCGTCTAACTGTCGAGGTAGCACCTCAACCCGCAGTAAATCTTGTTGGGTATGCTCATTTTGATCGGCGTAAGCCTGTGCGAATAAATGTATTTGTGCCAGTACTTGGTTGGCAAATGAACCATCCATTACTCTGGAGGGGTGACCGGTAGCATTGCCTAAGTTGACCAAACGTCCTTCTGAAAGTAACAGAATATGGTCCTCTTCATCTTCACTGCGATAGATTTTATGGACTTGTGGCTTTACTTCATCCCAGCGCCAATTCTCGCGCATAAAGGCTGTATCGATTTCATTGTCGAAATGCCCTATATTGCAAACGACTGCGCCTTTTTTAATCGTACTTAGCATGTTAGCGTCACACACATTGATATTGCCTGTAGTAGTGACAAGTAAATCAGTTTTACTCAACAGGGCGGTATCAATATTTTGCTTATCGCCGGTATTTACTCCGTTGTAATAAGGAGAGACTACTTCAAATCCGTCCATACAGGCTTGCATGGCACAAATAGGATCGACTTCTGCTATTTTGACAATCATGCCTTCCTGGCGTAAGGATTGAGATGAACCTTTGCCCACATCGCCATAACCAATTACTAGTGCTTTTTTACCTGCCAGTAAATGGTCGGTTGCCCGTTTGATTGCATCGTTAAGACTATGGCGACACCCATACTTGTTATCATTCTTTGACTTGGTGACCGAATCATTAACATTAATGGCAGGCACTTTAAGTTTCCCCTGTTTGAGCATATCCAGCAAACGATGGACACCCGTGGTAGTTTCTTCGGTTATGCCGTGAATATGTGTTAGCACCTGAGGATATTGTTCGTGCAGCAAGGCCGTAAGGTCACCGCCATCGTCCAATACCATATTGGCGTCCCAGGGCTTACCGTTTTTCAATATGGTTTGTTCAAGACACCACTTGTATTCTGCATCCGTTTCTCCTTTCCAAGCGAAAACAGGCACCCCGGCAGCGGCCATGGCTGCAGCAGCATGATCTTGAGTAGAAAAAATATTACAGGAAGACCAACGGACCTCTGCACCGAGTTCAAGAAGCGTTTCGATGAGAACGCCTGTTTGGATAGTCATGTGAATACAGCCAAGAATTCTGGCTCCCGAGAGCGGTTTATTTTTGCTGTATTTTTTCCGGATAGTCAGTAAAGCGGGCATTTCACTTTCGGCAATAGTTAACTCTTTGCGGCCCCACTCTGCCAATGATATGTCTGCTACCTTATAATCGCCCGTGGCCATAACATGGTTATCCTGTTTCATTCTCGTCGTCTACTGTTGTTGGTAGTTTTGTTAACAGTAGAACAGCATTCTGAATCAAGCTAGTTGATGCACTAATTGGAACTGATTTTTTTACATAACGTTAAAAGCTCATTTGGTAAACGCAAGGTAAAACGGCTGAAAACGTCCGGATTAACGCGAACCAGTGGAGCAGCGAGGAAGTTGCGATGTGGCTGCCAGAACTGTTCCAGTATCGACAACGATTGGTGACTTGACGCTATCAGCAGCGTGGGCTGGCGTTTAAGTACTTCTTCCAGAGTGACTTCAGGAAAATCAACAGGGGAGTCATCAAAAAGGGTGCGCGCGCCACAAATATTTAGTAAATGATTTGCCCATGTCTCACGGCCTACTGTCATCAGCGGTTTGTCCCAGTAATAATAGAAAACCGATTGATCAGTATGGCCAAATTTGTTTTCAATATCTGCTATATCATTTTCAAATTTCAAGGTTAGTTTTTCAGCCAGTTTTGTCTGTTTTAAACGCTTGCCCAATTCTCTTATTTCTACGGCAATATCTTTTGGTGATTTGGGGGAAGATGTGAATACTTCGAACCCCAGAGACTGTAAACGAGCGATATCTTGTGGTTTATTGCCGCCTTCCCAGGCAAGAATCAGTGTAGGTTTATACGTGACGATTCGTTTGAAGTTAATGCCGTTATGATTAGCTACAGTGGGAAAACGTTTTGCTGATGGGGGGTAATTGCTGAACTCACTTACCGCAACGAGTTCATCGTCTTTTTCCAGACTATAAATCCATTCTGTTAAATGCGGTGATAGGGTAATAATACGTTCCGCAGAGGCCCACGCAGACACGCTCATCAGCCATATAATCGAGCATGCAGGTATCACTTTTGTCATTTAAACAAAACCTGATACACGGGGAATGTCCCATACAATAAGTAGGATCAAGGTGGCCAGAGTGCTCAGAAGCAGGGAAGCACGGGTGATCGCACGTTTACAATAAATCATATCTGAGTAACGTACTTCTCGATTTCCACCTACCCTAGGATAACGGAATTTCTCACCATGATAGTATAACGGCCCACCTAACTTGATACCGTGGCCCCCACCCATGACAGCGAGAATTAGTGAACTCTGATCCCGGGCTTTAGCATTTTTCATAGCGCTAAATGATTTGGCTGGGTGGGTCACCAGTATCAATGCCATTGAAGCAAAAAAAGCCGGTATAGCTCGCAGGGCTTTTGTTAACGCGTGAACAGGCTGGCTGAAACGTAGGTAGCCCGGTTTCCGCCAGTGCCATTCCCAGTTAATGGTTAACAACATACGGTATACCAAAGCCATTACTGGACCAGCTATTAAGAACCAAAATAATACGCCCCAATACTGATAGCAAAAGCGCAGAACCAATGATTCAATAGCGGCTTTGGCAATACCAATATCGGTTAGCATAGCGCAATCACGATATACGATAGGAGTTAATGTTTCCCTGGCCAGCACTTTCTTATTTTTGCCAACGGCGTTAACGACTTGCTGGTATTGGTAGCGTACATGATTAAAATCAACCATAGCCAGAACGAGAACCGCTTCAAAAAACAGCGGGTATTCCGCTATGTACACCAGTAATCCCACCAATACCGCAAACGGCGTTATCAGGATAATCAATCCGAGCGAACCAGAAATATAATGTTGCATGGCTGGATCTTGTTTTGCTGGCAACACTTTTGTCGCCATGCTAGCTGCCATAATACGCAGCACTGAAAGTGGATGGTACGCAGGAGGCCAGCGCCAAAATATGTCCGCCACTACTACCAGCCACAATATGGCTAACGTGCCGATTACTGAATCAGTTAACAACGCTTCCATTATTAGTTCAGCAGTGGATTTTCCGATAATTCTTTGATCATACCCATTACCAGTTCGGCTGAGTGTTTAGCCGCCACATCGAGGTAATCTCTGAATGATATAGTAGAGGTGATCCCAGCAATATCAGATAATGATCGAATAACTACAAATGGAGTGTCAAGCATAAAGCACGTCTGGCCTATTGCAGCGCCTTCCATTTCAACTGCACTCATCTCGGGGAATAAGCTGCGCAAACGTGATGCGGCTTCATCACAGCCTATGAAGGAATCGCCGGTGCAAACCAGGCCGCGCTTGGAAGTAATATGTACAACGTCAGATGCTGCATGCTCAGCGGCTACAATCAGGCGTTCATCACATGGGTAAATATCTGGCATTCCACTGGCTTGACCAAGGACGTAACCAAAATGAGTTAAATCAACGTCATGGTGCTGTACGCCGCTAGCTATTACCAGGTCGCCCACCTTAAGATTAGTATCGAACCCCCCTGCGGAACCTGTATTGACAATAAAGTCAGGACCAAAACGGTCTATCATCATTGCCGTGGCAACCGATGCCGCTACTTTACCTATCCCACACTTTACAACTACTACATTTACACCGTGAAGCTGACCTGAATAAAACGTTAAATGGGCCCACGTAGAAGTTGTAACGTTTGCCAGAGAGTCCTTAAGCAAAGCGACTTCCTGATCCATCGCTCCTAAAATACCTATTTTCATAGTGTAACAACCGTTAACTGTCATCGCATATCAATTGCGATAAATGCTAAAAGCGCATAATTCTATTATGAATGTAAGTAAACTGACAGTTTTTTAAACTTGGCAGCATAACAATCGTTATGCTGCGACCTTATTCGAGCGCACAGAGCGGACAGGCCGGGTTGGTCGGCGTGGGGGGGCAGGATTATGAGTTGGTGCTTGCGTCATTTTTTGTCGACTACGGCGGTAGGGTATCAACTTTGTTTCGATACACTCTTTAATATCTTCAACAGTATAGCCCGCTTGTACTTTTATACGCGCATGAGGAACGCCAGCCGCATCAAGTGCGCCTGAAACAAACCAATCTTTTTGCGTTTTGTAACCTTCTTTCCCACTTTTGTGTACCAAATCGATGGCGAGTACAGGACTCATGTCACTGCGATTGCATAATACAAAATCCAATTGTCTACCCGAGGCACGTGAAAGCGCTGCACTAGCCTGCTTTCGGTCGGTTTGATTTTGTACAGTTAACAAATCATTTAACCGTACGCGGCATAAGACGCGGAATTCAGTACCTACAGCCTGATCAATTAAGTTTAAGAATGTGTGTTCAACAGGGGTAAACAACGATGGCTTGCGGCGAAACGGAAAAGTGACGCCATTGTCTGATAATTTCATGGCACTTATTGATACGACGATGAGCAAAATCATTAATATGATGGCCAGTTCCATAATTTCCTCGCACTGATTCTTTTAAAGCGTCAGTAAATTGACGGTTTTGTTGGTATATACCAGCATTTGTGGCGTTTAGTCGATCTATTGCAAACCAGATGCCATAGTCTGTTTTTATATTAAGTCGAGTCGGAATTGATTAGAGATGAGTTTAATGGCGGAAGAAAATGGTGCAATGAAGTGACTGGTGGCAAAGAATAAACATTTACAGAAAATATAGGCAAAAAAAACAGAAAGTTAGAAACGTAAGGTGTATTTGATAAGAAGCTTGGCGAATATTGCACGCTTCTAATAATACCTATCCTTAATGAGGTGTGTTCATCTAGTACGCAAGCTTTTAATTTTTGATCAGCTGACGTGGGGAAGGGTTATTAGAGCTACATTGAGTGAAACTGAGTCAATTCACAAGCTGAAGAAGCGGCGCGTGAAAGTGGAAATTGTATCCATTGCATGACCTCGACTCATACTCTTATGGTCTTTGACTCTTGTAGGCTATTAAATACGAGGGACATAGAATAAGACGAAAGAGAATGTCTAGACTAATGCAATCTTTAGTAGCATCTCAACCGTCTCTATTATTTGTCATTTAGAGAAGTTCATAAATATAGTATCACGCGAGGTACAAGCAATAGTGCTTGTACCATCATGAATCAGCTCTACTTAAATTAGTTAAAGCTCTTTAATCGTTGCAATGATAATTCTAATAATTGAGTAGACCATAAACAATACCACACCCAACAATACGAGATTGTATATGGTCTTGGGATATTGATTTTCTTCAGGCAGAGTAGGTTGATTAATAACTACAAGATGCTGAAATGCTTTATAAGTCTCAACGCGAATTTTTTCTAAAGTAAGCAGCGATGCTGAAAATGCCTGCAGCGTCAGCTCTAGTTGAATTTTTATATTACTAAATTCTGCCATAATTTCAGTCGCTGACTTTTCATCTTTACCATCTCTTGACTGTACGACTTTATCTTTCTGTCTAGATAGCTGTTTTTCTAACGCTGCAATTTGGCGTCTTATATTTTGAATCTCGGGTGCAGTTGTGGACATTATAGAAGATAGTGCATCAAGCTCAGCTTGTTTTTGAGACAGAGTTGCTTCAATAGAAAATGCGATTTGTTGAAGCGCTGCTCCCTGCATATTCGGGTCCAATACTTCATACTTTGCTTGAAATGCAAGCAAATCAGTCTTAGCTGTTCGTAATCTATTTTCTATTTTTTCATGTTCAGCCTCGGCGAACGCGAGTTTTGCTTTAGCCACATCATTATTTATTTTGTTCACAAACCGTTCTGTGTGCTCAGTAATAGCATTGTTAATTAAGTTTGAAAATTCAGGCGTAAATGCTCTCGTTTTAAGGGTGATGACTGAAGAGATGGAATCTTTTTCTACTTCAATATGATCGCGATAAAACTCAAGGAACTCTTCTTTAGTGGAATTCGCAGATAGCCGACTAAAAATGTCATAGGTGCCCGTAGCATAATGCTGGGAAAGATTGATTGTATTATCGAGATGGTATGCCATGTCGGCAGACTGAATAAATGCTATCGCAATATCTGATTCATTGGTTGCTACGGATGTACCCAAGGTGGAAAGTAAAGCCGAGGGATCGAGAGCATTTCCCCCATCACTGGACTTTAAAATAAGTTGGCTTTCACTTTCAAATTGCTCAGCAGCGAAAATTGTTAAGTACACCCCATACGACAACCAGATACAGACAATTAATAAAACCTGATTATTCTTTACGAATGAAGTGATCTCTGAGGTATATTTTTTCATTCCTTCCACTATCTCAATATTAGTTATTATCGCCGGTGTAAATAGCTATGGCTTCTTCTAAGTCTTCATAATATGTTAGTTCGCCGTCTGATATGATAACGGCAGAATTACAGAATTCTCTAATTTGGTCTAATTCGTGGCTTACCATTATAACGCCAGCCGTCTCTGCACGTTCTTTCAAGGTGGCACGCGCTTTTTTTCTAAAAGCGGGATCGCCAACAGATGTAGCTTCATCAATCAGATAAATATCAAAATCGATATTCATGCAACAGGCAAAAACTAACTTCGCACGCATACCGGAAGAATAAGTTTTAACGGGTAAGTCAAACTTTTTACCTAACTCTGCAAATTTCTGGACATCCGCTTGATATTGGCTAAGGGATTTCACATGATTTATGCGACCAATAAATCGTGTATTTTCTCTTCCTGTCATTTGTGGATGAATGCCTGTTTGAAGTGCAACGGGCCAGGACATTGATCTGTTCGTTAATATTTTACCTTTATCAGGGTATTCGCTTCGAGCCAACATTCTAAAGAGTGTAGATTTACCCGCACCATTTTTACCCAAAATTGCTACATTATTCTCCGTAGGGAAACTAAAATTTAGATTTCGGAAAATATATTGAGGTCCTAGCTGACTTGGATAACTTTTTGTTAGGTTAACAAGTTTAATCATCTCGAAAGCACATTTTTCCAGGTTATGTGATAAATCGCCAAACTGAAGAAGAAAAAAACGATTGTACATGAGAGAGCAAAACCGAAACTTACACCGTCATTCCCGTAAGATGAATAACATGCATATCTAGCAAGTTCCACTAAATGAACGATTGGGTTCCAGGTAAGGTAGGGCCAAAACTCTTTAGGCACATCCTGAAGACTAAAAAACGCACAAGAAATAAAGAAAAATGGTCGTAGCAACACGCCTTGTATTTTCTCGACTTCTGCAATAAATGCCGTAGCGATTCCAAAGAGTAACGCAATACTTGCGGAAAAAAAATATAAACACACCCACAAAGCCAGTAAATAGAGCGGGTCATTAAGTCTGAATTCTTGTTGAAATAGGTAGAGTCCTATTAAAAGTATGATAACAACAATTGTTTTAATCAAAAACTCCAAAACAGATGTCGTAATCACTGCGCTCATGGGCATAACCTGTCTGAAAGCATATAACGGCTTGTTTTGCTTAATTGATTTCGCTACCGCAGGGACAGTTCTCATAAATCCCTGCACAAAAATCAAACCAATCATCATGAAAATAGTTGTAGGGATAGTGTGGACATCGTTCCCGCTAATCATTCCACGTAGAAATGAAAGTGTAAAAATAAATACAGCAGGTTCAAGCACAGCCCAGCCTAAACCAAATTTATCGTTAAACTTGCTTTGCAGTTCACGTAAGAAAAGCGCAAAGACGACTGTTCGCCACCCCTTAAGTTGCTGCGAGAACGATACCATCTTTAGTCTAACGCTACATTGGCTGCAACCGCTATCTGATAAATAATCTGGGTTATATCTTTGATAGCTTGAAGAGATTTAACTTCGATAGACGGAAGCACGACTACTTGGTCTCCGGCCTCAATTGTCGAATCGCTTTCACCTTTGAACCAGAAACCTTCATCTAATGAAGCAATTTTAACATTGCCATTTTTCTTAATAACTAAAATTCGTTCACTATCGGCTCGTTGGGTAAACCCGCCCGCCCATGCAAGGTAATCTTCAATGTCCGCCTCATTATTAAATACAACTGATTGAGGAAGTAATACTTCACCCCCGACGTGTACCAAGTCAGTGGCGCTTGGGATAAAGATCGTATCGTCGTGCTCTAACAATACATTAGCTAATTTTCCATCTTCGGAAATTATTACCTTTCCTAACGGTTCCACTTCTCTCGCCCTAGCGATAAAGTCTGATACCAGTTGGGCTTCTTGCACCCTTATTGCGCCTTCCCCGGAAGAACTAATGGGGGCTGTATAAATACTCCGTTCTAAACGCTGCAAAGACTCTTCGATGATTTCGGCTTGCTTTAATGCGACACTTTTTCTTAACAGGTAAATATTGTCAGCATCAGAGGTTTGAGGATTCACCGCGATGTAGTCTAAAAGTTGATGAATTCGGGTTCCTTTTTCAACCATAAACTTGGATTGTCCGGCAAAACTTCCTGCAATATTTATTTTATAAATGTTTTGTTCATGATCTTCGGAATACGCGACAATATCTCCAGCTTTTAAGTAGGTAGATTCAAACTGCTTTGTAGTCAGATATTTCGCAAATTGCTCCCCATCGCGTAGACCCGAAATGGCAACATGATTTACAGCATTATTGGGAATGGCAAATTCATTCAAAAGCCCCCCAGAAAGTTCTTCCGTGAGAAACTCAAAAGTAAAGCTATTCTTAGCACCGCTGGTTACTGTTACAGTATTTCCAATAGGATGAACGAGTATGACATCACCATCTTTAAATTGATGTTCGGGTAAACGGCCGTGTCTCGCAAACTGATATAGGTCAATGGTTTGAATTGACTCACCGGCTCGTTTTATTTCGATTATTCTGAAACTTCCACGATGAAAATCTATGCCTCCGGCTCGGCGTAAATAGTAGAGAATGCTGTCAGATGCCTGACCAGCATATTGACCGGGGCGTATAACTGGGCCTGAAATAAATACTGAAACGGGTGTAGACGTTAATAAGTTTATATATATGTTTACATCAGTATAAACTTGACGAATTCGCTGTTGCACTATCGAGTTTACGCTGCTCGCTGGGGCGTTAGCTAAGTGAATAGGGCCAATATTAGGAATAAATATATTGCCCTGATTATCGACCGTCGCTACGCCTGAGTAGTTTACTGCACCCCACATCCAAATCGATATCTTGTCTCCAGGGGCGATTAAATAATCTTCGTTAAGCCCAGATGCTCGTTCTGATTCAAAGCCTCCGATAAATAAATTTGAGGCATAAGGGGGAGCCGCCATTTGGGGCGTAGAAGGGTACACCGACTCAATCGTAGGCTCACCAGGTAATGACATTCCCTGACGCGGTTGTGAATAATAACGACCCACCGAGTTAGTCCCAGAACTCATAGAAGGTAGCGTAATATCTGTTGAAAGGTCCATTGGTGATACCGTTGAGGCTGATGAATCCCCGCCTGTTGTAGCCGATTTTTGCTGCGCTTGGTTTCGAAGTGCTTGAAGTTGCTCAAGTGACTGGCCGGAGACCAGAGCACTAAAGAATAGAGTAAACAGAACTAGGCTTAAAACAGGGAAGGTAATTTTCATTGCGTTACTTTCACTTTCACTTTTCACTTTTCACTGAACTACATTTAGAAAACGAGTGGGGATAACTTAACCCATTTGTCATTCTTATAACAAAAATGAGTTATTTCTTTTTCACTGTTAGACATCGCAACTACACACGCCAGTCTCGATGCAGATACATATCTGTTTTTTATTTTAAATCCTTCAAATGAAAACTGTGTATTAGGCTCATTATACGTTTTACTGGAAACACTAAACGATTCGGTATTATTTTTAAATGAGATCATTGACACATCAGCCTCTACTTTTGGGGGTGGGGCTGCACATGAGGTAACCGCTAAACACATTAGCAGACTTAGACTTGTAGATAACTGTTTAAATCGCATACAAAAGAATGGGAATACACTAATTGGAAGTAAGGATAACACATAGAATTAAAAACCACATGCCGGATTAATCTGAAAAGTTAGGGTAAAAGATCTAATCTAGATACAAAATTTATCCTTATGACTAGTCTTATTCACCATTGTCTATTATCATATGCGCGTTTAAGTATGTCCTACTCATGTAATGCCTGAAAGATCGAGTGCTTTTGAAACAAGTGGATGTTTCTATTTTTTTAATATTAAAACCTTTTTATAAAAGTATACGATTTCGTTATTCGGCGGCATGCAGTAACACTGGGAAGTAAGGATTTCAGTAAGGTATGTTCGATTATTTTCAATTTGTCCCACTTTTTACAGCTTTTTTTGTGGCGCTGGTATTGTTAGTGGTGATGACACCTTTAGCGCATCAATTTGGTTTAGTTGATCAGCCTAGCTATCGGAAAAAGCACGCCGGTATGGTTCCCCTTACTGGGGGGGTCGCTATTTTCATGGCTGTTTTGGTGGCCAGCATAGTTACTGATGTTTGGATGAAGAACAACCCTCTTTTCTTCACGGCTTCTGCATTTATCGTTCTACTAGGAATGTTAGACGATCGTTTTGATCTGAGTGCCAAAGGTCGCTTAGTTTGTCAGTTTGGCGTTGCGGCTATTATGGCCTGGAGTGCTCAAAATTATATTACCGATTTGGGCGACATCGTCGGTTTTGGGAATATATCACTTGGAATAGGTGGTTATTTTTTCACAATTGTATGTGTGGTCGGCGTTATCAATGCGTTTAATATGATTGATGGTATTGATGGTTTGGCTGGTGGCATGAGTTTAATTATTCTGTTAACCGTTGTTGGTTTTCTGCTCGCCTCTGGCAATGAGGATGCAGTTATGGAGCCTCTAATTATTGTTGCCGCCATTGTACCCTTTCTAGCATTTAACCTCAGTTGGAAAGGTTTTAAAGGTAACAAGATATTCATGGGTGATGCTGGAAGCATGTTCGTTGGATTAACTATTGTCTGGTTATTAGTCGACCATACGCAGTCAAGTCAAGCTGCTTTTCGCCCAATAACCGCAGTTTGGTTGATTGGTTTACCCTTAATGGATATGGCTGCAATCATGTACAGGCGCGCAATGAAAGGACAGTCAGTGCTCAGACCTGACAGAAAACATTTACATAACATTTTTATGCGTGCAGGACTCAGTTCAACGCAAGCTTTAATTGCAATACTGGCAATGGGGTTCTGCTATTGTTTGATCGGCATTCTTGGCGAATTCTACCAAATTGCTGAATGGATTATGTTTGCTTCTTTTGTCGCTTTATTAGTTGCCTATAGCTATATCATCCAGAATATTTGGTCAGTTATTCGTTTTATCAAAACGTTAGTTCGTGTTTAATTTTGTTTAAAAAGTTAAGCGCGAATTAAAAATCTTTGATATGTTTCAGCCTTTATCTCCAACATTGTGCATACTGTGACAAAAAGCTCACTTCCAAAATATTCCATCATTAGTCAAAAGGTTAACAATAGCTCGGTAGAGACTATTGTTGCTATGGCTGTTTATTTTCAGGATAAAATTGGTTGGGTTAAGCAGTCCATTGATAGTGTCCTTAATCAAGATTACCAAGATTTCAGTTTACTTATTGTCGTAGATGGCGATATAGACAAATCGCTTTACCAACTACTCCAAAGCTATGCGACTGAAGATGAGCGCGTGGTTCTTGCTAGCTGTAATATCAATAATGGACTAGCGGCTGCGATGAATTTTGCCATCGAGTGGGGAATGCAGTATCAACCTGAATTCTTTGTCAGAATGGATGCAGACGATATTGCGTACACTAATCGTTTAAGTAGGCAAATAAACTATTTAAAATCTCATAAACAAATCTCTATATTAGGATCTGCCTTAGAAGAAGTGAATGAAAGAGGGGAACGAGTTGGACAACGAATTATGCCGACATCTCACAAACGGATCGTTAGAATGCTACCTAGACGTTGTACCCTAAATCACCCTACAGTTACCATTCGCTATAATGTGTTTTACGATGGAAACCGCTATGACGCAACTTTAAGAAATACGCAGGATTACTTCTTCTGGATAGAGCTAGCAAAGCAAGGATATGTGTTCCGTAATTTAAAGGACAAATTACTTTCTTTTAGACGTGTTAATAACTTTTATAAAAGAAGAGGGATTTCTAAATCGCTTAATGAGTTCCGCGCGAGATTCGTCGCTATGAAAGCACTCAAACGCTTTACTATTTTGAATGTTATTTACGCTTGTGGGGTCCTGACACTCAGGTTGATGCCATCCAAAATCGTAAAGTTCGCTTATAAACTAGATAGAATCTTATTAGAGAAGTTTTTAAAGCATTGAAAACTGGCGCGATAGTTATACTGTATCATCCTAATATCGAGCACTTAACTAAAATGATCGATGTTTTAGTGAGCTGCGATATACACACTGTATTGGTAGATAATTCCAGTAAACCTTATTCCGGCCCCTTATCAACCCGTGTAAATTATTTGCATTACCCTGAAAATGTTGGAATAGCAGCAGCACAAAACGCAGGATTAATTGAACTCAAAAAATGTAACTTTGATGCTGCGTTTATCTTTGACCAAGATAGTGATTTAACTAAAGAGCTGATTTATGGGTTACTTACCCATCTGCAGAATGGAAAAAATCCAAAGGAACAAAAAGTCGCAGCTATTGGTCCGGTAATAGTCTGTGGCTTTACAGAAACCCATCAAATTCCTAAATTTAAAAAATCATACCCGAAAGATAAGCTATTTGAAGTAGACCAGATTATCGCATCTGGTATGTTGATCAATCTTTTGTATTTAGAGGATATAGGGTTGAAAGATGAATCACTATTTATAGATGGTGTTGATCATGAATGGTGCTGGCGCGCGCGGAGTAAAGGCTTTAGTATTTTAATGGCGAGTGACGTCCCTATGTTTCACAAACAAGGCGATGCCAGACATAAATACTTCGGCTTAACCTTTAAAAGGGGAGCACCCATCAGATTGTACTATCAGGTACGAAATGTGCTTAAGTTGAGCAGACACAGTCATGTACCTCTTCGTTGGAAGTTAAGACAACTGATGGCGTTACCTATTAGATGGTTAGTAAACCGATTTTTCTTTCCTGAGGGTCAACTCCGAGGTAGGTTCATGAAAAAAGGGTTTTACGACGGCCTTAAAAACCGCTCTGGGAAAATAAAACCTTAAACTCTGATAGATGCATTCATAAATGTATCCCGCACTCAAGCGAATAAAGGAACTGATTTGAAAGTTACAGTTTTTGGGATAGGGTATGTAGGTTTGGTACAAGCTGCAGTTTTGGCTGAAGTGGGCCACAACGTGGTTTGTGTAGACGTTGATGCTCAAAAGGTGGAGAAGCTTAAAGAAGGCGTTATCCCCATCTACGAACCAGGATTGACACCGCTCGTCCAGTCTAACTTCCAGGCAGGTCGTCTCCAATTCACTACAGATGCAAAAATAGGTATCACGCATGGTGAGTTAATCTTTATAGCCGTGGGAACACCTCCAGACGAAGACGGATCAGCTGATCTCAAATACGTTCTTGCGGTAGCTGAAACGATTGCTACCTATATGGCCCAGTATAAAATTGTGATCAATAAATCAACCGTTCCCGTAGGTACTGCCGATAAGGTTAATGCTAAAATTGCTTCAGTATTAAGGTCCTCTAATAAAACATTAAAATACGACGTTGTGTCGAATCCTGAATTTTTAAAAGAGGGAGCCGCGGTGAGCGATTGTATGCGGCCGGATAGAATCATTCTGGGCACGAACAGTGCTGAAGCAGAGTCGAAATTGCGTGAATTGTACGCCCCTTTCAATAGGAATCACGATAAAGTAATTACGATGGACATACGAAGTGCGGAACTGACTAAATATGCTGCGAATTGCATGTTAGCTACTAAAATCAGTTTCATGAACGAGATGTCAAACCTTGCGGAGCGTTTTGGCGCGGATATTGAAAATGTACGTCGCGGAATAGGTTCTGATCCACGTATAGGCTATCAGTTTATTTATCCTGGCTGCGGGTATGGGGGGTCATGCTTCCCAAAAGACGTTCAAGCGTTAGTGCGCAGTGCAAACGCAGTTGGCTATCGGGCAAAAATATTAGAATCAGTTGAAGCAGTTAATACCTCCCAGAAAGAAAAATTGTTCGAATATATATCATCGCATTTTAATAATGACGTGCGTGATAAAACAATCGCACTGTGGGGCTTGGCCTTTAAACCTAATACAGATGATATGCGCGAAGCGTCAAGCAGAGTATTGATGGAGAAGTTATGGGCCGCAGGAGCGTATGTACAGGCCTATGATCCAGAAGCGATGGAAGAAACCCAGAGAATTTACTCGGATCAGCCCAACTTACGATTGATGGGAACGAAAGAAGCCGCGCTGGAGGGTGCAGACTGTTTAGTAATCTGCACAGAATGGCAGGCATTCAGAGCGCCCGATTTTGAACTAATAAAGAATAAACTTAAAAACCCTTTGCTATTTGATGGTCGCAATCTGTTTGAGCCTTCACGAATGAAGGAATACGGGTTACAGTACTATGCCATTGGTAGAGGTTTGTCAGTAGAAGGATATCAATAGTAATGAGCCAGGTAAAAAAAGCGGTGATTCCAGTAGCAGGTTTAGGTACGCGTATGCTTCCTGCAACTAAAGCGATACCAAAGGAAATGTTGCCCTTGGTAGATAAACCGTTAATACAGTATGTCGTCAAGGAATGTGTTCAGGCGGGAATCAAAGAAATTATCCTCGTTACTCACGCCAGTAAAAACAGTATTGAAAACCATTTCGACACTTCGTTTGAATTAGAAGCTACTTTAGAGAAGCGGGTCAAAAGACAGCTACTTGAAGAGGTAAAATCGATCTGTCCTAAAGACGTTACCATAATGCATGTGAGACAAGGACATGCGAACGGTCTGGGGCATGCGATTTTGTCAGCTCAACCGCTGGTTGGTGATGCCCCGTTTGCAGTGGTGCTGCCAGATGTAATTATTGATGATGCGGCAAGTGATCCGAGAAAAGATAATCTTGCCGACATGGTAGCGAAGTTTAATACATCCCGGGTCAGTCAGGTAATGGTTGAGCAAGTCGCTCAGGAAGATGTGCCAAAGTTTGGAATCGTCGACCTTGGAGAGGCGTCTATCAACCCTGGCGAGTCTGCCAAAATACATCAAATGGTTGAAAAACCCAGTCTGGAAGAGGCCCCATCTGACTTAGCGATAGTAGGTCGTTACGTATTGTCAGAAAAAATATGGGATTTACTCGAGTTTACACCGCCGGGAGCCGGGGGAGAAATACAGCTTACTGATGCCATTGATTCTTTGATGAAACTTGAGCAGGTCGATGCATATTACATGAAGGGTAAAAGTCATGATTGCGGCTCTAAACTAGGCTATATGAAAGCAAACGTAGAATATGCTTTGAGACATCCTGCGCTTAAAGATGAATTTAAATCCTATCTAGCGTCACTCAACGGTTAGTTTATTTAAGGCCGATAGCGAAGGCTATCGGCTTAGTTTGTTTATCTCACTTCCACTCTATCGGCTATTTTAGCGAGCATCTTTTTACCTATGCCTCGCACTTCAGTAAGTTGATCGACTTCCAGAAATCGACCTTTTTCTTCCCTATAGTCAAGAATGGCTTGTGCCTTGCGCGTACCAATACCGGGAAGGGCCTTTAACTGTTCAAGCGTCGCCGTGTTCAGGTCGAGTATAGATTCCACTGTGACGGCGGCAGATAGCGTTTCACTTTCTTGAAGGGCAGCAAAGGTAGATGTAGTGCAAATCCCTGAGGATAGGCTGAGCGAAATAAATAACGTTGAAATAAATTTTTTCATTTGTCTTCCTTGGTCAAGATTAGTTACGTACTTATGTACATGGGAATCTTAACCAAGGAGAAAAATGAAACCAGACCAGTTTAAGTACAGGTTTTCACCCAGTAAGGCGTTACAGCCTGTCTAAAACTGACTGAGTAAATTCAGTAGTACCATGTTCGCCACCTAAGTCGCGAGTTGTGCGGTCACCGCTTTCAATTACTTCTTTTAACGCACTGCGAATTTTCTCGGCTTTATCTGCCATTTTTAAATATTCCAGCATTTGGATAGCAGCAAGAATAACGGAGGTAGGGTTTGCCAGGTTTTTTCCTGCGATGTCAGGTGCAGAGCCATGTACCGCCTCAAAAACAGCACACTCCTCACCTATATTAGCGCCGGGAGCCATACCAAGACCACCGACCAGACCAGCACATAAATCAGAAATAATATCACCGAATAAGTTTGTGGTAACAATTACGTCAAATTGGTGGGGGTTCATGACTAACTGCATGCAGGTATTATCTACAATCATTTCCGTTGATTCGATATCAGGGTAACGTTCACCCACTTCACGCGCTACTTTCAAAAACAATCCAGATGTCGACTTAAGAATATTGGCTTTGTGAACAGCTGTAACTTTCTTTCGACCCTCTCTACGCGCCAGCTCGTAAGCAAAAGTAACGATTTTTTCCGCACCTTCACGAGTAATTTTACTCATGGCTTCAGCTTCATTGCCATCATCAGAGACGGTTTGGCCTAGGCCTGAATACATGCCCTGCGTGTTTTCGCGAACCGTAATGATATCAATGTCTTCATAGCGCGCTTTAGTACCTTTGAAGGACAAGACTGGACGCACATTGGCATACAATTGAAACTGCTTACGTAAGCTGACATTAATAGACGTAAAGCCTTCGCCAACCGGGGTGGTGAGTGGGCCTTTTAATGCTACTTTGTTTTTGGCAATAAGATCCAGCGTCTCTTGAGGAAGTAGTTCCCCGTGCTTTTCAAGTGCGACCAGGCCTGCATCCGCATAATCGTAAGCGAAATTACACCCAACCTTGTCAAGAATTTGAGTGGTTGCATCAATAATATCGGGACCAATACCATCACCACGAATGACAGTTACGCGTTGTTGCGACATAAGGAGTTATCCTTTGTTAAATGTTTCAAAATAAATGGTAATCCAACCTACTGGGGAATCAAGTAACCATGCTGGTTTTAACGATATGTGCAGTGACGGCTTATCTTCATCGTTTAGCGTGTGACCGACGCAAAGTGAAATTGGATTTTGCGTCACTGACAAATTTAGTCACTATTCTAACTAAACAAGGCGTTGAAACCTAGCCTATACCCATCGTAAATGCCATATTTAAGTAAATTTAGTAAAAATGCATATGTCTGTGTCGAACGGTTTCAGGTTTGCTCAGCCTTATTGGTTGATCGGCAACCAGATATGCTGACTAAGTTGGTACTGAATCTTATTTAGGATTGGCTCATCAATCCCTAGCTCATTTTTGGCTTGAGCTTTAAATTCTCGCGTGCGTTCACAATAATGTTGCGTATTCCACAGCCACTCTCTGGCCAATGACAAACTTAATCCTAATATACACACTTCGTGACGAATATGCTTATGACATTGGTTCGGTAGTTGGTTACAAAATTGCACGGCGAGCTGAAGATTACGGCTTTGATGCCATCCACTCAATAGTTGAAGTGCTCGTTGTCTCATCGGAATGTCAGCCGCTGGTACGAGTGAGTCGGGACAATAGAGCTGGGTGCTGGAAGGACGCCAGTTTAAGGCTATCTTAAGCCCAGTTATAGAGAACACAGGAGCAATCGCAAAGGTAAGCAACAGTGAGGCGTGCTGTGGCGTTATTTTAGTATCGCTTTCAAAGCAGATATGAGCAGCAATATCGGCAGATAGAGTTAGCAGCCGTTGACAAAGCCCTGAAATAGGAAAAACTTTTTGGGTCAAACGTTGATTCAGCGCTTGCTGAATTAGCATGTCCCCGACTCGATCCAGGCCATATGTTAGCACGGCTTGTTTAACATCATGTACCGGTAAGTTCATCCTGTTGTCAGTAGTCGCTGACGATCTCAGAAATCGAGCGAGCAAGGGCTCTTGTTTTATTTGTTCGCACAGCAGTGAAATGTCGGTGTCCGTACCATTTAACAAATCAATTATCTTGAGTAGCTTAGAGGGGGGGTGGTTGATGGCAAAAGAAGGTGCGTATGGCCAATCAATGGTCCTTGGTTGCAGTCCTAAATCGTCGGTCCATTGCTTGAGTTTTTTGAAGTCCACTGACTGGGGGGATTTTAATACTGAAACGTTAGTTACATTACTCCATTTAACTGTTTCAGCATTTTTGGGTAGCGGCAAATAGGCAATTTTGTGCTTTTCTCGAACGAGTATTACTGCAGCGTCGTTGCCAATAGTTATCATTCTCCCCGGTAGCCACATACCAGGGAATTGCACCCAATTCGATAGTGTTTCCAGCAGCGCAGGGGAGGCCCTATTGCTCAGCGTACGAAAAATGGACAGCACTTCATGTTGTGGTAGAAGTCTGGCAACCACACATGCTGATAGTAAATATTGCTGACGATAAGTCAGCTTTGGAGAAGACAAATGTCGAAAAGCCTGTGGACGAACTAACAGTTTTGCTATTTTCGTGGTTTCTCTCCAGATAGAAAGGCCAAGGGATTGGTAAAACTGGATGAGTGATTTTAATTCTGGTGGATTCTCATTTGTTTCTCTTGCACGCATGATGATGAACGTACAAATAAAACTGGCAATAAGGTGCTGCGCAAAATGATCATTAAACCTGTCGCGTCGAGTGGTAACACAGAGAAAAAGCGTTCCCCGCAAACAAATAGGAGAAACAGACGTTTCTACTCGTTTGCTGGTTAACAAAGCCAGTACAAGGTGGGGGTGCTGTTGGGCAGCCTCAATACATTGTTTTGCGACTGCCAGACATCGGTTTATTAAATCTTTGCAAAAATAATTATGAGCCGGAGTAAAAAGCTGCTCAAAGTTATGAAGCAGCGTATGTTCATCAAAGTCAGTCACAAGCCCTACGTTTGTTGGAAACTCTGGTAAGCACCTTCACCCCAGGCGATTAGTTTATCTTTCTCGAACAGTAATGGGGTACACTCATCCATTGTCGTCATATTATCAGCTCTAACGTGGTGGGTGCGATAAAACATCACTTGTAATGTATTGCCTTTCTCTATTTTAGCTTCGGTGATGTCGGGCGATCCTAATAGAGCGAGTACTTCATCCAATGTGCTTCCAAGCCTCAGCTTAGATATTTGTACCTTGTTATACTCTTCGCGATCTTTCCAGTGCATGTTTTCTGGTTCATCTGGATAGAACGATATCACCAGAAAAACAAACAGTGCGTAAGCGCTAGCGCCCAACACGATTAATTTAAAAACATTGCTATTCATCAGATTTTTCCACTACACAATTATTCGCAGTTTACCTTATTATCTTTCATTAAATCGGCTGAAATCGTAACAAAAATTTATCATTTTCTTTTACTAATTGTATAACAAGGAATGTACTCTGAACCAGGCAATTTCATCCTTTGCTGAGCAACGAAGGACTGTAGCATATTATCCACGCGTTCCATCAGTTCAGCTTCGCCATTTAGTTTAAACGGACCATGCTGTTTAATTTGCTTAATTCCTTCAGCTTTCACATTGCCAGCAACAATACCTGAAAACGCTTTTCGTAATACCACTGCAAGATCGGCCACCGTTTGTTCTCGATGCAGAGCTAACGCACCCATAGATTCGTGAGTGGGGACAAACGGATGTTGGAAAGCCTCATCAATTTTGAGTGACCAGTTAAAACTAAACGCATCTCCCATGGCGCGCCGATATTCTTCAACTTTTGATAGGCCCTCACGCATCGCTCGGGCGACTTCTATTGGATTATCAATAATAATTTGATATTTACTCTGCGCTTTTTTACCCAATGTAGCTGCCACAAAATCGTCAATAGCAGAAAAATATGCTTCGGCTCCTGCCGGACCCGTAAGTATCACAGGAAATGGCTGTTCTGAGTTCCGCTCATTCATCAAGATACCGAGTAAGTAAAGTAGCTCTTCAGCTGTACCTACACCACCGGGGAAAATAACAATCCCATGAGCGATACGAACGAAGGCTTCCAACCGTTTTTCAATGTCAGGCATTATCACAAGTTCATTTACAATCGCATTAGGCGGCTCGGCAGCTATTATACTTGGCTCTGAAATACCGATATAGCGTCCTTCTTTGTAGCGTTGCTTGGCATGCCCAATAGCGGCACCTTTCATTGGGCCTTTCATCGCGCCGGGCCCACATCCTGTACAAATATTTAATTTGCGAAGACCCAATTGATAGCCAACTTCTTTGGTATATTTATACTCGGTCATGTTTATTGAATGACCACCCCAACACACGATAGTATTAAGATTGTCATTACCCTCAAGCGCCTGTGCGTGGCGCAGCATGTCGAATACCATGTCTGATATATTGACGCCATCAATAGGAGCAGCCTTATGCATGAATGCATATTTGTTACCCATATAGAGCAGGTCACGAAGTACCGCAAACAGATGCTCATGCACGCCTCTAACTAATTTACCATCAACAAAGGCGACCTCCGGCGGGTTGATTAACTCAATTTTGACACCTCGTTCCCGACGTACAAGCTTGACATCAAAATCGTCGTAGGGAGCGAAGAGTATTTCGTAATCATCTTCATCCACGCCACTATTGAGCACAGCCAAACAACAATTGCGAAACATGTCATAAAGTGCACTATTCGTTGTATCTTCTAACTTGGCTACCTCCACCTGAGACAGCTGACTCATCCACCCCAGAGGGTTAAGTTGCACTTTCTTCATTAATTAAATTCCTGATCAATCATTACGCAGTTTCTACCTGAATGTTTTGCTTGATAGAGCAATCGGTCTGCACGTTCAAACATCGCTGAAGGGCTTTCTCCTTGGCGGTAACACGTCCCGCCAAAAGAAGCGGTAAGCGAGATTTTTTCTTGGCGAAATTTTAGGGGAAGTTTTGATAACGAAACGCGGATTTTCTCCAGTTTTTCGAGCAACTGCGTTCCATCCGTAGCTGGGAATAACAAGACAAATTCCTCCCCTCCCCATCGGGCAATAAAGTCAGAAGGTTGGATGGAGGTTTTTAAGTGTTTACCAACAATCTGCAATGTTTTATCGCCAGCTGCATGGCCGAATTTATCGTTAATAGACTTAAAGTAATCGATGTCTACCACTGCAAGGGCCAACGGGTCTTTTGTATCAATTGCGCGTTGACACTCCTTTTCAACGCGTTCATCGTACGCTTTGCGATTACCAAGCTTGGTTAATGCATCAGTTTGAGTGGAGACAATTTGTTCTGCTAATTTTTTTCGATAATGTTGAGTTTGTTTCTGTAAGTTCACCAATTGGCTTTGCATGGCACTGAGTAGAGTCATTAGTTCGGCTTGTTCTTTTTGCTCTACTTCTTCTCGTTCATATAAAGTAGACGCCATGCTCGCCAAATAGGATTGAGCTTGTTTTTTTAGTTTTTCCAATGATTCTGCCTGACGCAGTTGATCTTCAATAGAATCCAGTTTCGCTTTTATCTCGCGATGACTGAACTGTCTAGCTTCGAAATTCGACTGAGAACGTTCAATGCTTTGGCTGACGTTTTCCTGAATGTCGCCTAGCGCATTGTGTAAGCTTTGTATGACTTTGCCGGAAAGACTTGCTTCAGATAACGAGTCTTTAACCACCATGCGAATGATAGCCACGCAGGATTGCAAAAGCTCATCTTCAGTCATGCCCTTTTTCAGCTTTGTTCTTAACAGACTTAGCTGATCATCATTGGGGTTTTTGTTCGCATAGGTTTCTATTAACTGGCTTAACTCATCCAATATCGCTTTTTGTAAAGCTAGCGTGGATGACGCGCTAGAACTCGCCTCATGGTTTTTTTCAGAATCGGCCTTAGTGGCATGTTGGAACAGCCCCAGTACTTTATTGCATAGCGATTGCAACACAAATAATGATTGAACGGGCTGATTTAGCGATATAAGTATTTGCGCGCTTTCTTTTGTCAGGGCGGGTTCACCGATGAGAGAATGTTGAAGCTTTTTAACTGCTTCTTCTAATTGCGAAAGCGAGTCGGCAGTGTATTTACGAACAGTAAGGTCGGCTAAGCGCAATGTCTTGTTCAACTTATTCACACTGACAGCCGCGAGGGTGAAATCTGGTCTACCAGATAAATGCCCGCGTAACTTTTGTAATTCGGTATCTATATCTGGTGAGAACCCTTCATAAAATTTTGACAGCCGAATAATAAATTGTGCAAGTAGCTCGCTGTGCTGCTTTAACGATTGCAAATTCTTCTCTTCCATTTACATCCTTATTCAAATTCGCCACCAGTCATGCTGATAACTGTAACGCAGAATGCAGGCTATTGCCTGGCTAATCGATGATTATTATAAGTATTTTCAAAGTTGGAACGGAACGGATTGATATCTAACCCGCCTCGACGTGTATATCGTGCAAAAACAGTAAGATGCTTAGGTTTACAAAATTCCATTAAATCACAGTAAATCCGCTCTACACACTGTTCATGAAATTCATTGTGCTGACGAAAACTAATGAGGTAAGCCAGTAGTGAGTCATGCTGAATCTTGGAACCCGAATAACGTATTAAAATACTTGCCCAGTCTGGTTGTTGCGTGATTAAACAATTTGACTTCAGCAAATGACTAATTAACGTTTCCGTAGCATTTTCTTTGGATACCTGTAAAAGAGTACTATCCGGTTGGTAAGTATTCACTTCAATATCAATGTCGTCGATAACAGTACCTTCCCAAAGAGCAAATTTTAGCGCGCTAAATTCACTGGGAGTAAAAACGTCTACCTTAACTTGAGTGCCTGCGCATGTACTTAAGTCTTCACACAATATTGCGCTCACTTCTTCAACTGAATTAAATTTGCTCTGATTAAAACTGTTGAGATAAAGCTTGAAGGATTTTGATTCAATGATATTAGGGGAGGTAACTGGCACGTAACAATTAAAAATAGCGACTTGGGGCTTGCCCGAAGGTAACAACCAGGATAATTCGTAACCCGTCCAGATATCGTCTCCGTGAAATGGTAAATTATCATTAGAAATTGAAAGCGAATCGCGATTGAGCGCACGCGGAACTGATTGCAATAAAGATGGATTGTAGGTGGTTTCATAACCGACTGCTTTACCTAAAGTTAGGTGTGTCGGTAATTCAAATGGGGCAGGTTGTTTACTGGTCATAAAATTTGAATTTTCTCTAATAGTAATCTTTAAAATATGTGTCTACTGGTGTCAGGAAACATAAAGTTTGTTAGTGTTGGCCAAACTTAACTAATATTTGCGAACCTAATTATATGTCAGATGGCATCAAACGTCAGTTAGATAGATTAATCGAAGACACCATTCTTATCAGTCAGCAGCAAGAGCAACCTTTGACAATTGAGTTTGACCCACAATGGCGTTCAGCTTGTTACCTTCAAGAAGCTGCAGAGGGAGAACTCGTTTCGTGGCAACCAGTACGACAGCAAGGGGAGTGTAATTTCTCGCAATTAGAGAAAGCGTTGGATCTTGAGCTCAACCCTCAGTTCTGTGACTATTTCACCCGTTACTTCAGTAATAATTTACTCGCCCAGGCACCTGAAGGCTATTGCGAACTTTTACAGGTGTGGAACGGGGACGATTTCGAACGTTTACAAGAAAACTTGATTGGTCACGTGTTAATGAAAAGGCGATTGAAGCAACCTGTTACGTTATTCTTTGCATTAACTGATGAAGAAGACTTTATGTTGTCGGTCGAAAATCATTCAGGAAATGTCGTCTTAGAGCCAGTGGGCAAGCCGGCTTCACGTGTGATTGCACCCTCACTTTCAGCCTTTATTGCATCCTTGAAAGCGGTCGAGCAGACAAGAAATTAAACGCGTTCTTGGTCAGATAGATATTTCTCGACGCCTCGTAACACCTTCTCTAGTTGTGCTACACGTTTTTCCAATTGTTCGATTCTTCCCACAGGATCGGACATCACTTCTGGTTGCGCAGCGAGCACATCGTCATCATCAGAATGGAATGCTTTGATAGCGGTAATGGCATCTGCAATGTTCACATTAAAGTGGGCTTTGGCTCTAACCAAGGACGCTGTTGGCTTTATACCTTTCTCTTGTAATTGTTTGCAGATAGAAAGCAAAGAATAGTGAATAGCCGGATCTTTCATACATTTTGTTAAATTTAAGCGCTAAGGGTTGCGACTATGCACGAAGGATTATTCCAATTCCACTATTTAATAGTGTTTATGACCAATTATTTACGTTTTTGACGCGCGTGATATTTTCTGTGTCGAAAAAATCTTTATTTATCATGAGGATAATACTTGGCCCTAAAATTGTTTGGTTAGCCTAAAATAATGACGTAAGGATAGACAATGAAACTTTTTCCCCTTTTATTAGCACTTTCAGCCCCAGCAATTCTTTCCGGTTGTGTTATTTCCGTCGGAGGTGACGGTGATAGCGGTTATAGCTCAGATTGGCAAGAACGTGAGTACAACAATCGTAAGCATATCGCTAATCTTAAACGCAATATGTCTTATGAGTCTGTAGTGCGGAAATTAGGCGTGGCTGACTTTAACGAACTCCACCAAAAAGAGCATGGTGTGGTTCGCGTTTTGTACTACCGCACTCAACGTACTATGGACGATGGCGTTACCTCTAAAGACGAATGTACGCCACTCGTGTTCCATGACGGTTATTTAGTAGGATGGGGAGATAAAGCCTACGCAGAAATCTAGTAGATACAAACAATCCCTCGATAAGAGGGATTTTGCTTTTCCACTGCTCCCCCCGGAATTTATATACGCTAAACACGAAGATTCAAGAATTGGACATTTTTTCGTCTTCGCACTATAGTAACCAACTTCGTTAACAATTGTTTAACATTGTGATGGTTGCATGCGCGATAATTTAAATATTAAGTAAAGTGAAAAGTGAAAAGTGAAAAGTGAAAAGTGAAAAGTGAAAAATGAAAAGTGTCCTGTGCCCGAACACAAAGACGAATTTGAAATTTTAAAGGAAAGCCAATGTCCAACGCTGCCTTAGCTGAGCCAGACATCGACAAGGTTAAAGCAATATTTCTTTGCGCTGATGATTTAAAAGTTGCGGCATCCATTTTATATAACGCCTACTTTGATGATCCATTGTTTATTGATATTTTCCAGGCTGAGAAAGAAGGGTATGAAAGTCGTCTCCGTTCTGCAATCCGTGAAGAATTGAATGCCTTTTGGGTGGCCAAGCAGCCGATGATTGGTTTATTTGACGACAAACGCTTATTAGCGGTGGCATGTTTAACGTCTCCTGATGTGGCTTTTGGTGCAGGTCGTTACTGGCATTGGCGTTTAAAGATGCTACTAACAGCGGGGTTGTTTGGCACGCGACAAATGTTAGAAAAAGAGGAAAGGGTGCGTAGCAAAATTCCGGCTCACCATTTTCACATGCTTTCTTTTATAGCCGTACATCCGGATCATCAGCATCATGGTTTAGGCCATAAGCTAATGGGCGCAATTGACAGTGTTCTTACTGAAGACAGCAGTAGTGAGGGTGTGGGTGTGTATGTAACGCTACCCAAATGTCTTTCATTTTTCGCGGACGGTCACTACGACTTTGTGGAAGATTTAGAGGTAGGTCATATCACGGGCCAAATCATGTTTCGTCGCAAGCAGCAAGCTTAAATTCTCCGACCAGAGTGCTCTTACGTACTCTTGATTTTATAGCGCTTTTGAATTCCACCATTCGATGTAAGACATATCGTACAAAAATGTAAGAATTCTATGTCAAATCACCGACGCTTTCTCATAATAAATATTTAACTAGTTGATAAGTAGCAACTTTGCTTTTCGATCACTTTGTAAGATGAAATTTTCTTTAAAAAGTACCTCGCGTAAATTTAGCTAACGACTAATATTGACACTGTCACAAGGAAACACGACGAGTCAGGATGACAAACGGATACCTCGAATGGACAACTTACGGAAGAGAATACCATGGCTGGACGCTGGGTGATAGGGAAGTAAATGGAGAGGGATAACGCTTTGGATAAGCATATAGGATACCTTCAGGATGAAGGCACTGTTCAGTGAAGAGCAGTATGTATGGGAGCGAAGGAAACGGCAGGGATTGCTAGGTTGGACAACTTCAGGATGAAGACTGCTATCAGCAGGATGGGTAGCTAAATCAGGGATTAAAGGAAAGGGATCTGCTTAAGGAAGAGTAGCTCGCACAGGACGCTGCGAGATAAGAAGGAAAGGGGCGTATAGGGATTTTAATCTGGATGATTTAAGTCGCAATGGAACGCTGAGAAGGATACTCAAAATTCTTAAGAAAGGCGGTAGCAAAGGCTACCGCTTTTTTTTTGTTTATCCAGCTAGAAAGGTAACGTCAGCGGTAGTTACATGCAATTTATATTCATCCGCGATATGGCGTGTTCATTCAGCCCAAGCGTTGGGGTAAGCTCAGTGGGGGACGGCTAATCGGCGCTGCATCCAGCGGTACTAAAACTGTTCTTTTGTTTGTAATCCGCGTCCGACGAAAAAGCACAAAACCCTTGCTATTACCATGGGTTGGTAATGGCATGCCAATTCTCTTGTTATCGACATAGCTTGGAATTACCTGGCGCAGAGGCGTGCGGTATCTTTAGCATTAGCCTTACAGTAAACGTATAATCTATATTTAATAACGGT
This sequence comes from Alteromonas sp. ASW11-130, assembly GCF_026183735.1. Lineage (GTDB taxonomy): Bacteria > Pseudomonadota > Gammaproteobacteria > Enterobacterales > Alteromonadaceae > Alteromonas. The sequence continues at coordinate 31,237 of NZ_JAPFRE010000020.1, read as the reverse complement.
ATTTGTTACTTTACTACATGTATTGAGAACGAATAGAAACATGTACCCGTGTATTAATTCATTCTATGCGCAGGAGTGTATATGTTAACTATTCTTTTTCCTACCATCTCGAAGGAGCCGGTGTAACGGTCCTCCCCAGTGCTAGAGAATTCAAATTCAAACACACTATACCAATCGAGGGGCCCAAATCTAACGGAAATTCGTGTTTTTTTGCGCGAAAGAGACAGTAATTGCAGCTGATTTTTTTGGCAGTAATGTAAAACATGTTCGTGTGCAGATTCTGAAATGCTACGAATTCGCCAGAACTGAAAGCCTATAAACGCAAGAAGAAGTAAAAATGACAATTCACCAATACTCATGAATTTAATTGTCCTTGTGTCTGACTGAAAAGCTTCCCGATAGCCTTACTAAGCACTTCGCTTCTGTCAGCGCTTCTCAGTAACGTCAATACAGACTGCCTTAAATAAGGCAATTGTACTAAGTCAGAAAAGAAACCTGCGAACAGCGCGCCATTATAATTTTCCTGTTCATCAAATTGCGCGCAAAGCGTTAAAAACTGTTTGGTCAACGCCGGCGTAAACTGGGTGTAGTGTCTTGCTGCCAAGATACTTAGCGTATCCAAATTTTTGGACTCTTCACGCTCCAATATTTCTCCAACAATTCTTTGGATGTTAGGCGATGCACTCTCAGCGTGAAGCCCTTGTAGAGCTGCATGAAACGTTTCTTCGTCGTGTTTTTTTAGCTCAGTCTCGATTAAATGGTTGACGTTATCGCTAAGCGCAGCGGTTTCTAACGATTCCAATAGTGCTTTTTTGACTGGGGTGGGGTAGCTATCGAAATTCGTGCAAATAGCTGATTCAAGTTCAAATTCGTGCAAACGTAAACAGACATCGGCGATCCCCTGTACTGACAACTCCTGCCACGAGACGTCACCGTTTTGTTTAAGATAATTAATCACTTTCAGGCTATCTTCGCAGGCAGGAAGATGTAGTGTTTTACGACAAAGCGCACCAAATTGAGCCATAAGTAATTGAGCAGGTTTAAATACATAGGGGTTGTCTGGTAGTTCGAACTCTTTTTCAGAGTTATTTAAGCTTTCGCCTAATGCTTCCAGTACTATTTGTAGAAAGTGGTTACGAGCGGCGCTGACCAATAAGCCTTGTTCATCTACGGGAAGTTTTATAAACCAGATGAAGCGGGCTTCGGATGCTTCGCCTTGCCAGAAAACAATACCAAACCAAGCATGTTGTTGGCGGGGGCGGGGGATAACTTCAGCAGCGTTTTCCCAATTTAAAAATGTTTGTGTTGGAATGGCTTGGATGCCTCTTCCCATGTCAAACACCTGAAAATTAGTACCCGCATGAAGCAAGAACTCACTAATTGAATTAATATCCGCTGGCGAACTCAACGTTACCCCCTTACGCTTTTGCACTGTAAAAAATCCCCATTCTACCAGCTAAAACACAAAAAAGCCGTGTTATACTTGCGAACTTTTTAAGAGTGAAAAAGGTGAACGTTACGTGCACGATGGTTTGTTGGTTTTGCTGAATGACCTTGAAACGGAAATGAAAGACCGTGGTTTATGGGCTGATTGCCATCCTTCATCTTCCGCGCTTGCCAGTACTGAACCGTTTGCATGTGACACGCTCAGTTTCGTGCAATGGTTGCAGTTTATTTTCATTCCAAAGTTCAAATCGCTGATAAATCACCAACAGCAATTGCCTTCAAACATGGCAATTCATCCGGCAGCCCAAGTATGGCTGAAAGAGGAGTCGACCATTCAACAGTTGCTATTGCGTATAGATGAAGCCGTAATAGCCAATTCGTCGACCGGGGCGTAATCAACGTGTCCGACCCATTACGTATTCTTTATCAGGACGAATATTTCGTAGCAATTGATAAACCCCCAGGGTTATTGGTCCATCGCAGCCCCATTGCTAAGCGAGAAACCGTGTTCGCGGTACAACAATTACGCGATCAGATCGGGCGCTTCGTCTACCCTGTACATCGGCTGGATCGGCCCACTTCGGGTATTCTTCTTTTCGCGCTCTCTCCCGAATTGGTTAGCGCAATAGGGGCCCAGTGGATGCAGAAACAGGTACAAAAAGAATACACTGCAATCGTGAGAGGTTTTGTTAGTGGGGCAGGTCTGATTGATTACGCACTTTCATTTAAGCGAGACAAATACGCAGATAAAGGTAAGCATTTAGATAACGCGCCGCAACCCGCATGCAGTGAATACTTAGGAATGGCGCAGTATGTCATCCCTATGCCCGTAGGTAGGTACGAAAATGCGCGCTATTCATTAATGCAGCTGAATCCGATTACAGGACGAAAGCATCAATTGAGACGGCATTTGGCTCATATACGTCACCCTATAGTGGGTGATACCACCCATGGCGACGGTAAACAGAATACGTTTCTACGTGAGCACTTTAACTTTCAGCAGTTAGCGTTAAGCTGTACTAGGTTGTCGTTTTCGCATCCAGTCTTACAACAAACCATTTCAATCAGGTGTCAGCCACACGCAGACATGGTAAAGTTGCTAGACCGTTGGCAACAGTTTAAACAATAAATTTTTAAGGTAGTAAATGACCAAGTTACATATATTTGCAGGTAGCGTGTATGGTAATGCACAACATGTAGCAGAAGAAGTGCATGAAATGTTATCCAGCGATGGCGTTGAATGTGAGTTATTTTCAGACCCATCTATTGATGATTTTACGCGAGCAGATGCTATATTGGTGATCACGTCCACCACAGGGCAGGGAGATATACCGCCTAACCTTGAGTTTGTTCACGCAGAGCTAAAAGATACGTTTCCTTTGTTAACGGACAAACCTTTTGCCGTCGCGGCATTAGGGGATAGCAGTTATGACACTTTTTGTGGTGGCGGTCGTCATTTTCAAGAGTTGCTAACAGAGCTGCAAGCTAAGCCAGTGACTGACATGCTCGAAGTGGATGCGCTTGAGACATTTGAACCGGAACAGATGGTGAAGGATTGGGTTGCTGACATCAAGGATAAGTTAATTTAATTAGCAGGCATGGATGGCTGCGTTTTGGTTAAACTTATTCCAGTAGAGAATAAAAAGACATTCCTTAATTGAATTGCGGTCGCTGGATAATTGCTGACGAGCGATTGCAATTGTATTGAAAGCCTCTCCTTCCTTCATTACAAAGATAGTAACCTAATTTTTTCCCACTAGCGATGAACTATCATTTATAGGTGACCCACCAATAGGCAAAGCGTTCCCGATTATCAATCGGGTGAACAACTTGTCATATAGATGAAGACACCCGGCACTAAAAACGCAGTTTTTGCGATAAAAAGTAGAAACTTTTCCTTCACGACTATAAAAGATGGAAAATTCCAGACCTGCGAAGAACGGTGGTTCACACCGACAAGCGATCCAAATTTGAAAGGGTCTACACGTAGCTATCGATAAATGTTCTGCAAGCTCTTAAGCTTTTGACACAATGTTATTGTTTATCGTTATAAGGGCAGCATACTGCCCTTATAGAGGTAATGGAATCAGGCTACTCAACACTACGCAGTAGCGCGTTAATTCCCACTTTAGCCCGCGTTTTCGCATCCACTTTCTTCACGATAATTGCAGCATATAAACTATATGTTCCGTCTTTGTTTGGCAGGTTACCGGGCACAACAACTGAACCTGCAGGAACACGACCGTAATGTATTTCACCAGTTTCGCGATCAAATATCCGGGTGCTTTGGCCGATGTAAACACCCATAGAGATTACCGCACCTTCTTCTACGATAACGCCTTCTACAATCTCTGAACGGGCGCCGATGAAGCAATTATCTTCGATAATGGTTGGGTTGGCCTGAAGGGGTTCGAGTACACCACCGATACCTACGCCCCCAGATAAATGAACATTTCTACCAATCTGTGCACACGAGCCTACCGTTGCCCAGGTATCCACCATGCACCCTTCGTCTATATAAGCACCGATGTTTACATAAGACGGCATTACGACAACATTTTTACCCAGGTAGCTGCCTGTTCTAACGGCCGCGGGTGGGACTATTCTTACGCCTGCTGACACAAACTCTTCTGGTGAGTAGTCCGAGTATTTTAGCGGTACTTTGTCAAAGAAACGACTTTCTGCACCCTCAATTACTATGTTGTTATGTAGACGGAAATAAAGCAAAACAGCCTTTTTCAACCACTGATGAACCACCCATTCGCCGGCGATTTTCTCAGCAACCCGCGCTTCGCCACTATTGAGCATTCGAATAGCTTCGTTAACTGCCGCTTTAACTTCAGTGTCAGCGTCTGAAGGCGAAATGGTGTCGCGAGATTCAAAGGCGTCTTCTATGATTTGTTTTATGTCTGTCATGATATATTGATGTCTTCAAGTTGATCGAGTTTGAATAAAATACGTTTCTTTAACGTTATTTGTTGTTCTGGCGACAAGGCTTCACCTTCGTCATTGCATACAATAAAAATATCTTCAGCCCGTTCGCCGATAGTGGCAATTTTAGCGAGTTTAAGCACCACGCCACAGTCGACAAAGGCGTGACCGATTTTAGCTAAAATTCCAGGCGCATCCAGTGCTTCTAATTCTACTAAAGTAGCGTCATCGCCTGCGCCGAAAAAGCGGATTTTAGTAGGCACATCTAACTGCCGCATTCGGCGGGAGATTTTGCGGTTATTACTGTGTGCCCGGCCCGGTTTCAAAAGCTGTTCAGTAATGGCCGCTTCAAGATTGCGGATACGAGAAGCTGCAGTAAGCCGAGTACCGTCATTTTCCAGTACAATCAGGCTGTCAAACACATATCCATCTGCTGTCACGGTAATATGCGCATCGTGAATGGAACAATTGCGGCTATCTATTACTGAGGCGACTTGAGCAAACAGAGCTTTGCGATCCTTGCCGTAGATAAGAATTTCAGTACCACCTTTGGCACTTTCATCACTAGCTTTAACCAAAATGGCTTCTGGGTTGGATTGAAGTAAATCGTTTTGCGCCAGAATAATTTGTTCTGTGTGCCAAGCAATTTGCTCGGGGGAAAAGCGTATAAAGTAATCTTCTTCTAGCCGCTCCCATAACGTAGCGATAGCATGCTCTTCAATATTATGGTTTTGCAAATATCGTAATGCAGTTTCCCGATGCAGGTCTATTCTGTCGTTAAGCGTGTCCCGGCACTGTAAGCCGTTATCTAAAGCCTTTTTGGTCATTAGATAAAGCTCTTTAAGTAAAGAGGCTTTCCAGTCATTCCAAAGGTTGTCGTTGGTGGCGCGAATATCAGCAAGCGTTAACGCATAAAGTAGCTCTAAATGTTTATGGGTGCGGACAGCGGTTGCGAACTCGTTAATTACTTCATGATCATAAATATCTCGGCGTTGGGCAACCATTGACATCAGCAGGTGGTTTTCCACCAACCAGCTGATAAGCTGTGAATCCGCTTTTGCGATTTCGTGAGTTTCACAAAATTTGAGTACATCAACTGCGCCCAATAATGAATGGTCACCATTACGACCCTTCGCAATATCATGAAAGATGGCTGCTATATACAAAAGTTCGGGTTTGTCAGCATTACGCACAATACGTTTACAGCGGGGAAATTCAGTATTGTCTTTAGAATGGTAGCGGTTAACGTTTTTCACTAGACGATGAGTATGTTCATCGACAGTGTAAGCATGAAATAAGTCAAATTGCATCATGCCGACAATAGCATCCCATTCAGGCAGGTAACTTTGCAAAATGCCGTATTTATGCATAATGTCCCAACCGAAATCGAAAAAATGCGGTTGTTTTAACAGCTTTATCATGCGCGGACGACAAGCTTCGCGTTCCACGAAGTACTGGCCCACAAATTTGCGACGGGCGTTCCGAAGCTGACGAATACAATCAGTATCCAAGCCATCGACATCAGGGGTATTTGCGACAGTGTCTAAAAAATCGAGAATATCCTCTGGCGAGGTGAATACATTGTCAGAAAGCGGAGAGATCATACCATCGAGCAAGCAAAACTTATCGTTGACCTGCTTCGTTTGCGATACATTGTGGTCAAGCAACTCATATCTGAACCGCTTTAACAACATACTGTTTAGTTCCGATACCTGGCGAACAATGCGGAAAAAGTCCCGCATCATTTCCTCGACCGCAGGCTTGCTTTCTTTTCCGTAGCCGAGTAGTTCCGCGACGTCAGCTTGGTAGTCAAATAACAAACGGTTTTCCGAACGTCCCGCTACCAAATGTAGTGCGCAACGTATTCGCCACAAATGCATACGGCAAGTAATAAGTTCGCTGTGTTCCTGTTCGGTAAAATAGCCATGACCTACTAGGTTCCAGCCATCATATTCCTTAAAATGCTTTTTTGCGACCCAACCGATGGTTTGAATGTCGCGCAAACAACCAGGGTTCTCTTTTATATTGGGTTCTAAGTTGTATGCTGTACCGTGAAACTTTGCATGTCGAGAAAGTTGCTCATCGTATTTCGCTTTGAAAAATGCGCGAGAAGTCCACACGTGGTTGTTGTTGACTGCTTCCCACATAGCATCGAAGACTTGTTCATTTCCGCAAAGCAAGCGTGACTCAACTAGGTTGGTGGCTATACTAATATCCTCTTTTGCCAGCTTTACGGTTTCTTTAATGGTGCGAACGGATTGACCGACATCCAGCTTGATGTCCCACAATAAAGTGATGAATTGACTAACTTTATCTTGTACAGGTTGAGGTAATAACTTTTTACTGACAAATAATAAATCAATATCCGAATAAGGTTGTAAGTGGCCTCGCCCGTAGCCCCCCACGGCGCAAAGCGCGATATCATCGTATTGATCTAATCCGGACAATTCCCATAAGTGCGAGAGCACCGCATCAACAAATGTGGCTCTACCCGTCACTAATTGATTTACGGCAAGGTGCTCAAACGATGATTTTAGCCAGTCGTAGCTATCGTTGATACACTTTTTAATCGACACAAAATCATTGATAGAGTCAATGTCTTCGATTTGGTCGATTAGCTGTTGCAGGCTCAATATTGGTTGCCCCGATGATTGCTTTTGGTAATGAACTCGCACTTTATCACTGATTGGTCTGTATCATAAAGTGCTAGGTATATTGAATAGATATTCAATATACCAGTTGAGTCATGAAGTGTGACTGATTACTCGTGGTAAATCTTCCTCATCGCGTAATGTCAATATTTCTACGCCGTTTTCAGTAACCAGTAAGGTGTGTTCCCATTGCGCGCTCAAACTGCGATCTTTTGTAACGACCGTCCATTGATCAGGTAAAAGTTTACTGTAACGTTTGCCCGCGTTTACCATCGGCTCAATGGTAAAGCACATTCCGGCTTCAATTGTCTCACCAGTGCCAGGCTTTCCATAGTGCACAATTTGAGGGTCTTCATGAAAACCTGCTCCGATACCGTGCCCACAATATTCACGTACTATTGAATAGTTATGCTTTTCGGCATGCTGTTGACAGGCATGACCAATATCGCCCAGGGTTGTGCCAGGCTTAACTAATTTGATAGCGTTGTACAAGCACTCCTGCGTTACTCTAATCAAGCGCTCAGCAAGAATGCTTGGCTTTCCCACCACAAACATTTTTGACGTATCACCATGATAACCATCTTTTATCACAGTAACGTCAATGTTTAGCGTGTCGCCATCTTTTAATTTTTTATCTGAAGGAATGCCATGACAAATAACATGATTAACTGAGGTGCAAATAGATTTAGGAAACGGCGGATGACCATAATTCAGTGGAGCTGGAACGGCACCTTGCACATTTACTATATAGTCATGGCATAAGGTATTTAGTTCATCCGTAGTCACGCCTTTTTTAACGTGTGGTGTTATCATGGTTAATACGTCCGCAGCAAGCTTGCCAGCCACGCGCATTTTTTCTATTTCTTCAGCCGTTTTAATAATTGCAGCCACTGTCTTCCTCAATTAAAAATTTAAACGCTTTCACCAGGTATTACCTGACTCGATATCTTTTTATGTTAGCGTTAAGTAGCCTAACTGTATAGTCTAGCCAATAAGAAAGCAGCGCAAAACCCGCATCTGATGTTCTCTTTAACTTGAGTCTTGGCGCCGGTCATGGTATAAAGCGCCCGCATTTTGCAAACCACGTTTCAACATAGCGTGAAACCGTGGGAAATTAACTTAAATAACACACATACATCGACACTTTTGATCGGGGTGTCCATTAAATTGGATCGATAAAAAGGATGTATGGAGGCCTAACCCCATTTTGAGGAATTAAACATGGCAAACGTTTCAATGCGTGACATGCTGAAAGCTGGCGTGCACTTTGGTCACCAAACTCGTTACTGGAATCCTAAGATGAAGTCTTACATCTTCGGTGCACGTAACAAAGTTCATATCATCAACCTTGAGAAAACTGTTCCACTTTTCAATGAAGCACTTAACTACCTTTCAGGTGTTGCTTCTAAAAAAGGAAAAATCCTTTTTGTCGGCACTAAGCGTGCTGCGGGTGAGGCGGTAAAAGAAGCTGCACAAAAATGTGACCAGTTTTATGTAAACAAGCGTTGGTTAGGTGGAATGTTGACTAACTGGAAAACAGTTCGTCAGTCAATCCGTCGTTTGAAAGAGCTTGAGCAGCAAAGCCAAGACGGAACCTTCGAGAAATTGACCAAGAAAGAAGCGCTGATGTTACAGCGTGAAATGGACAAGCTTGAAAGTAGCTTAGGTGGTATTAAAGATATGGGTGGCCTGCCAGACTGTATCTTTGTAATCGATGCCGACCACGAGCACATCGCAGTAACTGAAGCACGTAACCTGGGCATCCCAGTTGTTGGTGTAGTAGATACAAATTCAAACCCAGATGGTGTTGATTACATCATACCGGGTAACGACGATGCAATCCGTGCAATTCAACTTTACTTGAATGCGGCAGCAGATGCGGTGAATCAGGGTCGTAACAATAACCTTGAAGCACAAGCTGAGCAAGACGACTTCGTCGAAACGGTTGAATAATACTGGCACAGCATTCTGATACTTTCGTTTCGACCTAACTATGCAGATTGCGTAAGTAAAGTATTTATTTAGAGGGGCGACATGCCCCTTTTACCTATCAAATTAATTTATTGCTGAGGAATTGAAAAATGGCAGTGACTGCAGCACTAGTTAAAGAACTACGTGAGCGCACCGGCGCAGGCATGATGGATTGTAAAAAGGCTTTGATGGAAACTGATGGTGACATCGAGCTGGCCATTGAAAACATGCGTAAATCTGGGCAGGCTAAAGCAGCTAAAAAAGCGGGTCGTATTGCCGCTGAAGGTGTAATTCTGACCAAAGTAAGTGGCAATCGCGCTACGATGCTTGAACTTAATTGTGAAACTGACTTTGTTGCACGTGATGAAGGTTTTCTTAAGTTTGGTAACCAGATCCTTGACGTTGCCCACGAAAACAACATTAATGACATCGAAGAACTGAATAATGCAGAACTTGATGGTCAGAAAATTTCTGATGTGCGCGACACTTTGGTAGCGAAGATTGGTGAAAATATTTCTCCACGTCGTGTTATCAACGTAGAAGGTGACAATCTTGGCGCCTACGTTCACGGTGGACGCATTGGTGTTATCACTATTTTCAACGGTGGCGATGAGCAGTTGGCAAAAGACGTAGCAATGCATGTTGCTGCGGCTAGCCCACAATTCACTAAGCCTGAACAAGTTCCAGCTGAAGTTGTTGAAAAAGAAAAAGAGATCCAGATCGAAATCGCAATGCAATCAGGGAAGCCAGCTGACATTGCAGAAAAAATGGTTGCGGGTCGTATGAAGAAATTCACGGGCGAAATCAGCTTAACTGGTCAACCTTTCGTGAAAGATCCTTCCATGACTGTTGGCGAGCTTGTTAAGAGCAAAAATGCAGATGTCATTAATTTCATTCGTTTTGAAGTCGGTGAAGGTATTGAGAAGAAATCTGAAGATTTCGCTGCAGAAGTAGCCGCGCAAATGGAAGCTGCAAAGAAATAAGTGTGACTTAGACTTTTGCATTTTGTGAATGTCCGATACACTACGAGGCACCTCATTTGAGGTGCTTTTTTATAAGTGAATAAGCAAATCTGTTAGTGGTGAAAAAAGGACAACGACTAACTAAGCTTCTATACCAGTCTAACTAAGCCGTTTGTTGTGATTTTTTTATTAACGAGAAATGACACCAGCCGCCTTGATGAGGATTATTTAACAAATGAGTATCACACCGAAATCTGCATATCGCCGAATTTTACTTAAGTTAAGTGGTGAAGCGCTGATGGGAGCTGAAGGGTTCGGTATCGATCCTAAAGTACTGGACCGTATGGCGCAGGAAATTAAAGAACTAGTTGAGCTTGGTGTACAAGTTGGATTAGTTATAGGTGGTGGGAACCTCTTCCGCGGCGAAGGTTTAGCTAAGGCAGGGATGAATCGTGTAGTCGGCGATCATATGGGTATGTTGGCTACCGTGATGAACGGATTAGCGATGCGTGATGCGCTACATCGCGCTTTTGTTAATGCAAGATTAATGTCTGCTATTCCATTAAATGGTGTGTGCGATGCTTACAACTGGGCGGAAGCCATCAGTTTGTTAAAGTCGGGACGGGTAGTTATATTTTCTGCTGGTACAGGTAATCCATTCTTTACCACTGACTCGGCAGCATGTTTACGGGGCATCGAAATTGAAGCGGACGCGGTATTAAAAGCGACTAAAGTAGATGGCGTGTTTAGTGATGATCCGGTGAAGAATCCTGATGCGACTCTGTATAGCCAGCTGACGTATCAAGAAGTGTTAGAAAAAGAACTAAAAGTAATGGACTTGTCCGCCTTTACGCTGGCACGAGATCATAAAATTCCGATCCGAGTCTTTAATATGAACAAACCGGGCTGTTTAAAACGTGTTGTAATGGGAGAGCCAGAAGGCACGTTGATCGACCATGCCGAAAAATTAAATTAGTAAAAAATAGGAACACCATTGTGATTGATGAAATTGAAAAAGATGCTCAGGAACGTATGGAAAAAAGCGTGAGTGCATTGAAAAGTCAATTAAGTAAAATTCGCACGGGTCGCGCGCACCCAAGCTTATTAGATGGCATCATGGTACCGTACTATGGGGTAGATACGCCGTTAAAACAAGTGGCAAACGTTGTAGCTGAAGATAGCCGTACATTAGCGCTGACAGTCTTTGATAAAAGTGCAATCCAGGCGGTTGAGAAGGCTATTATGCAATCGGATTTGGGCCTAAATCCGATGAGTGCTGGCGCTGCTATACGGATTCCTCTTCCACCATTAACAGAAGAGCGTCGTAAAGACCTGATTCGTGTTGTTCGCAACGAAGTGGAACAAGGCCGTGTAGCTGTGCGTAATATTCGTCGAGATGCAAATAGCGATATTAAAGAGTTGCTAAAAGAGAAAGAAATCAGTGAAGATGAAAGTCGCGCAGCAGAAGAAAATATTCAGACTCTGACCAACGATTATGTCAAAAAATTAGACGTACTGTTGGCAGATAAAGAAAAAGAGTTAATGGAAGTGTAAGCCGATTATGCTGGCAAAGCGGTCTCGCGAAAAATCAAAGCCTGACGAGAGTCAGGCTTTACAATCAGAACAAGGTAATGATCAATCTACGTTTGCTGCGATCAGTAGTCCTAAGCACGTTGCCATTATAATGGATGGAAATGGCCGCTGGGCTCAGAAAAAAGGCAAAATTAGAACGTTTGGTCACAAAGCTGGCGTTGAGTCAGTGCGCGCTGCGGTGCGCTTTGCCCGTCAAACTGATATTCAATCCCTGACATTGTTTGCGTTTAGCAGTGAAAACTGGAAACGGCCTGAAGATGAAGTGTCAGTATTAATGGAACTATTTAATCTTGTTTTGAATAGTGAAGTGAAAAAACTGAATAAAAACGGTGTCCGTCTAAAAGTGATTGGCGATGTTTCTGCCTTTGACGACAAACTGGTTAACAAAATTCGCAAAGCTGAAACACTGACAGCAGAAAACCGCCAGCTAGTGCTTAATATTGCAGCAAACTATGGCGGAAGATGGGACATTGTTAATGCCGCTAAGCAATTAGCTACGCAGGTTCAGCAGGGTGAGATAACTCCCGAGCAAATTGATGAAAGCCTATTTGATGCTAAAATATCGACTCATCAGGTGCCAGAACTGGACCTTTTAATTAGAACCGGCGGTGAGCATCGGATAAGTAATTTTCTATTATGGCAATGTGCCTATGCTGAGTTGTACTTCACGGATGTGTTATGGCCAGACTTTAACGAAGAAGTATTTCAAACTGCTGTAAATGATTTTAAATCACGCCAAAGACGCTTTGGACTTACAGGTGAACAAGTCAGCTAAGCAAACAGTAATAATTAAAAATAACCAAGGACAGTTCTCACGTTGACGAAGCTGAAACCCTACACATGCTAAAACAAAGAATCCTAACGGCGTTAATTCTTGCACCGCTGGCCCTCATAGCCATTCTGTTTTTACCTATTTGGTGGTTTGAAGTTGTAATAGCCGCCGTGGTGGGGCTTGGAGGCTATGAATGGGCCAATATGTCAGGAATCAAGGCAAGACCTAAAAAATTGCTTTTCATGGCTGCTATGTTTTTATCTTGCATCGTATTGGCTATGCTGGTGGATAACAGTGTAATTTGGTACCAAGGCCAACTTCACGGTATTTACCAGTTCATTCTATTTGTTGCGGTGATCTGGTGGATTTTCTCATTAGCTATGATTTCCGCGTATCCACGCTATTCGAGCTATTGGCGCACCAGCGTTAAACTCCGCAGTTTGTTTGGTTTCCTTACACTAATCCCCACTTGGGTGGCAGTCGTGTCGCTTCGTACCAGCTTATTTGATATCGATCCGCTATATGGTGCATCACTCATCTTTTACGTGTTGGGTATAGTATGGGCGGCTGACATAGGTGCGTTCTTTGTTGGAGTAAAATTTGGTCGACATAAGTTACGGCCTAATGTGTCTCCGGGTAAAACTTACGAAGGATTGATCGGCGGTATAGCGGCTTCTTTCGCCATTATTGCCTTTGCGGCATTACATTATCAGGTAGAGCCTTCGCGTATCTGGTTGCATCTTCTTATTGGTGGAATTACTGTGGGCGTGTCGGCGTTAGGTGACCTTAACGAGAGCATGTTGAAACGTTGTGAAGGTATAAAAGACAGTGGTCGGATCTTACCGGGTCATGGCGGTATATTAGATCGAATAGACAGTTTAACCGCGGCCTTCCCTGTTTTCGCATTTTGTTATGTTAGCTGGATGGCCTAATGCAGACAATTACCATACTCGGGGCCACCGGCTCTATTGGTGTAAGTACGCTTGACGTAATTAACAGACACCCGGATAAATACCGGGTGTTTGCGTTGACAGGGCACACCCAGATTGAGAAATTGCTGGAACAGGCGCAGCGCTGTGCCGCACGATATGTAGTCATAGCCGATAAGTCCGCTTACCAACGGGCAATGGACTACGCAGCTACATTAAGCGAGTTCCATTCAGAAATCTTATGTGGTCCACAGGCGCTGGAAGAGGTAGCGAGCGCCCCAGAAGTAGATGCAGTAATGGCGGCAATCGTGGGAGCAGCGGGCCTTATCCCGACGTTAGCTGCGGTGAGGTCAGGTAAAAAAGTACTGCTGGCAAATAAAGAAGCATTAGTTATGTCGGGGGCGCTTTTTATCGATGCGGCGAAGCAATCCAATGCGACTATTTTGCCCATTGATAGTGAACATAACGCTATTTTCCAATGTCTACCGCTCGATTTCGAGTATGGAAATCTTAGCGCGTCGGGAATCCATAGTATCTTACTCACAGGTTCCGGCGGTGCCTTTAGAACAAGAACGTTATCGACGTTCGCTGATATTACGGTGGATGAAGCTTGTGCACATCCAAACTGGGATATGGGGCGCAAAATTACTGTTGATTCCGCGACTATGATGAATAAAGGATTAGAGTTTATCGAAGCATGTTGGCTATTTGGGGCTAAACCTGATGATATTTCTGTCGTTATTCATCCACAAAGTACAATCCACTCCATGGTACAGTATGTCGACGGCTCTGTTATTGCCCAGTTAGGCAATCCAGACATGCGTACGCCAATCGCTCACGGACTCGCTTTTCCGCAGCGAATTGATGCTGGCGTAAGTTATTTAGACTTTGCTAACGTGGCCTCTTTAGAGTTCGATACACCATGTTATGAACGTTATCCTTGTCTGAAATTAGCCATAGATGCATGTAATGAAGGTCAATGTACGACCACGCGTTTAAATGCGGCAAATGAAGTTGCGGTTGAAGCTTTCCTAGATAAACGGATAAAATTCACCCAGATAAGTGAAGTGAACGAAGAAACGCTAAATCTATTGGAACCAATGCGCGTTTCTTCACTCCAACAAATTCTGGAACAGGATAGACGGGCAAGGGAAGTTGCCAACGAGGTTATCAGAGGTTTGAATTAGTGTTCGCATTTTTATGGAGCCTGGGGGCGTTTATCGTCGCACTGGGAATATTAGTCGCCGTACATGAATGGGGACATTTTTACGTAGCTCGCCGTTGCGGAGTAAAAGTTGAAAGGTTCTCCATAGGTTTCGGAAAGCCGCTTTGGCGGCGTCTTGGCAAAGATGGCACTGAATATGTCATTGCCGCTATCCCCTTAGGTGGCTACGTCAGAATGCTGGACGAAAGAGTCGATCAAGTGAAAACTGAAGATCGCCACCGAGCATTCAATAATCAATCGCTGGGCAAAAGGATGGCAATAATTGCTGCAGGCCCAGGGGTCAATTTTTTATTTGCTATCGCTGCTTTATGGCTGATGTATTTAATTGGCATAGAAACTGTAAAACCCGTTGTTGGGGATATTCAACCAAGCAGTATTGCCGAGCAATCCGGGCTAAAAGTGGGCGATACCATTGTTTCGGTCGGTGATAATTCAACTTCCGACTGGGAATCCGTCAATCTTGAGCTGGTTTCGTTTATTGGTGAGAAGCAACTTCCCCTTGAAGTCAGAAACGCATCTGGCTCGCTTCGACAACTTTCCTTTGATATTAGCTCTTGGCAATTTGATCCTGACAAAGCCTCTGCTTTAAGCAGTTTAGGTTTAACCCCATTTACCCCTGACCCAACCCTCACTATTCGTGTAGTGGGAGATGATAGTCCCGCTGCTCAGGCTGGTATTCAGACCGGCGATATCGTTAAAGCGGTGAATGGTGTTGAAGTAGAAGCATGGCAAGAAGTGGTTGCAATAATACAGGCGTTGCCTGGCCAACCCGCTCAAATAGATTTACACCGCGAAAATAGTATAATTACCGTCCAAGCATCCGTTGGTCAACGTGAGTCGGCAGGAAGCTTACAAGGTTATTTAGGTGTCAGTCCCGACTTTGAGCCGTGGCCACAGGGCTATATATTTACGCATCACTATGGTCCAATCGAAGGCTTCGAGCGAGCTGTAGATAAGACCTGGCGCTTGGTGACTTTAAGTTTACAAATGATCGGCAAATTGTTTACCGGCGATGTATCGGTTAAAAGTCTTAGTGGCCCCATATCAATTGCGCAGGGTGCAGGGGTAAGTGCTGGGTATGGGTTAGTGTACTTCTTAAGTTTTCTTGCTCTGATAAGCGTTAACTTAGGGATTATCAACCTGCTTCCCTTGCCAATGCTGGATGGCGGTCATTTAATGTATTATTTGATTGAACTAATTACCGGCAAACCTGTCCCTGAAGAGGTGCAGGAATGGGGATTTCGAATCGGTGGTATGTTATTGTTCACCATAATGAGTATCGCCATATTTAATGATATAAGTCGTATCACCTGATGAGTGACTAGTTACAAGCTCTCTTACGTGCGCACACAGCAAACGCGGCCAGGAAAATAAAAATAGATGAAGTTAAAACAGTTAGTAGCAGCCGGAATCGTTCTATCCAGTGCTAGCTTTGCCAACGCCCAGACAACTAACAGTGAATTCGTTGTCGAAGATATCCGAGTGGAAGGATTACAACGTGTAGCTTTGGGCGCTGCACTTACCTATATGCCGATCCAAGTTGGGGATCAATTGAATGACTTTCGAGTAACACAGCTTATTCGCTCTTTGTACTCGTCCACTCATTTTGAACGGATTACCGTTTCCAGAGATGGCAACACGCTGATTGTTCGTGTTTCAGAAAGACCGACAATCAGTACTATTACCTTTGATGGCAACGACGATATAAAAGATGAACAATTGCAGGAAAGCCTGGATGGCAATGGTATCCGTATAGGCGAACCGTTGGATAAAACGGTTTTAATTTCTATTGAAAATGGCCTCAAGGATTTCTTCTACAGTATTGGTAAATATAATGCTGAGGTGAATGCAATTGTCACCCCTCTTCCCAGAAATCGTGTGGATTTAAAGTTCTCATTTGAAGAAGGTGATGCCGCCGAAATTCAACAAATAAATGTTGTTGGTAACACGATATTTTCAGACGCGGAGTTGTTGGATAATTGGGAGCTTCAGTTTGATACTCCTTGGTGGGACTTTTTGTCAGAAACGCGATATCAGCAACAGACGTTGCAAGGCGATATGGAGTCGTTAAGAAACCATTATCTTGACCGCGGTTACCTCAGATTCAATGTCGATTCAACGCAAGTTTCGATGACGCCAGAAAAAGATGGTATTTACGTAACGTTGAATGTTTCTGAGGGAGAACAGTACACAATATCTGATGTAGAACTGGTTGGAGATGTGCTTGGTTATGAAGAGTATGTCATGCAAGTTCTACCTTTGACCGCGGGCGAGCTTTACAACCAAGCTGAAGTCACTTACGCAGAAGAATTCATCAGTAAATATCTGGGCCGATTTGGATATGCTTATCCAACCGTTACTACGGTTCCTGAAATAAATGATGAAGACAAAACGGTTAAATTAAGCTTGTCAGTGGACCCTGGAAAACGGATTTATGTAAGACGAATTAATTTCAACGGAAATTCGGTTACCTCTGATAAAGTACTAAGACAAAGTGTCGTTCAAATGGAGGGGACGTGGCTGTCAAACGCCACCTTAGAATCATCTAAGAACGCGTTGTCTCGACTGACCTATATGGAAGAAGTTGAATTTGAGACTATTCGGTTACCTGGTCAGGACGATATGGTTGATGTCAACTTCAATGTTAAAGAACAGCCTTCAGGATCTTTCACCGCGGGTATAGGTTACGGTGACCGTACGAAACTAAGTTTGCAAGCGGGTATTCAGCAAGATAATTTCTTGGGAACGGGTAAGCGATTAGGTTTTAATATTAATACAGTCTCATATCAACGTTCGGCTCAACTGACCTATAATGACCCCTATTTCACTATTGATGGAATTAGTCTCGGTGGAAGTTTAAGTTATAGTGAATTTGATGGTTCTGACTTCAACGTTATTCAATATAACTCCAAGCAATGGTCTATCGGAGCAAATGTTGGTTATCCTATAAACGAATTCAACCGCATTAATTTCGGTTTGACTTATTCCGATGTTGAGCTATTTAACCGAAGTTTTTATGAGCAAACTGAGAAGTTTTATAGCCAATTTACAGCCGAGGGCGACCCCGATGCACCAATTAACTATGACAGTATTTTGGCCAGTGTAAGTTGGAGCAGGAATACTCTTAATAGAGGACTATTCCCTACGGCAGGCTCGTCTCAGCAGGCATCATTCTCCATTACTACGCCGGACTCAGATGTAAATTACTTTAAATCTATTTTCGACACCAAGTTCTATTTCCCATTAAGTCGCAATCAAAAGTGGTCTATTTTGACGCGGTTAAGACTAGGATATGGTAATGGCTACGATGTTATTAATGGCAATGAGCAAGTGTTGCCTTTTACCCAAAACTTTACGGCAGGTGGATCAGAAACACTCCGCGGTTTTGAGAATAACACCATCGGGCCAAGAGGTATCAGTCGTTCATCACCAATTGCCAATGTAGGCCCTGATGGTACGCCTTATCCCGGTGATCCGCTTTCTGACAATATTACTATTTCCAGACGAAGTTTAGGTGGTAACGCGATGGCGTTAGGTGGGGTGGAACTCATCGTGCCGACACCGTTCGTCGAAGAAGACTTTAATAACTCTGTTCGCACGAGTTTATTTGTAGATGTGGGCAACGTCTGGGATACAGAGTTTGACTATGATGAATATAAAAACCTGACTCAAAGAAATGCAGAGGATGGAGGTTTATTAGACTATTCAGATTGGAAGCTGTATCGTAGTTCTGCTGGAATTTCGGTACAATGGATCTCGCCCATGGGGCCTATGGTGTTTAGTTTCTCTAGGGCGCTTAAAGAGCGTGACGGAGATGATGCGAAATTCTTTACATTTAATATTGGACAAACATTTTAATTTTCTCGGTCAATAACCGGTAAAACATATATAAAAACATATATAAAGGAGTTCCTTTTGAAACAGTTGGCAAAACATATCGTAGCGACAGCGATGTTTGGTAGTGCGCTTGTAAGTACGTCCGCCATGGCTGAGCAAAAAATTGGTGTAGTAGATGTGCAAGGTGTGTTTCAAGCAATGCCTCAGGCTGCTGAAATCGCAAATAACATCCAAATCGAATTCAAAGATCAAATTGATGAAGTGAGCCAACTTCAAAAAGATGGTCAGTTTTTCGCTGAGCGCTTGCAGCGCGATGCTGCAACCATGAGCGAACAAGAAAAGAAAGAGCTACAGGACAAAATCATGGGTGTTCGTGAAAAACTTGCTGAAAAGGGCCAACCTCTTCAACAAAACATCCAACGCCGTCAGAACGAAGAACGTAATAAAATGCTTGCACTTATCAAACAGGCAATCGATACCGTAGCGGCAAAAAGTGACTATGATTTAGTTCTTTCCTCTGGCGCTGTTGCGTATGCAAAGGAACAACACGATTTATCAGACAAAGTATTAGAACAAGTTAAGAAAGCCAATTAATTTAACTCGTTAGTAAAAATTTGTTATGCTTTATTCAGTCGGGCCAACATTAAAGCTGTTGGTCTGATTTGTTTTTACTGATGAAAAGCGTATGGTTGCCGCGCTTATTATATTTACGGCAATCTGCTTCACCATATGGGTTGAAGTAGGGTGTGGCATAGGAGAAACGTTTGGCCAATTCACTCAATATGATCGACATTCAGGAAATTCTCGATCTCTTACCTCATCGATACCCTTTTTTGCTAGTTGACCGAGTAACCGATTACGTTGCCGGTGAGTCGATCAAGGCATTTAAAAATATAACCTTTAATGAACCCTGCTTTACTGGGCATTTTCCGGGGCAACCCATTTTCCCTGGGGTATTAATTCTCGAAGCCATGGCTCAGGCGGCGGGCGTTTTAGGGTTTAAAACTATGGGAAAAAGCGACAAGCTTTATCTTTATGCCGGAATCGATAACGCACGTTTTAAACGGCCGGTCGTACCAGGAGACCGCCTGGATTTCGATGTGGAATTAGTTAAAGAGAAACGGGGTATATGGAAATTCAGGGGCAAGGCGAGTGTGAACGGCGAAAATGCCTGTATCGCTGAATTTATGTGTGCAATGAGAGAGATGAAATAACGTGATCCATAAAACCGCTGTCATTTCAGATAAAGCGACCATTGGTCAGAATGTTAAAATTGGTCCTTTTTCTGTTGTGGGCGATAACGTCAGTATAGGGGACGGGTGTATATTAGAATCCCACGTGGTAGTGAAAGGTGAAACTACCATTGGTCAAAATAATCATTTCTATCAATTTTCATCTATTGGTGAAGATTGCCAGGATAAAAAGTATGCCGGAGAGCCAACCAAATTGGTGATTGGGGATAACAATATTTTTAGGGAAGGTTGCACAGTTCATCGCGGCACTGTTCAGGATAAAAGCCTCACCCAGATAGGCACTAACAACCTTATAATGGTTAACGCCCACATTGCTCATGACTGTGTGTTAGGCGACAATATTATTATTGCTAATAATGTTGCTGTTGCCGGTCATGTTCACATAGGTGACTTCGCAATTTTGGGAGGCGCTTGCGGTATTCATCAATTCTGTAAAGTGGGAGCCCATGCATTTGTAGGGGCGGGCGCAATCATTCTTCGTGATATTCCACCTTATGTAATGGTAGGGCACCAAGCTGTACCGCAAGGGATTAATTCAGAAGGTTTGCGCCGACGTGGATTTTCAAGCGACGCGATCCTGGCTATCAAGCGGGCTTATAAAGCCCTTTATAGAAAGAACAATACACTCGCCGAAGCTTTGTCCATTATTAAAGAAAGTGCGCAAAGCCAATCTGAACTTGAAACGCTCACTTCATTTATCGAGAAAAGTGATCGCGGCATTATTCGTTAACTACACATGACTACAAAACCTGTCCGTATTGGCATTGTTGCTGGTGAACCGTCTGGCGATGTGTTGGCAGCCGGCCTTATCCGCGAACTTAAATTACTTTTCCCCAATGCTGTTATTGAAGGTATCGGCGGTGAAAACATGCAAGCCCAGGGCTGCGAGTCCTTATTCGATATGGAATCACTCTCAGTAATGGGCCTAGTGGAGGTATTAACTCATTTGCCTTCCATTCTCAAAATTAAAAATAAACTGATAGAACATTTTACCGCTAATCCCCCAGATGTTTATATTGGGGTAGATGCACCAGATTTTAATTTGCGAGTGGAAGCGGAATTAAAGCGCCGCGGGATTAAAACGGTTCACTATGTTAGTCCGACGGTGTGGGCCTGGCGGGAAAAACGCATTCATAAAATCGCGAAAGCCACAAATCTCGTGCTTGGTTTGTTTCCTTTTGAACATATAGTGTACGATCGCTATAAGGTACCTTATTCCTATGTAGGCCATACTATGGCTGACATTATACCTTTTGAGCCTGACCAAATCGTGGCACGTGAAGCACTTCAAATTGACTCTGACACAACCATGATTGCAGTGTTGCCGGGGTCAAGAGGCGGCGAAGTCAAGACGTTGCTTCCTAGCTTCACACAGACCATAAAAAAAGTTCTGATCAACTTACCCGATGCGGTGTTTTATATTCCTGCTGTAAATCACCGACGTTATGAGCAAATAGACGAATATTTGCGCACTAACGTGCCTGATTTACTAGGTAAATCGATTTACTTACGAAAAGGTCAAGCCAGAGAGGTGATGATTGCCAGCGATGCGATTCTACTGGCTTCTGGTACCGCTACACTAGAAGCGATGCTATGTAAGCGTCCAATGGTGGCAGCCTATAAATTAGCGCCCTTGACCTATCGTATTATGCAACGTATTTATAAAGCAAAGTATTTCAGTTTACCGAATCTACTCGCGGATGAACGTATCATTCCTGAGCTACTACAGGGTGAAGTTAACCCCAACAATATGGCGCGCTATCTATTGCACTTTTTAAAGCAAGATAATCGACAACTAATAGAAAAGTTTACTGATTTACACCGCATGCTGAAGCAAGATGCTGATAAGCAAGCTGCAAAAGCGGTGGCTGAGGTTATTTATGAATAAGCTGATCGCGGGCGTAGACGAAGTCGGGCGTGGACCACTAATTGGCGATGTAGTAACCGCCGCAGTCATTCTTGATCCGTCAAAACCCCTGGAAGGGTTGACCGATTCAAAAAAGTTATCGGCTAAAAAAAGGGAAGCATTGTCGGTACTGATTAAGCAGCATGCCTTAGCATGGTCAATTGGCAGAGCGAGCCCAGACGAAATCGATTCCCTTAATATCTTACATGCAACTATGCTGGCAATGAAGCGGGCTGTTGATAATCTGATAATCAAGCCCGAATTTGTAAGAGTGGATGGCAACCGCATTCCAGATTGGTCCTATGCTGCCGAAGCTGTTGTAAAAGGGGATAGTTTGCATGCAGAAATCTCGGCCGCTTCTATTCTGGCAAAGGTAGAAAGAGATCATGATATGCTCGTTCTACACAAGCAATATCCACAATACGGCTTCGATGGGCACAAAGGCTATCCTACCAAAGCGCATTTTGCTGCACTAGCAGAACATGGCGTGTTACCCTTACATAGAAAGAGCTTTAGACCCGTGCAGGCACATCTTTGTGCATTTATTGCGAAGTAAGAGTTAATCTATGACATCTCCATTTATTCATCTGCGTGTACACAGCGACTTCTCTATGATGGATGGGCTTAACAAAGTTAAACCTATTCTTGAGAAAGTATCTGATTTGAACATGCCTGCCGTTGCTATAACCGACCAAATGAATATGTGCGGTTTAGTAAAATATTATTCCGAAGCTCACGCACGGGGAATAAAACCAATAATTGGTGCTGACTTTTGGGTGGTCAATGAAGAGTTTTCAAAAGAACCTTTCCGTTTAACGCTATTAGCAATGAATAATGAAGGGTATAAAAATATAACCCTTCTTATTTCCAAAGCGTATTCAAGAGGGTACGTTTGCCATCGACCTGCCATTGACCAGGCATGGCTGGCTGAACATGCTGAAGGTGTAATTGTGCTTTCAGGCGCCTCCCGAGGTGACGTGGGCGTCGGGTTAACAAAAAACAATAATAAGTTGCTGACGCAGTCACTTAATTTTTATCAAACCCACTTCCCTGACCGATTCTATCTGGAACTGATTCGAACTGGGAGAGGTGGTGAAGAAGACTACCTACACCGGGCGGTTGAGTTAGCCGATAAAAATGGTTTACCGGTAGTTGCAACAAACGAAGTCTGTTTTATAGAGCCTGAAGGCTTTGAAGCCCATGAGATTCGCGTATGCATTCATGATGGGTTTACGCTGGACGATAATCGCAGACCTAAAAATTACAGCGAGCAACAATATCTACGCAGCACAGAAGAAATGGTCGATCTTTTTTCTGATATTCCCGAAGCCATCGTGAATACAGTAGAGATTGCGAAGCGTTGTAATGTCACAGTTAGATTGGGCGAATACTTCCTTCCGCAATTTCCTACTGGGGGGATGACTACCGAAGATTTTTTGGTAAAAAAATCCGAGGAAGGGTTGGAAGAACGACTGCAATTTTTATTTCCGAACGAAGAAGAACGGGCCGCTAAGCGTGGCGAATATGATGAGCGTCTTAAGATAGAATTAGATGTTATCAACCAAATGGGTTTTCCCGGTTACTTCCTGATCGTAATGGAATTTATTCAATGGAGTAAAGACAACGGAATCCCAGTTGGTCCTGGACGTGGTTCAGGTGCAGGGTCCCTGGTAGCCTATGCATTGAGCATAACAGACTTGGATCCTTTGGAATTCGATCTTCTCTTCGAACGATTTCTAAACCCAGAACGGGTATCCATGCCTGATTTCGACGTCGATTTTTGTATGGACCGGCGCGACGAAGTCATCGACCACGTGGCAGACCTATATGGGAGGCAAGCGGTTTCGCAAATTATTACCTTCGGTACCATGGCAGCAAAAGCAGTGGTGCGTGACGTTGGGCGTGTGCTTGGGCATCCTTATGGCTTTGTAGATAGAATTTCTAAACTTATTCCTTCTGACCCAGGCATGACGCTAAAAAAAGCGTTTGAAGTCGAGCCAAGATTACCTGAATTGTATGCGGATGATGAGGAAGTAAAAGACCTTATCGATATGGCTCGTATTCTCGAGGGTGTTACCCGAAACGCTGGTAAGCACGCTGGGGGGGTGGTTATTGCGCCTACCACAATAACCGACTTTGCACCTTTATACTGCGATGATGAAGGCAACAATCCCGTTACTCAGTTCGACAAAAATGATGTTGAAACAGCGGGATTAGTAAAATTCGATTTTCTTGGTTTACGCACCCTTACCATCATTCAGTGGGCTATCGATATGATTGCCGCGGGTAAAGGAACAGAGATTGATATAACGGCGATTCCGCTGGTAGACAAACGCAGCTTTAAAATGTTGCAAAACGCAGAAACCACAGCGGTGTTTCAGCTTGAATCGCGTGGAATGAAAGAACTTATCAAACGTCTCAAGCCCGACTGTTTCGAAGACATTATCGCGCTTGTTGCCCTGTTTAGACCTGGGCCACTTCAATCAGGCATGGTAGACAATTTTATCGATCGTAAGCATGGTCGTGAAGAAATCTCTTATCCTGATGCTGAATATCAGCATGAATGTCTTAAAGAAATATTAAACCCTACTTATGGCATTATCTTGTACCAAGAACAGGTAATGCAGATTGCTCAGGAAATGGCAGGCTATTCCTTAGGTGGCGCTGACTTGCTTCGCCGGGCAATGGGTAAGAAAAAGCCCGAGGAAATGGCCAAACAGCGGGCAGTCTTTGCTGAAGGCTCAGCAAACAATCAGATTGATCCCGATCTTGCGATGAAAATTTTCGATCTGGTAGAAAAATTCGCCGGTTATGGCTTTAATAAGTCGCACTCTGCGGCGTATGCGTTGGTTTCTTATCAGACGCTATGGCTCAAAGCACATTACCCCGCTGAGTTTATGGCTGCTGTTATGTCTGCTGACATGGACAATACGGACAAAATTGTGACATTGGTTGACGAAGTTAACCGCATGGGCTTAAAAATCCTGCCCCCAGATCTTAATGCTGGCTTATATAAATTTACGGTTAATGAAGACGGTGACATTGTGTATGGGATCGGCGCGATTAAAGGGGTAGGCGAAGGTCCTATCGAAGCTATTATTGAAGCCCGAGAAACTCACGGTAAGTTTACTGACTTGTTTGATTTTTGTGCTAAAGTGGATATCAAACGGGTTAATAAGCGCGTACTTGAGAAATTAGTTCTAGCCGGTGCAATGGATAATCTAGGCCCTCATCGTGCCGCGATTATGGCTTCTTTACCAGAAGCTATTGCTGCGGCGGATCAACATGCTAAAGCTGAGTCCTATGGTCAATCTGATATGTTTGGCTTATTAACCACAGAGCCAGAACAAGTGGCACAGGCATTTGCTGATGTCCCTCACTGGCCGGAAAAGGTCTGGTTAGAAGGTGAAAAAGATACACTTGGGCTATATTTAACCGGGCATCCAATCAACCAATATGCGGATGAGATACGCCACTATGCTGATGGGCGGCTGGTTGATGCCAAGCCGACCGGAAAAGATCAGATGGCAAGCTTAGTCGGTTTGGTTTTAGGCGTCAGAGTTATGACGAATAAGAGAGGTCGACGCTGGGCTATTGTCACACTGGACGATAAAAGTGCCAGAATGGACGTAAGATTTTTTCCAGACGTATACGAACAATTTGAAAGTCTTCTGGAAACCGACAGGATTTTGCTGATAAAAGGACAGGTCAGCTTTGATGATTTCTCTGGCGGCAATACAATCACCGCCCGAGATGTGATGGATATTATTCAAGCTCGTGAGCAACACGCACGGGCGTTATCATTAAAAATTGATTTGCAGCATTGGCATAATGACCGTGTAGTTGCTTTAGAAAAAGTGTTGCAGCCTTTTAAAGGCGGCAGTTGTCCAGTTCAGTTAGATATCATCCATGTGGATGCAGAGGCGACAGTGGCGTGTGGTGCACAATGGTATGTAACACCTGAAGATCAGCTATTGCATGATCTTAAGCAATGTTTGGGTGATGAGTCCGTAGCGCTTAAATATCATTAAGACTGATTTCAGGGTAGTAAAAAAGGGTACAGAATGAGTATACAGTTTTTAGATTTTGAACAGCCTATTGCAGAATTAGAAGCAAAAATAGAAGAGTTAAGGCTGGTCAATCAGGGCGGTGAGTTCGATATTGGCATTGAAGAAGAAATCAATCGCCTGCGCAGTAAAAGTGCTGAACTAACTAAAAAGATTTTTGCTGATTTGGGCGCCTGGCAGATATCACAGGTGGCACGCCATCCTATGCGCCCGTATACCCTTGATTACTTAAATAAAGTCTTTGAAGACTTTGATGAGTTAGCAGGTGATCGAGCCTATGCCGACGATAAAGCAATTGTCGGCGGCTTAGCGATGTTGGACGAGCAGCCGGTAATGGTAATTGGTCATCAAAAAGGGCGTGATACCACCGAGAAGATTAAGCGTAATTTTGGTATGCCAAAGCCGGAAGGGTATCGTAAGGCATTGCGTTTAATGAAGATGGCAGAACGCTTTAAACTACCCATTATTACACTTATCGATACCCCAGGAGCGTATCCGGGTGTGGGGGCCGAAGAACGCGGACAAAGTGAAGCCATCGCACGAAACTTGTTTGAAATGGCCGAATTGCAAGTACCTATTATTTGTACCGTAATAGGTGAAGGTGGTTCGGGAGGCGCATTAGCAATTGGCGTGGGAGATAGAGTCAATATGCTACAGTACTCAACCTACTCAGTTATCTCGCCCGAAGGCTGTGCTTCTATTTTGTGGAAAAGTGCTGAAAAAGCACCATTAGCTGCTGAAGCGATGGGTGTAAGTGCTCCTAAAATTAAAGAATTAGGATTAATCAATGCAATAGTGGAGGAACCTCTAGGCGGTGCACATCGAGACCACGACGGCATGGCGGCCAATTTGAAGGCGACGCTTAAACAACAGCTAAGCCAGTTAATGAGCTTAGATACGTCTACATTGATGGAAGAGCGTTACCAGCGTTTAATGTCATTCGGCTACTGTTAGGAGTAGCCATCAGTTAGCAGGGCTGGAGGAACATTTGGATAACATTCGCGCTACTGTACTGGCCGAACTTCAACATGCATTATCTACCCTGCAATCCCAGCCAGTTCCTGCGCAAACCTTAGTGGTGGCGTTAAGTGGCGGTAAGGATTCAGTAGTGCTACTGGATATCCTTTATCGTATAGCGGGCTCGGAAGAGGACAACCCTTATAAACTACCTTCTCTCTATGCCTTCCATGTTAACCATGGTCTGAGTTCGGAGGCAGACGATTGGATGCACCATTGCTCTATTTTATGCGCCCACCGCAATATTCCATTTGAGTCAGCGACGGTTACCCTTCAATCAAAACCGCGAATCAGCCTCGAAGCTCAAGCTCGAGAACTACGGTATACACGTTTACTAGAATTTACGAAACGAAAAAACGGGGTATTAGTCACTGCTCATCATTTACATGACCAAGTGGAAACCATGCTGCTGCA
This sequence comes from Alteromonas sp. ASW11-130, assembly GCF_026183735.1. GTDB lineage: Bacteria > Pseudomonadota > Gammaproteobacteria > Enterobacterales > Alteromonadaceae > Alteromonas. The sequence goes on along the minus strand of NZ_JAPFRE010000020.1, from coordinate 4,263 downwards.
GCTTAAGCGAGGGGCAGGGCCAAAGGGCCTGGGAAGCATGCAGGCGGTAAGCTTTCGCAATGAGGTGCCGATAATACGGCCCATGCTCGATGTTAGCCAAGAAGCCATCAATCAATACGCAATTACCAGTAAATTGAGTTGGGTAGAGGATGAGTCAAATATAGATGAGCGGTTCGATCGTAACTTCTTGCGTCGGCAAATAATACCACTTATGGAGGCCAGGTGGCCGGCTGTTTCTAGAGCTATTTCGCGCAGTGCTCAATTTTGCAATGAACAGGCGCAGTTATTAGAACAGGTATCAAAAGAAAAACTTCTATCATTGCAGGATGCCGAGAATAAACTGGATGTGGCCCTCTTGCTTGACCACAGTGAATTATGGCAGAAACAGATTTTACGGGAATGGCTTCGACAGTTTTTCCCCTTATCCCCTTCATCATCGGTACTATTGCAAATCCAAAAAATGTTGATTGCTAAAGAAGGAAGCCAGCCATTAGTGGGAATTGGAGAGTATTCGGTTAGACGGTTTAAAGGAAAACTGTGGTGTATCAACCGATTTGAACATTTACCTGAACATTTACCTATTCCAGATACGGGCGTGACTTTACCCGTATGGGGGAAAAGGCTAAATGTCGACGTTGCAAAGGATGCACAATGGGATCGAGGAAGTTTGTCGTTGGTAACAGGTTTGCCTTCCATTAAACTAAGGCCTGTAGGAAAATTGCACAGCAAACTATTCAAAGAGTGGCTAAAGGAGTGGGAGGTGCCTCCTTGGGAGCGAATTCAGGTGCCGCTGGTATTTTACAACGATTCACCCGTCGCGGTATGTTTGCACAATCAAATTGTGGCACTTCAGACGCCACCTACCGTTCCCTTATTAGAATTTAGCTACAATTAAAGGAAAATCTTTGCCGATTACGCGGCAAGGTAAGCATTTTTACCTGTTCTTTTTACCCGGTAAAGCGCATCATCAGCTCTTTTAAATACGCTGTCTACCTCTTCTTCAGGATGGAATATTGCACCACCGATACTACAAGAAATACCTCGCATTTGCATAAACGCACAATTATTTACCAGCTGATGCAGGCGGTTAGCAACGGCTAATAAGTCGGCGGAAGTCTCGCAGTCTAGTAAACAACAGAACTCGTCGCCCCCAAACCTGAATGCCTCGTCTGAATGCCGCAGCGCCAACTTTATATGCGTTGCGACTTCCTGTAATACCCGGTCACCCTCTTGATGACCATGATTGTCATTCACCAACTTAAAATTATCCAAGTCGATAACCAACAAAGCGAATTGCTCTTGATGACGACGGCAACGGCTGGAAAGACGTTTGCATGCTTCATCAAAGCCCGCTCGATTGCCTAAGCCTGTTAACGCATCTTTGGTTGTAATTAGCTTAAGGCGTTTGAACTCAAGTGCATGCTGGAGCTGTTGAGTAAAGATCTGATGCATAGTTGCTAGCGTATTGCGTTCTTGACGATCAGGGTCTTCATAAAAGCTGTAGCTCGCAAACAAGTTCTGAGTACCTAACCCACCAGCAATATCCACAAAGGGTAAAGTGACTATGCGGGGGGCGCAAATACTTTCACTTCCGAAGCATAAATTAGGCTGGATTGAAGTTAAGTCGATCTTTGCTAAAGGTAAGGCCATACTTAACTGACGAAAGTAGATGGAGCCAAGCGTATCTACATCAATGGTAGATAGTAACTGTTTCATAAATGTATTCAGATGATATGTAGAATACGTTGAACTTGCTTGTGCTAGCGAAACAAAGTTGTCCTGACCTGTGCTATCGTAGATAGTATTGGAATAATCCATGGCTAGGCTCCTGAATATATATCTAATAAATACTGAGGTTTGCGTTGACGATAACGTGATAACGCAATCGACAACTTTCTGACGATTTTGGGGCCTCAGCAACTGCGTATTTAAGTATAGGCAAAAACTATGCCTGCTATTCAACGAAGGGAGTGATGTATTGGGCGATATTTTTGTACAAGTCGTTTTGTTGATGGTTCTTGCTGTATTGTGCGTGGCATTTTTCAGGCGCATTCATCTTCCCCCAATTCTTGCCTATCTGTTTGCTGGACTCATTGCGGGTCCTGAGTTTGTTTCACTCTTTCCCTATCCTGAAGATATGCATTTGTTAGCTGAGATAGGTATTGTTTTTTTACTTTTTTCCCTTGGATTAGAGTTCTCGCTCCCTAAATTGCTGGCTATGCGCAACCTGGTGTTTGGTGTGGGTCTTGTTCAGATGTTATTGACCATGCTGGTATTTTCGCTGGTTTTGCTGTTCTTTGATTTCAGTGTACCCATCGCATTAATAATTGGAGGGATGTTCGCACTTAGCTCAACCGCTATCGTTATTAAACAGGTAACTGAATTAGGAATCCTCAATAATCGGCGTACTCAATTAGCAATAAGTATTTTGTTATTCCAGGATTTAGCGGTCGTACCATTTTTAATTGCTATTCCTATCATGGCCTCTGCCGAGCACGTGAGTTTTACAGCGGTGCTTCTGCAAGCATTATTGAAAGGCGTATTTGTAGTCGCGTTACTGCTATCAATTGGTAAATGGATTTTACCCTGGATTTTTCGCGAAGTGGCGCGCAGTAGAACAGATGAGTTATTTGTACTAACAACTATACTAGTCGCATTATTAGCCGCCGGCCTCACTTACGCTTTTGGATTGTCTATGGCTTTAGGGGCGTTTTTAGCAGGTATGATGCTCGGTGAGAGCCAATATAAATATCAATTGGAAGCAGATATCCGTCCGTTTCGCGATATCTTAATGGGGTTATTTTTTGTCACTGTGGGAATGCAGTTGGACTTATCTGCTTTGGCAAAACATGGGGTGTGGATTGTTCCGGGCGTTCTCGCTCTGATGATAGTGAAAATTCTGTTAGTACGTTTAGCTACGCGATTATTCCATTGCGACCCCCTAGATGGTTGGGCGGCGGGTATCAAGCTTTGTCAAATCGGCGAATTTAGTTTCGTTATAGCCGCTTTAGCCGCCACTGAAGGTGTATTCTCACCCCAACTTTCTTCGATTCTGATCAGTATGGGCGTAGTCAGTATGGCAATTACTCCGTGGCTAATCAATCACAGTCGAAACCTTGCGCAGAGATTAGTTGGGACGCCTGATTATATTGATTCTTTTGACCCGGAAAAGTTCTCAAGCGAAGGAATAAACAACCATGTAATCATCGCGGGATTTGGGCGAGTAGGTCAGTCTGTCGCAAGGTTACTTAAGATGGAAGCCATTCCTTTTATTGCCGTTGATATTGACCCTGTACGGGTGCACGAAAGCAGCAATGCGGGAGAGCCAGTCATGTTTGGAGACGCCTGTCAAAAAGACATCTTGACAGGGGCTGGCTTGAAGCAAGCTAAACTCGTTTTAGTAACATTCGACTTACCAGATAAAGCCATTTTATTAATAGACGCTGCGAAAAAGTTAAACCCCAAGATTGAAGTGATGGTTAGAATAAAGCGTGACTATCAATTAGACTCACTCTACCAAGCCGGTGCATCACATGTGGTGCCTGAAATGCAGGAAGGCAGCTTGATGTTGATTTCTCAGGTACTGCATTATGCAGGCGTTCCGATGTCACGTATTCTTAAAAGAGTTAGAGCGGAAAGAAAGGGACGCTATGACCATTTGCATGGTTTTTATCCTGGTGAAACCACAGAAATCTCTTATGGCACAGAAGATAAACTAGAGTTTATCCACGCTATTGTTTTAAACGAACATGCGTCCTGTTTGGGTAAGTCATTAAAAGAACTGGATTTGGCTCGCTTAAGAATTAATGTCCGGGGATTGCGACGAGAAGGGAAAGAGGCGACGGATCCTGACGAGTCTGCGGTGCTGCAGAAAGGAGACGTACTAATTATTGCAGGGAAACCGAGAAGAGTGGAGCGAGCTGAACGTTTTCTGCTAGAAGGAAGCTAATTATCATTTGAAAAGTCGTTATTCCGTTACGCCGTAACGCAGTAGAAGCGCGGCTTCCCTCCATTCGTCCTTAAGACCTACGACTGAAGCTTTACGCAGAATCGTCATTCCGTCCTGCGACAGAAGCTTTACACGGAATCGTCATTCCCTCGAAAGACGGAACCTCCTTAACACGTTGGTGAGCCTTAATACGCGCACTGTACGGCCACGTTGAGGTGGTTTTGAGGGATTGCAGCCTTCGCCGATGTATGGACTCCCTCCCCATGGGGGAGTAACGTAATAAGTGCCTAAACTTTTACTAAGAGTCCATACAT
>NZ_JAPFRE010000019.1 GCF_026183735.1 Alteromonas sp. ASW11-130 | reverse complement strand
AAGGACGGCTTCCCAATCCGATTTATCTTGGGTTAGCTCATAGATTTCTGAAAAATCTTTGACCAGAAATCTGTAATGCTGAAAAAAGACGCTTAGTAAAAAATTAAACTTATTACAATTTGTTTTTATAGCTGATTTGATAGAGTTCAAGCGTGAATTAAGTACATGATTTCTTATAAAATCTAAGCGCTGCTCTTTGCTGTGTTTCGGAGGCGCAATATGATACTTGATATGAAGTGTTTTCAAGAATTTAACTCCTAATGTGTCCTGCTTTAAAAAACATCCCAGGCCTCTAAGAGGCTGGCGGTGTCTTAGGGGGAAAGACGCTCTTTGTAAAACCTGCAAACCTGCCACCCTGGTCGTAAATGGCTTTGCTCACAGCGATATATTCGAAATTATTGTCTTTCATAGCATCTATAATTGAGTCCATCTCGGGTGGAACAGCGATTCCATTTTGCTCCATTCTATTTCGCTTATCCACCATATCTTTATACAAACTATTCCAATACTCTTGCGAACCTTGTTGGGCATAATGTTGCTTATCAGCAGTAAGGCGCTTGCCTAATCCCGAGCCGCCGCCTTTGGCTTCAATGGCAACCCATCTGATTTCGCCATCAACTTCATATTGTATCACCTTGTCAAGGTTCATATTGACTGAGCCGTCACCCCAGGAAGGAGTAATGACACGTGCATTAGGATAAATCGCTGCGTAGGCATCAGAAAGTAGATTTCCCTCTGCATGGGATAAGTCCCTATGGAGTTTATCAAGTCGTTTATATTCTTCAATGTCGTTAGGATCAGTGGAATCTTTGAGGGCCGCTTTTTGTAACCGCGTTTCGTCCCGCAAGGTGTTTATTTCTTCAGCCACAACAAAATAGGATAAGCACTTTGCGAATTGCCGACTAATTTGCGCGAGAGAATATTCGCAGTTAAAGAAAGTGACTGAAAGGGGCGACCCCAAACCTCAATATTTATCGTTGAAGATATAGTTTGTGCAGTTGTCAAAAGGGGAAAATGAGTAATTCGCAATAATAACGTCGCTCCAGTTCGACAGAATATAGCTTAAAACTCGTGCCTGCGCTCCCAGCCAAACTCTCCAATTAAGGGCACAAAGCGCACGGCGCCGTGCTCGGTACGTTCATATGTATTCACATCGGTGCGTTTAATTTTTAGCAGGTGCTGAATGGGTCCTTCACCGGCTGGGATAACTAAGCTTCCTCCAAGTACCAGCTGCTCTTTTAGTATGGCTGGAATAACAGGGGCCGCCGCGGTGACCACAATCGCGTCGAAAGGTGATTCTTCTATCAATCCTCGGGAGCCGTCACCTTCGACAATAGTAACATTAGCATACCCTAGTTTTTTTAAGACGCTGCGTGCTTGTGGGGCTAACTTTGCTTTTCTTTCAACAGAGAATACTTCTGCCGCAATTTGGCCTAATACGGCAGCGCCGTAGCCTGATCCCGTGCCAATTTCCAGTACTTTAGAATGGCTGTCTAAATGTGCCAACTCTGCCATTTTCGCCACAATATAAGGTTGTGAGATCGTTTGGCCTTCTTCAATAGGTAATGGGGCGTCAATATAGGCGTGCGGAACATTTACCGCCGACAAAAAAGCTTCGCGAGGCACGGTGTTCATTGCTTTGAGCACGTTAGTATCGCGGATACCTCTTCCCGCCAAATGAGTAGTTAACATAAGTTGTTTTTCAGCTAAACGGGCAGGGTCAGAAGGTTCCATTACACGTTTTCGATTTTAAAGTGAAAACTTAAGTTTAGATGTGCCGTAAAAAATCACCAAAATAATCGATGTAATTGGCTACGCCTACACTACTTAAGCTAATATTGAAAAAAAATAGCAGGATGCGCAGTTGAATAATTGGTTCTGTAACCGTACCCCTCGTTCGTTTTACGCGGTATTACTTATTTTATATGCAGCTATGTGCGCTAAAGGGGGGCATGCACAGGTTACACATGAGGTTAGCGCTAATGCGATCATTGACCTGTCAGCGCTGGATGTTGAAGGCGTGGATAAAGATATTGTCACTCGCGGGCTAGTGGAGGCGGGTTATCAAGTATCTGTGCAGCAAATGACAGGTTATTTAAGCGTGGTGATGTTGCGTGGAGAAAACGCATCCGACTATGTTGGCGATATCCAAGCATTTTCCAATATTGATGAAGATGAGTTTGAGGGGATATACGAAGCTTGGGGGCAATATGAGTTTACTGATACGAATGGTATCAAAGCGGGTTTTGTCGATTTAAATAACGACTTTGCATTTGCGCAAAACGCGCTGGAATTTATGAATGGCTCTATGGGGTTAAGCCCTACCGTTTTTACCTTGCCTACTTACCCAGACCCCGCCGCATCGCTTGTGGTTAACGTCGGCGTGTTTCCAAACCATACGCTAAGGGTCGCGGCGGCAGCTGGTTCCGGTAGAAACTCGTTTTCAGATCGGTTTTATATCGGTGAATGGCACTATCAAACCGACAATCTTTCTATAAAAATTGGCGGATGGGAACATGATGGGGAGTTTCTTAAGTTAACCGATAATTCCCCCAACCAGGGAGCTAACGGCGCTTATGCAGTGTTAGAAGGGCCGATAGCCCAGTCAGACTGGTATTATTATTTACAATTAGGGGCAAGTGATGCCATTGTGGCTGAAATTGACCGCCACCTGGGGCTGGGTGTCATAAGTCGAAATGCTTTTGACAATGACACGTTAATGTTTGGCGCTGCTTATACCATTGTGCGTCTGAGCAATTATTTACCCGTCACCCATTCTGCCGAAAAGGCGTTTGAAGTGTTTGTGAAATCCCAAGTGGCCACGTGGCTGGCTATCAAACCCAACCTTCAATATATTGCTAATCCTGCTGGCGAAAATCGCAATGAATTAGTCGCGACTTTGCGCTTTGAATTAAGCTATTAATTCGTTTGAATGTTCAAGGGTCAAGCTCAACTTGCACCTATACTACTCGCTCAAACAACTAACCACCTCCAAGGCAACTAATATTCTCGAAATATATGTTTTTAAGCGACATCAGTTAATGCAGCTAATTATCTGTGGTAAACATTTTTTTAATTTTAGTTGCGAATAGAAGGGCCAAAATACCACCCCGTCAGTTGCTGCCAACTAGGGTGACTTTCTAAACTGCAGTCTTTCTCATCATTGAACCACAATCTCACTTCTTTATTAGTTGTCTGGGCGGCTAACAGAGTTGAATAAACAAGCTTACAGGACTCAGGAGGGATGCCATTATATTCGTGTGTTACGCTGCATAGTCTTGGCCAAATGAACCCACCAACATTTTGTGCAAATACCACCCCTGTCTTGGGTTCAATCGTTACACCATCGACCCCACCATCACACTGGTAGTTAGCATTTGCAGAATACGATGCGACGGCAAGAATGAGTCCTATTAACTTTCGATTCATACGAAATTCCTTGTCAGCCCTATTAATGGAATAGTAATCAAAAACTTTAACGAATTCATCAACTATAAACAATGCGAGCAACGTCTTAAATGCAAAAGTTAACAATAATAGGGAGTGATCATATCTAGATATCCAACGGTATCAATAGCATTTAAAGATGAGTCGGAGGCTTTTGTATGGCGCAAAACAAGCAACAATCTATTGTCTTGTTAACAGGGGCTTCGGGAGATGTAGGTGCAGCGCTGTGTGAGTCACTTAAGCAATCTCATTATGTTATCGGGCTGGATATTAAGCCGTGCGAGGCGGCAGATGAAAGCATTAAGTGTGATTTTACCTCCCGTGATTCAATCAAATTTGCGCTGCATAAAATAGCCGACAAGCATAGCAAACACTTTGTAGCCGTTATTCATCTAGCCGCTTACTTTGATTTTACCGGGGAGGATAACCCGCTATATGACAAGCTGAACGTCGAGGGCACCCAGTTTTTTTTAGAAGCATTGCAAGAATATGAAGTAGAGAATTTTATTTATTCCTCTACCATGCTGGTTCATGAAGCGGGCGTGCCTGGACAAAAAATTACCGAAGACAGTCCTATTAACCCTGGGTGGGCTTATCCTGAATCCAAAGCAAAGGCAGAGCAAGCGATAAAGGAATACCACGGTGATATTCCGTACACCATTTTGCGTATGGCCGGCTTATATGATGAAAAAAGTGCCGTTCCCACCTTAAGCCATCAAATTGCCCGAATTTACGAACGCCAGTTAAAAAGCGGGTTGTATTCCGGCGACGCCCAAGCGGGTCAGGCGTTTTTGCATAAAGATGACATGATTGACTTATTCGCCCGCGCGATTGAAAAACGCAAGTCGCTGCCTGATGAAACCGTGATATTAGCAGGCGAAAGTGAGGTGATGAGCTATCAGGCGCTGCAAAACCGCATTGGTCATATTATATATGGGGAACGGGAGTGGACCACCATTTCAGTGCCTGAATTTGTGGCGAAGCCCGGCGCTTGGGTGGAAGAACATGCAGAGCCGGTTATTCCCGACGCGATCGATCATGGGGAAAAACCTTTTATCCGCCCTTTCATGATCGATCTATCCAGCGACCATTATGATTTAGATAACAGTAGGGCGGAAAAACTTTTAGGCTGGCGTCCCAAACATCGTATTTATGATGGCATTAAAGCCTTAATTGTTAACTTAAAATCTGATCCGCCAGCCTGGTATAAACGCAATGGAATTGTATTACCTGATTGGATTAAAACCTCAGAAGAAAAGCAAATTAATGCTGATCGCATTCGCGAGACCCACGAGAAAGAATATCAGAAACAACACTATCAATTTATGTGGGCGCATTTTGCTAACTTTGCTTTAGCGTTTTGGCTGTTCACTGCGCCTTTTATCTTGGGTTATGAAAGTCAGAATATGGTTTACAGTAACCTGGCATCGGGTGCCGCATTGTTAGTGTTATCACTTTTGTCGATGTCGTGGAGGATGAGTCTGGCCCGTTATGCTACCGCGGGCGTAGGGTTGTGGTTGCTTGGTGCACCGTTGATATTTTGGGCTCCTACCGCCGCCGCCTATATGAATGATACATTGGTCGGTATGCTGGTCATTGGATTTGCCGTGTGTTCTCGACCAACACCAGGCGTCTCGCAGGTGGCAGCCGAAACAGGCCCTAATACTCCCCCCGGCTGGAGCTTTAATCCGTCAGGCTGGGTGCAGCGCATGCCTATTATATTGCTCGCTTTCGTCGGTTTTTTCATTTCTCGTTATCTGTGTGCCTATCAATTGGGCCATATTGATTCTGTATGGGAGCCTTTTTTTGCTGGCGCTGCGGGAAATGCCAAAAATGGCACCGAAGAAATTATTACATCGTCAGTGTCAGAAGCGTGGCCTGTACCTGATGCTGGGCTGGGAGCAATGACTTATGCGCTGGAAATACTGACGGGCTTAATGGGCTCTGTAAGACGTTGGCGCACCATGCCTTGGCTGGTGATGTTGTTTGGCATAATGATAGTGCCGTTGGGCGTCATATCGGTATTTTTCATTATTATTCAACCCATCGTTATTGGCACATGGTGTACCTTATGCCTAATTGGGGCAGCGGCTATGCTTATTCAAATTCCTTATTCGCTTGATGAATTAGTCGCCACCACCGAATTTTTATACCGGCGCAAAAAGCAGGGCCGCCCATTACTACGAATTTTCTTTACCGGCGATACGGATGACGGGAAATGGGAAGGGGATAAAACAGAGTTTCACCGCAGCGGCTGGACAGTTTTCAAAGATATGATCGGCGGCGGTGTAAATATCCCTTGGAATCTCGCCCTGTGTATTCCTATAGGCTTGTGGTTAATGTTCACCCGCCTGACGCTTGATGCCCAAGGCGGCATGGCCAATGCTGATCATATAATTGGTGCACTGGTGCTAACAGTGGTGGTGACATCGCTTGCTGAAACGGGCCGTATGGTGCGTTACCTTATTATTCCGCTGGGGGCAGCCTTACTCATCACGCCATTTGTATATGGCGCAGGCATGTGGGCTATGGTTTCAAGTCTTATTTGCGGCCTATTACTTATCGCGCTAAGCCTTAGGAAAGGAACGGTTAATTACGATTATGGGTTATGGAATAAAGCCATTGTGTAACGCCGTCAGTCGCATCTGCGCGTGTTTACCATGACAATCGACTCGCAAAGGGATAAGCTACACAGTATCTAATGTAGTAGGTTTCACATGAAGCTTATTCATACCATTTAAGACATAAATAAGAGTAATACTATGTCGCACGATATTGTGATTTCTGGAGTGGGGGTCTGGAACCCCGACTATACTATTACCAACGAAGAGTTGGTTGACAGTTATAATGCTTACGCCGATGCCTTTAATCAAACGAATAAAGCTGAAATCGAGCGTGGCGAAATAGAAGCAAAGCCTTATTCAAGCGCTGATTTCATCGAAAAAGCATCGGGAATTAAACAGCGTTTTATTTACCAAAAAGAAGGCGTATTAGATATTAATCGTATGCGTCCGGTGATTGCTGAACGCGCAGAGCATGAGTTATCGAATCAGGCCGAAATAGCGATAGCCGCTGCAAAAAAGGCGCTCGCCGCAGCTAATAAAAGCCCCGCTGACATCGACGCGGTTATCGTGTCCTGCGCTTATACGCAAAGGGCCTATCCGGCGGTGGCTATTGAAGTGCAGAACGAATTGGGCATTGAAGGCTTTGGTTTCGATATGCTGGTAGCGTGTTCGGCTGCTACCTTTGGGTTGCATCGTGCCTACGAAATGGTGGCTGCCAAAACGGCCCGTTGTGTACTGGTCATAAACCCGGAACTGGTTTCACCGCAAATTAACTATACCGATCGTGACAGTCATTTTATATTTGGAGACGTTGCCACCGCCACGGTAGTTGAACAAGCAAAAACTGCAAAATCAGACCATCAATATAATATTCTTGGTACAAAAGCCCTAACTCGGTTCTCAAACAATATTCGTTCGAATTTTAGTTATATGAGCCGTGCAAATGATGTCGACCCGTATGGCGCGGATAAACTTTTCCATCAAGCTGGCAGAAAAGTATTCAAAGAAGTCTGTCCGCTTGCTGCCGCACATATTCAGTCTCATTTATCTGAATATAATTTAACGCCTGAACACGTCAAACGCTGGTATTTGCATCAGGCAAATATCAACATGAACACCCTGATCAGTAAAAAGCTATTAGGTCGCGATGCCACACCCGAAGAAGCGCCTATCGTTCTTGACCAGTATGCAAACACCGCCTCAGCTGGCTCTATCATTGCGTTTGCGCTGAATCATGAAGATTTAGTGGAAGGCGATGTTGGTATAATCTGCTCGTTTGGCGCTGGCTATTCAATAGGTAGCCTTGTAATCAAGAAGCGTTAAAAGTCGCGAAGTTAGCGCAGGTTGTAGGAGAAAGGGATGATTGCGGATATCGGCTATGGGCTGAGTTTTTTAGCTTACATGGTGTTGCTGTTGTTATTGTTGACGGTAAGGAAGTCCGGTTTGGCCAAGCATTTACTTGTGCTTGGCACCATGGTAACCATGGTATGGTCATTGGGCTTTGTCAGCATTATCGCGGGCCCGGTGAATATAAATTATCTATTTACCGCAGATATCCTCAAACAACTGGTATGGTTGTTATTCATCGCAAGCTGCTTGCGCAACGACTTTGAGAATATCTGGCAAGTACTAGCCCGACCAGCAACTTTTTTCATCCTGCTTCCGCCCGTACTTACCCTTCTTATCCCTACGCTTATTCCAGTGACTCAGTCATGGTATTACTTCATGCTGACGGTGATGTCACTGGAAATATTAATTCTGCTTGAAGTGATGTATCGGCAAGCGGGCTCCAACCAATGGACCTACAAGCCTTTAGTGCTCTATTTAGGTACAGCACATTTGTTCGAATTTGTCATGTACACCAATGCCACGATGGTAAACCAAGTTGAAATAGGCTATATCGCGGCACGTGGTTATATCTATTTATTACTAACCCCGCTGTTAGTTATTGCTATGCGTCGCATTAAGCATTGGGGTATTGATATTTTCATTTCCCGAGATGTAGTGCTGCATTCTTCACTGCTTTTGGTCGCCGGTATTTATCTTTTTTGCATGGCACTGATTGGCTACGCCATTAATTACTTTGGCGGTAGCTGGGGGGCCACAGTACAACTTGTGTTGATAGTGATGTCATTAGTGTTATTGGCCACGCTCATCTTATCAAACAGTTTTCGTACTAAAATTAAAGTCTTTATTACTAAACATTTTTTCGCGAATCAGTTTGATTATCGGATAGAGTGGGTGAAACTGACTCAGGCACTATCCACTGAAACGGAAAATTTACCTCAGGTATATTGTAACGCGCTAAAAGGGTTTTTAGGCGCGATAAATTATGACCAGGGGATGTTGGTAAAAGTCTCGACTATGGATGTAGAAGAGGTGGGGCACCGTAATATCGACAATCTTAATTCGGCCGAAGCCAAACTTGTGCGGCAATTAACGCATTATTGTAATAAAACGGCCTGGCTAATAGATTTTGACGAATTTCAAATTAAGCCCTTTAACTACTCTGATTTGCAACTTGATAGAGAGGCGCTCAAAGCATGTCGCTTTCAGTTGGCTCTGCCTATTTTCAAAGCCGACAAAGTGTGGGGGTTCGCATTACTGGCTCAAAGTGAAGGCGAATTGGTTAGTTTGAATTGGGAAGTGCGCGACTATTTAACCGCAGTTACCGATCAGGTAGCGACATACATTTTGCATAATGAGGCGGCCATGACGGTAGCGGAAAATGCGCAATTTGCAGCCTTTAACCGTATGTCTGCGTTTGTTTTGCACGATTTAAAGAATGTATCAGCGCAGATAGATTTAATTTTATGCAATGCTGAGCAACACAAAAGTAACCCTGAATTTATCGAGGATACGTTTGAAACCCTGCATTACACCAAAGCCCGAATGGATAAAATGTTACGTCAGCTTACGGACAAAAAAATCGATAAAGTAGGGCTGGATTCAGCAGAAAAATTATCTTCAATTATCAGCACGGTAATTGACAGTAAATGCCAGCAACTACTGCCCTTGCCAACGATGAAAAAAATTGAAGAAGCAGCTGTTGTCGTCGATCCTGAAAAGTTTGCTAATGTTGTATATCACCTTATTAGTAATGCCCAACAAGCTACGCCAGACGATGGCGCAGTAACTGTTCAGTTGGAGTTGGATCATGAAAGTAATCGGCAGCTAGTCAGAATTGAAGATACCGGTTGTGGTATGGATCAGACCTTTATTAAGCAACGCTTATTTAAGCCCTTCGACACCACAAAAGGTAACGCTGGAATGGGAATTGGTGCATTTGACGCCAGAAACTATATGGAGTCTATTGGCGGAAAGCTATTTGTGACTAGTGTGGTGGGGGAAGGAACCTGTTTTACCTTGGCCTTTCCTTTAGATTAAACTAGAGCGTATTAACTTTTGTTGTTCTAAATGTCTTTAGCCTGAGTGGGTTTAGGCCGCAACGTAAGCCAAGGGTTTAGTATCCGACGTTAGCGTTGAACATCAAAGGCGTAGAAGTAGAAAGTAGAAAGTAAAAAGTAAAAAGTAGAAAGTAAAAAGTAAAAAGTAAAAAGTAAAAAGGTGAAACCTAAACCTGATGGGTAGCGATCGTGGCACATATTGGCTACGTTAGAAATTGTTTGTGTAGATTACTTCATCTTCACTTTTCACACTTTCAACCGGGCCCTATTGCACAACAGCTTGCAGAACAACAGAACAGCAAAGGTCAACTTGCTTTTGACCTAACGAACTCATTTTATAATAACAATACGGATAAGACGGATGACGAAGAATACCATTCTTGTAGTAGACGACGATTTAGGCATCCAAAAGCAGCTGAAATGGAGTTTCACTGACTATAACGTTGTATTTGCGGACGATAGAGCTTCTGCAATTGCCCAATTGCGTCGTCACGAACCTAAAGTGGTGACACTGGATTTAGGTTTACCGCCCGATCCGGCTAATGCTTCTGAAGGCTTGAAAACATTAGAAGAAATTGTGGCCTTGGCCCCCCGTACTAAAGTGATTGTGGTGACGGGCAATAACGATAAAGAAAATGCACTTAGAGCTATTGATTTGGGCGCATACGATTTTTACCAAAAACCCATTGATTCTGACACGATTAAGTTACTTGTTCAGCGCGCGCTCAATCTGGCGAACCTGGAACACGAAAATAGAGTGCTTGCTAAAGCGCGTCCTGGCATGGGGCGCATCATTGGGAATAGTGATTCAATTCAGATGGTTACTCGCCGTGCGGAGAAAATTGCGGGTACCGATATAAGTACCTTGTTATTAGGTGAAAGTGGCACAGGTAAAGAAGTATTTGCTCGCAGTATACATGAGCATAGCCCCCGTAAAGACAAGCCCTTCGTGGCGATAAATTGCGCCTCAATACCTGAAAACTTACTTGAAAGTGAATTGTTTGGTTATGAAAAAGGGGCCTTTACCGGGGCCAACAAAACGACCCTGGGGAAAATTGAGATGGCCCACGGGGGCACGCTGTTCCTCGATGAAATTGGTGATATGCCAATCGGCCTGCAAGCGAAAATGTTACGTTTCTTACAAGAACGCGTTATTGAGCGAGTAGGGGGCAGAAACGAAATTCCGGTGGATATTCGGGTAATTTGTGCGACTCACCGCGATTTACAAAATATGGTGAAGGAAGAAAGTTTCCGTGAAGATTTATACTATCGGGTAGGCGAAATTCCTATTTTCATTCCGCCATTGCGTGATCGAGAGCAGGACGTACTCCTGCTAGCCAGAACGTTCCTCAACCAATATCGCGAAGAGTTCAATGCCAAAGCGAAGTCTTTTTCTGAAGGTGCCATTCAGGCTATGATGTCGCACAGTTGGCCGGGCAATATTCGCGAATTGCAGAATAAATTAAAATCTGCGGTGATCATGGCCGAGAGTAGCGTAATTCATGCAGAAGATTTAGGTTTGTTGGCGGGAAGTGAGGAGCGCGAACCGGAAACACTTAACTTGCGCGAGGTTAGAGAGCAGGCCGAAAGCCGTGCGATTAGAAAAGCCTACCAAGCCGCGGATAAGAATATGTCTAAAGCCGCTGAATTGCTCGGAGTTACCCGGCCTACGTTGTATTCGCTAATCGATAAATATCATATGGAAGATATAAAAACCGGTGTGTAACCAACGCGGGTTATACGGTTGGCTTCATCACATGCATTATTTTTCACCTGGCCAGTTGATACTGGCCAGATTATTTAATGAGGTGGCCAAGGTGACTGAGTTGAATTCAAATTTCTTGGCAAAGTGCGACAATGAAGCTTCATCTACTTCTTCGTCTTTTGCGGACAGCGCCCCCACCCAACAATTTTTTCCAGACGCTTTAGCCGCATACAAACAATAATCCATAATTAAAAAGGTTTTTTTCCAGTTAACCCGGTAAGGTGAATGGACAAACAACGGCACCGTACAAAAACCAATACTACAACTTGCCCGAATCGTTTTGCCTTGGTTCACCTCAAACACTCTTTCGCTTACCGCTACTCGGAATCGTTCAGCCAGCATGCACATTTCAGCGCGATTAGCCTGCCTACACACTACCAAAAACTCTTCCCCCCCCCAGCGGATTAATAAGTCAGTCTGTCTAAACACTTCATGAATAACTTCGGTAAACTGCACTAAGAAACGGTCACCCGCCATATGCCCATGTTCATCGTTTATTTTTTTGAAATTATCGATATCTAACAAAAAACAGAGTAAATCTGCATCATTAATGTCTTCACCTGGCTTCGCAGTGGCAAACGTATGTTGGCAGCGCTGAATTTCACCCGGTAACTGTGCTTCTAAATAATGACGATTATAAAGCCCTGTAAGACGGTCACGTAAACTTACCTGCTCAAGGGTAGTGTAGGCATCTTCTAATTCATTATTTTTTTGTACCAGCTCCTGGGTTCGTTTGCGAACCTCATTTTGTAAGTTAAGGTTGAGTCTTTTGGTATTGTATCGACCCCACAATAAAAAAAGGAAAAGCAAGGTGGCGGTTAGGCCGCCCAAGGCAAGGGTGGTGCGAAGATTGGTTTGTTCAGCGCGGGCAAGTTCTATGGCTCTATTTTTGCGAAGCATTTCAATAGATTGAGCCTGACGCTCCACCTCGATTTCAGATTGCATTTGGGCTACAGTCATGGCGCTGTTTTCGCTCATAATCTTAGAAACCACTTGGTTTTTTTGTATAAGCGTTGAAAATGCTTTTTCATAATTTTGCTGGGCGACATAAATATCCACAATTACTTGAAGAAATTGTGCCTGCAAACTGAGTTCGTGCCGTTGGCTTGTTTGCTCTACACCCCGTAACGCATGGGTAAGCGCTGTCTCATTTTGTTGTAAACTTAAGAACGCGCGCGCTAAGGCAAGTTGGGCGTCTGTTTTAAGCTTGGGGTAGTGATCAGTATTGGCTATGGCTAAAGCTTCGTTAAGGTATTGTAATCCCACATCTGAGTGACCGCTGGCTATTTCCACCTGGCCTAAAACAGTCAACACGGAACCATGGTCACGAGGTGCTTCCAGCTCAGTAAATATTACTAAGGCTTTTTCCAGGTGGGTTTTAGCTAATTCATACTGGTTTAAGCGCAGGTAGACATCGCCGAGTCTACTAAGATTTTTAGCAATGCGGTGGCGGGACTGAGTTTCTTCGCTTATCGCCAACGCATCTTTCGCGTACATAAGCGCGGCTTCATACTGCCCCATGTCTACATATATGCCGCCAATATGTGACAATGCCTGACTGACGGACTCAAGGCGATTCTGCTGGCGAAGTTCAGTTAAGGCGCGTTTTAGGTAGCTAAGCGCAGGTTCAAATTGCCCCAACTCCTTTAATACGATGCCAATATTTAACTGCTGAGCAGCAATGCCTAATCGATTCTCTTCAGATTGAAACAGCGAGAGTGCGCGATAATGAAAATTTAAGGCTTTGTTGTATTCTGACTGGTAGCGGTAGCTGGTACCA
Organism: Alteromonas sp. ASW11-130; assembly: GCF_026183735.1. GTDB lineage: Bacteria > Pseudomonadota > Gammaproteobacteria > Enterobacterales > Alteromonadaceae > Alteromonas. Next base: position 113,540 of record NZ_JAPFRE010000019.1, on the reverse strand, counting down.
ATATCAGCCAGGATAACAGCTATGGGTTTTAGTAACCCTTCACGCGTAAAAATTTCTAATGCATTGTTAAATGCGTTGCGAGCCAATTCATATTTGTTTTGAAGAATTGAAATGTGGCCTATTTCGTGAAATGCCGCTGCCACATCGATATCGTTTTGCTGGGTACGAGCCCGCTCCAGCAGCAATAGAGAGAGCGATTCGGCTTGCGTCAAACGGCCTGCGTCTTGATACGCCACTATCGATTGTAACTGTTCTTTGGTTTGGGCTGACGTTATCACTCGGATAGCGTCAGACTTCGCCTCTGTCAAGAAGCTTACAATGCATAACATGCACCCAAGCAAACGCACGTACATACTTAATCCAAGTGAGAAAAAACTTTTCCACTAATACAACTGAATTCATGCAGTCGGGTAAGCATACTGCTTCTTTAAAAGGCAATACCGGCGGGATACTGCGCATACTTCATCTTACCTGATGACGCCTTTAGTGGCTGATAGTTTCCTTTGCAAATCCGTTAGTTAGTTATATATTCCAAGGGTGACCAAAAAATGCTCACGGCTTAACAGAGTATATAACTTCGCAATTTATTGTCTAACACTTTTTATATACACAACCCTCTTACGGGATATTACTGCCACAAATATTACTATCGGTTTCTTTTTGTTGTTGCTGGGCAATCAATATTCGTAAAAGCCGTGAACGAGATATGCCAGTACGGGTCGATAAATCACTAAGTTGGACGATAGCCTCCTCTGATAAACTGAAAGTGGCGTGCTTCATTGATTTATTTAAGCAAACCTTCGCATTATCACTCGGTGTTCGCGTAGTCTCGACGGACGAATTCTGGCAGGACCGACTGCGGCCCTGCGCGTAATCGATTGCCTGGTTGATAAAGTCATCAACAGACAGACGAACTGGCTTAGCCGACGGCTGAGACTTTCGCAGGCTGCACAGACTCATACGGGTTTTCCTTCGCTCTAGCTAACATTTCATCAAATATACTGCGAATTTCTATAGCAGCTTTACCGTTCGGTTCGCTTTCAATAACGGACTGACCTGACTCTTCTGAGTCGTCATACATATTGCGACTGAAAGTGACAGAGTTAAGTACAGCGAGCTCAAATGAACGGCACACTTCTTTTGCCTCGAGAATTCTAGGGGCTAGTGAGGGCAGCGAGGGACACTGTGTGATCACGAAAGCGGCATTCATTTTGGGGTTAACCATACGGCAAGTGGTGATGATATCTTCCATATGCGGGACGGTTTTTAAATCGCGACGTTTGGGTCGAAGTGGGATAAGAACGTGGTCCGCTACCGACATCGAAGATCGCAACGCGAGGTTATCCTGACCGCCACAATCTATTACCACGTAATCGTAGTGGCGATTTAGACTGATTAGCTCATTGCGTATTTTGCCATATAGTTGAATACAGTTTATATCCGGCAGGGCATCATCAGCCTTACGTTCTTGTATCCAATCTGACGTAGTGCGCTGGGGATCGCAGTCCACCATTAGCACGTTAGCGTTTTTTTCCGTTCGAAGATATACGGCGATATTTTGTGCGAGACAACTTTTACCACTGCCGCCTTTTTCTCCTCCAACCAAGATAATCATTGTCACAGTCCTTAAATCATAATTAACGTTATTCATCGTTGACTGAAAAAGTACACCTTGATCGAACCCGCTTAATCATTGTAAAAGCAGTTCCTATCTTTGGTAACCCCGCTATCATAGCCATGACGTGATACACTTTTTTGTACCATTAATGGCAGTAGACCGGAAGCTTTGCGTCACAACCTTTCGTGTTGCTTTGCCTTTTTCATTTGTATCCACGGTTTACGTTGCTTAGTGCGACGAATGTCTTCGTAGATATGATAATCCTAGCGCTAATTTATTGATGTGATAGCATGACGGTCAATAGTTAGGGATAATAATCCATACCTAATCAGTGGATTTTTTGTCTTACAGACAACCTCATTAAGCAAAGGGCTTCATAATGCGTATTCTTTGGATTTGTATCTGTTTTATTCCTGCTGCCTTCGCGAAAGCACCCCTTGAGCCGATTGATGGCGTATTTGACAAGTTTGCTTCACATTACCAGCAACAGCTAGGCAAAATAGCCCGTTGCCGAGATCCCGAACCTAATCAATTTCGTGTTTGTTCTCCTGTGTTACGAAATGAAGGTAACGCGCCTTTCATCATGCATCACGGTCAGAAAACCGAGAAAGTAGCAGTGTTGTTTCATGGCTTAAGTGACTCACCGTTTTATATGCGCGCTATTGCAGAAAAGCTACATGCAGAAGGCATGAACGTGTTAGTGCCTTTAACGCCTGGCCACGGTTTACGCGACGCAGATGAGGCGATGGAAGATGGCGATATGCCACTGACGTGGCGCCGTCATGTAAAATCTATGATCCACTTTGCACCCCAGCTCGGCGATAAAATTTATCTCGGTGGTTTTTCTGCCGGTGCCGCCATTGCCACCGATTATTACTTAACTCATCCCGAGCAGATTGACGCTTTAATGCTATTTTCCGCTGCCTTGGCGCTATCTGATTATGCTGAAAGTATGTCTAAAATCTGGGGCACAAAATGGTTAGCGCGACTGATTGATGGAACATATCAGGCAACCGGCCCGAATCCACATAAATATCCGGGTGTCTCGGGATACGCTGGGTTGCAATTAATGAGCATTATTCACGACATTCGAAATAAGTTAGCAAGTGGACAACAGATTAATGTGCCCGTCTTTGCCGCGCATTCGCAAGCCGATTTGACGACCCCGTTGCATGGGGTCGAGGCCTTACTCAAGCACGTTAAGGGCGCGCATATGTTGTTCTTAATTGACCAAGAGTATGACCTTTGTCATGGCGACTTACCGCTGGACTATCGGTCTATAGCGGATATGCACTTTAAGAAGCATGCAGTAACGACGCTCGAAAAGTGCACCATTCCCCAGGCTAATCCGTTATTTAGGCAAATGACGGATATGCTGGGGACATTTGTGTCAATGCATTAACCGTGTGATTGCGCGTAATCCTCTACTTGCTTCCATACGCGTAAAATATTTCCGCTCAGGATCTTCTTGATGTCGGCTTCTTTGTAGTTACGGTCAAGTAAACCCTGCACTAAATGTGGAAAGTAAGACACATCTTTTAAGCCAATTGGCAGTGAGTCACCTACGCCGTCAAAATCTGACCCTATGCCTACGTGGTCAATACCCACCAGTTTTACGACATGGTCGATATGATCAAGCACTTCGTCTATTGTGGAATAAGGGTAAGGGTTTTCTTTGCGATAAATGGCTTCAAAGTCTGCCAGTTTTTCACTGTCTTTGCCTTCTTTTTTAATCAGTGCGTTTTCTGCTTTCATTAGCCCATCGCGCCACTGGCGAGCCTCTTTGGTGACAAAGCCAGAACCAAAATTGATCATAATAACGCCGCCATTTTTTGCCAACGCCTTAATCATGTCATCGTCCATATTACGCTCGAAACCAGGAGTAAACTTGCGTAATGACGAGTGCGAAGCAATAACAGGAGATTTTGATAGCTCAAGAGTTTGATAGAACGCATCGTCCGAAACATGCGAAATGTCTATCAACATACCAATATTATTCATCGCTGGGATAAGCGTTTTGCCAAATGGACTTAAGCCTTTCCATTGACGACGTAAGTCATACGACGAATCACTGATATGATTAGATTGGGAATGCGCTAAAGTGATGTAGCGAATACCACGGTCATAAAAAATCCGTAAGTTCGTCAGGTCACCTTGAATGGGCGAGCCATTTTCCATTCCCATTGGTAACGAAATAAGCCCTTTATCAAATTGTGTCTTCACATCATCGGTTGTGTAAGCAATGGCAAATTTGTCGGGCGCGCGGGCAACTATCGCTTCGACGGAATCAATCAGTTCGTGGGCAAGCTGGGTGGATGCGTCAGAACCGTCTAGTGAAGCGGGTACGTATATTGACATGAAGGGGGCATTTAACCCCCCTTCAACAGCACGAGGGTAGTCAAAATCGCCGTCTTTGGTTGCCTTGGTGACATCAACCCACTTGTCTTTTATGCGGTAAGGAACATCAATATGCCCATCAACAATAATGGTATTCTTTGCGATTGTGCGTGCCTTCTCGGTAACGTCAACCTTAGCTAGGGCCAAATGAGACCAGGCTAATAATGCACTCGTAGTAATAATAAAAAACTTGCTCACTTTACGTTATCTCCAAACCTTTCTGTATAAAGCTAAGCGTAAGGGATTCAGACAGTTACTACAATAGCATGGCGCAAATTTCAAATTACTTCATATTCGTCGTTAATTTGGCATACGTTGTCCCGTGACTTGAGAAAAAAAATAAGCCATACTGCCCGGCAGAACCACAGGGAGCGATCCTGGCGGTAGTAAAAAAAAATGGTGAGTACAAGCAAAACAGACACATGGCTGAATTTTCATTGTCTCGCTGATTAAAAAAATTGGAAATAAATTATGGCAGCTAACTATATCCCTCTGGATAAAGATAAACATAAGAATATCAAAATCGCCTCTAAGCATTCATTTGAATTTGCCCAGAATACGCATCTTGCAGCAGCAACGATTAAAGAATTCGCGCGTTTAGCAAGTGCAATGCCCATTGTTTTTATTAAAGACCCTTCTACCAATCGTCATCATATTGTAGCGATGCTGGGCGTAGAGCAGGGCCAGAATCTATTTATAAAAGACGGACAATGGCAAGCTTCTCACGTGCCCATGAACATTGTGCGCTACCCCTTCGATGTGAGACCTGATGGTGACAAGCTAGGTATATTTATTGACGAAAATAGCCCGCTATTTACCGAAGATGGATTGCCACTTTTCACTGAAAACGGTGAAGCGACAGACGTACTTAAAGATCGTCAGCAATTTTTAGCCGATCTGGCAAACAGCGAATTGACCACTCAACGTTTTGTCACCCAAGTGGTTGAAGCCGATTTGTTGGAACCTATTCGAATTCACGTTGCTTATGATGATGGTAGCAAGCGAAACGTTACCGGTATGATGAACATCAATGAGAAAAAGCTTCTTGAGCTGGATGACGCGAAGGTACTTGAGTTACATAAAGCGGGTTTCATGGGCGCTATCTATGCGCTAATGATGTCGATGGGCCAGTTAAATAGACTCATTGAACTGTCTAAAAACACCGATAAAGCCATTGCCAATATGCAAGTGGGTGCGGATACAGAACAGTCGAAAGCGCCTGAGAAAGCTTCTCAGTAACGCATAAATAGTCGAATCAAAAGAAGGCGAAAAGTGAGTGATCACTTTTCGCCTTCTTCGTGGTATGTCGTCGAAAAAACAAATACAAAAGAAAATTCATTCTCCAGAAGATTTAATGTTCCTCTAGTGAGCGCATTTCTCCGACTTTTTTCTACTCTAATTCAGTCACTTTAGCATAACCACTGTATGCAAAAACAGTTGTAGGTCAATAAATACGTAGGCTTGAAGCGACTTTTTTCCTTGACAGTGGGGCAAGGTGGTACCTAAACTGTCAACCAGTGGGTAAAAGTGGCAAATTGTGGATCGATTAGCAAATTTCTACAGACCAGAACACACAAGACTAGAAAAACAGCAGCAACAATATAAAAGGCTAGGGGAATGTTCCGCGGCGCTAACGCAATCAATCTTGACACAAAGGGTAGGCTGGCAATACCAACAAAATACCGTCAGCCGCTGCTTGATGATTGCAACGGACAACTGGTCTGTACAATCGATACACAGCAAAGCTGTTTGTTACTTTACCCACTTCCCGAATGGGAAGAAATCGAGCTGAAACTCAGCAAATTCTCCAGTATGGTACCCGCTGAACGTCGTATGCAACGTCTCTTATTAGGTTATGCAACAGAAGCTGAAATGGACAAGAATGGCCGCTTTGTGCTGCCTTCTCCGTTGCGCCAACATGCAGGCTTAGAAAAAGAGGTGATGTTAGTTGGTCAGCTGAACAAGTTTGAAGTCTGGAGTGCAGAAAACTGGGCCGGTCAAATTGAGAATGATATGGAAGCCGAACGTGAAGGTAACTTTGAACTTACCGAGCGTTTACAGGATTTCTCATTATGAGTACTCCATTCTCTCACGCATCGGTGCTTCTTGATGAGTGTATCCATGCATTAGCCATCGATCCCGACGGACTTTATGTTGACGCTACTTTTGGACGGGGTGGACACTCGCGGGCTATTCTTACCCATTTATCTGAGCATGGCCGACTCATCGCTTTTGATCGCGATCCACAAGCTATTGAGGCCGCGAGAACCCTGGCGGATGATCCCCGTTTCACTATTATTCATCGTCCATTTGCCGAAATGGCGGAAGCCCTTAGCGAACTTGGTCTAGCTGGGAAAATCGATGGCGTACTAATGGATTTAGGTGTGTCTTCGCCGCAATTGGACGACGCTGAACGAGGCTTTAGTTTTTTGCGTGACGGCCCCTTAGATATGCGTATGGATACCAGTCGCGGCGAAAGTGCAGCCCAATGGTTAGCGCACGCAGAAGAACAGGACATTACACAGGTAATTAAAGAGTTTGGTGAAGAAAAATTTGGTAAGCGCATAGCACATGCCATCGTAAACCAACGGAAACACACACCTATCGAGCGTACGTTGCAATTGGCGCAATTAATCGACGAAGCAGTGCCAGTAAAAGATAAATATAAGCATCCGGCCACTCGTGCATTCCAGGGCATTCGTATCTACATTAATGCAGAATTGGATCAACTTCGTCAAGGACTGAAAGCGGCTACCGCGGTATTGAAGTCGGGCGGGAAGCTGGCCGTTATTTCTTTTCATTCTTTAGAGGACCGGTTAGTAAAACGCTTTATCAAAGAACAGAGCAAAGGAAAATCAGTACCTGCGGGCCTTCCTATTACGCAGGCAGAAATTGACGCTGATAAAGTGCTCAAAGGAATAGGTAAAGCAATTAAGCCTACTCAGGCGGAAATCGACCGCAACGTCAGGGCTAGAAGTTCCGTATTGAGGGTGGCGCAGAAGCTATGAGCAAAACCGATAACGGGTCTTCGACCAACTTTAATTTACTGCTGATTATTATCAGTGATCTTACCCGCAACAAGCTGCGGGTTTTATTGTATTTAATGGTGCTTGTCAGCGCATTTGCTGTGATCTTAAGTACCCATAACAATCGTCAGCAAATTATTGCGCTGGAAAAGCACATGCAGGAAAAAGATGCGCTGGATGTGCAGTGGCGTAATCTGGTACTGGAACAGCGAGCGTTAACAGAGCACAATCGTATTGAAGCGCTTGTCGAAAAGCATTTAAATATGCGTCGGCCCACCGTAGATGAAGAAGTGGTGGTGCGATTCTAATGACTATTGCGATACGCTCTGCTAACAAACGCACAGGTGCGAAACAAAACGTGACACCCTCATTGGTGCACTGGCGTTTTGTGGTGGTATTGCTTGCTATCATATTGGTATTTACTGGTTTAGCTATTCGTGCAGCATACATTCAGGTAATCGCACCAGATAATCTTATTCAGCAAGGCGATAACCGTACTTTGCGTACTCGTAATATGCCGAGTTATCGGGGGTTAATTACCGACCGTAATGGCGTAGAGTTAGCGGTAAGTGTGCCTGTGCGGGCAATTTACGCCGATCCCAAAATTATCCATCAGCAGGACGGTTTATCGCAAACCCGTCGTTGGCAAGCGCTGGCAGAAGTGTTAGGCCAGGATGTGGAAATGTTGCGAAGTAAGGTAATTAATCCTTCGCGTCGCTTCGTGTACCTGCAACGTCAGGTTTCTCCAGCAATGGCAGAATATGTAGAAGAGCTTAAAATTCCCGGTATATATCTACGCCAGGAAAGCCGCCGTTATTATCCCAATGGGGAAGTGACGGCACAACTTATCGGTATCACTGATGTAGATGACAACGGTATTGAAGGTTTAGAACGGTTGTACAACGACTGGCTAACAGGCACGCCAGGCTCACGGATTATTCGTCGCGATGCCAAAGGCCGTCAGGTAGAAATTTTGCAATCAGAGGCGGGCGAAGCAGCTGGAACGGTACAGCTAACTATCGATCAGCGTATTCAGGCGCTGGCTTATCGTGAAATCAAAGAAGCCATGTTTTACTACAAAGCGACATCTGCTTCGGCATTGGTTGTGGATGTGCAAAATGGCGATATTCTGGCGATGGTAAATGCCCCTTCGTTCAATCCAAATGATCGCGAAAATGTTTCGCCTCATCGTATGCGTAATCGAGTCATCACCGATGCCTTTGAACCCGGCTCGTCGTTAAAACCACTAGCTGTACTGGCAGCATTGGAATTTGGGCAAACGAAAGTTGGCGACATCATTGATACCTCACCGGGCTGGATGCGTTTGGGTGGCAGTCTGGTTAAAGATTTTCGTAATTACGGTAAGCTTTCCTTAGAAGAAATTATTCAGCATTCCAGTAATATGGGCACATCGAAATTAGCCCTGTCGGTGCCCAAAGATTTCTTGTTAGATACTTATTATAATCTTGGTCTTATGTCAGATACCGGCACTAATATGCCCGGTGAAGCGAGTGGTATTTTTCACGAACGTAGCCGTTGGTCTGAGTTTGAATTAGCCACGCTGTCTTTCGGGTATGGTATTTCTGTTACTACGGCGCAACTCGCTCGTATGTACGCCACACTCGCCAATGGGGGAATAAAGCGGCCGCTCAATATAGTGCATAAACCTCAGTCCACTACCTGGAAGCCGCAAGAAGAGCGCGTCATCAGCGAACACAATGCAAAAGCCATCATCGATATGATGGAGAGCGTGACCCAGGAAGATGGTTCAGGAAAAAAAGCGAAGGTACAGGGATACCGTGTTGCGGGAAAAACCGGCACTAGCCGAAAGGCCGTTGCTGGAGGTTATGGTGAAGAGTATGTCAATATTTTTGCTGGTTTGGCGCCTTTGACTAACCCAAGGCTGGTTACAATCGTATTAATTAATGAACCAGGCGGCGATCTCTATCACGCCGGCGATACAGCTGCCCCCGTCTTTTCTAAAATTATGGGGGGAGCACTTCAGCTTATGAATGTGCCTCCAGATGATCGCCAGGTTACTTCAACTCAGTGGTTAAAAGGAGCGAGCAATGGTAGTTAATGCTTTCGTTCAAAGCACCCGTGCGTTGATGGCTAAATTCGGTGTGGATGCACCGGATATTCGTATTTCAGGGTTAACCCTGGATAGCCGCGAAGTTACCACTCGATTAGCTTTTGTTGCGATTAAAGGCCATGCCCTTGATGGAAGAGATTTTATTCCGCAGGCAATCAGCCTTGGGGCAAAGGTTATTCTTGCCCAAACAGAAGATAAAAAGCAACATGGGCATTTAGAGATGCGTGGCAACAGTGTCATCATTTCGCTGTATAAATTATCGGATATGGTGTCATCATTGGCTGCGGCATTTTACGACTATCCTGCGCAGAAAATGGCAACTATCGCAGTAACAGGCACCAATGGTAAAACCTCTGTGGTACAGTTAGTAACCCAACTTAAATCATTGCTTGGCACCCGCTGCGGCGCTATCGGTACATTGGGCCATGGGCTGTATGAAGGCCCAGAAACGCACTATATTCCTGAGCCCGACGGTACCACTACGCCCGATCCTATTCGTATTCAGTACATCTTGGCCGACTTTGTTCAGCTGGATGTGGGGCAGGCAGCATTTGAAGCCTCCTCTCACGCCATTGTGCAAGGGCGGATTGACCAAGTAAAAACTGATATCGCAGTATTTACCAATTTAAGTCGTGACCATTTGGATTACCATACGTCAATGGAGGACTATGCGCAGGCTAAACGGCAATTACTTAAACAAGCGGGCTTACACAGTATTGTATTAAACGCGCAGGATCCGGAAAGTCAAAACTGGAAAAAGAATGCGGACAAGCAATTAAAAATTTTTTGGACAGGAATCGGTGAAGTTGACCCACAATTCACTTCTCAAAGCCATTGTTTTGCCACAAACATTCACTATCATGCGGAAGGTAGCAGTTTTACTTTACAAACCCATTGCGGGAGTGCAGAGGTCAGCATACCGCTTTTCGGCACATTCAATGTTTACAATACGTTAAGTGCGGTTGCTGCGCTGCTTGCGCAGGGCGAACGCTTTGCTGAAATTGTGAACGTTATAGACCGTGTGCATCCTGTACCTGGCCGAATGGAGATATTCTCATTCAAGCAAACAGGAAATGTGGTCGTAGATTATGCGCACACCCCTGACGCGCTAGAAAAGGTGTTGGACAGTGCTAAACAACATACGCAAGGTGAAATTTGGTGTGTGTTCGGTTGTGGTGGCGACCGAGATAAAGGAAAGCGCCCGCTAATGGGGCAGGTGGCTGAGCAACATGCTAGCCATATTGTTATCACGACTGATAACAGCCGATCGGAAAAACCAGCTGCAATCGCAGATGATATCCGACAAGGTTTAAACAACCCTGAAAAGGCGATTTTAGAAGCAGATAGAGAAAAAGCGATACGGCTTTGTCTGGATAAAAGTAAGCCTGGCGACTTAATTGTGGTTGCCGGTAAAGGCCACGAAGATTATCAAATTATTGGTGACAATCGCACCGATTATAACGAGCGAGCAGTAATAGCCCGGTTACAACAGGAGTACAGCAAATGATAAAAACAAAGCTGTCATGGATTGCGCAACAAACTAACGGTCGCCTAGAAGGCAAAGATTGTGAAGTAACGAATATCAGTACCGACACCCGCACGTTAAAACCAGGAGATGTGTATCTTGCGCTGGTGGGCGACAACTTTAATGGCCACTCGTTTGTTAAAAACGCACAACGTTCCGGTGCGGCTGCCGTTATTGCCAGCGAAAAAATAGAGTCGGATTTGCCGACTATCTATGTGAAAGATACTAAGCTGGCCCTCGGCGAATTAGGCGCGGCGATAAAACGCGTAGTCAACCCAAAAACTATCGCGATTACGGGCAGTTCAGGTAAAACCACGGTGAAAGAAATGACTGCGGCGATTTTGTCCCGCCGGGGTAATGTGTTGGCGACCCAGGGTAACTTTAATAATGATATTGGCGTGCCGCTAACCTTGCTTCGATTAGAACCAGAACATGACTTTGCGGTGATGGAACTTGGAGCTAATCATTTAGGTGAAATTGCGTATACTACCAATTTAGTTAAACCTGACGTAGCCACTATTGTGAATGCCGCTGCGTCGCATCTGGAAGGCTTTGGCAGTTTACTTGGGGTGGCACGCGCAAAAAGTGAAATATTCAAAGGGCTGGATGAAAAGGGTGTCGCCATTTTGAATGTGGATAGCCAGTTTGCCAATTTCTGGGAAGGGAAGCTTCGTTACAATAATGTATTAACTTTTTCTCCCGGCCAACAACACGAAGCAGATTTTACCGCTCAGGAAATTACTATTGGTTTGAATGGCTGCGCCGAATTCGAACTCATTTGTCCACAGGGTGAAGTGTCTATTCAACTTAACATTCCTGGTATTCATAATGTAGGTAATGCGTTGTTAGCGGCGGCGTTGGCACTGGAAGTGGGCGCGACACTGGATGACGTGCGTGATGGTCTGTTAAACATGGCGCAAGTTAAAGGCCGGCTGAATGTAAAAATGCTGACCAACCAGGTAAGGTTATTAGATGATACTTATAATGCTAATGTAGCCTCTGTATCGGCAGCCATTGATACCCTTGCCAGTTTTTCTGGAAAACGCATCTTAATTTTAGGGGATATGGCAGAGCTGGGGGAGAAGGCCCGCTATTACCACGAACAGGTTGGCCAATATGCGCTTGAGCAGGGGATCGATACCCTGGTTACGTTAGGTGTATTAAGCCAATGTGCGAGCGCTGTTTTTGGGCCGAACGGATATCATTTCAGTGACATTGAAAGTTTAATCAATAGCCTTGAAGACATCTTGTCTTTTGAACATCGTGATATATCTATTTTAGTAAAAGGATCACGCAGCTCTCGTATGGAGCGCGTAGTGACTGCCATAGAGGAATCCCCCGTGGGAAAGCTTGATCGCCGTCGGGAGCGAATCGCATGCTAATTTGGCTAGCTGAATGGCTAACCCAATACGAGTCAGGCTTTAATGTTTTTTCCTACCTGACCATGCGGGCAATTTTAAGCACCCTGACGGCATTACTTATTGCTATTTTGATAGGGCCCAAAATGATCCGAGCCTTGCAACGGATGCAAATTGGCCAAACCGTTCGCGAGGATGGTCCGCAGAGTCACCTGTCTAAAGCCGGTACGCCGACAATGGGTGGATTGTTAATTTTGTCTGCTATTGTCACCAGTGTGTTGTTATGGGCTGATTTAACCAACCGTTATGTATTGGTGACCTTAAGTGTGGTGATTGGATATGGCATTATCGGTTTTATCGACGATTATCGAAAGGTCATACGTAAAGATCCCAAAGGTCTCATTGCACGCTGGAAGTACTTTTGGCAATCAATGATAGCTATCGTCGTGGCCTTCTACTTATACAGTTCGGCCGTGCTGCCATCAGAAACAGCCTTGTTAGTGCCATTTTTCAAAAACGTGATGCCGCAACTGGGATTGTTTTATCTGGTCATAGTGTATTTTGCCGTGGTAGGTACTAGTAATGCAGTTAATCTGACTGACGGCCTGGATGGTTTGGCAATTGTCCCCACTATTTTAGTCGCAGGCGCGTTTGCCATATTCGCGTATGTCACCGGACATGTGAATTTTTCTTCTTACTTAAATATCCCGCATATTCCAATGACCAGCGAGTTAGTCATTGTGTGTACCGCCATCGTGGGCGCCGGGTTGGGTTTTTTATGGTTCAACACCTACCCTGCTCAAGTGTTTATGGGCGATGTCGGCTCACTGGCACTTGGTGGCACGTTAGGTATTTTAGCTGTATTAGTCCGTCAGGAAATCGTATTGATTATCATGGGGGGCGTATTCGTGATGGAAACGCTGTCGGTAATTTTGCAGGTTGGATCGTTTAAGTTACGGGGTAAACGTATTTTCAGAATGGCCCCCATCCATCATCATTTCGAATTAAAAGGATGGCCAGAGCCGCGCGTCATCGTACGGTTTTGGATCATGTCCCTTATTTTGGTGTTAGTGGGTTTGGCAACCCTCAAATTACGGTAAAAGTAACAGAGAAATGTTGAACGAATTGACTAACAAAACGGTAGTTGTAGCAGGACTGGGTAAGACCGGTCAGGCTACGTTGCGTTTTTTACGTCAGTTCGATGCTATGTTAAAAGTGTGGGATACCAGAGCAAATTTGCTTATACCACAGGATGTGACTGAACCGGTAGAGCTCGGCATGCCCTCAGCTAGTTATTGGGTAAATGTTGATGTGCTGGTAGTCAGTCCGGGTATCGATTTAGCCCATCCCGCGATTCAACAGGCCCGTGCTTCAAACGTCGAAATCTTAGGTGATATTGAGTTATTCGCCCGTATCAGCTCCAGTAAGCTAGTGGGAATAACGGGGTCGAATGGTAAGACTACAGTAACACTCCTTCTGACACACATTCTAAAAGTGTGCGGATTAAATACTGTCGCGGCAGGGAATGTAGGTAAGCCCGTTCTGGAGATCGCACAAAATACATATGACTATGTGGTACTTGAACTTTCCAGTTTTCAATTGGAATCTACCCACTCGCTAAAATTAGACGCTGCCGCGCTGTTAAATTTGTCCGACGATCACTTGGATCGGCATAAAACCATGTCTGCCTACTTGCAAGCCAAACAAAAAATCTTTACCCATTGTAAGCAGGCAGTAGTGTGGCGAGGTCATCCAGAAACGTATCCGATAGATAGTTCTATCCCCGTCACTACGATTGGGGTGGATGCCAGCACGGAAGGATTTGCAGTCGATAAAGGCTGGATCACATACGAAGCAGAGCCATTGCTTGAAATAGCTAAATTACCTTTAGTGGGCGCGCACAATATCTTGAATGTACAAGCTGCGTTAGGATTGGCCAAAACTATCGGTTTACCGCGCGATGAAGCCGCAGAAGCGGTGTACAGCTTTATACCCGCACCGCATCGTTGTACGCAAATTGCCTTGCACAATGGCGTTAGCTGGATTGATGATTCAAAAGCAACCAATGTAGGTGCCACGCAAGCTGCTATTACTGGTATTGGGGCGATAAAATCAGGCAAACTTATCCTCATCGCCGGGGGTGACGGCAAAGGTGCTGATCTTACTGCTTTAAAACCTGCGATAGAACAATTTGTAGATTACCTTATTACGCTGGGAAAAGACGGTAAACAAATCGCTTCACTCACGCCTTGTTCAACTCACGTTGCGTCTATGTTCGAAGCGGTTCAGACTGCCCATGAATTAGCCTGCCAAGATGACATCGTGTTACTTTCGCCAGCGTGTGCAAGCCTGGACATGTTTGATAATTACGAGCACCGCGCCAAGGTCTTTGATGAATCAATTCGGCAGGTGGTGGCATGAGCGACAAAGCCACCAGTCTGGTTTCACTTTTCAATGCTCGCCATGGTTCGGGTGACCATAATAGTCCCTATGATATTGGGTTGGTGATAGTTGCCCTTGCCTTGATGTCGATTGGGTTGATAATTGTCACGTCTGCTTCAATGCCTGTGTCGGCGAAACTCTATGATGCGCCTTTTCATATCGCTATTAAACATGGTATCTACATCATCATTGCGCTAATAGCAGCAATGGTCGTATTGCAATTACCCATGCGTTTTTGGCACTTCAGTAATCCCTATTTATTATTACTGGCGATCGGTTTACTCATCGCTGTTTTATTAATCGGACGCAATGTGAACGGAAGTACGCGCTGGTTGGTCATTGGGCCTATCACGATTCAGGCGGCGGAACCGGCTAAACTCTTTTTCTTTGCTTACCTGGCGGGTTATCTGGTCCGAAGATATGAAGAAGTCACCGAAAATTTAAAGGGCTTCATCAAGCCGCTGGTGGTGTTTTTTGTTCTGGCAATTTTGCTGCTTGCGCAACCTGATTTGGGAACCGTCGTGGTGATGTTTGCGACTACTATTGGCCTATTATTTCTTGCTGGAGCAAAGCTTTGGCAGTTCTTCGCTTTGGTATTTGTAGGCTTAATGGCGGTGGTAGCCCTCATCGTGTTCGAAGAGTACCGCTTGCGCAGAGTGACGTCGTTTCTAGACCCCTGGGCCGATCCCTTCGGTACAGGTTATCAGTTAACTCAGTCGCTTATGGCTTATGGACGTGGTAACTGGTTTGGTCAAGGGTTAGGTAACAGCCTGCAAAAGTTAGAATTTTTACCTGAAGCACATAACGACTTTGTCATGGCGATTCTTGCGGAAGAACTCGGCTTTATAGGTGTAGTCTCAGTATTGATGCTGACTTTCTGGCTGGCCATGCGCGCGTTACAAATCGGCAATAAAGCGCTGTTAAAAAGTCGTCCTTTTGAAGGCTATCTGGCCTATAGCATAGGGCTATGGTTTAGTTTTCAAACTGCGGTTAATATTGGTGCTAGCGCCGGAATCTTACCGACCAAGGGATTAACCTTGCCGTTAGTCAGCTATGGCGGTTCAAGTATTATTATTATGACCATTGCGACGGCGATTTTACTGAGAATTGATTTTGAACTACGGGTTGAAGGTGTGCAGGCCCTTGATCGAAAGATTAAAGCAAAAAGTGATCGCCGTCAGAAGCAGAAAGACGCCAAACAAAAATTAAAAGCCATGTTGTCTTCTGTGTCAGCGGAGGCTTCCCATGAGTAAGAAGTGTTTAATTATGGCTGGCGGAACCGGCGGACATGTTTTTCCTGCCTTAGCAGTGGCCCATGCGTTGCGAGACAGAGGGTGGCACGTTGACTGGCTGGGAACAGAAGAAAGAATGGAA
Source organism: Alteromonas sp. ASW11-130 (assembly GCF_026183735.1). Lineage (GTDB taxonomy): Bacteria > Pseudomonadota > Gammaproteobacteria > Enterobacterales > Alteromonadaceae > Alteromonas. The sequence goes on along the minus strand of NZ_JAPFRE010000019.1, from coordinate 97,708 downwards.
GCACAGGTCGTGCCAGCAAATGGTTTTCCGCTTCATTTTGTAAAAGTGAGGGGATTACGCGGCAAGGGGCTGTTCGTGCGGCTCATGGGCGTTATCGATTTAATTAAAAGCATTGTGGCTGCACGACGAATAGTGAAAAGTATTTCCCCCAATCTAATTATCGGTTTTGGCGGCTATGCGAGTGGGCCGGGCGGAGTTGCCGGCTGGCTGGCGGGTATTCCCTTGCTAATTCACGAACAAAACGCAAGAGCGGGATTAACGAACCGCATGTTAGGCCGTTTGGCGAGAAAAATATTACTTGGTTTTGACGAAGTGAAGTCGGCATTCAAGTACGCCCCCGAACGTTGTGTTACTGTGGGTAATCCAGTACGGGAGGCATTCGTTGCATCCAGCAAAAAAGAGTCAGTAAATCAACCTATGCGATTATTAGTGGTAGGTGGAAGCTTAGGCGCTCGCGCGTTAAACATCACTGTTCCCAAGACGTGCAAAAAATTGCGAGGTTTAACAATCTGGCATCAATGCGGTAAGGGCAACGCTGAAGAAGTAAGTGAAGCATATAAAGATAGCGAAGGTGAAGTGAAAGTTTCAGAATTTATTGAAGACATGGCAAGTGCGTATGAATGGGCGGATATGATTATATGTAGAGCTGGCGCATTGACAGTAGCTGAGGTGGCCGCAGCTGGCCGAGCGGCAATATTCGTTCCCCTTCCCCATGCTGTCGATGACCATCAAACCCGCAATGCATTGTCTTTGGTAGACCACCAGGCGGCCGTCATGATCCCGCAAGCCCAACTTGAAGACAATCTTGGTGCGGCAGTTAAGCTTTGGTTAAATGACCCTGATGCCTGCGTAAAAGTAGCAAAGCAAGCGCGTGAACACGCTATGCCAAATGCCACCGAAAAAGTGGTGCGCGAGTGTGAACTTATCTTGGAGAACGCAGCATGATTATGGCAGCCGATTTCCAAAATCCCCAGAAAAAGAAGGTGAAAAACATTTTCTTTATTGGCATTGGAGGGGCAGGCATGGGCGGTATTGCTGAGGTTCTTCTGAATGAAGGCTACAAGGTAGCCGGTTCTGATATTCAGCAAAATAGCATGACCACGCGACTTCAAGAGCTGGGTGCGACTATTTACCAGGGCCATAGTCAGGTAAATGTAGAAGCGGCAGATGTGATCGTCGTTTCTAGCGCTATTAATGAAAAGAACCCTGAGATTCAATTTGCCCGGGAAAATCGTATTCCCATTATTCGGCGTGCCGAAATGCTGGCAGAATTAATGCGTTTTCGCCATGGCATCGCGGTAGCCGGTACTCACGGTAAAACCACCACAACCAGTTTAATTGCGACAATTTTCGCCGAAGCAGGGCTTGACCCCACATTCGTAATTGGAGGGCTGCTTAATAGTGCGGGAACGAACGCGCGATTGGGTAGAGGATCTTATTTGATTGCAGAAGCGGACGAAAGTGATGCTTCCTTTCTACACTTACAGCCTATTGTTTCGGTAGTGACTAATATCGAAGCGGATCATATGGATACTTACGATGGTGATTTTTCAAGAATGAAAGAGACCTATCTTGAGTTCCTGCATAATCTGCCGTTCTACGGCCAGGCTATTGTGTGTGGCGATGATGAGAATATTCAATCTATCCGGGAAGATATTGGCCGCAGTATTATCAGTTATGGATTCAACGCGTCTAACGATGTGCAGGGTGTTAATGTTTCGTTAAGCTTTGGCCAGGCAAAGTTCGAAGTTATTCGTAAAGGTCATACCAATTTGCAGGTCACGTTGAATTTAACAGGTGAACATAATGTACTCAATGCATTAGCGGCGATTGCCGTCGCAACCGAAGAAGGTATTGATGATGAAGCTATTGTTAAAGCCTTAGCGCACTTTGGTGGCATTGGTCGCCGCTTTGAAATGTTAGGTCAGTTTACTACAACAGTCGGCAATGTCACTTTGGTGGATGACTATGGCCACCACCCTACAGAAGTGAAAGCAACTATTGCGGCTGCTCGCGCCAATTGGCCGGACAACCGCCTTGTTATGATTTATCAGCCACATCGGTTTTCGCGTACGCGAGACCTCTACGAAGATTTTGTGGAGGTGTTGTCGGGGGTGGATGTGTTGCTGATGCTGGATGTGTATGCGGCAAACGAAGACCCCATCGAAGGGGCGGATAGTAAGAGTTTGTGCCGTTCAATTCGGCTGCGGGGACAGGTAGAGCCTATTTACATTGGTAACCCGAATAAGTTAGCCGATATTTTGGCGAATGTTGTGCAAGATGGTGACATCGTGATGACTCAGGGCGCGGGTAATATTGGGCAGATAGCGCAGCAATTGGCAGCCAGTAAACTAGAACCTGCAGTATTGCGAGGAGAGACAGAATGAGTTGGCTGTCTTACTCTGCATCGGAATATGGTCGTGTAGCCGTTATGTTTGGCGGCGAGTCTGCCGAGCGTGAAGTTTCACTCAATTCAGGTAAAGCTGTACTTAGTGCATTACAGCGCCAGGGAGTAGATGCGTTTGAATTTGACCCGGCTAAGAAGCCAATCACCGAGTTACTGACTGAAAAAACAGATCGGGTGGTGATTATGTTGCATGGCCGTGGGGGAGAAGATGGCACCTTACAAGGGGCATTGGAACTGTTAAAGATCCCCTATACCGGCAGCGGCGTATTGGGCTCAGCCTTGTGTATGGATAAAATCCATACCAAGCAAATTTGGCAATGTTTGAACTTGCCAACCGCAAAATATCAAATTGCTGACAAATCCTACTTTGAAGCTGGATCATGCGGCGTTATAATGCGTCAGTTGGGGGATGAGGTAATGGTCAAGCCCGCTCGTGAAGGTTCGAGTATCGGCATGGCCAGAGTGACAAGTGCAGCGCAGCTCGAAGCAGCTATTCAGGACGCGTTTAAATATGATAACCAAGTCCTGCTAGAGCAATACATAGAAGGTGCCGAATTTACCGTCAGTATACTGCAGGGCCAGTCGTTACCTTCTATTCGCATGTCTACCCCCCATACTTTTTATGATTATTCTGCCAAATATCAGGATAATACAACGCAATATTTTTGCCCGAGCGGGTTGGATTCGGAAAAAGAAGCGGAATTGGCAACGCTTTCCACCCGAGCATTCAGATCGTTATCGGCGCGGGGCTGGGGGCGGGTTGATATTATGCAAGACAAACTTGGCCAGTTTTATTTATTGGAAGCGAATACAGTACCAGGTATGACACAAAAGAGTCTGGTACCCAAAGCGGCAAAGCAGGCTGGGTTGGATTTTGACGAGCTATGCATGGCGATATTGGCAACCAGTATGCCAGAGGCCACTGCAGACAAAGTGGACTGGCGTTAATGATAAAACTTAACACCAAATCTGTGCAATTTTGGTCAGGCGTGGTGTTTCTTCTGCTGGTGCTAACAGGTATGGTGGCAGCGGGGATTAAAACGTACGAGTGGTTGCAAGATGAGCAGCGCATGCCGGTGCAGGTAGTAGATTTTTCCGGTGACTATAAACACGTGGATGTAGTCAAACTGGAAAAGCTTATACGCAGATCGCAACCTGGTAGCTTTTTCTCGTTGGATGTGAATGAAGTTTATCAGCTTGTTGAAGCTCAGCCTTGGATTTACCGGGCCTCGGTGCGCAAGCAATGGCCCAATAAATTGAAAATATATTTGGTCGAACAAATTCCAGTAGCCCAATGGAATGATGACATGCTACTGAATCCTTACGGGGAGACGTTCAACGCCGCTGGTGAAGGATTAGTTTTACCAAAATTATTTGGCCCAGGTGGCAGTGAAAAAACAGCATTGGAAGGCTATAACGCTATGCAATCGCTGCTAGTCACAATGGGAATTTCGATACGCGAATTGTCATTAAGTGAACGGTTTGCGTGGCAGGTTGAACTGAATAATGATGTTCAGCTCAATTTAGGAAGACAAGAGTTTATTGATCGGTTACAGCGATTTGTAGATATTTATCCGCTTCTGGCCAAACAGCCAAAGCAAGTGCGCTATGTAGATCTCAGATATGACACAGGCCTGGCAGTAGGTTGGGTTGATGAAACAGAAAACAACAATAAAGAAGAGAGTTAGTATTACCATGTCGAAACCGACTGAACGTAATTTAATCGTAGGGCTTGATATTGGCACCAGCCAGGTTAAGGCGGTGGTAGGCGAGTTGGTAAACGACGATCAAATCAGTATTGTTGGAGTCGGTACCCATGCTGCCAAAGGCATGGATAAGGGCGGCGTAAACGATTTGAATTTAGTGGTTAAGTCTGTGCAACGTGCCGTAAACGAGATGGAGCTGATGGCGGATTGTCGTGTGTCGTCGGTATTTATGTCTATCAGTGGCCGCCATGTTAAATGTCAGAATGAAAATGGCATGGTGCCGATAAATAACCAGGAAGTGACACAGGACGACGTGGATAATGTTATTCACGCGGCGCGTTCAGTGCCAATTGCAGCGGAACGCAGATTACTGCACGTGTTACCTCAGGAGTTTACTATTGACGTGCAGGAAGGGATTAAAAATCCAGTTGGCATGTCAGGGGTAAGAATGGAAGCCGACGCACATATTATTACGTGTGCTGATGATATGGCGAAAAATCTGACAAAATGTATTGAACGTTGTGAGCTAAATGTTGACCAAATTATTTTTTCAGCATTGGCTTCCAGCTATGCAGTGTTAACGGATGATGAGCGTGAGTTAGGTGTATGTGTAGTGGATATCGGAGGAGGGACCATGGATATCGTTATTTACACAGATGGTGCAATCCGTCATACCGCCGTTATCCCAGTAGCCGGTAATCAGATAACCAGTGATATTGCAAAAATTTTCCGCACTCCCATTAGTAATGCTGAAGATATTAAGGTTAATTACGCCTGCGCATTAAAAGATATGGTGAGTATGGAAGAAAATATCGAGGTACCCAGTGTAGGTGGTAGGCCCGCGCGAGCAATGTCGCGCCATACTCTGGCAGAAGTGATTGAACCTCGCTATCAGGAACTGTTCGAATTAGTGCACGATGAAATTCGTGCCAGTGGTTTTGAAGAACAGATTGCCGCAGGATTAGTACTAACGGGTGGAACAGCGAAGATGGAAGGAGCAGTAGAATTTGCTGAAGAATTATTCCAAATGCCTGTTAGAGTAGGGAAGCCATTAAATGTAAAAGGGTTGTCTGAATACACAGATGACGCTGGTTTTGCTACCGCAGTGGGTCTGCTCCACTATGGAAAGATGCAAACAGAAAATAAAAAAGTCAGCAAGCAGAAAAACGGCGATTCATTCATCAACCGTGTCCAAAGCTGGTTTAAAGGTGAATTTTAATTTTTAGGGGCGCTAAAGTCAGGACATAACGGTTAGCAAGGAGGCATCAAACCGGCAGTTTGTGAAATGACTTAGTGTGGTAAGACGTACAAATCCGGAGAGTAAGTATGTTTGAATTAATGGATAGTCACGGCGAAGAAGCCGTAATCAAAGTCATCGGCGTTGGCGGCGGTGGCGGCAATGCAATTGAACACATGGTGTCTCAAAGCATTGAAGGAGTAGAGTTTATTGCAGTTAATACTGACGCGCAGGTGCTACGAAGCTCTAGCGCAGACGTCACATTGCAAATAGGTTCTAACGTAACTAAAGGTTTAGGCGCTGGCGCGGATCCTAATATCGGACGCGATGCCGCGCAGGAAGACCGTGAAACGATTCGTCAGTCACTCGACGGGGCTGATATGGTGTTCATTACAGCCGGAATGGGCGGTGGAACGGGTACGGGTGCTGCGCCTGAAGTTGCCAGAATCGCTCGCGAAATGGGTATTCTTACGGTAGCTGTTGTTACCAAGCCTTTCCCGTTTGAAGGGAAAAAGCGTACAGCGTTTGCTGATCAAGGTATCGTGGAATTATCTAAGCACGTTGATTCATTGATCACTATACCTAACGAGAAGCTGCTTAAAGTAATGGGCCCTGGTACTCCGCTATTACAAGCGTTCAGTGCAGCCAACGATGTGTTGCGCGGTGCGGTGCAAGGTATTGCTGAGCTAATTACGCGTCCGGGTCTTATCAATGTCGACTTCGCAGATGTTAAAACAGTTATGTCTGAAATGGGTACAGCAATGATGGGTAGCGGTGCGGCCTCTGGTCCAGACCGCGCGGAAGAAGCGGCCGAGTCTGCTATTGCCTGTCCCCTACTTGAAGACATCGATCTGTCAGGCGCACGTGGTATTCTAGTAAATATTACCTGCGGGCCAGATTTTGCGATTGACGAGTTTGAGACGGTGGGTAATGCGGTTAAAGCATTTGCCTCTGAAAATGCGACGGTAGTTGTGGGTACGGTTATCGATATGGAACTGGCTGATGAGATTCGTGTAACAGTGGTTGCCACAGGTATTGGCGCAGAACGAAAGCCTGATATTTCTTTAGTAAGTTCTGAAGGTGCGCGTTTGACTAATTCTGCCCGCGAGTTCGGGGTAAGTTCAGTTAACGAATCGCGCAGTGTAGGGGGTACAGACGGTAATCAAGCGTTAAAAGTTGAAGATGAAGCGCAACCTGGCAACGATCTTGAATACTTAGATATACCTGCGTTTTTACGCAAGCAAGCTGATTAATATTCACAAAACGAGGAATTTTTACACGGTTTTGTTGTCAAAAGTTGATGGTTTGCCATTACTTAGCTAAGAATTGTAATTTTTTGACAAGTGGGTAATCACTCACTATAATTCGCGGCCGCTTTTGGAACAGGTAAAAAGCAACAAACAAAATGATTAAGCAACGTACAATTAAACATTCAGTTCAAGAAACTGGAATTGGTCTACATAAAGGGGAGAAGGTCACCATGACTCTCCGGCCTGCGCCTGCCAACACAGGAATTGTGTTCAGACGTATCGACCTGCACCCTCATGTAGATATTCCTGCGCGCGCTAATGCCGTAGGAAATACCATGTTATGTACGTGTGTGAATAACGAGGATGGTGTTAGCATTCACACCGTAGAACACTTAGCGTCCGCATTAGCGGGGCTGGGTATAGACAATATTATTGTTGAGGTTGATAGCAACGAACTGCCCATTATGGATGGCAGTGCCAGTCCGTTTGTATTTTTACTACAATCTGCCGGAATTGAAGAATTGAACGCGCCTAAACGTTTTATTCGGATCAAAAAGGCGGTAAAAGTAACCGAAGACGATAAGTGGGCGGAATTACGTCCGCATGATGGCTTCCGTGTAGATTTTCGTATCGAATTTGATCATCCGGTCATCAGTCAGACGCGCCAGCATATGGTTATGGATTTTGATTCCTGTTCATATGTAAATGAAGTAAGCCGGGCGCGAACTTTTGGCTTCATGCGTGACCTAGAGTACATGAACGCAAATAATCTGGCTTTAGGTGGCAGTATGGAAAATGCTGTGGCATTGGATGAGTTTCGTATTTTGAACCCCGAAGGTTTACGTTACGAAGATGAATTTCTTAAGCATAAGATTCTCGATGCAGTGGGCGACCTGTACTTGGGTGGTCACAGTATTATTGGTGAGCTTAAGGCGTTTAAAAGCGGACATGGTTTAAATAATAAACTTCTGAACGCTGTTTTAAATGACAAGGATAGCTGGGAATTTGTCACTTATGAAAATCAGGATGAAGTTCCCATTCGTTACGCTTCACCCGTCTTAGCGTAGATGAATAAGTTATTGAAAAGTGAAAAGTAAAAAGTAAAAAGTAAAAAGCCGCCTTGAAAGGCGGCTTTTTATTGAACGTGAATCTGTAAGCGGCATTCAGAATAGACCATGCTCCTTAGATAGCATGGTCTGATGCTAACTCACAATTTCTTTTCCAATGTTCAATTTTCTCATGGATGAATGATTCATATTTATCGAAATTCTTAAAATTTTCCTCGTCTATTGAGGTTTGATAATGAACACCTTCGTGAATACGTTGCACTATGCAGGTAAAGGTTCTGTCATATCGGTACTTTGAGCAATAAGCCATTTCCCAATCTTGAATAGTAAATTTATCAATGTTATCGGGCAATAGGTCACTCCTTACAAAGCTCCAACTTGTGCGACTGTTATGTAAGTAAACTCTAAATGCCTTATTGGTCTCGTCATATTCAAAGACCTCTGATGATCCACGAGTTTTATCTAGCAACAATTTACCAGCCTGACTGACGCCTGAGACCGCACGCTTGTTTGAGAAAATAACCCCTCTGGAAGTGACGCGTTTTTTGCCATTAATAACGTTACTGTCGGGTTCATAAGTGTCTATGGCATTCCTGAGTTCCTCAGGCTTAAAGACAACTCGCATTGTGTCATAGCTATTATCTAATTTAGAAGAAATGGCAGATAACCTCGGTGGTAATACGTCCGAAGCGTATTTCTTTTCTAAACAAAGGTTAACATTGCCTAGTTGAACCTTAACCTGCTCACTACCCTCTAGACTTTCACCGCAACCTGTTAGTAGAAGCGTTAATATAGGCGCAACTAAAAGTTGCTTTTTAGTAATCACTTCTCTTATTTCTTCCCAAGTAAATAATTTTGTTACTAAAGACGCGTCCATTGGCTAATCCCAATCTCACAGTTGGTGTCTGGTTGATAGTAATCACTTCTCTTATTTTTTCCCAAGTAAATAATTTTGTTACTAAAGACGCGTCCATTGGCTAATCCCAAACTCACAGTTGGTGTCTGGTTGATAGTCAGCACATTTCGCTTTTTTCTTAGGGTGTAGTTTTGTCAGCTTTTTAGCTGCGCTCATTTCCAAAATTGACTAATCAGATAGTAGAAAATGCTCGCGCTGAGTCAACACCTATAATTATGGTTTGGTATTATTTGTTCCTTGCGCCATTCAAAGGTAAACTAGGGCTCCATTTTTTTCAGGGCGATGCATGAAATTAACATTAACAATTAGCAAAGATAATAAATGTTTCGAGCACTCTATAAGTGTCCGTCGTTTATTGAGTATCGCTGTGCTATCGTCAATGTTTATTTTGGTGTCGAGTCGGTCTACTGATTCGGTTAGTGAAAACCTCGCACGGGTGCACGTTTCCCAACAAATTGTGGCGCAGGTACAGCAACAAATAAATGCGTTAAGTGAACGTGCAACGACCCAATTAGCAGTAGTTAATCAGGATATTGCACAAGCGAATGTCCAACTCTACGCGTTGCAAAGTCGGGTGGTTACGCTCGCGCAAAGTTTAGGCATAAGCGACGAGGATTTAGAGGCAATTGAACCTGTTTTGGTTAACTCACCCTCGGGTTCTCATCCCTTAGACATGGCTATTACCGAACTGCAGGAAAGTCTAGCGACAAAACAGTCTCAACTATCCATGCTTGAAAGTTTGGTAAGAGGCCACCATATCGACACTGAGGTGCAGTTGTCAGGACGCCCGATACAGCGTGGCTGGTTGTCATCTTATTACGGCTTGCGCGAAGATCCCTTTACAGGTGAGTCTGCGCAGCATACCGGGTTAGATTTTGCCGGCAATAGCGGTGATGAGGTCATCGCTACGGGGGCGGGAATAGTGAGTTGGGCTGGTAAACGATATGGATATGGTGAGATGGTTGAAATCGATCATATCAACGGCATGAAAACGCGTTACGCGCATAATCAGACCGTGCATGTCGCTGTCGGAGATGTGGTAACCAAAGGCCAGGTTATTGCGCAAATGGGCAGTACCGGTCGCTCCACCGGGGCACACGTGCATTACGAAGTATTAAAGAATGGCCGGCACGTCAATCCATTACCTTTTGTGGATGGCCGTGCAAAATAGAAATCAGAATAAATAAAAAAGTATAAATTAAATAACAGGTACTAATAAGCACAGCGCTTTTAATACCGCTTTAAGTTAAATTGCTCTTTGGTAACAGATTATCGTTGAGTACAGGTAGTGGGATCTCAAAAACATGTTTGCAAGTGTCATCAAGAAAATTTTCGGTAGTAAAAATGACCGACTATTAAAAAAACTACAAAAATCTGTCGTTGCCATTAATGCGCTTGAAGCGGATTACGAAGCGCTTACCGATGATGAGCTTAAGGCCAAAACAGCTGAATTTAGAACCCGAATTGAAAAAGGCGAGTCACTTGATGATCTTTTAGTCGAAGCGTTTGCCACTGTTCGTGAGGCGAGTAAGCGTGTTTTTGGCATGCGTCATTTTGATGTGCAATTGCTAGGTGGGCAAGTTTTGCACCAGGGTAAAATTGCCGAAATGCGTACGGGTGAAGGTAAAACACTAACCGCTACCTTACCGACCTACCTTAATGCGTTGTCTGGCAAGGGGGTTCATGTCGTAACCGTGAACGATTACCTGGCTAAGCGTGACGCCGACTGGAGCAGACCCTTATTCGCCTTTCTGGGCATGACTGTAGGATGTAATATCCCCGGTATGGCCTCAGAAACCAAACGTGAAGCTTACAGAGCAGATATTACCTACGGCACTAATAACGAATTCGGTTTCGATTATTTACGTGACAATATGGCGTTCAGTCCACAAGATCGGGTACAACGTGAACTGAATTATGCTGTAGTGGATGAAGTCGACTCAATTTTAATTGACGAAGCACGTACGCCTTTAATTATTTCAGGGGCAGCTGAAGACAGCTCGGAATTGTATCGTCGTATTAACACGATAATTCCAAAATTGGTACAACAAGAAAAAGAAGATGAAGAAGATAATCCGGGGGATGGGGACTATACCGTCGATGAAAAAGCACGCCAAATTCACCTCACCGAAAATGGTCAAATTCACGTCGAAGCTATCCTGAAAGAAGAAGGCATTTTACCGCAGGAAGAGTCTTTATTTGATGCGGGTAATATTTCTTTACTTCATCATATTAATGCTGCTTTGCGCGCGCATAAGCTGTTTAGAAAGGACGTCGACTACATTGTAAAAGACGATAACATTGTGATTGTTGATGAGCACACGGGTCGAACGATGGAAGGACGCCGTTGGTCAGAAGGGCTCCATCAGGCAGTGGAAGCGAAAGAAGGCGTGCGTATTCAGAATGAAAACCAGACCTTGGCTTCCATTACCTTCCAGAATTATTTCCGTTTATTCGACAAGTTATCTGGCATGACAGGTACTGCTGATACAGAAGCCTTCGAATTCCAACATATTTACAGCCTGGAAACGGTCGTTATACCGACTAACAAGCCCATGATCCGCGACGATAAAGCGGACTTAATTTATCTTACCGCGGAAGAAAAATACGAAGCTATCGTGGAAGATATTAAAAAGTGTGTTGAACGTGGTCAGCCTACCTTAGTGGGTACCATTTCAATCGAAAACTCCGAACTGCTTTCACGCGTTTTGAAAAAAGCGAAAATTCCACACAAAGTTTTGAATGCAAAGTTCCATGCTCAAGAAGCAGATATTGTTGAACAGGCCGGTAAACCCGGGGCTGTGACTATTGCAACAAATATGGCCGGTCGAGGCACCGATATCGTCCTTGGGGGTAATTGGCAGGCTGAAGTAGAAAAACTAGAAAATCCTACTGAAGAGAAAATTCAAAAAATCAAAGCTGCGTGGAAGGAACGCCATGACAAAGTATTGGAAGCAGGCGGCTTACATATCATAGGTACAGAACGTCATGAATCACGCCGTATAGATAACCAGCTACGTGGACGTTCCGGCCGTCAAGGTGATCCAGGATCTAGCCGTTTTTACCTTTCTCTGGATGATGCCTTAATGCGCATATTCGCTTCAGAAAAAATGGCTGGAATGATGAAGCGTTTAGGCATGGAGCGAGGTGAAGCGATTGAACATCCGTGGGTAACGCGTGCAATCGAGAACGCACAGCGCAAAGTGGAAGGCCGCAACTTTGATATTCGTAAGCAACTACTGGAATACGATGATGTAGCCAACGATCAGCGTAAAGTGATTTACGAACAGCGCAACGAGCTGTTAAATGAAGGCGATATCAGCGAAACCATCAAAGTCGTTCGCGAAGACGTGGTAAATAGGGTGATTGATGAATATATCCCGCCACAATCCTTGGAAGAAATGTGGGATGTGCCTGCGCTTGAAGAGCGGTTAAAGGCGGATTTCGCTGTTGATCTTCCAATTCAGAAATGGCTGGACGACGATGACAAGCTTTATGAAGAAAAAGTTCGTGAACGAATTCTAACGCAGATTGAAGAAGCCTATGTTGAAAAAGAAAAAGCTGTAGGTGAAGGGGTCTTACGACAATTTGAAAAAGCAGTCATGCTACAGAACCTGGATAGTCATTGGAAAGAGCATTTAGCCGCGATGGATCACTTGCGTCAAGGTATCCATTTACGTGGCTACGCGCAGAAAAACCCCAAACAGGAATACAAACGTGAGTCCTTCGAGTTATTCTCACAAATGCTTGAAGCACTTAAAGTTGAAGTGATCACAATTTTGAGTCGTGTTCAGGTAAAAGCTGAATCTGACGTCGAAAAAGTTGAAGAACAACGTCGGCAAGCCAACAGCACACCGAAAAACTTCAAACATGAAGAAGCAACGGCGACCCCTAATTCTGAAAGTGGCCGTGTACAAACTGCTGTCCGAGAAGGGCCGAAAGTGGGACGAAATGACCCTTGCCCATGCGGTTCGGGTAAAAAATACAAGCAGTGCCACGGCAAATTAAATTAATGAAAATTGTTCAGGTTGCTGTTGGTGTTATACGCAGAGCAGATGAAGTTTTTATCTGCCTGCGACCAGACCACCAACACCAAGGCGGTAAGTGGGAGTTTCCCGGGGGGAAAATCGATGCTGGAGAAAGTGTAGTTGATGCGTTGAGACGAGAGCTGTTCGAAGAAGTCGGCATTACTGTTAATAACTGTCAGCCATTAATTGATATTACCCATGACTACGGCGATAAAAGAGTAGCTCTTTTGGTACGCGAGGTAACTGATTTTAGCGGCGAGCCTCACGGCGTTGAGGGACAAAAGCATAAGTGGAGTCAGATAACGTCGCTTAAAGCTGAAGACTTCCCCGCCGCAAACGTTGCTATTCTAGACGTGTTGAAAGCTTCATAGTACAAATGACTCTGCGGTAGCGAATGCAATGTGTTGTTTGCTATAGGCTGCCTCGTTAATAAAGTGGGGGAACGTTTCTTTTTCGCCTTCCCACACTATCTCAGTTCCATCAAAACTCTTAAATATTGGTTGCCCACTCAGTAGTGGCACAAAGTCAGCGTCTTGCAACTGATGGTGAATCATCGCCGTACGCTCACCCTTTTCATTAAGCGGAAACAGGATGTTTTCAACGAAACGAAATGCCAGACAAGGTTCCAAGTGAGTTAGCTTATTAGTATTGAAGGCTTCACAAAATGCCACGACAGAGCCTGCCAGCAAAGTTGTCAGCTGATAAACATCTTCTCTAAGCACGCCCTGTGGCTGGGCCCCGACTTCTATCATGACGCCATGCTTGCCTAGTGTGCATAAATAAGGATGCTGTTCATAAGGTTTTTCATCTTCAACCAATATATTCGCTTCAGGCAATACTTGTTTTATGTATCTTGCCATAGTGACGTAAAAGGGCTCACTTGATGGAAGAATTAGCGTCGCACCCATGTTGCTTGTAGTATTATGAATATCTACCACTAAATCGTATTGAGATTCGCCTTTGGGCCCAAGTTTAGCGTTGATGTCTATGGCAAGCTGACTTTCTAGTGAAATATCAGGGTTCGTTAGTTTTGCTGGTGAAAACTGACGGTTGAGATCTTCGTCCACAAAACGCACATGACGGGAGATAGCTTCTTCATTAGCGAGCATGCTGGTGAGTTCAAAGGAAGAATATTTGTATGGACACCCATTGTGTTGCCAATTTTTAATTAGCTGAATGCCACTCATCTCATTACCATGAGTACCTGCAACAAACATCACCTTTTCTATCATGATCGGGCCCTAGTGGGTGAAAAAAGAATCACTTTGTTTTGCCAAGGCAGCTTCAATTTCTTCGATATCTATTGACGTAGGTGCGCCCGACGTGGCTTGGGGTTTCCCAGCTATTGCATTGCTTTCACTCGCCCAGTCGCCTAAATCGATCATTTGGCATCGTTTAGAACAAAAAGGACGAAATTCACTTTTGTCTTCCCAGTTTACATCGACTTGACAGGTCGGACAGTTCACTTTCATATAAAGGTATTCTTCCTAATTTTAAAATGTAAATTCTAACAGGCAGCAATAGAAAATGTTACTTTAGATTCTACAGATGACGATTGCTGTTCACCGGGTTCAAACCACATAAAACGTATAGCATAACGGTATTTATTACCACTTAGGGTGGGGTAGTAGCCTTCTCCCACGTCACACTTTACCCGAATCAATTCATTTTTGTCTTCCGCCACGCCTTGGTAAAACCCATGCTCAGCGGTATGCGGGGAAAAATGACCGCGTTCTCGCAAAAAGGACAAACTAATGGCAATTGATTCCTGTATAAGTTTCAAATTGTCCATCCATTGCTGAATATCGTGTTGGCGGGTTACTAAGGGTTGTACTAACCAAAAATGCAAATTGGGTAAATCGAAACTACATGCGCCACCTGGTATAACAAATCGTTGTCTGATTGAATTTAAAAATTTGTCATCTTTTAATTCATGGCCAAACTTTTTGCTGGCCTTCAATTTTTCTTTCAACCTTAATATTGATTGAAGCGCCTGCTCTAAAGCGGTGCTATCAATATTTGGATGCTGTGACCAATAAACCAAATTTCGCTCGTGCACTTCAATATCTTTCAGTACATCTGTGCGTAAATCCAGCCGATCTACCAAATCAAGTAAGGTAAAAAGACGATCAAAAAAATACATCTGTAACGTACTGTTTTCGCCCTTTGCCCCCGTCTTAAGCTGCACCAGAAGCTGCTCAATGCGCAGGTAATTTCGGACCTTCTCCTTTAGTGGAAATTCAAAAACAGATTCAGTCATGTAGTCCCTCATTGCCATATTCGGTGCGCACTACACCGTAAAACCACGCAAAATTCAAGCATTTTACCCGCCCCCACAATAGTATGGATTGCTATTGATACCTATAGGAGATGGTAAGTGATCAGATATAGCAACATGTTATACCAATATATATCAGTGTGTGACTAGTGCGGAGAAAGAAGAATCCATCATCGTTGGATGAAACGGGGCAAGACGCGGGTGGCGGGCATTATAACCCAGTTTACAAATAGCAGATGGTCTTTTTTATCTTTGTTAGCAGAGTTTGTTACATGGCGGGCTGTGTGCATTAATGCTGACTGGACCTTCGAGCCTTCACACTATCGGCACCTAAAGCTGTTCAGTAATCCAGGGGGTAAGCGCAGAAACATCAACACGGAAGCATATTATTACTTCCGCAGGTTAGTATCTAATGCGGTGTTAACAACCAGTAATACTGTCTAATTTTTAGCTAATTGCAGATATTTTATGTGCAGTTCATTTACTAATCGTGGGATTTCCGCCAGGGAGCCATCGTTTACAATTATGTCATCAGCGACGCTTAGTCGTGTCTCACGCGGTACTTGAGAGTTTATGATGCTTTTTATCAAACTGGCGTTACTCCCATCACGTCGGCTGGCACGTTGTATTTGTAATGTTTCTGGACAGTCAACCACTAACACACGATTTACCAGGCTGGTGAGATTGTTTTCTATCAGTAAAGGAACAGCCAGGATGCAGTATGGGCTGGTGGTGTCTTTGATAGCAATAGCCATTCGCTGACGGATCGCGGGGTGTAATAGTGCATTAAGCCATTCTTTTTCTACGTCATTATTAAACACGCGTTGTCTCAATATCGCGCGATTTAACGACCCATCCTCGTTCAATACATCATTGCCAAAATATGACGATATCTGAGATAAAGCGGGTGTGCCCGGAAGCACGACTTCGCGAGCAATGACATCCGCATCAATGACATCTATCGCTAAATTTTCAAATTCCTTACTGACGCTGGACTTACCACTGCCGATTCCGCCCGTCAGTCCTACCACAAATTTATCTTCAAAAAACATAGTTAAGCGAGAACCCAATTTAAGTAGGCTGAAACTATTTCCGTTTTAAACATTAGGGTTAGCCAACCCGCAATAGCTAAATATGGGCCAAATGGAATCGCTAGTGAGCTTCCTTTCTTTTGCGTTACCATCATGATGATTCCGCATATAGCACCGACTAAAGAAGAAAATAGGATAATAATGGGT
This sequence comes from Alteromonas sp. ASW11-130, assembly GCF_026183735.1. Lineage (GTDB taxonomy): Bacteria > Pseudomonadota > Gammaproteobacteria > Enterobacterales > Alteromonadaceae > Alteromonas. The sequence goes on along the minus strand of NZ_JAPFRE010000019.1, from coordinate 81,581 downwards.
AATCCCATCACGCCGGTGAAAGAACCTAATGCCGCAAGAAGTTTAAAATCACCATAACCCATGCCTTCTTTACCCGTAACTAACTTAAATAACCAATATACAGACCATAAGCTTAAGTAGCCCGCGGCTGCTCCCGCTATAGCTTGCGAGGGGGTAACAAACACGGCTTGTGTGCTTAAAATTAAACCAAACCAGAGTAACGGCAAGGTAAGTTGATCCGGTAACAGCATTTTATCCAGGTCGATAAAGATCAAGCTAATTAGGATATACGTGATTAAAACTGCACTTAACGCTTGCGCTGAAGGACCAAAGTGCCAGGCAATGAAAGTAGCCGCGCATGCGGTAAGAAGCTCAACCAGTGGATAGCGCATCGAAATAGGCGCACGGCATTTTGCACATCTACCTCTGAGTAACAGGTAGCTAATGAGAGGAATATTTTCCCATGGACGAATTTTGTGCTGACAACGTGGGCAGGTGCTGTCGGGTTTCACTAAGTTAAATGGTTGTGGGTTTGGTAGCGAGCCATCAGGGTGGAAGTAGTGCTGGTACTCTTTCTTCCAGCTTTTTTCCATCATAATAGGCAGCCTATAAATCACGACATTTAAAAAGCTACCTACCATAAGACTGACGATAAAAACTAAGCCCAGGAAAAAGGGAGGGCTGGTAAAACTTAAATGTATAAAGGCGTCCATAAGTTTACTTGCTTTATTTTTGTGTAAAGGGTGCCAGAAAGTGAAGAGAGCAACAATGTGAATCGTACATTGTTGCTTATTTTATCGTTACACTACATTGCCCATTTGGAAGATTGGTAGGTACATCGCAATGATTAGTCCACCAATCACGACACCCAGGACTGCCATAATAAGAGGCTCCAATAGGCTGGTAAGGCCGTCAACCATATCATCCACTTCCGCTTCATAAATGGTTGCAATTTTACTTAGCATTTCATCAACCGCACCTGACTCTTCACCAATAGCAATCATTTGTGTCACCATATCAGGAAACACAGCAGTGGCTCGCATCGCAGTGTTCATTTGCATACCGCCTGCCACTTCTTTTTTGATAAATAAAATGGCGTCACGGTAAACAGCATTACCCGATGCGCCGGCGGCCGAATCCAACGCGCCGATTAGTGGCACGCCAGCCGCGAAGGTAGTGGCAAGGGTTCGGGTAAAACGGGCGATACTGGCTTTTTTCAAAATTTCGCCAATGACTGGAATACGTAATAGGAGTTTGTCGACTTTGTCTCTCAATGACTGCGACTTTTTGTAACGCTTCATAAAAAGATAGCCAGCTACACCTATCCCTGCTCCGATGAAAAGCCCATAATTTTGAACAAAAGCCGAAAGGGCTAGCACCATCTGTGTGAAAGCGGGAAGTTCAGCACCAAAACTACTAAATATTTCTTCAAACTGAGGAACCACGAAAATAAGAAGAATAGTGGTAACGATAAAAGCAACGATCAACACTGCCACAGGATAAAACATTGCTTTTTTAATTTTTGACTTTAATGCTTCTGCTTTTTCTTTATAAATAGCGATGCGGTCGTAAATGGTTTCAAGCGCACCCGACTGCTCTCCTGTAGCCACTAAGTCGCAATACAAATCATCAAAATATTCAGGATGCTTACGCAGCGCATTTGATAGTGGAGTACCAGCTTTAACTTCTTCGGTAATCTCACCGAGCATTTTGCGCATAGAAGGTTTGGCATGGCCTTGCGCGATCATTTCCAATGACTGGATAAGTGTTACGCCAGCACCCAGCATGGTAGCGATTTGTCGGGACATAACGGAAATATCAGCAGGCTCAATTTTTTTACCACCCCCACCGAACAAGGGTTTTGCATATTTCTTTACTTTGTTGGCAGAAATACCTTGGCGGCGTAGTAAATTTTTTGCTTCGGCAAGCGACATTGCAGAAATTTCGCCCTTGCGATTGTTCCCCGCTTTATCTTTTCCCTGCCATACAAAGATGGATGCTGCTTTTGCCATGATAATAACCTGACTTTTAAAGGCGCTGGAGACAACAAAGCCCAGTTATCACTGGGCTTTATCTTTACAATATTCTTTGACAATTAGCAAAGTGTTGCTGGGTCACAAACTGCTACCCAAGTTACTTTACCGTCTGCGAAAGTAGGAGTAAGCGTATATGTCGCTGCAGTGCCGTCCGCTTTTGTTATACCAGAAGCAGCAGAAGCAGTTGAAACTACCACACCGTTTGTAGTGGTAAGTGTAGTGGTATCAGCTGGTATGCCATTTGAGCCACCGTCACAGTCATTCAATGGGGTAGCGCCGCCAACGGTTTGTGCACACACTTCAACCGCAGACTTAACAGCGGCAGTTGCATTCACAGCTTCTGTGAATTTCGCTTTCTGCGTATAGTTTTGGTAAGCTGGCAAAGCAATCGCAGCTAGAATACCGATGATTGCTACAACAATCATTAATTCGATTAAGGTAAAGCCTTTTTGGTTGTTAGCTTGTACTTGGTTCATGGTCTTTCTCCGGGACGTTAGTCTTGCTTTGTTAGCAGTTTCAATTTCATTTCTACCTATACCTGAGGCGTTTAATTTTGTTACGACCCCGGTACTTGATTCTCAGTATAGAGGCCAATTGCTTACTGACAAGTATGAGCGGTTATACGTAAGTGTTAGGTTTGATTATCTTTGGCGCTCCTGGGGAGACGAATTTATAACTTTCGATCCTCGATTAAACGCATATATATCAATCCTTTATTGTTAATCGTAACGATAAGTCTATCGCATTAACGTGTTTAGTCAACGCACCTGACGATACGTAATTGACACCTAGTTTCGACAACGAAAACAGCCTTTCATCAGTAATATTGCCTGACACTTCCAGTTTACTCCGTCCCTGATTGATGTCGACTGCCTGTTGGATCTGTTCGTTAGTAAAATTGTCCAACATAATAATATCTGCTTTCGCATCAACCGCTTGTTCTAGTTCATCGAAGTTTTCGACTTCTACTTCAATGGGTTTTTTAGGATGCAGGCGTTTTGCTGTGCTAATTGCGTTAGGTATAGAGCCACAGGCAGCAATGTGGTTTTCTTTAATTAAGAAGGCGTCGAACAAACCTATTCTATGGTTTTTGCCGCCCCCACATGTCACGGCGTACTTTTGGGCAAGTCGCATACCCGGTAACGTTTTGCGCGTATCCAGTATTTGAGTATCGCTATGTGCTAAAAGCTTGGCGTATCTGGCTGTCGTTGTGGCGGTTCCACTTAAGGTTTGTAAGAAATTAAGCGCGGTTCGTTCGGCGGTAAGAATAGCGCGGGCGTTTCCGCTCACAGTAAACAGTGTTGCATCTGCTAGCGCTTGATCACCATCTTTCACAAACCACGTAATTTCCAGCGTTCTATCTATTTGGAAAAACGTTTCATTTACCCACTCGACCCCGCATACAGTACAGTCTTCTCGGGTGACGACTTTAGCCTGTGCTGTGGTGTTAGTATCAATTAAACAGGCAGTAATATCGTTTTCAATATTAATGCTACCTCCGAGATCTTCCTCAAGAGCGTGTTTGACTTGGCTACTGATATCCTGCTGAGACGGGCGATTCATGTGCGGTAATCCAATTATTTTAAAAGGTACGCAATATTAACCATTCTCCACGCTGAGTAAACTCTAGTTGGCGCAAAACACTCATTCCAAGCAAAATTTCATTCCCAGACATACCCGGATTTAAGTTTGCTCTAACGTTGTTCAAGCGAATATCACCAATGGTTAACGTATCTATTTCAGTTAAGGCAATACGAACCGTTCCATTTGCGGTGTTGGCTAAACCGGTACGGCCCGGTGTAAGTGACAGTTTATTTTGCAGATGAGCAGGAATTGCTACGTCAGTTGCCCCCGTATCAACAATAAAGGTCACCGTCTGCCCATTTATGGTGCCACTTGTCACATAGTGGCCGAATCGGTTCTGCTTAAGCTTTACTTCCACCTGGCCACCTGAACGGTACGAATCTGGTTGTTGGTTAGGGTTGTAGCGCTTTTCCAATACGTTATTAAACACAGCTGCAAGCAATCCTAAGCCACATAACCACGCCAGAATATACATCCATTTTCCGCCTGATTCAGTCATGTCTACTTTCCCACATCAACAACATTTTGCCCTTTATACCATTTTCACTTGTAGATTACATTTGTGGCTGTCAGACTTTACTCACTGTTTGAATAGGAGCGTCTGTTGTGCCCTACGACTACTATACGTCAGCCATCCAAAAACAATCGCCATTTTATGATGAACGGCCTGAAGCTAGCGATATCTCGCTTTTGGTTATCCATAACATCTCATTACCCCCGGGTGAATTCGGCGGGGATTATATAGAAGACTTGTTCAGCGGGACTTTAGACCCTAACGCGCATCCTTTCTTTAAAGAAATCGCCCATTTAAAAGTTTCAGCACATTGTGTTATCCGGCGAAACGGTGAGGTCGAGCAGTATGTCCCGTTCTGTAAACGAGCGTGGCACGCCGGATTGTCATCTTTTCAAGGGCGTAACCGTTGCAATGACTTCGCTATCGGCATTGAAATGGAAGGAACTGATACTACGCCATTCACCGGGGAACAATATGCGAGTTTAGTCGCTCTGACTAACGAAATCATTACCCATTACCCAGCAATTACGTTAGGAAGAATAGTCGGACATTGCGATATTGCGTTTGGACGAAAAACAGATCCCGGCGAAGCGTTTAACTGGTGTCTGTTCAGACAATCAATTAGTCAAGGAACCGCGAAATGACCCTTATCATTATTTTAATAGCATTACTGCTTGACCGAACGTTAAAAAGAAAAGCGCAGCTTTATTCGATGTGGTCTACAGGCCGCTATGCAGAATGGCTAATTGAGAAACAGCTGGTATCACCCAAAACAGACATGATCTCAATTACCTTAGCGATTTTTTTTCCCGTACTGATGGCATACCTTCTTGCTGATTGGTTGCCTGGATTGCTTCAATTTCTACTAGAATGTTTTATTGTAATGGCTGCATTGCGACAAGCTAATGCCGCTAATCAGTATCGCAATTACCGCGAAGCATGGGTCAGAAAAGATAATGAGGCTTGTTATTTGACAGCCCAAAAGCTGTTACCCACTGTGCCCGCAAATAACCCTGTTGCTATAAATAGAACGATAGGGCGAGAATTAGCCTGGGTTAACTTTCAATTTTATACGTCAGTTGTAATCTGGTTCACTGTATTTGGTGCCGCTGGAGTGGTGTTATATGCAGTAGTGAGAGACTGGACGATTCTCGCGGGTAACGCCAAAAAATTGCCTTCAAAACAATTGAATATATGGTATGAATGGCTTAACTATGTTCCAGCGCGAATAACCTCGGCAGGTTATCTGTTTATTGGGGACTTTACCCGAGCACTCCCTACATGGCTAAAGTACCTCACAAATATCTCAGTTTCGGCTAAGCAGGTCATCACCCACGTTGCGACCCAAGCCACCGCAGATAACGCCACAAGTGAAGAATTTCACTCTGCCCCAGCAAGTTATGTGGAATTGGCCAAGAGAACAATGAAAATGACCGTTGTAGTTGTTGCATTCTTAACCATTATCGGTATCACAGACTAACTAAAACTCATGTCAGACCAGTTTTTGATGAATGGTAACTTCATGATAAGTAAAGGCTAAGCGATATAATTACGCTACAGTAATGTTTTTTAAACCTCGGTAATAGTTTACCAATCTGACAATCTCACCTACACTACGCGGGTAAAATGGTATTACCAATTTACCTGCAAGACTCAATATTGTTTACAAATTGAGCACGCATAAATTTGTTTTGGAATGGGACCAGATGCAACACGGGCGCAAAAAACTGGCTGACGTGATCACTGAGCAATTGGAGTCTATGATTTTAGATGGTTCATTGCTGGCGGGTCAAAAGCTACCTCCTGAGCGAGAATTAGCTGCGCAGTTTGATGTGTCGCGTCCTTCTTTGCGCGAAGCCATTGGCAACCTCCAGGCCAGAGGCCTGGTAGAGCGTAAACAGGGCGGAGGAACTTATGTCAGTCGGGACATCAATGCGGCGGTGATGGATCCGTTGATGTCACTCATTAGCAGAAGGCCTGAAACTCAGTTTGATTTACTAGAGTTTAGGCATGCACTTGAAGGCATGTCTGCTTATTACGCGGCTTTGCGGGGACAACCCGAAGACTACATGGCACTGGAGGAAGCATTAGCGAATCTGCCAGGTAGGGACTCAGGGCAGACGCCACGCGAGCTAGCTGAAGGGTTGGGACAGTTTTATCTGACTATGGCGAAAGCGTCACATAATATGGTGTTACTTCACGTGATGCGTACCATGCAAAGCATGTTAGTGGACAACATTGAACGTAACCTGACCATGTTGTCAAAACACGTGAACGTATATGACGAATTAGCTGGACAACGCAAAACGATCGTTGCTGCTATTGCGAAACGGGATCCGGATGCGGCCAGACAAGCGTGTAACGATCATCTGGCTTATATTGAACAAACACTGTTAAGCATTAATCAGCGGGATAGCAGAGTGCAACGTGCGCTGCGTCGACTGGAATCTTAAGAGTAAGCAGTAAAAAGTAAAAAGTAAAAAGTAAAATTAAAGCAATTCTACATTGAATAGCGAATAGGGTGAGCTTTAACAGCTTACAGTAAGTAAAACTTAACATTAGTATCCGCCTTTAGAATAATAGCTAAAGGCGGTTTTCTATATCAGCAAAAATAGGATGGCACCATGACTGAGATGATGCACCAAGATGTGGATCCGCAAGAAACACAAGAATGGCTGGAGTCGTTAGAGTCTGTTTTAGAAGAAGAAGGCGTCGAAAGAGCGCACTTTTTGTTGGAATCATTGATTGAAAAAGCACGTAGAAACGGTGCCCACTTACCCTATGATGCCACTACTGCATACATAAACACCATTCCGCCAGGGCAAGAGCCGACTATGCCTGGCGATCAAACGCTGGAAGCTAAAATTCGTAATGCGTTGCGTTGGAACGCTTTAATGATGGTGTTGCGTGCATCCAAGAAGAATCTTGAATTGGGGGGGCATATCTCCAGCTTTGCCTCTTCGGCTATGCTATATGATGTGGGTTTTAACCACTTCTTCCGCGCCCCGAATGACAAAGATGGTGGCGACTTTTTATTTATTCAGGGCCACGTTTCTCCTGGTATTTATTCTCGCGCGTACATAGAAGGGCGCTTGAGCGAAGACCAACTGGATATGTTCCGCCAAGAAGCGGAAGGTAACGGGCTGTCTTCCTATCCGCATCCAAAGTTAATGCCGGATTTCTGGCAATTTCCTACTGTATCAATGGGCTTAGGTCCAATGCAGGCAATTTATTTGGCGCGTTTCCTTAAATATCTAACCAATCGTGGTTTGAAAGATTGTTCGCAACAGCGTGTATGGTGTTTCTTAGGCGATGGTGAGTGTGACGAGCCAGAAAGCTTGGGCGCAATTGGTCTTGCTTCGCGTGAAGGGTTAGACAATCTAACGTTTGTTATCAACTGTAATTTACAACGCCTTGATGGGCCGGTGCGTGGTAACGCGAAGATCATCCAAGAATTGGAAGGGACGTTCCGAGGCGCAGGCTGGGAAGTCATCAAAGTTATTTGGGGCCGCTATTGGGATCCACTGCTTGCTCGGGATACATCAGGAAAATTACTGGACCTGATGAACGAGACGGTCGATGGTGAATATCAAAATTATAAAGCCAAAGGTGGCGCATATACGCGCGAACATTTCTTTGGGAAGTACCCAGAACTAAAAGAAATGGTCGCCAATATGTCAGACGAAGATATCTGGCGCTTGAATCGTGGTGGTCATGATCCTGTTAAAGTTTACGCAGCCTATGACCGCGCAGTAAACACAGAAGGACGTCCTCAGGTTATTCTGGCGAAAACCGTTAAAGGTTACGGCATGGGCGCAGCGGGCGAAGGAAAAAATATTGCCCACCAGGTCAAGAAAATGGATATGGATGCGGTTAAGGCTTATCGTGATCGTTTCAATATTCCAGTAGAAGATGTAGAGCTGGAAAACTTGCCCTACTACAAGTTCGACGATGACAGTGAAGAAATGAAGTATCTGCGCGCCCGTCGTGATGCGTTGCATGGCTTTATGCCTAGGCGCTTAGATAAGAGCAGTGAAGAATTACCCGCACCTCAGTTAAAAGCATTTGAAGCGGTAACGAAAGGCTCTGGTGATCGCGAAATATCAACTACCATGGCATTTGTGCGCGTGTTAACGGCCATGTTAAAAGATAAGCAGATTGGTAAACGTGTGGTGCCGATTATTCCAGATGAAGCACGTACCTTTGGTATGGAAGGCTTATTCCGTCAAGTGGGTATTTACTCTTCTCAGGGTCAAAAATATGAGCCTCAGGACTCTGACCAGGTAGCTTATTACCGTGAAGATAAAAAAGGTCAGGTACTGCAAGAAGGTATCAATGAACTAGGCGCCATGGCGTCATGGTTGGCGGCTGGTACGTCGTACAGTACAAACGATCTGCCGATGATTCCGGTTTACATTTACTACTCTATGTTTGGTTTCCAGCGCGTAGGCGATCTTGCCTGGGCGGCGGGCGACAGTCAGGCACGGGGTTTCCTTGTGGGGGGAACGGCAGGACGAACAACGCTCAACGGTGAAGGCTTACAGCATCAGGACGGACACAGTCATACACAAGCCGCACTGATTCCCAATTGTGTAAGCTATGACCCAACCTACGGATACGAAATTGCGGTTATCGTTCAGGACGGCTTACGCCGAATGATGGAAGAGCAGGAAAATGTATTCTACTACTTAACCGTAATGAACGAAAACTATGCCCAACCTGAAATGCCAAAAGGAATAGAAGAGGGCATTGTCAAAGGTATTTACCTGTTGGATACAGTTGGGGACAAGAAGCGCAAACGAAAGGTTAAATTGCTAGGATCGGGTACGATTCTCCTGCAAGTTCGCGAAGCTGCGAATATGCTAGCAGAACAATTTGACGTGGTCTCTGAAGTATACAGTGTGACTTCGTTTAACGAATTAGCCCGAGATGGTTTCGATTGTGACCGTCATAATATGTTACATGCTGATAAAGACAGCCGTAGACCTTATATCACGGAAGTGTTAGCAGAAGGAATTGACGGCCCGACTATTGCCGCCACAGATTATATTAAGAATTATGCTGACCAGGTGCGGGCATTCGTTCCCGGTAGTTACCGAGTGTTGGGAACAGATGGTTTTGGCCGTTCAGACAGCCGCGCCAATCTGCGTAAACACTTCGAGGTGGACGCAAATCACATCGCGTTTGCTGCGCTTTACGAACTATTTAAAGCAGGTGACGTGGATAAGAAAACGCTCACTAGCGCGATGGAAAAGTTGAACATCGACGCTGAAAAAATTAACCCGCTTTACGCATAACTCAGGGAGAACATTAATATGTCGAATATTAAAGAAGTACGCGTACCTGATTTAGGTGAAGAAGGCGTGGAAGTTATTGAGCTCTGTCTCTCTGCGGGAGATGATGTAGAACAGGAAGGCTCTCTGGTCACGGTTGAAAGTGACAAAGCCAGTATGGATATACCCGCTCCCTTTGCTGGCAAGCTTAAAGAGCTATGTGTGAAAGTAGGCGATAAAATCAGTGAAGGTGACTTACTAGCAAAAATTGAAGTGTCTGATGAAACGGATGCTGACAATGAAGACACGTCTAACGAAGCTGACGAAAGCAAAGAAGAACCGCAAGCGCAAGAAGAATCGAAAGATCAGCCTAGGCAAGAAAAAGCAGCGGCGAAATCTTCCGGAACCGGCGGCACAGTCGAGGTAAAAGTCCCCGATATTGGCGACGCCGCAGAGGTTGAAATTATCGAAATTCTGGTTGCTATAGGGGATTCGGTTGAAGCGGAAGATGGCCTTATCACGTTGGAAACAGATAAAGCAACTATGGATGTGCCCGCACCTCAAGCAGGGAAAATTAAAGAGCTAAAAGTTAACGTAGGTGACAAAGTCAGCGAAGGGTCATTAATCCTCCTACTTGAAAGCGCGGGTAGTGAGGAAGATGTCGCTGAAGAAGCACAAGAGTCTGCTCAAGCCGATGCTTCCTCTTCGGCTTCTACAGGTGAAGAACAGGAAATTGAAGTATCTGTTCCCGATATTGGGGATGCGAGTGACGTTGACATCATTGAGCTATTGGTTGCTGAAGGGGACACGATTAACGCCGAAGATGGTTTGATTACCTTAGAAACCGATAAGGCGACTATGGATGTACCAGCACCCCAAGGTGGAACGGTTACTAAGTTGATGGTTAAGCAAGGTGATAAGGTTTCTCAAGGTTCAGCTATTTTAATGCTTAAAGTAGCGGGCGAGGCAAAGTCATCGTCTGACGAGCAACCATCCGCCTCTACTGCGTCATCACGCAAAGCAGAATCTACACAGGATACCAGTCGACCTAAACCCCCTCCGGTTCCGCACCACCCGTCAGCGGGTGAAAAACAGAAGTCCGGCAAGGTACACGCATCGCCATCGGTTCGACGTTTGGCGAGAGAGTTTGGTGTAGATCTGACGCAGGTCTCAGGCAGTGGTCCTAAAAATCGTATTCTAAAAGAAGATGTGCAGTCATATGTGAAATATGAACTTGCTCGTCCTAAAGCAACGGCAGGTTCAGTTGCTCAAGGCGAAGGTGGGTTACAGGTAATTGCACCACCGAAAGTGGATTTTGCCAAATTCGGTGAAGTGGAAAAGAAGCCATTAACGCGCATTCAGAAAATTTCCGGGCCGAATCTGCATCGGAACTGGGTAACCATTCCCCATGTCACGCAGTTTGAAGAAGCGGATATCACCGACCTGGAAGCATTCAGGAAAGATCAAAATGCGGTGGCTGAAAAACGTAAGCTAGGAATCAAGATAACGCCGCTGGTATTTATGATGAAAGCGGTAGCGGATGCATTAAAAGCTTATCCGATATTTAATACTTCACTTTCTGCTGACGGCGAGTCTTTAATTCAGAAAAAGTATTACCATATAGGTATTGCAGTGGACACGCCCGGGGGCTTAGTGGTCCCAGTGGTGCGCGATGTGGATCAAAAAGGCATCCATGAACTTTCCAAAGAGTTGATGGAAATTAGCATAAAAGCCCGGGATGGGAAGTTGAAATCTGCAGACATGCAAGGTAGCTGCTTTACCATTTCAAGTCTGGGCGGTATTGGTGGTACTGCATTTACACCCATTGTTAACGCACCTGACGTGGCGATCCTGGGGGTATCGAAAAGTGATATGAAACCCAAATGGAACGGTACTGAGTTTGAACCGCGCCTGATGTTGCCCTTATCACTTTCGTACGACCATAGGGTTATCGATGGTGCTGTGGCGGCGCGTTTTGCGGTGCACTTGAAACAAGTGCTGGAAGATTTAAGACAGATTTTATTGTAAATCTGATTTAGCAGCCGGGGATGATGATGCATCATCCCCGATTTACACATTTTATGAGGCTTTTTGACTAGTTAGCTTTACGCCCTACCAGCGACTGGTTAAAATCCAGCTTTATTCGTTTTATAAAAACAGGACAGATTTGAGGTCACAATGAGCGAAATCAAAACTCAGTTAGTCGTATTAGGAGCAGGACCAGGTGGCTATTCAGCCGCATTCCGTGCAGCCGATTTAGGCATCGAAACCGTCATCGTTGACGCCCGAGACACCTTAGGTGGTGTTTGCCTTAACGTAGGCTGTATTCCTTCCAAAGCGCTTTTACACGTGGCTAAGGTAATCAAGGAGGCCAGTCATTTAGGCGCTCACGGCGTAACCTTTGGTGAACCGAAAATTGACCTGGATAAGTTGCGCAGCTACAAGGATAGCGTAGTAGGTCAGTTGACCAAAGGTCTGTCAGGTATGTCCAAAATGCGCAAAGTGAAGCACGTACAAGGTTACGGCAAGTTCACGGGTGCAAATACACTGGAAGTAGAAGGTAAAGACGGTAAAACTACTATCAAGTTTGAGCAGGCAATAATCGCAGCAGGTTCTGAGCCGGTATCATTACCTTTCATTCCCGAAGACGATCGCGTAATTGATTCAACGGGTGCACTTGAGCTTAAAGACGTGCCTGAAAAAATGTTAGTGCTAGGTGGTGGTATTATCGGGCTGGAAATGGGCACAGTATACGAAGCGCTCGGCTCCAAAATTGACGTGGTTGAATTTTTAGACCAGTTAATTCCTGCGGCCGATAAAGACATCATGAAAGTGTTCATGAAGTCGTACAAAGAAAAGTTCAACGTTATGGTTGAAACCAAAGTCACTAACGTAGAAGCAAAGAAAGACGGTCTGTATGTCACGTTCGAAGGTAAACAAGCGCCTTCAGAAGCTGTTCGTTACGATAAAGTGTTAGTGGCAGTGGGCCGACGCCCGAACGGTAAATTAATAGATGCGGATAAAGCCGGCGTCGAAGTAGACGACCGCGGATTCATCAATGTTAACAAACAGATGAAAACTAATGTTGAACACATTTATGCTATCGGTGATGTAGTTGGTCAGCCAATGCTTGCGCATAAAGCCGTCCACGAAGGTCATGTTGCCGCAGAAGTGATCTCTGGTAAGAAGCATTACTTTGACCCTCGTTGCATCCCATCAGTTGCTTATACTGAGCCAGAAGTTGCTTGGGTTGGTTTAACTGAGAAAGAAGCGAAAGAGCAGGGCGTAAGCTATGAGACGGCTACTTTCCCATGGTCTGCTTCAGGTCGTGCAATTGCATCTGATGCTACTAATGGTATGACCAAGATGATTTTTGATAAAGAATCAGGTCGTGTTATCGGTGGGGCTATGGTTGGGACGAACGCCGGTGAAATGCTTGGTGAAATCGGGCTTGCCATTGAAATGGGCGCAGACGCAGAGGATGTAGCATTAACCATCCATGCTCACCCAACCCTTAATGAGTCAATCGGTCTGGCCTCAGAAATCTTCGAAGGAAGCATTACTGATATGCCAAATCCTAAGGCGAAGAAGAAGTAACTTCGTTATTAGACATAAAAAAACGCCCGCTTTATGCGGGCGTTTTTTTTAGCAGCGGTTTACGCCGGTGTTTCAAACCAATGCCGGGTGCGATTGGCAAACCACACCAGTGACAGCATTACGGGAACTTCTACCAATACCCCCACAACGGTTGCTAAAGCAGCACCAGAGTGCAGGCCGAATAATGAAACAGCCATAGCAACGGCAAGCTCGAAGAAGTTCGACGTACCAATCATGCACGCTGGCGAGGCCACGCGATGAGGCAAACGCATTTTCAGCGCAATAAAGTAAGCTAACGCAAAGATGCCATAGGTTTGAATAAGCAACGGGATTGCGATCATGCCGATAACAAGTGGTTTTTCCAGCAAAGTATCAGCTTGTAAGCCAAACAATAAAATTATCGTAAGCAGTAAGCCAATAATCGAGAAGGGCTTTAATTGCGCGATAAAGTGATTTAAGCGCATATCATCCTTATCATTATGTAGAATTTGACGTGTAGCCATACCTAAGATTAAAGGCAGCACAACATAAATCACTACAGATAACAGCAGGGTTTCCCAAGGTACTTCAATATCGCTTACCCCAAGCAGAAAAGCGGCAATAGGGGCAAATGCAAACACCATGATAACGTCATTAACAGACACTTGTACGAGGGTGTAGTTCGCGTCACCTTTAGTTAAATGGCTCCACACAAATACCATGGCGGTACAAGGTGCGACGCCTAATAAAATCATGCCCGCGATGTACTCGCTGGCCGATTGTGGGTCAACCCACTGGGCAAAAATGCCCTCAAAGAATAACCAACCTAACAACGCCATAGTAAAAGGTTTAATTAGCCAGTTGATCACCAAGGTTAACACTAAGCCTTTAGGGGCTTTGCCTACGTCTTTGAGTGAGGCGAAATCAATCTGGATCATCATTGGGTAAATCATTAACCAAATAAGCACAGCGATTACTAAATTCACATGTGCATATTCCAGATCGGCAACTAAGGCGAACCAATCAGGAAACAAAGTTCCAGCGACCACCCCAACGACAATACACAACCCTACCCAAACAGAGAGGTAACGTTCAAACAAGCCCATACTTTATCCTTTATTATTTTTTTGGTTTACGCGTTGTAATAACTGCTCAGCAGTTTCGACCCGTTCTGAGTAACGATCGACCAGATAATCGCTGTTGTCGCGAGTAAGCAATGTGAATTTCATTAGCTCTTCCATTACATCAACTATTCGATTGTAATAGGCTGAGGGTTTCATACGGTTATCGTCGTCGAATTCAAGAAATGCTTTGGCTACTGACGACTGGTTAGGGATAGTGATCATGCGCATCCAGCGGCCCAACACCCGCAATTGGTTGACTACATTAAACGACTGAGATCCGCCTTCAACTTGCATTACGGCCAGTGTTTTTCCCTGAGTAGGCCGCACCGCACCTAACGAAAGGGGGACCCAGTCAATCTGTGACTTCATAATTCCCGTCATTGAACCGTGCCTTTCAGGTGAACACCACACCTGACCTTCAGACCATACGACAAGTTCTCTTAATTCCTGAACTTTAGGGTGTGTGTCTTCATCACCATCAGGGAGAGGTAATCCTTTTGGATCATAAATGCGCACCTCCGCGCCCATTCGGATTAGTAATCGAGCACATTCCTCAACGACCAATTTGCTGAATGAACGTTTTCTAAGCGAACCGTACAGTAACAAAATACGGGGTTTATGTGTTGACGCTTGACGCTTCAATTGCGCTTGTTCAGGGATGATAAACTCATCTTCGTTCAAGTTGGGGGTAGATAAATCGGTTACACTCACTCATTCGCTCCTAATTTTTTTAACGCGTGGTGCCATTCTGTTTTTGGTTGTTGAGCAATGTAGTTTAGGGCTTTTGCACGTGTACTGATGATGTCAATAGTGTGCAAAAACGCTTGTTCCGCTTGTGATGCATCATTCATTTTCGAGGGATCTTCTAATCCCCAATGAACGTTAATTGCCTCGCCAAACCATACCGGGCAACTTTCTTTCGCTGCACTGTCACAGACGGTAACGACTACATCGGGGGCAAAGTCTTCAAGTTTATCCCAGGATTTACTTAAAAGTCCGCTTGTATCGAACCCTGTTAGCTTAAGATACTTAAGCGAAAGAGGGTGGACTTCACCCACGGGTTGACTGCCTGCACTGCGTGCGACCACATTGCTATCGGTTAACTGATTAGTAATAGCTTCAGACAAAATACTACGGCACCGATTGTGGGTGCAGATAAAAAGGATTTTCATTAGTCATTCTCGCAACAAGGGGAAAGTTGTTTAAGGGTTTCTACTAAATATTCAGGACAGTTGTAGTGAGTCAGTTTGAGTACATCATGCGCCCACTCGGGTAATTGGTCATGCAGGCGGTAAAATACCCATTTCCCGCGACGTTCATCCTGCACTAATTCACACCGTCTCAATTCCGCAAGATGACGGGAAATTTTGGGTTGGCTCAGTTTAAGTGAGGACTGGAAGTCACATACACAGAGTTCTTCGCGGGTCGCAATAAGCAATAAGATTTTTAGACGGGTATCGTCTGCCAGACATTTAAAAAATTGCAGGGGAAACCCCATATAGCCTCCTTTATCCCAACCCGTAAAAATGGGCGCTCACGCAGCGCATAAATATATTGATGAGGCTGGAAGTGATATATGGCGTATCATATATATGAAATTTCGTATGTCAAACCTAGATATTAGAAATCAGGTTTTTGTCTACGTAATTTTTTATCGCTGTTAGCCTTTTTGGCTTGCTGCCGACGGGCTTTTACAGCCCGGGAAACTTTGGTGGGGCGACGCTTTTTTTGCACTTTGGTTGATTCAGTTATCCACTCGTTCAACCGCAATATTGCATCGGCTCGGTTTTGCTCTTGCGTTCGATATTGCTGGGCTTTCAATACAAATACACCGTCAGTCGTAATTCTTGAGTCTTTAGTTCTCAAAAGACGCACTTTTACTTCGTCAGGTAACGTCGATTCATTAATGTCGAAACGTAAGTGTATCGCGCTACTTACTTTATTAACGTTTTGCCCGCCAGAACCCTGTGCGCGAATGGCACTTAATTCAACATCTGCTTCACCTAACTTAGCATTATAGCCTGACATTTTTATGCCCTTTTCATATCAACAACAGGTAACGTACAATCTTCATTGGCTCGTTTTGCCATCAGTTCCTTTAATGCATCAGGACAATAGCCTTTGCGACAACAGCGAGAAAGCAGTGCTTTATGCTGATCGCTTCGCTCTCGCAAAAATTGGGTTACCAAACGTCGTAACCATTGCAAGCCTAAATCATGGTCTTGGCGTTTATGCCACATTACACCTATTGGCGTTTTAGCTAACTCAATCGGGGTTTCGAATACCGCCAGCTTGCCTGAGAAAACTTCTTTTTCAACTGCAATGGACGGTACCACACAAATTAAATCACTTTGTTGAAGTAAAGGCGCTACGGCATGAAAATGATTGACAGACATCGCGACTCGGCGTGTCAGTCCGACATTCATAAGTGCTTGGTCTGTAATACCCGTCACATCACCTGAGATAGACACTAAAAGATGATCCGCATCTGCAAAACCCTGTAATGTCAGTTCTTCTTTAGCAAGCGGATGATTTGGGCGCATTATACATACATAACTAGGTTCAAGAATTTGCTCGCTTCGAATGACGTTATCAGCCATCGGAAACTTACCAATCACCAAATCGGCTTCTGCGTCATTCAATACCTTTTCAGTATTCGCCGCAGCATTCGGCATAGCGTAAATGTTTATTCCAGGCGCTTCAGTTTCAATAATGTGACGCAATGGTCCCCACAACATATCGACGATAATATCGGATGCAGATATGCGAAATGTGCGTCTTGCCGTAGCTGGATCGAAATGACTTGGGTTAACGGCATCTTCCAATTGCCCTAGTGGTCCCTTAATTTGACTCCATAAATTTAAAGCAAAAGACGTAGGCTGAATACCCCGTCCATCTTTTACAAAAAGTTCATCTTTCCACGCAATACGCATACGTGACAACGCATTAGAAACCGCAGGTTGGGTCATAGCCAAGCGATCGGCTGCACGAGTTATGGCCCCTTCTGTCATGATGGCGTCAAAAATCATCAGTAGATTAAGATCGTTGCTGCGCATAAAACGTTACCTTTTCACTTGGGGGGTGGCGAAGTGCAAATATATAACATTGTGTGATGAAATGTATATGGAAATATAATTATTAATGTTGAATTGTCGAAGGCATAATGCGCTCAATCCAATTTTCAGGTAGCGAAGATGCATATTTCTTTCAAGTTCAGTATTGTCCTTTGGGTCACCACTATTCTACTAGCGTGCGGTGAAGTAAATCGCGCGCAGCCCAATCAGGGCCCGCACGCTACTCCTGTTGATACCGCTCAGGTTATTAGTAAAAAAGTAGCGTTATGGGATTCTTTCAGTGGGCGATTGGAAGCACCGCAAACCGTTACGTTACGTCCTCGCGTGTCTGGTTATATAGACTACGTCGCTTTTCGGGAAGGCGATAAGGTTGAAAAAGGCGACACCTTATTTCTAATTGATAATCGTCAATTTCAGGCCGAAGTAAAGCATCTCGAAGCGCAGTTAGAAAGCGTGCAGAGCCAGCTTAAACTTGCGCAACAGGATTTATCCCGTGCCAACAAATTGAAAGCCTCTCAGTCTGTGTCTGAAGAAGTACTTGATACTCGTCAGGCAAGCGTTACGCAAGCTGAGGCACAAGTAGCGGCTGTGGCGGCACAACTTGATATCGCACGCTTGCAAAGAGGCTTTGCCAGAATAGAAGCCCCCATTACCGGCCGTATTTCCCGCGCGAATGTTACCGCTGGCAATTTTGTGAAAGCGGGTGATACTGTGCTGACTACTGTGGTATCTACTGACAAGCTGCATGCATATTTTGATGTGGATGAGCAAACCTATTTAGATTTTTTAGCTAAACGTGAGACACACAGTACAATACCTTCTGATCTAGCGGTTGCTTTACAAGTAGGCTCCAACCCGGAAAAAAATTACTGGGGGAAATTGGATTTTATTGATAACCAGGTTAATCCTACATCTGGCACGATCCGCGTTCGCGCAGTGTTCGACAACAAAAATGGTAAATTGCTGCCGGGTATGTTTGCGCATATCAAACTGACCAGCAGTGAAACACAACCCCGCGTGTTGATCAGCGAAAAAGCAATAGGTACTGATCTAAATAACAAGTTTGTTTTTGTGGTTGGTCCCGACAACACCATTAGTTATCGGCCCATCATAGTAGGCGATAAATTAGGCAAGTTGCGCGTCGTTGAATCAGGTCTGCAAGCTGGCGAAGCCATAATACTTAATGGCTTACAGCGTGTTCGCCCCGGTGCGGTAGTCGCACCGAATGAAATTGATATGGCGCCCCAAGAAGCACTTAACGCGCTTATGAAATGGCAAGAACGGGCCGAAATTGCTACCGCTATGCGTGAATCTTCAAGTATTTCAGCGGGAGGCAATTGATGAATATCGCGCAATTTTTTATCAAGCGCCCAGTTTTCGCAGGTGTTATTTCACTGATGATATTTATCGCTGGTGCACTGTCGGTGTGGCAGCTTCCGATTACTGAATATCCTGATGTCGTACCACCAACTGTCGTGATCACGGCAAACTACCCAGGTGCAAACCCCAAAGTAATTGGAGAAACTGTAGCCAGCCCCCTGGAAGATGAGATCAATGGGGTAGAAGGTTTGTTATATAGTTCGTCACAATCCACTTCAGATGGACGAATGACATTAACGTTAACCTTCGCTATCGGCACTGATCCGGGGGAGGCGACCACGCTTGTGCAAAACCGAGTTAATCGCGCACTACCAAGATTACCGCAAGAAGTACAGCGTTTGGGCGTAGTGACCGAAAAGTCATCGCCTGATTTAACAATGGTAGTACATTTAACGTCGCCCGATAGCCGCTATGACATGCTTTACTTGTCAAACTACGCCCAGCAATTTGTTAAAGACGAACTGGCACGGGTGGAAGGTGTGGGACAGGCTCGGGTTTTTGGCGCGGGCGAATTTAGTATGCGGGTGTGGCTCAATCCAGACCGTATGGCAGAACTCAATTTAAACCCTACGGATGTGGTCAGTGCCATTCGCGCACAAAACCAGCAGGCGGCCGCCGGTAGTCTAGGGGCTCAACCTTCAGGTAACAGTGATTTCAATTTACTCATTAACGTACGTGGACGTTTAAAGGACGAAAGCGAATTTAAAAACATTATCGTTAAGCGTTCATCCACAGGACAACTTACGCGCTTAAAAGATATCGCCAGGGTCGAATTAGGGGCGGATTATTACGTACTACGCTCTTTACTAAACAACCAACCAGCAGCTGCCATCCCAATCTTTCAAGCGCCCGGTTCAAACGCGATCGATATCTCCGATAACGTTCGTTCTACCATGGCAAAATTATCGCAGAACTTTCCTGAGGGATTGGTATATGAAATTGTCTATGACCCAACGGTATTTGTTCGAGGGTCGATAGAAGCAGTGGTCAATACATTACTCGAAGCCGTGCTGTTAGTTGTGTTGGTGGTTGTACTGTTTTTGCAAACGTGGCGCGCCTCCATTATTCCATTAGTGGCAGTTCCAGTCTCTATGGTGGGTACTTTTGCGTTTATGCAATTGATGGGGTTTTCACTTAACGCGTTGTCATTGTTTGGCTTGGTATTGGCTATCGGTATCGTGGTGGATGATGCTATCGTCGTAGTGGAAAATGTCGAGCGAAATATCGCCCAGGGCTTGAGCTCAGTTGCAGCCACCCAACAAGCGATGAAAGAGGTTACAGGGCCCATTATTGCCACCACCTTGGTGCTGGCTGCGGTATTTATCCCTACCGCTTTTATGTCTGGATTAACCGGCCAGTTTTATAAACAGTTCGCGTTAACTATTACTATTTCTACCATTATTTCAGCAATTAACTCGCTAACCTTAAGTCCTGCCCTCTCCGCACTGCTACTTAAAAACCACGATGCGCCAAAAGACGCATTAACCAAAGTGATGGATTCATTGTTGGGACGCTGTGTGTTTGGGCCATTTAATCGTATGTTTAACCGTGGTGGCAAGGCGTATACCCGTGGGGTCAATCGTTTAGTACGCAAAGGTGGTGTGGTACTTGTGCTATACATGGGTTTACTCGCGTTGACCTGGCAACAATTTGAAAGTACACCTACGGGCTATGTGCCGGCGCAAGATAAAATGTATTTGGTAGCATTCGCTCAATTACCTGATGCGGCTTCCTTGGATCGCACCGAAGATGTGATTAGACAAATGTCGGAAATTGCCATGCAACACCCTGGTGTAGCGGATGCTGTGGCATTTCCAGGTCTAAATATTAACGGGTTTACCAATAGCAGCAGTTCAGGCGTGTTATTCACACCACTTAAACCCTTTGCAGAAAGAACGACACCTGAACTGTCCGCTGGTGCTATTGCGGTGCAGTTAAATCAGCAATTTGGCGCAATAAAAGGGGCATTTGTTGCCATTTTCCCACCTCCGCCAGTGATGGGGCTGGGTACCATTGGCGGATTCAAATTACAAATTCAGGATAAAGCTAACTTAGGTTTTAAAACGCTTGATGAAGTGACTCAACAGGTAGTAGGAAAAGCCTGGCAAGATCCGGCATTAACGGATACGTTTTCAAGCTTCAGGGTGAATGTTCCCCAATTAGACGTAGATGTTGACCGCACCAAGGCGATAAGTCAGGGTGTAACAACCGACAGTCTGTTCAGTACATTGCAAGCATATTTAGGCTCTGTGTACGTGAATGACTTTAACTTGTTTGGCCGTACTTATCAGGTCAATGTACAGGCAGATTCGCAATTCAGGCAGGATACGAACCAGATCCCTCAGTACAAAATTCGCAATAGTGAAGGCCAGATGATCCCGCTAGGCTCATTTGTATCAGTAGAACATAGTGCTGGGCCGGATCGCGTAATGCATTACAACGGTTACAACACGGCTGAAATTAATGGAGCGCCGGCGGCGGGTTTCAGTTCAGATCAAGCTAAAGCGGCAATAGAAAAAATTCTGGATGAAACATTACCGATTGGGATGAGCTATGAGTGGACCGATCTGACCTATCAGCAAATACTTGCTGGTGACGCCTCCCTCATCGTATTTCCTTTGGTGGTACTGTTGGTATTTCTAGTGCTTGCGGCGCAATATGAAAGCTTAACCTTACCGTTAGCGATAATATTGATTGTTCCCATGACTTTGTTAAGCGCATTAGTGGGCGTGGGCATAGCTGGGGGAGATAATAATGTGTTTACCCAGATTGGCTTGATCGTTTTAGTTGGCTTGGCGACTAAAAACGCAATTTTGATTGTTGAGTTCGCCAAAGACTTGGAAGCGCAGGGCATGAATACCTTAGAGGCAATATTAGAGGCAAGCAAACTGCGTTTAAGGCCGATCCTCATGACGTCCATTGCGTTTATTATGGGTGTATTACCTATGGTGATCTCAACCGGTGCGGGAGCTGAGATGCGTCAAGCCATGGGCGTGGCGGTGTTTGCAGGTATGATAGGGGTCACTATTTTTGGTTTGCTTTTGACCCCGGTGTTCTATTCACTACTTCGCAGAACGCGAGCAAAACAGCCAGCCACCGAACTAGTGCTAAGTAAATAATACTCATGCGCAATAGAGGGTGTGGCGAACTGCTCACGCTTGAATTTTGCTAGGTGTCATGACAGAAAGCGGCCAATGGAGTTCATATTGGCCGCGTTGTGCACTCAAGCACTATTTCAATATCAGTGTGCAAATCCACACCCTCCTCTACGCCACCAGTGAGGCTATAGAACGTGCATGGTGACGAGGTCATTCAAGACTGGTGGTGCAGCAGCTAAACGTATTTATTATTGCAGCTAGAAAATAGGGTAGGCGCGAGCTATAGAAACGAAAGTGCCTGACTTTACTTAGTTATTGTCCGACGTAGGGAAAAGATATTTAGATAGCGAGATCATGATAGTGCCTAATTGAATTACGGTAGCACCAATTAATGACATCACTACCTTCTCATTAACGATGCGATCTTCGACACTCGCTTCTCCAGCGTAGATTAAGGATATGTCTACTATCAGGAGAATGATGAGAAACCCCAGTACGAACAGATTGGCTTTTCTAAATAAATTTAAAATGTCTTCAGCAGCGTTTTTCCTTAATTCTGCTTCATTACGTAATATCTCAACGGCGGCTTCACGCTCGACCCTTTTTATGGCAGCGTCATTTGTGACTGCATCCTCCAAACCCATTGACTCGGTTGGTTTATCTTTTTTCTGGCGTTGGTCGGGTGACGGTGCTGAATCAGTTTCAGCACCGGATTTAGTCGCTTCATGCTTCGCCTGGACGGTCTCTTTCAGCGTGGATTTTTGTGCAGAAGTCGTCTCTTCCTGTTTACCGTCCGGCATCCCTGATATCCCTTAAGAATCTAGTCGTAATAGTACTCTGTCCTGATTTTTTCTTTCAAAGACAACGGAGTTATCGTTGTCAGCTTCATTAGCCAAAAGAATAGATAACTTAATCGCTTTGCGAATAACGTCAGAATTTGATGTGGTCCCAAAAACTTCCTTTAGTCTTTCTAGTTGCTGGTTGGTGTTCTCGTCCAAATCCACTGTTTTACGTGAACCAGCCCGATTACGTTGAATAGCCATAAAAACCTCCAAAACGTGCAACACGGCTAAACTGGTATGTTTAGCCTAGTACTAATTATATATAGCCAATGGATACATTTCACAACATTTTTGTTTAAAAGTTCATTGCTTCTTCTTTAAAATTTCAAGACATTTTACACGTTTTGGTCGCCGAATTTATTTACTCATAAATTTCATAGGGTTA
Source organism: Alteromonas sp. ASW11-130 (assembly GCF_026183735.1). Lineage (GTDB taxonomy): Bacteria > Pseudomonadota > Gammaproteobacteria > Enterobacterales > Alteromonadaceae > Alteromonas. The sequence continues at coordinate 58,716 of NZ_JAPFRE010000019.1, read as the reverse complement.
GGGGAGTAGCTACCCCACTGTCGCATTCCTTATTTTCCTGTCCCCATGCATAAATGAAAAAAATATCATCTTCAGCGTTCGGCTTCATTCTCCCTTTTATAAGCCATCCTTATGCCATAGTGGATGATTAACATGGGGCACTTAGCTAACGTCAATCGCGTAAATGTACAAAGCAACCGTCCGCATTATTGCATAGGACCTGGTGCTGGGAGTTACGTTCCTCGGACGTAAATTTACTAATGTCGTTGCCACGGTTAAAACGTGAGAGCGGGTTGTCTTGTAAAGGGGCGTTCAGAATAAGAATGCTCAAGGGATCTACAGATATTTATGAAACGGGGGATTAATTAGTAGCCTTGCATGGGAGCAAAAAAATGACTCTGATAATGACAAAGTTTTTAGCTGCCTGTGTTTTGGACAACGGGGCGGTAACAAGTGGCGTCCCTAAAATGGGAGATAAATAAACTCACATTATGGTGATGAACGGGCGAAATTTCGCTACCGTGCGCTCCGATCCAACAGCAAATTTTTTGACAGTGTACAAAGTATATAGAACCTTAAAGCACTCCATTTTAGATCGGATAGGTGATGGGGGGTATTTACTTGCCCTGATTAGAAGGCCAGCAGGGAATATTTGTTTTCACGTTCGCAGCAAATGAAGGTTGATATGGGGGAAGCGTCACGAGGAATGCGGGAGGTAGGGGGCGATTCTACAAACTGTAAATTTGTGCAAGCTCCTGTTAGCGCTTCGGGGAAAGCCATAAGTGCAACTCAAGAACAATGCTCCGTCACTGCCAATGACAATCTTCTCCAATACATTAAAAAAGCGCGGGTGGTTTCCACTATTGAATATACACTGGTAGACTAATTTTTATCACCTATGCACATCAGAATACAATACTATGGCAGCCAAAGGAGAACCGTCTCCTTCACAATTGGAATTTTTCGAGGTACCCAGCCCCTGTATTGGTGTGTGTCAGTCAGGGCCGCGAGGCTTTTGTTTAGGCTGTTTCAGAAGCCGTGAGGAACGCCTATACTGGCTAAAAATTGATGATGCTACCAAAAGAAAAATTATCGCCGCTTGTCACAGAAGAAAAAAGGCAGCGCAGCGAAGTAATCAACAGAGTTCGAGTGTCGCTGAACCTATACCCTCACAATATGATTTGTTTGGAAAAGATAAAGATAAATAACAAAGCAAATACACGTGGTTAACGGTACTCAGTTATAACTCAGCATACTGCAAAGTAACGTAAAAGAGCTGCGATTTAAAACATGCCTGATATAATTTTAAGATTCTTTCGAAGTGGTGTTGAATATGTCTCTAACTAAGTATGTTACCTATGCGTCGCAATCGTTTACCCTGCCTGACATTTGCTTGCGTATTCGCGATATACTCGATGATCATCGCTCAGATGCAGATGATATTGCTAAATTAATTAGTGTAGACCCCTCGCTAACGGCTAAGATTCTACGACTGGCCAACAGTGCGTTATTTCGTTTTCCCTCACAAATTGGTTCAATTTCAAAAGCTGTCAATGTGATTGGTGGCGAAGCACTATATAATCTGGTGGTGGCCGAGACAGCCAATACCGCGTTTGCAAAATTCGACTCACCGTTAGTTAATCAGGATCAGCATTGGCGTAATTCAGTCTATTGTGGAATGGTAGCCAAGTACCTGGCAAAAAATTGTCGTATTCGGGGGATTGAACGTTTCTTTGTGATGGGTATTTTGCAGAACTTAAGTGAATTGGTTATAGCAAAATGTTCTCCTGATAAATATGAAAACTATCTTAATGATGATAGCGATTTGTTACCATGGGAAAAACAATTAAATCACTTTAAGTTCACCTTTGCTCAATGTAGTGGCACTATTATGGAAAGCTGGAGGTTACCTCTTGCACTCTATTTCCCGGTTATCCACTTACATGATAAAAAACAGAAAGTGGCGGACGCTGAGATTGCCGTTTTAGCAGTAGCGGTAAGAACTATGTTCAATGAACAGCAGCAGGAAGAAGACAATAAAATAGAATTTCTCCCTCCTGAGCTGGAAAAGATAATAACGATTCAACAGGATACGTTGGACGATGCTATCCATTATTCTCGCAGAGAGACAGATATGATTGCATCATTGGTAAGATAATAATTTTCACGGAACGATTTTTTGTGCGCTAAATATTAGATTAGACCATTATTATGCAAAATTCGTTTGCCATCCGTTTGATGGTGTTCATGTTGTTATTTCTTTGCGTGCATAGCCATGCTCAAGCAAAAAAAGAGCGTAGCTTAATTAGTACGCTCTATCACCCCGACGTTATCCCTGATGTAGATGAAGAAGCGCCGCATTTTACCCTCGACGGTCAATTAGGGGTCTTATTTGCCACAGGTAATTCTGCTTCTACCTCCATCAAAGGGGGGATAGTTTCTGAACATGAAACGCGCTGGTGGAGTAATCGTTACTTCGGTGAATTACTTTATAAAGAAAGCGAAAAAGGTAAAGAAGGCGAAAAAGAGCGAGAAGTGACAGCAGAGCGTTTGTACGGTTATGCTCAATTCGATTATAAATTGAACCATCGAGACCGTCGCCTGTTTATTTATGGCGACTATGAGAATGATGAATTTAACGGTTTTCATTATCGGTCTTCAATAGCCGCTGGCTGGTCGCATCAACTCCTGCAAAATGAAGTCAATGAGTTTCGATACAGTGTAGGGCCTGGCTACTCGTTTGTTTCAGTCGAGGAAGAAACCGAAACATCTATTAACAATGGCTTTATCGCAAGAGCATCCGCCGAGTACCGCTACTTTTGGACCACCGGGGCAAAATTTCGACAATTTGGCAGTATTGAGGCGGGCAGTCATAACATTAAAACGCGTTCTGAAACCTCTGTCACTGCTAATATATTTAGTTCGTTAGCCTTAAAATTTGCGGTTACGCTTACCCATGAAACAAACACCCCTGAGGATGTGGCCGAATTGAACACCGAATCTTCAATTTCACTTATTTACCGGTTCTTCTAAAATAGAGGGTAGAGACCTGTACGGTTTTGATTTGTTTAATTAAACGTCGAATGAATGTCTGATCCAGTGAATGGGTGAACTTTTTTATTCGCATGAAGATATAAACGCAATAACACTCAACGTTAAAAAAAATTAATGGTAGGAACACATTGATGAAACGAAGTTTATTAGCCGTGGCGATAGTAGGGTCGTTGGCTACGAATATAGCAATCGCACAACAAGATAAGAAGCCCTTTACCATGGAAGGCGGCGTAGGAGGCATCTATACTACCGGTAATACTGAAACCACGTCCCTAAGTGCATCATTAGTGGCGCACCAGGAGTTGCCTGAGTGGAGTAACGATTACAACATCGAAGGGTTGTATAAAAAAGAAACCGTTCAAAATGACGAGGGCGAAGATGAAGAGCGCACCTCAGCGGAAAAACTGTTTGCATCGTCTCAGGCGAACTACAAATTAACTAACCCTGATTACCGTGTATTTGGTTTCGCCTCGTACGAACAAGATAAACTCAGTAATTACGAGTACCAAACGACGCTTGCGGTGGGCTGGAACCACAAGTTGTGGGAAACGGACAAAATGTCTTTCGAATACTCAGTCGGTCCGGGTTACGCATGGGCTGAGACGCAAGAAGGGGAACAGCAAGATGGTCCTATCGTGCGTGCATCGGCGGCTTACCAATGGTTAATCTCAGAGACTGCTAAATTTACGCAAACCGTCAGTACGGAAGTGGGTGAAGACAATACGAAATCTCGGGCTGAGACTGCTGTTTCTGCCACAATCAGTGGCAATTTGTCGTTGAAAGTAGCACTAAAATTGGACCATAACAGCGATGTTGATCCAGGTATTGAAAAACTGGATACGGAAACATCAATTACGTTAGTTTATAGTTTCTTTTAAGAGCTAGCTTGTCTAACAAGGGCCTCACCCGAGGCCTTTTTAATGCACTGCACTTCCCGAAAGTATAGCGTCACACCAGGATCTCGCGCTTTGAATATCTTCGCAAAACTTCCACTTCAGGTACGTGCAAAGCTTAAAAATCGATTCTAACTGATAGCGTGCAAGTGCACGACACTCAGCTTCTTGGAACACAATTGCAATGGCAACGAGGTTTTTACGCGTCCTATCTTGAAACGATTTTAATAGCTCTTCCAAAGCCTCAGGCGTATAAGCACATTCATTCTTTAGTACTGCAATTTCTCCCCACGGTGAGCCGCTCAGCTCATTTATGACTTTGGGCAGGTCGCGCTTGAGTGCAATAATCGTTTCTCTGTTGAATGGTCCACTGGCAGTAACGTATAAGATGTTACTGTCTTTTTTTAGTTCATAGTTACCATGGGCCCAAAACATGCGGTACCTCCAAAATTGGTCGAACAGTGTGTTACCAATTCGCAATTAATTGTGATTAATACGGCGAAAGAAGAATGAATCTGCTCACTATGTATTGATGAAGGAAAGCATTCGTCCTTTAAAACACGATAGCGCAGAGTAGCTGCAATCCAGTTATTATCCTTAGGACGTGGCTGTGTTAACTGTTTGACCTGCGCAAATTTCGTCTGATTCAGCCCATTACCCCCTCCCCAAAAGTCTCTTCAAATATTGAAAAATCTTCGCTAGGGGAGCACTCACAATTGGGAATTAATAGTAAATATGGAGAAATCCGTCTTTACGACCACTGTGAAGCGCTTATGACGGAAGAATTTAAGAAAATTTAATACTAAGCTCTTTGACGCTTTTTTTAATTACCCCAAAACTGCAAAAGCATTGAAAATCGAATACGTGGGCTGAGCAAAATACCAATAAATGGAATGAAATCTCGTGCAGCCTACGCCCCACGAGAGGTCGACGATTAATGTAAGATCCGCGTTTTGATCGTACCATCGATTTGTTGTAACTCGTTAAATGCGTCATAACCTTTATCGGCTTCTACATCCACTACTACATAACCAATTTCAGCACTGGTTTGCAGGTACTGAGCTTCAATATTGATTCCTTTTTGGGCAAAAATCTGGTTGATTTGCGTTAACACCCCTGGACGATTCGCGTGAATGTGCAGAATACGGCAACTGCCAGGATGATCAGGTAAGGCAACCTGGGGGAAGTTAACTGCAGAAAGGGTTGAGCCATTATCGCTGTATTTAGCGAGTTTACCTGCTACTTCGATGCCAATATTTTGCTGAGCTTCCTGTGTACTTCCGCCCACATGAGGCGTAAGGATTACATTGTCAAATTCACGTAAGGGCGATTCAAACTCTTCAGTATTTGATTTTGGTTCGACGGGAAACACATCCAAGGCCGCACCACTGATATGTCCATTTTTCAAGGCCGCCACTAATGCGTTAATATCAATGACCGTTCCCCGCGACGCATTAATTAAAATACTGTTTTTGCGCATTTTGCGTAGTTGGGTTTCGCCAATCATGTTTTTCGTTTGCAGGGTTTCAGGCACATGCAGGGTTACCACATCTGAAGTTTCCAGCAACTTATCAAGTGATTTAACTTGCGTTGAATTACCTAATACCAATTTGTCTTCGATATCAAAAAACTGTACACGCATGCCTAAGTGTTCTGCCAGAACACTTAATTGAGTACCGATATGGCCGTAGCCGATAATACCCAATGTTTTACCTCGCGCCTCAAACGCGCCGTCAGCCGTTTTGTCCCACTCGCCCCGATGGGCTTTGGCATTTTTTTGCGGAATTTTTCTAAGTAGTAAAATAATTTGGCCCAGCACCAATTCCGCTACTGATCGGGTATTGGAAAAAGGGGCATTAAATACTGGTATGCCTTTAGCTTGCGTGGCAACCAAGTCTACTTGATTGGTACCTATACAAAAGCAGCCTATCGCTACGAGTTTATTGGCTGCATCGACAACAGCTTCTGTAATCTGTGTTCGTGAGCGCAAACCAATAAAGTGGACATCTTTCACTTTATCTATCAGTTCAGCTTCCGGTAGCGACGTTTTTAAATATTCAATGTTACTGTAGCCATTGCTTTGAAAGGTTTCTACAGCACTGGGATGGACACCTTCCAACAGCAATATCTTGATTTTATCTTTAGGTAACGAAACTTTACTCATGGTCGCTTCTCAAACTGAAGTTAAAAAGACATCTGGACGTCTGGGAAGGCAAACTTAGCAAAATCGGGGGCAGAGTGAAAGCGAAATTGCACGCTGCCCCCAAAATTGTGTTAATCGAGGGTTTTTACACCTGAATCAGCCGCACATAGGACTATGTCAGCCCCGCGCAATGCAAATATGCCGTTTGTGACTACCCCAGCAATGTTATTGATTTGGGCTTCTAGTTCCCTTGGATTTAAAATTTCCAGATTGTGCACATCAAGAATGACATTGCCATTATCGGTAACCACACCTTCGCGATAGACGGGGTCACCGCCCAGCTTAACAAGTTCACGGGCCACATATGAACGTGCCATTGGGATAACCTCGACAGGCAGGGGAAATTTGCCTAATACACCTACTCGCTTGGAATCATCGACGATACACACAAATTTCTTGGCCACGGCGGCGACAATTTTTTCCTGTGTTAACGCAGCGCCCCCACCTTTAATCATATGTTTATGCTCAGTTACTTCATCAGCGCCATCGATATACACTGATAACTGATCCACCGAATTAAGGTCGAATACGTCAATTCCCAATTTTTTCATACGCTCAGTGGAGGCTGTAGAACTGGAAACCGCGCCTTCAATGTTATGTTTTATTTTGGCGAGAGCATCAATGAAATAGTTTACGGTGGAGCCAGTTCCCACTCCAACAATAGCATCTTGCTCTACATATTTAATTGCAGCTTCGGCGACGGCTTTTTTCTTGTCGTTTTGTTCCATATTTATTCCAGTGAATTATTAGGTTGAATAATTTGTGTGGGAGTAATAATAGCATCCAACGGGACATCCCATGGCTGGATTGGCAAAGAATCGGTCTGCTGGCAATCATGAGCAATACCTATTAATTTAGGACGTAGGGGGGAGTGACAAACATTCGCCAACGTGCGGTCATAAAATCCCCCTCCCATACCTAATCTATTGGCCTCTTTATCAAACCCAACCAGGGGCATAAAAATTACATCATGGTGGACAGTCAACCGAATTGCCTGACATTCAAGCGCCGGTTCTGCAATACCAAAGCGATTTTTCCGCATGACGGTTTGGTCAGTGTAGTTCAGCATTAACAAATGCTTTTTGGTAAAAGGATGAAGAACGGGGAGTGACGTCGCAATATTGTATTGCCAACAATACATGATAAGCGGTGTTAAATCGGGTTCGCCATCGTTGGCCAGATATAGCGCGGCGCGTTTTATCGACGCGGGAATAAAAAGTTTAATTTGGTCGAGAATAGCCGCGGCGGCGTTTTTTTGCTGTTGCGCACTCAGCGCATTTCTGGCATTACGAAAGTAACGTCTGAGTGTATTGCGGCTTTCCATTGTACTCATTGCTATGATACGTCCCTATCTGCATGTACCACTCGCCATGTTAGCGAGTGGCAAGGGAAAGCAAGTGTTTATCTTGCGTAAGTGTCGATAAACAACTGTTCCAGTTTGGCATGATCAACATCGGTGGCAACTTTTATTTTGTTCGCCTCTGTCCACAGCGGGCTGGCGGTCGTGCCTTCAGGGGCAACAATAGTTTGGCCGCGATTAAGAGCATCGGTTGAAACGCGCACATTGCCCTCGGTTAACTCAAACAACTCAGGTTGAATAAGGTGAGCTAATGGAAAGGCATCATGAAAGAAGCAAACGCGATCATCTCGATTAGCGGAATAGAAATCGGCGTAAAACTTTGACGAATCAAACACAAAGCCACCAAGTTTCTCATTCTTTGCTTTTAATGTTTCCATAAAAGACGGTTTGAATGGAACAGCGTTAGTCACGTCCAGCCCAAACATGGTTAAATTCCATTCAGCTGCCAATACGATTTCTGCGGCGTGAGGGTCGTTCCAGATATTCGCTTCGGCAACAGGAGTGACATTACCCCGGACAAAAGCGGCGCCACCCATAATGCTGACACCTTTTACTAATTTTGGTAGCTCTGGTTCCAAACGTAAAGCCAGCGCTAGATTGCCCAGGGGGCCTATAGCGACGAGCGTAATTTCACCGGGGTACTGACGAGCCATGTCAACGATGAACTGAGCTGAACTTCTGGGATCTAATTCGCGCTTTGATGCGGGAAAATCGATGTTACCAAATCCATCGTCGCCATGGACAAAATGCGCGTAGGTCGACTCCGGGCCAACCCACGGCATGCCTACACCTTTAGTAACAGGAATATCCTGCTCGGCCAGTTCACAAAGAGTAAGTGCGTTACGTGCTGCCATTTCAACAGGAACATTGCCGAACACGGTAGTCAGGCCAAGCACTTCGATATCTGGAGCCTGAAAGGCAAAAAAGATTGCCATTGCATCATCAATGCCCGGATCGGTATCCAAAATAATTTTATGACTCATAAATCCAATTTTCGCTCTTTTATCAAGTTTGGGAGTTGTCTAAGCTTTAGCTTATCGGCTGTGTTTAGCAAGAAAACGGTCGACTTCTTTTTCTTCTGGAATCGACTGGGCTGCACCTTCGCGGGTTACAGCAATAGCAGAAGCGGCACAACCCCGAATAAGGGCTTTTTTAGCGTCAGCATGATCAGCATAAGCTGACAAGAAATAACCGATAAAGCAATCTCCCGCTGCTGTGGTATCAATTGCATCTACTGAAAATGCTCTAACATCAATACGCTCACCGTTTTGCAGCATTACAACGCCGACTTTGCCAAGTGTCACTATGACTTTGGCGTGGGACCAGTTTTCGGTGAAGTGCGTGAGAATGGCATCAATCTCATCTTCACCGGTAATGGCCGCAGCTTCCGTTTCATTCACAATTAATAGGTCAATACAGTTGTAGGGTAATGCCTTTACCGATTCGCTCATGGGGGCAGGGTTAAAGGCCACTTTTAAACCTTGCTTCTTCGCCTGTCGCATTGCTTCTTCAATACAACTGGTTTCGTTCTGCATTATCACCCAGTCGGTTGATTTGGCATCGTCCAATGCGTGATTAACCATGTTTTCAGTGATGGTTTGATTGGCCCCCCCAAACAATACAATTGCATTTTCGCCACTAGGGGTAACTTGAATAATGGCATGGCCAGAAGGCGTATCAGTGCATTTTACATACCGACAATCTACACCTTTACGGATGAGTGTTTGCTTAAAGGAGGCGTCATTTTCGTGAATGCAACCCACGTGTTTGACATTTGCGCCAGCCATTGCCAGGGCGATGGATTGATTTGCCCCTTTACCGCCCAGCAAGGTTTGATAGTGATTCGAGGCTAGGGTTTCACCCGGGTTAACAAAGTGATCAACCTGATAAACGTGATCGATATTGATCGACCCGAAATTTATTATTGCCATTTCTGTATCCATCGAAAGAGGGCGCCTCCCAGAATGCCGCTGTCCATTTTCGCCCGTGAACCGAAAGGATCACGGCGGAAGTTTATTCGTTACCGCAGGCTTCTCGATACGAGTCGAGCTTGCACAATAGTAACGAGGTCAACTTCCTTATATAAAAGCATCGGCCAGGGACATGAATGAACTGGCAAACATCCCAGGAGGCATTGTTATTATAAAAAAGCAGTACAGAGTATAACAAACGTTGGCAGAGTTGAAGTAGATCTACCGTTAATATGTACTAAATTAAACTTTCACTACACCGGTTGACGTTTTTTCAAGCGAATAATGTATCGAGAAAGTTTATCATTGTTTCGATGCTTGCTAAAACTGGGTTTTGCACCCATGTTTTGTTAGCATGGTGGAAAAATTTTGGGACTAAATGTGTGAATAATCAGCTCAATTACGATGGGGTAACAAACTTGTTATCTCAACACGGAGTGATAGTCGATGGAGCAGAAGTACACGGTATTCTATGTGGAATGTTGTGTGGTGGTATGTCCTTAACGGATCGTAAATGGATGAATGTGCTGAGCGATACCATCAATCAGGGAGAAGACTTCAATCGGGAAACGCAGCAATGCCTGAACGATTTATTTAATCAGGCTTGTGAACAACTGCTGGAATCAGAATATGCACTGCAACTTTTACTGCCTGATGATCAGTCCCCCATAAACGATCGTGGTATGGCAATTATTAATTGGGTCCAAGGGTTTATGCTAGGATTTGGCCTGTTTCAGCAGGATCTGGTTCCGTGTTCAGACGAAGTGCGTGAAGCTTTGGAAGATTTTGCCAACATTGCGCAAATGGAAGAACCTATGTCCGAAGATGATGAGTCTGAAAAGGCGCTGTACGAAGTGATAGAATATGTCAAAATTTCTGCACTATTATGTTATAGCGAACTGGGCAAAACGTTATTAGACGATCATCCAGAAAAACCTTCATTGCATTAAACAGGCAACATTGTGATAACGCAGCAAGAATTTACTTCCCGTCAGGACAGGCTACTTGCCCAATGTCCTCCAGATAGTGTGTGTGTGATCCCATCTTCCACACTGGTTACGCGCAGCCGCGATACAGAATATAAGTTTCGCCAAAACAGTTACTTTTGGTATCTGACCGGTTTTGCCGAACCTGACAGCGTGTTATTGCTATCTAATCATTCCCGTCATCCTTCAGCGTACCGGGCAATGGTTTGTCAAGCTAAAGATGAACATGCTGAAGTGTGGCATGGAAGGCGACTAGGAGCTCAGCAAGCGCTAGGTCAATTTGATTTAGATGAAGCATATGAAAATGACCAACTCGATACCATTTTAGATGAGTGGTTAGACGGACACTCACATGTATTCTTCCCATTGGGCGAAGAGGCATGGGCAGAGAAGCAGGTGATGGAATCATTCCAACGTTTGCGAAACAACCCACGTAAGTTTTTAGTACCTCAGCATTTAAGTGATCCACGTCCATTGTTAGATGAAATGCGGGTGTTCAAATCGGCCGCTGAAATTGCCACGATGAAGGCCGCTGCCAAGATGACCAGTGAAGCCCATTGCCGTGCGATGCAATTTGCCCGTCCCGGTTGCTACGAATACCAGTTGGCTGCTGAAATACACCATCATATTGCAATGGCCGGAGCCCATTATCCCGCCTACGGCACTATTGTAGGAAGTGGTGAAAACGCCTGCATTCTTCATTACACCGAGAATACCGATCTGATCGAAGATGGTAATTTGGTGCTAATTGACGCAGGTGCCGAATATCAAGGTTACGCAGCTGATATTACGCGAACCTTTCCGGTCTCCGGTAAGTTCACGGAGGCTCAGGCCAAAGTTTACCAAATAGTTCTTAAAGCGCAGGAGGCGGCAATAGATTTATTGAAGCCAGGCGTAACGCTTACTCAGGCGAACGAAGCAAGCAGTAAAATTTTGATAGCCGGGCTAATTGAACTGGGTATTTTAAACGGTACGGTTGAAGAGAATCTGGAAAATCAGGCTTATCGCGCTTTTTATATGCATGGACTAGGGCATTTCTTAGGGTTGGATGTTCATGATGTGGGTGTGTACAAAATTGATGGTGAAGATAGGCCCCTTAAACCCGGGATGGTATTAACCATCGAACCGGGACTTTATTTACCCAATCACGAGACGGTGCCCGAAGACTACCGGGGCATTGGCGTGCGGATTGAAGATAATATTGTCATTACCGCGCAAGGAACAGAAATCCTTACCGCTAGCGTACCCAAATCCATCGCTGACATTGAAGCATTGATGAGTAACTAACGTATGACAGATACGGATATCGTTATCATAGGCGGTGGGATTGCAGGACTTACCGTTGCTAAGGGGATTGTTGAACAAACTGATTTCTCGGTGACGTTAATTGACAGTAAGCTCGAGGCTAATATGCGTCGGCCTGTAGATTTTGATGCGCGCGTGATTGCTTTAGCCAAACGCTCAGTTGAAGAGATTAGGCGTTGGGGCGTCACTTTACCTGAGTCCGTCGCAATCAAGCATATTGAAGTAAGTGATAAAGGGGCAGCCGGGCTTTGCGAATTAAGTGCTGACAAATTTGGACTAACCGAATTCGGCGAAGTGGTTGCACTCCAACGCTTGGGCGAAGCGTTGTTTTCGTCGCTACAAACTTCCCGGTTAAAACGCATAACAACGTCTGTTGAAAACATCTCAGTAAGTCAGAATAACCACCAATTGCATTTAGCGAATAAAAGCTCACTAAATTGCAAGCTGGTTATAATAGCCGATGGAGGACGTTCATCAGTTTCCCAGAGTTTAGGGTTTAGCTATCAGCAAACGGCATACCAACAAACGGCCATCATTTGCAATGTGAAAATGTCTGAAAGGCATGAAAACAAAGCATTTGAACGGTTTACTGCAAACGGACCACTCGCTTTTTTACCTTTTACATCGTCCCCGCAGGAGAATACAAAGAACGAATATTCCGTGGTGTGGACGATTGCCAAGGATCAAGCAGATCGTTTACTAAACTTATCTGATGGGCATTTTATTCAGCAGCTACAAAAGGCATTTGGTTATCGCAAAGGACGAATTTTAACAGTGGGTAAAAAAGATGCTTTCCCACTGGCGCTACGCCATGCTGATAGGCTCATTCAACATCGAAGTGTGGTGGTGGGTAACGCAGCACAAACCCTTCATCCAATTGCAGGCCAAGGTTTTAACTTAGGCGTACGCGACGCGGTTTCTCTTGTTGATGCGCTAAAGCCAGTGGCAGATCCTGGCGCGTTCGACGCCCTCAATATCTACCAACAAACTCGTAAAGCTGACCGTTCAAATACCATCGGCCTGACAGATTCACTGGTGACATTATTTTCTACATCGTTGGCGCCTTTGCGGATTGCTCGAAACATAGGTTTATTGGGCATGAATGTAAGTCATTCGGTGCAGTCACAGTTTGTTAAACAAACTACTGGGTTCAATTAAAAGGTTAACTATGCAGAAGGTCGATATCGCCATTGTAGGCGGGGGAATAGTCGGATTGTCATTGGCTAGTGCGCTCACTCAAACCGAGTTGTCAGTTGCGGTGATAAATGACGGTAATATCACCCGTACTGTAGCCGAGCAAATGGAGCTTAGGGTAAGTGCTATCAATCAATCGCATATCGACGCTTTTAACACGGTTGGTGTATGGCAGCATGTACCTGCTGACAGGCGCTGCGAGTTTACGCGTATGCATGTATGGGACAAAGACAGTTTTGGCGAGATCAGCTTTGACTGCAACGATACACATCGCCCGGCATTAGGCAGTATTATTGAGAATCAGGTATTCATTAACGGTTTGGCTGAGTATTTACAAACTCAGTCCCAAGTGCATATCGTCAACGCGAAAATCAGCAAAGTTTTGGCCGGCCAGCAAGAAACCATGCTAATGCTGGACAATGATGAAGACTTCGCTTGTAAGCTATTGGTTGGAGCGGACGGAGCCAACTCTTTCGTACGTAAACAATGTCAGTTCCCCATGACGTTTCACGACTATGGACAACTGGCGCTGGTCGCAAACGTACGCACCCAGCAATCCCATGGGTTCACCGCCCGACAAGTTTTTACCCCCACCGGCCCCCTGGCATTGCTGCCTACCTTTGATGAGCATGTATGTTCCATAGTCTGGTCGCAGGATACCGAAAACGCAGAACAACTTTTACAACTAAATAAAGCGGATTTTTCTAATCAATTGACCGCAGCGAGCGATTCAGCACTCGGTCTACTGCAAGTAGAAGGTGATATTGCGCACTTTCCCCTTATTATGCAGTGCGCCAGAACATGGGCGCGGGATGGTGCCGTAATTATAGGGGATGCGGCGCATACTATTCACCCGCTCGCAGGGCAGGGAGCAAACTTGGGAATAGAAGACGCTTTTTCATTGGCTAAGACTATTGAAACGTTGCAGCGCACAGGTAAAGACTATTCCAGACTGCGTTATTTACGGCCGTTTGAGCGCGAGCGAAAAACACAGGCAACCAAAATGATTGCGGCAATGAGTGGTTTTCAATCTTTGTTCAGTGGAAACGATCCTATTAAAAAATTCATTCGCGGCACGGGCTTGGTGATGACGGACAGACTTTCGTTCATCAAACAACAGTGGATGGCTGAGGCATCAAGCTTTTAACGCTATCATTTGCAAAATAGCATTTATCATTTCATTATGCGCTTATTCAATAACGTAAACTAAGTGGTTCACATGGATAAGCGTACTTTCTTAAAAGCGTCAGGTATTGGGGTTACGGCACTTAGTGCCTTGTCATTTGGTCATCTTGCCGCTGCAAACACCAATAAATCGTCAGCAAAAAGTGGGTTAACTAATATCGTTGGCGACATAAAACCTATTACTGTCGAAGAACGCCGCAAGCGCATTGCAAAAGCCCAGTTGATTATGCAAAAGCAGAATATTGCCGCCATAGTAATCGAGCCGGGTGCTAGCATGGATTATTTCGCCGGAATACAGTGGTGGCGTAGTGAACGTTTAACCGCGTTAATTATCCCTCGTGAAGGCGAAATTGCTGTTGTAACCCCTTTCTTTGAAGAACCCAGTGTAAGAGAAACCCTCGCAGTGGGAGATGACGTGCGCGTATGGCAGGAGCACGAAAACCCCTTTGCACTGGTAAAGCAGATCCTTGACGACCGTAAAATCAAACAGGGTAAAATTGGCTTTGAAAGTACAGTCCGGTATTTCGTGCTAAAAGGCGTGATGAAAGTTTTGGGTAACTTTCACCATACGAGTGCAGAGCCTGTCGTGCTAGGCTGCCGCCTGATTAAAAGTGCGCATGAATTACAATTAATGCATAAAGCGAATGAAATTACTCTCAAAGCTTACGAGCACGTATGGCAACAATTAGAAAAGGGGATGGATCAGCAGCAGGTTAAGTCGCTAATGAGTGAAGCCCAACAACAGTTGGGAGGTGCGGGCGTATGGAACATGGCCCTGTTTAACGAAGCAAGTGCTTACCCTCATGGCACGCGACAAACGCAGATAATCAAAGATGGCTCTATCGTATTGATGGATTGCGGGTGTAACGTACACGGATATCAATCTGATATTTCCCGCACTTTTGTGTATGGGGAGCCCAGCGTAAAACAAAAACAAGTGTGGAATTTGGTTCGCCAAGG
This sequence comes from Alteromonas sp. ASW11-130, assembly GCF_026183735.1. Classification (GTDB taxonomy): domain Bacteria; phylum Pseudomonadota; class Gammaproteobacteria; order Enterobacterales; family Alteromonadaceae; genus Alteromonas. The sequence continues at coordinate 43,627 of NZ_JAPFRE010000019.1, read as the reverse complement.
CCAGATGCTCGCATTTGAAACTGCTACCGTTGGTACGCCAGCTGGTAAGATTGACGATACGGTGCGGAGTATGTATGAATCAAAAGGTTATGGCCCGGATTATAAACTACCCGGCCTATCCCACCGTCTAGGGCACGGTATTGGCATGGAAGGGCATGAAAAAATCAACTTTGTGCGTAACGAAACCACACCTTTAACGAAAGGTATGTGTATGTCTAACGAACCTGGCATTTATATACCGGGTGAATTTGGCGTGCGTTTGGAAGATTGCCTTTATATCGGAGAAGAAAAAGCCCATTGGTTTACGTCGCCGCCTGAGTCGCTAGACAAACCCATTGGCAAGCTGGTTCCACTTGTATAAACGCTTTTAAAAACAATCGTCGCTGTAGGTTTAAATTGATATTATTGATGACGTTTTGACCAAATTGTTTCAGTACTTTTACCGTAGTAGTTAGAATTATGTGTAAGATTGGTTAGATTTCTATCTTCCTAAAGCTATTGATCTTACAACTGATTTTGGCTGGTATGCAGGTAGGGATGTATTCACACTGGTCTGCTTCGTTGTTCTTGCTTGTAATGGCAGCGTGTACTATGAGAAGAAAAACGGTGTAAACCTTTCCCTAATCAAGGTTTCAATTATTGAGGCCTTGATTTCTATCATCCGTGACAGCCTATACTTTTTTAATTCACTTTGCGTAATCTTGTTTTAATAAACTCGGCCAGCGTTTTACTTACCACCGGATGCTGAGTGTCTTGATTAAACAAGCAAATGTTTACTTTTCCCAATACGGGTAGATAGGAGTGGGTCAACGGAGTAAGGGTAGATGGTATACTCGATTGAGCTAGAGCGGTAATGCCTAATCCCTGATTAATGGCTGCCGCCAATCCGGTTAAATCTGCATTGGTGTAAGCGATTTTCCACGCTTTGGTTTGTTGCTTTAACGCATCAATTACGCGACTGCGGTACATGCAACCGTCTGGCGCTAATACCAATGAGATGGGGTTTTCTACAAAAGGGCGAATGGCATCGCCCACCCACACCACATCGTCCTCAATTACTACTTCACCCTCCGTAGGCTCCGCTGGATTAACGAGTGCCAGAATCAAATCAAAACTATGGCGCTTTGCTTCGTGCAACAACTCCCGACTCAGAGCAGAAGTCACTTCCAATACCACATCCGGATAGCGGGTAGAAAATTCGCCAATAAGGCCTGGTAATAAGGTTGAAGCAAACTCATTGGGGATACCCAGGCGCAAACGACCGCTTAGGGGGGCAGGGGTGAGACTGCGAAAGATACTGTCATTCATTTCCAGCATGGATTTGGCTTTAGGGTAAAGCCAGTTGCCATCTACGCTAGGCAAATGACGCTGACCTACTTTTGTGAATAGTTTGCGGTCCAGCTGTTCTTCCAGCTTTTTAATTTGCAGACTAACCGCAGGTTGTGAGCGACCCAAGAATTCGCCCGCTTTGGCATAGCCCCCTTGTTCAATAACGCTAACAAAAGTGCGCAAATTATCTAACGAAAGTTGTTTCATAGTAATTAGTTTTGCTGATGAATGCAGCTTAATATATTACATTTTCAAATGTAATGATAAGAATTTTCAATTTGTTGCTTGTCGGATCAACTCCTATACTCAGCCCATATTTTTATCCAGCAAAGAGTGAATAACAGTCCAATGTCTAGTACTACTCCACTGCACGCCAAGCATATTGAAGCGGGCGCAAAAATGGTCGATTTCTTCGGCTGGGATATGCCGATAAGCTACGGCTCTCAAATTGAAGAGCATCATGCGGTGCGTCAAGACGCAGGCATGTTCGATGTTTCACATATGACTATCGTTGATGCCACGGGCAGTCAGGCAAAAGACTATTTACGTTTTCTGTTAGCTAATGACGTGGCCAAGTTACAAGACAAAGGCAAAGCACTGTATAGCGGCATGTTAAATGAAGCTGGTGGGGTGGTAGATGATTTAATTGTTTATCATTTTGATGAAACCAACTATCGCTTAGTTGTAAATTCAGCCACCCGCGAAAAAGACATGAGCTGGTTACGCGAGAAAGCGCAAGGCTTTGACGTTACCATTACTGAACGCCCTGAATTTGCCATGATTGCGGTACAAGGCCCTAACGCAAAAGAAAAAGCCGCCAGCTTGTTTAGCGATGCCCAAAAAGAAGCAGTGGCGGGAATGAAGCCGTTCTTCGGTGTTCAGGCTGAAGATTTATTTATAGCGACTACCGGCTATACCGGCGAGGCAGGCTACGAAATTATGGTGCCTAAAGAACGCGCTGGCCAGTTCTGGCAGGGGCTGCTAGACGCTGGCGTAAAACCCTGTGGTCTAGGCGCACGCGATACCTTGCGTTTAGAAGCTGGTATGAACCTATACGGCCAAGATATGGACGAAACGGTGTCTCCATTAGCGGCCAACATGGGGTGGACCATCACCTGGGAACCCGCAGATCGGGACTTCGTTGGTCGTAAAGCGTTGGAGCAGCAGCGTGAAGCGGGCACCGACAAGCTTATCGGGCTAGTGATGACAGAAAAAGGCGTGTTACGTGCAGGTCAGAAAGTACGTACAGAAAACGGTGAAGGCGTTATTACATCAGGTACCTTCTCGCCAACTTTAGGTCACGCAATTGCAATGGCACGCGTCCCAGCGGGCGTGGGTGAGAGAGTAGAAGTGGAAATGCGCAAAAAGTGGGTTACAGTAAAAGTGGTTAAGCCCAGTTTCGTTCGCAATGGTAAGAGCGTTTTATAATTAACAATTAACATCCAGGAATTATTATGAGCAATATCCCATCTGAATTACGTTACGCATCAACTCACGAGTGGGTACGTCCTGAAGGCGATGGCGTATTTACTGTTGGTATTTCTGAGCATGCGCAAGATTTGCTTGGTGACATGGTGTTTGTTGAATTGCCAGATGTTGGTGATCACGTCAGTGCCGGTGAAGACGTTGCAGTTGCAGAATCAGTAAAAGCCGCTTCAGACGTGTACGCACCTATTAGCGGTGAAATCGTTGAAGTTAACGAAGCGCTGGAAGATTCTCCAGAACAGGTTAACTCTGACCCTTACGGCGATGGCTGGTTGTTCAAAGTCAAAGCCGAAGATCCTTCAGAAGTTGACGGTCTGCTTGATGCCGAAGGATACGAAAACAGCATCGACGAAGACTAATCGCATTTTTTAGCTGCGATTAATCAACTGGAAAGGGGCAGTTAATACGCCCCTTTCATGTATTTTAAACATAACGCAAGTGCTTAACTATTTATGTCGAATTCATCTATCACGCTGGCTCAGTTAGAGCAGAAAAATGCCTTTGTTCGTCGTCATATCGGCCCAGGGGAAGACGAAATTCACGCCATGCTGGAGACCATTGGAGCCTCCTCACTGGATGACTTGATGGAACAAACTGTACCATCCGGTATTCAGTTGGATAAACCTATTGAGGTGGGGGCAGGGGCCACTGAAGTGGAAGCACTTGCTGCGTTAAAGAAAGTCGCCAGCAAAAACAAAATCAATCGTTCTTTTATCGGCATGGGATACTACGATACGCATGTGCCGAATGTTATTTTACGGAACGTGCTGGAAAATCCTGGTTGGTATACGGCGTATACTCCTTACCAGCCAGAGATTGCTCAAGGTCGTTTACAGGCAATTCTGAACTTCCAGCAAGTCACAATTGATTTAACCGGATTAGAGCTAGCGTCAGCATCATTGCTAGATGAAGGAACCGCGGCAGCCGAAGCTATGTCTTTAGCGAAACGTGTTTCTAAAAACAAAAAATCGAACCTGTTTTTCATCGCGGAAGACGTACACCCGCAAACTATCGACGTAGTAGAAACACGCGCCGAAATGTTCGGATTCGACGTCGTCTCGGGCCCAGCAGAAGCTGCTGCTGAACATGATGTGTTCGGGGCGTTGCTGCAATACCCTTCAACCACAGGTGAAGTAAAAGATTTAACCGACGTAACCGCTGCAGTAAAAGCGAAAAAGGGCGTGGTGGCAGTGGCGGCTGATTTAATGAGCTTAGTCATGCTTAAATCACCCGGCGAGCTAGGTGCTGATGTTGCTCTTGGTAGTGCTCAACGTTTTGGTGTACCCATGGGCTATGGGGGGCCACACGCAGCCTTTTTTGCTACTCGTGACGATTACAAACGGTCGCTACCTGGTCGTATTATTGGGGTCAGTAAAGACACTCGAGGTCGTCCAGCTCTGCGTATGGCCTTACAAACACGTGAACAACATATCCGGCGTGAAAAAGCGAATTCGAATATCTGTACCGCTCAGGTGTTACTCGCTAACATGGCATCCTTCTACGCCGTGTATCACGGACCGAATGGCTTAAAAACCATCGCTCAACGCATACACCGCCTGACCGATATTCTTGCCAATGCACTTACTACTAAAGGTATGGCACTGCGTCACAGCACATGGTTTGATACCCTTACCGTAGAAGTAAAAGACAAAGAAGCGGTACTGAAAAAAGCCTATGAAGCAGGCGTAAACCTGCGGGCAGATTTAGAGGGTGCGGTGGGTGTAGCGTTCGATGAAACCTCGACCCGACAAGATATTGAAACCTTACTGTCTGTATTCTTAGGTGACGATCACGGCTTTACGGTTGATCAGCTGGATGCGGAAGTTACTACACAGGGCAGTAAGTCTATTCCACAAGAATTAGTACGCACTAGTGACATCCTTACCCACGAAGTATTTAACCAGTATCACTCAGAAACGGAGATGCTGCGCTATATCAAGTCGCTTGAAGATAAAGACCTGGCGTTGAACCATTCAATGATTTCACTAGGTTCTTGTACCATGAAACTGAATGCTACTGCGGAAATGATACCGGTCACCTGGCCTGAATTCGGACAGCTTCACCCCTTTGCCCCACTAGATCAAGCCGGTGGCTACCAGGAAATGATTAGCGAACTGAGCGAGTGGTTAATTAATATCACCGGTTACGACGCGCTTTCAATGCAGCCGAACTCTGGTGCACAGGGGGAATACGCAGGGTTATTGGCGATTCAGAATTACCATGAGAGCCGTGGTGAGGGTCACCGTAATGTGTGTTTAATCCCCAGCTCAGCGCACGGTACCAACCCTGCTTCTGCACAAATGGTAAGCATGAAAGTGGTGGTAGTGGCCTGTGATAAAAACGGTAATGTTGACTTAAACGACTTACGCGCCAAAGCAGAACAAGTAGGTGATAACCTGTCATGCGCCATGATCACATACCCGTCTACTCACGGGGTGTACGAAGAAACCATCCGTGAAATCTGTGACATTATCCACGACCACGGCGGTCAGGTGTACATGGACGGTGCCAACATGAACGCACAGGTAGGCGTCACTGCGCCTGGCTTTATCGGCTCAGACGTATCGCACCTTAACTTGCACAAAACCTTCTGCATCCCCCACGGTGGTGGCGGCCCGGGTATGGGGCCAATAGGTGTGAAGTCCCACTTAGCCCCATTCCTACCAAACCACACAGTAGTGAATATCGAAAACGCAGGCGAAGGCTGTGGTGCCGTTTCAGCTGCACCATGGGGCAGCGCGTCAATTTTGCCCATCAGTTATATGTATATCAAAATGATGGGCGCAGCAGGTTTACGCAAAGCCACACAAGTTGCCATTCTAAATGCCAACTACGTAGCCAAGTCATTAGAAGGACACTACAACATACTATACAAAGGCCGTAATGGCCGCGTAGCCCACGAATGTATAGTAGACCTGCGCCCATTAAAGGAAGCTTCAGGTGTATCAGAAGTGGATATCGCCAAACGTCTAAACGACTACGGCTTCCACGCGCCGACAATGAGCTTCCCGGTAGCCGGTACACTGATGATCGAGCCAACCGAATCAGAAGCTAAATACGAGCTGGACCGATTCATCAACGCGTTGATCAGCATACGTAAAGAAGTGGCTAAAGTAGAAAGCGGCGAGTGGGATGCCACAGACAACCCACTACACAACGCACCACACACCTTAGCGGATATCTGCGACAACGACTGGAACCGCAGTTACGATCGCACCCTTGCAGCGTACCCAGTACCCGAAGTGGCCCGCAATAAGTTCTGGCCCAGTGTGAACAGGATTGACGATGTGTTTGGTGATCGTAATCTTATGTGTTCATGTCCTGCTATTGAGAGTTATTTGGAGGAGTAGGCTTATGTAGTCTAGTATTTAAAAAATAGACATTTGTATTTAAAAATAGACAAACTTCGGTTTGTCTATTTTTTTGCCCTAAATAAAGCGCAGATATGCTTTTACGAACTAAATTGATAAGTTCTAATGGGGCTTAATTACAAACAGCGGTGTTTAAGTGGTTAATCTGCTCTGGACTGAAGCCGTTGCGAAGTAGTTCGAAGTCTTTCATTTGCACTTTAGCCTTTTGGCCTACACCTATGACTTGCTAGCTACTGCCACTCGCTGTTTTGATTAATTGATTGTTAGGTGAGATTTCTACTATTTTTGATGTACTAATGTAATCGTTAGTCGCGAATCGGTATGTCATGTCATCAACAGATCCCCCACAAAATTTTTCCAATCGGTTCTTCATCGTCAAAAATAGAAACGATGTACCAGTCTTTTACTATTGTGTTCATTGACTGCTCACATGCCTTTGAATTGATGGGGTAATGATAGCTGAACAAAATTTAAAACTTTGGCGAAATCGTGGAGGTAATCCTGAGTTTTTATATTACTTAACCCCAAAAGTGTATAACTAATTGTTTTTGTTTGAGTTGTAAAAAATGAAATTTTTCCGCCACATGGATTACCGCGAACATCTGAGTTGTTAGTTAAAGTTGAGACCGTCCAATGTCGGACGGAAAACATAAGGTGATTAACAATGTCATTAGTAACAGTATCAAATAACTCAAATCAAAGCTCTGGTAATGGTCGTGGTCCTTCTTCACATCCGGGACCGGGTGGCAACTGGCCCAGTACAACAGGCGGTAAGTCTGGTGGTGGTCGCGGGAATGCGCCAGCAAAAGGTGGTAAATAAGAAGGAAGCGAGGGCGTGTTAGACGCCCTCTATTTGTTTATGAAAAAATACAGTAGCGATAAAGATATCAATAAATTAGTTACCAGAATGTGTAAAATAGGCTGGCGATTTATTAATAGAAAAAAGCATGGGGCTTTGATAACCCCAAATGGAAAGAAAATAACAGTACCTTCATCACCAAGTGATAGAAGAGCATTTAAAAATTTTTCCAACGACATTAGAACCATTATTTGCAGGGAGCGCAACTATGTCTGATTTTCCGTATCCAACTCATATAGAGACTTTGAGAACATTTGCCAAGGTTTTAGGTGTAAAAGCTGGTAATAAATATCTTGATGATAAAGCCAAAGATAAAACCGCTGATTATCGTTTGATAAATGAATTTTCCAAGGAGGTTTTCGATTACTTATCAAAAACATTTGGTAATGATATTGGTGCAATACTCAAACAAGGGTTTCATGCATATTTAACGGAATACATGACTCATGTATCAAATATTTACGCTGACGGACTATCTCGAACAGAAATAGGAATAGCTCTTTGTAAGACGTTACTAAGCAAACACGTCGTAAATACAATCGATAGTGCGTTGGGATTAGTTTCAAGCAAAAAGCCATTAAGCGTAGCCTTCTTTTCATTTCAAGAAACCTGTACATCACAAATACTTGCTTGGTTAGAAGAAAATGAGGGAGGCTGGACACACTATTACAATTCTCTGGAAAAAGAAAACAAAGCAAAAGTTAAAGCTTGGAAGGATGGTGAACATAAACCTGACATTCAATCATTAGTCTTCCTACAATCATGGTCACAAGGTCCTTGGCCTGAACATATTGACTGGCAAAAAGTGAGAGTACTACTTTTTATTGCGTCAATTATTGATCGTACAGTTAAGGAAGAAGGCAGCTCTTTGTTGATAGATGAGTGCCGATTGTTGTCGTGGGGAGCAAAGCCTACCTATGAATTTAGTCAACTAATTCAATCACATCAACAAGCCTATAAGGATAGGATTAGTTATTTGCTGCCATTGGTCGGAGAAATTCAACAGGGGTTGAAGCGAACTATTGTTAAAAACGAAGGGCAATTTGAATATTTTAAAGCCGCAATAGATAAACTTGAGCAACAACTATCTCCCAAAGAGCATAAATCTCACTTTGCATATTGGCTACAGTGGCACAAAGCTAGGATGTATAGCTTGAATGGTCAGCTTGAAGAAGCTAATGCGCTTTATAAGTTTGGGTTTGATGAGTGTTTATACAGAGCTGGTATTAATCAAAAGTATATAATTGAAGAGGCAATAGTTGTCGCGGCAAGCCAAGAAAAGCCGGATAAAGTCTTTTTAAAACACTTAAAGAACGCATTGCTGATGTTCAACTATGATATTCCTTCAGTTCAAAGTTGCGAATCATCGAATAAATTTTCTGACATCATTGAAGATTGGGAAGTACAAATCTGGAGATCTTCGTTTTATAAAGTTTTCCCCAAAGCCGGAATGTTTCCCGAAGCGAATACTCCAGAAATTGCGGCTAAAATTGGAATTAATGTTGTTACAGATATTGATGAGATAAAACCAGATTATCGACACCCGAATAGAAAGCTGAAAATAGGAGAAATTTGGAAGAAAATATATCCTCAATTAGTTTGGTTTACTGAGTTGGAAAAAACTGAAGTAGTTGAAAAGCTTTTAAAGCAAGGTGCCGATGTTAATCTGACTAGCAGCTCTGGAGATACCGCAATTTTAATGGCTTTAGAGACATTAAACTTAAGGGAGGTGCCATTAAGGTCTTTAGACGACACTCTATTTTATCTACTATCAGAATATCCTCACAGTAAAGAAACTATGAACCGTTGTACTGACAAAAAGCGTCTACAGCCTCTTATATCGGCGGTTCAATCTGGTAGACCTGATATTGTTGATAAAGTTTTAGCTATGGGGGCAAACGTTAATAATAGAGGTTTAACTGACAATCAAACCGCATTGAATGCCTGTATAAAGATGATTGGTATAGCTAAGGACCCAAAGCGTTATTGGGACAGTGTTCTTCAAATGCAGTTAACTCCTGAAGTGTTAGATTCGATTAGAAGGGCGAACTCAGGCATGACGGGTTTCACTCTGGAAGATCAGCTACAGTTTCTGTTAGCTCAAAACTCAGATCCAAGGTTTCGACAAATATCACGCTCGTTAACTAACTTAATGTCCGAGAAGCTAGACGAGAGAATTGACATTGTAAATATGAGATTGATTGCGAGTCAGTTAATTGAAGCTGGTGCAAATGTTAATGCTGAACACATTGCTCCTGTCACAGGTTATACCCCACTGATGCTGGCGGCAGAACTGGATGAAGTTGGTTTGTTCAACAAAATGCTTAGCAATGGCGGCGACCCACGAAAAACTTACTTCTGCAAAAACACGAAACAGAGTGTCGATTGCTGGCGTATAGCAGAGTATTTTGGCAGCACTAATGTATTAGCTGCACTAAAAGAGATTGAACATTTTTTCCCTGAAAACTCTGGGGTAAGTAATTCCCATTGACTTTGTTATTACTAAAAAATGGCTTAAAACCGCTGTTTTCCTAAAAAGCTGCCAAGTTTAACTGTTTCGTTACTATGAGATTAATCATTAAAATTAATGGGTTAGTAATATTGAGATTTAATAAATATCAAAATATATAATTATTTTAATGTTTATTAAATTCCAATAAAAAACAACGAGTTAGTTGGGGTTTTTACTTGATTTTTGAGATTTTCACTTATATTACTTTTAAAGTGATAAAACTAATAGGTGAATAAAATGAAAACATTGAAATTGAAGACTCAATCATTCTCAAGTATCAAACAATTTAGTAAAGACGTTCTTACCAACAAGCAATTACAAGTTAACTTGTCCGCTCAGTGTGTTGATCCTGACTTTTTACCTCTTGGAAAATTAGTCGATAAGTTGAGTAAAGTGCTGACGGTAAATCAAGTTGATACAGTAATTATCCCTAATGAAGCGATTTCTAGCAGATATATTCATGAAATTATGACTCTGCTAACTGAGTTGAAAGTCAAAATCATGTTTGAAAAGCAACTAAACAAGGCCGAAGCCAGCATAATTCCATTGTCTATATTACGCCGTATAGAAAACTAGATATTAGTTCAGGGATGACATATTTCTTACCGTAAGTTTTTGAAACAAATAGAGAGTGCTTTATATGATAAAGGTGCGAGATTTAGGGTTAAAAGCTATTGAGCTAATTGAGTTGTATGGTGAGAACTTAGTCGTTGAAAACATGCCGGGGTATGCTCAAACAATGGAAAGAGGAGATTTTTTGATTGTTTATACGCCGCCTTTTTCTGGGGTAGAGTCGTTGCCGGGAGATAGAAGCTATATGATTGATATTTGGTATAAAAACAAGAAAGTGTTCAGTGAGTATTTCAAATGTTTAGAAGACCTTTACAACTGTAATCGCTCAAAAAGAGCCGAATGGACAAAACACCTGTTAAGTGTGAGTTAAACGAGTTTAAATTAAGGGATTATCGGCTAGGTAAAAATTTTTATTTCATGTAAGATGATTTACAAATGAATAAAAATAAGCAATTGGACAGTGCATACACTTTTTACGTGGCTTGGTAATCGCGATATTGAAAACATGGAACAGGAGCAGAATGCTGCTATTGTTTCACTTGCGACAAAATCCGAAGTTCCATTTGATAAAATAGTCATTCTTTCCAACAAAGATGAAGCTAAGTGGGATTCGTTTGAGCGCTTTCTGAAAAAGCGGATGGCGATGATAAGCCGACCATCTGAAGATATTAAAATCCACTTAGCGCAAATCCAAAGTCCAATTGACTACCAATCTATTTCAATCGAAACAGAAAAGTGGATCACAAAGTTATCTGAAGAGTCTGACATTCTCTCAATTAACCTAACTTCTGGTACACCTGCAATGACAACTCTTTCTGTGCTTCATGGAAAGGGAAAGTCCAATACACGTTTTGTACAATCGTCCCCGAAAAACGTTATTGAAGAAGTCGAAATACCACTGGATTTCGGTAAAGAATACGTAAAGTCTGCTTCAAAGAACATTGCTCATACAGCGACCTCATTACCTAAGGTACAAAAGGCGTTTTCAGAATTAACTGCCAAGTCACAAAAAATGACTGAAGTGATTGAAAAAGCTAAAAGAATATCTTCGTCTGAAGTGCCTGCACTTATCTTAGGTGAAACAGGTACTGGTAAAGAGCTAATGGCAAATGCTATCCACAAAGGGAGCCTTAGATCAAATAAGCCTATTAGAGTTGTAAACTGTGGTGCGCTTGCTGAAAACCTAGTGGATTCAACATTGTTTGGTCATAAAAAAGGGGCGTTTACTGGTGCAGATAAAGATTATGCAGGTCTATTTGAGCAAGCTAACGGTGGCACTTTATTTTTAGATGAAGTGGGTGAATTAAAGCCGGATATACAAGTCAAGCTTCTGAGAGCTTTACAACAAGGTGAAGTTACCAGATTAGGTGACACTCAAACCATAAACGTAGATGTTCGTGTTATTGCTGCAACTCATCAGGATTTAACCAAATTAATTGAGCAAGGAACTTTTAGAGAAGATCTTTTTTATCGATTAGCAGTGGGCATTATCAATATGCCACCACTTAGAGATCGACTTGAAGATATTCCAGTCATAGTTGAACAACTAACAGAACAAATTAATGCGTCGGGGGCCAAACACCCAGACTATATAAGTAAAAAAGTTTCCGAAAATGGAATTAAATTTATTTTATCGCAGTCATGGCTAGGCAATATTCGTGAATTATGGAGCACATTGAACAGGGCTTTTCTCTGGACAGATGCAAAATTGGTAGGTGAAAAGGAACTGTCTGACGCGATCATAAATAGAAGATTTGGTGAGCAAAGTAATGATGTTAGGCTGTCTTTTAACGACAAAGTAGATATAGTTCAACTGACTGAAAATTATCAAAAAAAGCATGTTGAAGCAGCATTGAAAGCAAGCGGTAATGTTAAGAAACACGCTACCCAAATGTTGGGCTTAAAAGACCATCAAACGCTAACAAATTGGATGAAGCGATTGGGGATTCACAATGAAAAAGAACAATAATTTCGAATTTGGCATTGCGCTTGCGATATAGGACACAAGGAATAATCAGGAATGAAGCAATCAATGAATTTTGAACACATCCAAACCAAATGGCCTGAGTTACATAAGCTTGCTGCATTTGCAGAAGACTATGTAATAAGTGACCCACAAAGTGCTTTAGTAAAACTACGCTGTTTTGCTGAAAAAGTGGTTGGCTATTTGTACAAGGAGCTTCGCCTACCTGTATTCCCCAATTCTAACATCTATGACAAGTTAACCTCAGACGACTTCACAAGTGTCGTACCTAGTTTAATAACAGATAAACTTCATGCGATCCGTAAAAGCGGTAACCAAGCTGCGCATGAAGGCAAAGTCGATCAACAGCAAGCTATCTGGATATTAAAAGAAAGTTACTTTGTCGCTAGTTACCTCTTTATGGCTTATGCGGGAGGCCAGCAAGAAGATTGTCCTGAGTTTGCTGTTCCTGAGCAAATAAAACCAACGGACCAATCTGGGGCAGAGTTTGTTAAGAAGAACAAGCAACTTGAAAAACAGCTAGCTGAAAATGAAGCGCGATTAAAGAAAGCACTAGAAGAGCTGGCAGCTTCTGAAAAAGCGCAAAAACTTGCACAAATTGAAGCATCCAAGCTTAAACAAGCAATTGACTCTGAAAAAGTCAGCCAAGTGCAATCACTGAATAAGAAAATCACATCAAGCTTTAAGTTTGACGAGGCTGAAACTCGCGCCCGTATTATTGATATGGATTTACGGGCAGCGGGCTGGAATGTTTCACTGGACGAATCTAGCACCGATGAAGTGGGCAAAGAAGTAGATTTGCCACATCAGCCAACGAATAGTGGAAACGGAAGAGCTGATTACGTTCTGTGGGATGATGATGGTAAGCCATTGGCGGTTATTGAAGCAAAGCGTACTCGTGAATCAGTTGAGAAAGGCCGCGAGCAAGCAAAAATCTATGCTGATGCGCTAGAAAAGGAATATGGTCAACGCCCTGTAATATTCTATTCAAATGGCTACGACATTCGTATTTTAGACGATGCGCAAGGCTATAACAGCCGCAAGCTTTACGGGTATTACTCAAAAGACTCGTTGCAATACCTTATTAAGCAACGAACGTTGAAAAAAGATCTCAACCAAACACCTATCGATACCGATGTGGCTGGTCGTATGTACCAAATGGAAACCATATCGCGTGTCTGTGAGCGTTTCACCAACAAACATCGCAAATCTCTTATCGTACAAGCAACGGGGACGGGAAAAACGCGAGTATCTATCGCACTAGCGAAACGTCTGTTGGATGCAGGTTGGGCAAAGCGCGTTTTATTCCTATGTGACCGTAAAGAGTTACGTAAGCAAGCGGGTAATGCCTTTAACGAATTTACCAAAGAGCCGCTTTATGTGGTTGGTAAAAGTAAAAAAGAAGCCGCTGATAGCGCTCGTGTATTCATCGCTACCTATCCGGGCATGATGCGCATTTTCCAAAAGTACGACGTAGGTTATTTTGATTTGATTGTCGCCGATGAGTCACATCGCTCAATTTACAACATTTATGGCGACATCTTTAAGTATTTTGATGCACTAGAAGTTGGCTTAACCGCAACTCCAGTTGAAATGGTATCTCGTTCAACCTGTCAGTTATTTGGTTGTGACTTTAAAATGCCAACGGCGAATTACCCGCTAGAACAAGCGATAGAAGACGGTAACTTAGTACCCTACAAAATCGTAAGCTTTACCACTAAATTCCTGCGCGAAGGCATTAGCAAGGACAATCTAACCGACGAACAAATTGCTCAACTTGAGGAGCAAGGCATTGACCCTAACGAGTTAGACTTCGACGCCAAACAAATCGATGAAGCGGTAAAAAACAAAGATACCAACCGAGTGATTCTGCGTAACCTGATGGAAAAAGGTTTACGTGATGTTGATGGTCAATTACCGGGTAAAACAATTGTCTTTGCGCGGAATATTGCTCACGCAGAACTTATGGCTAACCTATTTGCAGAAATGTATCCGCAGTTGGGTAATAACTTTTGCCGCGTTATTCACTCTAAATATGAACGTGCTGAAGAGCTAATTGATGATTTTAAATCGACTGAAGAAAACAGCATTCGCATAGCCGTCTCGGTGGATATGCTCGACACAGGTATTGATGTACCCGAATGTGTCAACCTTGTATTTGCCAAGCCAATTAAATCGAAAGTGAAGTTTTGGCAAATGATTGGGCGTGGCACGCGCTTGTGCAAAGATCTTTATGGTGTAGGCAAAGACAAAACCCACTTCTTGATTTTCGATCATTGGGAAAACTTCGAATACTTCGATATGGACCCAGAAGAAGAGGACGTTAAACAGTCAAAATCGTTAACTCAAAAGTTATTTGAATCACGCTTGTTATTGGCTGAAACCTCACTTAAAAAAGCCGATGTTGCAGCGTTTGATGAAGTTATAAAACTCATTCATCAAGATGTGTGTTCGCTTGATATGAATACCATAGCGGTGCGTGACAATTGGCAAGTAGTTGAAGCGTGCAAAGACGAAAAGTACCTCAACCAGTTTGCGCCAGAAACTAAAGCAAGTCTCTATGAGCATATTGCACCGTTGATGCAATGGCGCAACATTATGGGTCAGTCAGAAGCGTATAAATTTGATAATGAAATCGCCATTATCCAAACCTTGCTATACACCGATCCAAGCCAAATCGACTTAGCTAGACAAGCGTTAATGGTGAAGATTGAAAAACTACAAATGCACTTAAATGAGGTGCGTGCTAAGGCAAGTTTTATTGCAGATATTCAAAAAGAGCAATACTGGCAGAACCTAACAGCATCAATAGACGGTTTTGAAACACTGGAAACTAGTCGTAAAGCGTTGCGTAGTGTTATCCACCTAAGAGAAAAAGGTATTCAACCGCCTTCTCAAGAAGTCATCTTAGACATTAGAGAAAATGAAGCTGACTATCAGGTTACAGAGCGCCCAACCAAAATAGTGTCGATTGACTATCAAATCTTCCGCCAAGAGGTGGAGAAAACCTTAGCGCCACTATTTGAAACCGATAGCGTGTTACAAAAGATCCGTGCAGGTAATCCGGTTTCAGAAGATGACATTGCTCGCTTGAATGCCTTGGTTCACATTCAAAACCCGAATGTTGATTTAAATACTTTAAAAGAGTTTTACCCAGATTCAACGGCAAGCTTAGATAAAATTCTACGTACCATTGTGGGCATGGATAAAGAGGCAATCGAGCAAAGCTTTACTAAATTCGTACAGCAAACTCATACCCATATGAATGCTAAACAACAGCGTTTTATTGGTTTATTAAAAAATCACCTAGTGCGATATGGCGTTATCAAAATTGAGCAACTTTATGATGCGCCATTTACCCAAGTGCATGACATGGGCTTGGATGGCGTGTTTAGTGAAGCGCAAGCCGATGTGATAGAGCAGTTTATAAAACAGTTTGATGTGGAGCTTGGGCATAAAGCCACATCAGTAGATAAAGTTCTTTATTAATATAAGCAAATTTAACAGTAGTACGGGCTTTATTTTTTTATAGTCAGATTAAAAGCCCGATAATAGGAAGATTAGATATATGATCACAGGTCAGCTTAAAAGCAAAATAGACAAACTTTGGGAAGAATTTTGGACGGGCGGTATTACCAACCCGCTAACGGTAATCGAGCAAATTACCTTTTTAATGTACGCCCGAATGCTTGATATGAACGAACAAAAAGACGAAAGGCTTTTCGCCAGAAACAAGAAGCCGTTTAGTCGCCGCTTTAATGACGAACAGCAGCATTTACGTTGGCAAAACCTGCGTCATTTGGGCGCAGAAGAGCTTTATAAAGCAGTAAAAGATGAGTTGTTTCCATTCTTCGCTGCAAGCTCGAACCAAGACAACGAAGGCTCATTATTCGCTGAGTTTATGAAAGACGCGCAATTGATGATCCAAAAGCAATCGCTATTGGTCAAAGCAGTGGAAATGGTGAACGACTTGCCATTAGATAATGCCGATACAAAAGGTGACTTATACGAGTATCTATTAAGCAAGCTAACTACCGCAGGCATTAACGGTCAATTTAGAACGCCACGCCACATTATTCGTGCAATGGTGGAAATTATGGACCCAGATAAAAACAGCCGTATTTGTGACCCATCAACGGGCACAGGTGGTTTCTTATCTGTGTCTTACGAGTATCTACTTGAGAAATACACTTCGCCAGAAGCTATTGAGCGCGAACCTCTTTTTGACGAAGAAGGCAAACCACTATTAGACAGTGACGGTAAACAACTTGAAAACGTTTTGTATTCAGGTGACTTGATTGACCCTGAAGACCGCAAGCATATCGATACCGATATGTTCCACGGCTTTGATTTTGATGCCACCATGCTTCGTGTTGCGGCTATGAACCTAGTGATGCACGGCATTAAACAGCCGGATATTCATTACCAAGATACCTTAAGCCAATCTTTCTTAGAGAAGTTCCCAAATGAAGCAAAGTCCGGTATGGATATACTTCTGGCAAATCCGCCTTTCAAAGGCTCATTGGATGAAGAAGACGTTTGCCCAGAAATTTTACGCAAAGTAAAAACCAAAAAAACAGAGCTGCTTTTTGTTGCCTTAATTGAACGTATGTTACGAATAGGTGGTCGCTCAGCCACTATCGTACCTGACGGTGTATTGTTTGGATCATCCAAAGCGCACCAGCAGTTGCGACAATTACTGGTAGATAATAACCAGCTTGAAGCCGTCATTTCGCTGCCAAGTGGTGTATTTAAACCGTATGCGGGTGTTTCAACGGCAATTTTGATCTTTACAAAAGGCGGCACCACTGACCATGTTTGGTTTTATGACGTACAAGCGGATGGTTTCTCGCTAGACGATAAACGCACACCGATTAAAGATAACGATCTTCCTGATTTGGTTGCCCAGTTCAAAGCCCGTGATAAAGCTGTAGCTGAAACCGAAGCAAACGACCGTGTTATTACAGACAGCAAAAAGCATTTTTGGGTAAGCAAAGAAGACATTACTTCAAACAAATATGATCTTTCCATCAACCGTTATAAAGAAGTGGTTTACGAAGAAGAACAATACGATCCACCAAAAGAAATCTTAGGCAAGTTAGTGTCACTGGAAACTGAAATCTTGGCTGACTTAAAAGAACTTGAAGGAATGATCTAATGCTTGATGCAAAAGAGTTTCCATCTTATTGGAAAGTAGTACCAATTGCGGACGTAGTTTTTTTTCAAGAAGGTCCCGGTGTTAGAAAGCATCAATATAAAGATGTTGGAGTAAAGTTGCTTAATGGTGGCAACATTAATAATGGAATTCTAAATTTAGGAACAACAGATAGACATATTTCTTCAGATGAAGCTGAAGGTAAATATAATCATTTTTTAGTTGATGAAGGTGATTTGCTTATTGCTTGCTCTGGAGTGGTCGTAGAAAAGTTTAATGGAAAAATAGCGTATGCAAAAGCAGAGCACTTACCGCTATGTATGAACACTAGTACTATGCGCTTTAAAGCCTTAGATGCTCAAGTTCTATATCTAGATTATTTTCGTCGGTTTTTGGAAACGAACTTTTTTAAAAAACAACTTCAAAAATTGATCACCGGATCCGCTCAGCTCAATTTTGGTCCTAGTCATATTAAACTAATGAATATGCCACTACCACCACTCGACGAACAAAAACGTATTGCTGCGATTTTAGATAAAGCCGACAGCGTGCGCCGTAAACGCCAACAAGCCATTGACCTCGCCGACGACTTCCTCCGCAGCGTCTTCCTTGATATGTTCGGCGATCCTGTTACGAATCCGAAGGGGTGGGAAGTTAAAAAGTTTGGTACAGTCATAGATGTGTTAACGGATTATCATGCTAATGGTAGCTATAAATCGCTTAATGAAAATGTAACACTTTTAGATGAGCCAAATTATGCTTACATGGTGAGAACTACTGATTTAGAGAAGAAAAATTACACTGATAATGTTAAGTATATCGATCAACATGCTTACGAACATTTATCTAAAACTAAAGTCTATGGCGGTGAATTAGTAATTAATAAAATAGGCAGTGCAGGAGCAGTTTATCTAATGCCTTATTTACATCGCCCTGTATCGCTAGCAATGAATCAATTTATGATTCGATGCAACGAGCATTGCTTGAATGAGTTTGTCTATTACCAGCTAAAAACTAACGCAGGTGCAAGAGAGCTGGAAAAGAGGGTTCAGGGTGCTGTCACTAAAACTATCACTAAAGATGCTGTAAGAGATATACCAATAATACTTCCACCGATTGAGTTGCAACGTCAGTTTATTGATGTTGTTGAAAAGATAAATAAGTTAAAGACTAATACTGATAATTCATCGGACTTAATTAGAGCTAAATTTAATTCTATTAGCCAAAAAGCCTTTGCTGGTGAATTATAGCTCTTACTAAAAAACTAGAATAACAAGGACGTTGATATGTCAGATAAGTTTAATTTGTACGATGTTTATGAGCAGAATCTAAATTTTCTGTTCGGCGCTGGAGCATCATTTGGTTTTTTACCTACCTTAGCATTGGCAATCAAAGATGCAGATGGGAAAGCGTATACATTTGAAACATTAGCTAAAGAGCTGGGGAAAGACAACGATAATAAGCACCTATATGCTTTGTTGTTTATGTACTATTACAAAAGCTGTATAGAACCGGGGCTGCCTAAAAAGCGTAATCCACGCAGCAGAAATCGTTCACAGGTTTTAGGTCAGTATAAAGTGTTTTTGCAGACGCTGGTAAGCGTTCTAGAAAAACAAGGACCAAATGATAAGAAGTGTAATGTTTACACTACTAATTATGATAACTGTCTTGAAGTAGCATCTGATTCATTAATTTCGAAACAGGAAGTTAGTTGTGTTGTTAATGATGGTAGTGCAGGGTTTCAAACTCGTAGATTTCACACTAAAAATTTTAATAATCGTGTTGTTCAAAAGGGCATATTTGATAATCATGCCGAATGCATTCCTCAAATAAATATACTTCACCCTCATGGCTCTGTGTATTGGAAAAAAATAAACGAGGGGATTACGGTAAACTATCAAGAATCAGACTATGCAATTTCATTCGACGAAGATCAAACTCGATTGATTGCTGAGTTTGAAAAGCTAGTTAAAGATGATACGAAAAGCCTAGCTGATCTCATCGAATATGGTGAGGATGAATTTGAAGACTGGGATAAATTAAACGTAGAAGGTTTTTGGGATGAGTACAACGATATTCCTATTGTTAACCCTACCAAATGGAAGTTTCACGAAACCGTTTTTGAAGAAGCTTATTACCAAATTTTAAGGCACTTGAGTTTTGAATTAGAGCGGCCTAATACTGTTTTGATCACCTTTGGTTTTTCGTTTGCCGATGAGCATATTTTACATTTAGTTCAACGCTCACTATCCAACCCTAGCCTGACAGTCTTTGTTTCTTGTTATAACGACGATGAAAAACAAGAAATGAAGAAGAAATTTAAGGGCTATTCAAACGTTAAATTTATCGCGATTGACGATGATTTAACTTTTACCCGCTTTAATAAACGAGTATTTACCCTCAAAAAAGGTGATGAGTAAATGAGCATTGCCATTGGAGAGGTTATCGCCGTTAAAGGCGTAAATATTCTTGTTGAATTGTATGAGGAATCCAATAAAGAAACGCTATTTTATCAAGGCGAGAAGTTTAAAGGAGTATCAATACAAGAGCATATTCTCATTAAACGTGGCTTCAAAGATATTGTTGCTTTGGTTCAAGGCGAATATTTAGATGAAAGGTTTGAGCAAGAAGACGGAAAAAGTTACGTAAGGAAGGTTGAGCTAAAACCAATTGGCTATTATGACCAAAGTGAGTTTTATGAGGGAATTAAGCACTTACCGATGATCCGTGATGTTGCTTACTTGATGAATGAACAGCAAGTCAGGCAAATATACGGAGAAGCTGATGATAGTTTTGTTATTGGTGAAATTTTAAAAGAAGAGCTACCAGTTTCTCTTCCTTGGGCAAGCTTGTTTAACACGCACATAGGTGTGTTTGGTAACACTGGCAGTGGTAAATCTAATACACTTACAAATTTATATACCACCTTATTTACCAATAAATTACAGTCACTGAATGGCAAAAGTCACTTTGTTGTTGTTGATTTCAATGGTGAGTACACAGGCAAGCAACTTATAAATGATCGAGATTTTAAACAAGTTTATGACTTGGATACTAGAGGTGGCGGCGATAGTAAGTTTCCGCTAAGTGAATCTGTTTTTTGGGATGAAGAAGTATTTGGTATTTTATTCAAAGCTACAGAAAACACACAGAAACCTTTCTTGAAGCGAGTGGTTTCTGGTCGAGAACGATTTAGAGATACCCCTGACAGTCTTGATAACTATGCTAAAAAGACAATTGCTAGAGCATTAAAAAGTACATCACCAAAAAAAGAGTTCGCCGAGCTAGTAAGAGAAATTGCGGACATTGTTGGTGCTGATGGGTTGAGAGACTTAGTTTTACAATTAAGTTGGCATAGCAAAAATAGTAATTTTTACTATTTAACATCACAAAATACCCTTAATGGTGGTGATGATGATGGCACTTATCTACAGTTTTTTGATGCAGAAGTAGAAGCTATTACTATAGGGCATATAAGTCAGTTTGAAGAGCTTCGTTTAAGAGTAAATATTCAACTATTATCAGATCTTGTTAGCGGCTACGTGCAATTTGATCATATTCAACCATTATTGAAAAGAGTTGAAGCTTCGCTAAAGTCTTTAGAAAGAGTATTTCAAATAGGTGAGAACCCAGTAAATAAGCTTTTAACCGTGGTTTCGCTTCGAAAATCTAATCAGGAAATTAAAAAAGTAATACCTCTCTTGTTGGCTAAATATTACTACGGAAGTCATAAGGATGAGGTTATTAACGACAGTCCTCCAAGCCATACATTTCACATGATTATTGACGAAGCTCACAATATCTTATCAATGCAATCAAATCGTGAAAGTGAAAGCTGGAAAGATTACAGACTTGAATTATTTGAAGAGATAATTAAAGAAGGCCGTAAATTTGGCTTTTATTTGACTCTATCTAGTCAGCGCCCAGCAGATATATCACCAACGATAATGTCGCAAATTCATAATTTCTTTATTCATCGACTTGTCAATGACAGAGACTTAATGTTGCTGGATAACACTATTAGTACACTTGATTCATTGTCTCGCTCGATGATCCCCAATTTATCAAAAGGCTGTGCGGTAATAACAGGGACATCATTTGATATTCCAATGGTCGTGCAATTTAAGCCTTTAGAAAAAGAATCCCAACCAGATAGTGGTGATGTTGACCTGCATTCGCTGTGGAGTGATTAGCAATGAAGCTCCAGCTTGCTTCAACTAACAGTTTAAACAAATGGCTAAAAGCCGAGTTACCGAGATTGCCTACGCGTCAAGGTAAACAAGCTGGTGTTAATACATTGAAGTCAGATAGCACAACAATGTGCTGGCAAGCTCATATTATTGATAACCAATATAAGTCCTATGAAAAGACCATCATTGCTTGTGAAGCCAACAGTCGTTTCATTTTCTTTATACCTGTTACAGCACGTTTAACTCTTGATGAGTTAACAAAGTTACTCATTATGGAGTGGCAGGCAATGTTGGCGGAAACATTGGAAAGCTATCAACTTATCCCTAGAAGTGAAATAGTCATGTTATTGAGTGAGTTATCAGACTTAACATTTAATGTTAAGTGGGTCAAAAACACTGATTTAAGTATAAATGGGCATATCAGCGATGCCGGACTGTGGGTTGAACAAATTTTAAGGGAGCAAGGTGCCTCTGAGTTATCGGCTCAGCAAGCAACTGAACTAGCAATTTACCTAAACACTTCGTTAAAACGGATAACAAATAAAGAAACTAAGCGTAAAGAGAAAGTGATCCCGGTGGAAAAGCTCTTGGCTTATTGCCGCACTTTGGTTTTAGGTGATGGTGCTGAAACAAATGTGGTTAGTTTTGAAGATTATAGAAATAAATAAAATTACATATATGTATTAAATGTTATATCTTGATAGTGATTGGTTTTATTAACCTATTGAAATTAAAGGGTTGTAGCCTGTTCTTTAAATTGGCATTGGATGTGCAATCTATAAAATGGAAAATGGAAAACGGAAAGAGTAATAAGTTTTGGATAATAAAGAATTAATTGGTTCAGTTAAAAGCATCTTAGCACGCCTTCATTCTTTTGGTGTTAGCAGAGAAGATGTACGCAATTTATTAGTGCTTCTATTTCTTTTTAGATGGTTGCGTGATGAGGTGAGTAGTTTTGCTGAATACACTGGTGAAAGGGAAAGTTTGAAGCTTCCCGCTAGGTTGAACGCATTATTTACTTCAAACATCAGCTTCCATGAAGTCGATCAACATGTTGATGAAAGCCTAAGTTTACTTAGACACTCTGTAAAAGTTGAAGGGTTAAGTGAACTCTATTTCTCGTCAAAGAACCATTTATTCAAAGACAAAAGAGTTGTCATGGAGGCCCTTAATTGGTTCAACCAATGGGGAGGGCTTCGTTTATACCGTAGAAAAGATATTTCACAATTGTTTGAGATATTATTACAGGAAACTAGAACCCCTCAAACAACACAATTCTCCTCAAGTAAGTTACTTTCACAACTGATAGTGGCTATCGCTGACCCTAAAAGCGGAGAAACCATCTTAGATCCTTGCGCTGGTGAAGGTAACTTCCT
This sequence comes from Alteromonas sp. ASW11-130, assembly GCF_026183735.1. GTDB lineage: Bacteria > Pseudomonadota > Gammaproteobacteria > Enterobacterales > Alteromonadaceae > Alteromonas. Next base: position 20,793 of record NZ_JAPFRE010000019.1, on the reverse strand, counting down.
AACCGCTGCTCACAACGCAATTGAAGCCGCAGACACGGACTTTTTGTCGCATACTTCTTTTACCGGATATGACTTGTCAGAAGACGCCATTCTCATTGCTATGGTGCGATTCTTTTTGTCAGGAACGTTTAATTTTCATTTAAGTAGAAGAAGTGGTTTATATGACTCGAATAGAGGAGAACTGCACCACAAATACGATGTTGTTTTAGCTCAGCCTCCTGTAGGGATTAAGAGGGAAGATTACCGTCATTTATGTTATGAAAAACAGTTCCCGGTTATCACCAATGATATTGTTGGAATGTTTATACAGCAGGCTGTATTTTCATTGAAGCCGGGTGGTAGAGCAATAATAGCCATACCTGAAGGATTGCTGTTCGGTAAAAATAGATATCAAATAGAATTAAGACAATATTTAGTCGAACACGGCTACCTAGAAGCTGTAGTCAGAATTCCACCAAAGACATTAATTGAAGACTCAGGAATCCGTGGAGCCTTACTGTTGCTAAGCAACAGTAAGAGGCGAACTCGAAAAGTTCGGTTTGCAGATCTGTCGTCGTATTTTCACCGAAATAGCTACAAATCGTCTCTGGGTCTTCCCAAGATTTTTCTAGAGCAAATATTGGAACGTTTGTTTTGTGAAGAATTGCCCGAATCTATTCCTCTGCCTCCGGGAGTGAAAGAAGGAACGGTTGGAACAGGGGGGGCGACTCGTGCGTTTTGGGATGTATCTGTCGAAGAAATCGCAACCAATAATTGGGACTTAAATCCTGTTCGTAAGGAAGATGACGCGTTAACTCTTTTGTTGACTGACTTTAGAAAGTTGATGGGAGATGAAGTTAAAGTTGAAAACTTATCTAAAGTTGCACAAATAAATACAGGTAAATCAGTTAAAAGTACGGAACAAACTGATATAGAAAATCCATATGGTTATATCCGTATTCGAGATATTGAAAAGTTTAAAATACAGAAGATCACTACTTGGGTACAGGAGGAGCTAGCTAGAGCTTATTACGACAATAAATTATATAAAGGTAACATTCTAATATCGAAAACAGGCACCATAGGAAAGCTAGCGCTAGTTGATGATATTGGCGAAGGGGCTTTTGCGGGTAATAACTTTTACGTTTTACGAATAAATTCAGCGAAAGTTTCACCAGAATACCTACTGTATTATTTATCGACCTCATTTTGTCAGGATTGGCTAGATAGCAGGAAAAGAGGGGCTGTTCAGCAACACATAAATACCGACGTAATAAAAACGTTACCCATCTTACTACCGCCACTAGAAATGCAGAAGCGTGCTGTAGCACAGTATGAACAGCATGGAACAGATGTAATTACGTTTTTAAAAGAAAACAGTCAGCAGTCTGACGAAAATGCAGTGGAGCACCTAGTCGATGTGATGGAGACGGAGGTAGCTAAGAAAATAGTTGGTAATGATACAAGTATTGAAAAGTCTACCAACTTGTTGAGTGAGATCTCTTTAAAAGCGTTAAGCATTGACGGAGTAATAGATGAACTAAATTCACAGCAAAAAGATTGGTATTTAAGTGTCTTAAACATATTGCGTGTATTAAAGGACATCAACAAAATTCCTCCGGGTCCTGTTCTATTAAATATATTTCAAGATGTAAGTGAACAAGTAGCTCAACTACGTGAGGTAACTGCTGGGAATTACAATTTAGAGGAAAGGTTGCTCCGCATTTTTGCTTATATTCGAGGACGGATAGATAGATGCATCGACATGATATTCGCTAATGTCAGCATTGTGGTGTCGTCATCAGTTAAGGAGTTAGAAAAGAGTTCCGATGTTGAGTTTTCTATTTCACTAGATAACCAAGGCTTTCTTCCTTTGAAAAATGTAGTGGTAGAAACATCACCTAGCTTTGGAGGTGGTGATAATTATTATTTAGCCGAACACACTTCGATGGAAGTTTCACTGTCATGTAAAACTTCAGACGCTGACAGGGTTAGCTTTACCGTAATGTGGCGAGCAGAAACACTTGCTGGGAAACAGGTAACTGGCAGCTCTGAGCTTGCAATAAAATTGACGCAACTTAGTGAGGAATTTAAGTCATTTGAAACTGCTAGTAATCCATATGTAACTGGTAGCCCTCTTGAGCCTGAGAATGGCGCATTAGTCTTTTACGGTAGAGAAACATTTATTCAGCAGGTAGTTCGTCAAATTGAAAGCAATGGAAACGTTATTTTATTAGAGGGCAACCGCAGAGCTGGTAAAACGTCAATTTTAAAACATTTAGAGGGAAGTAAAACTATACCAAATTGGTTAGTTGTATATTCAAGCCTACAGGGAGCAGAAGGTGCATCAGATAAAGTCGGTGTTCCTACGGTAGAAGTTTTTCGTGAAATGGCGCGGTCAATCGCTTCTGCTATTACAAAAACGGGCGTTGATGTTCCTTTACCGGATGGAAAAATAATATTAGCAGGAAAGCCAGCACTTGGAATTGCAAGGTCATGTAAAGCTGGTATCGGCGAAGATGCCCCATTTATTGATTTCAGAGACTATTTAGAAGTTCTACTATCTGTATTAGAAGAGAAACAACTTGGTATAGTTTTAATGCTAGATGAGTTCGATAAGCTTCAAGAAGGCATCGATAATGGTGTTACTTCTCCTCAACTTCCTGAAAATATTCGGTATCTAATTCAAAATTACTCAAGGTTTTCGGCTATTTTAACAGGTTCACGAAGATTGAAGAGACTTCGCGAAGAGTATTGGTCAGCATTATATGGTCTAGGCACGAGCCTAATAGTAAGCGCTCTGGATCAGGCTAGCGCTGAAAAGGTTGTCATAGAGCCAGTTAAAGAATACATAGCATACTCTGGTGAAGCGGTAGAGTTGATTATGAGTTTAACCGCGAGACAACCTTATCTTATTCAAAAAATGTGTAATCGTATTTTTGATTATGCTGTAAGGAATACTGCACATTCAATCAAAACCAATGATGTAAACTTTATTGCAGATGAGCTAATTGTAGCTGACGAACACTTTGCTAGTTTATGGGATTACGCACGCCTTGGGCCTACTAGCGGGGGCTATAGAAGGCAAGTTTTGTTATGCATATTATCTAGCAATTTTGATAATAAACCATTGTGCACGTTTGGAATGCTGCAAGAATATTTAGTGCAAAACGGCGTTGATGTGAATGACAATGAGTTAGAAGCTGATATTGCTTACTTAAGAGAATTAGAACTAGTTAATTTTTTTGGAGAAGACGGTTCTGGTTATTACGCAATTGAAGTGCCGTTGATGGCTAAGTGGATCAGTTATCATCAAGATAGCGAAGTAGTATTAAAAAATGCGCTTAATGAAGAGGGAACTATAAATGATAAATAGAAAATTTCCAGTTACGGGTAATGAATCTAAGCTAATTGGGCGTTCAAATATTCTTGGTGAAATATTAACAGCAATTACTAAACCTGTACCAGATCACATTCAAGTTGTTGGTCCAAGATACTCAGGTAAAACAGTGGTTTTGGAAAAACTAAAGGAAATTGTTTCATCAGAAGGTAGCACAGAGTATTCGTGTGTACTCCTATGGGATCTTGGTCATAGTACACCGAAAAACGACTTAGAGTTCTTGAGTCAATTTGCTGCCAACCTATCTGATGCAATTAAGGATAAGTATTGCGAATATGCAGAGCATTTAAAAGCTTCGGAAGATACTTTTCAGCAAGACATAGCTGAGGTTTTAGAGTTATTAAATGATGAAACAAAAATTCTAGTGATTTTTGATGGTTTTGATAAAGCTCTATCTAGTGACAAATTAACAAGGAATTTGTGGGACCAATTACGTGAATTGGCACAGAATAAATCTTTGACACTAATTACAGCTAGTAGAAAAACGCTCAGGGAGTTGATCAGAAATCCAGATGCACAAACGAGTGATTTTTGGAATATATTCCTATCGACACCAATACGTGTTGATTGCTTTGATGAAAATGAGATTGCTGACATATTAACCAATTACTGTCAGGTTGAGTTTGAGAAGGGGGCGTTAACTGAATTGTATAATGCAACCAATGGAACTCCAGTTGTATTGTTAGAAGTATTGAATTATCTATTACATGCACATGATGGAAAAAAGATTACTAACGCTTTAGTACAAGATGCAGTGTCATGTTCATTTGAATCAAATCAAAACTTTATAGATGACCTTTGGCATGATTGTTCGCCAGCTACACAAGACAATATTAGGTTATTAGTTGAAGAGTCGGAAATTCAAGGTGCTAGTCATTCGGATAAAACGAGCATTGTTGAGAAAGGGTTTGCAAGGGCTAGTGGTAGCAAATTGATTAAGCCGAGTCGTTTATTGCAGAGTTATTTAGAAAGCCTAGCTAATGAAAAAGGGGCGATAGATCGTCTTTTCGGCAATGAAGCTGCATTTTCACAGAATTTTAATAATGTTATATCTAGGAGACTCGCACATATACTCAACATAGACACTGACTTGATGAGGTATTTACAAACAAACTTAGAACATTTACCGAATCACCCTAGTATATGTTTGGAAGGTATGAGAGGACTTATCAATAAATGTTTTGATATTATCTGGAATGCCGAGTTTGGAGGAAAAACAGTTCCAGATGGACACTTTGATATATGGAGACATCATGGAGAAAGTGAACGACTGCAAGATTTTAAAACCAGTTTCCCGCAAGGTGGTAAACGACTTTCTTTGTTAAAAGTTCTTACGACACCAGAACGATCAAACCCTCTTGCAAAAGTTGTTTCCCAATCAACTTATGTTGCAATTAACGCCCTGTATCCATTTGGTGATTTTGGGCAACATCAAGAAGGTGAAAAAATGAACCTTCACATGGTTTATTCATCTATGTTACTTGCTGTTGAACTAGTTGCGTCTTTGCAAAATGATTTAGCCAATTGCAAAGGCGGAGTTTAGTTTTCGGATGATCAGATCGGTTTGCCGCTGTTGTTTCAACAGCGCTTGCTGCACAGCGTCTTCATCAATATCTTCATAATGGCGTTTGTCATGAGCTACATAGGTATCAACGTTAAGAGAATACCCATTTTTGATAACTATATCTGGTGTCACTAATTCAAGTTTTATTGATTGACTGCTCTGGTTTCGATAGGCTTCGGTGATGTCGTCAATGGATGTCAGAGTGTTAATACCTGCATCTAGGGTATAGCAATTTCCAGCGTCAATGAAGGTAATTTTGTCGTTCTTAGACCTTTTCTTATTAAGGACAATAGCGAATAAAGGAACTGTTCGCGCATCAAGCAGTTTAGGTGGAAGTTGAATAACAGCATCAATTTGATTGTTATCTACTAATTGTTTTCTTGAATGAAAGTCAGAGTGCCTGCTAAGTGGTCCTTTGCCAGTAATAATAACGGCCTTACCAGAGTCATTTAGCGAATAAAGCATGTGATGAATTAACGCGTGCTCCCAAAAGCGAGACTTCAAAACAGCTTTAGGAATTCGGTTTTCTTCATAGTTTCCTTTTAGAGCTTTGCTGTTATCGCCCCTAATATCTTCTATTTCGGAATAAATGCTTGGCTGAAGCAGCGTAATAGCATAATCAAATTCACCTTTTTTGATATTAGTTGCGGGATCAAGAGCAAACGAGTTCATGGTGTTTAGTTCTGGAACTCCCGCTATAAGAAGTTGATGCCTAATATAACGTGAAGATTGATTCACGCTTTCTGTAGTTATACATACACTCTGGTTTTGCAGGGCAAAATCAACTATAGATTCTCCAGTTACTGCATATGGATCATAAACACGGCTTTTGGGTTGTGGTTGCAATAGCTTGGAATATAACTCGGCGAAACTAAAAGGCAGTGCTTGATATGAGAAGTCCGCTGCAAAATGATCTGGTAAGTTCATCGCTTGAAGTCGTTGAAGAACTCTAGTGTAAAGCGTGACACTATCCTGCCGAGAAAACTTTTGGATGTCTGAATTATCACTTAATTGAAAAACTTCGTGAAATACAAGTGCTCCATCGCTGTTATTGGTTAACTCTACAAGTTCATTTAAAAAAGCTCTTAGAGCAGGAGTTAGTAACTCATTGGTTGAATACTTTCTAACTGTTGCCAAAAACTCATGGTTCGACTTTTTCTGTTTGAATTCTGTTATTAAGTTATCCAAGTGTGGAGACTTTACTAATACACAAGTGAGAAGAGTAAGATAAAGATCTCGCTCATGGATTGTATCGTTGGTAAACCCAACATACTTGTAGGACTGAATGACGGTAGATACAAGGCTTTCGATTACATCATTATTCATTTTAGTGAACTCCAGATAGCTTCTGAAAATTTATCCATCTCTTGTTCTCTTTGTTTTATCAGTAACTGTTGTAAATACTTTTCTTTCTTAATACTGGTGTCTAAATCAACTAGCATCTGCTGGTGTTCAATTGGCAGTTCAGTTGGCAATTTGAGTTCGAGAAGTCTTTTTTTGGTAAGCGTACTCTGATAGCTCCCGCTGCTATTGACCGTAAACCAATTTTGAACAGACGTACTGTTTAAAAATACTTCTAAATACTCAGGCAATAGTTTTGAAGTGTCATTAACTGTGACAATCAAAAAGTGCTGATTAGCTACAACATTGTCGGGTAAGTTTTTCAACAGAAGTGCGGTTTTAGTGTGTCCTTTGGCAACAAGTAAAACCTCATTATCTTGCAATGTTTTTATTGTGCGAGTTGAATCGATATTGGTTCTAGTAATATTCGCCCAGTCTAATCCCGCAAGCGAGAGATCTTGAACATCTCTAAGCTGTATGACTTGATATTCACCTTTGTCACTACTCTCTATTGACTTACTAAAAGTCCAACCCGTCCTAACTTTTATTATTGATTTTTCTTCAGTCATCGACACGCACCTTTGATTAATATCTATATGTTATCACCTTAAACTCACTTTTGCAGTGAGAATTTGACAAGTCGTTTAAAATGATCAAGAATTGATCTTGCATTAACTCACTACGGGGGTGAGAGGTGTCAAGGGCGAAAACTTTACACAGTTTTCATTTATATGGTTAATTAATATGGCAAGAGGAAAATCTACCAAAAACATTACTGTTGCAAAACGCAATAGAAGAATTGAACAATGGGAAGGGGCTAACGCAAAAGGTTCAAAGTACATCCCCTTTATTGATCCCAGAGATATCAAGTCGGAAGGGAGTAAAGGCCGAGTCCCTGACTATGAAAATAATGGCCAAGACAAACGTGTTCTCTCAAACAATGAGAGATTGTATGCTTATATTTTAATGTTCGATGACCGAATCTTATGGTCGAAAGAGCAATATCCGCTTCTGCCTATTGAAAGATCCATTGCGATTGCTAAGAGGTTGAAGATCAGGCATCCCAAATATCCCGGCACAAACGTAGATGCCGTTATGACAACCGATTTTTACTGTGGAAAATTCGATGGAAATGAAGTTGTTTACTCGATTAAAGATGATGAGAAAATTAAATCATTAACAGACCGACAAAAAAAGAATCTAGAAAATAAAGAAAAGATCCAGAGGGCTTTTTGGGAATCGCAAGGGATCAAATATCATTTAATTTATAGCTCAACTTACAAAAAATCTATCTTTGCAAGAAATTTGGTAAAGCTTGCTAAGAGTTTAAAAATTTCATTTGAACTAGAGCTAATTCGAAAACGCTGGCTGAAATCATTTTCACTTTGTCTAAGAAATACTAGTGAAAGACGATTAAGTTTTTTGCTCACCGCAACCTCAGAATCTATGGGGATTGAATACCAACAAAGTGTTTCGTTATTCAATCATTGTCTTTGGCACAAATTGATTAAAGCAAATTTAAATATCCCGCTTAGGTTTGAGAGCTTGGTGTCTGACTTTGGCATTAAGGTGGTTGCTCATGACTGAACTTACTCAAAATATAATGATTAAAGACCTGATTGTGCCTGAGCAAGATTCTGAATTAAAGGAAGCTTCTATCGTTATCTTAATTGATCCCAAGGAAGATGAAGTATTTGTCATTAGCCTAGGTGAAAAAACTAAGCCAAAAGCAATGTCCTATAGATTGCTGTTAGAAGAGCTAATTGAAGGGAAGGTTAAAAAGGGAGCTTTTGAAAAAACAGAGTATTGGAAAAAGGTTGAGGAGTCCCTTGATGATGAAGCGCGTGCTCAGAGAGATATAAAATTTGAGGTGATCAAACCACTTGTTGAAAATTTAAGCCTGTTTTTACGCAAGGGGAGTTATGGAAAAGGTTTGGTCAAAAATTGTCTCGAATTTGCGAAAGAAAATGGGTTAAAAAAAACGACTAGATATCAGGTATATCAGTGGCTCTATCGTTATTTAAAGTGCAGAAGCAATAAAAACTGTTTTCTTAGAAAACCGGGAACAGGAAAAGGTAAGGATAAAAATTACTCGAATAAAACAGGGCCTAAGCGTCAAGAGGGCAATGTCTGTAACGGTAGGATGAGAGATGAACTAGACAATAAACACATCAAGTCTATTGTCCGAGAATTTCACGAGTGTGACTTTCCCATTCCAATTACTGATTGTTGGATTGAATACAAAAACAAGCATCAATGTGACCCAGTTTATGATCAATTTACGGGGGAGTTTTTGAAATATGAGAAAAGAAAAGGTGAGCTATTTTTAAGTAAACATCAGTTCTTGCAATATGCATATAGTTTAACAAGTGCTAATCGTCACCGAGTGCTGAAAGCACAAGGTCTTTTTGATGAATATAACAAAAATATTAAAGGACTTAGTGGTGAAATTCACGAAATATTTGGCGATGCGCCGGGGAGTGATTATCAGGTTGACGAAACTCCTTTAGCTATAGAGCTTGTTGATGAGTTTGACAGAAATAGAAGGTTAGGCAGACCAACTTGTTACTCTGTAATAGATATGTTCTCACGCGCATGGGTAGGTTTATTGCTGACGTTTGCTAAGCCATCAGCTCACACAGCAAGAGAAATAATTTTCATATCTTGTAGAAACAAAGAAAAGTTCTGCAAAGAAATTGGGGTAGAGCTAAATGAACCTTGGTTACCTGAAAGCAAGCCTGCAAGGATCCATGTAGATAATGCCGAGTTTGCTTCAGCTTTAACAGATGCTTTTAGCGCAGATGCAAATATCGAAGTGCTATTCAACAAAGAGGGAAATTCACAGGAAAAAGGGCTAGTAGAGCGCAGGCATAAAACCTTGGAAGAGTTTTTATTTGGGCGAATTCCGGGTGCTATTAGTAAAAAGTACGTTAGGAATTACCTAGCGAGAAGAGTCAGACGCAACGCTGTTCTTAACATAAGAGAACTATATCAAATACTAATAGATTTTATAACGCGCTTTAATAAATTTTACCCGCTAAAAACGTTACCTCTAAGTAAAGAGATGAAAGAAGATGGCGTAAAGAATATTCCTAACCAAAAATGGCTTTGGGGCTTAGTTCATAGGGCTGGTGATTTACAATCAGTGGATGAAGATGAACTGTTCATGCAATTGCTTGAAAGTGCTCAAGTAACTGTCAAGCGAGACGGTTTATTCCTTCAGGGCCGATATATTAGAACCTTTAAAAAGCGCAGAACATCTCAGGGCTTGCACTACACCTGTGACTGGGCTTTGAATAATTTCGTTTATGAGAAGGAAGTCGGTAAGACATACGACTGTAAATTCATGCGCTATTCAATGAGTCGAATATGGATTGTTACTGACTTTGGTTTTCAGGAAGCCGTTTTACACGCAGATGACGCCAGTTTTAAATGGTGGAGTGCTGAGTGTATTCAAGACAAAAAGATCGAAGAAGCGAACGAAGATGAAGTGCAAATGGAACAGTACCATGAGGAGCAAAGTAAAACGGCGGGATACGCAAAGGCCAAAGTCGTTGACGCAAGAAAAGAGCAAGACCAGATTACTGTTAACTCGGCAAATAGCCAAGACTTGTCATTTAATCGTGAACAGGCAATAGATAGAGAAATTGCAGAATCTCAAATCCAATTAAACAAAACCACTAACCAAAACTATCACGAGGAGAAAGATATAGACGACAAATCTTCTTCGAAGCAAGTTCAGAACAAAAATAGCCTAACTAAAGAGACGGCAACTCTATTTGCCACAAAGAGAAAAATGAGTAAACGGAGAAGAGGATAAATATATGACATACAAAATTGCAAAATATACACCTTCGGATAATCCAGACTATAAGGGTAATCCATTTATTGAGTGTTTGCCGTTAAGGCTTAATCCTGATGATTTTTGGGAAAGAGTCCAAGACGAAGCTTATGCACCTGAAGATTTATCTAAATTTAGTACAGAGACACTAGAAGGGATGGCATCAAATATCATGGATTCCGTTTGTACAACTTCCATATATTATGACGTGTACTGTGATTTACTGGGAACCATTAAGGTTGGTTATAAAAACAGAAACCCTTTAAATGATGATGTTATAAAGTGGCAACAAAAAATTGCGACAGCCACTTATAACAGGACTCGCACTACCGCACCATCTCTCAAATTCACTGGTTATTCAGGCTTAGGTAAAACGACTCTAGTTGATTCAGTTTTAGGTTTAATCGATCAAGTCCTTATTCATCCTGCTGATGGTTCAATGAATGAAGAAAGGGTTCAGATTGTATATCTTAAGGTTAATATTCCCGGTGATTCTAATACCAAAGATATTTGTCTGGATTTGTTTGAGCAAATTGATGGAATTTTGGGGTTGAAAGGGGAAGATAGCTATCACTTAATGTATCGTGACAAAACTAGAAGCACATGTATTAAAGGTTTGGTAACAGTTTGCACAACGCTTTTGGTTGGGATGATCATTTTTGATGAAATGCAAAATATATGTACCGCTGTTGCAAATGAAAAAAACCTAATTTTTAAGTTTTTCGACAAGCTGACTAACGAAGCCAAGGTTCCTACATTGAAAATTGGTACTTCAAAAGCAAATAAACTTACTGACAGCGAGTTTTCAAATGCTAGACGTTTAGGTATTCCATACGATTGGAAAAATTATCCAATAGACGATACTGACTGGAATACATTAGTGGAATATGCATGGAGTTATCAACTTTTGCCTGAGTTTGAGAAGTTAACAGTACGATATAAAAAGAAAATTTATGAATTGACGAGAGGGATACCACACTGCTTATTTTTCCTAATTGAACAAGCTAATGTATTGGGATGGAGAAGTGGTGAAGCTAAATTTTCTCTGGATCTTTTAGATACCGTGTTTGAAAAACGCTTTTCAATTATGAAAACAGGGATAATAGCGCTAAGGCACGGGAATGTTGCCGCATTCGATGATTTGATGAGTGCTGGTCAATATATTGATAAAGAAGTACAAAAGCTGGTTAAAAAACTTATAAAAATTGGTGACAACTCAAATTTAAGTAAGGCTGAAGCAAAATCTCTTTATGAACACGTAGAAAAGTACTTGCCTGAATATAAACCTACAAAGGCAGAAGAAAAAGTTCTGGATAAGCTATTCAAGAAAGCTGAGTTAGAAGCAACTGATTTAATCGAAGAGGATGGATATTTGAGGGTGCCAATATGAGTTTGGCCTCGTTAAATATCTTCCCAAATGAGCACTATATTTCATGGTTTGTAAGGAGTTCACAATTTCGTGCTTACCCTGAATTTAAGCATTACCTAACTAGTAATCAGATCGATTCTGAAACATTTAAAGCTTATGAAGTTATCCATCCTTCGGTTAAAAGTTTTTTACAGTGGTTTGGTCAAACCGATAGCCTGTTACGAGAGCACACTTTATTTCCTTTATGGCAAATATCTGTCGCTCACGAGCTTGATCATAAAAAGCTACTTAAGAATAGTTTTCTTGATTTACACCACAGTAACGGAGAAAAAACGTTATTTCAGTTTGACCGAAGTTGGCATAGTTGTCCTACATGTAGAAAGGAGAATATAGATAGTTTTGGTACTAGCTATTGGCATACACAGCATCAAATCCCAAGCGTGTATAAGTGTTACAAGCACAACACAATGTTAGAAAAGGCAAAGTATCCAGTTGTAGATTTAAAAACAGGGGTGTTACCGCACCAAGTGAAAAAGTGGTGTAACTTGCTAGAGGCGGAAACACCAGAGCTAGGTAAATGGCAGAACTTTTTATATTCCATTCAAGAAAAATTGATGAAAAATTCGTTACCTTTTATTGAAATAAAGAATCGAATAACGACTGCTCTAGGTATGAATAACATTGCTAATTATCAATTTAAGCAACATATCGATGAGTTAACGTTTAAGTTAGAAAATGAACTGCCAAGAGAATTGCTGGCCTATTTGTATACCGATTATGCGAGGGCTTCAAACAAAGGCAATCCCAAGGTAATAGGAAACTTGTATAGGGGGATCAACAACCCCTACAAAATTAGATCTCCGATACACTGGATATTGCTAGGTTATTGGCTTTTTCCTGATGAACTAACAACTTAACAGGCGTTACCTTAAATGATGAACCAGCTATTTCCTTCTCCATTCCCAGATGAGACTGTTTATAGCTGGGTTTGTCGCTTCCATTTTTTTGCAGCCCATGCTGACTTTAAAAGAGATACATTAAGAAAATTAGGCATCAGGGATAATCGCCCAGCTAACGAATTTCCCCCGTATTTACAAAAGTTATCCGAACTATCTGGGGTGACTTTGGATCAACTTATTTTTTGTTTCACTAACGCCCATTACTTTCAACCATTCATGGATCAAATCATGTATGAGGAGATTTGTGAGCGACTTAAGAGAGGCGATACCTCAAGTTTGCAGAGTCGAATTGGCGCTGTTGCAAACAGAATTACTCCCGGTCAACTACTAAAATATTGTCCACTTTGTGCCGAAGAGGATGCTCAACAGTTTGGGACTTCATACTGGCACAGAAGTCATCAGCTTGTGGGTGTTACCGCATGTGAATCACACGGTATACATTTACTAAGTGTTAAACGTAATACTAAAACACCACAATTGCCGCCTTTATCTGGATGCATTCATCCATCCTCCTTGTTTGAAATAAGACTTAGCAAGTTAATACAAAGCGAGATATTTGATAATGATGTAAAGTGGCACAAAGGTGATACTTACCAAGCTTATTATAAAAGACTCGGTGAGATGGAATTATTAACTCAGTCAGGGAGAATAAAGCAAAAGCAACTGAAGGAATATTTAATAAAACACTTGGATGGTATGTCTGAACTTGACTATCCATACCCTCTTGTCTTTGATGCAGCTTTAAATGGAAAACTGTCTGAAAGTATGTTCTACAGAGCAACTTGCAACCACCAACCAATTAAACATTTTGTTTTTATATCTGCGCTTTTTGATTCTTGGGGTGATTTTAAGCAAAGTGCAAATATCGAAGAAAGCAAAGAAAAATCTCCTGTTACTGACCAACAACAGACTCTAAAAAGTGTTAATTGGCACGAAGGGCTAAAAATGATTTCAGAAGGAAATAGTTTAAGAAGTACGGCCCATTTTCTAGGAACAACAGTAAGCACCATGAAGATAAAAGCTCAGCAGAATAACTTAAACATTGATTTAAGGCCGTCAAAAGTCACTGAACTTGTTGAGAGAGCTATTTGGCGTAAGTTAGTTGTTGGTGTTAAAACACAGGATATTGCCGATGAGTTCAATGTGTCAGTAGGAGCAGTTGAGAAAGTTTTAACTAAACATGTTTGGCTTCCAGAGCTAAGAAAGCGAATCTGGTATATTGAAAAGCAAAGGTTTCATACGAAACGAATCTCAGATTTTATAGATGAACACCCAGACTCTACTCGCAATGATATTAGAAAAAAAGTCAGACCGAGCTACTATTGGCTGTATAAGCATGAACAAGAATTGTTGTATCAGCTGCTTCCTGAACGGGTTCAAGCTATTTATTGGCCTAGAAAAGCCAAGAAATAATTTGCTTATTTTTCAGGTAGTTAAAATGTCTAAAATTTAAATACTATTTTGCTTTGAATAGTAGTTTGAAAAATATATAAAAATCAGCAACTTAAATTTTTAAATGTCTATTTTTTAAATGCTTAATCACACTTATTGATCAAGACAATTGAAGTTGGAAACCGATCCAATCTAGTTGGAAACTGCAATTGAAGTTGGAAACTTGAAGTTATGTTTATAAGGCGAGCTGAAAAGCTCGCCTTTTTGTAGTAAAGAAATCGTCAGAAAACTAAACTAAGTTACATCGGCTGAAGAGGGAGATGTAATGAAGTAAAAAAAGGCATTGTAATCATGTCCTCACCCGGTGCTTTGTTTAGCAATACACCTCCGCGGCGAAGATCGGCCACTCGAATGATAGGTTTCTGTTTAGTGGAATTACCCAAAACACTGGGCAGTGCCCGTGAGCACCAACCTGTCGCTATGGCGGATAGCAGTGGCAGGCATCACTTTATTGTGTAAGTGGTTGCTTTACGATAATGTGGCCATGAGGTTTGAAATCGAAAAGTGAGCGCATAAAAAAATTATTCACAAACGCACTCCTGTACCTATGTTTATTTAACCGGACTGTACCATTGTACATCTAAGGATCGTTATGACCGAAGTTGCCGTAGTTCACACGAATGAGACAGACAGTACTCTTGCGGGGAAAAAGCTGGGCTGTGAAATCAAAGCGAAAATCAGCGGCAATCCAGACGCGCTAATCGTTTTCGCGTCTCCTTTGTATGACTTTAAGCTTTTGCTTCGAAATATTGCCGCTCAATGCAACCCTGCGCACATGCTCGGTTGCTCCTCTGCCGGCGAATTTTCTTCCGCTACTCCTCAAGAAGGGTCAGCCTGTGCTTTGGCTTTCAAGTCATCGGATATGGTCTTTTCAGTGGGCGTTGCACGTAATTTAAGCTCGGACCGCAAGCAGGCGGCGCAAAGTATTACTGATAGCTTCAACGGTCTCGATGATCAGACCTATGCCTATCGCACAGCTATGGTGTTAACTGATGCCTTGGCCGGTTTTGCCGATTCGCTCATTGAAGAGATCACATTATCCACCTCAGGAATGTACCAGCTATTCGGTGGAGGGGCTGGTGATGATGCCCAATTTAAACGCACGCATATCTTTTACGGTGAGGACGCCATAACAGATGCAGCCGTAGCGCTTGAAATATTATCGAACAAACCGATTGGCATCGGCGTGCAACACGGTTGGGAACCTGCGAGCGCAGCTATGCGGGTTACAGAAGTGGACGGAAAGCGGCTGATCAGCGTGAACGCTGTGCCAGCCATCGAGGCGTTCCAAGCTCACGCAGAGGCCACTGGACAAATTCTTGACCTTGAAAAACCCACGGCGTTCTTTTTGTCAAACGTAATTGGCATTGAAGACCAAGGGGCGTACCGTCTGCGGGTGCCTTTAACTACAAATACGAAGGGAGAGGTTTTCTGTGCCGCAGAAATACCCAGCGGCAGTATTATTTACATCATGCGCACCTCCTGCGTGTGCTCTGCGGAAGCAGCTGCTCAAGCCACAAAAACTGCATTAGCACAACTAGAAGATCACCGGCCTAAAACCGCCATTTTCTTTGACTGTGTAGCGACCCGGCTGCGCACGGGCCAAGATTTTGGTTTGGAACTGGGTAAACTGGACGATTTACTATCCCCGGCTACCTATGTAGGTTGCAATACTTATGGTCAAATAGCGCGGGCAGAGGGGCAGTTTGGCGGCTTTCACAATTGTACTGCCGTGATCGGCATTTTTCCGGAATGAAATCTATGCAACCCCACCGCAAACTTCAGCTGATTGCCGCGCTGGCGATACCGTCGGAAAGGCAGAATGCAGCGCGCCAACTTGCGAAGTTCTATCAAGCCGATGACCTGATAATTTTTTTTCGCGATGATCAGGTAGGGCTTTTTCTGCCGGCACCCGGCTTTTCCCAAAATCTGAAAGACGGCAAAGCATGGCAACATTTTCTTGAGAATTGTATCCACAATAGTCGCGCCACAGCACACCTGCAGTTCTCTGATTCTCCCCTGCCAGTCCAGGTACTTGGTATCAGTGACCTGAACGACATCATCATTGTGTTCGTGAGCGAGCAATGCGTTATCGACAACAGTGACGAACTGTTTCAGCTCTGTCCTTTATTGGCTCATGCGTTAAGGGCCGAAAGTCAATCCACAGCCCTAATCGCACAGACCAGGTTGGCGCGCGAAAAAGAAATGTCGGCCAACCTTCTAGCACAGTCACTCGAAAAAGCCCGTAATCGATTGGCGTCAACACTCGCTGCAGCCCGTAAAGCCGAAGAAGCTTTGCGGCTGGCAGACAAACGTAAGGACGAGTTTCTGGCAATTCTTGCGCACGAACTGCGCAATCCCCTTGCTCCTATCGGGAATTGTATCGAACTACTAAAGCACACCGAAGATAATCCGCAAATTTTACTCAAGGTGCGCAAGATGATGGCTACGCAGTTAGGTCAGATGACACGCCTCATTGATGATCTGATGGACGTCTCCCGAATAACGCGTGGTAAAGTGAACCTTCAACAGCAAGCAGTGCCTTTAAAGGTGTTACTCGATTCCGCAATAGAAAGTGCCAAACCTTTTATCGATCAGCAGCGACATCGTTTGAACCTAGATATGCCGCACGACACCCTTATGGTAAATGCTGACACAACCAGACTACCCCAAGTGTTTTTAAATCTGTTAAATAATGCGGCCAAGTACAGTGAGTCAGGAGGCAGAATTGATATAATTGTCAAAGCCGATGCGGATGAAGTAACCATCAGCATCCAGGATGCTGGATTGGGATTGGACGAAAACGAGTTAACCTCCATCTTTGACATGTTTGTACAAGCAGATTCCGTGGCAACCTACTCGCGAGGGGGTTTAGGTATTGGTCTCACGCTAGTAAAAAAATTAGTCGAACTGCACCAGGGAAGTGTTTTTGCAAAAAGCCCAGGGCGAGGCAAAGGGAGCGAGTTTGTTGTCACGCTACCCCGACTTCACCAAAAGCAGAGCCCGAACCTAGAGAAGCAAAGAAAGGCGCCTGCTGCACCTCTCAAACGCCTCAAAGTTCTCGTGGTAGACGACAATGAACCTTCTGCTCACTCCATGTGCATGATTGCCGAATTGCTGGGCCATCAAACCCAAAGTGCATTCACGGGTGAGGAGGCGCTAGCAAAGGCTAAATGTTTTCAGCCGAACATTGTAGTGCTGGACATTGGGCTACCCGATATTAGCGGCTATGAAGTTTGCCGCACACTTCGTGCTAACCCGGTGTTCAAAGATACCCTATTTGTTGCGCAGACAGGTTGGGGACAGGCCAAAGACAAACAAATGGGCATGGAAGCAGGCTTTGATCATTATTTGGTGAAACCTCTCGATATGAGCGATCTTGAGCCGATTTTTGCGCGCAAAGAACAAATGTCCTGATTTTGTGTGTGGAATAAAGAAGGCAGAGTCTGAGGGATCCCCACGAATTTGCATTCATGTGCCACCGGACCTGGCCCGTCTACTAGTGAGCTGTACCATTTGAGTGCGGTTTTCTTCTGCCGCATGGTAAACCGTATACGGCATGCGATAGCTCTGAGTCCAAGGTAGTGGAATAAAGAGATCAGAGTACCTTTGTTAAGGAAATTTTATAAAAGTACTCTCACTCCAATTCTAATTTAATGATGGCGCGCCCTCATGAGAGTCAAGAAATCTAACCAGCCTTTACAGGCACAATGTCGCGAAGACTGCGGTAGAACTTAGTTCGTTGA
This sequence comes from Alteromonas sp. ASW11-130, assembly GCF_026183735.1. Lineage (GTDB taxonomy): Bacteria > Pseudomonadota > Gammaproteobacteria > Enterobacterales > Alteromonadaceae > Alteromonas. Next base: position 3,142 of record NZ_JAPFRE010000019.1, on the reverse strand, counting down.
TGAAACGTCCTCGTTTTAAATCAATATGGCCGCTTATTTAAGAGCGGGTGAAAAAGATATAAAAGTCGCTATTGAATATGTTCGAAATTTTGCTGTGAGGCTGGTTTCCTAAAATAAGCTCGTTATGTTGTCGAGTGCGCCCCATGTAGGGCATAGTCCTGATAGTAGTATATCCTGTGAAGCGTATCTTTATATGGTGGAATATGCACTGGCAAAGCACCTTGATGTAGCTTATGACCGTGAAGTATGCCCAATATTAAAACGGTACTATGATAAATATGTATGAATCAATACCGCAGCTTTTTCAGCTGAAATCAATGAATAGAAATTTGTAAGTCAAAAACGCTATTTACCAATGAAAAGCTGATCTTCACCTCCACCATTGTTATTGCTATTCGCTGAACCAATACGATTGCAGAAATACATATCTACTTTTTCGTCTCCGTTAAAATCAGCAACAACGATATCGAAACCATTTCCTATGGCGTCAAACCCACTGTTTTCAAATTTTGTATCGCCTAGATTTTCCAATGTCATACTATTCCCAATTTCGTCGTTGAGACCCGCGGTTACAGTGATAATATCAAGTAAACCGTCTCGATTAAGGTCTACAAAACTTGAATCTACGTTATTCCCATGTAAAGGAGGGGTCTCGACTTCGGTAAAAACGCCTGCGCCATCATTTAGTAGTAAGTAATTTTTGGAGCTATTATCTTGGAAAAAGGATACGTTGGAAACGTACATATCTAGATCGCCGTCATTGTCGATATCTCCTAACTCAATATCACGTGTTTCTGAATTTATGAGCGGCAGGCGGGCATCTGACTCATCACTAAACGTGCCATCGCCGTTGTTAATTAACAGTTGGTTGAACTTTTCATTACCTACAATTAAATCCTGATCGCCATCCCCGTCGATGTCACCTGCTTTGATATCCTGAGTGACTCCGCCGCCTGCATTTATGCTTGATGATGTAAAAAAGGCCTTGCCGTCGTTTAACCAAACAAAATTATTGCCAGCGTTACCAAGAACGAGGTCCATCGTTCCGTCATTATTAACATCTAAAGCAAGAGCAGAATTTGATATTACACCTGAAGGCAGCTGATTTTGTGAGAGACTAAATGCGCCATTGCCGTTGTTGATCCACAGTTCATCATCAACATCGTCTTCTGTTGCAAAGAAAATATCAATATCCCCATCACCATCAAAATCAGCAGCTGCGATATCTTCACTGTCTCGCCGGGTAACAGGTACCCCCTCTTTGAAGCTAAACTGGGCACTTCCGTCATTAATCAAAATAATATTTGTTCCAAACTCGATGGCCAAAACTAAGTCCAGATCGCCATCGTTATCAATGTCTACAGCTTCACCGTCCATACAACGACGATCCAATCCACTGGGTAACGTGTCAGAAACATCTGAAAAAAAAGAGGATATGGTATCTGAGGAAGGCGTTGTCGGCGTGGGAGAGGGCGTAGGAGCTGGAGTTGGAGAATCAGAACTGCCACCACCGCAGCCAATTAAAGGTAGTGTTGTCATCATACAACATACTAATAATCTCAATTTAACGATACGATTGAATGTAGCTGTTACTGAGTTGTGCGATATATCCCTCACCACTATTTCTCCTATTCAACTAACACATTTATGAATAACGTTATTGGTTTACGGCAATACATTGAAAGTAGAACAACAATTCTGACAATTCAAGAATTAGTCGATTGAATGATAACGAAAAAAACAACAGAGAATAAAGAGAATAAAGGGTCAGAGTACTTTTCTAAAGCAAATTTTATAAAAGTAATCTCACTCCATTCCTAAATTAATGATGGCGCGCCTTCATGAGAGTCAAAAAGTCTAATCAGCTTTTACAGTCACAGTGTCTCGGAGGCTGCTGTACAACTGAGGTTCCTGATAAAACGTCCCCGTTTAACGTATTATTGGTTCAATCAGTGTAGTTATACTAAATTTGGATATACTCATTAAGCTGCTTAGGTAAGTTTGGGGCTAAAGGGGGTTCGTGTGGCTAATACTGTCCATATGATCCTAGCCAATTTGCTTGTGAACGCCCTACAGACTGGCAGCTGTGCATCTTTGCATTAATTATTTGTGGAATAAAAGGGCCAGCATCTGGGGGATGAGTCCATACTAATTCCTTAAATACGTCTTTGGAATGACGGGGGCAGAGGTTAAGGGATTTTTAAACAGATAAGATTTTCCTTACTCAGAAAGGTCAGCCCATGAAAGACTCTACAAAAAAGCCGAACAGGCTAAATGAATACCATAATATACACCTATGGTTAATGGTTCCATTTGCAATAACGCTGATTGGATTTTACAACTCTTATTGGTCCGACTTTAGTTCTGCACCGCTCGGCTGGCACTTTCATGCGCTGAGCGCGACACTATGGTATTTAATTCTAATCATCCAGCCTTACCTTATCGCGAAGGGTAACCGAAAAACACACCGTACGTTTGGCCTGCTGGGTTTACTAATAGCTGGATTCGTTGCGGCATCGGCATTAGCTGTTGTGCGTGGTCATATTAAAGATTTAGATCCTGCCTATGACATTATTTATGCTTATCGGTATTCGCTCAGTTTGACTGACTTTATTTATATTGCAGGCTTTGTGTTTGCTATTGCGATGGCCGTGGTTGAACGAGCCACAATAGAACGGCATAGTCGATGGATGATAAGTACAGTGTTCTGGGTGTTATCGCCCGCGACAGATCGCGCCACTTTTGCCTTAATGGCATGGTTTGACTTGCACCTGGCGGAATGGTTTGATTTTGAGGTGCAATTTCTTATCAGCCATGTCTTTATTATCAGTCTACTTATTGGCTTGATGTTTTTTGATAGACGCAAGGCTAGTCGGTATTGGCCCCCGTATATGCTTGTCATTGTTGCCCATATAGTCGCAACTTTTTGTTTGATTTATTTAAAAGACTCCCCATGGCTCGCTGCGTGGTTTGAGTCGATCTATCTCTCGCCTTTTGCGGAATAAAGGGGTCAGGGTCTGAGGTATCCCCACAAATAATTACGGTAAATCAGTGAGATAAAAAAGAAGGGAACATTCATGACGTTTGGTGATCAGATCTTTCGCCAAAAAAAAGTGAAGGTTAAACGCCATGAATGCCCTGT
>NZ_JAPFRE010000018.1 GCF_026183735.1 Alteromonas sp. ASW11-130 | reverse complement strand
TAATGTATGGACTCTTAGTAAAAGTTTAGGCACTTATTACGTTACTCCCCCATGGGGAGGGAGTCCATACATCGGCGAACGCTGCAACCTCCGTCATTAGATCGTATCTTGAAACATCATAACCCTCTCCGCGATAGCGGTGAGCTCTAGCATTGCATGTTCCTAGTAATTCTCTTTTAGAACTTACGATAACAGTTAAGGAGGTCGTGACCTCCGTCACGATGACGACTCTGCGTAGATGCACCTGTTACGACCGCTCCTTGTCTATACCTGCCTATCAGATAATGTCTCAACCTGAATATAGAAATGTCAGATCAGATATGAGCTACTACAAATGAATGTGTTAACCCAATTTATTGCTTCTAATCCTTCTTTTTCGGGTAAATTCTTGAGCAACAACGAACTGCGCTATTTCATACCGAAATTTTGTGCTGAGTCTGCCTTTATTCTTTTAGCTCATTTTGTCGGCTAATCTTGCTGTGCTTGAAGCATAACACCAAATGTTAGGTGGCCATTTGTGTGTGCCACTCCCCGCTCGTTACACCCTAAATTCAGTATCCAGCCTGCTCACCCCTACCCCACTACTTTTAGATACTTTTATTTGCGTAGTGATACGCTCCTTCATGGCTTCAATGTGGCTGATTACACCAATCATTTTGCCAGAAGCGTTCAAGTTATCCAGTGCATCAAGGGCGATATCTAGGGTCTCTGCATCCAACGTGCCAAAACCTTCGTCAAGGAACAACGAGTCTATGCTGGTTTTGTGACTTACCAGATCAGACAAAGCAAGTGCTAAAGCTAAACTCACTAAAAAGCTTTCACCGCCAGATAAGGTTTTGGTGTCCCGCTCCACGTCGCCTTGCCATGTATCTAAAACACTTAAGGCCAAGCCTTCTTCATCACGACGTTTAAGCAGGTAGCGACCATGCAGACGATCCAATTGTTTATTTGCTAAATACACTAAGTTATCAAGTGTCAGTCCCTGGGCAAACTTTCTAAACTTATCACCGTTAGCGGAACCGATTAAAGAATGTAAGTACGTTAAGTCATCATACTTGATTTGCTGAACAGCAATTTGTTGACTTAACTCCCTGAGGCGCTCACCTTCCTTGCTATCATTCTGCAGCTGCTGCGCTATTTGCCCTTTTTGGCTAAGCAAGACTTCTTTTTCCTGTTGTATTTTTTGTAATGTTTCTAAGACCTGCTCTTTCGGTGTTTGCTCCCATAGTTTGGCGGTGTCAATTTTTTGTAACGAAGCTAATTGTTCACAAGCTTCATCAAGTAAAGTGGTGGCTTTTTGTAACTCGACTTCTAACGCTTTTTTTAAGGTAGTAAGTCTATTTCGCTCTTCTTCAGAAATTAAAGCGTGCTCAAATTCAGACTCTAAAGTGAAAGGACTTTCTTCAAAAAGTGTTTGCCAATCTTGTTGGTGACCATTCGCTTTTTTCTCGTATTCAGTATACTGACTTTGCAATGCATTAAGGGTCGAGGCTAAATCAGCATGCGCTTTCTCTATCTGCTTATGTGATTGGTATTGCTGCTCCCAGCTATTTTCGGCGCTGGCGAATCGTTCATTTAAATGTTGTCTCGATGCCGCTACCGACGCTTCTCCAAATAGTGCCACCCGTTGCTGGGTTAAGTTATCAATTTGTTGATTAAGCATGTCTAAACTTTGTTTAGTTTGTTGGTGTTGCTCGGTAAGCAGTTGAACGTGTTGTAGCATCGTTCGCTGTTCCGCTTGATTAACTGAGATATCCTGTTGTAACTTCTGCGCATATTCAGTTTGTTCTTTGAACTTGACTGCCTCACTACGTTTACCCTCCAGCCAAGAGGCTAAATTTTTGTCTTCTATTTCGAATCCAACTTCGCGGATTTGAGAAAGTACTGTATTTTTATTGGCTTCTATACTCTGTAATAACTGGGAGCGTTGCACTTTGGCTTTTTCTAAGGCAAATTCTGTGTTTTGTTCCTTTTGCCTAAGCACCTTGATTTCGCTATCTATTTTTTCTAGTTCACGGTGGGCACGGTCCAACTCATCCTTGGCGGATTGACGATCCTTTATAGATTCTCGCAGAACTTTAAGCTGCCGCTCTATATCCTGCGACTGTTCTGTTAATTTTACTTCCACGGTTGCTAACGCTGCGGTATCTGTAATTTCAAGGTCGAACGGTAGAGTAAGTGTTGCTTCTCGCCATGCTTCACTGACACCCAGAAGCTTCTGACTAAGGGAATTTTCCTTAGTCTGCAGTTCCTCTTGATATCGGGTGCAGGCATCCAATTCGGCACGAATTCGCTTACCTTCTTCTTCAATTTGCTTACATTGTTCTTCAGCCTCATTTCGCCGTCGAACAGTATTTGGAATATCCACAACACCACCTTCTAACTTAGGGTGGTCGGTCGCCCCGCAAAGTGGACATTCCTCTCCACGTTGCAGATTCTGGCGAAAGCCCGCTAATTGTTCTTCTTGTGTAATTAATGCATTTAAGTCGTTTAGCTGTTGTTTCTGTTGTCGAAATTTTTCTACAATCTTTGTTCTGGATTGATTTAATGACGTTATTTTTACTTTTATTGTTTCAGATGCAGATGAACTATTTGCCTGTTCTTCTACCAGTTGCAAATAGTTCTGCTGTAGCGATTTAGCGTTGTGATAAGCAGGCCATTGTTGAGTAATCGCACTTTGTTTATGCGTCAGCTCATCTTCGTTATTTACCGCTAATTGCTGCCATTGTTGTTGTTTGGCATCATAACTTTCCTGATGAAACATCACTTTGTTACGCAATACTTCATGCTGCTCTTGTAATACTGCTCTTCTAGCCGTATTTGCTTTTACCTCATTACAGTATGTTGCTATGTCATTATTTAATAGCCCAAGTGTTTGGTTATCTTTATCGTTCTGCTGAAGTTGTACTGCCCAGCTATTAAGATGCTCTGCTAATGAGGCATGAAGCCTATTACTTTCCAGGTAAGCTATTGTTACCGTTTTTTTCTGATATAAGCTTTCTAACGATTCGTTAAAACGTGTAAGTTGCTGTTCCCGCTCTTGTAACTGGGAGTGCACGCGTTCGACTTCCTCATGCTTTTCTGCGTGCTTCTCTTTCAGTGACGTGATTTTCGTGTCTAACGGGATGATTTTTTCATTAATTAGCTGTTCTTGCGCCTGCAAAGTGTTTTTCGCCGCTTGAAGCTCTACATCACATTTGCGCAATAAATCTGAAGCTTCCGTGAGCTGTTTCTCTTTTAGCGCTTTTGCCTGTAATTTATCTTTTATCTGAGCTTCAAGTTTCTCTAGATCATGACGAGAGTCGTTGCGCAATTTCCACGACATGCGCAACCGTTCAGCGGGTTCGCTTCTCGCTAATTTATCGAGTTCGCTATGCGCGTTATCAAATGCTTTATTAGCGCTTTCTTTACGCAGCTGAGCCTGCCCATGCTTTCGCTGAGCCGCTATGATCTGTTCCCACCAATTCAGGTGCGCTTGCGATTGTATTAGCTGTTCATCCAGCGAGCTCTGATTGGCAATAAGCTGGTCTTGCTCTTCTAATAACTGTTTTTTTTGTTCTGTTGTTAACAGCTGAAAGCTTTCGGCTTTTGCTTTTAACTCACGTAGCGACTGTTTCACATCTGTGAGATGCTCATGAACCCGTTTTGAGATTTGACCATAGATTTCGGTTCCGGTGAGCTCTTCTAGTAACTCTGCTCTATCGCCCTCATTCGCATTTAAAAATGCTGCGAAATCCCCCTGAGAAAGCATCATCGATTTGGTGAAACGGCTAAAATCCAAACCGGTAAGCTTTTCTACCGCTTCACTTTTTTGTCTTATCTGAGTGGCTAATACTTTACCTGAAGCAACTTCTGCCAATTCGGTATCGGCTTGTTGAAGGTTGCCTTCGGGCTTCCCTCTGGCTCGGCGCATACTCCAGAATGCTCGATACGCTTTTCCCTTTACTTCAAACTCGACTTCTGAGAGACATTCAGCCGTACCCCGGCTCATAATCTCGTTTGAAGACATGGAGATTGCACCCAACCGCGGGGTTTGGTGATATAACGCTAAACATATCGCATCCAACAGCGTTGTTTTGCCCGCTCCAGTTGGACCTGTTATTGCAAATAATCCATTTTCTGAAAAAGGTGACCGCGTGAAATCAATTTTCCACTCGCCCTTTAACGAATTTAAGTTTTTAAAGCGTAATGACAGTATTTTCACTCATCCGCTCCAAGATGCTTTACTTCCGACAGGATTTGCTGAAAAGACCCACAAATTCGTTTACGCCGTTCACGGTCATCCTCTGTCACGAAGTCTTCCATTTCCAAACGCTTCTCAAATACCTCCTGCGGACTGAGTTCAGAAAGCGTTTCGGCTTGTTGCTGACTAAGCAGCTGACGCCGTTGGTTGCGGGTACGCCGTAACTGTAGAATTTCAACATTTATTCCTTCAGCTAAAGTCTGCACTCGTTGTTGAAGATCTGACAAATAATCCTGCGTGTCCACTTCCACACATAACCATACGGTTTTGTCGTTCTCTATGCCGCGATATTGCTCTAAATCCTGCTCTATTTTCGCCAGGTCACCTTTTAACACTGCCATTGGCTGAAAATTAGGAATAGCTATTGGTATCAGGGATTCAAGTTGAGCCCCCTCAAACTGTACAAGTATCACTTGCTTTTGCGTACCAAGCTCGTCAAAACTTAATGGAATGGGTGAACCGCTATAACGAATATGTTCTGACTTCGCTACAATCTGTGGCTTATGAATGTGTCCCAATGCTATGTAATCTGCCGGAGGAAACCCGTCCGCTGCAAACCCATCAAGGGTACCTATATAAATATCTCTGACACTGTCAGACTGACTTACTCCCAGTGCAGTAAGATGACCGGTTGCAATAATAGGCACATCGATTCCTAGTTCTTTCTTACGTATTTTCGCCAAGTAAAATAGTTGTTGATAATGGCACGCAATCGCTTCACCTAAAGCCTGGCGCTTTTGCAGTCCGGTTTCGCCCGCTTGGCTTTGTAGCACATCTCTGGGGCGAATGAACGGGACCGCACATAGTATTGCGCCGATGTCACCATTTTGATTAGGTAGGGAGAATATCTGCTTATCTGAATCTATGCCGGTGCTTGCTACGACTACAGTATTCAGACAAGCAAGAATTTGCCTGGATTCATTCAAGGTCGATACTGAATCGTGGTTGCCTCCTAATACGACCAAAAAACAATTGAGCTTTTGCAAATCCACTACGAACTGGTTGTACAGTTCTCTGGCATAACTAGGTGGTGAGCCAGTGTCAAACACGTCACCTGCAATGATAATTGCGTCAATTTGTTCCGTTGAAACTAACTCTAGTAACCAGGTAATAAAGGCCTGATGTTCGTCTTTACGACTTTTGGTAAAAAAACTTTGTCCTAAATGCCAGTCTGAGGTGTGCAGAATTTTCATTTTTATAAATAGCGCTTCCGATAAAAAATTATATTTTCATTGGACATTCTTGCTAAATACTACACGTAGTCCAAACGCTAGATCCTACCACAGATATACAGCATGTTTGTTTAAACCAAAAGGATAGTTAATTGAATAACTTTAATAACGTATTGACCTTCGCTTAACTCATTTCCTATATTTGATAAAAGGTTAATGATATCCAACAAATTACTTTTACGACAAAGTGTAGTGAGTTAACCTTTTATAATACGAGTTTTTAAGGGCTGATCGTGATAAGAATTATCGTACTGATACCGTTGATTTTAAGTTTGCTATGGTTAGGCTATCTAAAGGCCAATAATTATACGCTATCGCAAGGTAAGCAGGGGTTCTTATATATATTGGTGATTTCTTCTACTATCGCCATCTTTTATACAGTCATGCTCTTTCTGACCCACTAATTTTCGTTTGGAAATAATAAGCACTCTATAGGCGCCCACTGACCTCACCACCATTCGAACGCCTGATGACAGTATTACGAACAAAGATGTCGGTTTCCTCTCCCGCACCAGGCTTACATGTATGCTCACTCTCTTCTTATCCTCTTTCAGGGCGGCGCTCATTTTTGAAGGGGGTGTAGGTTAGTTGCTAAATGATCTACCAATCGGGGTATTGGTTATCTTAAGAACGAGCGACAATAACGGTTATCAACAATTAAAAGGAAAAATAAAATTCACCGCGGTACGCTTTATCTAAAAATGAAGAATACAACAATAAAAAAGCCAGTTAACAAACTGGCTTTTAATTTAAAAATTAGTTTAAAACTTTCTAGCCCAGTTTCTAATTTATAGCGATGGTAACCTCTGCATCTTTACGCAACGCATCGACGAAACTCTGATAGGTTTTTTGGCTTTCCATTGTAGCCATTCGCTGACGCATTGTTGTCAATGTAGACTCGTCTGGCTGAGTGGCGTGGTTTACTTTAGTCAGTTCCACTAAGCCCACATCGCCGGAGGTTAGTAAAGTTACTTCCCTAGGCTTACTGTCCAGTGAAAGACTAAAGAGCGTATCCACCATATTACGGGCTAACTGGCCCCCTTGCCGAGATACCTTTTCGGCTGTCTGCCACTCGACATTTTGCGAAGTCAGCAGGTCATTCACCTCTTCATTAGAGTTAAGCTTTTCAGCTACATCCTGCGCCCAGGCTTCCGCCGCTTTTTGCGCCTTTTCATCCCGCAACGTCGCCTCTATCCCTTCTCGGACTTCTGCTAATTCCTGCGTACGCTGTGGTTCATGTGCCTTAACCCGAATAAAAGCAACCGTACTGTCATCTAGTTCGATAATGTCGCTATTTACCCGATCCTGAATTAGCTCATCAGAAAAAGCAACTTCCAACGCATTAGGTGTGTTGAGTGGTGCCGGAGCAGTATTTCGAGTGAATAAGCCCGTACTCTCGACCTTTGTTTCCGCGATATTAGCCACTTCATCAAGGGAATCGGGCATTTCGAATGCCACTTCGGCCATACGGTTTTGCAACTCAAAAAACTGCTCTGTGGCTTTATCTGTAGCTATCTGGTCTCGAATAGTATCTCGCACTTCATTCAGGGGGGTGACTGATTCCGGTTTAAGTTCAGTTAATTTAATTATGTGGTAACCAAATTCGCTTTCGATTACTCCAGAAACATCGCCTTCTTGCTTAAGATTGAATGCCGCTTTATCAAATTCAGGGTCCATCATATCAGGTGAGATAAAATCTAAATCACCGCCATTCTCTGCTGAAAAAGTATCATCGGAATGTTCTTTAGCGAGTGTAGCAAAATTGGCCCCGTCGTTTACTTGCGCTAGCAATGCTTCCGCTTCCTGCTTTGCCTTATCTTGATCTTCGCCAAACTCAATCAGAATATGAGAGACTCTGCGTTGCTCTTCTTCAACGAAACGTCCTTTGTTATCTTCATACCATTGAGCGACGTCTTCTTCGGCAACATTGATGTCTTTTTTAAGATCTTCAACCGACAATAAAACATAGGACAGGTCGATCTGCTCCTCTGTATCAAATGCAGTAATATTTGCCTGATAGTAATTGTTGATGTCGTCTTCAGTAACTTCAACATTTTCAGCGAATGGCTCTGCACTAACCTGAAAATAGCGGGCGTCTCGCGTTTGCTGCTGTAAGCGGAAAGCTTGCTCTGCTTCACTTGGCAACGTGAATGAAGTTGCTGTTAAAGCTCTGGTAAGCTGTTCTCGCGTTAATTGAACACGAAGATAATTTCTGAAATCTGCGGGACTAAATCCATTCTGGCGAAGTATCCCCTGAAAACGGTCATTATTAAACGTGCCGCCCACCTGGAACTCTGGCATCTTTAAAATAGAATCCCGAATCTGTCTATCACTGACGCGCAAACCTAACTCATATGCCTTCTGCTCAATTAACTTTTCGCCAATTAAGCGCTCTAGTACGCTTTGTCTAAATTGTTCAGTATACCCTTCGCTTGAGAACAATGATGAAATACCTTCACCATATTGGGCTTCCATTCGGGCACGCTGGTTCTGGTAGGCTCGCTCAAGTGTTTGTTGGCTAATTTCTTCGCCATTAACAGTTGCTGCAGCAGAACCGCCCGATGAGGTCAGATAGCTTCCTACCCCAGCAAACACGAAACTCAGAACAACCAGACCGATGATTATCATCGCCCACGGCCCTTGTGAGCCTTCTCTGATTTTTTCTAGCATGACTTTGTTTTAAACTCCATTGCTTTCGAAATATCTGATTTCGCTGTCATATAAAAAGACAAACGAAAATTAGGCAGAATTATAACTCATTTACACAATTAAACGCGAAGCCTTTATGGTGCTGCGCTTATTTGTAAAGTAGATAGATAGCGCTGCCAGGTAACGCGTGTTGCGTGGTAGCTTACTATCTCCAAATATAATTAGGTATGACTATTAAATTCTGCCTAAATAAAAAAGGCGATAGCCCTAGCCATCGCCTTTCTTCAAGAATTGAAGCTTAGTTACAAGCGTCTTTCAATGCTTTACCAGCTTTGAAAGAAGGAACTTTCGCTGCTGCAATTTGGATAGTCTCACCAGTTTGTGGGTTACGACCGCTGCGAGCTGAACGCTCACGAACAGAAAAAGTACCGAAACCTACTAGTGCAACCTGATCGCCATCTTTAAGCGCTGAAGTAACAGCGTCAGTAAAAGCATCTAATGCACGGCCCGCAGCAGCTTTAGAAATATCTGCGCCAGCAGCCATTTGGTCGATAAGTTGAGACTTGTTCACTATTATGATCCCCTTCGATTGTTATTATACTGTTTGTCCTAACAACTTAATTTATTGTCAGAGACGTTATAACAAGCTTGATAACTAACATCAAGCAATCCGTTACAATTCATTAACTTTTTATGATTCGCTGCTATCCCTTTTGTGGCAAGGCTTCAAGCGAGTACCCAGTAAAGGTAACACAAGTTTTGATTGTTGAAAGCCCTATTTTGAAAAAAATTGCCAAATACGCGTCTTTATGGTGATTTTTTATACAAAAAGGTCAAATGATTTGCTACATGCCACGTCCTATGCGGCATGTAGCATAAGAATTGTTTACTTTGAACTAACGACCTTAAAAGATTCAACCGGTTCTTGTAACGCAATATCCAGCACATCATCGATCCATTTCACCGGATGGATGGCTAAGTCTTTTTTGACGTTTTCCGGAATTTCTTCCAAATCACGTTCGTTATCTTTTGGAATAACTACCGTCTTTATTCCGCCGCGATGAGCAGCCAATAGCTTCTCTTTTAGTCCACCTATTGCCAGTACTTCCCCTCGTAAGGTGATTTCACCGGTCATTGCCACTTCACAACGAACAGGATTACCTGTCAGCGAGGAAACCAGTGCTGTACACATAGCAATACCAGCACTTGGACCATCTTTAGGTGTAGCACCTTCCGGAACATGTACGTGGATATCACGTTTTTCGTAAAAATCTTCGTTAATGCGAAGCTTCTCTGAACGACTTCGTACCACCGTCATGGCAGTTTGAATAGACTCTTGCATGACATCGCCAAGAGACCCGGTAAAAGTAGTTTTACCTTTTCCGGGTACGGCGGTGGTTTCGATAGTCAATAGATCACCGCCAACCTGCGTCCACGCCAGTCCAGTCACTTGACCGATTTGATTATCTTTGTCTGCCTTGCCGTAGTCGTAGCGCTGCACGCCAAGAAAGTCTTTAAGATTTTCCTGTTTAACCACAACTTTTTCTTTACTCTTATTAATAAGAATATCTTTTACTGCGCGACGACAAATTTTCGAAATTTCTCGTTCTAAACTTCGAACACCTGCTTCTCTGGTGTAGTAACGAATAATACCGATGATAGCTGAATCTGTTATGTCGAGTTCTTTCTTCTTCAGGCCGTTGCGTTCCATCTGCTTGCTAATTAAATGACGGCTAGCAATATTCAACTTTTCATCTTCGGTATAACCAGAAAGACGGATAACCTCCATTCTATCCATTAACGGACCGGGCATGTTCATGCTATTGGAAGTAGCAACAAACATAACGTCTGATAAATCGTAATCTACTTCAAGATAGTGATCGCTAAAGGTGCTATTTTGCTCGGGATCTAACACTTCCAGCAATGCAGACGCCGGATCTCCACGCATATCTGCCGACATTTTGTCTATTTCATCGAGCAAAAAGAGGGGATTCTTTACGCCAACTTTTGCCATCTTTTGAATCAACTTACCTGGCAACGACCCAATATAAGTTCGGCGGTGACCACGGATTTCGGCTTCATCGCGTACACCACCTAGTGCCATACGAACATATTGTCGCCCTGTAGCTTTAGCAATCGACTGACCCAATGAGGTCTTACCTACCCCAGGAGGACCTACTAAACAAAGTATTGGCCCTTTTAATTTTCTCACCCGTTGCTGAACAGCTAAATATTCAATAATGCGTTCTTTTACTTTTTCCAGCCCATAATGATCGGCATCCAGGACTTTTTCTGCTCGGCCCAAATCTCGCTTAACCGCACTACGCTTATTCCAGGGTACATTGGTCAACCATTCAATATAGCTTCGCACAACTGTGGCTTCGGCTGACATTGGAGACATCATTTTCAGCTTTTGAAGCTCTGCTTTTGCTTTGCTTTCGGCTTCTTCAGGCATTTTCGCATCGGCAATCTTTTTACTTAATGCTTCAAACTCATCAGGCGCATCATCTAGTTCACCAAGCTCCTTTTGGATGGCTTTCATCTGTTCATTCAGGTAATACTCGCGCTGGCTTTTTTCCATTTGTTTTTTAACCCGAGTACGAATTTTTTTCTCAACCTGAAGTAAATCGATTTCCCCTTCCATTAACGCCATAAGATACTCAAGCCGTTCATTTATGCTTTTCATCTCGAGCACTTTCTGTTTTTCTTGTAACTTTAATGGCATATGCGCAGCCATTGTGTCAGCGAGACGGGCGGCGTCATCTATCCCATTAAGTGAGGTAAGTACTTCTGGGGGGATTTTTTTATTTAATTTTACGTAGCCTTCAAATTGAGAAACGGCTGAACGAATAAGTACTTCCTGTTCATTTTCTGGAATTTCTTGGTCAACGATTCGTTCCACATCAGCAGAAAAATAGGGTTCGGACTGGGAAAATTCACCGACCTCCCCTCTTACGTTACCTTCAACCAGCACTTTGACTGTCCCGTCTGGGAGCTTCAGCAGTTGCAGAATAGTCGCAATAGTGCCTATCGAAAATAAGTCTTTATCTTCAGGCTCGTCAACACTCGCATCTTTTTGTGCAACCAAAAATATTTGTTTGTCATTTTCCATCGCGGCATCTAAACAACGGATAGATTTTTCGCGACCAACAAATAGGGGTATGACCATATGGGGATACACCACGACGTCTCGTAATGCGAGCACCGGGATTTCACTGCGATTTTCACGCTCAGTTGTCATACGAATTCTCTTCTTGTTAATTGTGACTTTTTATATGGGGATAATGACACAAAGTTCAATTAAAACGAGTTTACTTTTTGTTTAAAAAACTACGTAAATACAATGCATAACCCGTTTTTATTTAGTTGTGAAAGTTTACTATTTTAGCAGTCAGGCCTTTTCAGCATAGCAGCTATTAATAAATAGCGAGGTCGGTGGGCGTAGTTCAAGGTAAGTTTAATTTTGTTTATCTGTGCAGTACATGTATCTATTCGGAATATGTATTCGCGGTTAGGTTAAGGTATTAAACGCCATCTTCGACCAGGGAAGCGCTAATGTGGTCATCTATCCCCCCGCGAAATCAGCATTTATTGCGGAGCCGCTCTATCCACGAGCCTTAAAACTGACCCGCATTAATGATCTTCGGTTCAACGAGTGTGGAATATCGTTAATCGGGGCCCGTCGATAAAGGAGTGCCGTTACCTTACGTAACTTTAACGTAGAGCGGGGACATACTTCGCTTTACTTTAAAGACAGCGTTTCCTTTTTTATCAATACCGACTTATTTTATTAACGCCTACTAAATTTTCCTGAAGTTCGCTTATCAAAAGCAAAAACACGTTGAACAGGAGGCCAATAATATTGCGGACTGGGATTAGAGCATATGGTTATTGTCTGAAAGTTGAGCATTAAAAAAGGCCGGTCGCTTGACCAGCCTTTTTAGCTCAGAAGTTTACTTACTCGGAGGCCGCTTTTTTATCGCTTTTCCCATAGATCAGTATAGGCTTCGACTCTCCTCGAATAACTGTTTCGTCTATGACTACTTTATCTACATTCTCCATCGAAGGTAAATCATACATAGTATCAAGTAAAACAGCCTCAACAATTGACCTTAAGCCACGAGCACCGGTTTTACGCTGCATTGCTTTCTTAGCAATCGCATTTAGCGCATCATCACGGAATTCCAGTTCAGTACCTTCAATAGAAAATAATGCACCGTATTGTTTCGTAATAGCGTTTTTAGGCTCCCGTAAAATTTGGATAAGCGCCTCTTCGTTTAACTCTTCAAGGCTGGTTACAACAGGTAATCGCCCAATAAACTCAGGGATCAATCCGTATTTTACCAGATCTTCCGGTTCAACCTGCTTAAATAACTCACTAATCTGCGTCTTGTTTTCTTTTGACTTAACGTTTGCGCCAAAACCAATTCCCATACCAGTGTGAGCTCGTTGCTCTATTACCTTATCCAGCCCGGCAAATGCACCACCGCATATAAACAAGATTTTAGATGTATCAACCTGTAAAAATTCTTGTTGTGGATGTTTGCGTCCACCTTGGGGCGGCACCGAAGCGACCGTACCTTCAATCAGTTTGAGTAATGCTTGCTGCACGCCTTCCCCGCTTACGTCACGGGTAATCGAAGGATTATCAGACTTGCGCGATATTTTATCGATTTCATCAATGTATACGATACCGCGTTGCGCTTTTTCAACATCATAGTCACATTTCTGGAGAAGTTTTTGAATGATATTTTCAACATCTTCACCCACGTAACCCGCTTCAGTCAGTGTGGTTGCATCTGCCATTGTGAAAGGCACGTCCAGCAATCTTGCAAGCGTTTCTGCCAGCAACGTTTTACCACTACCTGTAGGACCGATAAGCAAAATATTACTTTTACCTAGTTCAACCCCTTCATGCATATCACCACTGCGTAACCGTTTGTAATGGTTATATACAGCCACAGAAAGTACTTTCTTTGCATGTTCCTGACCGATGACGTAATCGTTCAAGTGATCATGGATTTCCTGGGGTTTAGGTAAAGCGTCCTGCTTCTGTTTCGGTGCAATCTCCTTGATTTCTTCGCGGATGATGTCATTACATAACTCGACACATTCGTCACAAATAAAAACCGAAGGACCAGCGATTAGTTTCTTTACTTCGTGTTGGCTTTTACCGCAAAACGAACAGTATAAGAGTTTACTATCACCATCACCGTTCTTTTTGTCACTCATTACTCATTGCCTCTGCCTTTCTCGAACGCTAAAAAAATAAACTACACGCGTTCAGAACTTTTATAACTATACTACTTAGTTGTCGCTGCGTCAGTTCGATTTGTCAAAACCTGATCGATAATACCGTATTCTTTTGCTTCTGTAGCGCTTAAGAAATTATCTCTATCGGTATCACGCGCAATCGTTTCATAATCCTGGTCAGTATGTTGTGCTAGTAAACGATTCAGCTTCTCTTTGGTCGACAAAATTTCTTTTGCATGAATTTCAAAATCGGAAGCCTGCCCTTGAAAACCACCTAAAGGCTGATGAATCATGACGCGGGCGTTAGGAAGACAATAGCGCTTGCCTTTCGCTCCACCCGAAAGCAAGAATGCTCCCATGCTAGCCGCCTGCCCAACACACACTGTGCTGACGTCTGGCTTAATAAAGTTCATCGTATCGTATATCGCCATACCCGCGGTGACCGAGCCGCCAGGGGAATTAATATACAGGAAAATATCTTTCTCTGGGTTTTCAGCTTCAAGAAATAACATCTGAGCGACAATTAAATTCGCCATGTGATCTTCTACTTGACCCACCATAAAGATGACATTCTCTTTTAGTAGCCGAGAGTAAATATCGTAAGAGCGCTCGCCTTTTGAAGTCTGCTCTACCACCATTGGAACTAACGCGTTTTTTATATCAAAATTATTTGTCATAGCGACTCTGGATTCTTCTCTTTAAAAAACAAAAATGCTCGGAAGTATCCGAGCATTTAAGCAGTTGCCGACAGGCAAAGTCAATGAGTGGTTACAAACTTTAAGCTTGTTTGTTCATAACCTCGTCAAAATCTTTATTAACATCGGTGGTTTTCGCATTTTCCAATACCCACTCGATAGCCTGTTCTTCAAGGGCTACATTGCGCATTTGCTGCATAAGCTCTTGATTGTTTTTGTAGTAGTCGATCACTTCTTGTGGATCTTCATACGCTGAAGCAGAAGATTCGATTAATGCTTCAACTTTACTATCATCAACTTTAAGCTCGTTTTGCTTAATAATTTCGCCTAATAGTAAACCAATTGTGACGCGACGCTTAGCATTGTCTTTAAACAAATCAGCTGGTAATTCAGGCATGTTTTGACCACCGCCTTGCTGACTGAAACGCTGTTTAGCTTGATCACGCAATACATCGATCTCTTGATCAATCAATGCTTGAGGTAGATCCATTTCGTTCTTTTCTACCAATTTAGCGATAACATCTTCTTTCACTTTTGCTCGTAGAGTGTGATCGAGTTCACGTTGCATGTTCTTGCGAACTTCAGCTTTAAGCGCTTCTACACCGCCTTCTTCAACACCGAACAGTTTTGCAAATTCGTCATCAACTTTCGGTAGTTTTTGACCTTCTACTTTCTTCACGGTAACCGCAAATACAGCATCTTTACCTTTCAGCGCTTCTGCATGGTAGTCCTCAGGGAAAGTTACTTCGACCTTCACGTCGTCACCTGCTTTAGCACCAACCAATGGATCTTCAAAGCCTGGAATCATGCGGCCTTTACCAAGCTCCAGAGTGAAATCTTCAGCTTTACCACCGTCGAACTCTTCGCCGTCTATCGTGCCAACGAAATCAATTACTAAGCGATCATCTTTCTTTGCTTTACGCTTAACTTCTTTCCATTCAGCATGTTGCTTTTGCAATGTTTCCATCATGTTATCTAAATCAGCATCTGTGATTTCAACCACAGGTTTTTCGATTTCGATTTCATCAATGCCTTGAACTTCAACTTCCGGATATACTTCAAAAGCTGCGACGAACTCAAGATCTTCACCATGCGCATCTTTGGTTAATTCAAACTTTGGCATCCCAGCAGGGTTGATTTTTTCCTGCACGATAGCTTGATAGAAGTTTTGTTGCATAACGTCACCAGCGACTTCCTGGCGAACAGCTTGACCATAACGTTTTTGAATAACGCTGACTGGCACCTTGCCAGGACGGAAACCGTTTATACGCTGCGTTTTTGCTAATTGCTGTAGGCGTGCCTTAACTGCAGAATCCACTGTATCTGCCGGAACAGTAATAGTAAGACGACGTTCTAAACCCTGGGGCGTCTCGACTGTAACTTGCATTATTTTACCTCAACTGTACGCCTATGATGACGTTTACTTTCCACCCTCTCACCCGAATCGTCAGTACACTATAACTCACGTTTTGAGACAGGCCAGAGGTCTCGATAGAGCAGCGAAATAATCAACCGCCCATACTCATTGGTTAAAAAAAGACGCGGTAGTATACAGCCAGGTGTAATGAGAGTCGAGAGTAAATGCAGGATTTGTATTAAAACAAAACTGGGTAAACGAGGAATCAATGGTTTATCCCACTTATACGCCCTTAAATTACAATCAGCGCATGGGGTTAATCGGATATTCTTAGCTTTTTGGTTGAAATAGCACAGCTCCTATTATTTTCAGTAGGAGGCGTAATGCTTACTATCGTTTACCTTTCCGTTCGCTATTAAGCGATACCCTTTCATACTGCCTTAGCGGTATCACAATTGACTATTATTTTGTTGATGAAATCTTCATCAACCTGATAGTGATTCTCCCACTTCCCCTTGACGACGGGTAAGTTATATCAAAGAGAAGCCAGACAATATTGAGTATTACCACGCGATGAACAAAGCATACAATGCCTATGCAATTGGACCAGAAAATTTTTTACGTTATACGAGGATAAGCTTATACGCTGGTCAATCTCGGGAAAAAGGCTGGGATCAACCGTTTTGCGTTTCCAAAAATATAAGGCTGGAATGGTCGGTGAGACAGGATTTGAACCTGCGACCCCTTGTACCCAAAACAAGTGCGCTACCAAGCTGCGCCACTCACCGAAGAGAAATCCAGAAAATAATGGTGCGGAAGGAGAGACTTGAACTCTCACGCCGTGAAGCACTGGAACCTAAATCCAGCGTGTCTACCAATTCCACCACTTCCGCATAAAGTGGGGTGGACGATGGGACTTGAACCCACGACAACCGGAATCACAATCCGGGGCTCTACCAACTGAGCTACGCCCACCATAGAGGTGCTGTGAAGTATACATTAATGTATCTCTTTCACAATTACTATCTCGCAATCACATCCGGTTGCTTTTGCCATTTAGAATGGCGCGTCCGGCAGGATTCGAACCTGCGACCCACGGCTTAGAAGGCCGTTGCTCTATCCAGCTGAGCTACGGACGCCCGGCGAATCTTCGCGTGCGAAATAGTGGTCGGTGAGACAGGATTTGAACCTGCGACCCCTTGTACCCAAAACAAGTGCGCTACCAAGCTGCGCCACTCACCGATTGTAGGGGTGTGAACTTCACTACCGCTACGGGGGGCGCATATTACCGACTTGACCTACCCTCGTCAAACACTTTTTTAAACAAAAAAACCATCCGCTCATTTCGTCGTCAAATTGATGTTTTTTTGACTGCCGTAGCCAGCCTTTTTTTTACAGATTTATTCAGGGAGTTTTGGCATGATAACGAAAGTTATGAAACAATAAGGACTGACTCCTTTCCATTTGAATTCAAAAAAAATCAACTATGACTGCCCATTTAATTGACGGTAAATTAATTGCCAAACAAGTTCGGGAAGATGTTGCTTCCTACGTAGATTCATTAAAAAAAGCCAATAAACGACAACCCGGCCTGGCAGTAGTTTTAGTGGGGCGGGATGCCGCCTCGCAAGTTTATGTTGCGAACAAACGTAAGGCCTGCGAGGAAGTAGGCTTTGTTTCCCGTTCATTTGACTTGCCTTCGGATACGTCGCAACAAGCGCTACTTTCACTCATAGACGATTTAAACGCAGACAAAGAGATTGATGGGATTCTGGTTCAGTTACCCTTACCTGCTGGTTTTAATGCCGAGCAGGTTTTAGAACGTATTCAGCCACATAAAGACGTGGATGGTTTCCACCCCTATAATATTGGCCGACTTGCTCAGCGTATACCCGCGCTTAGACCTTGTACCCCCAAAGGCATTATGACCATGATAGAAGCCACGAAACGTCCTATCAAAGGATTGGATGCAGTTATCGTTGGCGCTTCTAATATTGTTGGTCGTCCTATGGGGCTAGAATTACTTTTGGCGGGCTGTACCGTGACCACATGCCATAAGTTTACCCAGGATTTGCGCAGCCATGTATCGCGCGCAGATCTATTGGTCGTTGCCGTCGGTAAGCCTAACTTTATTCCCGGAGATTGGATTAAACCGGGTGCCATCGTCATAGATGTGGGTATCAACAGACTTACAGATGGGTCCTTAGTTGGGGATGTTGAGTTTGAAAAAGCCAAAGACAACGCAGGTTGGATCACTCCGGTTCCCGGGGGCGTAGGCCCCATGACGGTAGCCAGTTTGATTGAAAATACATTGGAAGCTTACGTCAAATATCACTCATGAGTATTAATGCCGTAAAGCAATGGCTTGACGAAATTGTGATAGGGCAAAATTTTTGCCCTTTTGCCCGTTTTGTTCGCGACAACGAACAAATCCGTTTCATTGAAAGTTCTTCTAACGTAATAGAAGATGCGCTGTTAACGTTGCATAAAGAAATTCACTTTTTGGAGAATAATCCCCATAGCGCTACGACACTTATCGTGTTTGCGAATGGCTTTGATGATTTTGATGACTATCTCGACCTTCTGGACCTGTCAAACGCATTAATAGAACAGTGGGGGTATGCCGGTCAGTACCAGCTCGCCAGTTTCCATCCTGACTATGAGTTTGAAGGCGAACCAGCCCACTCTGCCAGTCACTTTACTAATCGTGCTCCCTATCCAATTTTACATCTATTAAGAGAAAGGGATATTGAATCTGTCTTAGCGCACTACCCTCATCCGGAATCAATCTATGAAAATAATAAACTAAGAAGCCAGGAATTGGGGATATTATGGTTTAAGCAAAAGCTAGCTTCCTATCGAAAATAGACAACGCTTCATTTTTGTATCACTTTCCATAAATATGCAGCTAGCTTTGCGGGAGTCGAATGTGTCTACGTAAGGCATGCCAATGAAGGGATGCCGTGGCCTTACATATCGATGTACCGGTGAGTGAAAGTGTTCTTTATTCTATCGGGGAACGCTGCTTTTTAAACCTTTACACAGCTTCAATCCAGCCCGGTCTAACCTTATCAAATCTATGCCACCAGTATTGTCAAAAGTCGAAAATCTCTCGTGCGGAATGCACACATTACTGATTTTGGGCATTACGAAGGCAGATCTATTCGTTTTATCTATATGCGCTCTTTCCAAATACATTCGAGCCAAATTAAAACACATGAAACTGAACAACCGAGGTAAATTACGAACAGGAGTGGCGTGAAAGCCCACCACAAAAACCCATTAGTTTGGCTCTAACATAAAACGTTGATCACCAATTTTTTGCTACGTCAAAAAACTGTTCGAGCCATTAATGCGGTCTTTTTACAATAGTTCCTACCCTGCATACATGCATAACAACCCGCTGCAAATCACACAACGAAGGTAAACCTTTGCTATTTAACGCCAAATTTAGTCGTCACCAGATTCGGCGGGTTTGACGATATCGGTTCTACCCGTCATGTAACTTTTGGTCGTAAATTCAGATAATAAAAATACCCAATCACTTACCCAGCTAGGGTTATCAGGCATGCTAAACCATACCTTGTGACTGCCTTGATCATTTGCCTGGGTCATATAAGCAAAGACCTGGCTATGATCCGCTAGGGTAAAAGTAATATCGCCGATCAAGCGTTCCTCTTCCCACTGATTCTCTACATATGGAATAACACTATCATATTTTAACGAAGTCAGATCTGCTACTGTCTGGCTTATCACGCCGGGATAAATAAGCTTTTCATTGTCTTGCAAATCAGTTAACTGCCAGGTTACTTCTTCCGGACCAGGCCCTTTTACAAACTGAACGGGTTGATTATCTCGATACCTTACGACCACTTTTACCACATCCTCTTTTGTGAAGGGCAATATCCGTTTAGATAACCAGTCGGTTGGACCTGATGGTAAATTGAAGGTTTGATCAACTAGCAAGCTAGTTTTATTTCCGGCAGTCCGAACGTATGTTCCTAATCCATTAGACGCTTCGTTGCCGATAATCACTCTCCAGCTATGCTTGCCACCCTTTAGTAAAAGGCGAGTTGACTGGGCATCTTGTTTGGTTATCTCTTCCACGCCAAGACGGTGATAGTACTCTGGATTAGCGGTTTTCCTTTCTACCACTTTGGCCTGACTTAGTGACATCATAAGTGCCGCTAAGGCGTCTTTGTCAACTGGAAAACCAAGCCTCGGATCTAAATGCGTCGCCAGCCATTTTTCCTTTTTTTGATGCGCTTTGAATACGGTGCCAGTAGAATTTACGACTTCGATTTCGTCAACAGATCCCCCCTGCTCACCAAGGTTATCTAACCACAATGACTGCACTGTTTGATCTGGTTGTTCTGAGTAAAAGTGAAGCCAATATACCGTAGCCGATGTTACCACGACCAAAGAAATCAATATTACCAGGCGAATATTCATTGGCGACCCGCCGTCCACTGTTTACCTGCGCGTCGGCGCAATGCGGAGGCTGCAAGATATAGCAAGCAAACCAACACAACTGGTGCGGCGGCGGTATTAGTAAACTTTAAGAAATTACCCAAGGCATCAATATCTCGTTCAAGCTCATAGCGCACCTCTCTTAATTTTTTTCGAATTTCTACCCGTTGTTGGACAAACTCATCTATGGTGTCTTGCTGCTCACTGGTCATCACCAGAGATCCAGACTGATCTTGCTGCCCTTGCAACTGTGCAAGTCTTTCTTCCGTTTGCAGTAATTGCTGTTGTAAAAGTTCTTCCTGCTCCCTAAACCGCTTTTCAGCTTTAAGCTCTAAATCATTAACAGTAGTAAATGGTCTAACAAATGAACCACGGCTACGGATACTAATTAGGGCGTTACTGCCTGCCATGTTTTCTACCAGATTAGTAATAAAATCACCATTATTTGCAAAAGGTGTGTAAACAGGCTGGCCAAAAAAGTTGCTTTGCTGAACCCAGTAGCGATCCGCTAACAAGTCAGAATCTGCCACTACTACCAGCTTCATTCCGTTAGTGTTGGCAATGTGTTTGTGTTCGGTTTCTTCCGGCGCGAGGGAATAAGCAGAATTAGCTTTACCTGTTATCTTACCGGCGACTATATAGGTGTTCGAAGCGTTTCCTGTCAATCTTTGTAGTGCTTCTGGTGAAGCTTGTTCTAAATACAATAGCGCATCAACTTCAGTGGCATTTGTAGACGTCTTAATTATGGGTTGCAACGATAATTCTGTCTCATTTGACAACGAAATTGCGCCCACTGAAGCGCCATTTATTACTTCTAGGTTTGCCGTTGTGACATCTTCGCGATCAAGATTACCCGCACCCAATCCAAGGATACCTGGGTGCTTAACAACTCCTCCCGATTGTGAGCGAATGTCTAAGCCAATCTTAGGATCTAAAATAATATTATTCGACACCCTCACGCCCCATTTCTGGAGTAACGCCGTCGACGAACGATTAGGCTCTATTGCCCCCATCATTGCCATAGGATCTGACTCATAATGGGGATCGACAAAGGCGATAATTCTGCCGTTATTCATAGCAAATTGGTCTACTGCATAGGAAAGTGAGGGTGACAAGTCTTTGGCGTGGGCTAGTATCACCACATCGGTTTGTTCTGGTAGGGTTGTAGCGCTTCCAGCAATCACCTCTGTATAAAATAACTGCGATAGCTGCTCATAAAAGACCATTGGCCCGGTATACTCACCAGTCATTGGATTCTGACCACCACTTACAGGTAAGTCTGTGATCAGAGAAACCTTAACCGGCTCGGGATCACTAAGCTGATAGATGAGTTTGGCAATGTCGTATTCGAGAAACTGTTCTTTTAGAGGGTCAAAGAAACTGATGGAAAACTGGTCATCAAATGCATTCGTACCGGCCAATCCAAAATAAACAGACTCGCCTACCGCACCTATGCTAGCAGCCGTCAGCCCGAATTTGCTGGCTTGATCTTCCGCTTCAGAAAACGGTTCAGGGTCTATGACTTTAAGTACCACCTTGCCATTCGCAGACTGAGCAAACTCCTTTAACAAGCTTTCCACTCGGTCCGCATAATTACGTAAGCTTGTCATGCCCTTACTGGTAGTATCTGAAAAAAAGAAGTACAAAGTCACGGGTTCATCTAAGTCTGAAAGCACAGCTTTGCTCCCTTCAGAGAGGGAATAAACTTGGTTTTCAGTTAAATCAACTCTGAATCGCCCCAATAGTTGATTATTGACTATGACCAAACCGACGAATAGAAAGGTCAACAAGGTTAAACTAGCAATTGCTGATACTCTGTTCATTTTGTTAGTCTGCCTTTTTCTGCTCAATAATAATTAGACAAGCGTACAACCACAGTACCGTCAAAATAGCAAAATACCCGACATCGTTTAATGCCAGCACACCTTTTGCCATAGCTTCGAAATGTGTTAAAAAGCTGAATGACGCGATAGTATCAATAATCAGATTTCCCGCCCAATGTTGAAAGGCGTCCAGCACGATACTGGAACCGCATACGACAAATAGGAAGCAAATGACAATCGCCAGAATAAATGCCACAACCTGGTTTTTCGTTATCGCTGACATGCACATGCTAATAGCTAAAAAAGCGCCAGACATGATCCAACTTCCAATATAGGCCGCAATGATAATACCGTTGTCTGGATCACCAAGGTAATTCACTGTTATCCATAAAGGAAACGTTAAACTTAGTGATAGCCCTAACACTCCCCATGCAGCCACAAACTTTCCAATCACAGCTTCAGTAGCGGTAATGGGTAGGGTCATTAACAATTCAATTGTGCCGGACCTGCGCTCTTCTGCCCAGCTTCTCATTCCTATTGCAGGCACTAAAAACAAGTACAACCAAGGATGAAAGTTAAAGAAGGGCAACAAATCTGCCTGACCGCGATCATAAAAATTACCTACAAAAAACGTAAAGACACTGCTCAGCATTAAAAAAATTGCAATAAATACATACGCAACGGGGGACGCAAAAAAACTACTGAATTCACGTTTAGCAACTAACCAACTGTTTCTCATGCTACTTCCCCACTGGTTATTCTTCTAAACACTTCATCTACCCTGCCCTGTTCTACAAATAATGCATCAACTGGCAACTTACGGTGATGAATGTAGTCAGTTACCGGCCCTAATATATATTTATCAGGTTCGGGAAAAAGTGTTACTTGCCCGGTAGTACGATTAACTTCCATATCTGCTACACCTTCAAGTTCTGCGAGCCCAGAAATATCGGCCGCATAACTTAATGTCAGGCTAATGGCGTGATAGTAACGAGATTTTTGTTGTAATTCTGTGGGCGTGCCATCGAAACGTAACTGACCTTTTGCAATAATCATCACCCTATTACAAACAGAGGTGACTTCTTCGAGAATATGTGTAGAAATGATAACCAGCTTTTCCTGGGACAGCCGTCTGATTAATTCTCTGACTTGATGTTTTTGATTAGGATCTAAACCATCTGTCGGTTCATCCAATATCAATATCTGGGGATCATGTATGATAGCCTGAGCAAGGCCCACTCTTCGTTTAAACCCCTTAGATAAATTATCCATTGAACGATTGAGAACCGTTTTTAACTCAAGTTGCTCAACCACTTCAACGATGCGTGATTTTTTTATTTTCCCTTTCAGCTCTCTGACATCAGCAATAAAATGCAAAAACTGGAAAACAGTCATATCTCCATAAACGGGGGATCCTTCTGGCAAATAGCCTATTTTCTTCTGCAATAACTTGGCATTTTGGTCCATTGGCAAGTTATCTATTTTCACCTGACCATTTGACGGGGATAGAAAACCTGTCAGCATTTTCATGGTGGTAGACTTGCCTGCACCATTTGGGCCTAAGAATCCCACTATATCACCTGGGGCAATCTCAAATGACAAATCATCAACTGCGGTGAAGTGATCAAACGTGCGAGTCAAATGCTTAACCGAAATCATAGGTAAACTTTTCCATTTATCTGTCGCAAAAACACTATGTTTTGTGTGAACTCGAGTACGACACTCAAGAACTGATAATTAAGTCGCATATTGTGGCATAGACGATAATTTCAATCATCTGAAATCCAATGTTTATTAATTGTGTGAAAAAATTGGCTAGGGGATGTAGATAACACGCTTCAAAAGTGGGTTGGTAAGTGTATTATTGGAACACAAAGCATATTGCAGCGTTAGTCTGATAAAGGTCTACAACTAACATACTTATATTTTCTGATAATAATATGACAAACTTTACTAATTGCTTTTTGATTTCCCATTGAATATGCACCATCACCACATTACGCCTATTGGCGAAATTCATACGCCTTTCCAACAGAAGTTTGCGATCCCCCGGCAGCCCAACCTGGCGAATGCGCTAGGCCAGATAACGTTTAACGCCGAGATTTTTCACCCCGAGATGTTAAGAGGAATAGAGCAGTTTTCGCATTTGTGGTTAGTGTTTATCTTTCATCAGACACTCGATAGAGGGTTTAAACCTTTGGTGAAAGCGCCTCGACTAGGGGGTAATAGGAAAACGGGTGTTTTTGCAAGCAGAAGTACACATCGACCAAACAACCTGGGGTTATCCGTCGTCAAAAATGCAGGTATAGCCACGATTAATGGTGAAACAGTCCTCCACGTTCGGGGGGTGGATATTTTGCATGGAACGCCTCTTGTTGATATCAAACCTTATCTTCCTTACGCAGATTGTATAAGTGAAGCTCGCGAACAATTGACATTAGCCGCCGATATCCCGAGTCGTAATGTCCAGTTTTCTGAAGGAGCCACAAATACATTAGCTAAATTCGTGGGTAGATATCCTGACTTACATGAGTTGATTGTGGACGTTTTAAAGCAAGACCCACGCCCGGCGTACAAGCAAAAAGAACATAGCGATCCGAAAATATACAAAGTTCAACTGTATCATTTTGATATTCACTGGATGGTAACTGATGCAGAAGTAGTCGTAACCGACATCGTTGAGTTATCTTCTCAACCATAAATCTATTTTTATGCTTATCTGATACTGCTAGAATAAATAAAACTACTATTACCAACAGGATGATACGCGGGAATGCGCACTAGCCAATATTTATTGTCAACGCAAAAAGAGACGCCGGCAGATGCTGAAGTCGTTAGTCACCAACTTATGCTTCGAGCGGGAATGGTAAGAAAACTAGCCTCTGGTTTGTACACCTGGTTACCCACTGGGCTTAGGGTGTTAAACAAAGTATCTGAAATTGTTCGCGACGAAATGAATAAGGCAGGCGCATTAGAAGTCTTAATGCCCGTAGTTCAACCTGCTGACTTATGGCAAGAGTCGGGGCGCTGGGACGAATACGGCCCTGAGTTATTGCGCATTCAGGATAGACAGCAACGGGATTTTGTACTTGGCCCGACTCATGAAGAAGTTATCACCGCATTGGTTCGTAACGAAGTTAGTAGCTACAAACAGTTGCCACTAAACCTGTATCAAATTCAGACTAAATTTCGCGATGAAATCCGTCCCCGTTTCGGTATTATGCGCGGACGTGAATTTACCATGAAAGATGCCTACAGCTTCCATCTAGAGGAAGAGTGTTTAGATAAAACTTATCAAAACATGTACCAGGCTTATTCAAATATATTCACTCGTATGGGTTTAGACTTTA
The DNA here is from genome assembly GCF_026183735.1 of Alteromonas sp. ASW11-130. Classification (GTDB taxonomy): domain Bacteria; phylum Pseudomonadota; class Gammaproteobacteria; order Enterobacterales; family Alteromonadaceae; genus Alteromonas. The sequence continues at coordinate 99,224 of NZ_JAPFRE010000018.1, read as the reverse complement.
GGGCAGTTATTGCTGACTCAGGCGCAATTGGTGGCAGTGTGTCCCACGAGTTTCATGTGCTGGCTAAATCGGGTGAAGATGCGATTGCATTTTCTAATGAATCCGATTATGCCGCTAACGTTGAAATGGCGCAGGCGATTAAACCACAGTCACCATCAAGCGGACAGATAGACGCGACTGAAACGGTGACAAAATCAAACCAGCAATCACTGGAAGAATTTTACCAAGCGCAGGGGAAAACGTCGGCCAATGCACTGAAAGTCTTAATTGTGAAAGCAGCATCTGAGTCCGATGAAGAAAACGACAATTGGATAATGTTGGTGCTGCGAGCCGACCATAAATTAAACGAAATCAAATTGGAAAAAACGGGTAAAGTTGCTATTCCTGTGACCTTTGCCAGTGAAGAAAAGGCCACAGCATTAGTGGGTTGTAGTCCCACGTCAGCTAACCCTATGTCAGCCAAACTACCGACTATTGTAGATCACAGTGCTGCTGCGTTACGCAATTTCATTTGTGGTAGCAACCAGCCGGACACGTATTTTACTAACGCTAACTGGGAAGCTGAACCTGATTCCGTTGACATCCGCGATGTAGTAAGTGGTGATCCCTCACCGGACGGAAAAGGAACACTAGAAATAAAACGGGGAATTGAAGTCGGTCATATTTTCCAATTGGGTACAAAGTATTCGGAAGCCATGAACTGTGGTGTGCTAAGTGAAACAGGAAAACACCAAACGTTAATGATGGGCTGTTATGGTATTGGTGTTTCTCGAATTGTCGCAGCAGCTATAGAACAAAACCATGATAAATTTGGCATTATGTGGCCAGACACTATCGCGCCGTTTAAACTCGCTATCATCCCAATGAACATGCACAAATCCCATCGGATTATGGAAGTAGCAGAATCACTTTACGAACAATTAAAGCTGCGTGGTATTGATGTTTTATTTGACGATCGTAAAGAGCGCCCAGGTGTAATGTTTAATGACATGGAATTAATTGGTATACCTCATTCCATTGTTATTGGTGAAAGAAATTTAGATAATCAGCAAGTTGAATATAAAAATCGTCGCACTGGCGAAAAGTCATTATTGGATTTGGATACCATCGAATCCTTTGTCGCGACATTGTAAAACATAAGTAGCAAATCAGCGCTTGAATTAAGCGACTGGGAGGACACATGCAGTTAACCTTTTATGGCGTAAGAGGTTCGATCCCAACTCCGGGTGGAGAGTATGTACGCTATGGAGGTAACACTGCATGTGTTCATATCTGTCTTGAAGATGAGACTGATCTCATCATTGACGCAGGGACAGGTATTAGAAAGTTGGGTAACGAACTAATTAAGAAGCAGTCACCAATTTATATTTTGTTAACCCACAACCATTGGGACCATATTCAAGGTTTTCCGTTTTTTTCACCTATCTATCAAAAAGGTCGTGAAATAAATATTACGCCGGGACAAACTTCTCCATACGAACCCGATCAGATTTTAAAGCAAATGCAGGGTTCTGTGTTCCCCGTGCCTTCAGATGCATTAGCGTCGAATATAACCCTTAAAGAATTACCTGAGAGTACAAATAGTTGGGTACTAGGCTCCGCTAAGATTTCTCGTCTAATGATTAATCATCCAGGTAAGGGCAATGCATTTAGTATTGTCGATAAGGGGAGAAAAATTGTTTATATGACTGACAATGAACTTTATCCGCCTTATAAAAAAGATACAGAATTTTTGACCTTTGTGAAATTTTGTGAGGATGCTGATCTGCTGATTCACGATGCGCAGTATATGCTTTCAGATATGCCTGCAAAATTGGGTTGGGGGCACTCGGTTGCAGAAGAAGCTGTTAAGCTTGCTATTGCCGCCAACGCAAAGCAACTAGCTCTTTACAGTCATGACCCTGACAGAACAGATGAAAAAATTGATGCTTTAGTTGAACACTGCAATCAATACATCAAAGTGGCAAAATCTGATCTAACACTGTTTGCTGCATATGAAGGACAGGTATTGAAGTTTTGAAGCTACGGCTATAGCTACACGAAAGACGGGGCCTCTAGGTGCCTGAAGCTGTATATCGACATCTTCTATCTATTCTACTTTTTACTACTTTTTACTACTTTTTTACTTTTTACCTCATCTGAAGCAGTCTATGCGGAATCAATTTAACGCAAAGGGAAATTGAAAAGTAAAACGTTAGATTCTCCATAGCTCTCGAGTCACCGGAATATTATTAAAACAATAATCGTAAACTTCAGAGTAATAATCTTTAACTAAAGAATCTTCTAAAGTCGCCTCAACTGAATTACGAGTTTTATTCACCCGTACTTGTGCATATTCATAATTTGGATCTATACCTAAAAACTCGGATAATCTTGCTATTTCTTGGGCCGTGAACATATTTTCATAAACACCCACGTAAATGTTAGTATCTGAGAACACTTTCTGCGCTTCTGAAATAATGTGATTGTAACGGGTTCGAAGTTCGCAGTGTTCACTATGATAGTACTCTTTTAAAGCCTGATTAAAATCAGTCACTCCAGAACTAATCCCCTCTTTATAATTAGATTTATCTAAATTAAAGCGGACCGCGCTTTTGGCTCTTGAAAGTGGCTCTCGTAACAGAATGACAACTTTCAGTTCGATTTCTCGTACGGCAAATCTTTCTTTTATCTGTGATAACCGTTCAGAAGTTAGACCACTGTAAGACGGTGTGATGTCTGCCGCCAACCACTTTTCTTTTGAATACAAAGATGCAAAATAATCAAAATAGTAATCGGGATTATGTTGCATGTTGTAGCGATAAGAGTCACGCGTTGCTGCTTTCTCAAAACCAAATGAAAAAAACGGTTTCTTCACTTTCCACTGGTCAAGCGCATCCAAATCGAGCGCATCCCAAATATGATATTCCTTCGTAAAACCTTCCTGAAAATAAGGAGATTCACTAAGGTACTTGTAAAGCCAGGTTGTCCCGCATTTCTGATGTCCTAATCCCAAAACGAATGTTTTTTTTCTATCTCTCATAAACCTACTCCCTATATGCAGTTTGAGAAACTGACACTTACGCTACTTTCTGTCTTTTTATAATCAACTTAGCAGAGGAATGTTAATGATTAAAGAACAACCCTTTAAAAATATGTTAATTTCGTGATTCTCTTAAACAGTCTATATGGGTCGAAGGGGATAAAATAACGTTATACCGACGATCGGGACGTACAAGCCATACTATGAACGCATAAATACTATACCCTCGTAAAACAACGCGTTTGTACAATTTTGCTTTTTCATGAACATCTTCAGGATAGTTCAAATCATTAACAGATTTATCGGCAATTCAGGCTACTATTGGCATTCGTTACCCATTTTCACACGCCAAAAATGCCATCTGCACCGATTTTTTCATTCTTAAATTTAAACTGTCACCATTGAGAGTGTTATTCAAAAAGCATTCAATAATGACCAAATACAATACTGAGGTATGAGCTAATAACCTTCAGAAAATAGAAATTTCCAATTTATACAATTTATTCAGTCCATCGACCTCTTCGAAGAAAAGCTTAAGCATATACTTACCATTATCAATTTCTAATATGTCATCGAAAAAGAAACCCCTGTTCTCTACTATCGTATTCACTTCTTCTTCAGACTGTCCTGAAGCGAATGGCCCCATTTCCCACCCTGATGATTCAGCGCTTTTAGAAAGACCTGGATCCACCACTATCTTCTTTATATATTCGCCAACTGATTCAACCAAAATAAGTGGACTGAGTAAGTAAACTTGTTCTTCTTTGTATTTACTCATTTGCGCTAAGGGATCGAAATCAAATTGCGATAATCCCAAGCTTTGCGGTTCATCTAGCGACGTAACCAAATTGAAAATAGACGCTAGTATTTTAGTGTTATTAGTCTCATCAGAACGTCCAACCTTTGAGGGAGAATAATCTGTCGAGAACAAACTAAAACCTGTTACTTGCGATTGCGAATATTTCTGATTATTTCTAAGGTAGGTTGTGGTGTGGATAGTTAACGCCCCTTTTTCACCTTTGTAATGGAGCTGGTTCTTATCCTCATCATGTATTTCGAGTAACGTATTTTTATAAAGTGACTCGGAAATTTTCCAACGCCTGTCGGTAAATCGGTCGTCAAACGGAATATAATTTTTGAGTGTATTTGATACTTGCGTGTTCGGGTACTCCACTTTTTTCAATTTACCATTTTGAAATGTTAACCAATGATTACGACCATAACTCAACAGCGTTGAGTCATCTGCTAACATCATTTCAAATGAGGGGGTACCAAATCGTTCTTTTACTTCGTTAATGCGGCTTTGCAATGGAATTCCGTATATTCCTTCATTCACACTGACGGTGAAATTGTCACCTAACTCGGGCTGTTCGAAGGACTTTTCATTCTCAATTTCGATAACTATTGGCTCTATTTCGAAACTAGACGTTAGCTCATTCTGTAACTTCCCCATTTTATTGAAAGGGGCGATTTTCTCATCCATCTGGTCAGAGAGGACACACTCATCCAAAGCCTCTGCTGTAAGATAAATATAATGCCTTCCGCTATTCTCCTCCTTAATTTTTTTGTCGGTAATTACAATGTATTTAGCATTTACGTCTCTACCCTGTCTATTGAGCTCTACGAGAAGTTCGTTCATGGATTCTGCATAGCGATTTCTCAAGCTTACTTTTAGATGAAGGTTAATATAGCTTTTAGCAGATAGATTTTTAATTATTGTGTAGTCACAGGCAGGGTAATAATCCACTATCAGGGAAGGTGATGTTGTCCTGGCATCAACGTGAAATATGATGAGTAATAGTGTGATAAAAAGGCTAAGTTTATGTTTCAATACCATTTGTTCATACAATTATTCCATTTGAAGAAACATTAAGCGAAAATAAACAACCAAGCAAATAGTTAATTGATATTTTTCCCCATACGCTTACTTCGAGAGTTCTTCTTTTATTAGTCGATATTCCTTAATTCAATAAAATGCGGCGTATTGCGTTGTATAAATCATCAGATCTTTCTTGGACAGGATCCTAGACGAACGGCACAAACGAACGTTTATTGTCACCTTTCCGTCTCGTAACTTTACTGTCAATTTCTGATGTATCGTAAGTTGCACTGATATTTTTTCAGTAAGAGGCTGTTGAGGGATGTAGTGCGCGGGCTAGCCACTAAACGACATTTTGAATATGTTGTATCACCATGCGGGTTTATTTCAGTCTTATAAGCCGTGTCGCGCTACAAATTGGTTCAATCGGTTCCAATAAAGCTCAAGCGATAAATTATGTCAGGCATGCTACTTTAAACTTACATGCGTCCACATTGATGCTTAAATAGTGCTCGGCCCTGCGTCGTATACCCAGGCGCCGTGAAAAACCTTCAGTTTTCCAACAAAGCACGTTACCAAACGTCATACATGCGTTTTACCATCACTAATTAAATGAGTCTGGAATAAATTCAAATTAAGTAGTGGGTCCTTTAATTTGATCATCAAACATTATTTCCTACTTCATCAAATTATAGGGTGGATCTACTCGTTAAATGTTGTTACTAACTAACTTATAACGTTAAACCCACCACAATTATAAGAAGGGCCGGAACTATTCCCATTCAATCGTTGCTGGTGGCTTACCGGATATATCGTAGACAACCCGAGAAATACCATCGATTTCATTAATAATTCGATTTGAAACCGTGCCTAAAAAGTCATAGGGTAAATGCGCCCAATGTGCAGTCATAAAATCGATTGTTTCTACTGCGCGTAACGAAACTACCCAATCATATTTGCGAGCATCCCCCATCACCCCTACAGAGCGTACAGGCAAAAACACAGTAAAAGCTTGTGATACCTTATGATAAAGATCGGCTTTGTGAAGTTCTTCGATAAAAATAGCATCGGCACGGCGAAGTAAATCGCAGTATTCTTTCTTTATTGCGCCTAACACGCGAACGCCTAACCCTGGCCCTGGAAATGGATGACGATAAAGCATATCGTAAGGTAAGCCCAACTCGAGGCCGATTTTACGCACTTCATCTTTAAACAATTCACGTAATGGCTCTACCAGCCCCATTTTCATTTCTTCCGGTAAACCGCCTACGTTGTGGTGCGATTTGATAACATGGGCTTTTCCTGTGGCCGAGCCAGCAGACTCGATTACATCAGGATAGATAGTGCCTTGAGCCAGCCATTTTGCGTTAGTCAGTTTGGATGCTTCTTCGTCAAAAACTTTTACGAATTCTCTACCAATGATCTTACGCTTGGCTTCTGGATCAGCTTCGTCGGCCAGCGCTGCCAGAAAGCGCTCTTCTGCATCAACTTTAATGATGTTGAGACCAAAGTGATCGCCAAACATATCCATGACTTGCTGACCTTCATCGAGCCGTAACAAGCCATTATCGACAAATACACAAGTAAGCTTATCGCCGATAGCCTGATGGATTAGCATCGCAGTCACGGACGAGTCTACCCCACCCGATAAACCTAAAATAACTTCATCGTCACCTACCTGCTCTTTAATACGGGTGATAGCATCATCAATTATGGCACCTGGGGTCCATAGTTTCTCACATCCACAAATTTCCATTACAAAGTGAGACAATATCCGCATACCCTGGCGAGTATGGGTCACTTCAGGATGGAATTGCACACCAAAGAACTGTTTCTCCAGATTTTGCATAACAGCGTGTGGACAAGAAGGTGTTTGTGCAACGGTTTCGAAGCCTTCAGGTATAGATTCCACCTTATCCCCATGGCTCATCCACACGTCCAAGGTGGCATTACCGTTTTCACCAATATGATCTTCTATATTAGTTAATAAAGGAGAGGGCTTAATCACTTCAACCTGAGCGTATCCAAATTCGCGTATATTTGACCCCAAAACACCTCCGCCAAGCTGTTCTGACATGGTTTGCATTCCATAACAGACTCCTAGCACGGGTACACCAGCTTTGAACACATATTCAGGAGCGCGAGGAGAGTCCAATACGGTTACCGACTCAGGCCCGCCAGAAAGAATAATGCCCTGGGGATTGAATTCTTTTATCTGCTCTTCGCTAACATCCCACGCCCACATTTCGCAATACACCCCAATTTCCCTTACGCGTCTAGCGATAAGCTGGCTGTATTGAGAACCAAAATCGAGAATTAAGATTCGCTGGTCATGAATATTTGCGGTCATGTTTTCTACCTGAAGTATGTAAAAGAGACAGGCTGGTGATATACCAGCCTGTTATTAGTTTAGTGTCGTTATAGTTACCCCAAACGATAGTTGGGTGCTTCTTTGGTTATGCTTACATCATGCACGTGGGATTCTCCCATACCCGCCGAAGTCACCTTCACGAACGTCGCTTTGGTGCGCAAATCGTCAATGGTAGGACACCCGGTTAATCCCATTGCCGAGCGCAAACCGCCCATTTGTTGATGTATAATATTTGCTATTGGACCTTTATACGCCACACGACCTTCAATGCCTTCGGGAACTAATTTTTCTGCACTATTCGGATCTTGAAAATAACGATCAGAAGAACCATGACTTTGGTTCATCGCCCCCAACGAACCCATACCACGATAAGATTTGTAATAACGACCTTGATAAAGTTCCACTTCGCCTGGGGCCTCTTCAGTTCCAGCCAGCATACTGCCAACCATGACCGAGCTGGCTCCCGCAGCTAATGCTTTGGCTATATCACCGGAGAAACGAATACCGCCATCAGCAATAACTGGAATGCCAGTGTCTTTTAGCGCCTCAACTGCATCTGCTACAGCAGTGATTTGTGGTACACCACATCCCGTCACAATCCGGGTAGTACAAATAGAACCAGGACCAATACCTACTTTCACTGCATCGACGCCAGCCTCTGCCAGTGCTTTAGCGCCGGCAGCAGTTGCTACGTTGCCAGCAATAAGCTGAAGGTCTGGATAAGATTTTCGCACTTTTTTAACTCGTTCGATCACCCCCTCAGAGTGACCATGGGACGTATCGATAAGCAATACATCAACACCTGCTTCGACCAATAATTTGATACGCTCGTCTGTTCCTGGGCCCACACCCACTGCTGCACCTACACGCAGGCGTCCTAGTGAATCCTTGCAGGCGTTGGGTTTGTTTTCAGCTTTCTGGAAATCTTTAACCGTGATTAGCCCTTTAAGTTTGAAGCCATCGTCCACTACGAGAATTTTTTCAATACGATTTGCATGCATTAATTCAAGAACCTGCTCAGAATCAGCACCTTCTTTAACCGTTACTAGCTTATCTTTTGGTGTCATTACATCGCTAATTGGTGCATCATGGCGTGTTTCGAAACGCAGATCACGTCCCGTCACTATGCCGATCAGGTTATTGCTATCGTCGGTAACAGGAAACCCAGAATAGCCTAGCCGTTTACTGAGTACATTGACCTCCCCTACTGTCGCATTTTGTTTAACAGTAACTGGGTCCGATACGACTCCGCTTTCGTATTTTTTTACCTCACGAACATGGTTTGCTTGCTGCTCAGGTGTCATATTCTTGTGTACGAAACCCAATCCACCTTCTTGTGCTAACGCTATAGCTAAATTGGCTTCGGTTACCGTATCCATGGCCGCTGAGACCAGGGGTATATTTAAATCAACACCACGCGTAAGTCGCGTTTTCAAATTGGCAGTATGAGGGAGAACGGAAGAGTGCCCTGGCACCAGTAACACATCATCAAATGTGAGAGCTTCTTGAACGATTCTGAGCATGCAACAACACCTATGCGGTAAAGGGTTAATTGCGGCGCAATTGTAGTGTTTTTTAATTATCAGGTAAACTCTATTTGTCTTTAATTATGTGGTTTTTTCTATGCAGCAGGCTAACACCCCAACTTCTCAGGGAATTTTGTCCGTTTCTCGCTTGAACAGAATGGCGAAACGTTTACTAGAAAGTGAAATCGGTACGGTTTGGCTTTCCGCCGAAGTGTCTAATTTTGTCAGCGCAGCTTCAGGACATTGGTATTTTACGTTAAAGGATGAACGCGCGCAGGTGAAAGCCGCAATGTTTAAAAGTACTAACCGCTATTTACGCCAGCGCCCTAAAGAAGGGGATAAAATTTTAGTCCGAGCGTCAGTGGGTTTGTATGAACCCCGCGGGGATTATCAGTTAATTGTTGAGCATATGGAGAGTGACGGTGAAGGTCAGCTCAAAAGGGCTTTTGATACGCTTAAGGAAAAACTTAACGCTTTGGGGTTGTTCGACAGCGCGGTTAAACGGCCTCTCCCCTCCAGTATAAGACGCGTGGGTATAATTACCTCGTCTTCAGGTGCGGCATTACACGATGCTTTAACGGTGTTCAAAAGAAGAAGCCCTGCCACTCACATAATTATTTACCCTACCATGGTTCAAGGTGTCGATGCCCCGAGGCAAATTATTAACGCCATTAAGTCTGCCAATAACAGAAAAGAAGTAGATGTGCTTTTACTTACCCGTGGTGGAGGGTCATTAGAGGATTTATGGTGTTTCAATGACGAACAATTAGCACACTGTATCCGAGACTCTTCCATCCCTATTGTTAGCGCGGTGGGACATGAAGTGGATTTCACCATCGCTGACTTTGTCGCAGATTTACGTGCCCCAACGCCCTCGGCGGGAGCCGAATTACTCAGTCAAGACATTAATGTAATGTTGGAGGCTTTACGTAGCTGTGAGACGCGAATGAAGCAATCGTTAACAGCGTTACAACATCGTTTAACTAATAAAATGCAGTTGTTACAACACCGCTTAGCATCACAACACCCAAAAGTGCGTATTCAAACACAGCAGCAATCGTTGGACAGATTACAGATACGATTGGTTCACTCTATTGAGCAAAGGGTCAGTCAACTTAATAAACAGCATGCGCAAAAGGTTCAGCGACTATGGCGACAAGACCCCAGTTCAAAGGTAGAACAAGCGAAACTGACCCTGAGTCAGTTTAAAAAAGGGCTCAATAGAAGTATGTTACTTTTACTTGAAGACAAAAAACGAACGCTGGCCTATCACAGTCAGTCATTGAACGCCGTCAGTCCGCTCGCCACCCTTGCGCGTGGATACAGTATTACTTTCGATGAAAACGAGCGAGCTCTCACAGAGGTAAGCAAAATCGAGATTGGACAGGCTATTAGAACAAAACTTAGAGATGGGGAGATTTTAAGCAAAGTTGACGCACTTTTGCCAGCAGATAACCCAAAAAAATGATTGTGTAGACAAGTGAGATCATTCAGACTTGGTGACGAATTGTTAACAGGTTGTTTTTATGAAGTTACTTAGTGCTTGGCTAGCTGTAATTTTATGCGTGAGTAGTTGTCAGATGAATGACAGCACTAAGCATACTGTAGCGCCTGCAAACGCACAAGAAACAGAACTCAGTAACGACTTTCACATTGCTGCACCCGTGAGTGTTTTTTCAACCTACGTTAGTGAGGAAAGCAGGGCGAAATGTAAATTGATTACTGCTGAAAGAAAAGCATGTATTGACGATGCTATTGAAGCCTCGTACTTCTTCAGGGCCTTAAAAAACAGCGGTGCATTTCCTAACGCGCTGGCCGCCTCAGAAGAATCCGATTATCAGATTTTAGTTGCGAATCAGGCAGCAACTATTGCTAGCCCTAGCTGGTGGAACAAAAGTTTTCACACGTTAACGGGGGCTACTGCGCCACTCACAGATGAGCGAGTGCACTTTACTGAATTAACGGTACAATGGAGAGGACTGGAAATTGATAGTCTACTCATTGAAACGCATTTGTCGATGACCGACGTTCACACTCCTAAGACAGTTGCGGAAACCGTAATCGCGAGTTGGTGGTCGCATGCCCTGAAAAAAGGGCTTTTCACTGCCCAGTACTTGTTTAAAGCCCTTAATGCCAGCGACTATCTTAATGAAATGAGAGTGCCGGAGACAATCGAAACATTTACTCGTTTTGATACACAACTATTTCATGATCCGTTTCAAGGTGCCATAACTCGCTACACCCATAATGAATTTGAAGATGCGCTTTTAGACATTAGTGTCTTTCCCCTTACAGGTAATCTTGATGCCTCAATTGAAGCAACATTGATTAGTGTGCTTGAAAAAGAGCAATCAGACGCTCAGATTGTAGCGCAAGCAAGAAACCTCTCATTATTGGTAGACCAACCAATTGCTGAATTTACAAAAGGGAAGGAACTGATTTCTGACAAAGTATATATGCTTGCGTTACACGCAGACGGTGAACGTACTGAGCCTATTTTTGCGACGACCTATGTGTTTCGCCAGCAGGATAAAATTGTAAAGGTTAGTACGACATTTCCCCCGCGTATAGCCGACCCTTTGGTAAAGCAAGCTCTTCCTTCAATTAAAGTACCGTCAGAATCACCATTAATGTCTGCACTAAGAGAAATGGCTAAAGCCCGCAATACGGTTAATTAGCCAAGACGCGGTCTATAAGCTCGATTATTTCACGGTTTCCAAAGTACGTAATCATAGGATAATGAGCAGCTAGTTCGAGGCAACGACGCCCCCTCGTCACCCCGAGCTCCCACTCGTCATCCCGTGCCTCCACTCGTCATCCCGTGCCCCCTCTCGTCATCCCGAGCCCCCCTCGTCATCCCGATGAAAATCGGGACCTCGTTACCTGTTACCGTGAACGCAAATAGTCAACACTCCCCAGGCAGGCAAGGAAATTTCAACCTTCGTCCTGTACACAGGAGATCGTGATTTTCATCACGATGACGAGTGTTCTTCGATGTGAAAACAGATTTTCATCACGATGACGAGTGTTCTTCGATGTGAAAACAGATTTTCATCACGATGAGGAAGTTACAAAATATGAAATCGACTTCAAGGCCATAAAAACTAGGCCCTATCAAACTTCCTATACCATCTATTGACTGACCAAATGCCCGCGCTGATGTAAGGTATCCCACCCAACACCCACATAATAAGGCCAGCAAGTTGCTGGTCAGTCAGCCCCCTCGCCTCACCGTAAAAAGGCTCATTGGCAAAGGTTAAGAGAGCGCCTAAAAAGCCTGTATGCATAAGGGTGAATAATAGTGCTAATAAAGCCAAATGAACTTTGTGGGAAAAAGTATGCAAGCAAGCCCACCAAAACCAAATAGCAGTAATCAGAAAACATGCGTGCTCCACAATATGCACCCAAGGATTATCAACTGCTAGCATGTAAAACGTCGGGACATGCCAGAACCAGATCATTACTGCATGTAAATAAGCGCATACCATAGGATACTGTGTAATTTGGAACGCCAATTGCCAAAAGCGCTTTCCATACTGCCCCCACACTTTGTAGTACTGGGGTAAGGGTCGAGCTAGCGCGAACGCTGGCGCAATAATCACCATCATAAACATATGTTGCGTCATGTGGGCTGCGGCGCTGTCTTCCGCCCACTTATCTAGGGGTCCAAGAATTGTGAACAATGTAAGTAAAGCAGTTATATGGAATAACCAACGTCGCCAGGGAGTGGGTGACGCACGGCGCGCACCTACTTCATAAAGTAACCATAAAAGCATGACGATAACTGCTGTAATACCGGCGGCTATGCCTTCTTCTCCTGGACTACTAAATGGGTCATGCGCTAAAGCCGTTGGTGACAAAACCACTAAAAACAAAGCAAAACATTGGGTTAAACGCATAGCACTACTTGAAACATTGATTAGCCTTTTACTATAGCTTCTACTATTACAAATGAACTACCTGGAACGCTCTAAATTAGGTTCAGCGTAATGGTTGATTGTGCACTATGTTGGAGACGTGCAAACTCAAACGTATTTGCGATTTCAAAACAACTCACTACCTTGTCAGTCAGATCGCGTTATTGTTTTTGCTCTTTTATCTGCAAAATTTGCGAAACCTCAGGCTTTTTGATGTCATAAAAAATAAATGGACTACCCCTCCTACCTATTTGGGTAACGATAGCCGCATTGGGAACAGCAAATTCATCAATAACTTCGCCTGAATTGATGGAAATCCGCGAAAGCATTAGTCCCTCGGTTAGTCTTCGAATGAAGTAAAGCCATCCGTCAATGATTTCTACAGCTCCTGGTGCCGGTATCGCCCCTGTTTGGCTGAGATCGACTATTTGCTCAATATCGCCATTTGCACTCTTTTGGGCCAGCGCCCCCTTTTCGAGGTCAATGAAATATACGCCATTACTTTGGGGATCATCAAACGCTGCCACACCAGCATTTTCGGCAACGAGAGATATAGTCTGTACCCCTGGTTTATAAGCTAATATCGAATATGACCCTGTATCATTGCTGCTTAAATACAAGGTACTATTATCTTTAGACCAATTAAGCGGAATGACGCGTGCAGAAAATGTATATTGTTCAATTACCTTCTTTTTCATCACATCAACGATGTAAAGGACATTTTCATTAACTTTCTTACTGATAATGGCAACTTTAGTTTGGTCGAACGAGATAAGTGGACGACCTAAACTTGTGGCGTTTAGCTGAGTGATTTGTTCACTGCTATCAGCTGACTGCCTCCACAGTTCAAAACCGCCAGTTCGGTTAGATACGAAATAGACAAAATCAGTTATCCCATTGGAAACGCTCGCGTTCAAATTGATGACGGTTTTGTTTACATTTTCCAACCAAGAAATTTCTGGAAGTCCAATTTTCTCAACATGACGAACGGCTCTCCATTTTTTCAAAATAAGCGCGGATTGCACGCCTGAGGTATTTAGTTCAGAGTGAATGTAATTACCCAGCTCACTTATGGTTATAACACTTTGTTTTGTAGCGACATTAAAGTCCCATATATGAAACTTACCGTTCTTTTTGGCTGAAACCCATAGCTTATTCTTGGCTTTATTCGCTACGCTTAAGATTGAGTAAAATTCGTCGGATAATAACATCGACTTACCTTCCTCAATCTCATACTGATAAAGTTTAGATGTTTTACCGATATCTCTTGCACTGTAAAAAATACGTTTATCGTCTACATCAAATATAGGTGATGAAACAATACTTTCGTTCAACGGTATTTCCTTCGCCACGTCTGACGTCAAATCGAACAAATACAGTGACCTACCTGCGCCCGTTTCCGACGTATAAATAAGTTGATTTTCTTTTGAAGACACATCGAAAGAAACTATGTAAGCATCGGTTTTATGCAAAACACTCAGCTTATTACTATCAATATCTACATATTTGAGCTCACATGCTAAATCAGTGCACGACGCAAAATACACTTGGTTTTCATTTCGACTCCAGTGCGGAAATCTGATTTCATTCCGGGATGAGAGTAAAATCTTTTTTCGATTAGACTCGATATCAAAGAGTATTAACTGGTAATCCCCATTTTCGTTAAGGGGGGAGTCGACCCACAACGCTTTATCCTGATTGAAATTAATCGCGGGCATACCGGAACGTGTATCTTCGAAGGTGAGTAATCGAGACGTATATTTATGCTCCACATCTATATGGGAAGCCTCATCTTTAGAATTTTTAAAAAAGAATATATAGAGCGTGAAAGTCGCAATCAGAGCCAAAAGAATGGCTGCGACTACGATGTAGACTGATCGAGTTATTCTAGAGGGTTTCGTATGACTCTCTAAGCTTGGCTTATTCACCAAAAGTACTGGGCAAATAAAGCAATAACCCTTTCTGGAAATGGTTTCAATAAATTCAGGTGTTTTTGCGGAATCTTTGAAAACTTTTCGAAGCTCAAAAATTGTTCTGGTGATTACATCGTAACTGACTACCGAATTAGGCCACAACGATTCAGCAATTAACTCTCTGCTGACGACCTGACCTCTGTTCTCCACCAGAAAACACAATACCTGCATAACTTTGGGTTCAATTGTGACAGTTTGCCCCTTCAGTTCAATTTTATTGTATGCCGGATACACGTAAAAATTCTGAATTTGAAATCCATTTTGCAATTCTTTAGCAGATATATAAGCCATTGTTTTATTTTAATAATTATTAAATTGAAGGCGCGGAATAAAAAAATCATATTTTCTATATCCCTCCATCATGGAGTTTACAACTCGTTGAGAGTAACAAATTAAGGGACAAAACTACTACAAAAAGGAATGAAAAATGGCGAAATGTTTTTCGGTATGTAAAGGGGGCTTTTTATTCACATTTACTCTTGTTTTTCATAATACATTAGCCTCAACAATAGATATTGATATTGAAGGAGACGGCAGCGTATTGGTTGTCGATGAAACCGAAACACTGTGTGATGAAAACTGTGTTGTGGAAACCGTTTCAGATTTTATTACCTTGCAACCTCAAGCAAGTTCTAATGCTACATTTAAGCAATGGGATGGTCAGCAGTGTGATTTTGGGTATAAAGTCATTCATGGTTCAGCGAGAACGGGAGTAAAAACGGTTGGTGGTGGCGCTAAAACGTTAAAAAGCGCAGATATAAATGGCGATGGTATTGCAGATTTAGCGGCTATTAGCTTGTTTGACGGCAAAGTATTCTCATTGATCAACGATGGCAATGGGAAATTTAGCGATACAGTAGTTGTCGACTCAATGCGCTATCCCTCTGCCTTGGATCTATATGACTGGGATGGAGATGCTGATCAAGACCTATTAGTAATCGATTATCCAAAAAGGGAAATTCAGCTATATACGAATGACGGCAATGGCAACTTTACCTTCAGTAAAGCTATTGTTATACCGGATATTGCGCCCTACGCTCTCAGTGTAATGGATGTGAACGCAGATGATGCACCCGATCTAATTATTTCTTCGTTTAATGCAGATATTAGCGGTGATTTATTCGACTTAGTGGAAAGTATTGCTAACGCGTCGACTGATATATACACCAACCTAAACGGCTCATTCGAGCTATATCAAAATCTATCGTCTTCAGCGGCAATAACCGTAGATGCTTATAAACCCAACTCTTCTGACGCTATAGTCATTGCGACGGCGGAAATAGCGGATAACAGAGTCGTTGTTTATAGCGACGGCGAAGCCACCACTGTGGATAGTGGCTCCAGGCCATATGGCGTCAATTTTAATGATATAGACGACAATGGAACACAAGATTTACTAGTCGCCTACTATCGACCATCACAATTGGCTATTTTATACCAATTACAAAGCAATTCGTTTACTGCCCCAAACCAGATATTGACGCCATCAGAGGGCTTAACCGCTACCTCTATGGAAGATTTCAACAATGACGACATAGTCGATATCGCTTCAGGTGAATTTAATGCCAATAGTTTTTTCTATGTCCCTTCGATAAGTTATGTTGATTGTGGCCTGAGTACTGATTCTGACCGTTCTATAATTGCCATATTTAGTGAGAGTGAGCAGGCCCCGGAGAATCCGGCAGTACCCGTTAGTCAGCCAGATAATAATAGCTCGTCTGGTGGCGGAAGCTTTGGAATGGGAATGCTCCTATTAAGTGCTGTAGCAGTCTTCCGAAAATATTTTAAGTTAACGCTAAAAGCATAGAAGATAGTACTTTAATACATTGATTCGTCATGTCCTTTTAGTATTAAAAAAGGATATGGCGTTCGCCCCACTATTATTAAATGCAAGGCACGATTAATAGCAACGACAGGCCAATAGCAAGCGTTCCTAGAGCGGCAAAAATATACACGGCAGTGGCTATTTGCAACGTAAATTTGGCTTCTAATGATGATACCCGCAACAAAGTCCAACTTTTCACCGCACACCAGACAAGATAACCGACAACTATCAGAGTAAGCGTTAGCGAGCTAACAGTTATCCAATTAATCAAACCTTGCTCTGGGTCAGGCGCAGCAATTTGACAAGCTACCGAAAGCCCCCCATAGGCAATGACAAACCAAACAGCCCAAATAACCCATCCAGCTACATACTGCCAAGGATGCTGATTAATTAGTTTCATGTCGTGTTACCATATTTTCGGCACGAGTAAAAAACTGCCAAAACTGACCCAAAAAATACTTAGTGTAAATAACCAGAAAGGGTTAAGTACTGCCGGTTCATAGGGAAGTATTTGACTGATATAGCCTTTGCGTACTCGCAATACCTGTAAGCCGGTAGTAATGGTGGCAATTGCACTATGAAAGATTTGAAATATCAACATCACGAACAGTGCAGCATCATGAGCATTTGCTTTAAATGAAAGGTCACTAGCAGTCGTTAGATAAAGTAGCGACGATAGGTGAAGTAAGCCGAGTGCGAAAACTAACGAGAATTGCCTGCTTAGGTTTTGTACTATTTGTGCCCTCAAGCGTTTAACAATTCTTCGATACAACAAGACTGCTGTAGTAAGGAATGCACCGCTTATCGCCATCATACTGATTGAAACGGATGAGACATCTGGCACTTTACCTGCAGGTGCCACCGTCCATAAATATAGCCAGCCAAATAACAATGACAAGTATAGTGACCCATCACTAAGCAACGTCACTACCATGCCCCAAACACCCGGCCCACTCATGGTGCGTGAATGGAGTTTTGGCTCTCCCCGTTGATCTTCTTCCTCAGTCACCGGGGCTATAATTTTGTGGGCACCGTTCACCCATACCCAGCGAAACAAAAATATGGTTGCAATAACGGTTATAGCGATAGCCACTTCATAGGCTCGAGACAACAAACTTATACATAGTCCCGCTAAAACAAGTGCAGATAATAATGGTAACCAAGAGTGGCTTGGAATATGAATTACTTCCAGTAATTTGCCGGTCACCGCATCTGTACCATATAACTCGCGTCGACCATGGTAGATACTTCGTAAACCATGTGCACCATCGCTGATGGTTGACCGTAACTCCGGCTCTTCCCACAGGGGATGACGTGTATTCACAGTAGGTAAACTCAAAAAATTGTATGATGTGGGAGGCGTACCAGTGGCCCACTCAAGTGTATCCGCCTGCCAGGGGTTAAACTTAGCCTTTTGCCCGTAACGAAAATGCAAAATGATATCCAGCATTAACATGCCAAAACCACATGCCATGATAAAACTACCAAATGACGAAAGCATATTAAGCCAGTCCCATCCAAGACCCGATTCATAGGTGACAATTCGGCGCGGCATACCTAACAATCCCGTTAGATGCATCATCAAAAATGTGGCATTAAAGCCAATAAAGATAAGCCAAAACGCCCACTTCCCCATATGCATAGTAGGCATACGACCAGAGAGATGCGGTAGCCAGTAATAAACTCCGCCAATTAAAGGGAACAGCATTCCGCCAATTAAAACATAGTGAAAATGTGCGACGACAAAATGTGTATCGTGCACCTGCCAATCAAACGGAACGAGTGCCAACATGACGCCCGTGAGACCGCCACATACAAATATAAACAAAAAACCAAACATCCATAACATAGGCAACTCGAAGCGTACCCGGCCCGTCCACAAAGTGGCTATCCATACGAAAACTTGAATCGAGGTCGGTATAGCTACTAACATGCTGGCAATAGAGAAGAAAGCCTGCGCCAGTTGTGGAATGCCTACTGTAAACATATGGTGAACCCACAGTCCAAAACTGATAAAACCCATGGTAATAATAGCCAGTACAATCCATCGATAACCTACCAACGGCCGTCCAGAAAAGACGGGGATAATGGTAGATACAATACCTGCCGCAGGTAGAAAGATAATATAGACCTCTGGATGACCGAACAACCAGAACAGGTGCTGCCAAAGAATAGGATCACCACCCGCTGCCGGGTTGAAAAATGGCATTCCTGCGGCGCGTTCGAGCTCAAGCAAAATACTGGCGAGAATGAGTGGAGGAAAACCAAAAACTATCATTAGCGCCATCGCTAAAATATACCAACAGAAAATTGGCATTTTACTTAACGACATACCTGGGGCGCGTGTGCGTAATATTGAAACGGTTAGTTCCACGCCAGCCGACACCGCGGATATTTCAACAAATGTGATACCAAGTAACCAGAAGTCTGAACCCGGGCCTGATGAGAATTCAGCGCTGGATAAAGGTGTATACATAAACCAGCCCGAATCAGGTGCAATCCCTAACAACAAGCTGGTCATGATAATTATGCCGCCAAATAAATAGCAGTAATATCCCAGCGCACTCAAGCGAGGAAATACCAAATCGCGCGTGCCAATCATTTTGGGGATAAGATACATGGCTGCGCCTTCCAAGATGGGTATGGCAAATAAAAACATCATTATCGTGCCATGCATAGTGAAAAGCTGTGCGTATAAGTCTGGAGAAATAAGCTCTTGCTCGGGTAACGCTAATTGGGTGCGGATGAGCATCCCCAATACACCACCTATGGTAAAAAAAACCGTCCCGGTTAACATAAAGCGACGGGCGATAGAGGTATGATTGACTGCTGCCAATTGCCCCCAACCGGGCAAGTTGTCCCATACTTTGGCAAATTGGGCGTGTAATGATAAATCGTTATTCATTATTCGCGCGCTCCCTTTTTCATTCCATGTTGGGTTACCCAATTTTCGTACTCGTTCTCAGGCATAACATTTACTTCAAATTTCATCTTAGTGTGAGCCAAACCACAATATTCCGCACACTGTCCGCCGTAGGAACCGGGCTTATCACCTTGTAGCCTCAATATATTTGTTCTACCAGGAATAGCATCTATTTTTCCGCTCAATCGTGGAACCCAAAAGCTGTGGATCACGTCTTCACTCGTAACATGAATATCAACAGGAACACCAGCAGGTATAAAAATTTCATCGGTAAGCTGTATTCCCTGGTTTGGGTAGCTGACTTCCCAAAACCATTGTCTAGCATGTACGTTAACAATAATAACTTTTTCATTTGGCCAAGGAAGCATGCTGTGTCCTGCCGGTATGCCGAAGGCTAGAAGCGCAGTTATACACACCACGGGCAACCCTATTCCACCGATGACGACGAGTCGGTTAGTCACACGCTTGCTTTCATTCTCGGTATAATTCTTATGCGATTTTCTAATTGCATACCACCATAGTGAACAGACACCTATAAGCACTATTGTGCCTACTGTAAACATGCCCCACCAAATCCACATAATCGCCTCTGCATGTGGGCCAGCAGGATCCAAAATCGAATATCGTCCGTTACAACCTACTAACGATAGGACGATCGCAAATAGCGATAACTTACGTAAGCGATTGACCATATCTGTTTCCATTTGTTTGAGGATGTAAGATTCTATGTTGCGTGAAGAGAAAATTGACAGCCGTTCGCTGATTAAGGGGCATCCTCTGCATCCCGCCTTGATACATTTTCCGGTGGCTACCCTCTTGTTGTTGGTTATTACCGATATTTGTTACGTTATCAGCATCGATCCGTTTTGGGGCAAAGCCGGATTTTACTTGTCGACAACAGGTTTGCTGTTCGGTGTGCTTGGCAGTTTGCCAGGTGCTATTGACGTGTTTACGGTTAAACGGATCCGTAGAATTGTCTCGGCTTGGGCTCACGGCTTGCTGGCAGTAATGACATTGTCGCTGGCGACGCTTAATGTCATGTTGCGTTTGGGTGATGATCCGGCCGAGCAAATCATGCCGTGGGGGCTGTACGTTAGTGTGCTCACAGGCGTAATGATTAATATAACAGGTTCGTTGGGGGCAAGACTGGTGTATGAATACGGTATCGGAGTAGATGTGGTGCAAAAAGATGAACATCTCGTTGACCCTTAAAGTGTCCATGGCAATATCGAAGGCTCGGCAGGCTTCATTAACACCACACCAAGGATAATCAACATACATACCGCTAAAGCAGCAAATAACATCCAGCTATACATAATCAAATTACAGGTTTCATTCTTTTCCATGCGCGTTATAAGCAGGCCCAGACATGCATGAAAAACAACCAGAAAGCTAACAAGCGTTAACTTAACCAGCAGCCAGAAAATAAGAATATCACCCACCACGAACGTCAACGTACCGGCTATTATTGATATGACAGCAGCGGGAGAGGAAATATGAGTAAACACCAACCGTGCCACCGACCCCATTCCGGCAGGATGCTGCATAAATTGACTATTTTTTTGCATTTGCACAGCAACTAATACTGGAACATATAGCGCTGACGCAGTCCAGATAATAAGAGAGACAATATGCAACGCGAGTAACCAAAGCACGACGACTTTCACAAACCAATTGAATTATAAACGAATAGTTTATACTGCAGCGAATAATCAGTTGATCAGCATTGCTTTCAGATAATTACAGAAATATATTTTGCACCATTCGCAATTAAACCATTAACAGTACTCTAACAGTTCGTTACAATTGAGTCGTAAACGTAAGCATTTTTCACGTTATTATGTGAAGTAAATGCACCAACGAGAAGTAGTTAATGATGAAATGGATTAAAATTGTTCTACCAGTTGCTATATTTGCAGTCGGCTTCGGTGGTATGCAGGCGATTATGGCCACGGCCTCCGACGATAAAGTTCAAGAAAAAGTCGACACACGCCCATCTGTTACCGTTGATAAACTCGATACCGATTCTTACACCGTGGAAATTACTGCCTATGGTGAAGTATCCCCTCTTGAAATTACTAAATTGGCTGCTCAGGTATCAGGTGAGATAGTTTCCTGGAATAAACACTTCGTCAATGGTGGCTTAGTGAAGCGTGGTGAAACGTTATTCACTATTGAAAAAGATGCGTATGAAGCCGCATTATTATTAGCAGAAGCTAATGTCACTTCTGCTAAGGCTCAATTAATTCAGGAAGAAGCGCAAGCGCAGGTTGCAAAAGAAGAAGCGGCTAAACTGACCAAGGGAAAAGTAAGCGATTTGTACCTGCGAAAGCCGCAATTATTAAGTGCCCAAGCGGCCTTAAAGTCTGCAAAAGCACAACTTAAAATTGCCCAAAGGGATTTAGATAATTGTGAAGTCAAGGCACCGTATGACGCATTGGTAGTATCCCGCGATATCGGCGTGGGGGACTTCGTAAGCACAGGTATGATTACGGCAACCCTTTATAGTATTGAAACAGCGGAAGTCACCTTCCCAGTGGCTGGTTTTGATCAAGCTTTCTTACCCGACCAAATCACACAACGTAAAGCTACCGTCAATTCGGGTAGCAGTAAACAGACTGAACGTTCAGCTTGGTTGCACCGCGATACCGGAATAGTAGACCAAGCTACGCGTATGGCCCACCTTGTCGCCAGAATTGACGACCCGTACGGAATTCGTTCTCAGCAACGGCCAATTAAATTTGGCAGTTACGTGAAGGTGAACTTTTCCGGCAAAACGGTTGATAATGTATACCGCATCCCACAGGAATTAGTCACCAATAAAAAGCTCTGGACGTTAGATAAAGAAGACAAATTGATCTCTAACGAGGTAGATGTCGTTCGCGAAGATGGGGGTTATTTTTTGATCAGAGGCGATTTCGATCAGAACCGCGTAGTTAAAACTCTGCCCGAGTATCCGCAAGAAGGAATAGCAGTAAAAGTCATTCCAACCGACGCTAAAGTTGCGATGATCAACGCAGCCAAACGTTAAGGACGCGCCAAATGAACGAAAATTACGATACCCATAAGGGCATCATTGCCTGGTTTGCTCGCAATTCGGTTGCGGCCAATTTGCTCATGGCTTTCTTAATCATAATGGGCATATTTGGTTATAACACTATCCAACGACAAATGTTCCCTAATATTGAGATCAATTACATCGAGATAAATGCTCAATACCCTGGGGCCTCTCCACAGGAAATTGAAGAAAGTATTCTGATAAAAATTGAGGAATCCGTCAAAGATATCACCGAAATTGAGAAAACCATTTCGCGGGCGTTTAGAAACAGTGGACGCATCGTATTTGAAGTGGATACGGGTGAAGAATTAAAAGACGTTATGGATAAGGTCAAATTGCGAGTAGACAGTATCGCCACCTTTCCTGCTGGTATGGAGCCAGTCACCGTTTCTCAGATTGAATTTAAACAAGATGTTATCGAAATGCCGCTTGTCGGTGATCTTCCGCTTGATGAACTAAAAGAACTTGCCAAAGAAGTGGAAGACGAATTGCTTCAGTTAGGTACGGTGTCCTTGGTCGATATGGGGGCACCGGGAGACGAGATTGCCGTGGAAGTATTGCCCGAAATGCTTCGTCGCTATAATCTTACAATTGATGATGTTAGTCGTGCTATTCGTAACTACTCAACGAATTTATCCGCTGGTCAAATAAAAACTCAAGCCGGTCTAATATCCGTCAGGGTGGAGAATCAGTTCTATGATGGGAAAGATTTTGGCTCTATACCTGTCAAAATTGGCGCAAATGGTTCTCGAGTATTGCTTTCTGACATCGCCACGATTAAAGATGGCTTTACGGAAGGTGAACGCTACTTCAAATACAACGGGAAGAACGCCATTTATATGTCTGTTATGGCGACTAAAACGCAAAACACCATCCCCGTTGCGGAAAATGTTAAAGCTTACATAGAAGAGAAAAACAAAACGCTACCTGCTGGAGTCAGCTTAGAAGTATTAGTCGACATGACGTATTACCTTAATGCCCGTCTCGATATGATGCTCAAAAACTTGCTTCAGGGATCTATCCTGGTAGCGCTGATGCTTACGCTGTTTTTACGTTTCCGCTTAGCATTTTGGGTAATGATTGGATTACCAATATGTTTTTTAGGCGCCGTAATGCTTATGCCTGTATTTGGCGTCACCATTAATATCCTTTCGCTTTTTGCCTTTATCATGGTATTAGGCATTGTGGTGGATGACGCTATCGTCATCGGAGAAAGCGCCTATACCGAGATTGAACATAAAGGTGGCGGTATCGATAACGTAATCCGCGGCGCAAAGCGTGTCGCTACACCTGCGACATTTGGTGTACTGACCACCATCGCGGTGTTTGCCCCCTTCACATTAAGCAGTGGGCCAGAAGGCGCGTTTTTCTACAATATCTCTGTCGTTGTCATATTGTGCTTATTCTTCAGTTTAATTGAGTCAAAACTCATATTGCCTGCCCACATCGCGCACATCAATTTCAAGCCGATTAAAGCCAATAGCTGGCGAGCAAAGTTTAATACGCGTTTTAACAACCTTGTAAATGGACCCTATCGTCGGACAGTTGAAAAAGCACTCGAATGGCGTTGGGCTGTATTAATGATTTTTATCGCGATGCTGTTAGTGAGTTTGGGATTAATGGCTGCCAATTACGTGCGTTTTGTCCCCGAACCTAAAGTACCGCATGACTTTCCAAGTGTAAGAATTGAGATGAATAGTAACGTGTCAGACACGGCTGTTATCGATGCTTTGCGTACCATCGAAAACGTGATTAACAAAGAAGAAGAGAAGATTAAACAAGAATACGGTCGTGGAATGATCAGAGATGTTCTAGCCTTTAATCAGGAAAGAACAGAAGGCCGTATTGTTGCTCCTTTGGTTCACGAAGACGAGCGTCCTTTTGATACGTTTGAGTTAGCTCGTCGTTGGCGCGAAGCTATCCCTGAAATCCCGGGGATGAAATCGTTTATGGTACAAGACGATGTGAACGGTGGTGGCGATGATGGAGAATTTGGCTATCTGCTATACGGGCCCGACATTCAAACTCTCAATGCTGCTGGTAGGCACTTTATTAACATGCTCCAACAACTACCAGGCTTGTTCGATATCAGCTCAACTATTGATCCTGAAAGTAAAGAAGTGCAAATGACGCTGCTGCCCGTAGCTTACGATTTAGGGATTAATCTATCTACTATTGCTAGTCAGGTTGGCGCCGGCTTCTACGGCGGCGAGGCTCAACGTGTTATACGTGATGGTGAAGAAGTACGCGTTATGGTGCGTTACCCTGAAATGACGCGTGCCCGCTTTGCGGATCTTAAATACACTGTTATCACTACCCCAACGGGAAAAGAAGTTATGTTAGGGGACGTGGTTAAGTTAGAAGAAAAACCTGGGATTAGCTACATTCGCCGCGAGGGAGGCTACCGTAGTGTTTATGTTTGGGGCTCAATAGATGAAATTGCTATTGAACCTAACGAAGTGGTTGAGCAGATTGACGAAAAGCTCCTTCCACAATTAAAAGAAAAGTTCCCTTCCGTTATGACAGAGTTGGGTGGCGATATTGAAGAGCAACAGGCTCAACAGAATGAGCAGATAATGTTCTTCGTCGCAGCTATGATTTTAGTCTACATTCTGTTGGCTGTTCCATTAAAAAGCTATGGCCAGCCCTTAATCATTATGTCGGTCATTCCTTTTAGTTTGACCGGCGCGATATGGGGCCATTTTCTGTTTGGAATGGACTTAAGCATGATGTCGACGTTTGGTCTAATAGCAGCGGCCGGTGTCGTCATCAATGACTCCCTGGTTATGACCGATTATATAAACCAGCGACGAAAACAAGGTTATGCCATTCGTGAGGCGGTTGCTGAAGCCGGCGGTGCACGATTTAGAGCTATCACCTTGACCTCGATCACGACCTTTGTTGGCGTATTGCCGATTATGTTTGAAACCAGTCTTCAGGCCGCATTCGTCATACCAATGGCTATCGCCTTAGGTTTTTCGGTGCTTTATGCCACACTGGTTACGCTTATACTGGTTCCATGCCTCTACCTAATTTTAATTGACTTGGGTAAACCGTTTAGATGGGCAATCAATAAAGTTCGTACAAAGCCAGCCGAGCCCGAAGCTCAAATAACTCATTCATAATCATTCGATGGGGGCGGTAAGCCCCTATTCTCTTAGGACATTACATGACGTTATCAATCCGCCCCGCAAATACTAACGATGCACATTTAGTACACCAATTTGTGACAGAATTAGCCATTTTCGAAAAAGCAGAAAACGAAGTTGAGGCCACTGTCGATGATATTAAGTCGTCTTTATTCTCTGATACCGCGACCGCGCACTGTGTAATTTGTGAAGACGATGGCGTACCAGTAGGATTTGCCGTTTACTTCTATAACTACTCTACTTGGCAAGGTAAGAACGGCGTCTATCTGGAAGACTTATATGTCACTCCAGATGCTCGTGGAAAAGGCGCTGGGAAAGCTTTGTTAAAGTACTTAGCAAAGCACGCAGTAGATAATGATTGTGGTCGTTTCGAATGGAGCGTACTTGATTGGAACAAACCTGCCATCGATTTTTATGAGTCGTTCGGGGCCAAAGCAAAAAGTGAATGGCTCGGATACAGGCTGTCTGGTGAAGCGCTTAACGCCTTTGCTAAAAGCTAATAAAGAGGCGGCGTCATCTCTTGCCCTTTTTGCAGAAGCTTGAGCTGTGTCTTCGCGCCGCCTGGCTTTATCATGTTGAAGATCCGCCTGGCTAGTAACTCATAGTATTTACCGGTCGGAAAAGGATTTACATGTGCTATTGATGATTAACTGTGCAGGCGAAGAATTGAAAGTCGTCACTTCAGGTGTAGACCGGACAGTTTTAAACCAGTTTTAATGTCTCCATAGCTTTAGGCGCTCTGCCTTTTATTGCTGATTAGCATGGCAGAGCGAATAATCTCTTCACTTCTCCTTTACATCTTCAGGCATCTTCAAGGCTACTTTTTCAATACCGTGAGACGGAGTCCACGTTTTATAATGTTGAAAGCCATGCTTCTCATACAATGCTATGGCGGGCGTGTTTACTGCTGCGGTTTCTACTACCGCTTCTGTGTATCTAAAATGGTTCGTTACAAAGCTAATCAATTTATCCGCTATGCCTCTTCTAAAAAAGTGCGGATGAACAGCTAAACTGTCTATAGATAGGCGCCTACCATCTACCTCAACTTCAATAACACCAGCAAGATTATTGCGCTCGAAGAAGCCATAAAACAGTGTTGATGCGTCTTTAATTTTATCTACTGAACGTAACAAAGGGGGGAACTCATCAACCCCGATAAGTTCAGCTTCAATTATGTATGATTTTTGGAATACAGAATAAACTTGCTCTGCAACCACATCATCGGAATGGTCTAGTTTCGATATCATAAACGTGTGAATATGTAAAAAGTAAAAAGGGGTCGGAGTCATTTAAATAAATGATTCCGACCCCTTTTCCCCTTTTCCCCTTTTTCCTCTTTTTTAACTCATCCCTCGAAGTGACTTAGCTGGCACCATTCTCAATACCCAATGCATCCAAGCCCAAGGCCAGGTTGGCACATAGCTATTGGCCTTTTCTTTCTCAATAGACTTCACCAGCGCTTTACAACCTGTTTTCGTATCAACAATGAAAGGGACTTTTTTGACTTTCTCGTTAATCTCGCTGCGGATGAATCCGGGGTGTACACAACTGACTTTGATCGGTGTACCCATCACGTCAATGCGAATACCTTCACTCATCGATGTTAACGCGGCTTTGGTGGCGGCGTACACTGTCATGGCTCGGCGAAATCCACGCACTGCGCTGATGGATGAAATGGTCACCAAATGCCCTGAATTTTGTTCACGGAATATCTCCATAGCAGCTTCAGCCTGTGCCAGTGCAGCAACAAAGTTGGTTTCAGCAGTCTGTTTATTGGCGTGAAAATAGCCTGTTCCAACCGAAGCCCCCTTGCCCATGCCTGCATTGATGATAACGCGATCAAGCTGTCCCATTTCTTCTCGAAAAGCTTTAAACACCGTAAACACATCGTCGTGTTGGTTCACATCAAGCGATTTAATAAGCACAGTAATGTTGGGGTTGATGGCAAGCAGTTCGTTTTTTAACGCTTCAAGGCGTTCGACACGGCGGGCACATAACGCTAAATTTCTTCCCTTTTTGGCAAACTCTATGGCCATCCCTTTACCTAATCCTGAGCTTGCGCCTGTGATAAGTATATTTTTTCTCGTCATTATTTGCCCAATTATGTGTATGTGATAAATCGCTTGTCGGCGGTGTTAGCAAAAACGCTATGTTCGTTGAGGCTGGAAAGAGACAGTTTACGATCTTTCCCCCGTACAATAAGTTTGGTAATTCCACCGTTAACCAGCATCCAGTTAATTTTCATTAAATCAGTGAGGGGCAGGCCTAGTAATTTGCAGGTAATCAGGCTAATAGGCCCACCTGATGTATACACTACTGATGCATTGTGACCCGCTTTACGCACTACATCTAATCCATCGAACACACGCGCATTAAATTGCTCCCAGCTTTCTGAATAATTAGCGTCGTGTGCACCACTCATCCATTTGGCCATTGCTTTCATGATTGCGTTTTTAAGGGCGTCCATTGGATGAGGGTGACTACCCAGTAACTCTTTAGTGGAAGCCGGAGTGGCAAGTCTTTCGTCATAGCGGGCAAGAATCTCTCTATGATCGTACTCATTCCACTGAGGCAACTCGTGAACGTCTAACCCTTCTCCAAACTGAGGTAAACTATGCTCGGCGGTTTCTTTGTGGCGTAACAAACTTCCACGATATACTGCATCAGGCACCACTTTTTGATAGGCCATTGCACGCCCTACAAACGCAGCTTGCTCAATCCCCAATTCAGATAGCTTGTCGTAGTCTTCGGCATGAAAACTCGCTTGACCATGCCTGATTAAATAGATGGCTGCCATTATTTTCCTCTGCGTTTTATCGCTTTCTTACTACGCCACAATAAATAGTGCACAAACACCCAAAAACGTTTAAATGCAGGATTGGTGGTTTGTCCATGATGATAACGATAGTAAATTTGCTGAACAATAGCCGCTAAACGAAACAGGCCATACACTTCATAGAAAGTAAAATCATCACACTCCAATTTATTTTGCGACAAATAATAATCAACCACTTCTTTACGCCTGAACATGCCGGGTAAGTGAGTAGGCTGTCTGCGTGTGGATTGCGCTAGAAAATCATCGTCCGCTTCTACCCAATACGCTAGCGAATTACCTAAATCCATTAAGGGATCGCCAAGTGTCGCCAGTTCCCAGTCTAATACGCCCGTAACCTGAGTGTAGTCATGTGGGTCGAGTACTAAATTGTCGAAACGAAAATCATTGTGCGTCAGGCAAATCGTTTCTTTGGCGGGCATGTTCTGTTCCAGCCAGCGCATGACGTATTTCGCAGAGGGTACGTTCCAGGTTTTGGCGTTCTGATACCGCTGGCTCCAGCCTGAAATCTGACGTTCGACATATCCTTCTCCTTTTGCCAGTTTCGACAAGCCTGTCTTTTGGATATCGACCTGATGGAGCTGAATAAGGCAGTCGATGACATTTTTACACCATTGGCTGGTACGCTCTGGCGTTAACGCTACGCCTTTGGGCATATGTTTACGCGGAATAATACCTACCAGCTTTTCCATCACGTAAAAATCAGTTCCGAGAACTGCATCATCTTCGCAAAATGTAAGCATTTCAGGCACATAAGGATAAACAGGCTTGAGTGCTTTTTGTAGTTCGTATTCCCGCTTCATATTATGCGCGCCTTTGGCTTTCGTGCCTGCTGGAGCGCGGCGTAAAATCAGTGAAGTGTTGTCGTATTCCAGACAGTACGTCCAATTCGATGCACCGCCGCTGTATTGAGTAATATTTGGTTTGCCGTGAATGTTGTCTATGTTCTGCTTCAACCAAGTGTGAAGTGCAATAACATCAAGTTCCTCTCCACTTCTGACCGCGCCAGCTTTATCGGTTACATCATCCATTCTCACCCTGCCCTTCCCTTGCTCTTAACACCATCTTTTTGGTGGCTTTGATAATCTTGTTCAGATACCAGTCAATGGGCAGCCACTTTTTCATATAATAGGCGGCTTTGCCACTCTTATGGGTAAGCATAAGAAAATTACGCTTTTGCGCCTGTTGCCATACTTTTTCTGCTACTTCTTCTGCGGTCATATCCGCTTTATTAAACTGGCGTTTAATACTTTCACGCATAACCTGTTCACTGGTGCGCATGGATTCATCAAGATTAGTTTTGAAAAAACTGGGACACACCACACTTACATCGATATTTTCAGGTGCCAACTCTGTCTTCATGGTCTCTGAAAATGACACCACCGCTGCTTTTACCGCGTTGTAACTTCCCATCAAGGGTATAGGGGTTACCCCAGCCTGAGAGGCGACATTGATAAAATAGCCCTGTCCCTGTTTTCTGAAAACATCCACAAAAGCTTGTGAAACCTTTACCATCCCAAACAGGTTAATGTTAAAAACCCATTCCCATTGCTCGAGTGACTCGCCGTTGAGTGACCCGCCTGTGGCAACCCCCGCATTATTAATGACAATATCCACTCCCTGCCATCGTTCCTGGATAATATCCCGGGTGGCAGCAATGTCTGCTTCGACCGTAATATCGCATTGGCTATAAAATGCTTCTGCACCCAACTTTTTTAATTCAGCTACAGTTTCTTCCCCGCGTTGCTGGTGAATATCGGCAATGCACACTTTAATTGCTGTGTCTTGCTGTGCGTGTTTAACCCAGCACAACGCCATGGCTTTACCAAAGCCAGTAGCGCCACCGGTGATCAATAATCGGATAGTTTTCATCGCTTATCCTGTTGATATTTCGCCAGCTCCAAACGGGAAACCATACCCATGTGCACTTCGTCTGGGCCATCTGCTAATCGCAGCACTCTGGCTGCTGCGTTAAACCCGGCCAACGGAAAATCTCCCGACACGCCTGCGCCACCGTGCATTTGAATGGCCATGTCACTCACATCCTGAAGCACATTTGGTACCACCACTTTGATAGCAGAGATCTCTGTCATAGCCTGTTTAACGCCGACCGTATCTATTTTCCAGGCTGCATTTAGCGTTAACAGACGCGCTTGATCAATGGCCATACGGGCTTTGGCTATTCGTTCTAAATTTCCACCCAGTTTAATAATAGGTTTGCCAAACGCTTCGCGTTTAGATCCGCGTTTTATCATAAGCTCCAGACAGCGTTCGGCAGCACCTATGGCACGCATACAATGGTGGATCCTGCCCGGACCTAAACGCCCCTGGGCAATAGCAAACCCTTTCCCCATCCCCATGATGATATTCGCTTTGGGTACTCTGACATTCGTTAGCTGCATTTCGCCATGGCCATAGGGTGCATCGTAATCCTGACTGGCAGTGAGCATGCGCTTAACTTCTAGCCCATTACTATCTAGTGGCACCAACACCATAGCATGGCGGGCGTGTTTTTCGTTTTCAGGGTTGGAAAGCCCCATAAAAATAGCGACTTTCGCGTCGGGATGGCCTATTCCGGTTGTCCACCATTTTGTCCCATTTAACACCAGCTCGTCGCCATCTTCTTCAATCGAGGCCTGCATATTTGTGGCATCGGACGATGCCACATCAGGTTCGGTCATAGCAAATACCGAACGAATTTCACCTGCGAGTAACGGCGTTAGCCATGTTTTCTTTTGCTGCTCGTTACCGAAGTGATAAAGCACTTCCATATTGCCCGTGTCCGGAGCGTTGCAATTAAAAATTTCCGGCGCAAAGTGAATCTTGCCCATTTCTTCTGCAAGCGGAGCATACTCAAGACAACTCAGCCCGTGCCCGAGCTCATCATCAGGCAAAAACAAATTCCATAGCCCCGCGTCGCGTGCTTTTTGCTTTAACGAGGCTATCTGATTAGGCACCTTCCAGCTACGCCAATCTCCGTGATAATTCAGGCGATGATTCTCAGCTATGATATCTTTCTCAAGGGGAAAGACATGCTCTTGCATAAAAGATGTTAGCTTCGTCAAATAAGCCTGGCTTTTCGCACTAGGTTGAAAGTCCACAATACTCTCCGAAATATTTATTTTATTCTTGGTATAAACTTATTCCAGCTTACTTCATGAATGAAGTGAAAAATATTGCTACCATGCTATGAACGACATTCACAGAATGAAAACATTGTGTTGGCAGACAAGCAATTACAGCAACTGGATTTAAATTTACTCAAAGTATTTGAAGTTTTGTACCAGGAAAGAAATATGACTTCAGCCAGTAAGGTTCTATTTATCAGCCCTTCTGCTGTCAGTCATGCCGTTAAGAGATTGCGAATGGCACTGGATGATGAGCTATTCATTCGCAAAGGTCAGCAATTAGAACCCACCGCCGCCTGCAAACAAATTGCCCCCACTGTGATAGATCTGCTCGCCCGCCTTCGTAAGACACTCCAGCAATGTGGTCAGTTTGAGCTTGCAAAAACACAACAAACGTTTGTGTTGGCGATTCATGATGCGCTTGAACCCCTAGTGCTTCCTTCTTTGCAAAAATGGTTAAACCAGCATACGCCACTAGCAGGTTTAAAAAGTGTAAAGCTGGACCGCGACATTGTCGCCAGGCAACTCAATAATCGGCAGGTGGACGTTGTTATTGATGTGGCACGTGCAATCCAATCACCGATCAAACACCACCCATTGAGTAGTGATGAATTTGCTGTATTAATGTCACGTAATCATCCGCTGGCAAAAGCGTTTACGCAAGCAGCGTATTTATCCGCTGAACATATTGCGGTGTCTAATCGCAGCGATGGGCATGTGGTTGAAGATATCAGTCTGTTGCAAATGGGAATGAACCGTCAGATAAAAATTCGCTGTCAGAACTATCATTCAGCAAAAGCCATCGTGAAAGAAACACATTATCTGCTTACTCTGCCTTCTTTAATTGCCACCAAGTTGTTAGATAAACAACTCATCGCTCACCCGCTTCCCATTTTGATGCCAGCGCTTTCTACCCATTTATATTGGCATCAGGATACTGAGCAAGATGAATCGATTAATTGGCTGCGTAAGGCAATTGTGGACACTTTTAGCTAGTCACCTTGTGCGTTGCTCAACGATATATAAGCCGTTTCCTAAATTAGGCGTCAGCGAAATCGCCAGGGTTCGCTATAGATACAATTTTGCTGCGGTCAATATAGCCTGTAAAAGCGACATATTATTGATCCTGCCTCACAGCTATGGAAATAGGTTACTAAATCAACCTTAGGGTGTGATAACCACGTTACTTATCAAAGGGTCAGCACTTTATACCACTCGTATGGGCATGACAGGCTGACAATGATCTGGCGAAAAGGTCGAGCACAGAGAAATCGATGAGCTGTGCATTTCACCCCTCCCCTAAGTAATTTAATTAAGCACCATTTACCCAAAACGGAATGTTCGCGTAAGCTGCTTTACCGTTGGCATTGGTGACATACACAAATAAGCGGTAGGCACCGGGCGTGGCGGGTGCATCAAGGGTGACTTTCCCCTTACCATTACTTGTCACATTTAAACCCTTCACAGGTTGCGGGCGTGATTCTGGGTCTCCTCCTGCTTTGATATCGGTACTCTCGGGTAGCACCTCCCATTGAATGGCAGGTGAATTGTCTTGCGAAGAAGTGAATATAACCTCTGCACTGATGCGTTGTTCTGCTTGCACTTTTATATTGTCAAAGCGCGACTTACGTTCTAACGTTATCCTTTCAATTGACGGGGCCCGTTCATCCGGCCATTTTCCCGTCCAGTTGTAAGTTAGCGTATCTACCGCTTCTGTTGGGTTACCAGATTCGGTAAAAACGCCATACCAGGTTGGGGTAGTTTCCTGTTTTTGTCCCCATAAAAATGCAAATGAGCCTAACGCTTTTCCTTTAGCATTCACGATTCCTTGCTCATAACGTTGCTGGTAAGAAGCTGCTTTTTCACTGCTTGTTTGTTCAATAGGTGCTTCCCAATTTGTTTTTCTTACCTGCCAGTGTCCAGTCGGCCCCCACTCAGTGATCACAAAGGGGCCTGCGTAGCCCATGTCCAGTAAATCCTGTGGAAGCGATGATAGCCCCCCATAAATATTAATACTTAAAAAGTCCAGGCTGGGTACACGCTTTTGGATAAGGTTAAGTTTTTCCTTATCAATGCCGGCGGTAACCGTGGTGACAAGATGGTACTCGTCAACCTGTTGAATAAAGCTGGCTATTTGCTCAACCGCATACCAAACATCTGGGTTCGTATAAAACAAGTCCACTTCGTTGCCAATGGCCCACGCTAACAACGCGGGGTGATCTTTATACTCCAGCACTTCATCCTGAACCCGTTCGAACTGCTTTTGCACGGCTTGTTTATCGCTGTAATCAAAACCATGCCTTTCATGCCCAAGACTAATTCCGAGCATTACTACCAGTCCGTTTCGATGTGCTTCATCCAATAATTGTTTAGCATTGTAGGTCGACCAGGTACGAAAAGCATTCCCGCCCGCGTCCGCTAGCGCCAATAAGTGACTAGAACCGCCGGCCCCTTTTATAAAGAACGGTTTACCACCACGATAGATTTGATAATGGCCATTGTCATTTCTCACCTCAACCGGAACGGGAGTAGAAAATGAGCTTGGCTGGCCATCTTGTGGGGGGGGAGTGTTATTGTTCAGATTGCTACACCCCAAACACAACAGCAGAACAATAAAAATGAACGAACGATGAAGTTGTTGCATTGGGCGCCCTTTTATAAACTTCCGTAGGTTATTGAGCTAGGTACGTAAATTGCCTGCTCTACGATCCACTAAGTAGTAAATTGACCAAGTGAAGAGCGCAACGCTTTTGAAATCTCAGCAACTTGTTTACCTGTTTCAGCTGCATCAGTTGATAAAGTTAATGTTTCGTTTGTCAATTCGCCAACTCGCCCTGCGCGTTGGTTTACTTCAGCAGCAATATGCATTTGTTTTTCTGCAGCTGCTGCAATAGTTTGACTACTGCATAAAATAGCTTGAAAGACGTCCTCAACTTTATTTAACACTTCTCCAGCGTTTCGCGCTGTATCGACACTGGTCCCGGCACTACCTTTTCCTTTCGACATGATGTCAGCAGCAGATAATGTGCCCTGTTGCAGCTTTTGAATAATTTCCTGAATTTCCTGTGTCGAAACCGCAGTCCTACTAGCCAACTGACGAACTTCGTCTGCCACCACCGCAAACCCACGTCCTTACCCGCCAGCGCGTGCAACTTCTATAGAGGCATTGGGCGCCAGCAAATTGGTTTGCTCTGCAATGTCTTTTATCACATCGAGAACACCACCAATGCTTTCGTTGTCTTCCTTAAGGATTTATATTGATGCTACCGCTGAAGACACTTCAGTGGACAAGTTTTCAATACTATCAATGGTCACTCGAACGGATGCCCCGCCTTCTTTAGCAACTACATCTGCATTCACGATAGCTTTCTCTTCGTCCCTTACATCACGACGCACCATTGAAGCTCAATGATTAATCTGTTCTATAGCGTTGACCATGGTAGTAATTTCAGCATGCTGTTGTTCTATTCGTTGGACAGTTTTATTATTCACATCAAGCATCTTGTGTGACACTGACTGCGCGCTTACCCACCTGTTGTAAATGATTAATCAATTCACCAATGGTTTCCATCATACGATCAAAACGACGGCCCATATCTCCAAATTCGTCATTACTTTTCAGGTTAGTGCGCAAGGTTAGATTACGAGACTTTTCAATATCGGTAACAGTATTTAGCATTACCGTTAACGGGCTACGAATGCCACGATATAGCCAGAATCCCATTGCTCCCAATGCCAATGTCATAACGAGTAAAATTATAAATACAGTCACTTGCGCTTTAGAGGCTATTCGTTCTGCGACCGAAGCTGACCCCTGCGCCGGCTCGCTTTGAATAACGATGAGCTGCTTCACTAAATTCTGTATTGGCTCTAAAGCGGGATACAACTGCAAATCGACAAAGCTTCCTATGCTATAAGAAGACTGCTCATCAATAAAACTTTCCAATTTACTTATTGCTTGTTCGGCCGATTTAAATGCAGTTTTATTCTGTTGCAGTAACGCTGATTCTTCCGACGATAAATCACGGTTACGATAGCTTGCCCATGCTTTAGAAAGTTTCTGTCGTGTTTCCGCCAGCTGCGCGTCGGCTTCCTTCCACAATAGCATTTGCGATATACTTTTGTGCGCTAAATCGACTACGCCATTGCTGTAGAGACGCATGATTTTATCAAGGTTTCGCAACGGCTGTAAGCGTTCAGTATTAACCGTTTGCACAGTATTACTAACCGCGCCTAAACGCTGACTTGCATATAGAGCCAGTATGGCATTTAAAATAATGGGGATGGTGATAAGAACAAGTAATTTGGATCTAACAGATTCAGCTTGAAGCATGAGAAACCTTTAAAATAAGATAAAAAGCTAAAAAAGCATACGATTTATTGCAAATAGCTTGTCTTTAATTTCGGTTAATCAGACGACACTTTTATGCCAGTGGGCTATGTTCGGTGTTTAAAGTTAGGTAACGTTGGGGAAGAAGCTTGAAAAAAGAAACTTTGTCTATATCAATACGTTCTTCTCATCTTGCCTGTGAAGGTCATGAAAAAACTTACCCATATTTTCTTTGTTCTTATAATGCTGGTTGTCAGTAGCCAACCAGTACTTGCCAGGCAAAACGAAATAATACTGTCAGAAAATGAAGTTCGCGAAATTGTGCTCAATACGGTAGACGTTCTTGAGCATGACTATTTGTTCCCGGATAAAGCCAAAGACGTGGCGCAGGATTTGTTACATAAATTGGACATTGGCGCTTTCGATCAGTCTTATCCATTCGGTATGTTTAAACAAATTCTCGAAAATATTTTAATCAAAGCGACCAACGACTCGGGGTTTGAGCTGGTTGAGCGTGAAATTCACAACCCGCTGAAGAATAAATTAACCAGACAAGAGTCAAACGCGATTCAAGTCGACATGCTGGAAAATGACATAGGTTATATACGATTTGATGGTGATTTTTTGTTTTCTTCAGCCCAGAACGAACTTGATTCAGCAATGGCATACCTGGCCGAATCTCGTGCGTTAATTATCGATTTACGAATCACTGGATTGGGAACGCTACCGCTCGCACAGCAGCTTATCAGTTTCTTTGTTGCGCCTGACACGGTGATTGCCGATGTTTTTCTGAACCCTGAAGAAGCACCCGCAAAAATAATTATTCAAGACAATTTTATAAACGCTCAACGGTTTTACGATACCCCTGTGTATGTTTTAAACTCAGGGTTTGTGGTCGGCCCGTGGGAATTTGTTGGTTATACCCTGAAATATCACCATGCTGCAGTGATAGTCGGTGAAGACACCATGGGCGTGGCGCTTATGAAAAAAACTTTGCCGGTCAGTCAGCATGCAAATTTAATCCTGACTTATGCGCAAACTCACCACCCGAAAACAAACGAAAACTGGCAAGACTATGGTGTTATCGCAGACTATCAAGTTTCAGCGCAAGAAAGCCTAAAGACTGCAATTAACCTGGCAACCACTGAGATATCGAGATAAAGAACAAAAATGAGTTTCACTGAACTTAACCTGGATACATGGGACAGAAAAGCCCACTTCCACTTTTTCAAAACCTATGAAGAGCCTTTTTTCGGTGTCTCTGTAGACATTGATTGCACACTTGCTTTTCAATCAGCCAAACGTGCAGGCGTGTCATTTTTTCTCGTCTACTTGCACAAAGCACTGATTGCCGCCAATAACGTTGAGCCATTCCGCTATCGTATAGTGGACGATAAAGTGATTGTCCATAATAAGGTAAACGCCGCATCAACTATCAACAGACCAAACGGTACCTTTGGCTTCTCCAATATTGAATTCCAGAAATCTTTTGATCAGTTCGAAAAGGATGCTCAAGTCGCTATTGAACAAGTCAGGAACAGTCACGATTTAAACCCATCAGGCGCCAGCGATAATGTTATCCATTTTTCCGCCCTGCCTTGGATAAAATTCACTTCAGTATCCCATGCCAGAAATTTTTCGTTGCCCGATAGCTGTCCCAAAATCTCAATCGGAAGAGTAACCGACATTGATGGAAAGAAGATCATGCCGTTTTCCGTTCACGTTCATCATGCGCTTATGGATGGTTACCACGTCGGTTTATTTATTGACGAATTTCAGCAGTTGATGGATTTGAATTAGGTGAAAATAGATAACCTTCTATTGTGATTTTCTCCCCTTTTTACCCTGCTCGCTGGTTTTCGTTTTAAGTTGGCGGAACCGTTCTAGTGATACGTGATGGAATAAGGGTAAAACGCGCTGCCGTTGACCTCGCACTTTCACTACTTGCTGATTTGCAATTAGTAAAGTGCGAATTCTGCGTTCTAAGCTGTGCCCACTTTGTTAAGCTTTAATTTTAACAAATTTCAATGTCATGCGGTCTGACTCACCTATTTCCAGATAATGCGTTCTATTTTCATCTTTCATAGCCAAAGAAGGCGGTAGCGTCCAAACGCCTTTTTCATAGTCGGCCGTATCTTTAGGGTTTGCGTTTATCTCGGATTTTTCGACAAGCTTGAACCCCTGTTCTTCGACTAGCGCTATTAGATCTGACTCGACAAATCGCCCCTTCTTCGCTGCATCTTCACGCGTTCCTTTATAACTATCAGCCATTCTATGCTGCACTATTGCCAATACACCTTTGGGCTTTAAAATTTGCCAACTTTGCTGCAACCCTTCTTCTATTCGCCCCTGATTTTGCCAATTGTGCAATGTACGCGAAATGAATACAACATCGACAGACGCTTGCTCTACAGGTAGCTTCCCTGTGATAGGTATCCATGAACCTACCGCTTTCGATCCGTATAATTCGGGCTCTTCTTTAAGCCGCTCAGGGTAACTGCGTAACCGGTCCGCCCACTCTTTGTTGTCTGGAAAACGTTTGGCGTAGAAGTCGGGATCATGGTTTAAGCCAATATATTTGCCTTCATCTTTCACCAAAGGAGCCAGTATACGGGTATACCAACCCGTTCCCGGTGCTACTTCCGCAACGACAGAATTATTTTGAATATTAAAAAACTTCAGTACCGCTTCAGGGTGACGATACCTGTCTCGTTGCTTATCGTCTTGGGTACGATGTGAGTTATCATGAACTGCACGCCATACTGCATCATTTGTATGTTCATCCGCAGACAGTAGCGGTGAAAGTGAACTTAAAATTAACGCAGCAATCGCTAGTGATTTCTTTTTCATTTGTCCTCGCAAAATTTTTGGTTGGTTTTGATACGAGCGACTTTGCAGTTTCAAAGCAAAGAACAACGCACTCGCCTTTAAATCATGCAGGACTAATGAAAAAGTCGATGTAACTGCTTGTCCCTGCAAGAAATTACGCTATGTTAGAAATAGCTTGATGTCAATTAGACTAACCATGCTGAAGGCTGAAATAAGGTGATTGGGGTGATTTTAAAGACGAAATGAGGCGTTGAAGTACCACGCCCATTTCGCCTTTACTATCCGTTTTCTAAATTAGCGTTTTCACGATTATTCGGTAAGTTATCGGTAGACAAATTACTTGGACTCTCATAAACGCGAGCTTCGATTTAATCTCCTCTCCATAACCATGCCGTCAGCCTCACTCCCCCTGCTACCTACTTTACATTGCGATCACCACTTCACTTTACGTTATGAGCGGTGAAATACATTACCTAATAATTGACTAGCAGCTAACGCATACAAGAACCTAATCACAGTTTAAACTGCATGGTTTTACCGATATTGAACAATTTTTACATCATATTGGGTCGTTTCCACCCATTCATCAAAAGAGATAAGCAGCCCGTATCGCCCTGTAAGTTGCCTGGTTTCTTTCGCCACATAAAGCGGACCTGAATCTGATACTTCATTAAAATCTAATCCCACATCAAACTTAGTCACTTTTGCTAACAGTGAAGGGGAAAATGGGTGGGGAGCAAAAATACGCATACTCGTAAAAATCGGCATATCCTTACGCACAGTCACTTCGGTTACCAATTGTTGGTTAAGTTTCTCATTGGCATGCGACAAATCAACTTGGGTATCCGTTTGCGCCTGCACAGGTGAAGGTATTTTATACTTCCAACTGGTGTCGTTTTCTCTAACAAAGATTGCGTCATGAATAGTTTGAAGTGGTAACGTAACCAAAACAAAGCCATTCCAATTTATACTACGGTTTTGATCTATGTCTCCTTCAGATTCAATCAATACAGCATCTATTTGCTCTTTATTTCGACGATGTACACGGGTTATAGAGTAATCCCCTTCCTTATTTTGCTCCTGTTTCGAGTAACTCAACACATAGTCACTGGGGAGTTGCCTATTGCAACGCTGTAAATCATTTAACGCTTGTTCAAGCGCTTTAAATGCTTTCTCATCATTAGATTGATTTGCATTTGCAGCGCTAAAGCAACACGTGATTAGAAACAACAGACAACAAAGCGAATAATTCATTATCACTTTTGACATCTAACTCACCTACACTGATGCTGAACATCTATTATCACGCCAGTATCGACGAATACCCAAATGCCCTGGTAGCACGCCGAT
Organism: Alteromonas sp. ASW11-130; assembly: GCF_026183735.1. GTDB lineage: Bacteria > Pseudomonadota > Gammaproteobacteria > Enterobacterales > Alteromonadaceae > Alteromonas. Next base: position 59,171 of record NZ_JAPFRE010000018.1, on the reverse strand, counting down.
GACGAATATAAATGCCACCAAACCGAGTAGCGTTAGACTGCTAGTGGGTGTGTCAACAAAGTTGGGATTGAAATAGGCGTTAATATTGGCAACAGCATTTATAAACCCATGAACGAATACAGCAGGCCAAATACTGCGCGTGTAGATAACCGCTCCTGCGAAACCAAATCCAATGAAGGTGGCATAGAAAACCTGGGCGACGACTTCTACTGCAAAACCATTTATCAAATTAAGTAAATGTACAGCGCCAAAAATTAGCGCCTGAGCAAGCGCCGCTTTATAAACGCCAGCTCGCGTATTTCCCCATGCCTTCAGCAAGATACAAAATACAAGTGCCCGCATCATGGTTTCTTCAAAAACACCTGTGCTGGCGTTATCAATTAACCAAAACCAGAATGTGCCAACATCGAATTGAAGCGTCTGCCAGTTGACACCAAAGAAGTTAACTAAGCCAAGGCTTGCTAAAGGAAGCATGAACAATAACCAGCCCTTCCCCCAGTGCTTTACAGGTGTAGAAATAAATCCATCTTTCAGCCAGGATAAGCGAAACATCAATGCAATGACGAAAACACCACTAAGCATCCTTAAAAGAGTTGCAAAGTAGTCTCGTCCTATTTCTGCAAACAGACTTCCGAGAATTAACGCACCAACTTGCGTAAAAAGAATTAAAAACAATACAGATAATGTTGCACTGATTAAGGGGTAGTGATTAAAAAAGCGTTCTAATGACAGCATAAATTTTTCGCCTCAAAAATTGAATTAAGTAACACACACATAAGTTGATGGGTCACGCTGAAATTGAGACTCTCATTTAACCGATAAAACGCCACTGAAACGTTCTGAAAAAACCTGAAACCACTCATCCTCCCTACTCAATGCATTGAATTTATTCGCATTTTTAAAAACCGATATTTGTTACTGATATACTAGAAAATTACTGTAAAATCGTATTCAGAAGTTTGTTATCAAGCGTTTTAACCGTGCAAAACTGTTTTACTACCGTTGATCGTTTAGTCTATCCCCACCGCGGACAAATTCTCCACGGCGATACTGTAATCATGGTCCGACCAAAGACCATGCAACTTCTAACACTTCTATTGGAAAATGTGGGGGATACTGTCTCTAAAGGGCATATCCTGGAAACTGTTTGGGATGATGTAGTAGTTGATGATCAAGTAATTTTTCAGTCAATAAAGGAACTGCGAAAAATCTTCTGTGGTGAAGAGGTTATAAAAACCATACCGCGTAAAGGTTACATCTGGTTGCAGCCTGTAGAGCAGGTATCAAACGTTGCAGATAAAACGGCTAACAGCAAGTTACATAACAGAAAGTTTAGTAAGTCATTTGCTGTAATATGCTTCGCTATATTTACCATGGCTATAGCCCTGATTACGCTTTCGAAAGATTCCCCAAGTGATCCCCCTATCAGTGGCTCCCTTGTTGTTTTACCTGTGAATAATCAAATCAATGACGCCGATCACAAATGGGTAAGATATGGCGCTATGGATCAGTTGATTCAGCGTTTACACTCCACCCATACCGCAGGAGTATTAGAAGCCGACTATGTATTTGATGTAATAGCGAGAGCGAAAGCACCGTTTACCGCGTTGGATAAAAAGCATATTGAGCAGATTTTTCAGGTCTCTGGGGCAAATTTAATTGTCGCAATGACGTTGACAGGCTCACCAAACGACTACCAATTACTTTATACGCTTTATTATCGTGACAATGTTGAAAAAGGAACGGTATCAAACGGTCAAGTCAATCAAGCGGTCGATAATTTAGCCGGAATTATCGGCAAACGACTGGATAAAGATTACGCGCTGCCTGATGACAATTATGAGTCTTCACTGGCAAATGAAATCCTTTCCAATGCAATTGTTTTAAAGTTGGAAGGTGAATTTAAACAAGCAATAGATTTACTTAATGCTGCCATTATTACCCATCCCCTCGCCATCATCGAAAGACGTATTCTCGGACAACTATTAGTTGAGCAGCGCTTCCCCTTTCAACAGGCTTTTGACGTTTTGCAGCAAGGAATTTCTCAAGCGAAAGCTGTGAATGAGAAAAAAGAACTTGTTCGTTTAAACTTCTGGCAGGGCGTAAATCATCTACAACACGGAAAACCAGATACTGCGCAAACTTTTTTTACCGCTGCAAAAGAAGGTGCTCAGCAGATTAAAGACTGGCTATATTTAGCCTACCTAGAAGAAGTAAATGGACAACTTTATCAATTTGAAGGTAATTTCTCGCAAGCCAACACTTCGTATCACAAAGCCATGGACTATCATCAGGTAATGCAATGTCCATTAGGCTATACAAATGGCTTGATGAACCTTTCACAACTGGCTTACGCGCAAAATCAACATGCGCAAGCGCTGAAATTCGCCCAACAAGCACTAAGTGTAGCTAAACAAAGGGAGTTGATTGATAAAAAAATGGTTGTCGAGCAATGGTTGACGCAACTCAGTAACGAGATCAAGCCTGAATAAAACCCCTATTATGATTCATAACAAAAAAGCGCCCAAGTGGCCAACTCTCTTTGGCCACAGGTTTATAATAATTCCAGTATCTTCTTCCTAACTTGTTCCCCCCTTGTCCGCCATTGTATGCGGGCGACCTGCTTTCGCCGAGATAGCCAACCTTATAATAAATCGCTAAACGCAGTTGAAATAGTCTGCACTGCGGTCGATTCTAATCCAGTTATTCGAATGTACAATACAGTGCAGGTTATTGAATTGCTATTTTCTGTCAATAAATTCACAGGGCGACCCCACTTTTTCGCATTGCTCAAATTAGCGTTTAAAAGTTTCCCATTTTCTTCGTAAAGCTGTTATTACTCAGATGTATTTGCCCTATGAGAAAATGAATTAGATAGCGAAGGTTAAACATACAACGTTTTTAATTTTTACAGGCGCTTTTTGACGAATTGGAAGTACACCAGGAGCTATTAAAGACCAAAGTTTGCGCTTAGTGAATCTATAACTTAAGCGTTACATACGCTTCCCCCACTTAGTTCGTCTACACTTATATTTCTTATCTATTCTATCCCCTAGGGCCAAATGAAATCAGCGTTAGGAATTTGGCACAATTTGACTCGTTTCTATGATGTTTCAATGAATCGTAAAAACTCGGGTTGGGTTGTGAATTATTCACTGCTTTTTAAGTTATGAGAGAATCTATATTGTGAAAGAAACGCGAACGCTTTCAAGCACACGCGCAGAGCAAAAAACGGCTTTGACGCTGATTAGTGGGTTCGTGGTAGTGGCCATATTGTATTTCGCTAAAGTCGTTATTCTGCCCGTGGCAGTGGCTATCATGCTGACGTTTCTATTAGCGCCCATTGTAAGTCGCTTACAACGTTGCGGCTTTCCCAGAGTGTTGGCCATTATATCGACGGTGGTTATCGCATTCAGTGTTATTGCTGCGCTAGCTTGGAGCGTGAGCGTTCAGGTCGTCAGTCTTGCCGAACAGCTTCCTCAATATGAAGAAACATTAAGAACAAAAATTCGTCAGATTAATTCAGCGCAAGGCACTGATAACCCGCTCACTCGCGCAGGTGATGTGGTAGAAAACCTTCGCAAAGAATTAGAAAAGCATTCACCCAAAAACGCTCCCTCCGACGTTGCTCAGACCGATGAGAGTGATAACGCGCCTCAACCAATAGCCGTAGAAATAAGGCCCGTCAAACAGAGTTTTCTAGAATCCACGGCACAACTTGTTGGGCCGTTTGTCGGCCCACTTGGCACGACAGCATTGATCGCCATATTTGTTATCGTGATTTTATTTCAGCGCGAAGATTTGCGTGAGCGGTTCGTAAGAATCATCGGCGGGGGTAGTCTGAACGTTGCAACTGAAGCGATAGACGATGCGGCGAAACGCATTTCGCGCTATTTGTTGATGCAACTTCTGGTCAATGCATCTTACGGCATTCCCATTGGTATTGGTCTTTATTTAATTGGTATTCCAAATGCTTTTTTATGGGGTCTCCTGGCCATCTTATTACGCTTCATCCCTTATTTAGGCCCCTGGATCGCAGCCGTATTTCCCTTAGCTCTGGCATTTGCCATTGAGCCAGGATGGTCGCTACTATTGATGACGCTAGGACTTTTTCTTACCCTGGAAGTCATTAGCAACAACATCATTGAACCATGGCTGTACGGTGTAAGCACGGGCACGTCGAATTTTGCATTGATGGTTGCCGCAGTTTTTTGGACATGGCTTTGGGGGCCAGTGGGACTTTTCTTATCTACGCCGTTGACCGTATGCCTAGTGGTAATGGGCAATTATATACCCAGTTTGAATTTTATAAGCGTTCTATTAGGAAGTGTACCTGCTCTTAAACCCCATGAACGTTTGTATCAACGCATGTTGGCGATGGACTATGACGACGTGCTTTTGGTTTCTCAGCAGTTTGTGAAAGAAAATTCACTACTCGAATTTTATGACGATCTTCTAATCCCCGCACTCAATGAAGCGGAAGCTGATAGACACATGGGAGATTTGGCGGAGGTTCGTCAGACATTCATATTGCAAAATACCATTGAATTGCTTGAAGAGCTAAACGAAGAAGGCGAAACATCTACCTGCCCATTATCACAAGCTGCGAAGATTCTGATCGTACCCGCTAAGGACGATATGGATGAATTAGGTGCGAAAATTTTAGCTTGGGCAATGGAAAAAAAGGGCTGGCCTTCAAAACTTCATTCAGCGACCAGTCTACCGAATAAGTGTGCAGAACTAATTCAAACTGAAAACATTGAGGTAGTTTTCATCTCAGCTGTTCCCCCTGATGCTTTTGTGCCTGCACGCCAATTGAGTCGACGTCTACGGACAAGCTGCCCAGGATTGAAGTGTATTATCGGAGTCTGGAGCCCGACCGCTCAGGCAAATGCACTGCAAAGTAGAATGACTAAAGTTTCGGATGCTACGGTGGTGACGACCATTTCCGATGCGCTTGAACGCCTCGAAAACATACTTACAATACCGCAAGATATAGCCTACTCTCCCGCCGAAATTCCTGATGACGAACAAGAACGTCTCGCTGAGGTTAATAAATTAGGTTTACTTGAAGGACAACCAGTTGAAATTTTTGACAATGTTACTCGTGCATTGGCAAAGACGTTTAGCGTGCCTATTTCGCTCATTTCTATTATTGATTCAGATAGACAGTTTTGGAAATCTCAATTTGGGTTGCCAGAAGATTTAGCGATGGCGGGGGAATCGGCTCGCGACACCTCAGTGTGCGGACATGTCGTATCAGAAAACCAGCCGCTCGTCATCGAAGATCTAGCGAAAGATAAGCGTTTTGCTAACAACCCTTTTCTAAAGAGCCGGGGGATCCGTTTTTATGCTGGTATTCCACTACGCACTAGATCCGGTCATGCGGTGGGGAGCTTATGTGTCATCGACACTAAACCTCGCCGTATATCTCAAACAGAGCTTGCCTTGTTAAAGGCATTAGCAGCGCAATTGATGCAGGCAGTGGAAAGCGAGTCGTAAGCATGCTTCATTAAAAAATAACTGTCGCGCTTTTTAGTTGACTAATAAGGGTAGTCAGAAAGCAGCACGGAAAGTTGCCAGTATTGTGATTCAGTATACTAATTAGGAGGAGGTTCGTGTGATGCGACTGCCATTGCTAATAAATAGCCGTCGGACTTCCACTGTCCGCCATTAGTACCTTAAGTCATCCCTTCTTAATTAAACCAACGATAAATAGCAGTACCACAGCGCCGATGACTGCAGTGACGATTGAGCCTATAATTCCGCCCATGGCAATTCCCATCACACTGAAAAGAAAACCGCCTAACACCGCCCCGATAATTCCGACGATAATATTACCTATAAGACCAAAACCGCCCCCCTTCATAATTTGTCCAGCTATCCAACCGGCGACCGCCCCGATTAGGAGAAATATTAATAACCCTGTTAAGTCCATGTTCCACTCTTTTAGTCTAATTAGTGAACCTTTACTTATCACTACGCGTGTCGATAAGCGCCGTATATTTTGTGTTGTTCTCCTTAAGTCTAAAAAGTTTATGTATTTACCATAGTTCATAAAAAAGAAATCGTCACTATGCGTATAGTCGGATATGCCTTCTCGTTTTTAATCTTGAGATGGAATGTTAACGTCGTGTACGGCGAATCAATTTCACAGTAATTAAGTGATTACTTTGCTGCCCAGCGCTAGGGCGGGAATGCGCGCGCAGTTTTATTTGTATTTATGGACTAAGCTATTACATTCGCCTAACTATGCTAATTACGGCTAGATATGAGCAGGTACTAACTGAAAAAGGTATCGGAAGAGTTGTTTTCCGCTAATTCGCATTAAGTACCATATGTTCAATTAAGCGCGGTAAAAAAGTTGAATTATAGATGATGGAGTCAATAGAACTATGGTGACAGCTATCCTAATATTTACGCTAATTGTGGTAGTTGCCACATTACTTCCCTTGTGGCGAAATCCCCATTGGTTCGTCAGAGGTATGGACTTTCCCCGGCTTCAGCTAGCAGCGATAGCATGTTTATTATTCATTTTGCAACTGATTTTTTTCGATCTTTCTGACCCCCTCTACCTAACCTCAGCAGCGTTAACCATCGGTTGCTTAGGTTGGCAGCTGAAGTGGATTCTACCTTATTCGCCCCTTTTTCCTGTCGAAGTAAAGTCTGCACAGACAAATGCTGCAAACGTGACGTTGAAAATCTTAACGTCTAATGTCTTAACACCCAATAAAAACGCCGACGCATTACTGGAGCTGGTCACGGAATACGAGCCTGACATATTAGTCACCTTAGAATCGGACAAATGGTGGCAAGATAAGTTAGACGCCGTTGAAACTGAGATGCCCCATACTATCAAATGCCCGCTAGATAATTTGTACGGTATGCATGTGTATTCACGACTTCCCTTAGAGGAAGTCGAAACGTCCTACTTAGTTGAAGACGATATTCCGTCAATGCATGCGTTATTGGTAATGGACAATGGAGCCCGGGTACGTGTGCATTTTTTGCATCCTGCGCCGCCGAGTCCTACGGAGAATCCGGAGTCAGCAGAGCGCGACGCTGAACTGATCGTGGTAGCGAAAAGTGTAGTGAAAGACGATTCGCCAATCATTGTCACTGGCGATTTAAACGATGTGGCATGGTCTGCGACTACTCAAATGTTTCGCAAAATTAGTGGTTTGCTTGATCCTCGCATAGGCCGAGGCATGTTTAATACTTTCCACGCAGATTATCCATTTCTTCGCTGGCCATTGGACCACTTATTCCACAGCAGCCACTTTACTATAAAGCAAATCAAGCGATTGCCGTCGATTGGTTCGGATCATTTCCCATTATTTTCTGAACTAGTCTTCACTCCAGAGATGAAAAAGCAGCAAAGTGGTGAAGCGCCATCTCAGGAAGAGAGAAAAGAAGCAGAAGAAGTAACTGACGAGAAAGAAGTGAAAGTTAAAGATGTACCAACCCCTGGCAAGTAACCTTAATGGAATGGAATACGAGTGATGAATTACATTTTCATACTTCGCAAGCCTCACTCGCTATAGATGACAACATTTATAGTCCATTGGAATAAGTATCGAGATTCAGCTTATTTGAAGACGTTTTGACAGATAACCATAAAACGGACCAACTTAAGTGATTAGTGAGGCACTTTTCCAGACCTGCTACAGACGAATAAGGATTTAGCCTAGCCGATTCAGCAAAAGTATGATACGCACCTAAAACACCTTACTTAAACATAAGCACGTACTTTATCCTTACGCCGCTGGTCATCATAGGGAAGTTGGCTGGTTGGAGCCCCCGCTAAGATCGAGACTGACACGCTGACTCGGACCGGATCGGTACGAGTTGTCAACGCCTAGCGGAATGTTCGGGCCGAGGTTACTGCCTCAAAGCAAAGAAAAACTATCGGAGATTAGCCGGCGATTGAAAAGAAGGTTATACACCTCTTAATGCACGTAATATGGTATGGAGGCCGTCGACAACTTGTATGACCGCCCTGATTCTAAATCTTTATAAATAGCGTTTTCCGCTCGTACGCTCCTCCTCATTCTTATTTACTTTATCTAATTAAGAGGTGCCGAAGAAATGCTTGTTGATTCACGAAGTGGAAAATTGGCTACTACAACTCAGTAAAGAACAAAATCAATAGTGTAGTTTCTACAAGAAAAGCATACATAGAAACGTATCGACCTAAAAAGCAGTTTCGAATATCGCTCTGTCGGAAGAGATATCGTGATTTTTCATCAAGTCTTCATTCGATGGATTGGCAAGTGCGCACGCATTGGCGTTCTCACCTACTGATATAGAGTATTTTGCATCTAACTTTTGGATACAAAAATTGTGTTAGCAGGGTCGTTTATAGCGGGCTGAAAGAGGGATTCATTTCGCGGATCCCGTTGAGCCTACCTTTCGGTACCTTTGGTCCAGCAAAACGGCAGTCTTGCCGTTTTGACGAACCCTGTAGCCGGGATTTAAAGCTTCTTTCTACCGGGCATAAAAAAACCGGCAAAAGCCGGTTTTTTTATATTTGGCGGAGAGAGAGGGATTCGAACCCTCGATACGCTATTAACGTATACACACTTTCCAGGCGTGCGCCTTCAGCCACTCAGCCATCTCTCCAAATTTTTTCTTCGAAGCGGGTAGTCATAAACACATCCCTGATGATCGTCACCCAGGCAAGACCTCCTGTCTTGCCGTTGCGCTTCTAGAACAGTGATGTTAAATCACTGTTCTTTGTCTTCGACAACCGAATGCTCACCCACTCAGCCATCTCTCAAAATTTATCATTCAAATGCTTTCTGTATTGCATTTAAAAGCGGGCTGTATAGTAGGGAAAGACGCCCGCTGAATCAAGTCAAAGCTGCCGAAATTTAACTATTTGACTGAATATTATGCGTTTACGGGTTTTTTCGCTTTTAATTGAGCAGAAAAGTCCAGCATCCGGTTTAATGGTATTAATGCTTTTCGTCTTAATTGTTCATCAACATGGATTTCGTGCGCGGTTTTATTTTCAGTAAGCGCATTTCGAATAGCTTCTAAGCCGTTCATTGCCATCCACGGGCAGTGAGCGCAGCTTTTACATGTGGCGCCGTTGCCTGCAGTAGGTGCTTCAATAAACGTTTTATCAGGCGCTTGCTGATGCATTTTATAGAAAATACCTTTGTCAGTAGCAACAATAAAGGTATCGTTCGCCATAGTCTTAGCTGCCGCAATTAACTGACTGGTCGAACCCACTGCGTCAGCCATTTGCACCACGCTCGCAGGTGATTCCGGATGCACCAGAATGGCCGCATTAGGGTATATAGCTTTCATATCGTTAAGCTTTTGCGCAGAGAACTCGTCATGAACGATACATTCCCCCTGCCACATTAACATGTCAGCTCCTGTTTTTTTCGCAATGTAAGCGCCCAGGTGCCTGTCTGGTCCCCAGATGATGGGTTTCCCCTGTTCTTCTAAGTGTTCAACGATTTCAAGGGCGATACTGGAGGTGACCACCCAATCAGCTCGAGCTTTAACTGCTGCGGAAGTATTCGCGTATACCACAACCGTGTGATCGGGGTGCGCATCACAGAAGTCGCTGAATTTATCGATAGGACAACCTAGATCGAGTGAACAGGTCGCTTCCAGCGTCGGCATAAGCACATTTTTTTCTGGGCTTAAAATTTTGGCGGTTTCGCCCATAAATTTTACACCCGCTACGATGAGTGTTTGTTCTTTTGCATCACGGCCAAAACGCGCCATTTCCAGCGAGTCAGCCACACACCCACCCGTTTCTTCTGCCAACGCTTGAATTTCAGGATCGGTATAGTAATGGGCTACCATCACGGCATTTTGTTGCTTTAACAAAACCTTAATTTCTTCACGCAGCTCTTTTTTGCGCGTTTCAGATAATTGCACTGGTTTGCTAGGAAAGGGATAGTCGATTTCGTCGACTCTAAATAAAACTGTCATAACTTAAAGCTCAAATAACCGCTCAGGGAAAACAACGGCAGAAATTATACACGATTGTCTTAAAGAGTTCATTTCTTAACATAGTGTCATAGTAGGAAAGTGAAAGATAAATTCTAAGATGCGCGAAAAACTGGTAACTACTATTATCTAGAAGCGTTGCTAGTTCACACCTAATTTAAAAGTTTAGGATTTATTTAAGCGGCTGGTGGAAAAATTGGGCAACTTAAGAAGATATTTAAGCTACTCGATGATGGTGGGTCGTGCTGGATTCGAACCAGCGACCAATTGATTAAAAGTCAACTGCTCTACCAACTGAGCTAACGACCCATCAACGAGTAATAAAAGCGAAAAAGTGGTGGGTCGTGCTGGATTCGAACCAGCGACCAATTGATTAAAAGTCAACTGCTCTACCAACTGAGCTAACGACCCTTCGCTTTTTGTTGTTGCCAGTGCTTGGCAACGGCGGCATATATTACCCATTTCAGCCGCAGGTGCAACCTAAAAATGCGATTTATTTTCAGTTTTATTAAAAAACCTGCTCAAACGCCTAAAATAAAAACAAAACGCTTACAGATTGCACATAAATTTTGGCAAACTGTGTTGGGTAAAATAGCACTAAATGAAAAACCTCTCAAAAGAGAGGCTTTTTTAATATCGTGAATGAAAGAAGAATTATAGACCACTAATTCTGGATTCAGCCAACTTTCTGGCAGAAGAATTAGGGTACATTTCTATTACTTGCTGATAAAACTGTCGCGCTTGCCCAGGGTTATCCTGACGCTCGGCAATGACACCCAATTTTAATAAAGCATCGGCTCGTTTACTAGAGTTTGCAAAGCGGTTCGATACAATTTCGAATTGCTCTTGCGCTTGGGCCCACTCCTGCTTATTGAACAATAACTGACCTAACCAATAATGCGCATTAGGGGCATATTGACTGTTCGGGAATCGCTGTATGAAAGCCTGGAAAGCCGGAATGGCCTTATCATATTCACGTGACTGCAAAATTAAGTTAACTGCATTGTCGTACGCTGTGCTTTCATCCTCTTGGTTAACCGAGGGTCTTACAACAGGTTGGGAAGAAACAGCACCAATATCTTCGCTGGGGGAAATGGGTACTACACCAGCTTGTTTAAGCGCTTCAACGCGTTTATCAATTTCCAGATAAAGCTCTCGTTGTCTTTCCAGTACTTTTTCGAGTTGATTCGTATGCACTTCAACGGCGCCACGCAGTTCATCAATTTCTTCCTGCATTGCGTCTAAGTGTTGTTGCAACCTATGTTGCATCTGCGTACGACTATCAACCATTCTTTCCAGTACCGCGATCCGCTGCTCTACTGTTCCTGTTGGCATCCCCTGCCCTTGGCTGGAATTAACACCACGGTTATCGCTACTGTTCACATCGTAAACAGGCGCTTGTGCATTCACCATTACAGAAACGAGCAAGGCGCTACACAAGGTAGCGCCCCGAGCAATAGAACCGGATAACTTTCGGTCTGTTATTGCTTTAGCCATTATTTGTAAACTACCACTCCGCGACGGTTTTGAGCTTGTGCGTATTCAGTTGAGCCCATAACCGCTGGTTTTTCTTCGCCGTAAGATACGGTAGAAATTTGGTTGCTGCTTACGCCCGCGTTAAGCAAGTACGTTTCAACTGCCTGGGCGCGACGCTCACCTAGCGCAATATTATATTCCGGCGTACCGCGCTGGTCAGTGTGGCCCTCAATAACGACATTCTGATCAGCATTTTGCACCAAAAACTCTGCATGCTTATCAAGAAGGCTTTGGAATTCTGATTTAATGGTTGAACGGTCAAAATCGAAGTAAACAGTTTGTTCTCTCTTCAACTCATCAATTTGTTGTTGAACCATTTCTTGTTGACGCTCCATACGTTGAGCGGCTTCAGCTTGAACACGTTGCTCTTCTTCAGCTCGTGCTCTTTGCTCCGCTTCAGCTTGTTCTTGCGCCATACGGTTTCTTTCAGCTGCGAGTTCTTCTTCGCTAGGGCCTGAAGAACAGGCCATTAGAGTCACCACTGGCAAAGCGATAATGAAGCTTTTCATTATTTTATTCATTTGCATCTTCTTATTCCTTACTTTCAATTCATCAATGATTTTAGCTTATTAAAACAAAAATGGTGACCAACTTGGTGATTTCACTTGCCCATTGGCTGCTGGTAACCTGGCCTTAAAACGCCCATCAAGGGAAACCAGGGACAAAACCTGAGTTCCTTCGTGAAGGGTGCTATATATAATCATGCTTCCATTCGGCGCGATGCTGGGTGATTCGTCCAGATAAGTACGGGTCAACACTTGCATTGCACCATCATTCATCCCCTGCTTGGCAATATGGTAGTTTCCGCGCGTGCGATTTACTATCACTAACTGCTTTCCGTCAGGCGTGATTGTGCCTCCTAAATTCTGCTCACCATCAAACGTCTGACGTCTGATCTTTCCTGTTGCTAAATTTACGCTATAAATCTGAGGTTTACCACCCCGTTCCGAACTAAATATGAGGCTTTTCCCATCCGGAGTCCAGGCTGGCTCAGTATCAATCGCCCGATTTCGCGTAATTCGGCGAAGATCCTTGCTCGCTATATCCATTACATAAATTTCTGGGTTGCCGTCTTTCGATAACACCATAGCAAGTTGTTTGCCATCTGGCGAAAAAACCGGACTTCCATTGATACCAGGAAAGTCGGTTACAGGCGTTCGCTTCATAGTGTAAATATCTTGAATAAAGATCTGGGGTCTTTTATTTTCAAAGCTCACATACGCCAATTTTTCGCCGTCTGGGGACCACGATGGTGACATCAGAGGTTCAGGGGATGAAAGTAGGCGGGTTTCGTTTTCACCATCATAATCCGCGATAACTAATTGATAGGGCAATTTGTGTGTTTCGCGGTCACGGACAATTACGTAAGCGATTCGGGTAAGAAAGGCTCCGCGCGTGCCGGTAAGTTTTTCATAAACCACATCGCTGATACGGTGGGCATATTGACGAAAGTCCTTACTATTTATAATAGCTTGTCTCGAATCGATGATATGGTCCTTGCTTGATACTAATTCCCCGTTGCTTAATACACGGGATTTACCGCCGGTGATTTGGCCTCGTAAGACATCAATCAACTCGTAGGAAACCTGGTAGCGGTCAACCGACTGTTCTTCAATGGTTCCTACCAACACCGTATCCACACCTGCTGCCGCCCACGCCGCATAATCAATTTCACCATCGTTAGTTGGCTTTTGAGGCATTTTATCTGGCGAAATAGGATTAAATTTACCGCTGCGCATTAAATCAGCCATAACAACATCTGAAATAGCGCCAGCTTGCTGTCCATTTCCTTTCCATTTAAATGGGACTATACCAATCGGGCGTGCGCTATCTACCCCTTCAGTAATGACTATTTCAAGGGTTGCTTGAGCCAGCATACTAACTGAACATAAGGCGAGGGTGAGCCAAACTCGAAATTTTCGCATCATTTTATAGTTCCACTGTTAAATTAATGTCTTTAAGTTTTTCGTATACGTCAGGTGCATCAGACATCGGCATTTTATCAGGTCTCAATACTGCACTTTGAGCTGCTCTGCATAATGCTGGATCGCCTTTTAGTATTGTGACCTGGGTGACCAGACCTGTTGTAGCCAACTTGATATTTAAGCGACAAGATTTTCCATCAAAGCTGTCATCTTCAATTAAATAGCGCTTGATGGTTTGTTGTATTAAAGCTTGATAGCGCTCTGTTTCAGATAACACCTGTTTTGCTCTGCGCTGACGCTGAGCGGCTTGCTCTGCTTCCAGCTGCTGCTGCATAATTCTTTCCAGTTCCGCTTTTTCCTGCGCCTCTTTGCGCTTACGCTCTGCTTCTGCTTTCGCTTTCTTTTCTTGTTCTTCCCGTTCTCTCGCTTTTTGGGCGGCTAATTCGCGCAACTCCCGTTGTTTCTTACGTTCTGCTTCCTGTTTACGTTTTCGCTCTGCTTCTTGTTTAATTTTACGCTGTCTCTGGCGCTCTCTTTCAGCTGCCCGGCGTTTCTTTTCCTCTTCAGCTTGAGCCTGCGCTTCTGCCTGCTGCTGGGCTCGTTTTTGATCCGCAATGGCCTGGGCATCAATAAAGGTCGCCTGAATTGCAGGAGCAGATTCCGTGGGTGCCATAAGCGGTTCAGGTGAAAAACTGATACTAATGAGCAACAGCAGGGCTATCCCAAGGTGCAGCCCCAGCGATTGAAGCAATGATTTTTGTTCTGGCGACAGTGACGACTGTTTTTTCTTCACTCAGGCTCCACCGGATCCGTCATGAGGCCAACCGAAGGGACACCCGCACCTTGCAACAAAACCATTAACTGAATGATTTCGTTATAGGCAACCTGTCCATCGCCTTTTACCACAACAGGCGTTTTCGGATCTTTTTGCAATTGCGCCTGCACTAATGCCGCTAATTCGTCACCCTCCAGAACTCGCTCTTGATCCTCCCCGATATTCAAATAATAACGGCCCTGTACATCTACTGAGGCGATTAAAGGTGGGTTATCTTCTTGTTCGATGGGTTCAGCGCTGGCCTTAGGCAAATCAACTTTAACTCCTTGGGTAACCAGCGGTGCGGTTACCATAAAGATAATCAGCAACACCAACATAACATCAATATAGGGAACAACGTTAATTTCCGAAACCGGACGACGACGTTTACGTGTATACATAATTACTTTCTCCCACTCACGTTATACTCTACTGCTGAGTTGGAGTTTGAACGTGCGATGCAATCGCTTGACGATGTAGTATCGCTGAAAACTCTTCCATAAAATTACCGTAGCTGTTCTCTAGCTTCTCAACCTGATTACTGAAACGGTTATAGGCAATAACGGCAGGAATAGCAGCAAACAGACCAATAGCCGTTGCAATAAGTGCTTCTGCAATACCGGGCGCCACCATGGCCAAGGTAGCTTGTTGCACTTCCCCCAGCGCGATGAATGCGTTCATTATTCCCCAAACAGTTCCAAATAAACCGATGTAGGGACTGATTGAGCCCGCTGTAGCAAGGAAAGGTAGATGGCTTTCCAAGCTTTCTACTTCACGCGACATACTCACCCGCATAGCTCGGTCCGTGCCGTCTACAATACCGTTTATACTTGTATTGCTCTTACGTAACCGCACGAACTCTTTAAACCCCGCACAAAATAAGCTGGCCATACCCGATACATTAGACCCAGCTGACAACTCCTGATAAAGACGGTTTAGATCTGCACCGGACCAAAATTTATCTTCAAATTGACGCATTTCTTTGCGCGCTTTCGTTAATGCTTTGCTGCGTTGGAAAATGAATGTCCATGACGCAATCGAAACGCCAATGAGCAGTAACATAACCAACTGCACTATGAAACTTGCCTGCAGAAACAGGCCAATGAAGGTTAAATCAGATGACACGCGTTAAATCCCCTTTCAATGAGCGTGGCAGTCGTCTGGCAGTCATATTCGCCAGATCCACACAGGCTATTAATATTTCCGCTGACACTAAAAGATCATCCTCGGAATTTTTTATTTGTTGTTTGAATGTAACACTTGCGCCTTTCAATTCTACAATCTGTGTTTCAATACTCAATAGTTGATTGAATCGTGCAGGCGCATAGTTATGCATTTCAACCCGTTTGACGACAAACGCCACAGATTGTTCAATTAAAGTATCCTGTTCATAGCCGAGCTCTCTAAGCAACTCAGTTCTGGCGCGTTCCATAAATTTCAAATAATTCGCATAATACACGATCCCACCTGCATCGGTGTCTTCATAATAAACTCGAACGTCAAATTGGTGCATAACTATTCTTTGCGGTACATTTGATAATGTTACGATAATATTACGAGGGGGAGGAAACAAGCCCCGAATAGAAATATTTTTTCAGTCAAATCCTTTATAAAACGTAGCGTTAAACGATTTTCTCACCTCATATTAACAGGGCGTTAACCAATTAGTTTTTTTAATGCGAAAAAATAATTTTCCTCAATTGCCAGCCTGTCAGAATTCTCTATAATGCACCGCATCAGTCGCACAGCACATGACGTGTTACATGAAGTAACTAGTGATTGTGAAAGAGTTTTTTCTCCTGTTAGACATGAGTTCCCTGGATTTATTTCCTTCAACACTTGTTGTTTTGCCCGTTCAATTTGAGCGGGCTTTTTTCTTTCTGCATTCGAATAATTTTTAATTTTCACTAAAAATTTACTAATTCCCTGCCGTTAAATTTGAAAATTCCAAAGATAAGCTGGAAAACCTTTATTGAACTTTAGAGATTCAAACCTATCCTACTATACTTCATTAAGGGATAGCTTCGTCAGTATCTCACTATTTTATCCAGGCAAAATTAACCGGTACAGCTGCCCTCTAGCCAAGGGTGGATACTGATGCTGGGTTTTTAAAGTACCTTGGTAGAAGGAAACTTTTCGGCGCACCTTTTTCGGTACTTCTCTCTAATCAGCAGGTACCCAACTTAGTCATATTGCTGGGAGTTATGTGCACTCACTCAGCCAGTGAGATTAATAGCGTATACCGGGCCTGCTGGGAACGCTTTGCGAGTATAGGTTGGGTGCAAATGAGTATTAAAGATAGTCGCTGAATTGGTCTACAGTTTTACCGCTGTTCTGGCGTTGGAGTGTAGATAGATTATCGCTCCCCCTTTACCTGTCGCAATTAGCCCTACTCTCAGGCTAGTATGGTTTTCTTAAACGCAATACGGGTCTTTCACCTAGCTGATGGGTAGGCTGATGTGCGATAAATTATATCGCCGCTCTGCCATTGCCCCATAGCATTTAGTACGCATCAACGAAGTCAGCAAGGGAAGCTTGGGTATATCCAGGGCGTATTTCAAATACTAATTGGACCGGGTAAAGCTTAAAGCCACCGCAAATTCAGGTGGCTTTATTTTCAATTTTCAGCGCTGATAAGGCTAAGCTAGTATGCGCCATCACTATAGGTTAACTCATAACTATGGCTATAAATTTCAACGATATTACCAAAGGGGTCTTCCATATAGATCATGCGATATGGTTTCTCGCCTGGATAGTAGTATCGGGGCTTTTCCATACGCTTTTTGCCACCCGCAGCAACTATCTTATCGGCCAACTCTTCTAAGTTCGGATCTTGGACGCAGAAATGGAAAATACCCGTTTTCCAATATTCGAAATTATCTTCAGGGTTTTGCTGATTCGGGAATTGAAATATTTCGACACCAATTCGGTCCCCTGTCGATAAGTGAGCAATTTTGAAACTTCCCCATCCTTTCCCGAATACATCCGTACACATTTTTCCTATCGCACTGTTGTCTTCTTCTATTTCTGTGGGCTGCATGATTAAGTACCAGCCCATAACCTTGGTATAGAATTCAACTGCTTTTTCCAGATCAGGCACGGATATACCTATGTGTGAAAATGTTCTTGGAAATGTATTGCTCATAAATAGTCCTCGTTCGTTTGACTTTTTTAAGTGTAGACATCAGGATTGATTATTGGAAATTATCAAATTTTATATTTTTAAGTACATATCGTAATGATAAATACAGCGTGGTTACGTACCTTTTGCATACTTGCTGAAACAGGTCATTTCACCCGGACAGCAGAAAATTTAAATATGACCCAGTCTGGCGTCAGTCAGCATATTAAAAGGCTTGAAGAGTATTTAGGTGCTTCTGTTCTGGAACGAACTGGAAAGCAATTCACCTTGTCAGAAACCGGTAGAAAGCTTTATACAGAAGCCAAAGACGTCATTGAATCTCTATCCACCATGCCAGATCGTGTTACTGCGGATCCTGCCTACGATGGAACGGTGAGTATCATGTCGCCAGGCAGCGTAGGTTTGAAGCTTTACCCCCACCTGCTAAAATTTCAGCAACGCCACCCGAAATTGAAGATTGCGTATCGATTTGCGCCCAATAAAGAAATAGTAAATTGTTTGACACGTTCACTAGCTGATATTGGTTTGACTACTGATAAACCTGTAGAGCACGAAATCCTCGCAGAAACTGTCGGAGATGAAAAACTCCTTGTAGTGACACCTATAAATATAACCCAACCTGACTGGAAGATATTGCAGGAGTTAGGCTTTATCAATCATCCGGATGGAAAATACCATGCAAACTTGTTATTGAGTGCTAATTTCCAAGAATACGCAACCAATCCGGTGGTGAAAGAAACCGGCTTTTGTAACCAAATAGGGCTTATCCCTGAACCGGTTAGTCTTGGGCTGGGTTTCACTGTACTACCTCAATACGCTGTAGAGTCGTTTGACAAGCCTCACCTTATTCGCGTACACGAATTACCCATACCTGTGTGTGAAAGATTGTATCTATGCAGAAAAAGACAAAGATTTACGCCCAAGCGAGTGGAAATAATAATGGAAGAAATTAAAAGCAGGTTGAATTAGTCTTTCGTACTTCGAAAAATCTTGCTATTCAAAATATAAATTTTGGCTGTAATGCAATGCTCGATGTGGTTTACAAATGAATGCTTTGAGGCAACATCATTTTCGCTTATGTCACAATGTATACTTCCCAGCCAGAATGGTAAACAATTGGGTGGTATCAATCGAAGATGTGGATTGCATTCGATGAATAGCCGCTTTTTCATTTTCACCCACAACTATTCGATCAAAATTTGCCGTATAGTACTAGCTTTGTCGTCTTGCACATGTCTCAGATGCAATTGCTTATTAAAAAGAATGGTATCTTTGAAAAGCAATGTGTCTGCTCGCTCAATATGTCCATCATAAAGTTAAAATGTGATAGGGAGACGTAGAGTATATCCTTGCATAAGCTTTTCAGGACAACGCTTCGAGCAACATTGTTAAGCGAAAGTACTCCTGAAGATATTGAACGAGTGGCAAAGAGAATGATACCTCATAAGCAAGCTGTACATGAGATGAGTAACTATATTTCAGATTGCAGCAATTTAGCTCCGCGCTATTTCCTCCCTAAGGTGTTGGGCCACAGACCCTGCTAAATGAGTTGACATTTGCAGTGCACCGCGTCTGACTATTTTGGGGTATTGAGCAAGGAATAGACTCTGACGGTTGGCGCAATTAGAGGAGCTGACGTCTCATACAATATCTTAGTACTTAGTAATGTATTTCATTCGTTTACCCAGCTTGTTGAAAATAGCTGCACAATCAGTAGCCTACCTGACTATGTGGTAGCAGAAGAGGGTTTTAGCAATTTACCTATCGAGCAATGCCCTTTTACTTGTCAAGAGAACATCTATCTGCATAGCTTTTTCAACCTGTTTGCACCGCAATTTTTAATCCAAATGCTACTAAAACACCCCCTACGACTTTTTCGATGACGTTTTTACCTTGTTTAAATGCTGATAATAGTCGCGGCTGGGTTAAAAAAATCGCTACACAGCTAAACCAAGCTAAGTGCGCTAATGAAATTATTGCACCAAAAAGTATCTGCATAAGTATTGGGGTCTCTGAATCTACAACCTGGGTAAAAATACTTAAAAAGAAAACCGTTGTCTTGGGGTTTAGCGCATTAGTAATAAAACCTATGCGGAAAGCTGACTTAGCACTCATACTTCCTTGGGAATGACCAATATCTAGGTCTGTATTTGCCCTTAATGTCTTGTATCCCATGTAAATAAGGTACGCAGCGCCACAATATTTAATAATGGAAAACAATAATACTGAGCTCGAAATAATAACTGCCAACCCTGCCACGGAATAAGCGACGTGCAACCATATAGCAATACTGATACCTAACGCAGAAAACAATCCCGTTTTTCTGTTGTAAAAAATGCTGTTGCGCGTAATCATCACAAAATCCGCACCGGGACTGATAGCCATAAATATGGCAATTACCGCTACCGTGGTTAACTGTGGAATAAACTCAACTAACATGACTAAAGTTCATCAATTATTTTCGCTCTACTTTTGCTACATCGATGGATGTTGGTAAAATAAACTAATAAAAATGTGACAAGTTACGAAAGAAAGATTTTAAATCGAATTGCCGTGTTAAAACTAGCCCCTAACATTCGTAGAGTAACTAAAAGGAATTGAAAAAAATCCCCAAACATGCAGCCACTATCTAAAGTAGATTTAAATCACACTCTATTTTATCACGCCTGGCTAGAAGTAAACCTAAAAAAGCAGCAAGCATAGCGGAAAACAATGCGGGTTAAAATACATCACTCACTTCCCTAGCAAACTCAACTTATCTATTCCAAAACTAGAATCTGGTAGGCACCCAGGATTACAGCTGCACCTAAAGCAGGCCAATGACTCCTCTAGAAAATATGCAATTTCCCAATGCTAGCCTTCAATTCACCACTTATTAGACGACACGCAATCTCTCTTAGTATTATATACGCGAGAGGATTACATGAGCTGTAAAGTAAAACGACACTCCCTTACATATTTCTCACGCATCTTGGATTGAGAGTCGATCTCATGGGATACCTATATAGTAGTAACAGAAGGAACTTTTTTATTGATAAAAATAATGCTTGGAAATTATGCTTAAATCTTCTAGCAGGCTTTTTACAGTTATTTCATAAATTTGGCGAAATATCATCGCGTTTAATGTGTATTTTGTAAAAAGAGATGCAGTATAGATAACGTATGTTAGGTACGATTAGGGTTAGCAACCAAACATCAATATTTAATAATTGGAGTAGTAATGCAGGAGTTGTTGAACGACATTCTTGAAGAGGTGAAGCCACTTGTTGGAAAGGGCAATGTCGCCAGCTATATTCCTGAACTAGCGAAGGTGAATCCGAACCAATTTGGCATCGCTATTTGTGACACACAGGGCAAAGTCACTACCGCTGGAGATGCTACAACGGGTTTTTCAATTCAAAGTATATCTAAAGTTTTTAACCTGGTGTTAGCGTATATCTACTACGGTAATTCTCTGTGGGATCGTGTAGGCTGTGAGCCATCCGGGTTGCCCTTCAATTCGCTGGTACAATTGGAATATGAAAACGGTATTCCAAGAAACCCCTTTATTAATGCAGGGGCGTTGGTGGTAAGTGACATGGTGCACTCTCGCCTAATTGCGCCCCACGTAGCCCTTCGAGATCTCATTAGGAAATTGTCAGACAACCCCTCTATCTTGGCGGATATTGATGTTGCTGATTCGGAATTTGAGTACCGCGCGAGAAACGCAGCCATGTCGTACTTAATGAAGGCTTTCGGTAACTTTAATAACGATGTTGAAGAAGTTCTTCGCACTTACTTTATGAATTGTGCAATCAAAATGAGTTGTGTGGACTTAGCCCGCGCCACCCAATTTTTAGCGAACCGCGGCTTTTGCACAGTGACCAAAAAAGAAGTATTAACGGGCGATCAAACCAGACAAATGAATGCATTGTTAGCCACGAGCGGCCTGTACGATGAAGCTGGTAGCTTTGCCTTCAAAGTAGGGCTGCCCGGCAAAAGCGGGGTTGGCGGCGGCATTATCGCAGTCGTACCAGGTAGATTTTCAATTTGCGTATGGTCGCCAGCCCTAAATAAAATGGGTAATTCGATGGCAGGTGTAGCGGCTCTAGAATCCCTCACCCGTCATATCAAATGGTCAGTTTATTAGGCTTCTGGTTGGAAGCCGAAATGTAAATAAGCACGCTGAGAGACAATTCTACCTCTTGGCGTGCGTTGTAAAAATCCTTGTTGAATAAGAAACGGCTCGATGACATCTTCAATGGTTTCTTTTTCTTCGCCTATGGCGGCAGCCAAGTTATCAAGCCCCACCGGCCCGCCATCAAATTTTTCAATTATGGCTGTCAATAATTTACGGTCCATATAATCGAAACCTTCTTTATCCACATCCAACATATCCAATGCGCTAGCAGCAACGTCTGCGCTAACCTCTCCGTTGGCTTTAATTTCTGCGTAGTCGCGTACTCTGCGTAATAATCGATTAGCAATTCGAGGGGTACCCCGAGAGCGTCGTGCAATTTCAGTAGCGCCTGAGCTTTCCATTTGCATATTCAGATAGTCGGCACTGCGCTGCACAATAGTGGTCAGGTCAGTCACGTTATAAAACTCGAGTCGCTGTACGATACCAAAACGGTCACGCAGCGGTGACGTTAATGAACCGGCTCGTGTCGTGGCCCCTATTAACGTGAAAGGAGGCAAATCGAGTTTGATAGAACGTGCAGCGGGGCCTTCTCCAATCATAATATCGAGCTGATAGTCTTCCATTGCTGGATACAGAATTTCTTCAACCACGGGGCTTAAACGGTGAATTTCATCTATAAACAACACATCATTGCGTTCCAGGTTTGTAAGCAATGCCGCCAGATCACCGGCTTTTTCCAATACCGGGCCAGACGTGGTTTTAATATTCACGCCCATTTCGTTTGCCACAATATTGGCAAGAGTGGTTTTTCCTAATCCGGGCGGGCCAAATATCAGCAAATGATCGAGTGCGTCACTTCTTTTTCGTGCTGCTTCGATAAAAATTTCCATCTGGTCACAAACGTGCTGCTGGCCGGTATAATCAGCGAGAAGTTTAGGACGAATAGCTCGGTCTATCACTTCTTCTTCTGTTGACACTTGAGGATCTATCAATCTATCTGCTTCAATCATTTGTTTAAGCCTACATCGCTGCTTTCAACGCTTCGCGGATGACTTCTTCGCTAGCCATGCCTTCACTATACGCGCCTGATACCATCTTACTCGCTTGGGCGGGCTTATAGCCAAGGGCAATCAATGCGCTTTGTGCTTCTTCACGAACATTGTTTAGTGAAATAGTGGCGGTTTCATTAGTCAGTCTGGCGTCTATATCAGGTAACGAAATACTCTGCGTTTTACCAAAGTCAGCTAATCTATCTTTTAACTCCACTACCAATCGTTCAGCTGTTTTTTTGCCAATTCCAGGTAGTCGTGTCAAACCCGATACGTCCCCTTGTTGAACACATTGTAAAAACTGACTTGCCGACATGCCTGATAAAATAGCTAACCCTAATTTTGGACCTACTCCGTTCGCTTTAATTAACTCCCGAAATAAACCTCGTTCTACTTTATCTGCAAAACCAAATAACAATTGCGCATCTTCACGCACGACAAAATGAGTGAACACGGTTACCTGCTGATCAACCTCGGGTAATTGGTAAAAACTGGTCATTGGCATTTGGATTTCATAGCCAACCCCGCCCACATCTATTAATACATTTGGCGGCTGCTTCTCAAGTAGCGTGCCGTGAATTCTTCCGATCATATTTACTGCTTCATACTTCTTAATTAACGTAGTCGTCTGCGTACTGTTTTGCTGGCTTGTCCGGCCAACTTAATTAAACTTTGCGCCGTATGTGCATGACAAAGTGCGACAGCCAGCGCATCGGCTGCGTCAGCTTGGGGCGTTCCCGATAAAGCCAACAAATGGCGTACCATATGCTGAACTTGCGTTTTTTCGGCACTGCCTTTGCCCACTACGGCTTGTTTTATCTGTCTTGCAGAATATTCAGCTACATCAAGTTCGCCTTGAGTAGCGGCAACGATCGCAGCACCTCGCGCTTGCCCCAATTTAAGTGCTGAATCGGGATTGTGCGCCATAAACACTTGTTCAATGGCAAATTCATCCGGTTGATACTGACGAATAATCTCGCTCACCCCTGTATAAATTTGCGCTAGCCTGGGAGCAAGTTCGTCGCCTTTAACCCGGATACAACCGCTGGCGACATAGTGAATTTTTCCTGCCTGTCGCTTTATCAATCCATAGCCCGTTATGCGAGAACCTGGATCTATACCCAGTATTACCATTAATTTTCCTTTGGCACAAACCTTTCTACCGCATCTTGATTAGAAGGTGACCATAACTTTGCAATTGCTTCTGATTTTGTCACCCATTTATAAGCGAGATGCTCGCTCAAGACTATCGGTGCTTGACTATCGACTTGGGCGCTGAATACATGTTCAGTATTAAATTTCGTCTCGGGTGGATAGCGATAGCGCCATCGAGACCTTATTTCGTATTGGTTAGATAGTTTATGATCTTTGATAGCGTTTTGCGAAGGACTCAGACAAAGGCCTGTCTCTTCCCACACTTCGCGATAGGCAGTTTGGATCGGCTTCTCGTTGTGTTCTAAGGTACCCGTTACTGATTGCCAGAAATTGGGATCATCTTCTCGCTGTAGAATTAAAACCCGGTAGTGCTGATCATACAGCACTACCAAAGCAGATTCAGGGCGTTTAAATGACATTACCCGTTGTCACGGGGCAAGGTTTTTATTGCCAGATCTGCCAGTTGCTGAGGATTGGCTGGACTAGGCGCATCCGTTAATGGACAAGCAGCTGTGGTCGTTTTCGGGAATGCCATGACATCACGAATAGAAGTTGCTCCTGTCATCAACATAACTAAACGGTCCAAACCAAATGCCAAACCGGCATGGGGTGGCGCACCATATTGGAGTGCTTCCAGCAAAAAGCCAAACTTGGTCTGTGCTTCTTCTTCATTAATACCTAATATCGAGAATACCGCTGACTGCATATCCTGGTTATGAATACGCACCGAGCCTCCACCTAACTCTACCCCATTTAGTACCATATCGTAAGCATCAGACAAGGCATTGGCGGGGTCGGCTTTTAGCGCTTCAGCACTCAATCCGCGCGGAGAGGTGAACGGATGGTGAAGCGCATGGAACTGACCATCGATTTCCTCAAACATAGGGAAGTCAACCACCCAGAGTGGTTTCCAATCGCCTTCAAGCAGCTCAAAGTCTTCACCTAGCTTCAGTCGAAGCGCACCCATAGCTTCGGTAACAACCGTGTTAGAATCTGCGCCAAACAATAAGATATCACCAGTTTGTGCGTTAGTGCGCTTAACAATAGAGGTCGCTATCTCTGCGTTTAGAAATTTGAGAATAGGAGATTGTAAACCATCAAGCCCCTGCTCCACATCATTCACTTTTATCCACGCTAGTCCTTTGGCACCGTAGATACCAACGAACTTTGTATATTCGTCAATTTGCTTGCGTGAGAGGCTTGCACCCTGAGGCACCTTAATCACAGCTACACGACCGTTAGGATCCTTTGCCGGACCACTGAAAACCTTAAAGTCAACGTCTTTAAGCAAGTCAGCTACATCCACCAGCTCCAGTGGATTACGCAAATCAGGCTTATCACTACCGTAACGTTTCATTGCATCGGCATACGTCATGCGGGGAAAATCACCTAAATCGACATCCAGCATTTTTTGAAATAAGTCACGGATCATGCTTTCAGTGATACTCATTACACCTTCGGCATCTAAGAAAGTAGTCTCCAAATCGATTTGCGTAAACTCCGGCTGACGGTCCGCACGTAAGTCTTCGTCTCTAAAACATTTTACGATTTGATAATAACGGTCCATGCCTGACATCATTAACAACTGCTTAAAGAGTTGTGGCGATTGCGGCAATGCAAAGAACTCACCCTTATGGGTACGGCTGGGCACTAAATAGTCGCGGGCACCTTCAGGCGTGGCTTTAGTCAGGATGGGCGTTTCTATGTCTAGGAAACCACTATCTTCAAGGAAGCGGCGGACCGCTCCAGTAACTTTTGCTCTGAACTGCAGGCGATTGCTCATCAAAGGACGGCGAAGATCGAGGTAACGATATTTTAAACGTTGTTCTTCAGAGTTTTCCTGGTTCCAATCTAAGGGGAGTGCGGATGACTTGCTGAAAATTTCTAACCCCGTCCCCAGGATTTCAATTTCACCGGTGTTCATCTGAGTGTTAACCTGACTTTCAGGACGCGCCCGTACCTTACCGGTTAACTTAACGCAGAACTCGCTACGTAGTTTGTTAGCTTCGGCCAAAACATCAGGTAGATCGGGATCAAATACAACCTGCACAATGCCTTCGCGATCGCGTAAATCAACAAAGATGACACCGCCCAAATCGCGGCGTTTATTGACCCAACCACAAAGTGTCACTTCCTGTCCGATATAGGACGCATTAATTTTCCCACAGTAATCTGTGCGCATGGTCATTGACCCCTGATTTTCTCTGTTATTTCTTACTATCCACCGCTAATTTCGGTGAATAAGGAATTCGTGTGAAAAATGCCTAGTAAACTCAGGCATTTTTAAGGCCGCATAGTATAAACAAAAGGCGGGCTAAAGCCCAATGGGATTTATCGAGATGGGGTAAATTCGAGTAGAAGACAAACCGCCTTCGACGATGAAGGCGGTTTAAAATAAGAGTTAACGAAAATCCCCGGCATCCAATTCATGCTTTTTCATTAATTTGTGCATATCCGTACGGTTTCTTCCTGCAAGCTCTGCGGCACGCGTAACGTTACCATCTGTCATTTTAAGCAGCTTGTACAAGTACTTCTGTTCGAATGCATCGCGGGCTTCAGTTAATGTTGGCCAGCTTTGCTTTGTCGCAGACAAGGCTTGTTCTACTAAGTGCAAGGGTACACCCGGTGTTTGCGTTAGCGCAACGCACTGTTCGACCACATTAACCAGCTGACGGACATTGCCCGGCCAATCCGATTTTACCATTAACTGCATAGCGTCATCGGAAAACTGATTAACGTTCACACCGTGTCGTTGTGCGCTTTGCTGCAATAGTGCTCTTGCCAATAATGGGATATCTTCACTGCGTTCTTTCAATGAGGGAAGCTTAAGGTTCACTACGTTCAAACGATAATACAAATCCTCGCGGAAGGTGCCTTCTTCCATCTCTTTATGCAGATCTTTGTGGGTAGCAGAGATAACCCTTACGTCGATATCGACATGTTTACTGCTACCAACCGGGCGGATTTGACGCTCCTGAAGCGCCCGAAGCAATTTGACCTGAAGCGTCATTGGCATATCGCCTATTTCATCTAAAAATAGTGTACCACCATCGGCTTCTCTGAATAAGCCTGCATTGGCTTGAACCGCACCTGTAAAGGCCCCTTTCGCATGGCCGAACAGTTCTGATTCGAGCAAATTTTCAGGTAAAGCACCACAGTTAATCGCTACAAATGGCATATTACGACGATTACTGGCGCGATGGATAGCGTTCGCTAATAATTCCTTACCCGTCCCGCTGGCCCCACTGATTAACACACTGACTTCACGTTGGGCAATACGGTAGGCCTGATCAAGCACGTTCGTCATTTCTGGCGAACGTGTGATGATATCCTTACACCAATCTTTAGGTTGAGACGCCAGGGATTGACTTAATGCCTTTTGCAATAGTTTGCGCAATTCATCATGATCGACAGGTTTAGGCAAGAAGCCAAACACACCGCGCTGGGTGGCGGCCACTGCATCAGCGATCGTTCCGTGAGCGGTCATTAAAATAACGGGGATATCTTTACGAATTCCCATGACTTCTTCAAATAAGCTTAAGCCGTCCAACCCCGGCATGCGCAGATCACTTAATACGACATCAAAATCATCGCTACGCAATTTCCTTAATGCACTTTGGCCATCTTCTACTGCGGTGACGCTATACCCTTCCCCTTCAAGGCGGATGGTCAGCAAACGCAAAAGACTTTTATCATCGTCAACTAGTAATAATTGCGGATTTGCTTTGGTCGTATCGCTCACTGCTGGCTACTCCTGTTCTTATCCATTAATGAAGCTTCTATTTGTAACAACTCTTCTACCTTTTTTCGTTGCGCTTCTAATTCTTTCTGCAAATTCTCTATACTTTGACTTTGCTGAGTATTTACTCTGCTTAACAAGGTAATAGCCGATTCGTATTCTAATAGCTGTTCGTTAGGGGCTTGCACGATGGGTTTCACTAATCTGGCAAAATCGGGGGACAGCTTTGGCTGAATTTCCTTTAGCCAATGCGAAGCGCGAAGTCGGTCCTGATAAGGCGTGCTGGCTGGCAGCGTAAAAATAATCTTTGCCAGCTTATCGCCAATTGAATTACCCAGCGCGTTGATAGAGTCTTTACGTTTTGGCCAGGACATTTCACTGGCTTTAATCCATAACGATGCCCAATAAGCTAAATCACACTGATGCTCAAACGTCGCAACGTTTTCTTCAACCAAACATATCTCTGATGTATCAATAGGTTCACTTTGGATGACTTCAACCACGTCAGACGGTATTTGTTTTTCGTTTTCAATAGGTGGCGAAGGAAGCAATTTGCACCCTGCCAACAGCACCACACATAAACACCATATTATTCTCATTACACCATTTCCTTTTGCGGGATGGTTACCCGAAAGCAAACATCAGCATAATCAACATCTACAACGGTTACATCACCATGCATTAAGCGCGCGCAATCAGAGACGATTGATAGCCCAAGACCTGTGCCTATCACGTTGTCATTACGAGGGTCCTCTCCTCTGGTAAAGGGTTCAAATAGCCTGTCTACCGATTCAGCCGGTATACGCTTCCCTCGGTTAGCCACATCTAAAACAGCTTTATCACGTTTCATGTAAATACTAACATTAATTGGCCGGCCAACTGCCCCGTGGGCAACCGCATTCGATATTAAGTTGTCGAGTATCCGTCGATAAAGTTCTTCATCAATCAGAATGGTTTCCACTTGCATATCTACAGTAACTTCTCTGTCCTGCAAAGCTAATGCATAGTCTTCGAGGCACTCTTTAAGTAATCGGCTAACATCCACCTGGGCGAATGTCGGCTGCGCTTGTTGCAATAACAAATTATAGTCAAGTAATTTTTCAACCAATTGGTTTAATCGCTGAGTACTCGACGCAAGCAGCCCAAGTACTTCCACCTGCTGTGGATTAAGCTCGCCCACAACGTTATCAGACAATAGACTACATCCTTCTTTGATACTCGCCAATGGCGTTTTTAATTCGTGGGAAGCATGACGCAGGAGTGCGGTTCGAATATGCTCTAATTGTTGCAGGCGTTCAGCCAGCCAGTGAAGGTCCCGCTCAACTCCAATCAACTCTCTTGGGGCATGGGTAGACAATGGCGGTAACTCGCCTTCCTGCTGGGCTAATATACGAATAATTTGTTTCAGTTTTTTAACCGGGTTGACAATAAGTTGGCTCCCCAAAAGAATCAGCAATAACGATACACTAACCAGCATAGCAGTAGACCACGCCTGTTTCGCCTGCATAGTGTTCAAGTCATCTTTTTGAATAGCAAGACGCTGCTGAATGGCTGAATCTACATCGCCGCGCATACTTGCTACACTGCTGTTTAGCGAGGCCAAATAGGTATTCAATAAGAATTGGTCATCGATACTTCGAAATGCTTTTAACTGAGAGATATGATGGTCAAGGCGCACGCAAGTTTTGCTTTCTTCAAGGGCTTTGCACAACGCGTTTTTCGCTTCGATGAACTGTAACATAGCGTTGTCAGTTAAATCGGCCACCGCATTGCTTTCTAACACAACAAATTGTCTGATACTGCGTTCCAAATCGATCGCGGCCGCATCAAGTTGTTGCATTAAACCTACCACATTAACGACGTAGCGTGTCTCAATTGTCGTCATCCTGCCGACTTTAGCTAAATCGTTTTGACTTTGCCAAAGCAATGCGATTAACGGAACCAATGCCAGTACGAAACTGCCTAATGTAAGTTGCCTTAAAGATCCTAGTCTCACTAAATTTTCACACTACTTTTTATTATATTTATTTGCACGTTTTAACTCTGCTCCCTGAGAATCGTATCGCTTCGGTACTAAGTCAAGCATAGTTCACAATTTCGTGCGGATCCCTGCACAGATTATTATTTCCATAAACAAAATAATTTTTGCTTTAAATAACGTAAAACAAGCTAAATTGGTTCGTTTAGTGGCAAACGTTTTCGCAAAATTTATTGTATTATTTTTTTGTTCACAGGAATTACAGTTATTTTACCACTGGCCTTTAATTCTTCAGGACTTAACTTGCCATCTTCGTTGGTATCTATCCTTCCAAATTGTCTAAGTAAGTCCGTATTACTTACCGCTTCCTTTAGTGAAATTACCCCATCTTGATCCATATCTAATTTGGTGAGTAAATCTGCTTGCGCGTTTGCCACTAATGTTGTCTGTAGCGCGATTGCGGTAATAATTAACAAAAATATTCTTTCTATGCGTTTCATTGACGGCTCCAGCCTCCCACACTTCAACGAGAAATAACTAATGATTGTTGGAATACTAAGCTAGAACCAGGCCAAACATAATAAAATGAATAAAAACAAAGTGTTAAGGTGAAATGTTGCGGTAAAACATTTTCACCTGTCACTTTCTGGAGACACATGAGTTGACTATATAGATTATTCTGATTTCAGTGCTCGTCGATGAAACCTTGTTGGTAGAAACGGTAAGCTATCTAATGGCACGGGTTCGCTAAACAAATAGCCTTGCACATGATCGCAACCATGTTCAAGTAAATAGTCCCATTGGTTGTGGTTTTCGATACCTTCTGCACAAATAGTAAGCGATAAACGCTTGGCTAAGTCAATAATGGTACCAGTAACTAATCGACTTCTTTCAGAGGTTTCAAGCTCTCTGATAAATTGTCGATCAATCTTAAGCGTATCAATGCTGATTTGCGTGAGATAACTTAACGAAGAATAGCCAGTGCCAAAATCATCAAGAGAGATGGCACAGCCCATATTCCCTACTCGACGAAAGAACTTATTAGATAAAGCAAAGTTTTCCAGATAAGCTGATTCAGTCACTTCGAATTCGATGTATTCAGGATTTACCATATGACGATCAAAGATATCGTGAATCATGTCAAACAGCCCGCTATGACGCAGATCGTGCCCAGATAAATTGACCGATACACGAAAACGTCGTTTTAAGAGTGATTGAATAGTCGGCATTTCTTTGGCAACTTGCTCAATCATCCATTTCGTTATGGACGTGATTTTCCCGCCGCGTTCGGCGATGGGTATAAATTCACTTGGCATAATCATGCCGAATTCGGGATGTTGCCAACGAATGAGCGCTTCAAACGCGATAATAAGCCCATGCTTATCTACCTTAGGCTGGTAATACACAATAAATTCGTCGTGTTTTATTGATTGGTCGATACTGTTAGCAATAGACAGTTTGCGTTTATGCGAATCCACCATATCAAGAGTAAAAATAGTGTAAGTTCCCCGGCCATTGGCTTTTGAGCGGTACATCGCCAAGTCGGCATTACTCATTAATTGACTCAACTCATAGCCGGCATCCGTGGCACGGGCAATTCCAATGCTTACGCCGACGGTGAGCGATAATCCGCGTAATTGAAATGGCTCTGAAAATGCTGAAATTACACGATTAGCCATATTTCTTACACTGGCATCGCTGGTATCACGATCAGGTAGAATAATAAATTCATCCCCACCTAACCGCGCAACTAAGTCTCCCTCTCGTAGCAGGGTGGTTACCCTGGAAGCTACTTCGATGAGAATTAAATCACCTGTTTCATGGCCCAGAGAATCATTAATGCCCTTAAAGCCATCTAGATCAAAAAACATTAGAACCAAATCTTCATCAGCTCTTCTGGCCCGCGCCAATTCAAGACGAAGATTATCCATTACGAACTGACGATTCGGTAAGCCGGTTAAACTGTCAAAATTAGCCAAACGCGTCATCGTTTGCTGTTGTTCTATCAGCGTCTGATTTTGCTCATGATTAATGGTCAGCTCAACTTCGATGGTATCCATTAGGCTATTGATATTGTCGCCAAGTTTACCAAATTCGTTATGGTGAGAAGCTTCATAGCGTAGCGCGTAGTCTTTACTTTCACTAACCTCCTGAGTAAATTTGGATAAGGTATAGAGAGGCCGGAGCAAACGATTAATCAATAGAAAACTTACCAGTAAAATGGACACTAGGGCCACGATAATCAATGGTAGGGATTGCCACAACAGAGAACGTTTGCTGCGCACAATGGGTTGGGTTATATCGTTAACTAAAACAAGATACCCTATAGGAAAGTTTTGCGGCCCGATGCGTTCAAATGTCACCATATGGCCATCAATCTGCGTACTTCCTAACTCCCAGGGTTTTGAAGCTTCCAAAAGGGGAAATGTTTTTTGCGAGTCGTATCGTGCCCCCTGAAAAAATACAAGCTCATTGTAGTCATCGTCATATATTGACGCGTACTCAATAGCTTCATAAGCAACTAAACTACTTAGCTCTTCTTCCATCTCGGCAAAATTCATTGGCCGAGTTTCCATAAAGGGTTGAAGTTCTGAGCGTAAGTTTCGCGCTAGTGATGAAAAATGCCCCTTTATGGAAGATAGAAAAAGTTCCTCATGCTCTTCCTGTGTCAACCAAAGTACAATTGACGTCGACAATATCACCGCCCCTACGATGATAGCCATCAGGGAAGTTTTCATTGGTTTA
This sequence comes from Alteromonas sp. ASW11-130, assembly GCF_026183735.1. Classification (GTDB taxonomy): domain Bacteria; phylum Pseudomonadota; class Gammaproteobacteria; order Enterobacterales; family Alteromonadaceae; genus Alteromonas. Next base: position 26,996 of record NZ_JAPFRE010000018.1, on the reverse strand, counting down.
AACACTGTACTGCACCTGTTCCATTTTTTCAGTGTAATAACGCCCAATGGGACGTGGTTTCATTCTCCGGTAACCGACAGCTTGGCCTTGATAAACTGACTGTGAGGAATATGCAATAAATCTGCTATTCGGCGTATAATGTGTTCTTCAATTGGTGCAATATTATTATCTGCATAAGCGACCTGCCACAATCCCTTTAGAATGGCCTGCTTTTTTTCATTATCACATTGCTGGTTAATTGCCTGGGTAAACTGAACTAAATCTACTGCTTCTTCCGCGGTTTCGCGCCCTTCTACGACCAGCGATTGTCGGGCTTCGTCAGTAAGTGAAAATTGCTTATCAAGGATGGCTTTATATGCGTTAAGTTCTCGCTCGTCAGTTTCGCGATCTGCGCGAATAATTTCGCTAAGAAGTGCCGCAGTGGCAAGCTCTACAGAAAGCGATTCTTCTTTTTGGTCATTTGACTGTTTAAACAAGTCCAGCACGGCTTTTAACATAGCTATTCTCTATATAGTACAAAAGAAGCCGCCACACTATATCAAAATAGCTTGGCGACGCCACGCTAATTGTAAACTTAGTTTACAAAGCTAAACTTTCATTGTTGCAGTAGCTTTTGTACCCCCTTCGCTATATTCAATAGTTTCACAAAGCTCTCGCATAAGCAGGACCCCACGCCCTGAACTGCTGGTTAAATCAGGATTATTCACTTTTTCAATATCAAAACCTGCTCCTGAATCCTTCATCACGATCGTCAACATTTTCTGCGCTGGCGAATATATAAGGGTTATATGTATGAACCCATTTTCCAATGCCGATAGCCTTTTTTCTCGTTGTTCGTAGTAAGTTATAAAGCCTTCTGGCGACCGTTTCACCCGCGAATCTAAATGCAACAAGCCATGTTCCAGTGAATTATTAAACATCTCTGTTAGCACCGTAAACAAATCTGAGCGTATCCAGTTCAAGCCTTGCTGACTATTGATCATATTCATTATTGATTCTAAAGCCTGTTCGTTTTTCAGCGCTTCGCTTGAAAGTTTTAGTGAAATCTCGAATGGGGTGGCGCTAATTTGGATGTTCTCTTTTAGGTCATGTAACGGGGTGGAACGATAAATAGCAATGGTCATATCATCGTGAGGCTCAGCTTCGCCAAGGTAAGCGCGAGCTTGCTGATAAAGATGCTCTGCTGTGACGTGAGGAGATGCAAAATACCACTTCTCGACCCCTTCCTCGTCCAGCATTTTTCCGTCTTTATTGGTGATTTCCATTAAACCGTCGGTACACGCAAACAGTTGATCGCCGTGTTCAGTATCGAATACTTCGCACTCGCTATCAAATTCCGATTCGTCAAGGATGCCGAGCGCCATGTGTTTTGAGAGAAATTTTCTGATCAACTCCCCCTCTTTACTTTTAAGCAGCATCTGGGGCATCCCCCCATTCCAAATGGTTAACCGTTTGCCGGACACATCCACTTCCACGATGACGGCGGCAAAAAACATATCCGGTGGTAGCAGCTGTAATAACATACTGTTTAGCGTAAACGCCATTTCACCTATCGACAGCCCTTTTACTGCCATGGCTTGAAATGAACGGGTAACAGGTAAAGCGCCTATTGCAGATGCGAGTCCGTGGCCCGTAAAATCCCCTACGAGATAATAAAGCCCTCCTCCTGGACTCGCTTCGCAAAGAAATAAATCCCCATTAAATGTAGCGGCAGGCGATACTTTAAAATCGAAAAACTTAACGACAGATTCATTATTTACAATGGCATTAGAAAAAATATGCTCAACAATGGTGTGTTCTCGATCGACCTTGCGCTGAAAGCCCAATAACTCCTGATTTTGTTTATCTACCTTTTTACTTAGTAGACGCGTGCGGGCGTGAGCACGTATCTTCGCAGCTAATATTAACTTATCAAAAGGTTTAGAAACAAAATCATCTCCGCCTACCTCTAAACATTTGATTAAGCTTTCGCGATCATCTAATGCGGTAATAAAAATTATCGGCAGGTAACTTCCTTTATACAATTTCTTAAGTATGGGAGCGACCTCGAATCCACTTATCCCTGGCATCATCACATCTAATAAAACTAAGTCAGGTTTGTGTTTTTCTGCTAATTTCAGCGCCTCCTCACCATCTTTCGCTTCAATACAATCTTTATAGCCTTCATCTTCCAGCATATGCTGAAGTAAAAAGCGATTAAGTGACTCATCATCAACTATTAAAATACGCATCGGTTATCCTGGCTTTAGCGACTAAATTCAGCTGATATCAAATTTTTTATCGAAGCGGGATATTTTTAAAATGCGAGCTACCTGAGGTCGGCTGTTTATAATCTTGTAGTTAACAGTTTTATCTTTATCACAAAAATGCTTCTGCATATTAAGTAACATACCAAGCGCTGAACTATCCATATATTGCGTATCGGCTAGGTCTATCCTAATCTCTTTCGGCGGTTCAGATAGTTCGGTGTAGACATGCCGAAATTCTTGTACTTTGCTGTAATCAAATTTTTCATCCATTTTTATGATGAGCGCTTTGTTTGCATTTTCCCAGTTTGCTTTTATTGCCATATAGTTCTCCAAAAGGCTAAATCCGTTCTTTTATTAACATCTAAGCATTGTTCTTTTACTATAGTAGTTCAGAATCATTAGTTAAAAAGTCATTTCATGCAAAATTCCAAATTGGTATATAGTACAGAAAGCGGCCGCATACATGATGATGCCCCCGCTAACACTCGCTCTACCTCAAAAGATGGCGTTGTGCGTATTCATCGTGAGACAAAGGGGCGCAAAGGTAAAGGTGTATCCGTTATCCACGGCTTAGACATGGATGCGAAAAAATTAAAAAGTTTATGCTCTGAATTAAAGAAAAAATGTGGTTGTGGCGGTGCAATAAAAGATGGCACCATTGAGGTTCAGACAGATGATCGTGCTAAATTACAAACTCTTTTACAGGCCCAAGGTTTTACCGTAAAACTAGCAGGCGGTTAAGTTATAGTAAATGTTGAATTTTCAGGCAGAGTAAAAACCTAGTGTTATAAACCTGTCAAAAATATATGAGTGAAATCGATGGAAAAGTTGTCAATATCTGACTTACACATTGTGTTGGTAGAGCCTTCCGATACCCAACGCAAAATTATTACAACACTGTTATTGAAAGAAAAAGTAAAAGAAATAGACCCTGTTAGTACGCTAGCAGAGGCACGTGCGGCGGTAAAATCTCACGGCGCTGACTTGGTTGTCAGTGCGATGTACTTTGAAGATGGTACTGCGTTAGAACTGCTAAAGTTTATTAAAGAGTCAGATGAACACAGTGCCACCCCTTTCATGCTGGTTTCAAGTGAAAACAGGCTAAGCAAACTTGAAGAGTTTAAGCAGGCTGGCGTGGCGGCTATTTTACCGAAACCTTTTGAACCTCTACATCTTTCACGCGCCCTAAACGCCAGCTTAGATTTAATTAATCACGATGAACTCGAATTGGAATTGTTTGATGTACAGGAAGTGCGCGTACTATTGGTTGACGATAGTAAGTTAGCTCGAAATCATATTCGCCGCGTTCTGGAAGGGATGGGCCTTAAAAAGATTCGTGAAGCAGAAAATGGTGCCATGGCGCTGACTTTCATTAAAGATGAACAATTTGATTTGGTTGTAACCGACTACAACATGCCTGAGATGGACGGCAGAGAGTTATCTGAATTTATTCGCTTTAATCCAGATACCACTCATATTCCTATTATCATGGTCACGTCTGAAGCAGCCGACAGTGCACATATGGCGAACATTCAGCAAACTGGCGTAAATGCGTTATGCGATAAGCCGTTCGAACCCACCGAAGTTAGAGCTATGCTTGCAGCTCTCTTAAGCGAGTAGTGTAGGCTTGAATAAGATATATATTTTTAGTGATTGACAGCTTAATAGCAGCAACATAAAGTAAAAAAATGAAAACAGAATACCTTCATGCTTCAGCTTTTATCTTTGGTTTTATCCCCGCCATCTGAGGGAGGTTGAAGCATGTTTATAAAACCTCCCACTGGGAGGTTTTTTTTTAACTTTAATTAGAACGTGCTTAACGTTACTGCTTGAAATTTGATCACCTTGAGTGTGGCGTTTGTCGCACATTTGTATGGCGCAAAAACTATTTATGTAGATTTCTACACTTCAAAGTTTCTGTCTTGTCCAAATGAGCGACGACTCGCTGTAAAATTGAAAAGAAAAACCCAGCACGCTCGTATAACCCGGAACCTCAACAATGTCTGAGCCAGCTTTAGATGCGTTAAGAGAGAAAATTACCGATATTGATCAGCGCCTGATTGATTTGTTAGCCCAACGTAGATCCCTAACTAATGACGTCGCTGAAACTAAAATCAAACACCATATACCGGTGCGTGACGTCCGCCGAGAAGAACAGCTACTCGTGCGCTTAATTAAAGCGGGAAAACAAGCAGGATTAGATGCGCACTATGTAACTCAACTCTTTCACGTCATCATCGAAGATTCAGTATTAAACCAACAAGCTATGCTGGCTGAAAGGGCGAACCCAGGTAGCGCTTTGCCACTTAACCGGGTTGCTTTTTTGGGTGACAAAGGCTCATATAGTTATTTAGCCACACAAAAATATTTTTCCCGTCGCCCAGGCGAATTGCTTGAAATTGGTTGTCAAAGCTTTAGTGAAATCGTCACTAAGGTCGAACATGCAGAGGCTGATTACGCTGTCCTCCCAATCGAAAATACCACATCAGGCAGTATTAACGAAGTTTATGACCAATTACAACATACTCAGTTAAGCATAATTGGTGAGTTGACTCATCCTATACGTCACGCTCTCCTCGTTACGGAGAATACACAGATTAGCCAAATAAAGACGCTTTACGCACATCCCCAGGTGTTCACCCAGTGCAGTCATTTTCTTGCAGAGCTTGGAAACGTAGAGGTGAAAACCATGGATAGTACCTCTTCCGCCATGCTTACCGTGAGCGAACTCCACCGAAATGACGTGGCCGCGATTGGTAGCGAGGCAGGCGGAAACTTATATGGTCTGACTGCGATTAAATCTCACTTAGCTAATCAAAAAGAAAATCATAGCCGCTTTATTGTGGTGGCCCGAAATGCGGTTAAGGTACCGCTCCAGGTCCCGGCTAAAACGACTTTCGTCATGTCCACTGTACAAAAGCCTGGCGCATTAGTCGAAGCACTATTGGTATTAAAAGATAACGCTATCAATATGACAAAGCTAGAATCCCGTCCTATACCTGGTAATCCTTGGGAAGAAATGTTTTATATTGACGTAGAGGGCAACCTAAACGACGGACCATTGCAATCTGGAATAGAAGCGTTAAGAAAAATAACGCGCTATATAAAGGTACTTGGGTGTTATCCAAGCGAAGAAATAAGCCCCACTAAAGTAGCCGCAGCACAAGCGTTAACTAACTAAACTTTTCGTCAAGGGTGAAGGGTTCAGCAGGATATCCGTCATAAACGTACACGCGGTTTCTTCCTTCATCTTTGCTACGATACATAGCTTTGTCTGCACAACCATATAAGCTCTGAAATTTATATCCGCAAAGTTTAGTATCGGCTACACCGAAACTCGCGGTGACCTTAAAGTTTTCACCACTTTCCGAAGTATCAATTGCCGCGATAGCACTGCGGCAACTTTCAGTGATTGACTGTGCCTTTCTTGCCGCACAACCTGGAAGTAGTATTGCAAACTCTTCACCACCTAAACGACCAATCACATCTTGATTCCGACATACCCTTTTAACGACGTCTACCACCGCTTTCAGCGCCCAGTCCCCTATCACATGACCATGTGCATCATTAACGCTTTTAAACAGGTCTAAATCAAAGACAACTACGGAAAGATGTTGCTGCGTCTTTTCGTGATAACTCAACGCTTTTTCGGCTACTTGGGTGAAGTGGTGACGGTTTGCGATGCCAGTTAGTTTATCAGTTTGCGCCTGGGTTTTTAGTTGCATTTGCATTCTACGATTGAATAACATCCATACCATAACAATGCTAGCTAACAAAGCAAAGGTTGCTATGAGAAGGCGGCTATTATCGATCTCTTTTTGTGCCAATTCAGCCTGGGTTTTGAGCAAAGAGTTTTCTTTATTTAACAAGGCGATTTGATTAGCCTTTTTCTGAGCTTCGAATTTCGTCTGCTGAATAGCAAGTTGGCGTATTTTAGTTTCATCAAGTAGTGCTTTTTGAGCTTCGGAAAAAATTTTGTAATAGTGATGCGCTTGCGTAATATTGCCAACTCTTTCAAAGTACTTATAAAGCACCTCAAACGCTAGTATCCGCGGTTTGTACATACCCGCACCACTGGATAATACAATAGCTTCTTCTGCATTGTGTTTAGCTTTTTGCCACTGATTTTTAATTAAATAAAAGTTAGCTAACTGAGCGCGATAATCAGCTTGTGCCACCGGATAATTCGCTTTTACGTATATTTCTTGGTTACTTTCAAGCAGAGAAATAGCTTCATCCACTTCATTATGCTTGAAATAGAGCTTCGCCTTTATAACTAGACTAATTAAAGCAACCAGATATTCCTTTGCTTCTTTACAGTAGTTAACTGCGTAGTCTGCAGTCGCTGGTGTAATTTCACGGTTCAAATAATATTCAGACTCAACTTTAACTTGATGAGCAACACACACGGTATGAGGATTAACTGCATTGCCCAGTAACCAACTGGCAGCGTGTAACCCCGATTCATAATCCCCTAACTGATTATAAAAAGTGGCTAAACCAGCATATGCATTAACCTGACTTGCTTTACTTCCATTAGGAATCAGTTCTATTAATTGCTGTGCGTAGTTATAACCATCAATGTAATTTCGTACTATGCCATACAAGTTAACAGCAACCGTTAATGCCCTAAGTTTTAAATCCTCATCCACCGCGGACTTATACACTTCCTTCGCATACTGTATTGCTTGTGCAGGTTCGCCCGCATAAATAGTGCGATACGCTTTTAATAGCTTGAAGTAATTTGCTTCGTAAGTGGTTAAATCATGGGCGTTACGTTCTAGCTCAGAAAGGAGTTGTTTGAATTGTTGGGGTTGTTGGCTTTTAATTCTGTCCGCTTTTTCGAGCAATATACTATTATCAGCAGAACAGTACGCTGCCGATAATAGTAATAGCAAACAAAAGATACGGTTCATACATTAGTTAACGAAAAGAGACGTCTCGTTGTCGTCGTCATCCTTGAGAGGACTCTGATCATCATCCTTATCTGGGTGCACGACGCACCATAATTTCCTGTTTTCGAACCTTTCTCTTTCAGTTTCAAAAGCTGTCCAAAATTGCTGGCTAGCTTCAACAGTATTTTTAGATGCATTCGCACCCATGTTTTCCAATAACTCGACTGCCGTCATAAAAATTCCTTTATATAAGAAAGTACATTAACTCCAGCGGAAGATTAGCACTACCCAAACCTATTGTTAATTTTTTTTGGCCTCGATATTTAGAAAAAATGTTACGTGAGAGCGGTATTTTCAATGGTTGCTACTGGAAATTAGGTACGGTTATTAGTAACAATCATTCAAACAAAAACAAAAACCCATAAAAAACAACATGTTAATAAGAATAGTCTAATAAATGTAGAATGTCGAAACGATTCGCTTATACCAAAATCGTTTATTTTAAAAGAATAAGAAATATAACATTATCAGATTAAACCAAATTTTCCCGCATTATCGTATTCGTTTTGTGAGAATCATCAAAAACAAAAACACGATTTCGCCCTTCTTCTTTACTTCGATATAAGGCCTGATCAGCACTGGCGTAGAGATTGTAAAATTTATAATCGCATACTTTTGTATCCGCCAAACCAAAGCTAGCAGTTATCCTAAAAGATTCCCCACTAGGCGCAGTATCGATTGAGGCTATTGCCTGGCGACATTTTTCGGTAATTGACTCCGCTTTTACTGCTCCACAACCAGGTAAAAGAATGCCAAACTCTTCCCCACCCAAACGCCCAACCACATCCAGGGTTCTACACACTTCCTGAACAGCGTCGACTACGGTTTTAAGCGCCCAATTACCTACGATGTGACCGTAAGTGTCATTCACCTTCTTGAAAAAATCCCAGTCAAAAACAACTAGTGTCAATACCTGCTGAATTTTTTCATCATAGCTAAGGGTGGAATCGGCCAGTTGAGTAAAATGGTGGCGATTTGCAATTCCGGTGACCTCTCCCCTAAATTTAACCCCATCACTTTCTTTTGGCTTTAAAACTTATTCTGAATCCAGCGCATTCATAATGGCTTCGATTTTTGCGTCAGGCGTCTTTTTCTTCGCTGGAGGAATGACTAACGTGGAATGCTGATAAACCGTGGCTTCGCATAACTGATCTAAACGCATCCATTCGATTCTGACCTTTTCAATAGGCAGGACAGCGGCCTCGTACAATGCAATTTGATGTTCAGTTGGATAATGTTCTAACAGATAATCCTGTAGTACTTTGCGATAGCGGTTTTCAGACACAAATTTTTTCAATTGACGGTCTCCTACCATGCCGATTTGCCACAAGATCAATAACGCGGTGTTGTCGAACCGTTTTTCGTTCATTAAAAACTGGCTGGCTTCATAGTGAGCACAACCGTTTGTTCCTGGGTCGAGGCCCATGTCTGCAAACAAGCAATCTTCGGCTGAAATACCCGGCTCCATGTGTGCGTTGAAGCCTTCTTCGCGCGCCTGTTTAATCACTTTATGCGGTGCCATAGCGAATACACCTGGGTGACCGTAAAAAGCTCCGACGACCTTTTTACCCGACCGCACTTCGTCCATCATTGCTTCTATCATTTCACGATAAGTTTGCCGGCGGTCCTTCCCTTCCGCGTAATACTTTTGCAGACTGCGCACATCCTTATTCATGGACATGACCCACTCTTCCACGTATTTGTCCGACATACTGCAAAATACCACATCAGCTTGTTCAATATAACTTCTTGAAAGCGGGCAAATATGTGACCCCAGGGTCATACCTACACCTACACAAACAATACTTCCTGATTGATTAGTCAATTTAGAACCTCTTTAATACATTTATTATAAACTTTTAATTATTTGGATTTGCTGGATAGCATTGGTACACCGAAATTTCAACTCATCGCTGTATAGCGTCAGCAATTGCACTGGTCACCAATTCAGGCACATCGACTTTCTTTGCGAAACGAATTACTCCAGTGTTGCCCTCACTACGATCAAAAATAGTGTAATAATTATTTAAAAGCGGCAATCCAAGGATTAGTTGATTGGGCCAGCCCGGTAAACTGCACAATTTAAATGTGGCTTGGTCAGATTGGGGCGAATGCACTTGCCAATAAGTGTCTGGAGTTAAGGTAACAGCTACGGGTTGTTTACGCTCACCTTCCAAATACAGCGTAATGTCTGGCCATTGGTCTAAATCTAACGCGCTTAACGGTATCCCCACTTCAGTGCCGGTGAACGCGTTGTAAGGCGACAGTAATTTTTCGAACGCAGCATTATGATTGATTAACTGCGTTTTGACTTGCTGCAATAATTCGCCGGGCATCACTAGAGCTGTTGCGCCACTATCCACAATACCATTTGTACAATATGCTTTTACATGCTTTTCAGCTAACGTGGGTGCGGGTATTTCCGCACTTTCCCCTACTTGTATACTTAACACATTTACGTTGTAGTACTTATCATGCGATACCCCCACGGTAAGGATGGGCTCCTGATATAAGTCGTCGTGTTTCAGGGGTGCGCCTAACACGAATAAACCGTGTTTCAGATGATGAGTGTGGGCTAATTCATCTGTATTACTTTCCCCAGTATGATAGATACTGGAACGATGAGTCAGCAAAGCAAATTGATCTGCGACCACGCCCGATTCCTCTAGCTGAGAAAAATATGGGATGAGGTCAATTCTAGGGTATTGATGCAGGAAGTGTGTATATTCGGGAACGTCCTCACTACAATTCGTCATTAAGTATGGATAGCTGACGCACGGGTCAACCTTATTTTCGGTGAGGTAGCTTGTTATATCGTAGGCATGGTTCAATGCTGTATAGGCCAGGCCCATAATTCCGTCGGCATTTAAAAAACTTGCGGCTTCTTCTTTTGAGGTGATAGCCAGTGCCACGCCAGCTAAGTCAATATGCTCGTCTAATTCCTTCACGCCTACATGAGTATGTACAACCGGTCCGTACCAACCACCTTTGCCATATTGGATGTCTTGCACATACGTAGTGCCTTCAAAGGCTAGTTCTGAAGTGATGGTGATTATTTTATGGCTAACAACAAACGTACTGCTACCTGTATCCAATATCAAATTTACCGGCGTGGCATCTGAACCAATCAGAAACCTAGCGCAATAGCCCCCTTCTGCATATAAATTAGTAATGGGAATGCGGATTGATTTCATACTACAACACCAGGCTAATTATTAAGTTACGTTTTTTCGAAACATAATATGAGGAAAATCGATTTTAATTTCTTCGTACGTGTTACAGCAAATTTGTTCAAACCCACATTTTTTGAATACATTTATCATCGGAGCGTTTTGAGCAATACAGCGCCCTATGATTTGACTATTTCGGCCACTACGCCGCACTTTGTCCACTAACATTTGGGTAACGATAGTGGCAATACCCTTATAGCGAGATTCTTCATCTAACAAGATACCGTATTCTTCGACATTTTCTAAACGGTGGATCAGCCCAATAATGCCTACTATTTTTTCAGTTGGGCCATGAGAAATTTTATAAAAGTGATACGCGCCCGCTTTATTTTGATGCACTTTTACAAACCACGCATCTACGTCTTTTACTGTCATCCGTACAAACAGCATTTTTGAAATGGAGGGGTCTAAATAGAGTTTTCTGAACAGGGCCTTATCGTTTACATTAATAGGTAGCAAGTTTATTTCTGAACGAAGAATAACAACACCATATAGCAACTAAAAAGTTAGCCGGTAACTATATATCGGAAATACAGGAGGTTAAAGCTGAACATATCACTTTTTAACTAGAGTGAGAGGGCCATTTAACTACTAAACTAACGCTTATCCGAGAAACGTTTAAGAGTGAGCTCAATTAACAAAAACATTATGGGTCAGTTTTTTTCCTAAGCATCTGATCATCGTCTGCTTTAAGCAGTAACTGTTTGCTATCAAGGAGACATTTTTTCGCATAATCACCAAACCAATTTCCTATAGTAAGAAACTGTTTAATAAAGGCTGCTTTATCCCCTGTCTCAAATTTTGCCAGTGCCTCACCGTAACGTTTATGAAAACGCTTCAGAAGGTGAATGTTTTCTGGGTTAGCGAAAATGATATCGGCGTAGAGGTGAGGTGCTTGCGCAAATAGCCGACCGACCATGGCCAGTTCCAGACGGTAAATTGGAGAGCTAAACACCGTGAGCATATTTAAGTCAGGATTTTCTTCCTGTAAATGCGCACCGTACACGAAGGTAGAAAAATGTCGCATTACCTGAATATATGCCATAGCTTGATCATGCTGTTGGGCCGAGCTGTAATGAATTGCGGCTCCCCAGATAGTCATTTGTTCAATCAACCATTGATAAGCTTCAGGCATTCTGCCATCACACACCACCACAACTTGTTTAATCATGCCGGGCGCATCGGGTCCAAACATCGGGTGTAAACCCACGACTGGCCCTTTATGGATATCCAACATAGCTTGCAAGGGCTTAACTTTCACACTGGTGATATCGGCTAAAATACACTCTGGTGGCAAGGCATCGAGTTTTCCAATTACTTGCTCGGTAAGATTGATCGGAACCGCCACGATGACTAATTGCGAATTCGCCAGTAGGTTTTCGGTCATTTTTTTCTGCCAGTCATCCTTTTCTATAACAGATACGGTATAACCACTTTTGCGGAATAAAGAACAAATGACTTTACCCAGCGCTCCATCTCCACCGATAACAGTCACTTGTTTGATAGCAGAATTTGCGCATCGGTAACGGTTGTTTTGGGTGTGATATGATTCTCGCATTATCCGGCGTAGTAAATCTTCGATAAGATCGGCAGATACACCCGTTTCTTGAGCCTGCTGTCTACGTTTTTTAATTAATTCGGTTTCTCGCTCCGGCACAAAGATAGGCATGCCCGTCTGCGCTTTGATTTCGCCAATTTTACCGGTCAATTGTGCACGCCTGCGCAATAGTTCAACCAGTTCAGCATCAATGGCATCAATTCCTTCGCGAAGCTGAACCAGTAGTTCGTCAAAGTTGCTCATAAAAAATGGGTTAAGCTACCTCGTCCCGTTTGTTTTGTCTTAGGGGTAGTACGGTAATCAGCTTGTCACGGGTTTGTGTAATGAGATTTTCAGTGGTCCCCCAATCAATACAACCATCGGTAATTGAAACCCCATATTCTAGCTCGTCTGGGCTTTTCCCGTTAGCATTCTGGCTACCCGCATAAATATGGCTTTCGAGCATCATACCGATAATAGACTGGTTCCCTTCAAGTATCTGATTTACGACATTTTGTGCCACTAAAGCCTGGCGTTTATAATCTTTACTCGAATTGGCGTGACTACAATCTACCACTAGGCCCGCACTTAACCCAGCTTCCTGCAAGGCTAGCTCAAACTCAGAAATACACACCGAATCATAATTGGGCTGCTTGCCCCCGCGTAAAATGATGTGTCCATCAGGGTTACCACTAGTGGCAATAATACTGACCTGCCCTTGTTTATTAATCCCCATAAACCGATGACCTGACGCAGCTGATTTTAGTGCGTTAATGGCAATATCCAGACTGCCATCGGTGCCATTTTTGAATCCTACTGGCATCGATAAACCACTGGCCATTTCACGATGTGTTTGTGACTCACTGGTGCGTGCACCAATTGCACTCCAACTGAATAGCTCAGCGAGGTATTGCGGGCTGATCGGGTCCAATGCTTCTGTCGCGACGGGCAGCTCTAGCTCCGCTAGCCAAATAAGCAGCTCACGGGCTTTTCGCAGGCCAGTTTCAATCTCAAAAGTCCCATCCATATTAGGGTCGTTAATTAAGCCTTTCCAGCCTGTTGTAGTGCGAGGCTTTTCAAAATAAACCCGCATAACTATAAACAACGTATCTTTACAGGCTTCATGCAACTCTTTTAAGCGTAATGCATACTCTTTGGCAGCATCAATGTCGTGTATCGAACAGGGTCCACATATCACTAACAAACGATGATCCCGACGGTGGATAATGTCGGCAATAGTGGCGCGTGCTTGCGAGATAACATTAAGTGCGTGAGCAGAAACAGGTAATTCTGCGCTTAGCGCTTCGGGAGTAATCAGTACATCTTCGGCACTGATATGAATATTATTGACGGTATCCTTGATCATTTTGCTCTCTAATCAATACATGAAAACGGTGGAATGGATAGCCCTGCGAGCGCCACCCAAATGTAAACCTAAATTTACAACGGCAGCGAAAGCAACATTTATTACAGGCGTTGACTTTTTATCAACAAATGATTAAGCATGCAACCCTTTCGTAAAATCATTTCAAATTGATCTAAGTCGAATTAGACAAAGGTGCGTGGGCTAACCACCTCTCTCTCAGAAATCATTGTATTATCTGGGATAACGGCACCGGGCAATATTGTTACATTGTCGGCTAAAGTGACATTGTTTCCAATGATAACGGATTGCGCTCGTTGCAATCCCTGGGCGCGCTTTTCGCTATCTTTTGGATGATGTAACGCACAAATTACTACCGCATTGCCTGCTTTAAAGTTATTACCTAACTTGACTAATCCCGCATCCAGAACGACTGTTCTATCACCGAACAAGGCGCTACCTTTGCAGTGGATATTAAAACCATAATCACAATAGAAGTCCTGACCTACTGCGACTGAATGCATGTGCGGGCACAACTGGCGCAACAATTCTTCGCGTCGATGGTCATCGGTGTCTAATTGATTAAGTTGCCAACAAGCCTGTTTCGCTTGAATACGCAATTTTCTTAATGGTTTTGCATGCGTGGAATACCATTTACCCGCATAAATTGATTGCCAGATAGGGTGCATAGTTTTTTAGGTCTTCAGATGCAAAAAACCCGCGTAAACGCGGGCTTTTAAAGTTAACAGTAACGCAAGGATTAGTAATCTTAGTTAAGCTTCTCTTTGATACGTGCAGATTTACCTGAACGCTCACGCAGATAGTAAAGCTTAGCACGGCGAACCGCACCACGACGTTTCACTTCAATTGAAGAAACAGCCGGGCTGTGGGTTTGGAATACACGCTCTACGCCTTCGCCGCTAGAAATTTTGCGCACGGTAAAAGACGAGTGAAGACCACGGTTACGTTTAGCAATAACAACACCTTCATAAGCCTGAAGACGCTCTTTGTCACCTTCTGTAACGCGCACTTTAACCACAACTGTGTCACCTGGACCGAACGCAGGCACATCAGTTTTTAGCTGTGCTTGTTCAATTTTTTTGATGATATCTTGACTGATTTTGCTCATCATATCCTCTCGTCCTAGTTAACTGTCATCTTGCTGCAACTGTTCGGTAAACTCGGTGAGTAACCGTTGTTGCTCCTCAGTCAGAGCTAGGTGATTTAATAATTCAGGGCGACGCTGCCAGGTTCTACCCAACGACTGCATCAACCGCCACTGCCTAATTTTTTCATGATCACCACTTAACAACACAGGTGGTACCGCTTTTCCGTCGAGTACTTCTGGCCGCGTATAGTGCGGACAATCCAGTAGCCCTTCGGTAAAAGAATCTTCGATAGCCGATGCTTGATGCCCTAGAACACCTGGAACTAACCTGGCCACAGCATCCATCAGTACCAGTGCAGGCAATTCACCTCCACTTAACACGTAATCACCAATTGACCATTCTTCGTCAACGTGGTTTTCGATTACACGTTCGTCGATCCCTTCATAACGGCCGCAGACCAAAATCATGCGGTCGTTTTGAGCCAGTGTTTTCACACCGGCCTGATCTAGCGGTTTCCCCTGTGGGGATAAGTAGATCACTTTACTTTTTTCTCCGCCAGCCTGCTTGGCTGCCGAAATTGCGTCTGTTAATGGCTTAACCATCATCAACATGCCTGGACCACCACCATAAGGGCGATCATCCACGGTGCGATGACGATCATGAGTAAAATCACGCGGGTTAAAATGGTCAATCGCGATTTTCCCTGACTTCACTGCCCTTCCCACAACGCCTTGTTGTGCAAAGGGAGCGAACATGTCAGGAAATAAACTAACGATGCCGAACCATTTTTCCGTGGTCACTTAAAACCCCGGATCCCAGTCTACCGTAATCACTCTGCCTGATTTATCCACCGACTGTACAACTTGATCGAATACAAACGGCAGTAATCTTTCTTTTTGACCAAATGCATCTTTACCATTGGCTTTGACCTGTAATACATCATTCGCTCCGGTATTGAATACATCTTTGACGACACCCAAATCGTAACCTTGCGTTGTTACGACTTGCATTCCCGTCAGGTCGCGCCAATAAAATTCATCTTCACCCAGCTCTGGGAGCTGGTCGGCCAGAATATGGATATCCAAATTTTTAATGCGTTCTGCATCATCACGGCTATCGATATTCTCAATTTTGGCCACCAAAGACTTACCATGTGGACGCCACTGGTCAATCTGGTATTCTTTCCCATCACCGAGAATCCACGGCGAATAGGTAAAAATACCTTCTGGTGTATCGGTATAGCTGTTTATTTTGACCCAACCTTTTACTCCGTAAGGAGCGCCAATTTTGCCAATTACAACTTTGCCAGACGCTTGACTCATCTATACCCACCAATTTTTTTGCAGCTTATGCTGCAGATTTTTTAGCTTCTTTTACCAAGCTAGATACGCGCTCAGATAAACTCGCGCCAACACCAACCCAGTAATCTACACGCTCTAGATCAACGCGAAGACGCTCCGATTGACCTTGTGCAGTTGGATTGAAAAAACCAACGTTTTCAATAAAACGTCCGTTTCTTGCGCGACGGCTATCTGCCACCACTAGTTGATAAAATGGACGCTTTTTCGCGCCACCACGCTGTAAACGAATAGTAACCATAGTTGCCTCAAACTCGTTGTAGCGTTACCGTTAACTTACCCTCTCTAACCGATGCAAAAAGCAACAGGCAAATGAGAAGGCCGCGGAATTATACGGATTTGACAAGGTTATTCAAGTTTTAATGTAAAAAGAAAAAGGTGCAGGCTCATTCTTCGCGCTTTTTAACTAAATGACGCCTACCCTTTTTCTGTATATATTTACTATTTCTTTTTGTTCTTCAGCCAAAGGAACCTCGTGTGCGAATTGACACTCAAGTATCAACCGGTCAAGTCTTAGGATGGGTGGGCGGTCATCTAATGAAATACCGCTGGCAGGTCGCCGGCGCGATTGTCGCTTTATTTATTGCAGCGGGCGCATGGTTAGTTCTGGGGCAGGGAATAAAGTTAGCCGTGGATAAAGGCTTTATCGAAAATAACCCAGCCATTTTAAATAAAGCTGTAGCAGGTGTGCTAATCATTTGTCTGATAGCCAGTATTGCTACTTACTTTCGTTTTTATTTGATGAGTTTCTTAGGCGAACGGATTAGCGCTGATATTCGTAATGAAGTATTTTCTCACTTGCTCACCCTCTCCCCTTCATTTTTCGCGAAAACCAGAACAGGAGAAGTAATTTCCCGCTTTACCAGTGACACTACCGTGATCCAAACCGTTGTTGGCAGTAGTGTTTCGATGGCTGTGCGCTCGGTCGTCACCTTTACGGGGGCTATTATATTAATGGCTGTTACCAGCCCCGTCCTCACCTTATGTGTATTGTTAGCGGTGCCAGCAGTTTTGCTTCCGCTTCGCGTCTTGGCCCCGCGAGTGCGAAAGTATGCCAAAGAAAGTCAGGATAAGATCGCTGATCTGGGGGCGCACGTCGATCAATCTCTGCACGAAATAACAACTGTGCAAGCCTTCAATGCTCAGTTGACGGAACAGCAGCATTTCGATCGTCGCGTTCACCACGCACTCAATGCGGCTAAACGACGTATCCATTTCCGTTCACAATTAATCGGCGCTATCATGCTTATTAGCCTGGCGGCTATTACATTAATAGCGTGGGTGGGGGCCAGACAAGTATTTGCTAATGCTATGAGCATGGGAGAACTGTCCGCTTTTTTATTTTATGCGGTACTCGCCGGGGGCAGTGTCGCCACGATAAGTGAAGTAATAGGCGACGTACAACGAGGTGTTGGGGCAAGCGAACGATTGCTGCAACTTTTGCATACGCCGCCATCGATTCAATCTGGCACACAACCTCTATTAATGGACACGTGTAAACCACCCGCTATCTACTTTGATAATATATTCTTTGCTTACCCCGAGAATCCCCCTTTATTCAAAGGGCTCTCACTCACTATCCAATCAGGAGAGAAAGTGGCACTGGTTGGCCCAAGTGGAGCCGGAAAAACCTCCCTATTTCAGCTGTTGCTTCGTTTTTATGAACCTCAGCAAGGGCGAATCAACATAGGTTCTCAAAGTATCGCTCACGTTCGATTGACCGATTTACGGAATACTATCGCTATCGTCACGCAGGAGCCCGTAATATTTGCCGCGTCAGCAGAGGAAAACATTGCTTATGGCAAACCTAGCGCTAGTACTGAAGAGATAAAAAAAGCCGCTGAAGCAGCGTACGCTGATGAGTTTATCATGCAACTAGAATCTGGCTATCAAACTCAATTAGGTGAAAGAGGGGTAAGATTGTCAGGTGGGCAACGACAACGTATCGCTATAGCCAGAGCTATTTTAGCCGATCGTCCTATTTTGTTACTCGATGAAGCTACCAGTGCATTAGATGCCCGCAGTGAAAGAATGGTTCAACAAGCGCTAAACCGGTTAATGGAAGGCCGCACTACTATCGTTATTGCCCATAGACTCGCGACGGTTCAGCACGCTGATCGTATCGTGGTTATGGAAAAAGGGACGATTACCTCAAGTGGGACCCATGCTGAATTATTAAAAAGTGATACCTTGTATAGAGAGTACGCTGAACTGCAATTACTTAGCTGACGTAAGTGTGATAACAACATTCACTATTTTGGCTTTAATCGCGCTAATAACTGTGGATAGTTGAAGTCCTTGTTATTTGCTTTTAAAAAACTCAATCATCCTATGTCCGGCCGTTAATGGTGACATAACCGAAGTAAATGTTGCTGTAAGTAAACTTGTTCAAGGAAGCGATGTATTGATACGACTGGCAAAACACAAGCGGCAGGCTGTATAAATACGCGCCAAGTCACTGGTTGGTAAGGATTTGGCGGAATGGGCCTCACCGTAGTATTTACGTTTTGCTTCTACTTATTTGTTTATCTTGCACTCACTCGCTAGACCTACCTAGAAACAGATGAAAGCCAGCGCCTGGAAGATATACAGGAGCTGAGGAAAATAATTAAAGCGTGCCCTTGCCTAATAAACGAATTAAGAAAATGACTGCGTCGGCGACGGAGGGGTAAGTGCATCTTTGCACACTAACGCCTTAGCCAGCAACTTATGCGTAAGCAAAGACAGCACTTCCGTTTCCTTCTCATTTCGCTCACCATCAATACCCGTTATTTGCATAGCCACTTCCATTGCTTTATCGACGTCATGCAGCAAATGCTCTTTCAACGATTTTAGCAACTCAATCCCCTTACCTTCATCCAACGCTTTACGCGTTTGATAAATAGCCTCGGTGAGAAACGCATCGATACTTATTGGACTTTCCCAACACATTTCTTCGATAACAGAATCAAGATATTCCTGCTCTGTCAGGGTAACTTTGCCGTCAATTTGATAAAGCAACACAGCAAGCTGGATGAGGGCTTGGTTAAAAGATTGTTGACTGGATAACTGCATAGATATTTCTCCACATTTGTGCTCAAACTACCGCACAACCGTCTGCGGTGAACACTGACACCACCGTGTATTGGCGACGGTTTCAAGTCTACCACGTTGCGCATGACACGCGTATTACGCAAGCATGACACTTTTGGTTCAACTTGTTAACACTATGTAAATTATAGCGTCTGATAGAGAATTTCCAAGGGATGAATTGGTAAGCAAATGAGTAGATTACAATTTGACAGTGTAAAGATTCACAGCGTTTGCCAATATTGCCTGCTGCAGAAGAGCTATTGGCTTATGAGCATCGGTCAGTACTTTAATAGGCTCTATCTGGCCGAATAAATCATGATTTCGCAAAAAGTTTACCGCCGCCTGTTGATTTTTCCATAAATCAATACGGTTATATTTCTCTAAAACAGTCTTTTGCAGTTCAGGTAGTAGAAGGGCAGATACGCGAGGTAGCGTTAGCGCTATTTTCATGCCTTGAGGATCATAGTCACAAAAAGCAATAACCTGAACGGAAGGGGGCAACACAGCCAAAAAATGCCTTACCCCTTTACTTATTGACCGCTCATGACCACGATAAACGGCGATAGTCTGGTCACATTTCCCAGGCCAATTTACCTTATGCCACTGGTCAAAAATATCAAGATTTTCAACCAGTACCACGTTTTTTACTTTTGAAAATTGAATTGCACAAAATGATGCCCTGATTGAACAACCGACTGGCAATCTTGCTCCAGTTTGAATACAGTCAAAGCGTCCTTCGTGGTGTGTGAACAAAACCGTTTCGCTCTCGGGTTTTATCGGCGCTGACTTTTCAAATTTTGATACCGCTGAGAAGCCAAGCCGGCTCTGCCCTTCTATAGGAAGCATTAATAAATCTGGCTCGTGTAGTTGAATAATTTGCTTGAGCTTCGCTTTTGACTGCGCTGAAAAAATAAACTTTTTTCCTTTCCAGGTAAGCAAATCACCATAGCTATCAAGCATATAAGCAGCTAGTTCAGCAGATGGAGTAAAATCCAGTTTATCCCCGGCTAAAAACCGAACCAGCGACTTTTGTTGCTGTTTAGACAGGCCCATTAACGAAGGCCCAGTTCCACGTCTTCAATGATATAGTTACCAGAATAGATAGGATGACTATCGCCTGTGGTATCAATCGCAAAATAGGTTTGCTCTTCTAACGTTAAGCCCTGATAGCCGCCAATAACCTGGTAGATCCAGGCCTCTGCATCAAAGTCCAAATCATTTTCTGTTAGGTACTCTAACGCTGTAATACGTTTACCTGTAGAAATAACATCGCAGAAATAACCTTCTACAGCCTGTTTGAGTTTGTCTTCCTCAAACACCACCGCAGATTGCTCTTCTACATTTATTTTCTGTGCCGCGCGCTCTGGTTGTTCCTGTTGGTGTGAGCGATTCAGGGCTTTGATGGTCCCTACCAATTGTTGCAAATCGCTTTCGTGCTCTACCCGCTTAACATCAACGGCGGCAGGCGCAATCAGGCTGCCAGCCTGATTAAACAACAACGGGACGTTCGTTAGCTTGGTGTAATTACCGGGCGTAAAATCGGGCTTTTGCTCCATGTGAAGCATAAAACCTTTGAGCAAACGGGTACGCCCGCGAAATTCTCTAAATCGTCCTAGCAGGGCCAATAATCTTGCCTGAACAATGGATAATTCCTGGGTTACTTTGGAGAAGCTATGTTGCAAGGTAACAATTAAAAGGTGACGTAATTCCCGGTTATTGCCCGCTAATTCACTCAGCTCCTCAAAACGGAACATTTCTAACTGCTTTAATAGCTCCGATACCTGAGCTTGAGCTAACTCGTTCTCACGTATTTTGGCATCAATAGACGCCACATAGCCAAACTCATTATTGATTCGTCCAAATAGTATCCGTACGCTATTTGATAACGATTCGGCTAACCCATACACGTGTTCGGTGAGATCAGACAAATGGGCTTCGCTTTCGGTATAGCGGCTGTGTGCTAAGGCTTCTTTGTAATGCTGGGCTAATGTTTTCAGGCTTGCCAAGGCTGAACCGATATTTGCATCCAGTTGACGGTTACGCTCATCATGCAAACTGGATTCGAGCAAACTTCTCACTGCATTTTTGAGTCGTAAGCCAACCTCTTCATCGGGGCGCCATAATACTCCTAACTGAATTAAATTATCAATCACCTTCGGACTGTGATCTCGCTCATCCAGCGACCCTGTCAGGTAAACCTGCATAATTAAATCAGCATGGCGACTTAGGGCGTTTAAAAATTTAACGCCCGATTGCCGTAAGTTCTGATTCATTATAACAGGCTCCCTTGTTGCACGGCCTGCTCAGCCTGCTCTGAAAGAGACAAGGCTTCGGTTTCATCGATAAAGCGAATAACCTCATATAAGTACTCTATTTTACCTGTGGCCAAATAAATCTGCTTTTCCTGGTTGGGCTTTATCAGGTAACCCATGTCAGTTAACCGCTTGAATACCTGTTTCACCTGGCCGTCTAAGGTCGTGCTGGTTGACCCAAACAAACGATACCGTGAGATTTTTTCTAGCTGTTCTGCATAAGCTGGCGTATCTTCAATGGTACTTTGCAGCTCATTTAAACGAATGGCACTACCTTGGGTAACAGGCACATCATTTCCTGCTGCCTGCTGCACGAGTAATAACCATTCGACCAATGGCAACAAATTACTGGAGATTTCTTGAAATTGGTTGCCCAATACTTTGCGCTCTGATTCAGTCAATACTTGGTATGCAGCAAAAAACACGTCGCCATCAGCTGCTGTGGCCAAGGTGCGATTAAGCACATTTAACTGGCTTTCCATTTTGTCGCTGTTTTGCGCCGATTTTAAATAGCGCCATGCCTCTTCATCGGTAACCTGACAGATGAATGCACCAGACAATAATAACTCTAATATTCTGCCCTGTTCGGTAATCATGCTTCCACCTCCTGCTGACGTTTTTTAATCATTTCGCTGATGGCACTTACCCTAGGCTGCACGACCTGCAATTGCCGGGTTGCTTTATCAATAAGATAACGGTTTGCGAATAACGACAATACTTCTGATTCTGGGTTTGGAAACGCTCCTACCACCGATATATTATTTTTCTGACAAGCATCAAAAATTTTCTTCACATTGTTTTGGTGAAGTGTACCTAATTCATCGATCGGCCAGTGAATAATCGCATCTGCTTTGCCCCTTAACAATCGCGTAAATGCCAGTAAGAACTTACATAAAATCAGGTAAGCCATACCGTGGCTGGATGATTCATTTAACTGACGGTCGGTGCGGATAATCAGATCTGAGTTACCTTCCTTTATGTGTAATTCGATATCTAAAAGGTTACTAATCCCGCCGGATAAAGCCGCCCTACCTAAGATATCTAATACACGCCGCATACTCATTGCATATTCATCATCGGGTAACTCTACGCTCCCTGAGGCAATCCACTCTTCATACAATTTATTAAATTGTGTCAATTCTGGCCAGAATTCTAACTCGGAAATTCGAGAGCGGATCTTAACCGCAGAATTAGATACGCCATCCAAAAATAATTCTTCGTCAACTTCTTTACTGATACGTTTACTTTGACTGACAATGCGGGTATCGATATCTTTTAATACATCATAGTACGATGTTAAATCTGCGCCGAAGATACGTCCTTGCTCACGCAGCCCTTGCAGCTTCTGTGGAACAATCACGTTAAGAAGCTGGGCAAGATGGCTGACCAATCGGCGATGGTCTACACTCTTATGTCCTTGTGGTGTCATTACCGCACATTCTTCTCTAGAGCGTTCCCAGGTATCAGATAATCCTGTACCCGCCTGTGCCGCAATCAACTGATCAAAATGTTCCACATGGGCTTTAATATCATCTAATAAACGTTGACGTTCCTGCAACAAAGACTGGCCCTCAGAAATGCGCTGACCTATCTGGCTGGAAGTATTTCCTGAATCATTTACCAGTTCATGCTCTGGTAGACTCATTTTACTCAGTTGCTTAGCAATTTGCTGAACGTCATTTTCATTTTCTTTCGCAGTTTTAAGTTGATGCTCAAGTTCAAGTTGCGTGTCCTTAAGCTGCTGACGAGACGTTTTATATTCCGCGCCCTGTTGCTCAAGATCCCGCTGGGCCTGTGCAGCATCTTTTTTGGCTTTTGCCAATTCCCGCTGCCATACCACCTTGTGCCCGGTAAATACCGTTTTATACCAGTGATCAAATTCACTCACTTTATGGCGATTACGCTCAGTAACATCAATATCCTGTTTTAACTGTTTTAGCTGTTTTTGCAGTGTGCCGATTTCATCTACATCTACGCCACGATTCGCCAGCTCGTCAGCTAACCACTGCTCACATTTTTGCTTATCGGCTTTAGCCGCTTCTTTAGCGCGAATGATATGTTGTTCAATTTGACGGATGGTATCCTGCGTATCTGCAATTAACTGCTGCCAGTGAAATTGTTGTTCGGTCTCAGCTTCTCGCTGCTGGTCCTTTATTTCGTCAACGGCTTCGTTGTGTTTGGCAGTGCAGGCTTTCTGTTCGTTTTCGTTGGCAGCTAGCCGCTTTTTACCTTCCTGTTTACGTTCAGCTAACGCTTGTACATATTCCTGATGCACCTGATCCCGATCAGATTGCGCGCGTTTACGATTCGCTTCACTGGTGCGAGTTTCACTTTCACACTTGCTCAGCGCTAACTCTTTATTGCGCACATTTTCACTTGCAGTAGAAAGTTGCGTTTCCGCTTCATTCTGCTCGTTGAGTCTTTCTGCTAACGTAGACTGCGCAGCTGACAATTTGGCTTGAAGCGCTTGTTCGCTTTCTGCGTACTCAGGGGTTTCAATAGCCGCTACATCTAACTCAACGCCAAAAACACCTTCACTGCTTTCAAGTAGTTGCGGCTTAAGGTCATTTCTGGATAGAAGCTGGGGATGGATAATTTTACCTAAACTTTGTTCCCAGCCGCTTTTTTCACGACGTAAAAACTCAAGTAAGCTATTGTTGCCTGGGTAGAGCAGCGCTTCAACTTTGTTTACCTGTACTTGTTGTTGCTGAAAGGCAATCCGCGCCTTTTCTAACGCACTGTTTGCCGCTTCGCGTGCCTTTACAGCCGCTTGATATTCAGTCTGAGCGCGACGTTGATTCTCACGGCTGCCATCTTCTCGCACGCTGGCTTCTTTGATGGCTGCGTCGAGCAAATCCAGCTGACTTTGCTCAAATTCACTGAAGCCTGCGTTTTTAAGTCCAGCCGAAATTTCAGCCTGCTTAACTTTAAGTTCTCCTAAACGGATTTGATGCGCGGTTGCTTCAGCCTGAAGCTGTTGCCGATATTCTTCTTTTATGTTTTGCAGTTGCGCCTGCTGTTCAGCCTTTTGCTGATCCAGCTTATCTCTCGCCGTTTCTCTTTGTTCACCAAACGCTTCAAGTTCGTTGGCGTGTTTTTCGTTTAGCTCAACTAAACGCTTGTTGAATGCTGATTGTACATCCTGATGTTTTTCGGTCAGCAAGGTATAACGACTGGTTAACGTTTCTCTTTCGCTGATCCACTGGGGCAAGTGGCTAACGTTTTGTTTGAGCGTTTCTATATCCTGTTCTTGCCAGGCATCAAATTCTTTTTCTACCGAATCCAAGTCTTTTTCATACTTGCTGGCATCGGCTTTGGCACTGGAAAGTTTCTGATTTAAGGCATCACGCTGTGAACCCCACTCATTTTCTTTTGTTTTCAACGTATGCAGCGTATCTTCCAGTTGCTGCTCGCTTTGTTGAATTTGGGCAGCAAGGTAAGACAAATCAAAATTAAATTGCTGTTTCAGCTCTGCCAGGCGTTTCTCACTTTGCACTAACGCGTGGTCAGCTTGTTCTAGTTTTGCGAACTCAGGACGAATGGCATCAAACTCTTTAATCAGGTGACATTCACGGATCCAGTCTTCCACACGATTACGGCTTAGGTTAGAACTAGGAGGTTGTACTCCGTCTTCTTCCAATATAGCGGCGATCATGGCTTTAATAGTTTCCATCTTGCCTTCTTTAGAATGAACGGCTTTTGCCAGCTTTTCGATATGACGAAGATGCACGCCCGATTCGGCAAGACTGAATATGCTGGCGTAGCCAAGCAATTCTCGGCTATTCGCCACGGCATTCAGCGTAGCGCGATCATTTTGCAGGATTGCACGGTAATCGCGAGTATTAAGCAAGTTAGTTACGAGAACATTATTTCGCTTAAGATTTCTGGCGAGTTCGTTCATCCCAATAGATGCATGTTCACCTGACTTGTTCTTATACAGGTAATCGCTTAATTCAAAGGGCTTGCTGATATACCGATAATTTACCCCAGACCCCGAAGAAGCCAGCACGGCTTGACATAAATCTCCTTGGCTACGTGCAAACTCGTAAATGATATAGCTGGATTGACGCGGCAAATACCACTTTTCGAAACTGTCACGTGTGGCTGGTACCACTCGGCTAGGATACTCGCCATAAAAAACGGGGACAAGCCGTTGCAGAGTTGTTTTACCTGATGCATTCGTCCCACAAATATTGGTATGTCCATCAAGTTTTAATTCCACTACTCCTGGTAAGTGGGTGTCAATTAATATTATGCGTTTTAAACCGGCCATAGCGTTCCTGAATTTTTTTGATCGCAGATCATGCTAATAATGTATTCATCGGGTGCTTTGCTTATTTCGCAACATTAACGCGCGAAATCAAAGGGAATAGGATCAGTGCAAAGTTACTTTGAGAGAAGCCCGTTGGGCAGTAATTACTTTTTACTTTTTACTTTATACTTTTTATTTTTTACTTGTCACATTGAACCGATGACATAAATTTTTTATTTTTTGGATGCGCAGTTTAGTATGATTTGAACCATTTGCACAGGCTCAAATCACCCAATTCAATTCACTTATGCACCATTTTAATTTCTGGTGTTAACCGCACCAGGGGCAAGTTGCGCATTTTCAATCTGTTGCAGAACATCGAGGTTAGCTAATGCAAGTTGACACCCCTGCCCCCTGATACGGTGTTTAACGGAACAATCTACCTGCCAGTAGCGCAACAAGTAAGCAGCCAAAGCGGCACGTATAGTCACCACTTTTTTACCATTTTTCATATTGTAGTCCATGTAAATCGCTTCAGGCGTAGCTATTTCAGGGTGCGGTATCAGCTCTAAACTCACCAGTTGTTGCCAGCCGGCGTCCTTTAACACCGACTCCTTCTCAGCGATATCTCGTTTTATTGTGCCAATAGATTTAAAACGCGTACAAACAAAATCTCTGAACATCCCGTGTGTACAATCAAACGCGCGCACATGCCAGCGGTGGCCATTGTTGACTACTGCGTGTGGTACAATAATTCGGGTCTTTGTTCCCGAAGACACGCTGACATAATTTGCTTCAATAGGATAGCGATGAATCACTGCTCGCATAAGCTGACCAATAATCGCCGCGTCAGGGTGAATTAATTGAATAGCATGCAGGCATTGTTCGCTCGCACGAAAGTGGGAACTTAGCCCATCGCCAAATCCGCGACTCAAGCTGGTTAAAATCACGTCAGGATCATGGGGGAACAGGGGATCGAATGCTTCACAACGTAAATAACGCTTAGTTTGATGATCTAAAATCAAATTTTGAGGCGCTAATTGTCGGTATAAAGTAAAGTCTCTGGTGCTCGCAGCGAGACCCGTAGCAAATTGATTAATTAAGTCCTGCCTACAAATGGCCCCAAAATATTGCAAACTAAAATCGATGAATGCTAAGCGCTCGCGCTGAGCGTGGCTAAGATCTTGAAGTTTATCATTTGTTGACATGATGGCATCGCTTCCAATTAATCATAGCAACCATTTTGATGCCATCGTAATGAGGGTGTCAAGGAAACTGATCTTTGCCTTCTTCAACCTGCTTTTTCATTAAGTAACCTATTAATGTCAATGTACTGTCGAAAAGTTGCCATAAAACCGACAATTTTTTGACCACCCATCCAAATCGTTCCTTATATATTCTCGCCTAGAGACAATTTAAGCGGGAAAACAAACATTTAGCCGTTTTTTTTAAAATAATCGGATTTTTTTACATTTTTTGTTCAAGGATTTTTTTCCTTCGACGATACAGTATTTGAAAGAGCCAGGGTGACAAAACACGGCAAACAGTGTGCTTACCTT
>NZ_JAPFRE010000017.1 GCF_026183735.1 Alteromonas sp. ASW11-130 | reverse complement strand
GCGCAGAGTGTGGGAGTGTGTTTGCCGCGGTCGGTGGAGATGGTGGTGAGTGTGCTGGCTATACTCAAAGCGGGGGGGACGTATATCCCGTTAGATCCAAGTTACCCGGCAGCGCGGTTAGGGCATATTTTTGCAGACACAGGATTAAAACACTTAGTGACCCATTCGAGCTTGGTGGCGGGGTTACCGGTAGAGGGGGTGAGTCTGCATGTGAGTGATGAGCTGGGTGTGACGCTGGGGGCGTGTGCAACAGAGAATGTGGCGCGCCGCGACGGACACAGTGATAGCAGCTTGGCATACATGATATTCACGTCAGGTTCAACGGGTAAACCCAAAGGAGTGATGATAGGGCACCGGGCATTGGTGAACTTCCTGGCGGGGATGGAAGACAAGCTGTCAGGGGTATTTAGCTGGCCGAATAAGTTATTGGCGGTGACGACGATAGCCTTTGATATTGCCGGATTGGAGTTATTAGGGCCATTGGCGTATGGCGGTCAGGTGGTGCTGGCTTCAGAGGAAGCGAGTAAGGACCCGGTGAGGTTAGCGGCCTTGTTAGCCGGGCAACAGATAGATTGCATGCAGGCGACGCCGGCGACATGGGAAATGCTGGTAAATGGCGGCTGGGCAGGGAAAGGCGATTTAGTGGCGCTGACAGGCGGCGAAGCGCTGCCATTGAAC
>NZ_JAPFRE010000016.1:224696-304556 GCF_026183735.1 Alteromonas sp. ASW11-130 | reverse complement strand
TTGAAGCCAGTTTATCGTGCAGTGAGCAAAGAGGCTGCCGAGGCTGAGTTAGAGCGTTTAGAAGTTAAATGGGGCAAACAGTATCCAATTGTTGTGCGCTCATGGCGTAACAAATGGGCGAATCTGTCAGTCTACTTCAAGTACCCAGAATACGTGCGTAAGGCTATCTACACCACCAATGCTATTGAAGCCGTGCATCGCCAGTTCCGAAAACTGACTAAAACCAAGGGCGGGTTCCCCAATGAAAACAGCTTGCTAAAACTGCTTTATGCTGGAATATTGAATGCGTCGAAGAAATGGACAATGCCAATCCAAAACTGGAATATGACATTGTCGCAATTGGCTATCCACTTCGAAGGGCGACTGGATAGTGTATTAGATATTTAAGCCTAACTAGCTGACACAGAATTCTGAACGCCCTCCTGATGCTGCGTTGCACCCTCATCCTTCAAATTCGTTTATTACTTAAGATTCTCGCTCATAAATCAATAAAGCGGTAAATCCGTTTCACCAATATAAGAGCTGTTTTATCCCTGTGCCTGTTGACGCACAGGCAGCTATAGATGCCAATATTGTGGAGCATAGATTCCATGATCCATCGCACTTTTTCGCTTCGAGCACATTGTTGAACCGTTGCCTGGAAACCTAATACGTATTTTCCTGACCTATCCCTTTTAGTTTGTAGCAGTTTACTTTTTACTTTTTACTTTTTACTTTTTACTTTTTACTTTTTATTTTTTATTTTTTACTTTTTACTTTAAATATTCTTTAAATTTTTTAGTAATAATCGTTTGATTAACAGGCTTTACGAGATAGCCAGTGACACCATTTTGAATGGCGACAGCGATATTTTTCTTGTCTGATAACCCTGAAATAAGATAAAAAGGCGTCCTCCATAATTCCTGGTCTTCCCTTACCTTTTTTAGTAAATCCAGCCCACTTACCTTTGGCATTTCCCAATCAGAGACCACTAATTCATACGCCTTATCATTCGCGTACGCTTTTTTCATCATATCGAATGCCCGTTTGCCATCTGGGGCCAAATCTACCGATTCAAACCCCGCCTGCATAAAATAGTGACGATGAACTTTGCGCATAGACTCGACGTCGTCAACAATCAATAAACGGCTACCTTTGCCTTTATTATCAGATGATGGTTGTAAATGAATGAGTTTATTGACAATTGTAACAGTGGTAATTAAATTTTTTTCCAGCAGTTCTCGCTGTGCGGCGCTGATTTCCTCTGTTTCGATTTTGTTTTCAACTTTTTTTAAATACAAATTGAGTTGTTTGGTCAGAAATCCTAATTCCTTATGGCTAAACATAAATTACCTGGAAAAGATTAATTTAAATAAAAACATAGCAGGGATTAAGTAAAACTCAAAAATGGTTCAAGGTCATTCTTACTGCCACAGCAAATAGAGCTGACGTATGTAACCTACTAAGGCATGTGACTGGGCGCCCTTTTGACCTATTTAAATTCACGGGTTAATACTTACCTATAGGTACTATATACGCTAAAACTTATTATGCAGAAGTCGTCGATAATAGAAGCAGGATATGTCGAGTGAGTAAACTAGAAGTGTCGTTGTTTCCTGTGTGCCCTTATATATTTGCGTGCAGACTCGTAACGAGCGCTCGCTGCTGATAGGGATGACGTATGTGCAGAGAATCGCTATCGTATTCCCCCCGTAAGCCATTCGCTTAAACATCGTCGCACCCTAGTTTGTGAGTGCCAGGTAAATAGTAAAGGCGTTCAGCAATTTTTTGTTTATTTGAAGAAATTTGCCTATTCGCAACTTTGGCCTTAAGGATAGCGAGATTGGAATAGGCAATTAACATTTTTCACTGTTGTCGAAGCGATGATGTGGTTTAAATATACTCGACCTCAACAATTTCAAATTCCACTGTTCCGCTTGGTGTAGCTATATTCACTACATCATCCTGCTCTTTACCAATCAAGCCGCGGGCAATAGGTGAATTTACTGAAATAAGATTATTTTTAATATCTGCTTCATCGTCACCCACGATGCGATAAGTTATTTCTTTGTCTGTTTCCAAATTCATTATGGTCACAGTGGTTCCAAAAATAACTTTACCTGTATTTTCCATTTTGGTTACATCAATGATTTGCGCGTTAGAAAGCTTACCTTCGATGTCCTGAATGCGGCCCTCACAAAAACTTTGCTGTTCACGAGCTGCATGATATTCGGCATTCTCTTTCAAGTCACCATGTTCACGTGCTTCAGCAATGGCTGCGATAATGCGTGGACGCGTTTTTGTTTTTAATTCATTTAGCTCTTCACGCAGCATAGCTGCGCCGTGAGCCGTCATTGGATACTGACTCATTCTTATCTCACTTTAGGTTATTTCGATATCCGTCGCGTTAAGAGACGAAAAAAAGTGCGCCCTGAAGGCGCACTTATATTTTATTTAGCACTGATAAACAGAATAGCCTGTATCCAGGCGGTTGTCATTACTGTTTAATGCGATTGTGCAACTCCTGTACAGAGGCGACCTTGTTACGATCATCTGCAGACTTAGCTCTCACCGTGGCAAAAGCAGCATTCATCGTTGTGGTGTAGGTCACTTTGTTCAATAATGCTTCGCGCCTAATGTACATAGAATCAATGATTGCCTGACGGCCTTCTGTAGTATTTACAATGTAGTCATACTCACCATTTTTTATGGCGTCGACGATGTTTGGACGACCTTCCGATAACTTATTTACTACCGTGCTCATGACACCCGCGTCGTACAACTCCGTTGCAGTACGGCGCGTTGCTTCGATACTAAAGCCATTTTCTACTAGTGTTTTCGCTAACTCGATCACCTTCTTCTTATCGTTCAGACGTACAGAAAGTAACGCCTTACCAGAACGAGGCAATGGTGAACCTGCCCCTAGGTTAGCTTTCGCATAGGCTTCTTCAAACGTATCA
This sequence comes from Alteromonas sp. ASW11-130, assembly GCF_026183735.1. Taxonomy (GTDB): domain Bacteria; phylum Pseudomonadota; class Gammaproteobacteria; order Enterobacterales; family Alteromonadaceae; genus Alteromonas. The sequence continues at coordinate 301,617 of NZ_JAPFRE010000016.1, read as the reverse complement.
CCAATGCCCATTACCTCACCTGTAGAGCGCATTTCGGGTCCTAGCAGCGGATCGACACCCTGGAACTTAGCAAACGGCAATACGACTTCTTTCACAGAGTAATAAGGTGGTATGATTTCCGCCGTCACCCCTTGTTCTTTCAACGTCTTGCCTACCATCGCTCGAGCAGCTACCTTCGCCAATTGCACACCTGTTGCTTTAGATACAAAAGGAATGGTTCGCGCCGCGCGAGGGTTTACTTCAATCAGATAAACTTCATTATCTTTGATAGCGAACTGAGTATTCATTAAGCCTACCACGCCTAGTTCAAGCGCCATGGCTTTTACTTGCTCTCGCATCACATCCTGTATTTCTTTGGATAAAGAATGGGGAGGCAGAGAGCACGCAGAATCTCCAGAGTGAACACCCGCTTGTTCGATATGCTCCATAATGCCGCCGATGACCACATCGGTACCATCACTTACCGCATCAATGTCTACTTCTATGGCATCGTCAAGGAAACGATCCAGCAATACTGGGGCGTCGTAAGACACTTTTACCGCTTCATTAAGGTAGCGCTTTAAGTCTTTGATGTCATAGACAATTTCCATTGCTCGGCCGCCAAGCACGTAAGACGGACGAACCACAAGTGGGAACCCAATTTCATCAGCTTTAGCCAATGCTTGTTCCACATTTGTAACTGTAGCGTTGGCTGGCTGTTTAAGACTTAGCTTGTTTACCATGTGCTGGAAACGTTCTCGATCCTCAGCGCGGTCAATTGCGTCAGGAGAAGTACCAATAATTGGTACACCATTTTTTTCTAACTCCCTAGCTAACTTCAACGGTGTTTGTCCACCGTATTGCACAATGACGCCTTTAGGTTTTTCTTTCGCTACTATTTCGAGAACATCTTCAAGGGTAACTGGCTCAAAGTATAAGCGATCTGAGGTATCATAATCGGTGGAAACCGTTTCAGGGTTGCAGTTAACCATGATGGTTTCATAACCATCCTCGCGCATAGAAAGCGCGGCATGTACGCAGCAGTAATCAAATTCGATACCCTGCCCGATTCGATTAGGTCCCCCTCCTAACACCATTATCTTGGCTTTATCAGAAGGGTTCGCTTCACATTCCTCGTCGTAGCTTGAATACATGTACGCAGTACTGGTAGCAAATTCAGCTGCACAAGTATCGACGCGTTTATACACGGGGCGAATATCGAAATTGTGTCGGCGTTCGCGAATATCGTCTTCTTCCACATTAGTCAGTTCAGCTAGCCGTGTATCAGAGAAACCTTTACGCTTTAATGTACGCATGAGGTCCTCATCGATGCTGCTGATACCTCCCTTGGCGACCTGGTTTTCCAGGATGATGAGATCTTCAATTTGCACCAGATACCAGCGATCAATGTTGGTCAGCGAAAAGACTTCATCGACCGACATACCCATTCTGAATGCGTCACCAATGTAGAAAATACGTTCCGCGCCAGGCTCTCGTAATTCTCGTACAATTTTATTTCGCGCTTCTGAATCTTCTAAGTCAACTATTGGATTTAAACCACTAGCGTCAATTTCGAGACCACGTAATGCTTTTTGTAAAGACTCCTGCTGGTTTCGACCAATTGCCATAACCTCCCCCACCGACTTCATTTGCGTGGTCAGGCGGTCATTAGCGCCAGCAAATTTCTCAAAGTTAAAGCGAGGAATTTTGGTAACAACATAGTCAATAGATGGCTCGAACGAGGCAGGGGTTAAACCACCCGTGATATCATTATCCAACTCATCCAATGTATAGCCTACAGCCAGTTTAGCGGCTATTTTAGCAATGGGAAAACCTGTAGCTTTTGACGCTAAGGCTGAGGAACGCGATACGCGCGGGTTCATCTCAATAATGACCATGCGCCCTGTGTCTGGGTCGATACCAAACTGCACGTTGGAACCGCCAGTCTCTACGCCTATTTCACGCAATACAGCCATAGCAGCATTACGCATGATTTGGAATTCTTTATCGGTAAGCGTTTGTGCTGGCGCGACCGTAATCGAGTCCCCGGTGTGCACGCCCATCGGGTCGAAATTTTCTATGGTACATACGATAATGCAATTATCGTTTTTATCGCGTACCACTTCCATTTCATACTCTTTCCAACCAATTAAGGATTCGTCAATTAACAATTCATTGGTGGGAGAAAGGTCCAGCCCGCGGTGACATATTTCATTGAACTCATCAATGTTGTATGCAATACCGCCACCTGTGCCCCCCATCGTAAATGATGGCCTGATGATACATGGAAAGCCAATTCGGCTAAGGACATCGTGGGCCTGTTCCATGTTATGTGCGATTTCTGCGCGTGGACATTCAAGACCAATGGACTTCATTGCCTTATCGAAACGCTCACGATCTTCGGCTTTATCAATCGCATCAGCTGTGGCGCCGATAAGTTCTACATTGAACTCATCCAACACCCCTTCGCGATTTAAATCCAGCGCACAGTTCAACGCTGTTTGCCCACCCATCGTCGGCAAAATAGCATCAGGTCGCTCTTTTTCAATAATTTTACGCACGACTTCCCAATGAATGGGTTCGATGTATGTCGCATCGGCCATTTCCGGGTCGGTCATAATAGTCGCAGGATTAGAGTTAACAAGAATAACCCGGTAACCTTCTTCTCGCAGCGCTTTACAAGCTTGCGCGCCAGAGTAATCGAATTCACAGGCCTGACCGATGACAATAGGGCCTGCACCTAAGATAAGAATACTTTTTAAATCAGTACGTTTTGGCATAGCTGGCGTGTCCTACTGCTTTGATTGTTCAATTAATTCAATAAAGTGGTCAAAAAGCTCACTGGCTTCCTGCGGACCAGGACTGGCTTCTGGATGCCCCTGAAAGCTAAACGCTGGCTTATCTTTTCGGCGGATGCCCTGTAGCGATTTATCGAATAATGAGATGTGGGTGACTTCCAGATTATCCGGCAAGCCGGTTTCTTCTACTGCAAAACCATGGTTCTGGCTGGTTATCATCACTTTTTGATTTTTTAGGTCCTGAACCGGATGGTTTGCGCCATGGTGACCGAATTTCATCTTGGAGGTTTTCGCACCACTGGCAAGCGCCAGTAATTGATGCCCTAAACAAATACCAAATGTAGGCACATTTTTATCCACGATTTCCTGAATGGCTTTGATAGCATAGTCGCACGGTTCCGGATCGCCGGGTCCATTTGAAAGAAAGACACCATCTGGGTTCATCGCTAATACTTCAGAAGCAGGTGTTTGCGCTGGAACCAAGGTGATTTTACAGCCACGATCGACCAACATACGCAAAATATTGTGCTTAACACCGTAATCGTATGCCACCACGTGATAATTAGCGTTTTTCAGTTTTTGGTAGCCTTCACCGAGTAACCAGGCGCCGCCGGTCCACTCTTTAACTTCCTTAGTGCAAACTTCCTTGGCTAAATCCATTCCTTTTAAGCCTGGAAATGATTTAGCTTTATCCAGCGCCAGGGTTTCATCCACATTATCACCGCAAATTATGCAGCCATTTTGTGCCCCTTTATCACGCAAGATACGCGTCAATCGGCGTGTATCTATATCTGCAATACCTACCACATTTTTTGCTTTTAAATAGTCAGTCAGGCTTTGCTTATTGCGAAAATTACTGGAAACAAGAGGTAAATCACGAATAACCAAACCTTTAGACCAAATAGTGTCTGCTTCGACGTCTTCAGAATTTGTTCCGGTATTACCGATATGAGGATAAGTGAGAGTGATAATTTGTTCAGCATAGGAGGGGTCAGTGAGAATTTCTTGATAGCCAGTCATTGAAGTATTAAAAACCACTTCTCCGACGGCGATCCCCTCAGCACCAATCGCAGTGCCTTTAAATATCGACCCATCTTCGAGCACCAAAAGGGCAGAATTAGCCAAGTCAACCTCCAGATTAATCATAATCAAGGGTTTAAGCAGGTATCTTACTTAAACCTCATAAAAAACGGGAGGTAATGGTGAAGTTACATCCCGTTTACAGAACTTTGCAGCTAATAAAATAGCGCCGTACAGCGTACCAGCGCGAAAATTTGGCAAATTCCAATTATTATATATGAGTAAATGCTGAAGGTCTAATTAGATTTCGAAGTTTGTTTAAAACGAGCCACTTCATCGAATTTTCTTATATGAGCCGCAAAAAACACAATCAGCGTTTAATTCTCGCTCAGCCCAATAACATCTGACATCGAATAAACGCCTGATGGTTTCTGCCAAACCCAGTTTGCTGCTCGAACAGCGCCTTTGGCGAAGGTAAGGCGGCTGGATGCTTTATGCGTAATCTCGAGCCGTTCCCCAATATCAGCGAACATAGCTGTATGTTCACCTACTATATCCCCAGCTCTTACTGTGGCAAAACCAATAGTATTCTGGTCGCGTGCGGGCGACTTACCTTCCCGGCCATAGACAGCACATTCATTTAGGTCACGCCCAAGTTCATTTGCAATGGCTTTACCTATTTCAATTGCTGTGCCACTAGGTGCGTCTTGTTTGAAACGGTGGTGAGCTTCACTGATTTCAATATCAGTAGCATTTCCCAACGCTTTGGCGGCACGTTTTACTAAAGAGAGCATCACATTCACGCCAACACTATAATTAGCGGCGTACACAATGGGAATAATGCCGGCGGCTTCACGCAACCGGTTTTCTTGCTCTGAACTGAGGCCAGTAGTGCCTAAAACTAACGGAATACGATTACGGACACACCAGTCTAAATTGTTATCCAAAGCCGCGGGTAACGTGAAATCAATCATCACGTCCACATCGTTTGCCTTTATTTGTGAAACACCGACACATTTTACTGTTTGGTCACGCACGCCAGCCACATCACCCACGTTCATCCCCACCCACGGTGAATCGTCACGAACCGTTGCCATAGTGAGTGTGGAACCTTCGGTTTCCTGTACCGCTTCGATTAACACCCTGCCCATACGCCCATTTGTGCCGAAAATGCCTACATTCATTTTTGCTCGCCATTGATGTTTGCTTAGAATAGGTCATTTATAGTAACACGCCACTGTCTAATTGCAGGACAAAATCCATTGATTACCGACCCCTTCAGCCGTCGCTGTGATAAGCTACCGCCATTGATTATACAAGCAATTTATTAACCTCATGGAAAAGAAACTAATTTGGGACTTACCTACTCGATTATTTCATTGGCTATTGGCAGCGAGCCTTATAGGCCAATACGTTACTGCTGAATGGGTAGAAAATGCGCTTGAATGGCATTTTTATATTGGCTACTTTGTCATGGGATTGCTATTTTTTCGCATTAGCTGGGGGTTTACCGGTCCTCGTTACGCGCGTTTTTCCCAGTTTCTGGCAGGACCTGATAAGATTAAAGCCTATTTGTCGGACACCGATAATGCTAAAGCACGTAATCCTGGCCATAATCCGTTAGGCGGTTGGTCGGTCATCGCGATGCTTATATTACTTTTAGCGCAAAGTATAAGCGGATTGTTCATGACTGACGATATTTTGTGGGATGGGCCATTTTATCACATGGTCGGAAGCGATGTTCAAGGCGTTGCAAGTTGGATTCACCATAATATCTTTAACATCCTTTTAGGGGTTATAGCCTTACATATTGTCGCAGTGCTATATTATTCTTTACTTAAAAAGCAGCCCCTAATAAGCGCAATGATACATGGTAAGAAGCCAACCCACGCAACAGCTATTAATTCATCTATGCTGGTAAAAGCAATCGTTATCAGCGGGGCCGTAGCAAGTATAGTCTACTGGCTGGTCACCAGCGCTGAAACTTGGTAATACTCTTAAAGAGGCGTCACTTTATTGTCAAATAGCTCGATTGTTGGGAAAGCAATAGGCATAGCGGACCATGAGTGAGCGGATTATTTCTATTAGTTCACTATGCCATTCCTATAAGTCTGTTTATATTGCGCTGAGACTTCGCTAACAGCTCTCATTTTCAGATAGCGATTCGTCATAATCTGTGAACAGTTTATGATAAGAGGGATGCGACTAATAAAGTCTATTGGCAAGGGTTTGTCATGGCCTTATGAGTCAAAGTGATACAAAGTAAAAAGCATTGCTATGCTTGGCTTAGGACGCCACTTCTGACTTTCAAGCTTCCAATAACCTTACAGTAGAAATAGGTGCGAGCATCGGCATCGCGTTTTCTGAAAACAAGAAAGCGTCAGCGAGTGCGCTAATCAATAAAGCAGACGCGGCTATGTATGATATTAAACGGCAGGGAAAAAATGATTTTGCCCTGCAATCAATTTAGGTCGGCATTGACGGATAGGCGGTACTGGCTAGTCATACCTCACTATGAGTTGGGATTAATAAAAGAAGCATGCACTAGCGATAGCCACTCTTTTTCTGGTGTAGGTCTACCCAAATGGAACCCTTGAAAGATATCACAGCCATGTTGAATCAGGTACTCCATCTGCACATCGTTTTCTATTCCTTCAGCCACTGTTCGCAACCCAAGCGCTTGAGCCATTTCTATTATGGTATTAACTATGGGGAAATTATCGTTTGTTGAGGTTATCTCATCGACGAAAAACCTGTCTATTTTAAGTTCCGCAATGGGTAATGCCTTCAGATAACTTAAACTTGAATAGCCTGTACCGAAATCATCAATAGAAAACAAAAAGCCCATTTTAGATAATTTTTCGATATGCAACCTGACTTTATCAATACTTTCTACCAGGGTTGTTTCCGTTAGCTCCAACACCAGGCAAGAAGCATCAATTCCCCATTTTGAAGTAGTAGCAATTAGCCGTTCTGCGAAGTCTGCGCGGGCAATCTGCTGGGCACTAATATTTACAGCCAGCTTAACTTCTAAGTTATCGCGGTGGCATTCGGCCAATAATTTACACGCTTCGTTTAATACCCAATAACCGATATCCAGAATAGCTTCACTTTCTTCGGCTATGGGAATAAATTCGCCGGGACTTATCATGCCAATTGCAGCATGTTTCCAACGTAGTAAAACTTCGGAACAAATCAATTCGCCATCGCGGTTGTATTGCGGTTGAAGCACTAAAAAGAACTCGTTATCTATTAACGCTTTGTTAAATGACTGGGCAATATATTGATGACGTTCGTATTCTTCGTATGCTGATTTCTCAAACGCAACCGGCCCGATATTCCCACTTTTCTTGGCGCGTTTACGGCCAAATTCAAGTACACCAATCAGTTTCTCAAAAGTGGTTTGTTCGCTGTCGATATGCACTGAAGATAAAGAACAACGCAATGCATGCGTGTCTCCTTGGAAACTGATATCCTGCGCTAGGTCCCGTAGTAACTTTTGCTCCACCTCATCTATCAAGTTTAATTGATGCAAACGTTTTTGGTTTGTTTCCTTCCCAGGCGCTACAATTGGACTGTGATGCAATATAAGAAAGCGGTCTGCCGATTCCCGATAGGCACGAAAATCGGAGGTCAGCACTTTTTTAATTCGATTTCCGGTTATCTTTAATATCTGATCGCCAGTTTCCTTGCCAAACAGCAAATTATATTGGGAAAATTTATCAATATCGATCATGCAGCAATAGAGCTGCGCGGTCGCCACTCTCGCTTGTGCTATCAGTTTTCTGACGTCTTTTTCAAATGATTTAAAATTGGCCAATTGAGTAACCTCGTCGTAGAAGGCAATTTTAAAAATATTATCAATTGCCTCTTTCCGCTCAGTTACATCCCTTATTATGCCTATATAACGCCGCTGACCATCTAAAATGACCTCTGTTAGCGATAACTCTATGGGAAAGGTATAGCCGTTTTTATGTCTTGCACTCAGTTCTTTATTTGGCCCAAAAAACAATGACTTCGCCTTGTAAAGATAGCTAGTTATATCAGTGGTCTGCATATCCGAATACTCTTCCGGCACGATAACTGACACATCCTGTCCCAATAACGACTCGGGTACATATCCGAAAACCTTTTCTACGGTCTGATTAACCATAACGATGGTGCCGAAACCATCTATAGTTACCACTGCATCATTAAGATTGTCGAGAATATTGATCAGATACTCTGTGTAGTTTTGTTCCGTCGAGGTGATTTGATGGGCTTCGGTTATATCCTGAAGTGTGGCGATTATGCTCGTTATTTCCTCTTCTTCCATACGAGGGGTCAAAGTAAGGCGTAGCCAGCTTTCATCTGTATCCTTTACAATCTTGAAATCACTTTGTGTAGGAAGCGGCGTGCGGTATACATTTCGGATGTGCGAAATTAATATTTTCCTATCGACCCGTGCAAACTTTTTCAGGGCAAGTTTTAACGAAAAAGGTTCCTTATTCGATAAGTTAAGTAACTTTTCAAATTCATCGGTCAAAATGAAATCTTTGTTCTTAATGAAGTATTGACAGCCACCTGTATGGGTTAATTGAGAAACTTTTTTATGCAAATTAAGTAAATCAGTCTTATTAACCTCGAAGCGTCGGTCTGCTTCACTGAATTTGCGGGATATATGCATCAGGTTTTGTATTTGCACAGAGGTCAGAGGTTCATCGGATATGACTAAACAATAAATATGATCTTCTACACGCTGTGTAGACAGTTTACTGACATGTATGAAACAGTTAGCCGCTCTATTAAGCGACTCGGGCCAGGTAAACGTTTTTCCGGGTAAATTAACGGGACTAGATTCACGGATAAATTGTTTCTTTGCTTCGCTGGATAGGGTGATAATACCCGTGGCGTGGTTATCGTCCATTTCAGCGCAAAGTATGGTTGCCCTGTGCATATGGTCATCCATTGACACAATCGCCGCACCCCGCACATCTAATGTAAGAGTCGTATTTGACAAAAGCGAACTTAACCGCGGCCAACGATGGAATCTATTCACAAAATCTATTTCCTTAGCGTTCTATTCGATCCCGTTCTCTTCCAAAGAGTAGTTAACCAACTTACGGAAAACAATAATTCTTGCGTTAAATAGAAGGTTTGGGTGGAGTTAATTCTGTTTAAGAATCGAACGATTTAAGCTTTTATATCTGAGGAAAAAGAATAGACTAAATAGGCTATAACAATCAATTGGTTAACGAAAAAATTCGATTATAAAACGAAAACAGAAGGTATGGTGTATTAAACACGCGTTTGGAGACCAATACGATACATGGTATGAATACATAAAAAATGATGTATAGACAGCAAAAATAAACCCTATGGTTTTTTACTTAGAGACGGCTCATTAAGAGACTCATGGCGCTAATCAGTCCCCTCAGCGCCATCATAGTCGTCAATATTACAATTATTTACTTAATCTTTTTTATAATCGTCATGACACGCTTTACATGTGCTGCCCAACTGACCAATAGCTTTGCGATATTGGCTTTCGTCTCCAGTTGCGACCACATCAGAAAGGTTTTTCGCTGCGACCTTGAGATCATTGGCCTTTTTTTCTACCTCGCTAAAGTCTTCCCACAACACCGCTTTAGCGTCTGATTGCACGTCAAATTTACGCGTATCTACTGATAAATAATGATGAATCATATCGCCAAATTGTTGAAGGCGTAAGCTATTGGCTTCCATTATCTGCGTATCGTAAGGTATTTTACCTTTCGCCATGGCACCAAGAGGTCCCATGTTGTCCCGTATGAGAGTAAAAAGCGCCTGCCGATTTTTTACCGCGTTTTCTGCTTCTTTTTCTGATTGAGCTTCTACTACATGGGCTGTTGCAGGAAGCGTTAACATTAGGGCTGAAAATGAGGCTAATAACAATTGGTTCCATTTTTTCATTAGTTTTCCTTCAAGATATTTTAAGATTTGCCAACACTACTGTTAACCATATAGTAGTGCTTGATACAGTATCGTAAAACAAAAAAAGCCCTAAAAACTAGGGCTTTCAATAATTATTCGATATCTTTAATTGGTGAGATCATCAAAAAACTTCTTCACACCGTCAAAGAAGCCTTGCTCTTTGGGGCGATGCTTGGCTTTGTCGCTACCACTCCCCATTGAATCTTCAAACTCTCTCAATAAGTCTTTTTGTCGAGATGAAAGGTTAACAGGCGTCTCCACTACGACTTTGCACATTAAATCGCCCGTAACGCCACTGCGAACAGATTTCACCCCTTTACCTCGTAAACGGAACATACGTCCTGTCTGCGTTTCGGGACTGACTTTAAGCTTAACTTTGCCATCTAAAGTAGGAACATGTAGCTCCCCACCTAACGCAGCTGTGGTAAAGCTTAACGGCACTTCACAATAAAGATTACTGCCGTCACGTTGGAAAATTTTATGGTCCTTAACATGTACCTGAACATACAAGTCACCTGCCGGTGCACCATTTTCTCCAGCTTCCCCTTCACCGCTTAAGCGAATTCTGTCACCTGTATCCACGCCCGGTGGAATTTTAACAGACAAGGTCTTGTTTTTTTCTGTACGCCCATGGCCATGACACTTATTACATGGATCACTGATGATCTTACCTTTACCCGAGCAGGTAGGACAGGTTTGCTGTACCGCAAAAAAACCCTGCCGCATTTGTACTTGACCGTTGCCATGACACGTCGGGCATGTTGTAGGTGAAGACCCTTTCTTTGCGCCTGAACCATGACAGGAATCACACTCCACCAAAGTAGGCACGCGTATTTCTACGTCTTTTCCTCGAACGGCTTCTTCAAGAGATAATTCTAGATTGTAGCGAAGATCAGATCCCTGTCTTGCACGAGACTGACGACCACCGCGGCCTCCACCAAAAATATCGCCAAATACGTCACCGAAAATATCGCCGAAATCAGCTCCACCACCGTAGTTTCCACCCCCACGGTTGGGATCAACGCCGGCATGACCATACTGATCATAAGCAGCACGTTTTTTCGGATCCATTAAGATTTCATACGCTTCCTGGATTTCTTTAAACTTCTCTTCGAGAGACTTATCACCCTGTGTGCGATCCGGGTGAAATTTCATCGCCAGTTTTTTATACGCTTTTTTAATATCGCGTTCACCGGCGCCCTTCTCGACTCCTAGGACTTCGTAGTAATCACGTTTCGACATATCGGTTACTTTCCTACCCTTTCTTCATACTCTTTTTGAGTACGCACTTTAACTGCTCATTGGCGTTGTAAAGCTTTGAAAAACAAAGGCGCAACAAGGCATTCCCTGCTGCGCCTGACTGACTGAGCCCGTTAGGTTGACTTCCGAGCGCTTTACAGCTTACTTTTTACTTTTTACTTTTTACTTCTTACTTCTTACTTCTTACTTTTTGTCGTCGTCTTTGACTTCTTCGAACTCAGCGTCAACCACGTCATCATCAGCTTTAGCGCTTGCTTCTTCTTGAGCACCTGCTTCAGCGCCTGACTGGCCAGCTTTAGCTTGTGCAGCTTCCATTAATTTACTTGAAGCTTCGACTAATGCCTGGGTTTTAGCTTCGATAGCCTCTTTATCTTCACCCTTAACCGCAGTCTCAAGATCAGATAGCGCAGCCTCAATTGGCGCTCGGTCATCAGCACTTAACGCATCGCCCACTTCATCAAGTTGCTTACGCGTGGCGTGAATCATTCCGTCAGCCTGATTACGAGTTTGGATAAGCTCTTCAAACTTCTTATCCGCATCTTTATTGGCTTCTGCGTCCGCTACCATTTTTTCAACTTCTTCATCACTTAAGCCTGAAGACGCCTTAATAGTAATTTTTTGTTCTTTACCCGTATCTTTGTCTTTCGCTGATACGTGTAAGATACCATCGGCATCAATATCAAAAGTCACTTCGATTTGCGGTACACCGCGGGCTGCCGGACGAATACCTTCAAGGTTGAACTGACCAAGGGACTTATTACCTTGGGCCTGTTTACGCTCACCCTGAAGAACATGAACGGTAACCGCAGATTGATTGTCTTCCGCAGTTGAGAACGTTTGAGACTTCTTAGTAGGAATAGTTGTGTTCTTCTCAATCAGCGCTGTCATCACGCCGCCCATGGTTTCAATACCAAGGGAAAGAGGCGTTACATCAAGAAGTAATACATCCTTAACATCACCCGCTAAAACACCACCTTGAATCGCAGCACCTACAGCAACCGCTTCATCAGGGTTAACATCTTTACGCGGTTCTTTACCGAAGAAATCAGTTACATACTTCTGAACCAAAGGCATACGGGTTTGACCACCCACCAAAATGATATCGTGGATATCACTTACCGATAAGTCTGCGTCAGCTAATGCTTTTTTAACCGGCTCAAGAGAGTCTTTCACCATGTCTTCAACCAGAGACTCAAGTTTAGCGCGTGTCACTTTAATCGCTAAGTGCTTAGGACCTGAAGAGTCAGCCGTTATGTATGGTAGATTAACTTCGGTTTGTTGTGCAGAAGACAATTCAATCTTAGCCTTCTCCCCAGCTTCTTTCAGACGCTGCATTGCCAGCGGATCTTTACGCAGATCGATACCTTGATCTTTCTTAAACTCATCTACTAGATATGTGATCATTCGGTTATCGAAATCTTCACCGCCTAGATGAGTATCACCATTGGTAGCTAGCACTTCGAAGGTATGCTCACCATCAACTTCATCAATTTCAATAATTGAAATATCAAAAGTACCCCCACCCAAGTCATAAACAGCGATAACATTATCGCCTTTTTTCTTGTCCATGCCGTAAGCAAGCGCTGCAGCAGTAGGCTCGTTGATGATACGCTTTACTTCTAAACCGGCAATACGACCCGCATCTTTAGTTGCTTGACGCTGTGAATCGTTGAAGTAAGCAGGTACAGTAATTACCGCTGCAGTGACTTCTTCACCTAAATAGTCTTCAGCGGTTTTTTTCATTTTTTTCAATACTTCAGCAGAAACTTGTGGTGGAGCCATTTTCTGGCCTTTGGCTTCTACCCAAGCATCGCCGTTGTCCGCCTTTACAATATTAAAAGGCATAATGTCGATGTCGCGCTGTACTTCTTTGTCTTCAAAACGACGCCCAATTAAACGCTTAATAGCGAATAAGGTGTTATTGGGGTTAGTTACTGCCTGACGTTTCGCTGGCTGACCTACAAGTGTTTCGCCATCATTCGTATAAGCAATGATGGAAGGCGTAGTGCGATCGCCTTCAGCGTTTTCAATTACGCGAGGTTTGTCGCCGTCTAGAACTGCGACACATGAATTCGTTGTACCTAAATCGATACCAATGATTTTACCCATTACGTGTCTCCAAAATAAATTCTTACTTAATTCTGCATTGTGAGTGGGGTTATTCCTTCACAATTTCAATAGTTGTTGATGAAAAAACTTTAATTAGGCTTCTGTATCCACACCACTATCTGGAGCGCGAGACACCATTACCATAGCCGGACGCAATAAGCGTCCATTAATTTCGTAACCTTTCTGCATTACCGCCATTACGGTATTTGGTTCGTGTTCAGCGCTTTCTTGCATAGACATAGCCTGATGCAATTCGGGGTTAAATTGCTCACCCTGGGGATTGATCAGCTTCATACCAAATTTTTCAATCGTAGATATAAATGACTTGTGAGTCATCTCCACGCCTTCCAACAATGGCTTTATCGCGTCGTTGTTGGCGTCACTTACTTCGATGGCGCGTTCAAGGTTGTCGATAACGGGCAGTAGCTCACCAGCAAAACGCTCCAAAGCAAACTTGCGGGCTTTCTCCACTTCGGCTTCTGCACGCCGACGGGCATTTTCCATATCCGCTCTTGCACGCAGTACACTTTCCTGTTGATCTTTAATTGTATTTTGCGCTTCATTTAAGGCGTTCTGCAATTCGTAAACCTGTTGACCTACTTCATTTTGGCCTTCAATTTCCGCGTCTGGCTGTGCATCTTGAGCCGCGTCATTTTCTTCAGCAAGTTGCTCTACAGATTCTACCTGTTGCTCATCAGTCTGCGCCTGCTCTTCACGCTTGTCGCTCATGTTTACCTCCGGATAATGCGCTCATCGGCTTTAACTTTTTAACTAAATGAACCGCGAAAAGACCGGTTCAAATTCAATGCTGGGCTATTAATGGGGTTAGATTGAAAGGCTTCAAGTGTGACCTTAAACTTTTTGTGGAAATTTTGACGCGAGATTTTTAAGCTGAATCGAAATAGGCATATTTTTTAGGACTCCGCTGACGAGCGGGTCAATAAGGAGGGCGGACTCCCGCCGAATCTATTTATAATAAAAATATTGTATTTGGCCTGCTTTACAAAGCAACATACCTTTAAATACATTGCCAATCGGTATAATTTAATAAACGAAAGTATTTAGGCAACAACTGCTGAATTAATAAAATACCTTGTAATATCTTTAGTTAGTAAATCAGCGCCCCCCTGCAGAAGACTAAAGAGTATCGCGTTTTATAACACTGTATTCCTTTACTGCTTTTTCAAATAGTGAATTTCGAGTTTAATCCGCCCCGTCAACAATAATGACAAATAAATTTGAGGAAATTGACTATGTTGAAAATTGTTAAAACTTCTATCGCATTAGCTACAGCGTCATTGATATTTACCGGTTCTGCACAAGCAGAAGTTGAAAACGCTCTAGCAAACATCTGTAACATCGTAAAAGTGGATGACAAAGGTGAATTGCGTAAGAAAATGAAAAAAGTAGAATCAGACTATCGTTTGAAGCTGCAAGACTATTACACAGGTATTGCCTGTGATGGTGAAAGCCTTATTCGTACTGCCTTTCTTAATAATGCTGTAGAAGCAGGTACGCTGTTGGTTAAGAAAATGCCTAAGAGCCAATTAAATGCACCAGAAGCTGATGGTAAAACTCTACGCGCTTGGGTTTCTGAGAATGGCTTGATGGATACACCTCTTGCAAAAGAATTGAACGAACGTATCTAGTTCAATCTGATTATCGGTCATTGACCTACCCTTCAAAACGGCTTCCAGCGGGAGCCGTTTTTTTCATTTGTAGGCAGCTAAAAATTTCGCTTCTGATCTTGAGTTAGAGATAAAGAAACAATGATGCGTTGGGCTTAATATTCGGAAGGCTCTCTGGGGCGTTAAAAACGTCTCCTCTTCGCTATTAATTATTTATTCTCGATACGGTTTATTAAAGGGCTTACGTTGATTAAGGAATATCGCGTTATAACAGGATGAACTAATGCCCCCGTACAAATTTCTCGCCTTCCGGAATCAACTCTACGTCTGATCGTAATCGTGCATTCTCTGTCAAAAAACTGTATTAGAGTCAAACAAGCTCGACTTACAATATATTACTGACCTGCTACACGTGACCACGATTGATTCTATACTGTGAACTACACAAAATGATGGGAACGGCGTTTGATTCCCCATTACCCCCTGGTGAAACGCTGTGACGAGAGAAACGTATTATGTTTTTTTGGCTGACGCGATATTATTTATACACGCGTTTTTCGTCTTATTTATCGTCTTTGGACTGGTCGCCATTTATGCAGGGTATTTTTTAAAGTGGCGATGGGTTAGAAATCGATCCTTTCGAATACTCCATTTAATAGCCATTTTAATTGTTATGGTGCAATCCTGGCTCGGGATTATTTGCCCTTTGACAGTATGGGAAGTTTCACTAAGAACCGAGGCTGGACAAGCTGGCTATTCAGGTTCATTTATGCAGCACTGGGTCCAACACTTACTATATTACAATGCACCCGAGTGGGTGTTCATTTTATTGTATACCTCTTTTGGCAGTTTGGTGGTGGGTAGCTGGTTTATTGTGCGCCCCCATCCACGCACCTGAGAAGACTGTATAATCTTTTCGGAAGCCGACATAATAGAAAAATAGTTGATGCGTATAGACGTAAAACAAGTGGCGCAACGCGGCTTTTTTTTGAAATCCCCCGCCTGGCATGGGTGATAAGAAAAGGCAATACACCAGGCTACGTAATTCATTTTACTTGCTACCGATTTTGGTAAGCAGGGGGCGCTTCGGCTTTATATATCGTAACCCCTACCTGATACGTTAAAGTTTTATTGAAGCGACCAAAGTAAAAAGTAAAAAGTAAAAAGTAAAAAGTAAAAAAACTAGTGACTGGCGGTTGAAATAAACGCCCCCTCAAAATTTTATTCTACACTACTTGCTGCAAAGTATGCTTGCCCAGTTTTACACGAGAAAAAAACTCCATAGGTTGGTTAATTATGGTAGGTTGATGCCATAACAAAAATCACACATTCAAACGTAAAATGTTGACTCTTTGGACCGTTGGCTTATTGGTCATAGGCTATCTTATCGTCTTATTTCTAATTGCATTCTGGGGTGACAAAAACCTTCAGGATAACCAACAACATCCTATTTTATATAGCCTGGGTTTGGGAGTTCACTGCACTTCCTGGGCCTTTTTTGGAACCATTACTCAGGCTTCTCAGTACGGCTGGGCCGTGGTTCCTACCTATTCAGGTATTATCCTGACGATGCTATTCGGCTTTGGCGTTATGCGGAAAGTCAGTCGCCTATGTCAACAACATAATGTTAGCTCGCTAGCCGACCTCATTGGCCTACAATATCGCAATAGCCACCTGCTTGCTGCGATCGTTACTCTTTTGTGTTTTGTGGGTGTGGTTCCGTACATTGCGCTTCAACTTGATGCTATCACCGAAAGTATTAATCTGATTACCGGTTCAAGTAAAACGCTTAACACCGTTGGATTTTACGTTGCCGCTATCATGGCCTTATTCGCGGTACTATTCGGTACCCGTACGTTAAACCTGACCCGTAAACATCCTGGATTACTATTAACTATCGCTGTCGAATCCATTATTAAGTTAGCAGCCTTGTCAATAGTGGGTATTTTTGTCTGTTACAGCCTGTTCGATGGTGTGTTTGACTTATTCGCCCAAGCTTCAAAGTCTGCGGAAGGACAAAAAGTATTGTTTGCGGATGCTGCACCATGGGTATACCTCAGTCATATGTTATTAGGTGTATGTTCGATGTTTGTGCTACCTCGCCAGTTTCATATGAACTTTATTGAACAAAATGGTGACAGCGAATTGCGTAAAGCCCGTTGGCTATTCCCTTTGTATTTAATTGGAATGACTATTTTCATACTTCCCATCGCCCTCGCAGGACAGTTGCTATTGGATACCAATACAATTAAAACCGATGCGTTTGTGCTGGCATTACCCATCCACAGTAACGAAACGGTTATTTCTATTATCGCTTTTTTAGGTGGAATTTCTGCGGCTACCAGTATGGTTATCGTCGCCACGCTCGCACTAGGCGTGATGATGGCTAATAACCTATTCACCCCGGTCTGGCTAAAGCTGGCGTTTAATCGCACGAACCATGCATCTATGCAGACCAGTAGCCTGTTAACCATTCGACGGCTAACGATTATTGCGGTGTTGAGCGTTGCCTACTGGTATCACATCAATATCAGCCAATCTGCACCGCTTGGCAAGACAGGCAGTATTGCGATTGCTTTGTTGGCACAGATTTTCCCTATCATGATGTTTGGCTTGTACTGGCAGAAAAGCACACGTTTGGCAGCTCAATGTGCGCTTATTGCAGGCTTTGCATGCTGGATAATGTGGTTGCTCTATCCGAGCTTGTTATCGAGTTATTATTTTAATCCCCCTCTTAGCGATGCTGAGCTAGCAAACGGTTTCATCTTCAGTTTGCTGGTAAATTGCATCGTGTTTGTTTCAGTTAGTTTCCTACTCCCTCAACGCGCAATGTTGAAACAGAACCGACCCGAGAGTTCCCCGCTCCCCGAGCTTGCTATTCGTATCAAAGACCTTCTTCAACTCACCCAAAAAGTTCTCGAACCCGCGACAAATTCGTTATTTTTAAAGCAACTTAATTATAGTACGTTGACCAATTCCACTTCAGGTTATGCAAGTCATTCATTATTGATGAGAGTGGAGAAATTACTCACCGTTCAGGTTGGTAATCCCAGTGCCAGAATACTCCTTACTGCTATTGCAGATTCACAGCAGGAAACTATCCCCGACCTGGTAGAGTGGGTGGAAGAAGCATCACAATCCTTTCAATTTAATCACGAAGTATTGCAATCATCGGTGCAAAATATCGAACAAGGGATCTGCGTATTGAATCAACAGCTTTGTTTACTCGCGTGGAACCCTCGTTATGTACAATTGTTTAATTACCCCAAGGGTTATTTACAGGTAGGGATGCCTATCCAAAGCCTGCTTCAGTTCAATGCGGAGCGAGGGTTACTGGCAGCAGGATGCGACGTGGAAGCGGAAATTGATAAACGCGTCAACTACATGCGCTCGGGGAGTCGCTATAAACATGTTCGAAAACACAATAATGGCAAGGTAATCGAACTTAATGGGCACCCCTTGCCGGCTGGCGGCTACGTTACCACTTACAGTGATATCACCGAATACATCCAGATTCAGGACGAACTAGAAGCAGCGAAAAATGAGCTGGAAAGGCGCGTACAACAACGCACCCTTGAACTGCACCAAGCTAGACTTGAGGCAGACAAAGCGAATCAAAGTAAAACCCGTTTTCTGGCTGCGGCAGGTCATGATCTTATGCAGCCATTTAACGCGGCCACTTTGTTTGCCTCTATGCTTGCGCAAAAAACGAGTGGCAGTGAAACTGAGCATATCGCAGAAGGGCTTGTTAGTTCACTTAATAGCGCCGAATGCTTACTTACCACGTTGTTAGATATGACAAAACTTGAATCTGGAGTACTAACGACGGCGGTCTCTGAATTTTCTTTGGACGAGATTTTTGAACCCTTGGTAAGTGAATTTTCGATTATTGCCCAGCAAAAGTTATTACGCCTTCGCTACGTCCAGACCCAGGTACGGGTTCGCTCAGATAAAAACCTGTTGCGCAGAATTGTCCAAAACCTGATTTCAAATGCCATTCGTTATACCAAATCTGGGGGCATATTACTGGGCGTGAGACGGCAGGATAATACCGCTATCAATATCTGTGTCATTGACACTGGACCCGGCATTGCCAAGCATCAACAAAGAGAAATCTTTAACGAGTTTCATCAATTAGAAGGTGGCGAGACTAATCAAGGCTTGGGACTGGGTCTGACCATCGTGGAACGGATTAGTCAATTACTGGGTCATCATGTCTCGCTTCAATCAACAGTGGATATAGGCACCCAATTCACAGTAACCGTCCCTCGGGTAAGTTCACCAATTTATCCGATTACTGAAAAGCCCGGTAATAAAGAAGTGAGTTTAAATCGCCAACCACTTATACACTGTACCGTACTGGTGTTGGAAAATGATGTACAAATAGTAAGCGCAATGACTACGTTGTTAGGCGACTGGGGGGCGCAGGTAATTGCAGCATCAAGTTTAGCGCAAGCATTGGCTAGGTGCCCTACTCCGCCAGCATTGATGTTAGTGGATTACCACCTTGACCATGGTGAAGTCGGTACTGATGCAGTTCTGCAGTTGCGAGCTCACTGGGAAAAGGAAGTGAAGGGCATATTAATTACGGCAAATCGAAACGAAGGTATTCGAGACGAAGCTGAGTCAGCGCATTTATGTTATTTGCCTAAACCCATAAAATCTATCGCGTTGAAAAGAATGATTAAACAACTTCTTAATGAAGATCTTAAGGTTTATGGCGATAACTGATTATGCAAATTTCCTTCCCGCCCCCTTTTTGCTTCAGTACAAATTGCTGCGTTCCACGCTACGCTGCAACTGCATCCTAGTTCGACGTTACTTTATGGTTGTCAGCTAAACGTTTTAATCACTACCATTAAGCGGCATTAATTTGTGCAGAGTCGGCACGAGAACTATTCAACGTTTTACAGGTCACTTTATTGGAGTAAAAGGGTGGTTAGTGAAAATTTGCATCTATTACATAACTGTCCTCAACCGGCTTGGCTGAGCCAGCTTCGCATCATATCGAGAATAAAAACCTTTGCCCCTTCAGAGTTCTTTACAAATGCCAGGGAATCCTAAAGCCAATGCCAGAATAAGGCGCTTTATCGTAAAACGATACCCCGCGCATTAGGGAATGTGGTCAACTAACAAAACCTTCTAGCACATAAATATTTAGTAGACGTGCTTTTCCGTTACTCCAGCCCTTTATCGTAGCACAAGAACATGACAAAAAAGTGAGACTAACTTGCCACAACCACATGAACCTGTTTTAAATTACCCTTCGCAAATTGAGCTATATTGTTCATTGTTGTACGGGCGATTTGCTCAAGGGCTTCTTTTGTAAAGAAGCCCTGGTGTCCCGTAATGGTTACATTCGGAAATGTTTGCAGCCGAGCGAAGATATCGTCTTGAATGAAGGTGTCAGAGTAATTTTCAAAAAACAATGTACTTTCTTCTTCATAAACATCTATCCCCAAATAGCCTATTTTTCCTGATTTCAGACCGTCGATCACTGCTTTAGTATCTACTAATCCGCCCCTAGAGGTATTGATCAACATAACCCCGGCTTTCATTTGTGCGATTGCATTTTTATTAATTAAATGGTGAGTTTCAGAATTTAATGGGCAGTGCAGTGAAATAAGGTCAGAACTTGCTAACAATTTGTCTAATTCCACTCGTGGCGGTTCATGAGACCCGGTGGGATGATACTGGGGATCGGATACAATTATATTGCAACCAAAACCCTGCATAATATTAATGAACTTTCGACCTATGTTACCCGCACCGATGACACCAACCGCTTTTTTATACAAATCGAACCCTAATAGGCCGTCTAGCGAATAATCATTTTCACGTATACGATTGTGGGCGCGATGAATATTTCT
This sequence comes from Alteromonas sp. ASW11-130, assembly GCF_026183735.1. Classification (GTDB taxonomy): domain Bacteria; phylum Pseudomonadota; class Gammaproteobacteria; order Enterobacterales; family Alteromonadaceae; genus Alteromonas. The sequence continues at coordinate 281,001 of NZ_JAPFRE010000016.1, read as the reverse complement.
ATTTAGGTCTAGGATTAATGCGCATGCATGCTCAGCTACGGCATGAGGTGAATAAGCGGGTACGCGACATACTGTAATGTGGTGCGCCTTTGCAGCCTCAAGATCAACGTTATTGAAACCAGCACATCGAAGAGCTATGAGCCTTATTCCCTGGTCTCCCAATTGCGCAATAACGTTCGCATTTATGTCGTCATTCACGAAACAGCAGACACCATCAAACCCTTTGGCAAGAATGGCTGTGTCTTGGCTTAGCCTTACTGCGTGGAACTGCATATCGTAGTTAGCGCTGTTAGCCTCAGTTATAAAGCGCTTGTCGTATTTTTTACTACTAAACACGCATATTTTCATTTCACCGCCCCGGGTCTTGATACAAAAATTAGTAACAACAGCATTCGCCGATAACGCATACAAGACACTTGCCCCCTTTGGGGGCTGGATACAAGTTATTCCGTTATATACGAGCAATTTTTATATCTTTGTTGATCACAACATCTTTACTACACCTTATTGCCGCACGAACTACTATTTTAATAATTTTTAGTACATTGGTTAATTTAACCTATCCTTCTTCCATCGCTGTCCATTCGTATTAACGTTCTCAATTAATATATATGAGATAGCACGCTTCGATAAATTATTGCCGCCAGTGAAGATCATAGGATAGTTGCTTTAGTGATTTTTTGGCTTAACAGCCAGTTCTTATACACGTCCGCATCCGGAAGCTCTTTTGCGCAACCCGAATTTGCTTTTAAAACCACATGAATTAACTTTAGCCAGCAGAACTTACTCTGGGAAGTTTTATTGGAAAGTTTTATTTAAGCTTCATAAATTTTTGTAATATGCGGTTCTCTGCATCCCAACCTTTTACGGCGTTGCTTCAAAAATTCAACCAGACGGTCATTCAGGCGCTACAGCGAGACGGTGCAAACATAGATGCTAAGGTTTGTGTCACGAATAGAAATCACCACCGCGGTAGTGAATTTTTAGGTAAGAAAAAGTGAGTCGCTCGATTAACATTAATACTTATGCTTTTGATTATTTATGATTGGATGAACAGGTTTAGTGCTCACAAAGATATTCTTTCCAAAAGTCGAGTTCGCCCCACTCTCATTCTAATCAAACGGGGGAGAATACGCTTCCAGGGTGTAAGATTAAGGCAAACCAGCATCATTAAATACTTTTCTATCGTACGATTCTGCGAACCTGCGTAGCACGCCTACGGCCCCTGGGTTGACGTGACGCTTTTTACTTTTTTATCCAGTTTATTTTTGTTTAGATTTTTTCTATCAACTGCTTAAAGATGATGCCTGCTTGTGTACGATTAATCACGTTCAGCTTGCGAAGCACTGCTGACACATGTTGTTTGACGGTAGATTCAGAAATGTCGAGATGGTAGGCAATTTGTTTGTTTAGCAGGCCGTCTGCAATTAGTTTCAAAACCATGAACTGGTGAGGGGTAAGTTGTGTCATACGTTGGGCAAAATCCTGCTGTTCTTTGTTATGCAGGTCAGGTAATGCACCGCTAATGGTTTGAGGCAACCACTGATCACCTTCAATAATCTGTCTAACGGCATCGTTAAGCACGGGCAATGGGGTGGACTTTGGGATGTACCCGCTTGAACCTAAATCTATTGCTTTACGAATTAACTGTGGATTTTCTTCGGCAGACACCATGACTACTATCACATCTGGAAAACATGCTCTGATTTCACTTAATCCGGTTAAGCCTTCGTTTCCGGGCATATTAATGTCTAAAAACACAACCTCAACGTCAGGATCTGTTTGTAGAATTGAATGCGTTTGCGGATAAGATTCAGCTTCGACAAGGTTTTCGCCAACTATGTCGGCAAGCGCATACCGCATAGCGGCGCGGAATATAGGATGATCGTCAGCAATGAGTACTTTTGGTTGCATGAGGAAATTATGGTGTTTTTTTTACTGTGTAGAATCTGAAGAAAAAATGCAAGAAATTAAAAGAAAGGGCGACTGACTTTATGTATCGCCCTTTCTCGGTTTGGTTAGAATCGATAACCGACTGTAATATGAACAGTGCGCGGATCGCCATAGTATCCAATTAACGTTGTATCGCCGCCGAGGCCTGGGCCCAGTTCACCGGTGTCTGGATCAGGGGTGACAAAGTCATATCCCCCCACCAGGTATTCTTCATCGGTGATATTTTTCAAATGAAGTCCACCGAACCAATTACCATGTACACTTTCCCAGCTCACACTAGCGTTTACCATGCCATAGGCATCTTGTTGAATCAGGTCACTGGTTTCAAATAAAAGATAGCCATCGCGATAATAATAGTTTGCATTAAAGATAAAACTACCCCAGCTCGTATCAAGCAAATAATTAGCGGCGAAGTTAAAGGTATTCTCCGGCGTTGAAGCTAAGCCGATTAAGGGCGGAATTGCATCATTTTTAACGATATCGAAATCAATATAGCCATAAGCAACGTCGAACTGTAAATTGTCTGTTGCCACATAAGTCATCTCAATTTCTATCCCCTGGCCTTCCGTTTCAGCAGCATTTCTTAAGCGTTGCTGTAGCGCAGTTGGATCATCTGAGTCACCTTCAACCCCAATGTATTGGCGATCCTTATGCACATAGCTAAATAACGTGGCATTAAGGCGTAAGCTATCCGTCAGATCTGACTTCATGCCTAGCTCGAACGAATCTACTACTTCAGGCTTTACGCCAGGCTCTGGGCCACTCGCTCGGGGATTAAACGTCCCAGACTTAAAGCCTTGAGAGTAACTGGCGAAAAACATCATGTCACGGTTCATCTGGTACTCAACCCCGACTCTAGGGGTAAAGCGCGACCAACTTTCAACTGCGGGACTATCCAAGACATCGTCACCATTCGCATCTCTACCTAACACTTGCGGTACCAACTCTCCTGCTGGACGCTCGTACCCATCGAACCACCCGGAATAAGGGTATAAATTATAAAACACTAAACCGTTGTTAACGGTCGCTGATTTTTCTTCGTCGGTATAGCGGGCACCTACTGAAACTGAAAGTTGCTCGGTAATATCGTAATTAACTTGAGAATAGACGGCCCAACTTTCACTGTTGTTACAGCCACTGACTTCGCGGGTCAAGCCCGGTGTACTGAATGCTGCACGTCCTAAAAAGCCTAAAATAGCATCAAAGTTTCCACAAGATTCGCCGTCGTAGTAATAGACGCCAGACACCACTGAAAAGTCATTTCCGCTAAAATTAGCTTGCAACTCATGGGTGTCATTTTCGTCTTTGTACTCGGCCGGAACGTCAAAAATATCGAGTGATGTATTATCAAAATCAATATTAGTTGGAGAGTAGCTTTCACGATGAGAACCAATATATTTAAGTTCCAATGCATCATTCACATTATATTGAGCGAGCCAATTGTAACCCTCCAACTCTACTTTGTTCCAGGTAGGTAAGCTGGTATACGAATCAAATTTAGAGTCAGGTACAGGTGCATCGACCAATAAGCTTGGAAGTAGTCTGTAGCCGCCTTTTGCATTGGAATCATCTTCCGTTTTATCCCAACCAAAACGGAAGAATAAATCATCCGTTGCGTGCACTTCTAACGTCAATCGTGCAGCCCATAAATCCTTGTTATAGTTTTCGCGATCCTGATCCGGTAAAGCAGACTGCAAATAGGTTCCAAAGCCATCCCGGCTCAGGTTTGCGTATCCGAACCCCATATACACTACATCTTCGATGACAGGATATTGGCCTGTTACTTTCACATCTTGTTGGTTGTAACTACCTAAAGTAGCCTGCGCAGTAAATTGCGGGTCACCAGACATTTCTTTGGTGACATATTTAACCGCACCGCCAATGGTGTTTTTGCCGTAAAGGGTGCCTTGTGGGCCGCGCAATACTTCGATACGTTGAACATCTAATAAATCTAACACTGCGCCTTGAGGGCGTGCCATGTACACATCATCAATATATATTCCTACGCCGGGTTCATATCCCCAAAGTGGATCTTGCTGACCAACGCCTCGGATAAAAGCAGTTAAAGTAGAGTTTGTACCTCGGCTTGTTTGCAGCGTAGTATTCGGCGAAAACTGTTGTACTTCCGTAAGTACGCTTATTCCTTTTTCGGTCAACTCCCCTGCCCCTATGGAGGTGATAGCTACAGGCACTTCCTGTAATGATTCAGTTGTCTTTCGGGCAGTGACTTCAATTCGTTCAAGCTTTGAGCCTTCCTCTACTAGGCTTTGCTCTTGCGCACTGGCGAAAGAAGTGCTGAAACAGGCAATCGCGACAGCAGTCGCGCAGAGTGTCCTGTTAAAGCCTCTGACGTGTGTTAATGGGTGTTGCATAGCGGTTTCCTATTCGTTTTTGTTCTAGTAAGGCTAAATGGGTAATGTACATGGGTACTTATGTCACGACATCAGCGTAACTGAGTACTTCTCTAACCACTTTAAAACAAGCTAAAATTTTTTTATGTAGTACCATCGTACTATGGGCAAGTGCCTGAGTTCAGTTCACAATTTACTCAAATTCTGACTATCTGTATTTTTCAGATAAAGAGAATAACAATAAGCGGAATACACTATGTTAAGTTTAATAGGCCTGATTGGCGGTCTGGTTTTATTGATTGTACTGACTATTCGAGGAATGAATTTATTCATTGCAGCTCCAGCGTGTGCTTTATTAGTTGCACTCACCAGTGGCTTACCCGTTTTTATTGGTGAAAACAATTTTGTTGAAACCTATATGAGTGGCTTTTCTGGTTTCATTGCCAGCTGGTTTTTCATGTTTTTACTCGGTGCTATTTTCGGTAAATTTATGGAAGACACGGGCGCCGCAGATTCGGTGGCGCGCTGGATCGTCGGTAAGCTTGGTTTTAAACATGCCGTGTTAGCGGTAGTCATGGCGTGTGCCATATTGACTTATGGCGGTGTAAGCGTTTTTGTGGTGGCTTTTTCGGTCTACCCTATGGCGTTGAGCCTGTTTAAAGATGCCAATTTGCCGAGACGCTTTATTCCTGCCACCCTGGCGTTTGGTTCGGTTACCTTCACGATGACATCTGCTGGCTCACCTGAAATCCAAAACTGGATCCCAATTAAGTACTTAGGTACTTCACCGTTTGCAGGATGGGAAGTCAGTTTAGTGGTGGCCATATTCATGGCCAGTTTTGGTTACTGGTGGCTAAAAAAAATGATTGGCAAAGCAGTTGCCAATGGCGAAAAATTTGATAGCCGCGAGTACGACCCGCATATTCCGGAACGTGATTATCCCCATCCGATGACAGGCTTAATTCCTCTTTTTGTTGTACTTATTTTATCTTTTACCTTACATGAAGCACTGGCACAGTTGGCGTTAATTGTGGCATTAGGTGGCGGCGTGTTAACCATAATGCTGATTAACTACAAGCATTTTCACAATATGTCACAGGCGATTAATCTGGGTACAACAGGCGCTTTAATAGCCATCGGCAATACGGCCGCCGTCGTCGGGTTTGGATCAATTGCAAAAAGCACGATTGCCTTCCAGCAGACTGTGGAGTTGATGACACAGATTCCGGGAAATGAATTAATTGGTGCCGCCATTGCGGTCAGTGTTATCGCCGGCTTGACTGGTTCAGCTTCAGGCGGGCAGGCAATTGCACTCCCCTTAGTCGCTCCTCATTATTTGGATCAAGGCGTAGAACCGGACCAATTACATCGAATTGTTTCAATTTCTTCCGGCGCACTCGATTCCTTGCCTCACAATGGCTATGTGGTCACCACTATTCGTGCAATTTGTCATGAAACTCACAAGGCAGCTTATAGCGCTGTAGCCGCTTTAACCGTCGTTGTACCACTTATTGGCCTAGTCATGGCTATCGGTCTGTTTTCGATAATGTGAGGTAAAGAATGTATAAGTTTGCTCTTATCTGGTTAGTTCTGTGCTTATCCACGGTCACCGAAGGAAAACCTGCATCTGAAAATTTATTAGTTGAGAAACAGATATTTACTACACACCAGTTTGAGCTGTTCAACGGTAAAGTGCTACCTGAAGTAAAAGTGGGTTGGGAAAGCTACGGGAAACTAAACGCGGATAAAAGTAATGCGATACTCGTTACCCATTATTTTACCGGTACCTCCCACGCCGCGGGGAAATATCACTCTGACGATGAAACAGCAGGCTACTGGGATGCGATAATAGGGCCGGGTAAAGCCATTGATACCAATCGCTACTTCGTGGTAAGCGTCGATTCACTCGCCAACATTAATGCTTACGATGAGAATGTGGTTACCACGGGCCCAGCCAGTATCAATCCGCAAACGAATCAACCCTGGGGGTTAGACTTCCCTGTGGTGACAATTCGCGATTTTGTCAATATTCAAAAAGCCGTGTTGCAAAGCTTAGGAATAGAAACTCTTCACGCTGTAATCGGACCTTCTATGGGATCAATGCAGGCGTTGGATTGGGCGGCAGCTTATCCAGAACAAGTCAAACGAGTAATCTCTGTGATTGGTTCGGGTGAAAGTGATGCCTGGACCACAGCCATGCTTGAACAATGGACCTTGCCCATTAAGCTTGATCCCAAATGGAATAACGGAAACTATGCCAAAGATCACCCTCCTGTTGAAGGCTTGGTGGCATCTTTAATGTTAATAACTCAACAGGCTCTCACCCCAGCGTTCTTTAATAACCAAGGTAACATGCTTAGTTATGCGCCGCTGGAACGAGGGCCGCTTAACGATATTAACATGTCCCACACTATTGTTAATTGGCTAAAGCAGCGTGCCGCATCAAGAACAGAAAAGATGGATGCTAATTCTCTGCTTTATCTGGCGCGGGCGTGTCAGCTATATGTAGCGGGCCACCAACACTCTTTAAAAAAAGGGCTGAAACGCGTCACCGCGCCCAGCCTGTTTTTACCTTCAGAAAGTGATTTATTATTGATGCCATATCTGGCAGAGGGCCCTCATCAACTATTAAACCAATCCAGCAAACTACTTACTCTTGAAGGTCAATTTGGCCATCTGGAAGGCGTAGTGAATGTTCAGCAACATGCAGAAGCTATCACTACATTTTTAAATAACCCAGTCAGGTAACCTTAATATGAAGATAGCGCACCTTTCTTTACTGTCAGCAATATGCCTGCCCGTGTATGCAATCGCTGATAGTACTTCGGCAAAATTAAAACTCGATTTATCAGACATAACAGTATCGGGTTTGTCATCCGGAGGCTATATGGCAACCCAATTTCACATTGCTCATAGCGATAAGGTCTCAGGCGCTGGAATCATCGCCGCAGGGCCTTACTATTGTGGCCAAAACGATATCACTGTGGCACTCAATCAATGTGTCAGCAAAATGGAAACGCCAGTCGACCTGGCGCTATTAAATAATTCAGCGACGAAGTGGGCTCAAGAAGGTAAAATTCCTTCGCTGGAAAACCTTAAAGGCGATAAGGTCTGGCTGCTGCACGGTACTAAAGATAGTAAAGTAACTCCCGCAGCCACCGAGTTATTACATACGCAATATAAAAACTGGGTGGGCGTACAGAATGTGACATACGTGAATGACAAACCCTTCGCTCATTTATTCCCTACCAAAGAAAAAGGCGGTTCTTGTTTGACATCCGATGCACCTTATCTGGGTAACTGTGATTATGACGCTGCGGGTGCAATGCTTCAAGCCGTCGTGGGTGATTTGGCGCCACCGTCTGGAGAACTTTCAGGGGAAATAGTTGAGTTCAGTCAATCTAAATTAGCTGGCGAATCAGCTAAAACTATGGCCGAAACCGGCTATACCTATATTCCAAAACCTTGTCTTGAAGGCGCAGAGTGTAAAGTCCATATAAGCTTTCATGGCTGTAACCAGTATGCGGAAGCAATAGGAAAAGACTATGTGCTCAATACAGGCATTAACGAATGGGCAGATAGTAACAACATAGTAGTAGTCTACCCACAAACCAAAAAATCTATATTTATGCCCCTTAACCCACAAGGTTGCTGGGATTGGTGGGGGTATACCTCTGCCGACTACGCCACTGCTGATGGTCACCAAATTACAGCGGTAATGACTATCGTCGAGAAATTAGCTGCAGGTGACAATAATGATTAAGCGAAATATTCTGATAACAGGCAGCGCCAGCGGTATTGGATATGGCATAGCAGAACATTTAGCCGCGCAAGGGCATCACGTAGTTTTAGCGGATATAAACCTTGAAGCAGCCACCACAGCAAGTGAAAAATTAACAGCACAAGGTTTACGCGCCACACCAATAGCGTTAGATGTGAGCGACGCTGAGCAAGTACGAAAAACGGCTGAACAATTGTCCTCCACGCCTATCGATATCTTGATAAATAACGCAGGTATTCAGCATGTTTCTAAACTGGAACTTTTCCCAGCTTCAAAATGGCAACAGCTCATTAATGTAATGTTGGTGGGCCCAGCTTTATTGACCCAAGCTTTTTTACCAGGAATGCGTGAACGCAATTTTGGCCGCATTATTAATGTGGGCTCTATCCACTCCGTTATCGCCTCACCCTATAAATCGGCCTATGTGGCGGCTAAACATGGGTTATTAGGCTTTGCCAAAACCGTTGCGTTAGAAACGGGCGATTGTGATGTAACCATCAATACCCTTTGTCCGGCGTATGTTAAAACCCCCTTAGTGGAGCAGCAGATAAAAGCCCAGGCCAAAGAGAATGGCATATCTGAAGACGATGTGATCAATAAAATTATGCTTGAGCCAATGCCTAAAAAAGCTTTTATCAGTATTGATGAGCTGGCAGCGACGGCAAGTTTTTTAATAAGTGACAATGCGCGAAACATCACTGGGCAAACGATGATCCTCGATGGCGGCTGGACCGCACGCTAAAATTTCCTTAAACCCATTTAAATGTGCTAATGTCCAAAATAGAAACCCGATTTTTATTACGGACATCAGCACCTTAATGTTATACAAAACCGTTGGCTTAATTGGTAAACCAAGCCATGAAGCGACCCAAGACAGTCTTGATGAACTTATTGCCTATCTAAAAAACAAAGGGTGTGAAATCCTGATTGAAGAAAGCCTTGGCGCAGAGATGACAGATGCCGATAGTCAGTTTGCTAATTTAGTTACCATCGGTAAACAAGCTGACCTCGCGGTGGTGGTGGGAGGCGATGGCAGCATGTTAGGTGCCGCAAGAGTCCTATCCCGTTTTGACATTCACGTCGTTGGGGTTAACCGCGGTAATCTGGGGTTTCTTACTGATATTAACCCGGACGAAATTTCGTCTCAGTTAGATTTGATTTTTGCCGGCGAAACCGTAGTCGAACAACGCTTTTTACTCGAGGTAGGCGTTTATCGTCACGAACAGTTAAAAAGCAACAATTGTGCTGTAAATGAAGTGGTTCTCCATCACGGTAAGGTTGCCCATATGATGGAATTTGAAATATATATCGATGAACAATTTGTTTTTAGTCAACGCTCTGACGGATTAATCGTAGCTACACCAACTGGTTCCACTGCTTATTCACTTTCTGGTGGCGGCCCCATCATTATGCCTCGACTCGATGCGCTTACATTAGTACCAATGTTCCCTCATACACTCAGCTCCCGTCCCATTGTTGTAGACGCCAATAGTGAAGTCTCTATGCGCGTATCGAAGGTCAATAGCGACAGCTTACAAGTCAGCTGCGACAGCCATATTGTGTTACCTGTTTTACCCGGCGATGAAATTCGGGTGCGTAAGAGTGCCGATACACTGGCGTTAGTACATCCTAAGGGATACAACTACTTCAATGTACTGAGGAATAAGCTGGATTGGGGGAGTAAGCTATATTAGTCATATTTTATTCAGCGTACGATGTATAAATGTTAATGTTGTTAAGTTAGACATCATCCCCACTACCTGTAGATACTAATCAAATTAGATAAGGAAATTATGCATGTCTAACTACCATGAAGTCGTCTTGGTTCAACGTCCTACAGACGGAAAAATCGGCCCTCATTTATTCGAAACCAACAGTAAGCCTATACCGTCGCCTGGTGAAGGGGAAATGCTTATCAAGCAAACCCATATGTCTTTAGATCCCGCTATGCTGGGCTGGATGAGTGACGATAGAGAGAGCTATATTCCACCCGTAGAACTGGGTGAGGTTATGCGCTCAAGCGGTGTAGGCGAAGTGGTAGAGTCAAATCATTCAGACTTTAAAGTTGGCGACAAAGTAATGGGTATGACAGGCTGGCGTGAGTATCTGGTCAGTGATGGACAAGGTTTTAATAAACTACAACCGGGCGTTTCAGAAGAGATGGCATTATGCGTTTTTGCCCTGCCCGGCTTAACCGCTACCACAGGTTTATATAGTTTTGGCGAACCAAAAAAAGGCGAAACACTCGTTGTTACCGGCGCAGCTGGTTCGGTGGGTTCAATTGTGGGACAACTTGCCAAAGCCGACGGTTTGCGAGTCATCGGCGTGGTAGGCACAGATGAAAAAGCTGACTGGATAGTTAACGATTTAGGGTTCGACGGCGCAATAAATTACAAAAAAGATGATCTGGCCGCTAAGCTCGCAGAATTAACACCAGATAAAGTGGATGTGTTTTTTGAAAATACAGGAGGACCTATCCAACAGCATATTTTTAACCGTATGAACGCGCATGGTCGCATTGTAGTGTGTGGGATGATCGCTGACTATCAGTCTGAAAAACCTTCTCCCGGACCTAACTGGATACCGTTAATCAAAAAACGCATCAATGTACGTGGATTCGCCATGCCCGATCACTGGGATGAAATTCCGCAACTTCTCGGAAAATTAACCCCTTACGTTCAACAAGGTAAAATAAAATATCGCGCTCATACTGTAGAAGGATTAGAGAATGCGATCAAAGGGTTAAATATGCTTTTTGAAGGTAAAAATACGGGCAAGATGTTGTTAAAGCTATAGGCGAATAGTCGAATTAGGGAGAGAAAGAGACACTTGTGTCCCTTTCTTCTTTTTAGCAGCTACGTGAAAACTCCATACGGTACTCTATTCCAACCGTTTTCTGTTTCGGTTTAACCCTTCTGCGCCTACTGCGATTTCTTTTAGTTCAAAAGTCATTTTGCGAATAGGAAAAGCGCGTATATTTGCCAGCACTATCACAGTTAATCTGTCATCAATGTAGCGATGCAGGTTTGAATAAAATCCATCCATAGATCCTCCGTGCCGGGTTAACGTGCCCACGGTTTGAATTTGGGCAGCGCGCTGGTACTCTCTAACGCGAAAGCCATACCCATAGTTTCCAAACGCTTCTGATTCTCCAGAAAAAGCAAACTCAATCATTTCTTGCGATAAAAAATTATTTCCATACAAAGCTTGCTCCCATCTAAACAAATCATCGACCGTGGAATAAATATCACCAGAACCTAACGCATAAGAAACAATATTTTCATCATGTTTAACGCCGAAAGCCTCCTTTCTATAGCCTTTAGCTCTATTTGATGGAATATGACCTAATCGCTCCACTCCTGAATTTTTCATGCCCAAAGGCGTAAAAACCAATTCTTGCATTGCCTTTGCATAGCTTTTTTCAGTAATATTTTCGATTACCATCGCAGCCAAATGATGATTCAGGTTGGAGTATTGGTACGCCGAGCCTGGAACAAATGACAATTTCGAGGTATTGATTATGTCCAACATGTCCGCAGACGTAATATCTTTTTCTTCGAACTGAGTTAACCCTTCTAAATGGGGCACCAGGCCTGATTGATGCTTTAATAAAAGATGGAGCGTAAGCTTCTCAGAAAGCGTCTTTTTAAAATCTGGAATATATGTACCAAGCGGCTCGTGTAAATCAAGTTTTCCCTTATCGACAAGCCTAAGTATGGCAACAGCAGTGAATGATTTTGTAAGCGAGCCAATTAAAAACTTCTTACTCACTGTGTTTGGTAAATTTGATTCGATATCTGCGTATCCGTATGCTTTTTTAAGTAATATATTTCCCTTTTCCGCAACCAAAACTACGCCTTGAAATTGCTCCTGTTGAACGTAATGTTGTACTTGTTGATCAAGTTTTTCAGTTAAGATCAGTTCAGCTCTCGCATGAGCTATTCCACACAACATTATTGCTGCCAAAAAAATAAATTTATTCATAGATATGTTTCCTTACCAAAGTATTCTTTCCATTAATCGTAAAGCGCTGTACTGCCGAACTTATACTATCTACGCATGACTAGTCACAAGCGCCATTGACCAACACTATCTGTGCGTGTGCATTGTGCAAGAGCTTGTCCCTTTAAACTCCGAGAAAATCTTTAACGAATGTGATTTATTGATACCACCCTTGCAGGGCAATTGAACTTAATATCCGAATTTTCAATCTGTTAAACGAATAATAGCCAACTTGCGAAAGACTGGACGCCCCGCCTAAAATAATAGTCTGAAGCATTTGTCACCATTCAAAACAAACTGCTATGTCCATCGGTTCAATGAGTTCAGGTTATATTGTTTTACCTAAAGCCCCCCCTAGTTTCGACAGAACTGGTAATTGAGGAGTCAAATGGCAAATCAATAAAATTCATCCCAATTTATTGAGTATTAGGTTTATGCGGTGGGGTTGAATAAAAAGAAAATAGCTATCTATGGATAGGGCCAGAAGGTGAAATTATAGTAATGTCAAAAATTCCACTTTACATTACCGAGATACTGTATATATTTACACTAACTGTATATTTATAAAGTATTGTGAGTATATGCTAGTTCATCTTTCAGTTAAAAATTTCGCTATTGTCAAACAGCTTTCAGTTAGCTTTGAACAGGGCATGACGGCCATTACCGGTGAAACAGGTGCGGGTAAATCCATTGCAATAGATGCATTAAGTTTGTGCTTAGGTGCCCGGGCTGATGCAAATGCTGTGAGAAATGGCGCAGAAAAAGCTGAGATAGTAGCGCATTTTTCGTTGGCTGATAATCAGGCAGCTGTAAAATGGCTTGATGAACTCGAGTTACGTACTGAAGATGAAGCTGATGTATGTTTTATCCGTCGGGTTATTTCTCGTGAAGGCCGCTCAAAAGCGTTTATTAATGGTTCCCCCGTCTCTCTTCAGCAACTTAAGCAGTTAGGCCAATATTTTATCTCTATTCATGGTCAAAACGCCCATCTGCAACTGCTTAAAGAAGAGCATCAACGCCAATTGGTAGACAGTTTCGCCAAGCACGATAATTTATTACTGGCAGTGAAGCAGGCTTATCGAGACTGGCAGACAATTCAATCTGAACATATACGTTTGCAAGACGAAGCGCAAACGCGCACCGATCGCCAGCAATTGTTAGCATACCAAGCGGCGGAGCTGGATGAATTCGGCTTAGCTGAAGACGAATTTGCCGAGCTTGAAGTAGAGCACAAGCGGGTAAGCAATAGTCAAGCTCTGCTAGAAGAAGCGCAACACAGCGTATTTACACTTTACGAAAATGACGATGCCAACGCCCTATCAATGATTCAGGGGGCACTGGATAAGCTTGAACAATTGCAAGAAAGCGACGCAAACCTGGCCCCCGTTGTCTCAATGCTTAACGAAGCGTCTATTCAGGTTGAAGAAGCCGCGAAGGAATTGCGTCGATACTGTGATAAGTTTGATTTAGATCCGGAACTAATACAAGAGGTTGAAGCGAGATTCGCTAAAACGATGGAATTATCGCGTAAGCATATGGTGCCGCCAGAAGAGCTATATCGTCATCACCAAACTATTTTGTCAGAACTTAACGTTTTGCAAGCTGACGAGACAAAGCTGGAGGGATTGCAACAACAAGTAGATGATGCGCGTACCCATTATCTGGCACAAGCGAAACAATTGACCGAATCGCGCCAAGAAGCAGCACAAAAGCTAAGCACTTCCGTGGAAAAACAAATCAAGCAAATGAATATGCCTCACGCCCAGGTGAGTATTGATGTAACGACTCGGGAAGATATACGCCCGGGAATAAACGGAGTAGACGAGGTTGTATTCAAAGTATCCACTAACCCTGGCCAATCCCTTGAGAAGCTCGAAAAAGTGGTCTCCGGTGGAGAACTCTCACGTATAGGTCTAGCGGTACAGGTTATAGCGCAAGATAGTCATGTTACGCCAACTATGATTTTTGACGAAGTGGATACAGGTATAAGTGGACCCACCGCCTCAATCGTCGGTAACTTGTTGCGACAGTTAGGAACGAAGTCTCAAGTAATGTGTGTAACTCACTTACCACAAGTTGCTGCTCAGGCGCATAACCAACTTTTTGTAACGAAAGTCAGTACCGAAGAGCAAACTGAAACACGCATCCTCCCTTTGACAAAACAGGATCGTATAGATGAGTTAGCTCGGCTATTAGCTGGCGATAAAGTAACAGATACTGCCCTGGCCAACGCGCGGGAATTATTGAAAAGTGTTGAATCGAACTAATAAGCAGTTGATTGGTCCTATCGTACGGGGTAGCATGCTTCCCCGCTAAATTACAAAATTAACGATAAGGCTTGTCCGCGGATCTGTATGTCATGAAGTTGTTACAATCATTATTTATTATTACTTTTATAAGCAGTCTGGCAGGCTGTACTGATTGGATTTATCGAATCGATGTTCCTCAAGGTAACTTCCTTGAAGAAAAAGATGTCAAAAAGTTACGCATTGGCATGTCTAAAGAACAGGTCATCTATGTATTGGGCCGTCCAGTCGTCAAAGACTCGTTTAATCATGATACTTGGTATTATGTATATGATATGAAAAGAGGAATGAGCAAGCGAGGTGAAGATTTTCAGAAACGCCTTATTATTCAGTTTGAAGAAGACAAGCTAATATCAGCAGAAGGCGATTTTGAGTTATCTGACGACTTCAACACCCCTCTAGATAAATAATTGACCAATTTTAGCCTGGAAGACCATTAATTAGTATTTCAGGCTACCCTTCTATTTATTGCACCCGCATTAAGCTAGCTAACCAACTGATTTTTATATAATTTAATTAGTGGCATGCTGACTGCTAACATCTGATACAAAAGCTAATTAAATTATAAAAACAGTCAGGAAATGATATGCAATTTAAATTATTCGTACCCGTTTTAGCTTCTGCTTTATTAAGTGGTTGTATTATCCACGTTGGTGATGGCTACCGTGAAAAAGCGGGCAGCTCCATTAGTACCGTTTTAGGAGGTATCGATATCGAAGAAGGGTATCTCGTAGGCGATTTATCCACGGTAAACGGTGGTATTAAATTGGAAAACAATGTAGTTGCTGAAGACGTTGACACCGTAAATGGCGGTATTGAAATGGGCGATAATGTCAGTATAAAAGACGCCAATGTTGTGAATGGCAATATTGAAGCTGGAAGAAATCTTCGCGCCGATGGAGATATTACCACCATTAATGGCGATATATTGTTAAAATCCGGTGCTGATATAAAGGGTGATATCGAAACGGTTAATGGTGATGT
The DNA here is from genome assembly GCF_026183735.1 of Alteromonas sp. ASW11-130. Classification (GTDB taxonomy): domain Bacteria; phylum Pseudomonadota; class Gammaproteobacteria; order Enterobacterales; family Alteromonadaceae; genus Alteromonas. Next base: position 265,624 of record NZ_JAPFRE010000016.1, on the reverse strand, counting down.
TAGCTTAAATGCTGCCCGGGTCGGCAGAGATATCACGACACGCAATGGCGATATCGAACTGACTGAAGCAACAACGGTAATGGGTGATCTTGTGTGGCAAAAAAGTGATAACAATAGTTGGACCGATAACGCCAGTATCCCTGTTCTTAGAATAAGTGCGGATAGCATCGTAGAAGGGGAAATCAAACTATATCGAAAGGTCGAATTAAAACTGGATAACCCCTCCCTTAAAACAAAAGTGCGTTATCTCTATTCTCAAGAATAATATGGATTGCCGGTTATTTTAAATAATTTTGTTTGGGCAACCCTGAAAAAACACTTGATTACAGTTGTAGTTTAATCATGATTACAACTGTAGTTTAATTGTCGGATGTTTCGTTTGTTAAAGGTATTAGCAACGGTTTTCATAGGGTTATTGTTCTTAACTGCCTGTTCGACCACGACGGTTCATTTAAATACCCGCTATTTAAACGCACACCAATAAGCTGAATTGGTGTCGTTACTTTATAAACACAATTTTGAAGTAAATAAAGTCGAGCATCCCTTTCCTCTTAGCATCGTTCGCTCAACCTTAATATACTCCCCCTTGTTGACTAACCCGGAAGCGCTTACGATACTTGAGTCTATTTTACCCCATGCTGGGTATTCGTTATCTCGAAGCAATGCTTTGGTCGAGGGGAAACATTGGTATACAAAAAACAATATAGGATTTTACCCTATTCCCGATGATGTTGAACTCGACTCCACTAATCAGCCTATAGATTTATCTTATGAATATAAAAGTAAGGATTGTGAGAGGGAGCTTGCCCTCACACTGGATACCACAGGCAGGTTCAGACTGACATCTCAGAATGAGCGTACACATCAAATTGAAGGCACCAGGAGAGTAACTGATTTCCCTATATCGTGCTCGAAGGAACGAGTGTATTTACAAATTTTTACTTCGAAGTAAAGCATTCGGAATTGACTGACCAAATTTCAAATGTTGCAATAATCTCCCTCGTTTCTTTAAATTCGCATCCCATGCTACCCCCTTGTACCCTTTCTTATGGCGAACGTATTTAAAGTAAGTATTATTATCAATGGAGCATTTCGATACCTATCTCTGTCAGATAAAGCAAACACCCTATGAATCCCCCCACGAGGGTGCCGTTTATGCGAACCTTTTGTAAATCTCGGCCGATATTCAGCTCAATTTGATAAGCCATATCGCGTTCGTCCCAACTTTCGATAGTACGTTGGATATGGTTGGTTAAGAAATCAGCCAATTCGGGGGCCATATAACGCCCAGCTTCGGCAATATGCCTGTTAATTGACGCAGCCAGTTTAGGATCGCTGTCTATTGCCTTACCTAAATTTATCAGGGCGCCAGTGAGGTGCGTGCGAAAGTGACCATTATCCTCGTTTAAATCTTGTTTAATGCGTCCGTTCAAGTCGTCCCAAATCTTTGTCAGGTACTTATGAAGGGAGGGATTTTCCAGCAGCTTGGCGCGCAAATCGTCTAGTTTTTGTGCTAACTCAGGTTCTTGTCGGACCCGCTCGATATATTCATGTAAATAATCATCAAATGCGGTACGTACAGGGTGCTTGGGATCTTCATTGATATCGACGATCATACTGGAAATAGCCTTTACTGCGATATTGGCTCCTTTTTCACTTAACCAAGCCGAGGGTAAAAACTTTTCCAACCGACGATGCTCGGTGCGCATCCATTCGTGAAGTTTCAAAGAAATCATCGCTTGCGTGTCGGGGTGTTCGCAAACTGTAGCGATACGGTGAATAATCTGATTTAAAATTTCTTGATGGCGATTATCGCGTGTCAGTATATTTAATGTCCCTCCTGCAAGTGGTCCTAAATCAACGCGGTATATTGCACGCTTAAAGCCTGCAATTAGAAAAGCCTGAATCGGTTTATCGTCGACCACATTAAGCGCCCCAGCAGCCAGGTCGCTAACATAACGACTCACTTTAGCTGCATTCACCGTAACTTTTAGCCAACGCGCTGTACCTTGAGCAGGTTTACTTTCCGCTATAAGCATTTCTATAGCCTGCGGGTTAAAAAACTTTTCCTTAACAAATGCAGACAAGTTTTCGGCAATGACCGACTTATTATTTGCCACTATGTTGGTATGGGGAATGGGCCAACGAGCAGGTATTGGTTTGAACAATGCAGTAACAGCAAACCAGTCCGCAAGTCCACCCACTAACGCGGCTTCACTTGACATTTTTATCAGGCCAATAACAAAACCATAGTCTACTGCCAAAGCAGATTGCTTTAATACACTGGTTAGCAGGAAGAGGCTGGCTGCGCCAATTAACCAACCTAGCGCTCTACGTTTTGATCTTTTTAATGCTAACTCTCTTACTGACTGGTCCAACTTTCGTTCCTATAAATCACTAATTAATTCCGTCCACTTTGAGTGGGCGCTGTTTCTTATAATGGTGACCTAATCCCAATTCGGTGCAAAGTCAGGGTCGACGATTCGTTCTCCCTTTTCCAAATCATCGATTCTGGTAATATCTTCCTCATCAAGCTTAATGTCTTGGGAATCAAAGTTACTTTGTAAATGCTTTCTGTTTGTTGAAGAAGGGATGGTAAACATGTTGTTCTTTTCTGCCCACGCTAAAGCAATTTGAGCAGGAGTGGCATTATATTTTTCAGCGATTTGATTTAAAGTTTTATCTTTCATGACTTTACCTACCGCCAATGGCATGTAAGCAGTTAATTTCATATTATGTTGATAACACGCTTTTGCCACCTGCCTGTTCTGCATAAAAGGATGACACTCGACCTGATTTGTATAAATAGCATTTTCCCCAAGTATACTCACAGCTCGGTCCATCTGGGTTAATGTAAAGTTAGACACGCCAATATGACGACATAGCCCCTGCTCTTTCGCTTGAGCTAAGCAATTCAAATATTCCTCCATCGGTATTTTATCCGACGGGTAGGGCCAGTGAACCAATAGTAGATCTACATAGTCTGTTTTTAGTTTTGAAAGGCTCTCATGCACACTAGGAATAAAGTCCGATTTACCTAATTTTTCGTACCACACTTTGGTGGTAAGAAAGATACTCTCACGGTCAACCCCACTCGTTTGAATCGCGTCGCCGACCTGCTCTTCATTACCGTAAATTTGCGCTGTATCAATGTGACGATAACCTATCTCTAATGCATCGAGTACTGACTGTCTCGCTACTTTTCCTTCTAGCCGAAAGGTTCCCGCTCCTATTTGTGGCATTTTTTCCACGCTAGTCTCCTATGTTGATAGTTGATTGGTGAGTTAGTATTAAAATGAAATGAGTCTGACATGGCTACGTCTACCTAGTCTCTAGAGATCCAACTTAAATAAGATTCGCAATACGAGTCGGCATGTTTCTTTGCTTTCTTTGAGGAAAGCTCGTACTACTTTTGCGCTGACTAAGCTCACGTGAGAACGGATGGGATGATACGGTCTTCAATACACCGACGCGTATATTGATGCAGTGATAACGAAACAGCGTTAATTATTCCCACCGCGCTTAGTCGACAATATTACTTCGGGGTAAAATACTGTATAGCACCGCTATATGTTGGTTTTAGATTGCGACCATTGCTCTTGTTCTAGATCGAGATAAGGTTGCGGCGAAAATAAAAACTACTGGCCACGATTATAGTTTCATTCTACCTAATCTCTGGCGTAAGCGTAGAACACATGGTGCACCTCACCTTCTCGTGCAAAAATAAAGTTATGGGCAGATATAGCACCTTGCGTCCACCACACCCGAATAGCAATGGATATGTACCTCTGAACTACCAAACGATAGCTGCTAGAAAAGCGTTGCAGGTTTCCCAGCGTTTTATTATGGTTAAGCACGTTATTTAAAAAGCGAGCGCGTGAATTAACTTTTGTGCTCATTTGGGAGTCGTAATAAATGGAATACGAGCATTCATCATTCAATCCTTGGCGATCAATCTGGTTTACCCCTCGGCGTACAATTCAGTACATCATTGACACCAACCCTGAGAAATACGTCATTGTTCTTGCTGCATTGTCGGGTTTTAATCAAGCACTCGGTCAGTCGATAACGGAGGATGGTAGTGAAAGTCTTGGACTGATTCTTAAACTCACGCTTGCATTATTTTTAGGTCCCTTAATTGGAATTATTGGTCTCTATATTTTTGCAGCATTGACGAGTTTTACCGGCAGATGGTTAGGTGGCGCTAGCTCTTCGCTCAATATCAGGGCAGCAATCGCCTGGTCATATGTTCCCAATATCGCGTCTTTATTCTTATGGGTCCCATTTCTTTTGATGTTCGGAAGCGAGCTGGCAAATCCTCACTCCCCTCACGTGGCAACAGGTATGACCCCAGCCTTTGCGATAATCATACTTTCCTTGGTTTCTATCGTATTGGGGATTTGGTCGTTTATTATTGCTATAAAATGTATAAGTCAGGTGCAAAAATTTTCAATATGGCGCGCCCTAGCAAACATTATCTTGGCAGGTTTAGTCATTGCCATACCACTTCTGGTCATCGTTATGTTGTTCTTTGGATTTAACATTTAACATTTAACAACGAACGAAAGTTATAGGGGCCGTGGTAAATTTCGCAAAGCCGCTACGCCCCCTCACTAATTAGATTAACCACCCTTGTTTTTCGGCATAGTCAATTTGCTGGCACGCATATTCCCAAAGTGTAGGGGCTGAGTCCTTCAAATACTGATTTCTGGCAAGTACTTTCGACTTATTCACTTTGTGCTTTGCCCAGCTTCCCCCTTCATTTTGTACGTTCTGAATTAACGGTAAAATGCGATCTATTGCTTTAGCGAAGCGACTATCAGCCGTTTCCGCGTTTTCAAACTCCATCCACAGGTCCAGCATGATTTTTGATTGGGGCTCTGGCAGCAAACCGAATATACGATACGCCGCGTTACGTTCTATTTCTTCTTGATTATTTAATGCTGCGTCGGAGGCAAAGGCGAACGTATCACCAGCATCTATTTCAACCACATCATGAATTAACAGCATTTGGATCACGCGGCTAATGTCGATTACCTCATCGGCATACTCTTGCAACGTAACGGCTGTTAAAGCGATGTGCCAGCTATGCTCAGCACTGTTTTCCTGACGATTATTATCGCATTTAATGAGCGCTTGACGTTGAACGCCTTTAAGAAGATCCAGTTCGTTTATGAACGTAAGTTGTGCTTCCAGTTTCTGCAAGACAGATCCTTATTTATTATTGGGACGGTGCATGGCTAAAGTTAAGCTACTTATTTAGCGAGGTTTTCTTCTTTTTCGTTCGTTTTTGCGGGGAGAAACGGCTGGCTCAAACGCATTAGCGGATTGCTTTGTCTTTCCCTCTGCACTACGCGTGCGATGTTTTTTAACCGAGCGACGCATGCGGCTGAGGCGTGCATGATCGAGTTTGTTTTGTCGAGCATCGACAAGGCTGTCAGTTTCATTAGGAAGCTGAACTAACTTTCGTAACGAGTTAACTTCATCTAATGGCAGCTCAACCCACGCGCCTTGTGGCAATCTTTTCTGTAATTCAATAGTGCCGTACTTCACACGTATAAGTCTACTTACCTGGGCCCCTTGAGACTCCCAGAGACGCCTTACTTCTCGGTTTTTTCCTTCGGAAAGAGTGACATTGTACCAATGGTTCATGCTGTCCTCGTCAGAGGGACGCGCTTTTATACTGGTGAACTTTGCTTCTCCGTCTTCTAACTGCACGCCTTTTTGAAGCCTATTGAGCGTTTCTTTGCTGACTTCGCCGAAAACCCGAACAGCATATTCCCTTTCTACTTCACATTTAGGGTGCATCAAGCGATTCGCCAGCTCACCATCATTGGTAAACAACAATAAGCCGCTGGTATTGATATCTAGTCGGCCAACGGCTATCCAACGGCCCAGACGTATATTAGGCAGACGTTCAAAAACCGTGGCGCGTCCTTCTTCATCATGGCGCGTACAAATTTCACCTTCCGGTTTGTTATACATTAACACCCTGCATACAGGCTTTTCAGTCTGTCGTGAAAGCAAATGGCCATCCACACGTAGTTGTGCGACCGCGTCTACACGATCTCCCAGCGTAGCCACTTTACCGTCTACGGACACTCTGCCTTCTTCGATCCAACGCTCCATCTCACGACGGGACCCTAAACCTTGATTAGCAAGAACTTTTTGTAATTTTTCGCTCATTGATGATTTGGCTCTTTATTCAGAATAATGAGGACGATGAAGTAAGCTATTCATTCGCCGACTCTGTTAATACGTAGTTCGTTTTGCCCTGATCAGTTTGTTGTGCCAAGGCGTCAAATGCGTCAGTAGAGGGTAGTTCTGCTAACGACTGTAATGAAAAATAATCTAAAAAACCGATTGTAGTTGCATAAAGGGCGGGGCGGCCGGGAACTTCTTTGTGCCCAACGCTGCGTATCCAGCCCCGTTCCATCAGTGTTTTCATTATATTGCTACTTACTGCTACGCCACGAATCTGCTCTATTTCTCCGCGGGTAATAGGTTGCCTATATGCTATCAAAGCAAGCGTTTCCATCATTGCCCTGGAGTATTTTGGTGCATTTTCCTGCCAAAGCATACTTAAAAATGGGCTTAAGCTGTCTAGTGACTGAAAGCGATAACCACCCGCTACTTTAACAAGTTGGATACCACGTGGCTGATAATCTAATTGAAGCTCTTTTAGCACTTTTTTTAGCGCCCGATCACTTACAGTAAATTCAATCAGCACAGTAGCTCGAAGCAGATTTTCCGAAACGGGCTTTTGAGCGACAAAAATAGTCGCTTCTACAAGCTGTTTAAGTTGCTGATGGTTAATCTTTTTCATGACTGCCTAATTTAACATGGATCTTGCTGTAAGGCCCTGCCTGAATACAAACAATCAATTGTTCTTTAATCAATTCTAAAATAGCAAGGAAAGATACAACTACGCCTGGTTTACCTTCACTTACAGCAAACAAGCTTTCCATCGGACTGAATTCATGCGCATTTAACGCTGCTAAAATCGCCGCCATACGCTCGCGCGTGCTTAACGCTTCTCGTTCGATAGTGTGGTGCTCGAATGCCGCCGCACGTTTCATTGCTTGGCTAAAAGCTAAAACCAACTCTTGTAATTCTACGTGTGGTTGTATTTTTATGGGTTGAATTGCTTCATCCAACATTACCTCACACAAGAATACATCTCGCTCAAGCCTGGGTTGCTCATCGAGTTCCTGGGCGGCTTTCTTCAGTACTTCATATTCTTTTAGTCGTCGTATTAATTCTGCGCGGGGATCTTCCTCATCTTCGCTATCAACCTCTCTTCTTGGCAAAAGCAGTCTGGATTTTATTTCTGCCAAAATAGCTGCCATTAACAAATATTCAGCGGCCAACTCCAGTTTAACAGATTTCATAACTTCCACGTACTCCATGTACTGGCTGGTTATCTGCGCGACGGGCAAGGTCGTAATATCAAATTTTTGTTTGCGAATGAGATATAGCAACAGATCCAAAGGACCTTCGAATGCTTCTAGAATAACTTCCAGTGCATCCGGTGGAATATACAAATCCTGAGGTTTTTCTATTAGCGCTTCACCGTTAATGAAAGCCAGCGGCAAAGGTTGCTGCACTGGCTCGGATATCGGTGCGGATTGCGCCTGTTCTGGCGTCACTTCCTGGACATCACTGCCCGACGCGTGATGGCTCATAGGAACGGAGAAGTATCCCCTGCCCCTTCTCGGACGATCACCGGCTCATCATTTGACAAATCAATAACAGTAGTGGGTTGTTCACCAATACAGCCACCGTCGATTATAAGTCCAACTCGCTTTTCCAGTTTTGAGCGGATGTCTTCAGGATCTGACTCTGCCATGGTTTCACCCGGTAATATAAGCGATGTAGACATCATGGGTTCGTTCAAGGTTTCCAGTAATCGTTGGGCTATATTATTACTCGGTACTCGCATACCAATTGTTTTGCGCTTAGGATTTTGTAAACGTTTTGGCACTTCGCGAGTGGCTTTTAAAATAAAAGTATAAGGGCCAGGGGTATTATTTTTCACCAACCTAAATACCGTATTATCTACCTTCGCATATACCGATAACTCTGACATATCTCGGCACATAAGTGTGAATTGGTGTTCAATGTCGATACGCCTTACCATACAAAGCTTATCAAGCGCTTTTTTATCATCCATTTGACAGCCAATGGCGTAACCCGAGTCGCTGGGATAAACTACCACTTCACCACGACGAATGAGATCACATGCTTGATTAATCAAGCGCTGCTGCGGATTTTCAGGGTGAATAGTGAAATACTGACTCATAATATTATCCAGAGTGTGCAAAATTCCAATTATGCCAGACAGGCGTGAGAGCGTCATCAATCTGCACATTTCGTCCAAGCTCAGTCCAGCGCGAAGGAAAATGAAAATCGGAGCCTGCAGAAGCAAGTAAGTTATGTTCCTTTGCCAATTCATTTATGATTTGACGTTTATCTGCTGCTATACCGGGAAACACGGTTTCAATTGCATCGCCATTTGCTTCCCTGAAATCATTCACCAGTCTACGTAACCACTTAGTGGTCATATCGTAGTGGGCAGGATGGGCCAGTACTGCCTGACCACCAGCCTGTTGAATAACGGCAACTGCATTTTTGATTTCTGGCCAACGTGCTTTGTAAAAAGCGCGCTTGCCTTTACCCAGATACTTTTTAAACACCTTATCCATCGACGCCACGTGATAATCAGCGACCAGTACTCTGGCAAAGTGCGCTCGTGTTACTTGCCCTTTACCAGCTAAAGCAAGCGCTTTTTCTGTCACACCATCAAAACCACACTTAACCAGTTTTTCACCCATTTTAATCGCGCGATCGTGGCGGATATCAGCTTGATTAGCTAAAAACTTATTTAAATTAGAATGGGCGGGATCTATATTTAAACCCACTATATGAATATCAAAACCATGCCAGCTACAGGATATTTCTACGCCATTGACTATCGTCAATGGGCGATTTTGCTTGGACTGAAACGCATGAGCACTTTCTAGTGCTGCTACTGTATCGTGATCAGTGATGGCTAAAACATCTACCTGCATTGTATGAGCACGAGCAATTAGTTCTTCAGGCGAGAGTTGGCCATCAGATAGCTGAGTATGACTATGTAAATCAATTTTTAACTGTTTTTGAAAATTTTCAGTTGACACTAGGGACTTTTTGTTTTCTTCTATTAGTAACAGTATACGTGCTAAGCACGTCGAATCCTAACCAAGTTTACCCATTTTTAATAATTAGGTATTTAGTAACCATGCAAACAACCCCGGTCTCTTCGATGACACTAATTAACTGGTGGTGGCACTCCCTCTCTTAGCGGGCGGAGCATGCGTTGGTGTATGTTTTTTAAAGAAAGGCCCGTTTTTAACGGGCCTTTTTTATTTTCACGATTCAGGAGTTGCAGAAAAAATGAGTTTAGCCGAGTTAGGCAATCAGCCAGGGATAGTAGAAACCATTGTTCGACGTTGTCAGTATGTGAGTGACCCTCTGCAAGCATTCGAAATGCTATGTGAAAAAGGAAAACCTTCGCTATTGCTTGAGTCGGCTGAAATTGAAAGCAAAGATAATTTACAAAGCCTACTACTGGTTGATGCAGCACTACGAATCGAATGTAACGGTCGCACTGTTATCTGTGAAGCGCTCAACGATAATGGGGCAAGTGTATTGCCTCTATTCAGGCAACACTGTCCACATGGCATTTCCATCAATGAAGAAGGTCACACTGTAACCTTAAATGTGCCTGATACACCTTCTAATTTCGATGAAGACAGCCGCCTCAAAGCAGTGAGCGTTTTTGATGGATTACGAACACTCTTAAAATCCGTCTGTGCACTGCGGGACCACCCCCACTCGGTGTTTCTAGGGGGGGCGTTCGCTTATGACCTGCTGGGTTCTTTTGAAAACCTGCCCAAGGTTAATGTAAGTGAAAACACGTGTCCTGACTATGTATTCTACCTGGCAGAGACGTTACTTATCACCAATCACAAAACGCAGGAAACAGAATTGCTGGGCAGCGTGTTCAGCGGCGAACAGGTTGCTCAAAGCTATTTTTCTGTTTCTCAGAAACTGGAACACATCAGTGAACAACTTAGTCGCTTAAAAAGTACTGAGGTACTTCTTACCACGAATGAGCCCCACTCCAACTGTGTTAGAGTAGATAAATCAGACGCTGTTTTTAAGCAAGATGTCCTGCATCTTAAAGAGCACATTCTGGCAGGCGATATTTTTCAGGTAGTACCATCGCGAACGTTTTCACTACCCTGCCCCTCTCCAAGAAAATCCTACGCCAAACTTAAACAGACCAACCCCAGCCCCTATATGTTTTATTTACAGGATAGAGACTTCTCGATATTCGGGGCCTCGCCAGAATCCGCTTTGAAATATGAAAAACAAAGTAACCAGGTAGAGATTTACCCCATTGCGGGCACGCGCGCCCGAGGCAAACGACCCGATGGTAGTATCGATGCTGACTTAGATAGCAGGGTTGAACTTGATCTACGAAATGATGACAAAGAAAAAGCAGAACATATTATGTTAGTCGATTTGGCTCGAAATGACGTGGCAAAAGTCAGTCAACCTGGGACCCGCTATGTTAAAGATTTACTTAAGGTTGATCGCTATTCCCACGTTATGCATCTGGTGTCTCGCGTAGTCGGCCAACTAAGAAATGATTTAGACACGCTACATGCCTATCAGGCTTGCATGAATATGGGAACATTAGTTGGTGCCCCCAAAATAAGCGCAGCGTCCCTAATTCGTGAAATGGAACAAAAAAGAAGAGGCAGCTATGGAGGCGCAGTGGGCTATATTAACGGGCGGGGCGATATGGATACCTGTATCGTAATCCGCTCTGCATTTGTACGGAATCAAACAGCCTATATTCAGGCTGGCGCTGGCGTGGTGTACGATTCTGATCCACAAGCGGAAGCGGACGAAACCCGCAGTAAGGCACAGGCGGTGGTAAGCGCGGTTCAAGCCACCAACAATACGCAGGAAGTAGCCTGATGAAAAACGAAGTGTGTATTTTTCTTATCGACAACGTAGATTCATTCACTTACAACCTAGTCGACGAGCTACGCGCCCTTGATTTCGAACTAATCATTTATCGTAACACCGTAAGTGCAGCGCATATTTACGCTAAGATGCAAGAAAAGACTCGCTCAAAACGGGTTTTGCTGATGATTTCACCCGGACCTGGCGCTCCTCATCAGGCAGGCTGTGTGCCAGCTTTATTGGCCAAAATTGCAGGGGTATTTCCGGTGCTAGGGATCTGTCTTGGCCATCAAGCAATTGTGGAGCATTACGGCGGTATTGTTGGCAGGGCAAAAGTGGTTATGCACGGGAAAGCCTCAGCTATTGAACATACCGGTGAGGGTGCTTTCACAGGCTTACCTCAGCCTCTTATGGTGGCTCGGTATCATTCGCTTGTCGCCACATCGCTGCCGTCAAATTTGCGATGCATTGCCTATTACGAAGATAATCCTATGGCAGTCCTGGCAAAGGAAGATCGAATGCTGGGATTTCAATTCCATCCGGAATCTATTCTAACCGCTACTGGTAGCAAGCTGCTTAACCAAAGTATAGCGTTCTTAACGTCCAAGGAGGTAAACCATGCTTGATGTTTTTCCCATCCTGAATAAATTGTTTAATCAGGAAGACCTGACCCAGACACAATCATTTGCGCTATTTAACAGCATTATGCATGGTGAACAGCCAGACACGATTATCTCCGCTGTGCTAATTGCACTGAAACTTAAAAATGAATCAGCCGATGAAATCGCTGGGGCGGTTAGTGCAATGATATCGAATGCTACCCCTTTTTCAACGCCTGACTATCCCTTTGCGGATATTGTGGGAACAGGAGGCGACGGTCATAATACCATTAACATCTCAAGTGCTGCGGCAGTATTGGCTGCTGCGTGCGGGGTTAAGGTTGCGAAACACGGGAATAGAAGCGTCTCCAGTCGCTCAGGTTCGGCCGATCTTTTTCGACAATGTGGGATCGAGCTGGAAATGCCCCCATCCACTGCAAGAAAATGTTTAGATGAAGCTGATTTCTGCTTTCTTTATGCGCCAGTTTATCACGCCGGAATGCGGCATGCGGCACCGGTTAGAGCTGAACTGAAAACCCGCACCATTTTCAATATTCTCGGACCATTAGCTAACCCAGCGCGGCCAAGCCATGGGTTATTCGGTGTGTACAGCCCCCATTTACTTGAGCAATACGCGCGTACACTGATGTTATTAGGACAGCATCGCGCAATGATTGTGCATGGCAGTGGACTGGACGAATTGGCCCTTCATGGCGAATCAATTATTTTAGACTTAGAGCATGGTGACGTTCGCCGTCTGACAGTTACCCCCGCAGACTTTGGTCTAAGTGAGCACCCTATCTCTGCGATTGAAGGTGGCGAACCTGCCGATAATTATAAAATGATTAAGGCCGCGCTGGCTGGTGAAGGCAAAGAAGCGCATCGTGCTGCTATTGCTATGAACTGCGCTGCTCTTTTAAAACTAACTGACACCGTGTCTTCATTTCAGCAAGGCACAGAACTCGCATTGTCGGTGATGCAAAATGGCAAAGCGCTAGAGATTTTAGAACGCGTTGCATCACTTTCCCAGCAACAGGTGCAACATGCGTAATATCTTACAGGAAATCGTACAAAATAAGCGTAGAGAACTCGAGTTCAAAAAGCGTGAGCTAAACGTAGAGCATATTAGATCGACGCTGTTACCCTCAAATAGAAGCCTATTCGACGCGCTTCAAGCTTCTCCTACTCGGTTCATTTTGGAATGTAAGAAAGCATCGCCTTCCAAAGGTTTGATCCGAGAGCCGTTTGATTTAGACGAGATTATTGATGCATATCTACCTCATGCAGATGCAATTTCCGTACTTACGGATGAAAAGTATTTTCAGGGTAAGTATGACTATTTAAGCCATGTCACCAGTCGTGTTTCAGTACCTGTGATAAACAAAGATTTTTTCATTGATGAAATGCAGATATATCTGGCGCGTTATCATAGTGCCGATGCTATCTTGTTGATGCTGAGCGTTCTTAACGATGATGAATACTTACAATTGGCGAAAGTGGCTGATTCATTAAACCTCGATGTATTAACGGAAGTGAGTAATGAGAACGAAATGCAGCGGGCAATTGAATTGAAAGCCAACATCATTGGCATCAATAACCGTAACTTGCGTGATTTGTCTACTGATTTGAAAACCACCACGCGTTTGGTTCCCATGTTAAAAAATGCTAATCACGAGTTTGTAGTGGTCTCAGAATCGGGTATTTACACACATCAGGACGTACTTTCCCTCGCGCCATTCTGTAATGGCTTTTTAGTTGGCAGCTCTTTAATGGCGCAAGAAGATGTTTCGCTTGCTGTGCGTAAATTAGTTTTAGGGACAGTAAAGATATGTGGCATTACCTGTCGGGAAGATGCCCAAATCGCTTTTGCCAATGGCGCATCTTACGTAGGGATGATTTTTGCAAAACAATCACCCCGTAGTATTTCATTAGACGAAGCTGAGCACATAGTGACGCTTGACGCTGGCGCATACGTGGGCGTATTTACTGACTCTACCGCATCAGAAATTGCCGACATATCCCATCGACTTTCTCTTTATGCTGTGCAGCTACATACCCCCACCACTGATGAATTTAGAAAAAAACTTAGACAATTACTGCCTGAGCAATGCGAAATCTGGCAGGCGTTAGGTGTTAAACGTGCGTTACCGACCCAATTTGCATTAATTAATCACTGCGAATATGTCGATAAAATCTTACTGGACTGTCAGATCGATGATTCGTTTGGGGGAACCGGAAAGCAGTTTGACTGGTCACTTATTGGTGATATTAAAGATAAACAAAAAATTATCTTAGCCGGCGGCATTTCCCCCGATAATGTCAGTAAGGCCGCTGCCACAGGCGCAGGGATGATTGATGTTAATTCAGGGGTGGAAAACAAACCGGGTGATAAATGCGCCAGCAAAATTAAAGCGCTGTTCGCTAGTGCTCGTGACTATTAGTAAATACAGGATTAAGAATGAACAAACTTAACTCGAGATTCGGCGAATTCGGCGGCATGTATGTGCCAGAGCTATTAATTCCTGCGCTTGACCAATTGGAACAAGCCTTTATTGATGCCCGTGAAGACGCCACATTTCAAAAGGAATTTACCGGATTGCTGAATGACTACGCAGGCCGTCCTACCCCCCTTACCTTAACCCAGAATTTGGTCAGTAACCCATTGGTTAAGCTTTATTTAAAGAGAGAGGACCTATTGCATGGCGGTGCACACAAAACTAATCAGGTATTAGGCCAGGCATTATTAACTAAACGTATGGGGAAAACCGAAGTTATTGCTGAAACAGGTGCCGGTCAGCATGGTACAGCCACAGCATTAGCGTGTGCCTTAATGAGTTTAAAAGCTCGTATTTATATGGGGGCGAAAGATGTAGAAAGGCAGGCTCCTAACGTATTCCGTATGCGATTAATGGGCGCGGAGGTCATCCCAGTAAGTGCCGGTTCAGGCACCTTGAAAGATGCGGTAAACGAAGCCATGCGTGATTGGTCAGCTAATTATGACAAAGCCCATTATCTTTTGGGCACGGCTGCCGGCCCTCACCCCTTTCCCACCATTGTACGTGAATTTCATCGAATGATTGGTGAAGAAATCCGCGAACAGATTATTCAAAAAGAAGGCCGTCTTCCTGATGCGTTAGTTGCTTGCGTAGGCGGGGGATCGAATGCAATTGGTATGTTCGCCGATTTCATCGAACAACCAGAGGTAAAACTGATAGGTGTTGAGCCAGCTGGGAAAGGGCTACACACACATTTGCATGGCGCTACCATCTGTAAAGGAAGCAAAGGTATTCTACATGGATCTCATACCTACATTATGCAAGATACAGAAGGTCAAATTGAGGAAAGCTATTCTGTTTCCGCAGGCTTAGATTACCCGGCGGTGGGCCCCCAACATGCTCATTTGGCGCAAACAGGACGTGCGGAATATGTGGCGGTTACCGACGAAGAAGCGCTTCACGCCTTTCAGTTGCTCGCTAAAAAAGAAGGCATTATTCCAGCGCTTGAATCTTCTCATGCGCTTGCACATGCATTGAATATGGCGGATGAAGCAGACCAGGAAACGATTATTGTAGTAAATCTTTCTGGTCGCGGTGATAAAGATCTAGCCCACGTAACCAGCATTCTGGGAGACTCGTTCAATGAGTAGATATAATTCACTTTTTTGCCAATTAAGAGAACGTAATCAAGCTGCGTTTGTTCCTTTTGTGATGATTGGCGACCCGGATCCAAACTCCTCTTTTGATATAATATGTCAGCTCATTGAGAGTGGCGCTGATGCATTAGAGTTGGGATTTCCTTATTCTGATCCTATTGCAGATGGTCCTACCATACAGAAAGCTGCCATCCGCGCTTTAAAAGCTGGCGCGACACCCTCGCGGTGTTTCGCTGTGCTAACCAAAGTACGTTCCCGTTATCCTGACATTCCTGTGGGTCTTCTACTTTATAGTAACCTGGTTTTGGCGAAAGGCATGAATGCATTCTATCAGCAAGCGAAAGATGCTGGGGTAGACTCTATCTTAATCGCGGACGTACCGCTAAGAGAAATTGAGCCGTTTAAGCAGGCTGCAAATAAGTCAGGCATTGAACAAATTTTGATTGCTCCCCCAAATGCCTCAGATGAAGCATTAAGTGACGTTGCAAAAGCATCCTGCGGATATACGTATGTGCTAGGTCGAGCTGGGGTAACTGGAGCAGAAACCGATGCTGATCTTGATGCCAAAGCGCTACTTGATAAACTCCATCAGGCCAATAGCGCCCCCTCACTACTAGGATTTGGCATTTCTAGACCTGAGCAAGTTAAGCAAGCAGTAAAGGCGGGTGCTGCAGGCGCGATAAGCGGCTCTGCAACGGTTAATATTATTGAAAGAAACCTAGATGACAAACAGCAGATGCTAATGAAGCTTGATGAATTTATTGCATCTATGAAAGCGGCGGCTAACAAGGATTAATATGCTTTACATAATTAATGCCACCGATGCTGCTGGCAGTCTTAACCAAAGGTTGGCAGCAAGACCCGCGCACCTAGAGCGGTTGCAAACGTTAAAAGATGAGGGCAGGCTTATTTTGGCAGGTCCGTTTCCTGCCATCGACAATAGCGATCCGGGACCAGCAGGTTTTACAGGTTCGCTTATTGTAGCGGAGTTTGATTTGTTAGAAGCGGCTAAAGCCTGGGCAGAGGATGACCCTTTCATTCAAGCAAACGTTTATGAAAAAGTAGAGGTGAAACCGTTTAAAGTGGTATTGCCCTAAAACCATACTAAGCCCCGTCCACGGGGCTTAGTGCTCATTTTATAAACCCAAAAAGCTCGCTATTAAAGATTCACTTTCTTATGCTCACCCATATCATCTTCCTTCATACGCTTCCCAGTCATTAACTTAAATACGCCTTTGATACCAGGGTCAGCATTCCAAATTTCAGCATTTTCTAATTCAAAACGCATCATTTTCAGGGCGGGGTCATCCTTACCATTGTCATACCAGGCCTCTACATGGTTAGACCAGTATTTATCAATAATTTCCTGACGGGTTTCTTCCACCAGATTCCCTTTAATACACGCGAATACTTCATGACTGCGGCCAGTAAAACACACCATGGCGGGACCACCGGGCGCAATACGATTATCCTTTTTAGTGTAAAACCAGAATTCGTGATCAGCATCTTTGTCGAGTTGAGCGTGCATGGGTTCTGCATGGTCTTTAGCGTTGACCAAACTCACCATGACATTAGGACTTTCTGCCATTGCTTTCCACATTTTCGTTCTAATATCAGTTGACATAGTTCGCACTCCTTGTTGAAAAAACATTTTTTTAATAAGTTCAGCACTGTAAACGGGACAATTTATTGATCAGATTGTTTATTAATAACTTTTAAAGATTTCGCGCTCCCTCAACTTAAGGGAATTCTTTACTTAATTCAGGATATGTTCATCAAAATTATCTATGCTAGGATTAGCAAATGAGGCTCGTTTGCTTATTAGTTGGAATACGGTCGCTAGGAAGAGCGATGTCAGGTTTCTCAAAGAGAGAGTTATGAAAACGTTCATACAGCATACAATGATTTTGATAGTGATGACGTGCTTGTCTATCATGCCAGGGTATGCGCACCAACAGGATAATAATGGCCGCCAATTGGACAAAGCCCAGGCCGCAGAACGTGCCAAGCAACAAGTAAATGGCAGAATTCTGAGAATCGATAAAAATAAAGATAACTACCGGGTCAAAGTACTAAAAAAATCAGGTCGGGTAGTATCCGTCGACGTAGATAAACGGTCGGGCGAAGTTAGCCCTCCAAAGGATAAGGATAGAAAACGTTAATGCGTATTTTGATAGCGGAAGACGATAGCAGATTGCTCACCCAGCTCGATCGCCTCATGCAAACTAATGGCTATAGCGTTGATTTAGCGGATGATGGGGAACGTGCCCTTTTTCATCTTAATGAATATCCGTACGATTTAGCTGTTGTTGATATTGGCCTACCCAAAATCGATGGACTAGAGGTCATTCAACGCGCGCGCCAAAACAACGTACGTTGCCCTATTCTCATTCTAACCGCCCGTGATCGATGGCAAGAAAAAGTAGAAGGCTTAGATTCAGGCGCTGATGACTATTTAACAAAACCCTTCCACGATGAAGAACTATTAGCTCGTGTGAAAGCACTTATCCGACGTTCATCAGGACAAGCTAACCCCATCATACAAGCAGGCCCAATTGAACTGGATACGGTCAGTGAAGAAATTCGCGTGAATGGCAAAGCTCTGGAATTAACTGCTTACGAATACAGAGTGATGCAGTATCTGATGATGAATCCACAAAAAGTTATTTCAAAAACCGAACTTACAGAGCATATTTATGATCAGGATTTCGACTTAGACAGTAATGTGATCGAAGTGTTTGTAGGGCGTTTGCGCAAAAAAATTGACCCCGACATCACTCTCAAACCTATCGAAACACTGCGAGGTAGGGGTTATAGGATTAACCGGAATTTATGAAGGGTCTTTCCCTTCGGCTTCGTGCAATCATTCTGACCCTTATTGCACTTACGCTATTTATTCCTTTGACGGTTTTTACCCTCGATAGAGCATATACGGCCAGTTTAACTCAGGCCAAACAAGATGAGCTAAAGCTTATGAGCCTTGCTTTAATCTCAGCGTTTGAGCTCAATGGCGATATCCCTTATATGCCTGAGCTTTTGTATGAAGAGCAGCTAAACCTGCCCGACTCGGGTTACATTGGATTAATTCGTTTTCGCGACAAAACTGTCTGGCAATCTGCTTCTGCGTTACATTACGATATAACGCAACCCCCTCCTATCCCGGCGGTAGGTGAAGAGTTTTTTGTAGAAGACTACACTGCTCAATTCGATAAAAAACGCAGTCATTTTGCCTATGCATTTACCGCTGAATTTGCCGGAACGGAAGACTTCGAACCCGTTCATTTTTACATTTTTAATGAGAAGACCAAATTTGATCAGGAACGAAATGCGTTTTTAAAAACAGTATGGCAATGGTTGTCTTTGTTAGCTTTAGCACTGCTCATTTTATTATTAATAGGCATGGCTTTATTGCTGTCTCCCGTCAGAGAGCTCATCAATGAAATTAGTTTAACTGCTAAAGGTAAACAAGCGAGGTTAACCCATAACTATCCGGTGGAGTTTTCTGGCTTACAAAACAGTATTAACCAACTTATGCAAATTGAAGAGGACCAACGTAAACGCTATAAAAACAGCCTCGACGATTTAGCTCATAGCCTCAAGACCCCTTTGGCGATAGCTCTCGGTTCTCAACACCTCCCAGATGAAGCTAGAGACGCCTTAAAACAAATCGATAGCCTGATTCGCAGACAACTCAAACGTGCAACCATGGCGAAGTCAGGCTGGCAAGCCGGTATCGATATCAAGCCGATAGCTGCCAAAATTACGCACGCCATAAAAAAAATCTATCTGGATAAAGAGCTTTCTATTCGCGTTATTGGAGATGACATAACGTTTTATGGTGACAAAACCGATCTCATGGAAATGATAGGTAATATTTTAGATAACGCGGCGAAGGCAGCCAATACGGTCATTATTGTTACCCTCAAATCCTCTGAAAAATGGATAGAAATTGGTGTTGAAGATGATGGGCCGGGTATTCCAGAGCATCTTAGAGAAAAATTGATACAACGAGGTGAAAGATTTGATACATATGCAGAAGGTCAAGGTATCGGTATGGCGGTAGTCGCTGATCTGATAACTATTTATCAGGGAAGATTATTGATAGAAAAATCGCATTTAAATGGTGCAAAAATAACCTTGCAATTTCCCGCATCGCCAAGCATGGAGTGATACCTATGGGTTTGCCAGATTTGCATCGACAGTACGTTCATAAGTAAATTATTGTTTTAATGTAACGACAAATGATGATGTCCTCTCCCACTGGTTTGCGGCTGATAATTAATACCTCTTCGCGAAATATATTAAAGATAGCAAAAGACATTTATAAACGCGTGTGACCAATACGAAACCGTTATTAAAAAGTACTAGATGAGCGCAAAAGCTTAGTATGGAGCGTTAAGTGATTATAAATCAGGGTTTTACCTTCCTCATTATTGACAAATGATTTCCTCTTCGCCACCCTTGCAAACACATTGTATTAACATAAGTAACCTGTGCGATGAAGTATATCGTTTATATTATATGCAGCCTATGTTTACTCGCTGGGTGCGATAAAAACGTTACTGTTGAATCTACACTACTACACCGCTTTGCCAAACAACCCCTTAAGTCAGCTACGATGACCGACGATGCATCTTTGCTAGCATTGTTAACGAAAAACCAGGTCGTAAGCGTCTGGGACAGCATTAATCAAAAACTTAAATACGAATGGGATCGCACCCAATTGGGTGACGAAGATATGCAGCACGTCGAGCTATCTGAAAACAAACAGTGGTTGGCGATCGCGGGATATTGGAATATCACTTTAGTCAACCTTGAACATGGTCAGGTCATAGGGAGCTGGTATGTGCAAGGTAATCAACCAAGTGCAACCATTTCCTCATTGATGTTTTATCCTGATGGGCACAAAGCCCTCGTCGGTATGACCGACGGAGTGGTGCTTTCAGTTGATTTTCAAAGTGGCCTGGCTACCCGACACACGCATCACGACAAACAAATCACTCGACTTGCCTATTTACCGCATACGTCTACCATTATGTCGGGCGCTCGGGACAAAAAATTTATTTCTTTTCGAGAAGACGGGGAAATTATTTATCAACGTGAATTCAAAAGTCGCGTTACTTCCCTGATAAATGATAAACAATCCAATAAACTTTTCATATCTGACGCTCTCAAATCTCATTTGATTATGGATAGCGAAAGTGGAGAAACGCTTACAGAACTTAAATTTTTCGAAAACTTCCGATTTTTTCGCAGGGGGATTTTTTATCAACGAGGACGATATCTTATAACGTCGTCACCGAAATCCGTGCTTACGCTATGGGATGCCCAAACAGGCGACGAAGTGGCTTCATGGGAGATAACACGCTTTACATCTGAAGCCACCACCGTGTCCTTATCGTTAAACGAAAATAACGAGCTGATTACACTTAGCTCGGATGGCGCTTATCAAGTATGGGATATTGAATCTTTGCTTCCACAATAGAATAAATAGCGGGCTAATTATCCTTAATACAGATAAAACGATCCAACATTATCGACTTAAGTTCGCTGCTGCTTGTAAGGAAAGGTTTCATAAACCAGGCTCACATCATTAGCTGTATGAAAGCGACTTATCAGGCCTGTCAGTAATAGTACGAGTTCGAATTAAAGCGTTTCGGCAAATTTTTCCAACTCTTCAATTATAATCTCGACGCTGACTGGCTTATTAAGATGTCCATCAAAACCCGCCGCTTGCGTACTTCGTTTTGCTTCTAAATGTCCGTAACCTGTAACGGCTAGATATAGTGTTTTATCAGGTAAATTAGGTTTGAGCAGTTCAATAAGTTCAATTCCACTCATATCGGGTAAACCAATATCCAAGAGCGCAACATTGGGCCTAAAAGCGATATAGTTTTGTAAGGCTTCAGTTCCGGTATTGTAAACGCGTACATCACAACCTTTGAGGTCCAAAATCATTCCTAGACCGTCGGCCACCGTTTCATTGTCATCAACCAACATCACCCTTAACTTTTGCATATTTCTCAGCGTTGATGTTTTCTTATAAGATAGCTGTGGCAGATGCACTGAATCTGTGTCAGCCGATTCAGCCTCTATCGGCAAACTAAGCGTCACTAATGTACCTCTATTGCGCCCGTCGCTGTGTATGGAGACGGTGCCACCGTGTAGTTCGGCAATCTGTTTTACCAGAGACAAACCGATACCTAAGCCCGTATTTTTACTTTCGCTATTTTCTTTTATTTGCTGAAACGGCTCAAAAACTTTATCGCGATATTGCATATCAAGACCGATACCTGAGTCTTTAACATTAATAACCAGGTTGTTGTTAGATTTAATCGCTTCAACTTTGATACTGCCATTCTCTGGAGTAAACTTAGCTGCATTGTTTATCACGTTATTAATAACTTGCTGAATACGGGTACGATCGAGCTTGGTAATGATATTGTCTTCAGGTAAGACGAGATCGAGGGATTGCTTGTTTTGATGTACAGCGGGTGAGAAATTTTCAATAATTTCTTGCAATAACCGATTAACATTCACCGTCGATTTTTCGAGTCGGACTTCGCCTCTTGCAATTCGCGTTAGATCTAGCAATTCGTCGAGTAATGAAGACACCAAGTTGACGTTGCTGCGCATTGTATTTAATGCCCAATCCAGTTTTTTATTATCATGTTCAATAATTTGTACCGCACCACTGATCGATGCTAAAGGATTACGGATTTCATGACCTAAGGTAGCGAGGAAGTCATTTTTCTTCTCATCCGCTTCCTGCAATTCTTTGATGGCACTTTTAAGAGAGGCTTCTAGCTTCCTTTGGCGGGTAATATCTACCACCATACCAATCATCTTACTTGGTTGATCATCGGTGAAAACGACCTGACCGTTAGCTTCTACCCATGTCACTTTTTGGGTAGTCGAATGCACTACTCTATAAATCGCATGATAATGACCATCACTTTTTGGATCCATCGCCGCATCTACTTCAGCCGCCACTGCTTCACGATCGTCAACGTGAATGCCTTTGATAAAGTCATCCTGGCTAACTGAGCTGCCCCGAATACCCCAGATTTCATAAAGTAATTTATCCCAGTAGGTTTTACCGGTACTAATTTCCCATTCAAACGCTCCCATATGACTGGAATCTTTTGCAATCCTTAAGCGACTTTCATTATTTTTAAGTTGTTGTTCCATTTCCTTGCGATGTAAGGCGACGGATAGAATGTTTGCTGCGGACACCAAAAAATGAACATCTTCTTGATTGAAGCATCGTTTGTCCGTAGTGTGCACGGCCAAAATACCGTAGGGTTTATCGCTATTTTCAATGATACAGCTGATACCACTCACCACTTTATGATCGATGAGCAATTCAGGACCAGTGAACCGTTGTTCCGAAGCAAGGTCGGTTACAACGACGGGCTCGGGGGTATTCAAAGTAAAACCCGCTTGAGACGTGTTATCTGCTGATACGGTGGCTTTACCCACAATTCCGCTATTCCAACCTATACCCGCTTTAACTAACAACCGCTCTTGTTCTGGCTGATACTCAAGCACTTTACAAAAATCAGCTTGGAGCGTGTGCGTTACTTCTCTGACTAATTGGTCCATCAGATTGGCCGTATCTTCATTACTTAGCGCTTTTAATCCCAACTTAGCAATTACAGCATGCTGTTCACTACTGGCCTTTAATCTATTAGCCGTAACTTTTAGTGTAGTGACGTCAATAAAGGTAATAACTACCCCAACCACTTTCCTGGATTCTGTTTGATAAGGGAGTATTTTTCTTACGTACCATTGTTTTTCCGCTTGAATTTGCTTTTCACTGGACTCCAGGCTATCTAAAACACGCTGTGCCTCTTCGAACGTGTCTTCATCCAGCAATTCACGGTGAAGTTCATTAATTGGCTGGTCGATATCTTGAGAGCCAATTTTCAATAGCCTCTCTGCTGCCGGTGTATATCGCTTTATCTTCATTTCACTAGAAAGAAAGATAGTGGCTAAATTAGTGCTCGCAAAAAAGTTTTTGATGTCGTCGTGGGTGGTCGACAATTCATCTATTTTGTCTTTCAGTTGTGCGTTTACCGTCGTCAATTCCTCGTTTAAGGACCTTAACTCTTCCGTGCTAGCTTCTAACTCTTCATTCGAAGATTGTAATTCCTCATTGGTAGACAACGCTTCTTCATGGGCCGCTTTTAATTCTTCAGTGCTGGTTTCCAGCTCTTCAACAGTACTTTGTAATTCATCCTTGGTCTCACGAAGCTCTCTTTCCATTGCGTCAATCATACTATCGTGATCATGATTGTTAATTTGGTGACTAACTGAACCAAAGTCCTCATTGGAAGGGATTTCCTCAAAGGTTACTATGACGCTTCCATCGCCCTTTTTACTACTTGAGGTGGGCGTGATGGTGCATCGATAATTTATGTCAGGCTCTTGGGTTGAAGACGATTGTGGCAAGGTAATGGTGACCCGTTCGCCGGTTTTCTTAGCCTTGTATATCCCGCTTCGCATTCTCGTACGAATTTGTGGATTAATCATTGAATAGAGTTCTAATCCAGCCTGCCCGTCAGGCAGGGTAAGAAACTTATTTACGTTTCCATGAAAATACGTTACGCGGTTGAGGTCGTCTACAATTATGGAAGGCTTGACGGCTAACAGTAAGGTCTTCAATACCCGTTCTTCTTCACTATTTTGCTTAGCCCGTTGTCTATTAGACGATTTAGGGGTGGTACTTTTATGATTGAAAAATGTCGGTAACATCGAAGGGTAATGTTTAATTTCGTTCCGTTCTTTGCGTCCGTATATTCGCCACTTTGAAGACAGTGTTGTAAACAAATCTTTTTTTTCACCAACACTCTCTGAGCTGCCTAAAAACAAATAGCCCTCGGGAACCAACGCATAGAAAAATGATTTTAGTACTTT
Source organism: Alteromonas sp. ASW11-130 (assembly GCF_026183735.1). Lineage (GTDB taxonomy): Bacteria > Pseudomonadota > Gammaproteobacteria > Enterobacterales > Alteromonadaceae > Alteromonas. The sequence goes on along the minus strand of NZ_JAPFRE010000016.1, from coordinate 241,435 downwards.
TTGTTGCGCTGACTTTTGAAGGTATATCAACAAATTGCGGCAACTAACTAAATGTAAATTTGAAAAGGGTGGGTCCGTATAAACGTTTTGCTGCGCAAATGAAATCTTATCACGTATACTATTTCGTATAGTGGCATATCCATCATTAGCAACATCAAAGTATCTATTGATAAAAGGCTCTGGTAATTCAGATATTATGCTATTGGGATAGCTCCCCCGCCGCGCAACAAGTATCGCTTCCTGATCGATATCTGTAGCAAATATACGCAAACCCAGCTCTTTACCTGACTTTTCTATTTGTTCTGTTAACAATATCGCTAAGGTATACGCTTCCTCACCACTGGCACATCCAGCGACCCAGACTCTTATGTCCTCCCCGTCATCTATTTCGTCAACAATACTAGCTAATACCTTACTATCTAATATTTCAAATGCTTCACGGTCACGAAAAAAATCCGTAACATTGATCAATAAATCCCGCATTAATGCATCGCGTTCATTCTGACTGTCACGTAATAACTTTATGTAATGTTGAGATTGCTTCTTACCTGTCAGACTCATTCTACGAAAGATACGACGTTTTACAGTGCTATCTTTATATTGGGTAAGGTCAAAATTTTCCTGTGCCTTGAATAACGCTCTGATTTCGTTCAGGTCACTTAGAGAAGAGTCAGCATTTTTAGTTAGCTGATGGTAAGGGTGCGATCCAAACTCAATTAAAAGTTCAGGAATTTGTTCTATCGGTAACACTTCATCTACAACGCCTGCATTAATAGCAGACTTTGGCATACTAGGATATTCTGCTGTTTCTGGTGATTGTACTACAGCAAGCCCACCAGCAGCTTTTAGCGCTCTCAATCCTGCTGTTCCATCACTTCCTGCACCCGAAAATACCAAGCCTACTGCTTTAGACTGGTACACGTCAGCCATTGAACGAAATAAATGATCGATGGCCATCCTACAGCCACGATGTTCGGTCTGCTCTACCACTTTAATGCAGGAATCGTTTACCTCAATAAACTTATTAGGAGGAATAATGTAGGCTTGTCCAGATTCTATTTTTTGACCATCTTTAGCCTGACAAAACTTAAATGAGGTTTCGCGCGCTAATATATCGGCCAGCATGCTCTCGTGATCTGGAGAAAGGTGTTGAACCACTAAAAAAGCGATATCAACGTCATCTGGCACTTTATTAAAAAAACGCTTTAATACATCAAGGCCACCAGCCGATGCCCCCACCCCAACTATGAGAGGGGAGCGTTGTTCTTTGTTATTGCTCATTTAACATTCATTGGTTTTTGATGCACAGCTTTCGATTAAACGAGGGTATCAAGTAGCGTGCGTGGCGTCTAATGAAATCCGTTGCTTCCTGTTATCTGATTTTCGCACTGCAATAAATGCACAGTAAATGAGCAATTTGAATTAATGGATTCACTAATCTGCTTACTCAGAATAATAGTAAAAAAAATCAAAGCTTGAAAAAAGGATTTGATGTCTGTGATAGTAAATAAACTAAAAAACAAACTCCCTTCTTCTTTAGATTTGCCTTTGTTAGTAGTAGCCGCTGTGTGCAGTTTTGCTATCTGGACATTTGTTGAATTAGCAGACGATGCACCTGAAGGCGACTATCTGGAGATAGAAAATAAAGTACTTACATTTTTTAGAAGTACGGCCGCCCCGGAAAACGCCATCGGTCCACAATGGGTTGAGCAAACCGCGATGGAGATCACCTCTTTAGGTTCCATTCCTGTGCTCTCATTAATAGTTATTTTATGTGTTTTCCATATGCTGCTAATTAAAAAATACGGAATGGCTATGCTCGTTACCCTATCCACTATCTTAGGGGGCACACTCACCTTTTATTTGAAAGAAGTTTTCGAACGAGCCCGTCCTGAAAAGGTTTCTGCATTAGTCGACGTAATGACTTACAGCTTTCCAAGCGGACATGCGATGACTTCATCAATTGTATTTATGACCCTCGGCGCACTTTTGGCACAAACGGTTCCAAGAAACATTGAGAAGATTTATTTTATTGCCACAGCGTTATTCTTAAGTTTTATCATTGGTTTAACCCGCGTGTATCTTGGCGTACATTATCCAACAGATGTGATGGCGGGATGGGCAGCAGGCACCGCTTGGGCATTATTATGTTGGAGCATTCCCCATATATTTGTCAGGGTGAAACGAAGTCATTGACACCCCGTCTTCTACCGCACCGAGAACGAGGAATGTATGCTGTCGAGGCGGCAGCGGTAAAGAAATGCATGCACCTTTTAATTGAATCTAACAATGTGTAAATGCCTTCTAGTTTCTCCTTTCTGGCACCGTTTTTTTATTTACTGCTAAATTGCGCTCATGCTTTAAAATATGGCGCCCCTTGGCCGTACTGGAGCGGATTGCCAAACATTGAAAGCTTTCCAGCACTGTAAATATATACCCTAGCCGGCGGTGATTCCTCTATATCATAGGCTTTGTCTTTTCGCCTTCGCTGGAAAGTAGTACTGCCAGCCAGCGACTTTCTTCTCGAGATTCAAGCGCAATTTTAACGATCATTGTTAACGGAACAGAAAGTAGCATACCGACGCTACCGAGCAGCCATCCCCAAAAAATTAACGACAAAAATACTACCAAAGTAGATAACCCCATGCCTCTTCCCAATAATCTGGGTTCGACCATGTTCCCCATAATGGTATTGACCAGCACAAATCCCAACGCGACCAAACCGGCGGAAGCCACACCATATTGTACAAAACCAATTATCACAGCGGGTATTGCCGCAATTATTGAACCGATATTAGGAATATAGTTCAGCATGAAGGCTAATACAGCCCATAGCAGGAAGTGGTCGATATCCATCACGTACAGCCATACCCCAATAAAAATTCCTGTGGCTACACTCACTACCGTCTTGATAGCCAAATAACTGTTTACAGATTGGATAAAACGGTCCACATGTTTCATCTTCATATCGGGGTCAGCCAATGCAGTATGCAAACGCTTAGGGATGCTGTCTGACTCAAATAGCATAAAGATAACGGTGAGCAGAATTAGCAGCAGATTCGATAATACACCTCCCATTCCACTAATAAAATTAGTGGCGACCGACATCGCCATGCCAGGATCCAGATAGGAAGCGATTAAATTTCTATCGATATGAATATTAAATGTCGCCAAACGCTCAGCAATCCAGGAAAATTCGTCACCCAACTTTAGCTTATATGACGGCAAATTTTGTTTAAAATCAGTTAACGATTGTCCTACTAGCCCTGCCAATAAAAAACCGATGAAGACGATTATCAGGATCACGAGTGTCACTGATACCCACTTAGGAATTTTACGTCTGGAAGCCCAGTTGATGAGGGGGCTACATGCGATAGCAATAAAGCCAGAAAGAAAAAAGGGCACCATAATAGCACTGGCAGCTTTAATGCCAGCCAATACGATTACAAGAGCTGCGAGGACAATGAGTACTTTTGCTGTGGGGGATCGAAGTTCCATATTGTTTGATTTGTTTTTTTGCTATCCTAAAATTCGTTTCTTAATTTACCGCGAGTCGCGAGTAACTACAATTTATAAGAGAAAACAATGACGTTGAATGAGGCTACGATAAAAATAAAAAACCTGCGTCTAAGAACCTACATCGGCATCAATGAAGATGAAATTGCTAATAAGCAGGATGTAGTCGTTAATGCAAAAATCGTTTACGACGCAAAACGCGCAACTGACAGCGATAATATGCAAGATGCGCTAAACTATAAAACGGTGACTAAAGCAATAATAAAGTTGGTAGAAGATAACCGTTTTGCGTTATTGGAAAAACTTACTGCCGATGTGCTGGAAATTGCCGCTTCGCACCATTGGGTGACATTTGCAGAAATTGAAATAGATAAGCCGCATGCGCTGCGTTTTTCTGACTCAGTGTCACTTACATTATCTTGTAATAAGTAAGGAAAACTAATGCACATCCTTATTACGGGTGGTACAGGGTTAATCGGTAGACATTTAATCAAAGCCTTAGTTGGTAAACACGATATCACGGTACTCACCAGGAATATTGAGCGTGCTTCGACGATACTTAAACAAAATATTTCGTTTGTGCAATCGCTTGAAGAATTAACCGATTTCTCGAAATTTGATGCGATTATTAACCTTGCTGGAGAACCTATAGCAGATAAGCGCTGGACGGAGCGTCAAAAAAACAAAATTTGTAAAAGCCGATGGCAACTGACGCAAAAATTAGTGGATAAAATCAAACGGGCGAGTTCCCCCCCGGAAGTATTTATATCGGGATCGGCCGTTGGCTACTACGGGCGACAGGGAAAGCATACGGTCACTGAAGAACAACATCAGGTACATGAAGAGTTCACTCATACTGTTTGTAATGAATGGGAAGCCATCGCTGAACAAGCAAAAAGCAAAATTACGCGGGTTTGTACTATTCGCACAGGTATTGTCCTTGCCAAGGGAGAAGGTGCATTAGGAAAAATGGCGCTGCCATTTAAACTGGGAATGGGGGGCAAATTAGGAGACGGTGAACAAATAATGTCATGGATACATATTGATGACGAAGTAGCCGCTATTTTATATTTGCTGACAAATGAAAACTGTGAGGGTCCCTATAATTTAACCTCCCCCCACCCCGTGAGCAATGCGGAATTCTCCAAACAACTCGCGCACACCTTGCACCGACCTAACCTTTTTACCGTTCCTGCTTTTGTGTTGAAAACAATGTTAGGCGAAACCTCTGACTTACTACTTACCGGTCAGCGGGTATTACCTTCCCGATTATTGTCGCAAGGGTTTGAGTTTAAGTATCAGTCTCTCGATAGCGCATTAGACAATCTATATGGCTAACCCTTTACATAGATATGAAATTATTACTTGATGCGGGGCGTCTAGGATAACTAACTCCTTGGTGGTATAACTAAATATCCTTTCTTTTTCATTTACATAGCTAATGTATCGACAACTTTCAGCTTGGTATGCGCTTTGCAAAATCGTTAGCACCATTTCCAAAATGGTTTTTTTACTGCTATCTACAAGGAGATAGATTATGAATAATGATCGTATTGAAGGTAATTGGAATGAAATGAAAGGTAAAGTTCAGCAACAGTGGGGTAAATTGACCAACGACGACCTCGATCGCATCGATGGCAAGCGCACTGAACTCGTAGGCAAGCTCCAGCAACACTATGGTAAAAGCAAAGACGAGGCTGAACGTGAAGTAGATGATTACTTTGCCCACTAAAATCCTATGCTGTGAATAGAAGTAAAAGAGTGGCTTAACGCCTAACGCCAGTCAGTTACACTGACTGGCGTTGTTCTTTTAGGTGGAAAGTTCTTTTTATTTTAGTTTTATGTATTGGGTTTGCTTCAATAGACGATGGGTTTACCTTCTTTCAAACCACTGCACCGTACCTTACCTACCCCATTCACCCCACCTCGAATAGGGTCTACAGTCGTCGACACTATGTGATAGGTTTTCATTGATTATTTTAATAAAGGGCTTGGCTGCTTCATTGCACGCGTTAATACGTGTGTTCGTGGCTGAGGCATGCGGGTTAGGCGTATTTATTCTTGAATCGCATTAAAAACGTGAATAACTTCCTCTGCAATGGTTTTTCACGATGATAGGTACTTATTCTGCTCCAACGTGTTCGAAATTTTAACCAGTCTACTTTAGCAAGGTGTAGCGAAGCAAAGTTAAGCGAAAATAAACCAGCTTAAGACGAATCAAATGCCGATTCCGAAACGAGAATGTAGCGTGTAGAATCTAGTGTGTGCTCTTGAGTAGCGTCTATCCCCTGATCGTTCAGAGTCATCAACATGAATCGTTTCCGATAACCTTATTATTTTACGCAGTTGACTAGCTAGTCGCATAGAATAAGCCACAAACTTATTGAAAACAATTTTACTAAAACTGATTAGACTTCACTAAATTAGCGATAGTTATCAAATGGTTACGCAATCGGCCAACACACGCCATTGACTAGCAAAAAATTTCCACCCTTGCCTATTTCATACGAAAAAATCTGAAGTTTGCTTTACCCTTGCCCGCAAAACTTTATGAACGGTAACCCCACCTCCCCTTTACCGAGCAAAGCGCACTAGGCTGATCAATGGCTTTTTCTGACGATATATTTATGTATTGATAATTAACCACTACATCGTTTAAAACTGCGACTTTCTTGCAGGTCTCGTAAAGACACAAGGTTCAGTAAACGCCCCCAGTATTCACGCGGGCGGGAGAAGATTAAACAAGAAGTCAGGGATATTAAGGTCTCAAAAAAACGTAAAATGCGGAAGGGCCAAACGCCTTCACAAGGTTTATAGAAAATCCGATACCCGTTACCTGATACCGGATTTTGTTGTTTAAAAAAGGTGGTCAACCGAGCACTCACCTCACTAATGTGAGCGGAGTTCAGCTTTACGCCTGCACTATAATTACCAATAACTAACCAGGGGTTACACCATCCGTCGCAATAACGTTGTAGTATTGAGAGTTAATAATCGCCAACAGCCTACCGCGCCTAATATTCCTACCACTAATGCCCCTGCGATAGGTGCGAGTAGCCAATACTCAAGATGAATCCGAGCGTCCATCTGAAAAACCTGGGTTTGTAGCATATAAAGACTTAACTCGTTTGCCAATGCAGCCATGAAACCTGCAACCAAACCAATGATTACAAATTCATAAATGACGCTTAATCGTATAAGCCTGCCTTTGGCACCCAACGTTCGAAGTATGGCCAGTTCCTGTTGGCGTTCGTCCATACTAGCCTGCACTTGCGCGATCAGTACCAGCGAGCCTGCGGCTAACACTAAAATCAGAATAAACTCTACGGCGACAGAGACTTGATCGACGATATCCCTTAGTTGATTGATACTGGCGTCCACATCAAATAGGGTGACTGACGGAAATGGGTGCATCAAACCAGTAATATCCGCTTTCCGATCCGCTTCTAAGAAGAAGCTGGTTATGTATGTGGGTTCGAAAGCAGCCATTGCCTTCGGATGCAGAATAAAAAAGAAGTTAGGTTGCATAGTTTGCCAATTTACTTCGCGAAGACTGGTAACACGACTTTTAACGATCTCACTGCCGATATTGAACGTGAGTATGTCACCCATCTCAATATCCAACCTTTTGGCGATTTCAGATTCTACTGAAACGGGATAAATCCCATCGACAGCCTGCATAGAATTGGAACCGTGCCATACGCCTTCACTGACTTCATTTCCATTTTGTAGCTTATTGCTCCAGGTGAGATTGGCTTCTCGACCTAAGCCGTCTCTGCCCTCCGAGGGTTGTTCGTCTTCTTTACTCACACGGGTATTAACTTGCTCATCATTTACCGCTACAAATCTTCCTCGAACAACAGGGTAAAACGACTCTACGTTTACCTCCTTATCAGCGAAATGTTGCTCTAAATTATCCTTTTGCTGGGTAGTAATGTTCGACATAAAATAGTTTGGCGTGCCTTCGGGTAGTTGCGCCCGCCACTGCGCTACCATATCATTGCGCATCACTAGCACCACCAACAACAGCATAATAGTTATAGAAAAACTTATAAGCTGAACGCTGTTATCCATCGCTCTGCGTCGGATACGCGCCCATGCCAACTGCCACGGGCCTATTCGCCCGACACCTAGTTTGCGGCCTAACCATATCAATCCGAAGGTGACGACCAGTAAACTTAAAACCAGCACAATGCCCGAGATAAATAAGATCGCACTAATTTTTAGATCCTGACTGTAAATCCACATTAGCAGGAAAACAGCGCCTCCTGCAGCACCAAACTGCAATGTACGTGAGCTTAATCCAGAGTCCATATCGCGCCGTAATACGCGTAACGGTGGCACAGAAAACAGGCGCATTAGGGGATACAAAGAAAATAAAATGGCGCACACAGCTCCTGTAAACACAGCAATCAATAAAGGCCGCCAATGCCAAACCGTAAGGGAGACTTCTACTTTGTCGGCCAGCAGCATCACCACCAATTGTTGTATCGCGATGCCAAAAGCAATACCTACCGCAATACCTACCACAGTAATAAAGCAAATTTGCAGGGTATACACCCGTCTGATCATATTTTGTGTAGCGCCTAATGTTTTCATGATAGCGACAGGATCAAAATGTCGTTGACTATAACGCTGGGCTGCCACGGCGATCGACACTGCGGCAAGAACAATAGCTAACAGGCTGGCGAGTAAGAAATACCGTTCCGCGGTGGCCACTGAGCGCCCTACTGGCGACTCATCATCTTTGATTGTGCTCCAGCCATGTACATCGTCATTTAATTGCGGTTGCAACCAATCATAAAAGCTATTGATCGCGCTTGTCTCGCCAGTAAAGTAACCGCGGTACCCAACGCGACTGCCTGGTCCCGTTATTTTCATTGCAGGAACGTCAGCTATGTTCACTAGCAACAAGGGATCGGTCGCAAACACATTAAAACCTGCGTCGGGGATCCCTCCCAATACTTTATCTACGATGAATTGAGCGTCACCAATTTCAACTACATCGCCAAGCTTGATTCCCAATAGTTGAAATAAACGTGAATCCAGCCAAGCGTGGCCCTGCGGAGGTACTCTCTGCGTATCTTTTTCTACTCCAAATGGCTGATCACTGACAGTTATAGTGCCCTTTAGCGGATAGTTATCGCTTACCGCTCTTAAATCTATCAAAGACATATTCTCGCCACCAAACACCATCGAACGGGCTCGTAACTTTCGCGAGATTTTCAAATCTTCGGCTAATGCGCGTGCAAACCATTCCTCGGGAATGGGGTCGCTAGAGCGAATTTGCGCGTCCGCAGCCAAAAATTCCGCTGACTTATCGGTAAGCGCACTTTGCAAACGTTCGCTAAATAGGGAGAGGGATAAAACAGCGCTGACTGATAACACGATGGCAAGCAAAATAATAGTTAACTCGCCTCGCCGCGCCTCGTGTTTAAACAAGCGCCAAGCTAAATTTAACACCATATTCATTTAGCTTGCCTCACGAGAATAGTTGGACGTCTGACTTTTTTTTTCAGTTAATGCACCTGCTTGCATGACCAATTGTCGATCACACTTTGCGGCAAGAGTCTCATCGTGGGTAACTAATACCAGCGTAGTACCTTGCTCCTGATTTAAGTTAAACAACAGGTCTTCTATTTTGTGACTATTTACCGCATCAAGGTTTCCTGTGGGTTCATCAGCAAAAAGAATTTTGGGCTGACCGATGAATGCGCGGGCAATAGCAACGCGTTGTTGCTCGCCGCCGGATAACTGATTAGGATAGTGATGGGCTCGATGGGCTAAACCTACTTGCGCCAGGATTTCTTTTGCTCTGCCGGAAGGGTCGCTTAGACCCGTAATTTCCGCAGGTAACATGATATTTTCCAACGCCGTCAAACTTTGCACTAACATAAAACTCTGGAAGATAAAGCCAACCTTGGCACCTCGTAGTTGCGCCCGCCCCTCTTCATCTAAATCGTGTAATGACACATTATCAAGCCATATTTCACCTGTACTAACCTCGTCCAATCCCGCGAGTAAGCTTAATAAAGTAGATTTACCGGAGCCTGACGCACCCACAATGGCAATCGACTCACCGGGCTTGACCTGAAAAGAAATTGGTTGAAGAATCTGCAAATGTCCTTCACTCGTATTAACCGTTTTAGTAATCTCGCTGGTTCTAATTATTGAGGAGTTGTTGCTGTCGTGTTGGTCTTTCAAAGTCATCGCCATATTCAAATTACTTTCCTGTTATTTTTGTTACCGCTACTGGTCTTTTCAGATCATTTACATGCCACTACAGAAAATGAAAACCCACAAAAACCAAAGTTACTTATTCTAGGTGATAGCCTAAGCGCAGCTTATGGGTTAAAGCAACATGAAGGCTGGGTTAGTTTGTTACAAAATATCTGGAAAGACGAGTCGGTTCAGATTGAAGTAGTGAATGCTGCGATCAGTGGCGAAACCACTGATGGTGGTCTGGCTCGTTTACCGCGTTTATTGGAACAACATAGACCGAGTCATCTGCTTATAGAATTGGGGGGTAATGACGGATTGCAAGGTCATCCAGTGACAAAGATGCGAAGGAATTTACATAAAATGGTTAGTCTAGCTAAACAAGCCGAAATTGCTGTGTTATTACAGGATATGGAGATCCCAACTAATTATGGGCGTAAGTATCAGTCCTTGTTTTCAGATAGTTTTGAAACTGTAGCCGAAGAACAGCAAATCACACTTATCCCTTTCTTTTTACAAGATGTAGCAACGAAAGACAGTTTGATGCAGCGAGATGGCATCCACCCTAATAAAGCGGCTCAACCCATGATTGCTGAATACATGAACAAACAACTTACGCCGCATATTTTAAACACAAATTGAGCAGAATAAAAAATGGCCCGTTATGGGCCATTTTTTCGCTAATTCCACTTAAGGTCGAAGGTATTGAGGAGGGTGTGCGTATGATGTTTTTTGAGAAGAAAGGTAGCGGTCTCGCAACTTCGTCTGTCTCGATTCCATTTTTATAGGCTCACCATTCACGAACACTTGTTCAGCTGCTTCTGTGACCTCCAAGGGGTCACCGCTCCAAATAACAATATCTGCTCGCTTCCCCTGGGAAATAGAACCAATCGTATCTTGCATCCCCAATATTTTCGCCGGTGCTGAAGTCAAACTCGCCAATCCGGCTTCGTGAGATAAACCATTTGCCACTGCGTTACCCGCATGTTGCGCTGCAAGACGAATATTATGCGTGTCCATACCAATCGCTACTACGACGCCTGCTTTTTCAAGTCGGGCCGCATTAGCCAGAGTAGCTCCAAGCTGGTCAAATCCGCCAGGTAAATTGAATTCAGGGTCTATAATGACAGGAATATTATTATCGGCTAGCTGCTCTGCTACTCGCCATGCTTCTACACCATGCACTAAGACGACTTTAATATCGGGATGGCGTTGCTTAAACGCAATTACCTGACGAATATCGGCAGCACGATCAGCCTGCATGAAAAGCGGCATATTTCCATTTAACACTTTCTTTAATGCCGCGACATCCGCTCGGGAATTCATACCGTGCCAATCATCTTTAGCATCTAACTTACCGTCAACTGACGCCGCTTCAGCAAGCGCCGACTCCAGGGCAACCCAAAGGGCAGCGCGCGAACCACCGGATTCTTCTGCACCTTCGCTTCCTACATCTACTTTCATAAATGCATGAGCTTTAAGTAGTGGGTCGTCCCCCAAAGACATGACCGCACCTTGGCCATAGAAAAGGGTATCAACGCTTGAGATAGCAGTCGCAGCTGAAGTGACGCCTTCAATACGCGATATATTTACTAGAGAGGAATCTGGGTTTAAAGCATAACTTACGTCTAATGCCGCTCCCGTTTTAGTTACACCCGCTTTTTCTACCGAGCTGTCAACCACTCCCGCAGACATCGATACTTCAACTAATCCCAACGTTGTTAACGCACCTACAAATCCTGGGGTAATAACTTTACCGGTGGCATCAATTTTACGATAGCTGTCAGGAACCCGCAGGTCTTTGTCAATTTGCGCGATTTTGCCGTCTTTGATAAGAATTGTCGCTTTATCCAGTGTTCCCAATTTTGTCATGGTATGCACTTTGCCCCCGATAATAGCGATATTTTCAGCCAACACAGAGGTTGAAACGACTGCTGCGGTCAATAAACTGAGCATTAACTTCATTTTTTGTCTCCTTCACCTACCTGACCCAACTCAAAATCACTTACGGGCCATTGTTCAGGGTTTGCTCTGTCATACGCCAAACCACCATCTACGTAAACTTTTTCAGCTTGTGTATATGTCGAGAACGGATCGCCGCTCCACAGCACTACATCTGCATTCTTACCCGCTTCCAGTGATCCCGTCTGCGCGTAAATACCCAACGCTTTCGCTGGATTAGCAGATAGCCATTGCCATGCTTCGGCTTGAGAAATATTGATACCCGCACGGTTACCATCAGACCAAGCCTTTGCCGCTTCCTGATTCAATCGTTGGATACCTAAATCACTGTCTGAATGAACGATTGCACATGCCCCTGCTTGATGTACCAAAGAAATATTTTCTCGTATACCGTCATAGGCTTCCATTTTAAAGCCCCACCAATCTGCCCACATTGCCGAGCACACATTGTTCTGTTTCAACTTATCTGCAATTTTGTAAGACTCCACCGCATGATGAAATGTGCCTATCTTGTAGTTGAACTCTTTCATAACATCCATCATGGTGGTCATTTCATCCGCACGATAGCAATGCATGTGCACTAAAATGTCCCCCTTCAAGACACCTGCAAGGGTTTCCAGCTTCAAGTCACGCTTAGGTGGTTTGGGGTTTTTGCCTTCATCAAATTCCTTTTCGTAGCGCTCCCATTTAGCGATGTAATCCTGAGCGTCAGACCAAGCTTGACGATATCCAGCGACATTACCCATCCGCGTCATGGGGCCCCCTTTTTCACCATAAACCCGCTTGGGGTTTTCTCCGCATGCCATTTTTAAACCATGGGGCGCGTCGGGAAATTTCATATCCTGCATTGTGCGGTTAGGCACGTTTTTGAGAACTACTGAGCGTCCGCCAAAAAGGTTAGCCGAACCGGGAAGAATCTGCATGGATGTGACGCCACCAGCTAACGCTCGACCGAAACCTGGGTCCTGCGGCCATACAGCATGCTCAGCCCATACACCTGCCGTGACTGGATTAACCATTTCATTGCCGTCTGAATGTGACCGAGTGGAAGGGTTTGGATATACGCCCAAATGACTATGGGTGTCGATGATGCCTGGGGTTACCCACTTTCCACTTCCGTCAATAACCCGCACATCGGCTGGTTGCTCAATGTTTGCTCCTAGCGCGACAATTTTACCATCCGCAAAATAGATTGAACCCTTTTCAATCTTTTCGCCGGAGCCTGTCAGAATAGTGACATTCGTAATAAATGTCGGCTGTCCATCTATCGGTTTGTATGTACTTGGGTATGGATTCGGATGAATAGAAATTTTTTTATTGTTCGGTTGCTGTTCCTTCTTGGAAGTAGTGGCACACCCTGCTACTGCCAAGGAAAACAGACACGCCACCGCCAGGCTCAGACGTGAAGGTACTCGCTGCATTGTTTTTCCATAAAGTTAAGTTAACATTCACCTCCTCTATTTGTTTGGGAGGCTTGAATTTTCTACTGCAATTTAGTGCGCAGAACAAAACGTTAACTACCTAACCTAGCTGATAAAGCGGATTCGAACAAGTTAATGGTTTACAAATGCGGTTAAGCTACATTCACTTGCGAGGACTGACTGGCCAACACCGCTACAATATCGTGTGCATCATTCAATCGTTTGATTTGATTAAGTAAAGCGTCTGCTTGTGGATACTGTCTTCGCAGGTATCCGCACCATTGTTTAATTCGGTTTGGATAATATCGACCTTTGTCTCCAAATATTTCATAACCTGAATAGGAAATGAGCAAGTCCGCTACCTCGCCCCATGCCATCGGTTTGTCGTTTTGTTTAATGGTATTAGCTAAGTTGGGCATAGCCAGCGCCCCTCGACCCAGCATTAAATCTGTACACGCTGATTGTTCAATGCAATTTCGAGCATCAGCTGCATTCCATATTTCGCCATTGGCAATTACGGGGATGGCGATACGTTTTTTGATTTTGGCAATATAGTCCCAATAAGCGGGAGGTCTATACCCTTCTTTTTTAGTCCGTGCATGTACCACAAGGTGCGTCGCCCCGGCTTGCGCAATAGCTTCGGCATTTTCTACTGCCAACGTCTTATCTTCATAACCTAAGCGGATCTTTGCAGTAACAGGAAGCTCTGCAGGTACTGCATCCCTAACGCTTTTTACGATATCGTATAGGGTTTGCGTTTCCTTAAGCAACACTGCTCCCCCTTTACTTTTATTGACCGTTTTGGCTGGGCAACCGAAATTTAAATCAATGCCAGGCGAACCCAGTTCCACTGCTGTAAGCGCATTTTCCGCCAACCATTGTGGATGTTGTCCTAAAAGCTGAACTCTTACTGGCACGCCCGCGGGAGTTTTAGCACCAAACGCTAATTCGGGACACAACCTCATGAAGGTGCGCTTAGGCAGTTTCTGATCGACTACGCGAATAAATTCCGTTACACAGAGATCGAATCCCCCTACGCGAGTTAGCATGTCACGCATCAAGTGATCAACAACGCCTTCCATAGGCGCAAGCATAATTTTCATAGGTGAATACATTTGAAACAGTGGAGGAAAACGCGGCGGAGTTTAGCAAAATTCGATTAATACACCAACAATAAAGCAGAAAAAGAGGATATGAAATCAGAGGCAAGAATGTATGTGGATAGTTAACAAAACTACACACCAACTAAACATATCAGGCGTAATCTTTTATTAGGATCTGCGCTGTTGCGTACAAACATATATCCTTAATAAACAATCATCCCACATATTATGAAAATACCTGATAAAGATTTCCGAACAACCGGATTGGTAAACATATTTAGCATGGTATTGCCCCTAAAACTGCCTCATGCGGTGCCGGTACAATTCTGTCACCAGGCAACAAATAGAGGATTGACCCAGAACAGCTTACCATCCGATTATTTGAAACGAAGAGGCCAGCGAGAAGCTAGCCTTCAGTTAGGTTAAGAACTAGTTTCTTTTAAGTAGTTAAGTGCACCGACGATTGCAGCCACCTGCGCACGGTTACATTCTTCATCAGTTGTTTTCGGACTGTCGGGGTAAACTTCCGTGGTGGTAACGTATTCAGCTTCGGTCATGCCTCCACAAAGAAAAAGTTTCTTTTTGTCATAACAAATCACACCCTCAGATACTGTATCCGCACCAATAATTTTACCATTGGCATCGGACGGGGCTATGTGGGTAATATGTTTGACACTCTCGATGATCGCTTTTTGAAAATCTAATTGGGGGTTTCTAGTATCGGCCACCGTATAAAAGCCATCAGGAATTTCCCACTCATCGTGAATGACCCCATCTCGGGCGGCTAAAGCGGGCCTGAATTCAGAGTTATCTGTATCTGTTGTTTCATGCAAATCGATATGCATTTTAATTGGCGTATTAAGTGTTGCAATAAATGCCATTACCTGGGCGGATTCAGAAGCGAGCGAGTCGGGCATGAACGAACGATTAGGATCAAGCGCATGCGGATTCCATCGGTTAATGGTTTCGTATCCCCAAGGACTGATACACGGTACAATAATGAAGTTGAAATCTTCAGCATAGGCGCTTAGGTGTTCATTGATAAACAAGAGTGCGCCCTGAACGCCGCTGGTTTCATAACCATGCACGCCCCCCGTTACCAGAACGGTTGATTTGTTCTCATCTAACTTTTCGCTGACTACAGCATAAAGCGGATATCTCCGCTCATCATACGGTAACGCACCGTATTGATGGATTGAAAAACCACTTTTTTGCTTAGGTATCTTTGCTAAAACCTCTTCTTGGTAACTGCGCTTAATCTGCTGTGAATCACGCCACTGCTTTTTTTCTTCATCTGACCAAGGTTCGCCGGGACGCCCTATTGGATATTGTTCCATTCCTGTTCCTATGAAATTAACGAGGACTTTAAACCCGTTATGCTACCAATAAATAGTCCTGGCGTCATTTACCGCATCTCAAACGATGTCAGCTCTTGTTTATCAGTTGCTGCAAGACCACGCTAACCACGTAGCATCACCTTTCATACATGTTAGCAGTTCTTACGCTTCTCGATATCCATTAGCCATGATGGATGCTCACATTAAGGAAACTTATCTCACGCTTCGACAAGCCTTCTTCGGGAAGGGGGGAATTAAATTGTGCAAAAACGTAACAGTACAACGTTAAAGACTTGGTTACCGCGTGGAAAATACGTATTTGCACTACAAGCCGTTTCATTGATCGAAAAGGCCGTGACATTCTTCATTAACACAAGTTTTATAAAATCATTTCTCTTTCTATGTGTGGTTTACGCATTTACGCAAATAGCGTATGACATAAGGGCGTGAACTTGAGTAAAGAGTTTTGAACATAGATTTGTTAAACCTGAATAGAACGCATAAAAAAACCAGCCCGAAGGCTGGTTTTTTTATATATGGCGTCCCCTAGGGGATTCGAACCCCTGTTACCGCCGTGAAAGGGCGGTGTCCTAGGCCTCTAGACGAAGGGGACAGAAATTTTGCCCAGCAACGCGTTGCGTTGATAAATTTCTGTAAGGCAAGGTGAGCTGGCGAACCGAGCGACCTTATTTACCCTACAGACTTTCTGTCAGGCCAGTTACCGCGAAGTAAACTTCGCGGATTTTTTGTAATACGAGGTGAGCCTTAAATAAGAGCAACCTTTTCTTACTGGTTATCACTCGCAGTTACGGACTGCGACACCGTTATATGGCGTCCCCTAGGGGATTCGAACCCCTGTTACCGCCGTGAAAGGGCGGTGTCCTAGGCCTCTAGACGAAGGGGACAGAAATTTTGCCCATCAACGCGTTGCGTTGATAAATTTCTGTAAGGCAAGGTGAGCTGGCGAACCGAGCGACCTTTTTACCCTACAGACTTTCTGTCAGGCCAGTTACCGCGAAGTATACTTCGCGGATTTTTTGTAAGGCGAAGTGAGCCAGCGAACTGAGCGTCATTATTCAACTTACTAGATTTCCTGTCGGCGACAAATTTCTGTAAGGCAAGGTGAGCTGGCGAACCGAGCGACCTTATTTACCCTACAGACTTTCTGTCAGGCCAGTTAC
>NZ_JAPFRE010000016.1:222076-224598 GCF_026183735.1 Alteromonas sp. ASW11-130 | reverse complement strand
ACAAATTTCTGTAAGGCAAGGTGAGCTGGCGAACCGAGCGACCTTATTTACCCTACAGACTTTCTGTCAGGCCAGTTACCTCGAAGTAAACTTCGCGGATTTTTTGTAAGGCGAGGTGAGCGCTTAAATAAGAGCAACCTTTTCTTACTCGTTATCACTCGCAGTTACGGACTGCGACACCGTTATATGGCGTCCCCTAGGGGATTCGAACCCCTGTTACCGCCGTGAAAGGGCGGTGTCCTAGGCCTCTAGACGAAGGGGACAAAAAATCTTCTTCGCGAAGTAAACTTCGCGGATTTTTTGTAAGGCGAAGTGAGCCAGCGAACTGAGCGTCATTATTCAACTTACTAGATTTCCTGTCGGCGACAAATTTCTGTAAGGCAAGGCGAGCTGGAGAACCGAGCGACCTTTTTACCCTACAGACTTTCTGTCAGGCCTAATAAGATAAAAACTTCATCTTATTTAAAATTTTTTGGTGGAGCCAGGCGGGATCGAACCGCCGACCTCTTGCATGCCATGCAAGCGCTCTCCCAGCTGAGCTATGGCCCCGTATCATTACAACGTGACACAAGTCAGTTGTGTGACAGCGGGGCGCATTCTAGGCATCGATAGCCGAGCTGTCAACGCTTTTTTTTAGGAATTTTCCCTGTTTGCTATAAAAGTAAGCGCTTTGTCTATTCTCTCAGCAACTTTGTCTTGAGAAAGCAAATTCAAGGTTATATCCAAAGAAGGAGAATTCCCGCTTCCAGTTGCAGCTACGCGTAAAGGCATACCGACTTTACCCATCCCCACCTCTAATTCTTGCGCGGTAGCATGGATAGCGTGCTGAATTGCTTCAGGCTCCCAATTTTCAACCGCCAATAGTTTTTCTTTAACTTTTTCTAATGGTTCTTTCGCTACTACTCGTAAGTGCTTCTTAGCAGCGTTTGCATCAAATTCTTCAAAGTCAGTATAGAAATAGGTACTGATTTGCGCTAACTCTTTCAATGTTTTCACTCGATCAGCCTGTATCGCAATAACCTTTTCAAGCTCTGGCCCCGTTGATAAGTCGATACCCATCTTATCAAAATGCCACTTTGCATGCGTGGCAACTTCACTAGCAGGAAGCGTTTTAATATAGTGTTGGTTTAACCAAATAAGTTTTTCAGTATTAAACGCTGAAGCTGACTGCCCTATCGCATCTAAGCTAAAGTGTTCAATCATTTCATCGAGTGAAAATATTTCCTGATCGCCGTGAGACCACCCTAACCTAACCAGATAATTGAGCAGTGCCTGCGGTAAAAAACCATCATCTCGATATTGCATCACCCCTACCGCACCATGCCGTTTAGATAGTTTTTTACCATCGTCACCTAAAATCATAGAGACATGGGCATACTCAGGTATAGGCGCACCGAGCGCTTCTAAAATATTAATTTGACGCGGGGTATTGTTAATATGATCTTCGCCACGAACAACGTGGGTAATCCCCATATCCCAATCATCGACCACGACGCAGAAATTATAGGTGGGCGTGCCATCAGAGCGTTGAATAATTAAATCATCCAATTCGCGGTTATCAATTTCTATTTTGCCACGGATGTGGTCATTAATTACGACCTTACCTTCAAGAGGGTTCTTAAAGCGGATAACATACGATTGATCTTCTGGATGATCATTTCGCTCTCGCCATGTACCAGGGTATCGAGGTTTTTCGCCGCGTAGTTTCTGCTGCTCCCGGATTTCGTCCAGCTCATTGGCCGACATAAAACATTTATAGGCTTTTCCTTCATCAAGCATTTTTGCGATAAGTTCTTTGTACCGTTCAAAACGATGTGTTTGATATACAGGGCCTTGATCCCAGGTTAACCCCAACCACTGCATACCATCCAAAATTGCCTGCTTTGCTTCTTCAGTGGAGCGTTCAATATCGGTATCTTCTATACGCAGTACAAATTCACCACCTGTATTTTTTGCGTAAAGCCATGAATATAAAGCGGTACGAGCTCCGCCAACGTGAAGATAGCCTGTGGGGCTAGGTGCAAATCGTGTAACCACCGTCATGAAATGTCTCTAATGAGTTAATAAAAATATCCATACATTTTACCAGCCTAAAAGGATTGGAAAAACCACCCTGGTTATTTTCTTTACTGTTTCGTTTACAAAAAGAACAAGTGCATATTTTTCAACCAAACAAACATTTATTTATAAATTAGCTGTTGACAGTTTTCATCGCCTCACTATAATACCGCTCCACTTGCCAAGCACGGCAGGCAGATTACACAAGACGGACGCTTAGCTCAGTTGGGAGAGCACCGCCCTTACAAGGCGGGGGTCACTGGTTCAAGCCCAGTAGCGTCCACCACTTTATAATGTGAGCAGAGATGTAATAGGTTTAACAGACTTTTTGTTAACCATGACAGACATTCACATATTTTCATTGTGTAATAAGAATTTAAAGGACGCTTAGCTCAGTTGGGAGAGCACCGCCCTTACAAGGCGGGGGTCACTGGTTCAAGCCCAGTAGCGTCCACCACCTCCTT